>NZ_JBVJOW010000010.1:0-86521 GCF_055582965.1 Amycolatopsis sp. NPDC104863
GTTCAGCGTTCGACTTGCATGTGTTAAGCACGCCGCCAGCGTTCGTCCTGAGCCAGGATCAAACTCTCCAACAATGAACAGTTTAATCGAGGCAAATTAATGCTCTCAAAGGAACCTCATACGAGGTTCAATACATAAGCTCTACTGGCTTAGTTCACTAGCACACTGTTGAGTTCTCAAGCAACACACTCTGGATCCACCCGCGTTATCGGCGGCTGAAACTCTCGGCGATTGTTTCAAGCTTTGTTCCGAGGCTACCACCTCGGTTCAGGACCACCCACTCTACCACGTTCGTGGGAGCTTGGTTCGTGGCCCCGGCGGCCGCCCGGTTTCCCTGGCGACTTGGAGAACTTTACATGCCCCGAAACGGCCTCGCACAGGGGGGTCCCCTTTATTCGCGCCAGGCCGCTGACCTGCGTCGATCCGGCAAGTAGCCGGGCAGCAGCTAAGTCTGCGGCTCCCCGTGGGTGGCGACGACCGTCAGCACAACGAGCGCGGCCGTCAGCACCGCCGCGATGTGGATCGGCGCCGGCGTGAACGACGCGGCGAAGACGAGCACCGCCGTCACCGGGAAACCGATGGCGATCGGGCGGCACTCGTTGGTCGGCCCGATGTGCAGCAGCCACACGCTCAGCAGGAAGACCGCGACCGGCACCGTCGTCGGCAACGCCGCGGCCACCCCGCCGAGCCCGTGCAACGCACCCGTGTCGTAGCCGACCGCCACCTCGAGCCCCGCTCCCACCGCCGCGGCCGACGCGAAGATGAAGTAGTGGCCGTAGCCCCAGCTCATCGACGTGAACATGGTCGGACGGCGGACGAGCCGCGTGTGCCCCGGGCGGTCGAAGTACAGCCACCACATCGAGAACACCAGCACCAACCCGGCCGCGGCCAGCGAAACCAACGCGCCGACGTGCCCGGGTTCGGCGGCGCCCTCCTTGATCGCGTTCGTCGCGCCGAGGATCACCTCGCCGAGCACGATCAGCGTGAACAGCCCGTATCGCTCGGCGATGTGGTGCGGGTGCCACGTGGTGCCCCGCCGGTTCTCCGCCCAGACCGGGACGGCCATCTCCAGCACCGCGAACACGACGAACGCGACGACGCGGATCCCCTGCGGCAGCCACTGGTAGGAGACCCACAGCACCTGGACCACCGCGATCCCGGTGGCGTAGCGCAGCGCGGCGGGCCGGCACCCCGGGTCCGACCGCGCGGCCCGCAACCACTGGAACACCATCGCCAGCCGCATCAGGACGTACCCGACGACCATCAGCCGGAAGTCGCCTTCGAACGCGCTCGACACCGAAGCCGCGACGGTCAGCCCGCCCGCGATCTGCACGAGCGTGGCCAGCCGGTACGGGACGTCGTCGGTGTCGAACGCCGAAGCGAACCAGCTGAAGTTCAGCCAGCCCCACCAGATCGCGAAGAACACCATGGCGAACGACGCGACGCCATGGGCGGCGTGGCCCTCGGCCAGCGCGTGGTGCAGGGACGCCCCCGCCTGGCCGACCGCGACCACGAAGCAGAGGTCGAACAGCAGCTCCAGAGGGGTCGCGACGCGGTGCTGCTCACTGCTGTCCCGCGACCGCATCGGCCGGTGCCACACGCGGATCCGGCTCCCGGGCCAAGACGGCTGCTCGGTCATCGAAGCTCCTGGTCTCGTGCCGGTGAGATGCGGTCATCCCAACATGATCACGAGCCGGGTGGAAGCACGACACGAAGAACGGGCGGGCCCGGTTCCCCCTCACCCGGGCCCGCCCGCCACCGTCACGCGCGCTGCCGGCAGCCGATGGGCAGCCCTTCCGCGAGTGCCGGACGGTCCCCCGCGGACGCCGACAACTCACTGGATGGAAGGTGACCGAGTGTGTCCATTCCCTCGAACTCCGGACGCCTCGATCGCTCAGGCCGGTCACCCCATCCCCGGGTGGCCGACCGATTGCCACTGTCGGTAGCCGAAGCCGCGCAGTGAAGGCTCCATAAGATCTACCCGGTTGCTCTGCGTAGCACCAGTGTCTTTCCGTGCTCGTCACTCGGATGGAGCATCGCGAATCTGCCGAAAGTAGTGTCTCAGCCCCGTTGGACGTCCGCGGCGGAGGTGTGCGCCTCCCGCGCTTCGCGTTCCTGGTCGGAAGCCTGCTCTCGGTGGCGCCGCGTCCGGAGCTCGGCGACGGCGAGCGCCAGCGCGCCGCACGTCAGGAGGGCGGCACAGCCGAGCGCGACGGTGAGCGCCACCGGGTAGCCGGCCGCCGCTCCGACGACCGCGCCGAACACCGACGCCAGCACGGCGGTGCCGATCGCCGTGCCGATGCGCTGCCCGGTCTGCAGCGCGCCGCCCGCGACCCCGGCCATCCGCACCGGCACGCACTCGAGCGTCAACGTCGTGTTCGGCGAGATCACCATGCCGCCGCCCACCCCCGCGAACAGCAGCGGCAGCGCAAACGCCCAGCCGGACGCCGACGGCGGGACGAGCTCGGCCAGCAGCGCCACGACGAGCAGGCCGACCGCGACCATGCTCAGCCCGGTGACGGTCAGCAGCCGGCCGAAGCGGGGCACCAGCCGTCCGGCGACCGCCGCGGAGACGGCCGAGCCGAGCGCGAACGGCGTCACCGACAACCCGGACTGCAGCGGCGAGTAACCGAGGCCCTGCTGGAAGAACATCGCGAAGACCAGCCAGATCCCGGCGAACCCGACGAAGTAGAGCGCGCCGACCGACGCCCCGACGGCGTACCCGGGCGTGCCGGTGAACAGCCGGGTGTCGAGCAGCGGGGACCGGCCGAGCCGGACCACTCGGTGCTCCCACCGCACGAACGCCACCCCGAAGACCACCGCGACGGGGAACAACCACCACAACCGTGCGAGCCCGTCCTGGTCGGATTCGACCACCGGGAGCAGCACCCCGAGGACCGCGACCGCGAGCAGCGCGATCCCGGCGAAGTCGATCTCGTCCCGGATCCGCAGGTGACGCTTCTCGCCGCGTGGCAGCAGCCGCAGGGCCAGCCCGAACGCGACCACGCCGATGGGGACGTTCACGTAGAACACCCAGCGCCAGCCGTCCTCGGCGCCGAAGACGGCGAGGATCACCCCGCCGAGGATCGGGCCGACGGCCGTCGAGATCCCGACGACCGCGCCGAACATCCCGAACGCGCGGCCGCGTTCGGGCCCGCGGAAGAGGTCCTGGATCAGGCCGGTGTTCTGCGGGGTGAGCATGCCCGCGGCCACGCCCTGGGCGAGCCGCGCGATGACGAGCGTCGTCTCGTTCGGGGCGGCGCCGGCCAGTGCGCTCGTGACGACGAACGCGGCGAGCGCGCCGAGGAACATGGTCCGGCGGCCGAACGCGTCCCCGAGGCGGCCGCCGGTGACCAGGACCAGCCCGAACGCGAGTGCGTACCCCGAGACGACCCAGCGGATCCCGCCGCTGCTCGCGTGCAGGCCCGACTGCATCGACGGGAGGGCGACGTTGACGATGCTGACGTCGAGCAGCCCCATGAACCCGGCCGTCAGCGAGACGGCGAGCGCTTTCCAGCGACGGGGGTCGGGTTCGTAAGTCATCCAGCTCAGCAAACACGAAAGGCGGGATCCGCGCGCGTTGTCCGCCGCGGTCCCGCCCGTTTCGCGCAGAACCTACGTGGAAGCGGTGATCCCGCGGATCCCCTTGAGCTCGCCGATCAGCATCGAGCTGACCTTCACCGGGTAGTCGTGGAGGGCGAACACCGTCTGGTTCCGCCCCACCAGCTTCAGGTGGACCATCGTTTCACCCTTGTGGGCGAGCAGCGTGGAGCGGAGCTCGCTGACCACCGACTGGTCGATCTTCTCCGCCGCGGCCAGCAGCACCAGCGGTGGCTCGTCGTCGCCGTTGCCCGTGCCGACCTCGGACAGGTCCAGCGTCGCCAGCCCGCCGCCGAAGATGGACATCTTGTCCTCGCGCCAGTTGACCCGGCCCTTGACCAGCACCGCGTTGTCCTCGATCAGCTCGGAGGAGAACAGCGCGTACGACTTCGGGAAGAACAGCACCTCCAGCGAGGCGTCCATGTCCTCGACCGTGCAGATCGCCCAGGGCTCGCCCTTCTTGTTGACCCGCCGCTCCAGCGACGTGATCAGCCCGGAGATGACGAGCTCGCCTTCCTTGGGCGGGTCGGCGAGGATGCCGGCGATCGGCTTCGGGGCGTGCTTGCGCAGGATCCGCTCGGCGCCGTCCAGTGGGTGCGCCGAGACGTACAGGCCGAGCATCTCGCGTTCGTAGGCGAGCAGCTGCTTGCGCGGGTACTCCTCCTCGCCGAACTTCAGGTGCGCGAGCGGCGACGACGACGGCTGCGCCTCCCCCTCGTCCCCGCCGAAGCCGAACAGGTCGAACTGGCCCATCGCCTCCTGGCGCTTGAGCGGGACGACGGCTTCCACCGCGTCTTCGTGGACCTGGATCATCGACAGCCGCGTGTGGCCGAGCGAGTCGAACCCGCCCGCCTTGATCAGCGACTCGATGACCCGCTTGTTGCAGGCCACGAGCTCGGACTTGTCGAGGAAGTCGGTGAAGGAGGCGTACTTGCCCTTCTCCGCGCGGGTCTTGATGATCGACTCGACGACGTTCGCGCCGACGTTGCGGACCGCGCCCATGCCGAAGCGGATGTCGTCCCCGACGGCCGCGAACCGCAGGGCCGACTCGTTGACGTCCGGCGGCAGCACCTTGATGCCCAGGCGGCGGCACTCGGACAGGTAGACCGCCGACTTGTCCTTGTTGTCGCCGACCGACGTGAGCAGGGCCGCCATGTACTCGGCCGTGAAGTTCGCCTTGAGGTACGCGGTCCAGTAGGAGACCAGGCCGTACGCGGCCGCGTGGCTCTTGTTGAACGCGTAGCCGGCGAACGGGAGGATCGTGTCCCAGAGCGCCTTGACGGCCTCGGCGGAGAACCCGCCCGGGAGCAGGTCGCTCGCCTTCATCCCGGCTTCGAAGCCCTCGTACTCGAGGTCGAGGACTTCCTTCTTCTTCTTGCCCATCGCGCGGCGGAGCACGTCCGCGCGACCCATCGTGTAGCCGGCCACCTTCTGGCCGATGTGCATGATCTGCTCTTGGTACACGATCAGGCCGTAGGTGTCGGCCAGGATCTCGCGCAGCGGCTCGTCGAGCTCCGGGTGGATCGGCTTGACCTTCTGCCGGTTGTTCTTCCGGTCGGCGTAGTCGTTGTGCGCGTTCATGCCCATCGGGCCGGGGCGGTAGAGCGCGCCGACCGCGACGATGTCGTCGAACACCGTGGGCTCCATGCGGCGCAGCAGGTCACGCATGGGCCCGCCGTCCAGCTGGAACACGCCGAGCGTGTCGCCGCGGGCGAGCAGCTTGTACGTCTCCGGGTCCTCGACGCCCAGGGTGTCGAGGTCGATGTCGATCCCGCGGTTGGCCTTGATGTTGTCGATCGCGTCGCCGATGACCGTCAGGTTCCGCAGGCCCAGGAAGTCCATCTTCAGCAGGCCGATGGCCTCGCACGACGGGTAGTCCCAGCCGGTGATGATCGAGCCGTCGTCACGCTGCCAGAGCGGGATCGCGTCGGTCAGCGGGTCGCACGACATGATGACCGCGCAGGCGTGCACACCCGCGTTGCGGATCAGGCCCTCGAGACCGCGGGCGGTCTCGAAGATCGTCTTGCACTCGTCGTCGGTCTCGACCAGCGCGCGGACCTCGGCGGCCTCGCCGTAGCGCTCGTGCTTGTTGTCGACGATGCCCGAGAGCGGGATGTCCTTCGCCATGATCGGCGGGGGCAGCGCCTTGGAGATCTTGTCCGCGATCGCGTACCCGGGCTGGCCGAAGTGGACCCGCGCGGAGTCCTTGATCGCGGCCTTGGTCTTAATGGTGCCGAAGGTGATGACCTGGGCGACCTTGTCCGAGCCGTACTTGTCGGTCGCGTACCGGATCATCTCGCCGCGCCGGCGGTCGTCGAAGTCGATGTCGATATCCGGCATCGAGACGCGCTCGGGGTTCAGGAACCGCTCGAACAGCAGCTTCTGCGGGATCGGGTCCAGGTTCGTGATGCCCAGGACGTACGCGACGAGCGAACCGGCGGCGGAACCACGGCCGGGGCCGACGCGGATGCCGACGCGGCGGGCGTAGCTGATGAGGTCGGCGACGATCAGGAAGTAGGCCGGGAAGCCCTTCCCGATGATGACGTCGAGCTCCTTCTCGATCCGCTCGGGGTAGCCCTCGGGCGGGCCGCCCGGGAAGCGCCACGCGAGGCCCTTCGCGACCTCTTCGCGCAGCCAGCCGCCCTGGTCGTAACCCTCCGGCACCTCGAAGAACGGCAGCCGGTCCTTGTGCGCGTAGACGTCTTCGTAGGACTCGACGCGCTCGGCGATCAGCAGCGTGTTGTCCGCCGCGCCCGGGACCTCCTTGTCCCAGTACTCGCGCATCTCGGCGGCGGCCTTGAGGTAGTAACCGTCGCCGTCGAACTTGAACCGGGTCGGGTCGTTGAGGGTCTTGCCGGCCTGGACGCAGAGCAGCGCGGAGTGCGTGTCCGCCTGGTCCTTGGTGACGTAGTGCGAGTCGTTTGTCGCGATCGGCTTGAGGTCGAGCAGCCGGCCGACCTCCAGGAGGCCCTCGCGGACCGACCGCTCGATCGGCAGGCCGTGGTCCATCAGCTCGAGGAAGAAGTTGTCGGCGCCGAAGATGTCCTTGTAGTCGGACGCGGCCTGGATCGCCGCCTCCTTCTGGCCCAGCCGCAGCCGGGTCTGCACCTCGCCGGACGGGCAGCCGGTGGTCGCGATGATCCCCGAGTGGTTCTCCGCGATCAGCTCGCGGTCCATCCGGGGCTTGCGGTAGTAGCCCTGCATGCTGGCCAGGGACGACAGCTTGAAGAGGTTCCGCAGGCCGGTCGCGTTCTGCGCGAGCATCGTCATGTGGGTGTACGCGCCGGCGCCCGAGACGTCGCCGCCCTCGCCCAGCTCGTCGGAGCCGCGCTGGTTCGACTGCCCCCAGAAGACCGGCTTCTTGTGGAACCGGCTCTCCGGCGCGATGTAGGCCTCGATGCCGATGATCGGCTTGAGGCCGTGTTTCTTCGACTGCTGGTAGAACTCGTCGCCGCCGTACATGTTGCCGTGGTCGGTCATGCCGACCGCGGGCATGCCGAGGCGCGCCGCCTCCGCGAAGAGGGGGGCGATCTTCGCCGCACCGTCGAGCATCGAGTACTCGGTGTGGACGTGCAGGTGGACGAAGGAATCGTTCGACACCAGCGAAAACCTCCCCTAGGTGAATGGGACCGGCTGCGCCCGGGTCCCTCACCCTAACCCGTGGCGTTGCCGGTCCCGACACGTACTGGCCCGGTCGATTCTGCTCCTCGCGGGCAGTGTTCCGCCGCTGGGACACGCCCCCCTTTTCGGGCGGTGATGAGCACGGTGCGGCGGGCGGGTACCGGCCGCTGCCGGGTGGTCACGCGGGGACGCCGGACGGGCGGGTGGGGCACTCCAGCCCCGCTCTTCTCGTGCGACGCCCGGGGCAGGGCGGGCCGGTTGCCGGCGGGCGAGGTGATCGAGGAGGCATCACGCGTGATCAGGGAGGCATCACGCGTGACTGGAGGGGCATCAGGCGTGCCTGGGGAGGCATCACGGCCGCGGCGGTGAGGTGAGCCACAGCGGCCCGGGCTCGCGTTGACAGCGCGTCCCCCGGGACCGAGCATTCCCCGCATGAACCTGTCTGACAGCCGGACAGCCGGACAAGGTGGTCCGCGGCGGGTCAGCGCCATGGAGGCCGTGCTGGCCCACCTGCGCCGGCTGATCGAAAACGGCGAGTACGCCGTGGGCGCCAAGCTGCCCTCCGAGGCCGCGCTGAGCAGGGAGTTCGAGGTCAGCCGGTCGGTCGTCCGGGAGGCCCTGCGCGGCCTGCAGGCCCTCGGCCTGACCGAGTCCAAGACCGGCAAGGGCACCTTCGTCACCGCCACCGGGCCCGCCGAGCACCCGACCTTCGGGCCCTACTCGGCCCGCGACCTCATCGAGGTGCGCCGGCACGTCGAAATCCCCGTCGCGGGCTATGCCGCCGTCCGGCGCGACCAGGACCACCTCGACCTGCTCGCCCACCTCGTCGACCGGATGGACGCCGAGACCGACAACACCGCCTGGGTCGCGCTCGACTCGCTCTTCCACATCACCATCGCCCAGGCCTCGGGCAACCCCGTGTTCGGGAAGGTGATCGAGGAGATCCGCGACGCGCTCGCCCGGCAGTCCGCCTTCCTCAACCAGCTCGGCGGCCGGCGGCGGCAGTCGAACGTCGAGCACCGGGAGATCGTCACGGCGATCGAGAGCGGCGACGAAGGCGCCGCCGTCGCCGCCATGACCGCCCACCTGCAGCACGTCGAAGACACGCTCACCAGCATCGTGAACGGGGACCAGTGACCGAGAAGACCCTCACCCGGGCCGCCGACGCCGGGGACGCCGGCTACGCCAAGGCGCTCAAGCCCCGGCACGTGACCATGATCGCCATCGGCGGCGCCATCGGCACCGGCCTGTTCCTCGGCGCGGGCGGCCGGCTCGCCCAGGCCGGGCCGGCGCTCGCGATCGTCTACGGCGTCTGCGGGCTCTTCGCGTTCTTCGTCGTCCGCGCGCTCGGCGAGCTGATCCTGTACCGGCCCTCCAGCGGCGCCTTCGTCTCCTACGCGCGTGAGTTCATGGGCGAGAAGGGCGCGTACGTCGCCGGCTGGATGCACTTCCTCAACTGGTCGACCACCGGCATCGCCGACATCACGGCCATCGCGCTGTACGCGCACTTCTGGTCGTTCTTCTCGCCGATCCCCCAGTGGGTGCTCGCGCTGATCGCGCTCGCCGTCGTGCTGACGCTCAACCTCGTCTCGGTGAAGCTGTTCGGCGAGATGGAGTTCTGGTTCGCCATCGTCAAGGTCGCCGCGCTCGTGCTGTTCATGGTGATCGGGATCTTCCTGCTGGTGACGCAGACGCCGATCGACGGCGCCGTCCCCGGCCCGCAGCTGATCACCGACCACGGCGGGCTCTTCCCGACCGGGCTGCTGCCGATGGTGCTGATCGTCCAGGGTGTCGTGTTCGCCTACGCCTCGGTCGAGCTGGTCGGCGTGGCCGCCGGCGAGACGGAGAACCCGGAGAAGATCATGCCGAAGGCGATCAACTCCATCATGTGGCGCATCGCGGTGTTCTACGTCGGGTCGGTCGTGCTGCTGGCGATGCTGCTGCCGTGGAGCTCCTACACGAAGGACCAGAGCCCGTTCGTCACCGTGCTTTCGCACCTGGGCGTGCCCGCGGCCGACAGCGTGATGAACCTGGTCGTGCTCACCGCGGCGCTGTCGAGCCTGAACTCCGGCCTCTACTCGACCGGCCGCATCCTGCGTTCGATGGCGACGGCCGGGTCGGCGCCGAAGTTCACCGGCGTGATGAACCGCAACCACGTGCCCTACGGCGGGATCCTGCTCACCGCGGCGGTCTGCGTGCTCGGGGTCGGGCTGAACTACGTCGTGCCGAAGGACGCTTTCGACATCGTGCTGAACTTCGCCGCGATCGGCATCCTCGCCACCTGGGCCATCATCGTGCTCTGCCACCTGCTGTTCGTGCGCAAGGCGAAGCGCGACGGCGTCGAGCGGCCGTCGTTCCGGCTGCCGTTCTCCCCCTACACCGAGATCGCGACGCTGGTGTTCCTGGCCGCCGTCGTGGTGCTGATGGGCTTCGACGAGACCGGCCGGATCACGCTCCTGGCGCTGCCCGCGATCGCCGTCGCGCTGGTCGTGGGCTGGTTCGCCGTGCGCAAGCGGATCGACATGCGCGCGTTCGACGAGGAGGGCCTGTGAGCCACGAACCGCTCGTCGAGCTGGTGCGCGACGGCCTGGTCGAGGGGGTCCACCACGGCTCGGCGGTCGTGCTCGCCCCGGACGGCACGACCCTGTTCACCGCCGGCGACCCGGACGCGCCGATGTACCCGCGGTCGACGGCGAAGCCGCTGCAGGCCACGGCGATGGCCCGGCTCGGCCTGCGCCTCTCCCCCGCCGGGTTCGCCATCGCGGCGGCCAGCCACTCCGGCGAGCCGGAGCACCTCGACGCCGCGTCGGCGGTGCTCGACGGCCGTTTCCCGGACGCGCTCGGCAACCCGGCGGACTTCCCGTACGACCCGGTCGAGCGCGACCGCTGGGTCGCCGCGGGCCGCGCCCCGAGCCGGCTGGCGCACAACTGCTCCGGCAAGCACGCGGCGATGCTCGCGACCTGTGACCTGAACGGCTGGCCGACCGACGGCTACCTCGATCCGGCGCACCCGCTGCAGCGCGCGATCGCCGCCACCGTCGAGGACCTGACCGGACGCGGCATCGAGCGGGTCGCGGTGGACGGCTGCGGCGCGCCGCTGTTCGCGACGACGTTGCGCGGGCTCGCCACGGCCGTGTCAAAGATCGCCACCGCCGCGCCCGGCACGCCGGACCACCTGGTCGCCGACGGGATCCGGCAGCACCCCAACCTGGTCGGCGGCAGCCGTCGCGACGTCACCGCCGTCATGCGCGCGGTGCCCGGGCTGATCGCGAAGGACGGCTTCGAGGCCGTCCAGGTCGCCGCGCTGCCGGACGGCACGGCGATCGCCGTCAAGATCGCCGACGGCGGTGACCGGGCCCGGCTGCCCGTGCTCGCCGCGACGCTGAAGCTGTGCGGCGCCGACGTCCCGTCCGGTCCGGAAAACCTGCGTGTCACCGGAAAACTGGCCGCCTCCGTGGGGAGCTTGTGATGACCACCCGCCGCGAACACGACCTGCTCGGGGACAAGGACGTCCCCGCCGGCGCGTACTGGGGCGTGCACACCGCCCGCGCCCGGGAGAACTTCCCGATCACCGGCGCCACGATCGCCGCCTACCCGCACCTGATCGAGGCCTTGGCGTCGGTGAAGGAGGCCGCGGCCCGCGCGAACGCCGAGCTGGGCCTGCTCGAACCCGAGATCGCCGACGCGATCGGCGCGGCCTGCCGGGAGATCCGCGAGGGCGCGCTGCACGGCGAGTTCGTCGTCGACGTCATCCAGGGCGGCGCCGGGACCTCGACCAACATGAACGCCAACGAGGTGATCGCGAACCGCGCGCTCGAGCTGCTCGGGCACGCCAAGGGCGACTACCACGTCGTGCACCCGAACGAGCACGTCAACCTGAGCCAGTCGACCAACGACGCGTACCCGACCGCGGTGAACGTCGCGACGATCCTCGCGGTGCGCGAGCTGTCCGACGCGATGGTCGTGCTGGAGCAGGCGTTCGCCGCCAAGGCCGTCGAGTTCCACGACGTCCTGAAGATGGGCCGCACGCAGCTGCAGGACGCGGTCCCGATGACGCTCGGCCAGGAGTTCGGCACCTACGCGGTGATGCTCGGCGAGGACCGGCTGCGGCTGAACGAAGCCGTCGCGCTGCTGCACGAGATCAACCTCGGCGCCACCGCGATCGGCACCGGCCTCAACGCCGCGCCGGGGTACGCCGAAGCCGCGTGCCGCCACCTGCGCGAGATCACCGGGCTGCCCGTCGTCATTGCGGCAGATCTTGTGGAGGCGACGCAGGACTGCGGTGCGTTCGTGCACCTCTCCGGTGTGCTCAAGCGGATCGCCGTGAAGCTGTCGAAGAGCTGCAACGACCTGCGCCTACTGTCGTCCGGGCCGCGCGCCGGGCTCAACGAGATCAACCTGCCGCCGGTGCAGGCCGGGTCGTCGATCATGCCCGGCAAGATCAACCCGGTGATCCCCGAGGTGGTCAACCAGGTCGCGTTCGAGGTGATCGGCAACGACGTCACCGTGACGATGGCCGCCGAAGCCGGGCAGCTGCAGCTCAACGCGTTCGAGCCGGTCATCCTGCACTCGCTGTCGGAGAGCATCACGCACCTGGGCGCGGCCTGCCGGGTGCTCGCACGGAGGTGCGTCGCCGGGATCACCGCCAACACCGACGTCCTGCGCTCCTACGTCGAAAACTCGATCGGCCTGGTGACGGCGTTGAACCCGGCGATCGGGTACGCGGCCGCGACGGAGATCGCGAAGGAGGCGCTGGCCACCGGGCGGGGCGTTGCCGAGCTGGTCGTCGAGAAGGGCCTGATCCCCGCCGAGGAGCTGGCGAAGCTGCTGCGGCCGGAGACCCTCGCCCGGCTGAGCTGACTTGCCAGGCGGCCGGTACGGGGTACCGTCGGATCCGGAAGGTGTGACTCCACTTCGGAAGGCGGGCGCCCGTGCTGGACCGACTTGTCGACAGGATGCTCGGGCTCCCCCGCGCCGAAGGCCCGAAACCGGTCGTCACGCGCGACCTGCCGGTGCCGATGGCCGACGGCGTCACGCTGCTCGCGGACCGGTACGCCCCGGCCGGCACGACGACGGCGCCGGTGGTGCTGATCCGCACGCCGTACGGGCGCAAGGGCCTGCTCTCGAAGCTCTTCGGCGACACGTTCGCCCGGCACGGCCTGCAGACGGTCATCCAGAGCACCCGCGGCTCGTTCGGCTCCGGCGGCGAGTTCCGGCCCTTCCACCTCGAGCGCGAGGACGGCGTCGCGACCGCCGAGTGGCTGCGCGCGCAGCCGTGGTGCGACGGGAACCTCGGCATGGCCGGCGCCAGCTACCTCGGGCACACGCAGTGGGCCGTCGGCCCCTACCTCGACCCGCCGCTGAAGGCGATGTGCCTCGGCGTCACGGCGTCGGAGTTCGTCTCGACGTTCTACCCGGGCGGCGTGCTCGCGGCGGACAACATGGTCTCGTGGTCGGCCATGATCGGCCGCCAGGAGGAACGCTTCGCCGCGTTCCCGAACCCGCTCCAGAAGCGCAAGACACGGCAGGCGATGTCGTTCCTGCCGCTGAGCCGCGCCGACGTCGCCGCGATCGGCAAGCCGGTGCAGTTCCTCCAGGACGTCACCGAGCACTTCGTGCCGGACGACACCTACTGGGCCATGTCGGACCACAGCGCCGACGTCGAAAAGCTGGCTGTCCCGGTGTCGATGGCCACCGGCTGGTACGACCTGTTCATCGGCTCGCAGCTGCGCGACTACCGCCGGCTCGCCGAGGCGGGCAAGGCGCCGCGGCTCACCATCGGCCCGTGGGCGCACGGCGAACCGGCCAGCATGGGCCCGATGATCCGCGACCAGCTCGGCTTCCTGCGCGCCCACCTGCTCGGCGACCGCACGCAGCTGCAGCGCGCGCCGGTCCGGCTCTTCCTCCAGGGCGCCGGCACCTGGCTGGACTTCGAGTCGTGGCCGCCGCCCTCGACCGCGACCGCGTCGCACCTGCGGCCGATCGGCGGGCTCGGCGAGGGTGTCGGTGACGAGGCGCTGCCGACGGCGTTCACCTACGACCCGGCCGACCCGACCCCGGCGGTCGGCGGGCCGCTGCTGACCGGCGACTGGAAGCAGAAGGACAACCAGGAGGTCGAGGCCCGGCCGGACGTCCTGGTGTTCACCGGCGAGCCGCTGCCCTCGGAGCTGGACGTCATCGGCGAGGTGTCGGCGACCGTCCACGTGCGCACCGAGCTGCCGTACGCGGACGTCTACGTCCGGCTGTGCGACGTCGACACGAGCGGGGTCTCCCGCAACGTCACCGACGGCATCCTCCGGCTGCGGCCGGGTGTCCCGGCGGCGGACGCGGACGGCGTCGTGACGGCGGAGGTCACGCTCGACCCGACGGCCTACCGCTTCCGCCGCGGCCACCGCCTGCGGGTGCAGGTGGCGGGCGGGGCGTTCCCGCGGTTCGCCCGCAACCACGGGACGGACGAGCCGATCACCTCGGCGGTCGACGGGAAGCCGAACCGGTTCGAGGTCTTCCACGACGCGGCCCGGCCGTCGCGGATCACGCTGCCGGTGTTCGGCGGCTGACCACGCGGTGGTGGGTGGTCACCCGGCCGTCGTCGTGCAGCACGTGCAGCAGCAGCGACGGCGGCCGTTCGAAGTCCAGCGGGCCGCCTTCGTCCCAGCCGCGCCCGGCGCCCGGCTCCCCCGGGAGCAGCGACGACGACACCACGCCCGGCGCGATCCGCAGGGGCACCCCGGCGAACGTCGTCGCCGCGCCCGTGTGCACGTGCCCGGCCAGGAGCGCCGTCACGCGCGGGTGCCGGCCGAGCACCGCGGCCAGCCGCTCCTCCCCCGACTGCCGGATCGCGTCCACGAGCGGGACACCGACCTCGACGGGCGGGTGGTGGAAGGCGACGAACGCCGGGCCGTCACCCTCGGAGAGCACGCCGTCGAGCCAGTCGAGCGTCTCGTCGGCGAGGAAACCCGCGCCGCGGCCGGGAATCGTCGAGTCGCACAGGGCGAACAGCACGCCGTCGACCTCCTGCGCGAGGTTCACGGGCGCGTTGGACGGCGGCAGCCCGAGCAGCCCTGCGCGGAACTCGGCGCGGATGTCGTGGTTGCCCGGGCACACCAGCACCGGCGCCGGGTGCGTCAGCAGCTGCGCGGCGCGCGCGTACTCCGCGGGCGCGCCGTGGTCGGCGATGTCGCCGGTGACGACCACGGCGTCGACCGCCAGCTCGGCCAGGTAGGCCATGACCGCGGCGGCGCGTTCGTCGGCCCGCGGCTCGCCGTCGAGGTGCAGGTCGCTGAGGTGCGCGATGATCATCGGTCGTCCTTTCCCAGGTACGCCAGCGCTTTCACCCAGTTGCGGACGAGCACCGCGGACGCTTGGGGCAGGTCGCCGTCCCGCAGCGCCGCGGCGATCCGGCGGTGCTCGCCGATGCTCTCCTCGGCGCGCGCCGCCCCGCCGAAGTAACACGACTCGTACCGCTTGAGCAGCGATTTGGTCTGCCCGATCAGGCGCAGCAGGTGCGGGTTCGGGCAGCGGGACAGCAGCAGCGCGTGCCAGCGATCGTCCACTTCGGACGGATCGCCGCCGTCGGCCAGCGTCGTGGCCATCTCGTCGGCGACGGTGTCGAGCGCGTCGGGCAGCCCGGCCAGCTCCAGCGGCGACGTCCAGCGCAGGGCGAGGGCCTCGAGCTCGGCGACCAGCGGGTAGAGCCGGCGCGCCTCGTCCGGGTCGAACGGCGGCACCAGGAACCCGCGGCCCGGCGCGGAGACGAGCAGGCCGCGGTCGGCCAGCCCGATCAGCGCCTCCCGCAGCGGTGTCCGGCTGACGCCCAGCTCGCGGGCCAGGTGCACTTCGTTGACCCGCGCGCCGGCGGCGAGCCGCCCGTCGAGGACGCGGGTGGTGATCTCCTCGATGAGGTCGCTGCGCAGCGGGGTCCGGGCCATGGCCGGGAGTATTGCATACAGATAGCAGCTACTGTATTCAGTTCCTATGACCTTCGACGTCGCACGCGCCCGCCGTGAAACGCCCGGCTGCGCCGAAGTGGTCCACCTCAACAACGCCGGCTCCGCGCTGCCCCCGGCCGTCGTCACCGACACCGTGGTCGACTACCTCCGCCACGAAGCGCTGGTCGGCGGGTACGAGGCGGCCGCCGAAACGAAGGACCGGCTGGACGCGGTGTACACGTCGGCGGCCCGGCTGGTCGGCGGCGAGGCCGACGACATCGCGATCACCGACAACGCGACGCGGTCCTGGCAGGCCGTCTTCTACGCGCTGCCGTTCGCCGCCGGGGACCGGATCCTCACCTCCCGCGCGGAGTACGCCAGCAACGCCATCGCGTTCCTGCAGGTCGCGCGGCGCACCGGCGCGGTGGTCGAGGTGGTCGGCGACGACGAGACCGGGCAGCTGGACGTCGAAGACCTGAAGCGGCGCGTCGACGGCAGCGTCAAGCTCATCGCGGTCAGCCACGTGCCCACCCAGGGCGGCCTGGTCAACCCCGCCGAGGAGATCGGCGCGGTCGCCGAGGCGGCGGGCATCCCGTTCCTGCTCGACGCGTGCCAGTCGGCCGGCCAGGTCGACCTCGACGTCACCCGCCTGAAGTGCGACGCGCTGTCGGTGACCGGCCGCAAGTACCTGCGCGGCCCGCGCGGCACCGGGTTCCTCTACGCGCACCCGCGGCTGCGGGAGCGGCTGGAGCCGGCGATGCTCGACCTGCACTCCGCGAGCTGGACGTCGCCCACCGAGTACGTCGTCGACCCGAGTGCGAAGCGCTTCGAAGTGTGGGAACGCGACTTCGCCGCCGTGTACGGCCTCGGCGCGGCCATCGACTACGCGCTCGGCTGGGGCCTGCCGGCCATCGAGACGCGCGTCGCCACTCTCGCCGCGACCCTGCGGAGCCGGCTCGCCGACGCCGGCGCCCAGGTGCACGACATCGGCGCGAAGAAGTGCGGCATCACGACCTTCAGCGTCGACGGCACCCCGGCCGCGGACGTCAAGGCCCGCCTCGCCGAGGCGGGCATCAACACGTCGGTGTCGTCGAGGACGTCGGCGCAGTACGACTTCACCGCGCGCGAGCTGCCCGACATGGTCCGGGCGTCGGTGCACTACTACAACACCGAAGAGGAGATCGACCTGCTGGTGAAGCAGGTCGAGAAGCTCTGACAGTCTCAGGCGAACGCGTCGACGCCGGTCAGCTCGGCCGACACCGTCCACAGGCGCTCGGCCTGCGCCGGGTCGACCGCGTAGTCCTTCACCCCTGACCGCCCGCCGTCGGCCGGAGCGGGCTCGGCGATGTCGCAGTCCTCGAGGTACACCCCGCCCAGGCCGTCGAGCTGCGGGGACGTCGCGGCCCAGACCTGGGTCGCGGCGCCCTGCTCGGGCGTCTTGACGTCGCCGGTCACCTCGCCGTCGGCGTCGAGCATCCCGGCGGCGACGAGCTCCTCGCGGTCGAGGTAGCGCACGAGGTCGGTCATGATCCGGCCCGGGTGCAGCGCGAACGCGCGGATCCCCCGCTCCCGCGCCAGCTTGTCGAGCTGGACCGCGAAGAGCACGTTCGCCGTCTTCGCCTGGCCGTAGGCGAGCCACTTGTCGTAACCCTGCTCGAAGTTCAGGTCGTCGAAGCGCACCGGGCCGAAGTGGTGGCCGCGCGAAGACACCGAAACGACGCGGGCGCCCGGCGTGAAGGCCGGCCAGAGCCGGTTCACCAGGGCGAAGTGCCCGAGGTGGTTGGTCGCGAACTGCGCCTCCCAGCCCGGCCCGACGCGGGTTTCCGGCGCCGCCATGATCCCGGCGCTGCCGATGAAGACGTCGATCCCGCGCCCGGAGGCGACGAACCGCTCGGCGAACGCGCGGACGCTGTCGAGGTCGGCCAAGTCGAGCTCGTCGACTTCGACGTTGTCGAGGCCCCGCAACGCTTCTTCCGCTGTGGCGCGGCGCCGGGCCGGGACGACGACGTGCGCGCCCGCCCGCGTCAACGCCCGAGTCGTCTCCAGGCCGAGGCCCGAGTAGCCGCCGGTGACGATCGCGAGCTTGCCGGTCAGGTCGATCCCGGCCAGGACGTCGGCCGCGGTGCTGGTGGCGCCGAAGCCCGAGCCGATCTTGTGCTGTGCAGTGGTCATACCCCGACGCTAGGAGCTGGAGTGAACTCCAGCGCAAGCCGGAGTGATCCACGGATCAGTGCGCGGTAGCGTGCGGAGCGTGAGCACCTTCTACGACGTCGCCGAACAGCACCCGGACCGGCTCGCGGTGCTCGCGCCGGACGGGACGGCCGCGACCTTCGGGCAGCTGGCCGCGCGGGCGAACCGGCTGACCCACGCGCTGCGGCGGCTCGGGCTCGGCGAGGGTGACGTCGTCGTCGCGATCGTCCACAACGGACTCCCCTACTTCGAGCTGCTGTTCGCCACCCTGCAGGCCGGGCTGTACTTCACGCCGGTCAACTACCGGTCTTCGGCCGAGGAGATCGCCTACGTCGTGGGCAACAGCGGCGCGCGGGTCGTCGTCGCCGAGGCCGACATCGCGCGGACGTGCGCCGATCTCGGCTCGGTGCACCGGTTCGCGATCGGAGAGGCGGACGGCTGGGGCGACTACGCGTCGTGGGGCGAAGACGAGCCGGACACCGCGCCGGAGCCGCGGACCGCCGGTCAGACGATGCTCTACACGTCGGGGACCACCGGGCGGCCCAAGGGCGTCCGCCGCGCGCTCAGCGGGAAACCGCCGTCGCTGCACGCGATCCACCGCGACCTGCTGGCGATGTTCGACGTCCACCCGGGCCCGGGGGTGCACCTCGTCGCCTGCCCGCTCTACCACGCCGCGCCCGGCTCGTTCGCCGTCAACGCGATGCACCTCGGGCACTCCGCGGTGCTCATGGACCGCTTCGACGCCGAAGAGACGCTGCGGCTGGTCGAGCGCCACCGCGTGACGAGCACCCACCTGGTGCCGACCATGTTCCACCGGATGCTGCGGCTGCCCGAAGACGTCCGTTCGCGGTACGACACGGCGAGCCTGGCCAGCGTGATCCACGGCGCGGCGCCGTGCCCGCGTGAGGTCAAGGAGCGGATGATCGCCTGGCTCGGGCCGGTGGTGCACGAGTACTACGGCGCGTCCGAGGGCCTGATCTGCGGCGTCACGGCGGCCGACTGGCTGGAGGCGCCGGGCACGGTCGGCCGGCCGCTGACCGGCGTGCGGCTGAAGGTCGTCGACGAAGACGGCGAGGACGTGCCGGACGGCGAGCCGGGCACGATCTACTTCAGCTCGGCGCACACCACGCTCGACTACCTCGGCGACCCGGAGAAGACGGCGGCCGCGCGGTCCGGCGAGTTCCTCACCGTCGGCGACTTCGGCTACCGCGACCCCGAAGGCCGCGTCTTCCTGCTCGACCGCCGGACGGACCTGATCCTCTCCGGCGGGGTCAACATCTACCCGGCCGAGGTCGAGGCACGGCTGCTCGGCCACCCGGACGTCGCCGACGCGGCGGTGATCGGCGAGCCGGACGACGAATGGGGGCAGCGGGTGGTCGCCGTCGTCCAGCCGGTGCCGGGAGTGCCCGGGGACGACGCGCTGGCCGCGCGCCTGGCCGAACACTGCCGGGCCGCGCTCGCCGGGTTCAAGACCCCGAAACGGTTCGACTTCACCGAGCTGCTGCCGCGGACGGAGTCGGGCAAGATGCTGCGCCGCACCCTGCGGCGGGACTGACCTCAGAGGAGCTCCCTGATGCGCAAGCCGTTGACCGTGCTCACCGCCGCCGCGCTCGCCGCGGTCCTGCTGCCCTCGACCGCGTCCGCGACGCCGGGCAGCGGCGTGACCGGCACGATCCTCACGCAGAAGACGATCGGGCACACCGACTACACCCTGCGCGAGATCACCGTCCAGCCCGGCGGGTACACCGGCTGGCACTTCCACGACGGCACGCTCTACGCCTACGTGAAGGCGGGAACGCTCACCCACAACCTCGCCGACTGCAGCGTCGACGGCGTCTTCGGCACCGGGCGCGCGTTCACCGAGCACCCCGACCAGGTGCACATCGGCCGCAACCTCGGGTCGACGCCGCTGGTGCTGGAGGTCCTGTACGTGCTCCCGGCGGGCAGCCCCCTCTCCGAGGACGCGCCGGACCCGGGCTGCGGCTTCTAGGCCGAGAACCAGCCCGCGGCGTCGAGCCGGTACGCCGCGGGCCCGACCACCGCGCGCAGGTCCGCCTCGAGGGCGGCGATGCGCTCCGCGCCGACCGTGCGTGCCCAGTCCGCGCGCAGTTCGTCGAAGATTTCGGCCGACTTCGTCAGCGCGTCGACACCGTGCGCGGTCAGCCGGACGATCTTGCGGCGCGCGTCGTCCGGGTCTTCGGCACGCTCGGCGTACCCGAGCGCTTCGAGCCGTTCGACGGTCTTGCCGGCCGCCTGCTTGGAGACGCCGAGACGGCGGCCGATCTCCGACGCCGTCGCGCCCGGGATCCCGATGGCCTGCATCGCGAAGCCGTACGACGGCCGGACGTGCGGATGGCCCCGGAGCGCGAGCTCGGCGTGCAGGCGGTCGATGAGCGTGCGGAAGCCGCCGAAGAGCAGGAAGGGCAGCTCGTAGCCGGGCGCGTCGGTCATGACCCCTTGCCAAGTTCGACAACCAGGTTTACGGTTTCGACAACCACATTGTCGATCCTACGTCTGGAGACGTCTTGTTCCCCGATCACACCCCGGAGTCTGCACCCCCGGCCGCCCGCCCGGCGATGGCGGCCACGGCGAAGAAGTTCGGCCACGTCCCGGCCGCCGTCGGGCGGCTGGCGACGTCACCCGAACTGCTGAACGGCTTCCTCAAGCTGAACGCGCTCTTCGAAACCACCACCCTGCCCGCCCTGGATCGCGAAGTGCTGGTCATGACGGTGACCGCACGCAACGGCTGTCACGTGTGCGTCGCCATGCACACCGCCGCGCTGGCGCGGCTCTCGGCGTCACCCGAACTGGTGACGGCGCTGCGGGCGCAGGCCCCGCTCCCCGACCCGCGGCTGGAGGCGTTGCGGCAGTTCGTGCACGCCGTCATGGACACGACGGGCGACGTGCCCCCAGCTGCGCTTTCGGCGTTCGTCTCCGCCGGATACACGCCACAGAACGCCTTGGAGGTGGTGCTGGGCATCGGCACCTACACGCTGTCGACGTTCGCGAACCGCCTGACGGACGCGCCCCTCGACGAGGTCTTCGCCGCCCACGCCTGGAGTCCCGAAACTGTCGGTGCCCCTCGCTAGTGTTTTTCCCGTCGGCGGCGAACAGGCCGCCCGAGAAGGGGGATTCACCGTGGGGCTGTGGGGAAGAGCGGCGCTTCTGGCGGTCGTGCTGATGGGGGCGGTGACCGCGCCGGCGGTGGCGGACACCGGTCCCGGCGACCTGGAGGGCCGCGTCTGGTTCGACCGCGACGGCAACAACATCGAGAACCAGGGCGAGCCGGGCCGGGTGGGCGCGAAGGTCGTCCTCCACCAGGTGTCACCGCCGGCCGACTACGTCGCTTACACCGACCAGGACGGCCATTACGCGTTCACCGGGCTCGCCCTCGGAGACTACACGGTCCACGCGATCGACGACGGCTACCGCACGAGCGGGTGGAACACGCAGGACCGCACGCTGGCGTTGCCGCATCCCACCGGCTACGACCACTTCGGGCAGCAGGGCGGCCGCATCCACGGCCGCGCCTGGGACGACACGAACGGCGACGGCGTCCGCCAGGACACCGAACCCCGCCGGGAGACGCAGTTTTCGCTCGTCGGCCCGAGTGGGTTCGAAGGACTGCTGAACCGCACGGTGACCACCACCGGCGGCGCGGACTACTACTTCGAAGACGTCCCGCAGGGCACGTACAAGCTGCAGACGACCGCCCCGCCGGGGATGACGGCGACGAAGTACCACGCGGGCACGGAGTGGTACCTGGACTCGGACTTCCACAGCGGGCTGGGAAGCCGGCTGTCGTCCGACCCGCTGTCGATCTGGCCGGGCTCCTACCTGCCCAACAACGACGTGGGGTTCGTCGTGCGGTGAGCCGGGCGCCGGTGGCGGTGAACTTCCGCCGCCACCGGCTATCCCGGTCTGACGGTGCTGCCGTTCGCGTCACCCTCGACGAGCGCGCGGTAGGCGTCGGCGACCACGGCCACCGGTGTCCCGCCGGTCCTTCCCATGGCCTCGAGGGTTTCGGTGACCCAGCCCGGGCTGACGACGTTGATCCGCAGGCCGCGGGGCAGCTCGGGCGCGGCCGAGCGGACGAACCCCTCGAGGCCGGCGTTGACGAGCGCGCCCAGGCCGCTGCCCGGGATCGGCTCGTCGAACGTGCCGCCGGTGAGGGTGATCGAACCGCCGTCGTTCAGGTGTTGCACGGCTCGCTTCGCCAGGGCCACCTGGCCGAGCAGCTTGCCGCGCAGGTCGTCCAGAGCCTGCTCGTCGGTCAGCTCGGCCAGCGGCCGCAGCGGCACGTTGGCGCCGCAGCACACGACGGCGTCGGCCGGTTCGCCGAACAGCGCGTCGAGCGAAGCGGGATCCCGGAGATCGGCGCGCACCGAGGCCGTCCGCGAGACGCGGACGACCTCGTGACGCGGTTCGAGAGCGGCGGTGACGGCCCGGCCGACGAGCCCGGTCGCGCCCAGCACGATGATCTTCACGCCGTCGACGCTACCGGCGCCGGCCTCCGGTCCGCCCGGGGATTTCCCGCGCGCTCAGAACGGCCGGGAGAAGTTGCCGAGGACCATGCAGTCCGGCGGCAGCCCGTCGGGCGTCTGGAGGTAGGAGCACCGGGTGATCCGGATCCGGTCGAACCCGCCGACCAGGTCGGGGTTGCCGAGCGTGAAGTGGATGGACCGGCTTCCGTGCGGGTAGTCGTCGAAGGTGACGGTGCGGCCTTCGGAGGCGACCCGGGCGGAGCCCTTCATCGCGTCGAAGACGATGTTGATCATCGTGACCGGGTTCGCGTCCCCGCTCATCCGCCAGTCGGAGATGTGGACGTCGCCCTGCACGTCGGCGACCCGGTTCCACCAGGTGAACGAGCCCGCGGTGCCGTAGCCGTACCCGACGTCGAACCTCGTCGAGTCGCCGACCTGCCCGGCGCTCGCCGTGCCGGTGGCGGCCACCAGGCCGCCGGCCACGGCCAGGATCGAGACCAGAGCGCGCAGCTTCCGATTCATGGATGACTCCTTCGCGTCGGCGCTTCGTCGACGGCTACTCGCGCGACAGGCCTCGAAGGTTTATGTGACTCAGGTCTCATTTTCCCGTGTCCGGTCCCGGCCCGCGGCGACGACCCCTCGGTGACCGCACCACCGAGAAGGAGTCGAAATGGACAAGCCGGCCGGACGGCGGGAGTGGCTGGGGCTGATGGTGCTCGTGCTGCCCACCCTGCTCGTCGCGATGGACATGACCTCGCTGTTCCTCGCGCTGCCGCAGCTGAGCGCGGACCTCGGCGCGAGCGCCACCGAGCAGCTGTGGATCACCGACAGCTACGGCTTCGTCGTCGCCGGGTTCGTGATCACCATGGGCACCCTCGGCGACCGGATCGGGCGACGGCGGCTGCTGCTCACCGGCGGCGGCGCGTTCGCGGCACTTTCGGTCGTCGCCGCGTTCTCGACCAGCCCGGAGATGCTCATCGTCGCGCGCGGGGCGCTCGGCATCGCCGGGGCGACACTGATGCCGTCGACGCTCGCCCTGATCACGAACATGTTCCGCGACGACCGGCAGCGCGGGAAGGCCATCTCGATCTGGGCCACCTGCCAGTTCGCGGGCGGCTCGGCCGGCCCGGTGCTCGCCGGGTTCCTGCTGCAGCACTTCGCGTGGGGGTCGGTCTTCCTGGTCGCCGTCCCGGCGATGGCGGTGCTGCTGGTGGCCGGCCCGTTCCTCCTGCCGGAGTCCCAGGCGCCCGCGACCGGGCGGCTCGACTTCGCCGGCGTCGCGCTCTCGCTGGCGGCCGTGCTGCTCATCGTGTTCGGCCTCAAGCAGCTGAGCGCCGGCGAGCTGACCGTGCCGCTGGTCGCGATCGCCGCCGGGGCCGGGCTGGGCACGGTCTTCGTCCGGCGTCAGCTGAGCTCGTCGTCGCCGTTGCTGGACCTACGGCTGTTCCGGAACCGCCCGTTCACCGCCGTGCTGGTCGCGCTCGTGTTCGCCGGGGTCGCGATGGCCGGGGTCGGCCTGCTGGTGACGCAGTACCTGCAGAGCGTCCTCGGGTATTCGCCGCTGGTGTCGGCGTTGCTGTTCGCCCCGATGGGGCTCGGCGTCGCGGCGGGCACACTAGCGGCGCCGGCGCTGACGGGCCGGATGACCCCGGCCACGGCGATCGCGGGCGGCCTGGTGGTCTCGGCGGCGGGCAGCCTCCTGCTGGCCTTCGCGGACGGCCTGCCGCTGGTCGTGGCGGGCATCGCGGTGCTGACGCTGGGCACGGGCCCGCTGTTCGCGCTCGGCATCGGCCTGGTGGTCGGCGCGGTCCCACCGGAACGCGCGGGCTCGGCGGCGTCGATGGCCGACACGGGCAACTACCTGGGCGGCTCGCTGGGCCTGGCCCTGATCGGCCTCCTGGCGACGGCGGTCTACCGCGCAGTGTTCCCGGCGGGAACAACGCTGGCGGCGGACGTCACCCGACCGGAACTGGCGGCCCAGGCCAAGGCAGCGTTCACGACCGCGGTGAACGTCACGGGCGTGATCGCGGCGGTGCTGTTCGCGGGCCTGGCCCTGCTGGTGACGACGATGCGTCAGCGCGACGTGGTGGGCGCAGCAGGGTTCGAACCTGCGACCGCTCGGGTGTAAGCCGAGTGCTCTTCCGCTGAGCTATGCGCCCGGCGGCGGCGGTCCCCAGCCAGGGGGCCGCCGCCGGGAAACCTCACACCAGTTCGGCGACGGCCTTCTTCCAGGCCTGCTGGTCGCGGGCCTCGCCCGGGGCGTTGACCTCGGCGAACCTGACCACACCGGAGGTGTCGACCAGGAACGTGCCGCGGACCGCCAGGCCCGCCTGCTCGTTGAAGACGCCGTACGCGCGGGCCACCTCGCCGTGCGGCCAGAAGTCGGACAGCAGCGGGAACTGGTAGCCCTCCTTCTCGGCCCACGCCTTCAGCGAGAACGGCGTGTCCACCGAGACACCCAGCACCTGGACGCCCTTGCCGTCGTAGTCCGCGAACTCGTCACGGAGCTGGCAGAGCTCGCCCGTGCAGATGCCGCTGAACGCGAACGGGTAGAAGACCTCCAGCACCGGCTTGTCACCCCGGAAGGACGACAGCTGGACCGGCTGCTTGTTGTAGTCGTTGAGCGTGAAGTCAGGGGCCTCAGAGCCGACCTCGAGGGCCATACCGCGTTTCCTCTCCCGAACGGACACGTGCCTGCGACGACAACCCTATCGTGTCACCCGGGCGAGCCGGTTCAGCGCTGCTTGGACTTCGACTTGGGGGACACCAGCCGGGTGCCGATCCAGTTCGCCCCCACGCTCATGTTGGCGGTCTGGGCCAGCCCGACGGCAGGGACCGCTTCGGCGATCTCGCTCGGCTCGACGTGCCCGGGCTGTCCCGTCTTCGGGGTCAGGACCCAGATCACGCCGGTTTCTTCCAGGGGGCCCCTGGCGTCGATGAGCGCGTCGCCGAGGTCGCCGTCGTCTTCGCGCCACCACAGCAGCACCACGTCGATGACCTCGTCGGCTTCCTCGTCGAGGATGTCCCCGCCGATCTGCTCCTCGATCGCCGCGCGGACGTCGTCGTCGACGTCCTCGTCCCAGCCGATCTCCTGGACCACCATCTCGGGCTTGATGCCGAGCCTCTCGGCGACGCTGCTCTGATCAGCGTCTCCCGCGGCGACCACTGCTTTCACTCCTCCAACTACGACGGAGCGTGGCGGTCCGGCACCCTCGTGGAGGGTACGGCTGCGCCACACTCGGCTACCCGGTTGCCGATAGCGAACACTGGTGCGGCGCTGCGCGCAACCGTCCACACCGGATCTTTGACAACTCGTGTCGCAGGATACGGGGCGGCGGGGACCCGCCGCGACGGCGTTTCGGGTGCCTCCGGCGACCGGTCTGGCACCCCGCCAGGACCCGTCCCCTAGGGTGGGGAGGAAGAAAACGCGCGCGCGATACACCGCGCGCTGGGAGTGGCTCGCCCGGGTCGGCCGATGTTACCGCCAAGTAGCGGTGCGGAAGCCGGGACGGAAGACGACGATGGAGAGTCGTACACCCCCGCGTACGAGCACCACCGGCTACAACTTTTCGCAAGGAGACCCCTTGGCCCCGCAGAACGACGGCGCCTCCGGCAAGGAGACCCCGGCACGCGTACGCGTCATCCGTGACGGATTGGCGGCGCACCTGCCCGACATCGACCCGGAGGAGACCGCCGAGTGGCTGGACTCCTTCGACGAGGCGCTGGCCAGGGGAGGTCAGCAGCGGGCCCGGTACCTGATGCTGCGCATCCTGGAGCGCGCCCGTGAACGCCACGTCGGCGTGCCGGCGCTCACGTCGACGGACTACGTCAACACCATCCCGACGGAGAACGAACCGTGGTTCCCCGGCGACGAGGAGATCGAGCGCCGCTACCGCGCCTACATCCGGTGGAACGCCGCGATCATGGTGCACCGGGCGCAGCGCCCGGGCGTCGGCGTCGGCGGGCACATCTCGACCTACGCCTCCTCCGCCGCGCTCTACGAAGTCGGGTTCAACCACTTCTTCCGCGGCAAGGACCACTCGGGCGGGGGTGACCACGTCTACCTCCAGGGCCACGCCTCCCCCGGCACCTACGCCCGCGCGTTCCTCGAAGGCCGGCTGACCGAGCAGCAGCTCGACGGCTTCCGCCAGGAGTTCTCGCACGCCGGTGAGGGCGGCGGCCTGCCGTCGTACCCGCACCCGCGGCTGATGCCGGAGTTCTGGGAGTACCCGACGGTGTCCATGGGCCTCGGCCCGATGAACGCCATCTACCAGGCCCGGTTCAACCGCTACCTGCGCGACCGCGGCATCAAGGACACGAACGACCAGCACGTCTGGGCGTTCCTCGGCGACGGCGAGATGGACGAGCCCGAGTCGCGCGGCCTGATCCACGTCGCGGCGCACGAGGGCCTCGACAACCTGACCTTCGTGATCAACTGCAACCTGCAGCGGCTCGACGGCCCGGTGCGCGGCAACGGCAAGATCATCCAGGAGCTGGAGTCGTACTTCCGCGGCGCCGGCTGGAACGTCATCAAGGTCATCTGGGGCCGCGAGTGGGACTCGCTGCTGCACGCCGACCGCGACGGCGCCCTGGTCAACCTGATGAACGTGACGCCCGACGGCGACTACCAGACGTACAAGGCCAACGACGGCGCCTTCGTCCGCGAGCACTTCTTCGGCCGCGACCCGCGGACGAAGGACCTGGTCAAGGACCTCTCCGACGCCGACATCTGGAACCTCAAGCGCGGCGGCCACGACTACCGCAAGGTGTACGCGGCGTACAAGTCGGCGCTGGAGCACCACGGCCAGCCGACGGTGATCCTGGCCCACACGATCAAGGGTTACGGCCTGGGCCCGGCGTTCGAAGGCCGCAACGCCACGCACCAGATGAAGAAGCTCACCCTCGACGACCTCAAGCTGTTCCGCGACTCGCAGCGGATCCCGATCAGCGACGAGGAGCTCGAGCGCGACCCGAAGCTGCCGCCGTACTACCACCCGGGCGCGAACTCGCCCGAGATCGAGTACATGGTCGGCCGCCGCAAGGCGCTCGGCGGCTTCCTGCCCGAGCGGCGCCCGAAGGCGTCGAAGGCGCTCGTGCTGCCCGGCGACAAGGTCTACGAGGGCCTGCGCAAGGGCTCCGGCAAGCAGGAGGTCGCCACGACGATGGCGTTCGTCCGGCTGGTCCGCGAGCTGGCGAAGGACTCCGAGATCGGCAAGCGCGTCGTCCCGATCATCCCGGACGAGGCCCGCACCTTCGGCCTCGACTCGATGTTCCCGACGGCCAAGATCTACAACCCGCACGGCCAGACCTACACCTCGGTCGACGCGAGCCTGATGCTGGCCTACAAGGAGTCCGAAAAGGGCCAGCTGCTGCACGAGGGCATCAACGAGGCGGGCTCGACCGCGTCGTTCACCGCCGTCGGCACGTCGTACGCGACGCACGGCGAGCCGATGATCCCGATCTACATCTTCTACTCGATGTTCGGGTTCCAGCGCACCGGTGACGGCCTCTACGCCGCCGCCGACCAGATGGCCCGCGGGTTCGTCCTCGGCGCCACCGCCGGCCGGACCACCCTGACGGGTGAGGGCCTGCAGCACGCGGACGGGCACTCGCTGCTGCTGGCGGCGACCAACCCGGCCGCGGTGGCCTACGACCCGTCGTGGTCGTTCGAGATCGCGCACATCGTGAAGGACGGCCTGCGCCGGATGTACGGCGAGACCGGCCCGGACGGCAACGGCGAGAACGTCTTCTACTACATGACGATCTACAACGAGCCGTACCAGCAGCCCGCCGAGCCGGAGAACCTCGACGTCGACGGCCTGCTGAAGGGTCTGTACAAGTACGCGGACGCGCCCTCGGGCGACGGTCCGGAGGTGCAGATCCTGGTCTCGGGCGTCACGATGCCGGACGCGCTCAAGGCGCAGAGGCTGCTCGCCGAGGAGTGGGGCGTGCGGGCGTCGGTCTGGTCGGCGACGTCGTGGACCGAGCTGCGGCGCGAGGCCGTGGAGATCGACCACGACAACCTGCTCTACCCGGGCAGCGAGCCGCGCGTGCCGTACGTGACCGAGAAGCTGCAGGGCTCGAACGGCCCGGTCGTGGCGGTGTCGGACTGGATGCGCGCGGTGCCGGACCTGATCCGCCCGTACGTGCCGACCGACATGCTGACGCTGGGCACCGACGGGTTCGGGTTCTCCGACACCCGGCCGGCGGCGCGGCGGAAGTTCCTGGTCGACGCCGAGTCGATCACCGTCGGCGCGCTGTCGATCCTGGCCAAGCGCGGCGAGGTCGACTCGGCGAAGGTCCTCGAAGCGGCCACGAAGTACCGGCTCGACGACATCGCGGCCGCCGGGCCGCAGACGTCGGATTCCGGTAGCGCGTGACCTGGTGCTAGAAAGGGACCCGGCAGACATCCGATGTCTGCCGGGTCCCGCTCGCCGTGTTGGTCGTCAGGGAGTTGATGAAGGTGACGAAGCGCCGACTGCCGAAGCCGGACGAGCTGAAGCAGATCCTGCGGCCGAAGCCGATCGTGCTGAACCCGACCGACCGGCGGCTGGCGAACGCGCACACCATCGCCGACCTGCGGACGATCGCGCGCAAGCGCACCCCCCGGGCGGCCTTCGACTACACCGACGGCGCGGCCGAGCTCGAGGACAGCCTTCGCCGCGCGCGACAGGCCTACCGGCGGATCGAGTTCCACCCGAACGTGCTGCGCGGGGTGTCCGATGTGGACACCACGCGCGAGATCCTCGGGAAGACGTCCGCGCTGCCGTTCGCCTTCGCCCCCACCGGGTTCACCCGGATGATGCAGCACGAGGGCGAGAGCGCGGTGGCCCGCGTCGCCGAGCGCAACGGCATCCCGGTCGGCCTCTCGACGATGGCGACAACGTCGATCGAAGACCTCGCGGCTGCCGCGCCCGGCGCGCGCAAGTGGTTCCAGCTCTACGTCTGGCGCGACCACGGCGCGGGTGAAGATCTGATGAATCGCGCCTGGGAGCACGGCTACGACACGCTCATGCTGACCGTGGACACCCCGGTCGGCGGCGCCCGCCTGCGTGACGTCCGCAATGGCCTGACCATCCCGCCGGCGCTGACCCTCAAGACGTTCCTCGACGGCGCGACGCACCCGGCGTGGTGGTTCAACCTGCTGACCACCGAGCCGCTGAACTTCGCCTCGCTCAACCACTTCGGCGGCACCGTCGCCGAACTGCTGAACAAGCTCTTCGACCCCACGCTCAACTTCGACGACCTCGACTGGGTGCGCCGCACCTGGCCCGGGAAGCTCGTGGTGAAGGGCGTGCAGAACGTCGACGACGCCCGCGACGTCGTCAAGCACGGCGCGGACGCGGTCCTGATCTCGAACCACGGCGGCCGCCAGCTCGACCGCGCCCCGACGCCCCTGGAGCTGCTCCCGGCGGTGCTGGACGAGCTCCAGGGCGGCGCCGAGGTCTGGATCGACACGGGCATCCTCTCGGGCGGCGACATCGTGGCGGCGATCGCCCGCGGCGCCGACGCGGTGCTGGTCGGCCGCGCGTTCCTGTACGGCCTGATGGCCGGCGGTGAGCGCGGGGTGCAGCGCTGCGTCGACATCCTGCGGACGGAGATGGTCCGCACGATGCAGCTGCTGGGCGTCCGGACCCTGAAGGACCTGACGCCCTCGCACGCCACCCTGCGTTAGACCTGCGCCTGGCCGCCGTCGACGAAGAACTCGACGCCGTTGACGAAGCTCGCCTCGTCGGTGGCCAGGAACAGCGCCGCCGCGGCGATCTCGCTCGGGTCGCCCAGGCGGCCGAGCGGCACCTGGCTCGCCATGCCGTCCACGAGCTGCTGCTGCGCGTCCGGCTCGGCCAGGCCGAGCAGGCCCGGGGTGAGCGTCGGCCCGGGGCTGAGCACGTTGACGCGGATTCCCTTGCCCTGCAGGTCGAGCGCCCAGGTGCGGGCGAAGCTGCGGACGGCGGACTTCGTCGACGCGTAGACGCTCATGCCCGGCGCCACGCGCGTCGACGTCGTCGAGCCGGTGAGGATGACCGAGGCCTTGTCGTTCAGCAGCGGCAGGGCCTTCTGCACGGTGAAGACGACGCCCTTGACGTTCGTGCCGAAGGTCGCGTCGAACTGCTCCTCGGTGATCTCGCCGAGCGGCTGGGTCACGCCACCGCCCGAGTTGGCCACGACGACGTCGAGACCGCGGCCGCGCTCGGCGATCACCCGGTAGACCTCGTCGAGGTCGGCGAGGTTCGAGGAGTCGGCGCGGATCGCCTGGACGCTGCCGCCGATCTCGGCGACGGCGTCGTCGAGGACCTCCTTGCGCCGCCCGGTGATCACGACGTGCGCGCCTTCGGCGGCGAACCGCTTCGCGATGCCCAGGCCGATGCCGGTCCCGGCGCCGGTCACCAGTGCCGTCTTGTCCTTCAGGTTCATCTCGCCCTCCGAATTCTTGACTATCTCGTCCAGAACGTACGCGGTTCTGGACGAGATAGTCAAGAATGGGTAGGCTGACTTCATGGCGAGACCCCGGAGCTTCGACGAGGCCGCGGTCCTGCGCGCCGCACGGGACCAGTTCTGGGCGACCGGTTACGCGGGTACGAAGATCGACGACATCGCGGCGGCGACCGGCCTCGGCAAAGGCAGCCTCTACGGCGCCTTCGGGGACAAGCACGCGCTGTTCCTGCGCGTCTACGACGACTACTGCACCGAGGCGGCCGAAGGCACCCGGCGCGCGCTGTCCGGGCCGGACGACACCGCCTACCAGCGGCTGCGCGAGCACGTCCTGGCGATCGCCGCGGACACCGCGGCCGACCGCGACCGGCGCGGCTGCCTGATCGCGAAGAGCACGGCGGAGTGCGCGCAGCACGACGAAGCGATCGCCGCCCGCTCCGAGCGCGCGTTCCGCGAGCTGCACGCCCAGCTGGCGGACTGCATCGCGGCGGCCCAGCGCGCCGGCGACATCGCCGGCGGCCACGACCCGGCCCACCTGGCGAGCCTCCTGCTCGCCGTCAACCGCGGCATCGAAGCGCTCGGCAAGGGCGGTTCAAGCCCGGCGGAGCTGCAGACGATCGCCGAGACCACCCTGGCCGTCCTGCCGAAGCCGTAACCCGCGTTACCGCCTGACCCGTTGGGCCAACCGGACTCAACTTCTTGACGGACCGCCTGGTTTGTGACGAAGATCTCGGGCACTCGCCGAAAGGCCGTTTTCGCATCGTGGAAAACGGAGGTCGCCCGTGTTCGTGCAGGCCCTGTTCATTCAAGACGTGACTCCCCTCGGCTCGCTGGGCCTGTCGGCGCTCGTCGCCGTGCTGCCCCTGGCCACCGTCCTCGTCCTCCTCGGCGTCATCCGGATGCGGGCGCACCACGCCGCCCTGATCGGGCTGCTGGTCGCGCTCGTCGTCGGGATCGCCGCGTTCGGGATGCCGATCGTCCAGGCCGTCTCTGGCGCGCTGTCGGGCGCCGCGTTCGGGCTGTGGCCGATCATGTGGATCGTCGTCAACGCGCTGTGGATCTACCGGCTCACCGTGCGGACCGGGCACTTCGACGTCCTGCGCCGCTCGTTCGGCCGGATCTCCGACGACCCGCGGATCCAGGCGCTGATCATCGCCTTCTGCTTCGGCGCGCTGATGGAGGCCCTCGCCGGCTTCGGCGCGCCGGTCGCGATCAGCGCCGTGATGCTGGTGGCCGTCGGCTTCCACCCGGTGAAGGCCGCCGTCGTCGCGCTGGTCGCGAACACCGCGCCGGTCGCGTTCGGCGCGATGGGCACCCCGGTCGTCACGCTCGCCCAGGTCACCGGGCTGCCGCTGGAGCAGGTCTCCTCGATCGTCGGCCGCCAGACGCCGTTGCTCGCGCTGGTCGTGCCGCTGCTGCTGGTGATCATCGTCGACGGCAAGCGCGGCCTGCGTGACACCTGGCTGCCCGCGCTGGTCTGCGGGGTCGCGTTCGGGCTCGTGCAGTTCCTCGCGTCGAACTTCGTGTCCCCGCAGCTGGCCGACATCGGCGCGGCGCTCGCCGGCGCGGCCGCGCTCGTGGCGCTCCCCCAGACCCGCCGCGCGGTGCCCGAGTCCGTCCGGATCGGCACGGGCGGCACGGCGGGCACCGAGGAGACGCCGCCGGAGGACTCCCGCAACGACGTCGTCAAGGCCTACCTGCCCTACCTCCTGATCATCGTGATCTTCTCGGTCGCCGTGCTGCCGCCGGTCAAGAAGCTGCTCGACAAGGCGACGTGGAAGTTCCACTGGCCGGGCCTGAACGTCGCGGGGCCGAACGGGAAACCGGTGTCCGGCAACACCTTCTCGCTGCCGTTCCTCAACACCGGCGGCACGCTGGTGCTGCTGGCCGGCATCCTGACAACGGTGCTGCTGGCGGTGTCGGCGAGCGGCGCCGCGAGCGAGTGGCTGGCCACGGTGAAGGAGCTGCGGTTCGCGATTCTCACCGTCACCGGGGTGCTCGCGCTGGCCTACGTGATGAACCTGTCCGGCCAGACGAGCACGATCGGCACGTTCATCGCGGCCGCGGGCGCGGGCCTGGCGTTCCTCTCCCCGGTGCTGGGCTGGTTCGGCGTCGCCGTCTCGGGCTCGGACACCTCGGCGAACGCGCTGTTCGGCGCGTTGCAGGTGACGGCGGCGAACAAGACGGGCCTGCCCGCGGACCTGCTCGCCGCGGCCAACAGCTCCGGCGGGGTGCTCGGCAAGATGGTCTCGCCGCAGAACCTCACGATCGCGTGTGTGGCCGCGAACCTGCCCGGTGAGGAGGGCAAGCTCCTGCGGAAGGTGCTGCCGTGGAGCGTCGGGCTGCTGCTGGTGATGTGCCTGATCGTGTGGGGTCAGAGCACGCCGGTGCTCAGCTGGATGCTGCCATGACGTCGTGGGCGGCGATCGTCTGCTTCGCGGAGCGGTTCCAGCTCCACCAGCCGTGCACGACGAGCCCGGCGAAGACGATGTAGATCGCGGCGGAGAAGTAGAGCCCGGACGAGATCTGCAGCGGCACGCCGATCGCGTCGACGACCAGCCAGACCAGCCAGAACTCGACGAGCCCCGCACCCTGCGCCCCGAAGGCGACGAGGGTCCCGACGAAGATGGCGGCGTCCGGCCAGGGCGCCCACGACGCGTGCAGCGCGTCCAGGACCAGCGCCATCACGGTGGTGCCGACGACGAAGGCGCCGAGCATGGCCAGGCGTTCGACGAGCCGTCCCTGCCGCACGACGACGCCGAAGACAGGGTCCTGGCGGCGCGTCCAGGCCCACCAGCCGTAGACGGAGATGGCGAGGATGGCGACCTGCCGCGCGGCGAGCCCCCCGAGGTGCGCGGAGACGTAGACGGCGAAGAGCAGGACGGTCGCCCCGACCTGCACGGGCCACGTCCACAGGGTGCGACGCTGGGCGAGGAAGACCACGGCCAGCGCGAACACCTGCCCGGCGAGCTCCGCGATCGAGATCCACTGTCCGAGCACGGTGATCCCGTGGTGCAGCAGGAAGTCCACGACACGCCCCTTTCGTCCTCCCGCTCCAACATGCTCCGCGAAGGGTGAATTCCCCAGAGACTGTGAGCGGCGAGACATCCCGAGGCGTGGGACGGCCGGAGGGGGTTGAGGTCGGGATACGCGACCCGGCCTGGTCGGGACCGGGGCCCGCGCGGCGGGCTGCCCCGGCACACAGACGAGAACGGGCCCGGCGGCTTCCCCGTCCGCCGGGCCCGTCCGTCACCTCACTGAGCCCGCTCAGACCTGCGGACGCTGCATGCCCGCCGGCGGGGTCGGGGTGTTGTCGGCGCCGACCGTCGCCCGCGGCGGGGCGCTCGTGCCCATCTCGCCCGTGCGCTGGGCCGGGGTCTCGGCCAGCTGCTGCTGCATGTTCGCCATCCAGCCGCGCCAGCGGTCCTGGGCCGGCTTGATGAGTCCGCCGCCGAAGCCGACCACGATCACCCCACCGATCGTCGCCAGGACCGCGATCAGGACCGGGCCGGTGATCGCCGTTGCGATGTTCACCTGGCCGAGGGCCGCGATGATGCCGAACGCCATGATCAGCCAGTACGCGCCGGTCGCCAGGTAACGGCCGGCCGGGCGGCCCGACATCGCCGACGAGACGACGTCACGCACGACCTTCGCGATCGCCGCCGCGACCACGATCAGCACCAGCGCGACCACGATCCGCGGCAGGAACGCGATGATGTCGTTGAGCAGCTGGCTCACCGGGTTGGTCGGCCCGAACACGCCGAACGCCAGCTGCAGCGCGATCAGCAGAATGAAGTAGTAGACCAGTTTCACGAGGATCCCGGCCGCGTCGATCTTCTGCTGGCCGATGCTGGCGGAAAGGCCGGTCTTCTCGATCAGCTTGCCGAACCCGACCTTTCCGAGGACCAGACTCAGCCCTTTCGACACCGCCTTCGCGATCAGCCAGCCGATCAGCAGGATGATCAGGAATCCGACGAGTTTCGGCACGAACGTGGCGACGAGGTTCCACGCCTGCCCGAGTCCGTCCTTCAGTTGCTGGCCCATGTCCGACTCCCTCTAGGTGTTCGCACCGAATCACGATTCGGGTGGTGCGCGCTGTTGTGCACCGGATCGTTGATCAGGTACCCAGCCGCGGCAACTCGTGCGCCCCACGATCGAGTGAGACGACTGGCGCGCGAAGATCAGCCACGGCCATACTGGTTCTACCGGTGGGGACCGGGGAGACGAGGCCGTCCGGCGCAGCGTAAACCGCAAGCGCCGGGCGGCCTCGAGCATTTACCGGGTATACAAAATCCGGCCCCCGGAAGCCGAAGCTCCCGAGGGCCGGATGAACAGCGGAAGAACGTCAGGCGGCGCGCAGGGCGTCGCGCAGTTTCACCTTCGCGCCACTGCGCATCACGGCGTTGCGGTAGATCCGCGCGGCGAGCCAGATCAATCCCGGAATCATCAGCACCACCAGCCCCACCGACAACACCGCTTCCCACACCGGCACCCCGCCCATCGCGAGCCGGATCGGCATCAGCGTCGGCGAGAACACCGGAATCACGGAAAGCACCTCGACGAACGTGCTGCCCGGATTCGACGGCAGCACCGAAATGCCGATCACGTACCCGGCGATCACGAACATCAACGCGGGCATCGTCGCGCCGCCGACGTCTTCCTGGCGCGAAACCAGCGCACCCAGCGCGGCGAACACGATCGAGTACATGAAGAACCCGAGCAGGTACCACACGATCAGCCACACGACGGCGCCGATCGCCGAAGACAGCGAGAGATCCGGCAGCGCCCCGGTCGCCGTCACGGCGATCAGGCCGCCGACGCCGATCACGACCATCTGGATCAGCCCCACCACCCCGATGCCGAGCACCTTCCCGGCCATCAGCTGCCACGGCTTGATCGTCGACAGCAGCAGCTCGACCACCCGCGACGTCTTCTCCTCGACGACACCCTGGGCGACGGTCTGGCCGTTGATCATCAGCGAGAGGTAGATCAGGATGCCCGCCACGATGCCCAGCACCAGCTGCGTGCCGTTGTAGTCGTACGGCTGCTCCAGCGGCGGGTCCTCGACGAACTTCGCCGCCGCGACGGCCGCCTGGAACTGCGCCGGGTTGCCGCCCAGGCCGGTGATCTGCTGGTCGATGGCGGCCTGCCGGGCGAGCAGCTGCAGCACGTTCGCGAGCTTGCTGTCGAGGTCCTTCTTCACCTGGACGTGCACGCTCTTGCCATCGCCGGTGAGCAGCGCGTCGATCGAGCCGTCCTCGAGCTTCGCGCGCCCGGCCGCCTCGTCGGCGACCTGGGTGACGTCGATCTTCTCGTCAACGGCCTGGCCGCCGGCCTTCAGCGGCGCGGCGAACGGCGCGGTCGCCGAGGTGTACCCGACCGTCGAGTCGGCGCTGTCCCCGCCGGAGATCAGCTTGACCAGCACGATGCCGGCGACGATCAGCAGCAGCATGACGGCGGTGGCGACGCGGAAGGCCTTCGACTTCACCCGGGTGGAGATCTCGCGGGAGGCGACCAGCCCGACCGCGCCCATCGGGCTCATCCGCACATCGGGAAGCGGGGCGCTCATGCGGGGACCTCCTCGGTGGTCACGACGGAACGGAACAGGTCGGCCAGCGTCGGCTGCTCGCGGGCGAACTCGCGCACCGGCCCGGTGGCCAGCGCGGCCTTGAGGACGTCCTGGTCGTCGGCGCCCTCGCCCAGCTCGAGCTCGGTCACCGTGCCCTTGCGCCCGAGCACCTTCACACCGGGCAGGCCGTCGGCCCAGTCGTCGCCGGCCGACGGCACGTCGACGCGCAGCCGCACGGCGCCGCCGGAGCGCAGGTCGCCGACCGTGCCGATCTCGACCATCTGTCCACTCCGGACGATGCCGACGCGGTCGCAGAGGCGCTCCACGAGGTCGAGCTGGTGGCTGGAGAACACGACCGGCACACCCTCGGCGGCCTTTTCCCGCAGCACCTGGCTCATCACGTCCACCGCGACCGGGTCGAGGCCGGAGAACGGCTCGTCGAGCACCAGGATCCGCGGCTCGTGCACCAGCGCCGCGGCCAGCTGGACGCGCTGCTGGTTGCCGAGGCTGAGCTTCTGGACCTCGTCGTCGCGGCGCGAGGCCACGCCCAGCCGTTCGGTCCACTTCTCCGCCGACGACCTGGCGTCCGAAGCGGACATCCCGTGCAGCCGGGCGAGGTAGGTGAGCTGCTCGCCGACCTTCATCTTGGGGTAGAGCCCGCGTTCTTCCGGCATGTACCCGATGTGGCGCCGGGTTTCGTGCGTCACCGGCTCGCCTTCGTAGCGCACCTGGCCGGCGTCGGCGGACAGCACGCCGAGCGCGATCCGCATGGTGGTGGTCTTCCCGGCGCCGTTGCTGCCGACGAAGCCGAACAATTCACCCGGCCGGACGTCGAACGTCATTTCACGCAAAGCGACCACGTCGCCGTAGCGTTTGGAGATCGCGTCGATCTCTAAACCGGTCATTCCGGTTCCCCCATTCCTGGTCTGCCCTCGCCGGAGATCCTAGGCAGTACGTCCACGCCCCGCATACCGTCCGGCGTTGCCTTCGGCGGCTACGAAAGTTGCGGGCACGTAGGATCGCCTCCGCCATGGATGGAACGACCGCCCCGCGCCGGGTGCCCAAGCACCACGGACTGTCCGCGAAGACACTCCGGCGGCTCGAGCACGCGTCCGGCAGCCTGGCCAGCGCCAGTGTCGCGGTGATGGAACGGCGGCTGCCGTGGTTCGCCCGGCTGCCCGCCGACCAGCGCGCGAGCGTCCTGCTGATCACGCAGGCCGGCGCCGCCGGTTTTGTCAGCTGGCTGCGGGACTCGAAGGAAGCGCTGAAGCTCACGACGGAGGCGTTCCGCGACGCGCCGGCCGAGCTTTCGCGGTGGGTCAGCCTGCGCCAGGCGGTCGGCATGGTGCGGCTCGCCATCGAAGTCTTCGAAGAGCAGCTGCCCGAATTCGCCGCGAACGAAGCCGAACGGGCCGCCCTGATCGAGGGAATCCTTCGCTACGGCCGGGAAATCGCGTTCGCGGCGGCGAACTCCTACGCCGCCGCCGCGGAGGCGCGCGGCGCGTGGGACGCCCGGCTGGAGGCGCTGGTCGTCGACGGCATCGTCCGCGGGGACGCCGAGGAGTCGGTGCTCTCGCGCGCGACCGCGCTGGGCTGGGAGCCGTCCGCCGCGGCGACGGTCCTGGTGGGCAACCCGCCGTCGGAAGACCCGCCGACGGTGGTGTTCGAGGTCCGCAGCCGCGCGGCTCGCGTCGGGCGCCCGGTGCTGCTGTCGGTGCAGGGCTCCCGGCTGGTGGTCGTGGTGGGCGGGCCGACCGACGGCGGCCTGAAGGAACGCGAAATCCTGGCCAAGATGTCGGTGGCGTTCGCCGACGGCCCGGTGGTCGCGGGCCCGACCGTGGCGACGCTCGCGGAGGCCCATCACAGCGCCACGGAGGCGCTGTCCGGGCTGCGCGCGGTGGTCGGCTGGCCCGGCGCGCCCCGCCCGGTCCGTTCGGCCGACCTGCTGCCGGAGCGCGCGCTGTCCGGCGACGCCGAGGCCGAGCGCCTGCTGGTCGACCTGATCGCCCGGCCGTTGGAAGAGGCCGGCCCGACGCTGCAACGCACGGTGGAGGCCTACCTCGAGTCCGGCGGCGTGCTGGAGACGTGCGCGAAGACGCTGTTCGTCCACCCGAACACCGTCCGCTACCGCCTGCGGAAGGCGGCGGACCTGACCGGCTGCCAGCCGACCGACCCGCGGGACGCGCTGGTGCTGCGGATCGCGCTCACCGTGGGCCGGCTGGCCCGCGCCCGCGGCCTCTGGTGACGGCCCGCGCGTGACCCAGATTACAGTGAACCCGACAAGGCTTCCGGGTTACGAGCGAGGTCGTCCGGCGCGTCTTTGGAGGTTTCCGACAAAGACGCCGGGCAGACACTGTGAGCGTCGGCATCACGGGAACCGGGCCCCAGCGTGTTGTCTTAGAGGGTGACAGCAGCAGTCCTCGCTCCCGGTCAGGGGTCCCAGGCCCCCGGTATGTTCACGCCCTGGCTCGACCTCGACGGCGCCCGCGAGCGCGTCGCCCAGTGGTCCGAGCGCGCGGGGCTCGATCTGCTCCGCCTCGGCACCGAGGGGGACGCCGAGGAGATCCAGGACACCGCGATCGCGCAGCCGCTGATCGTCGCCCTGTCGCTGCTCACCTTCGAGCACCTCCAGGCCACCGCGCCGGTGCCCGCCGACGCGCCGGTCGCCGGCCACTCCGTCGGCGAGCTCGCGGCCGCCGCGATCGCCGGGGTGCTCAAGCCCGAAGACGCCGTCGCGCTCGCCGCCGTCCGCGGCGCCGAGATGGCGAAGGCGTGCGCGCTCGAACCGACGTCGATGGCCGCGGTCATGCTCGGGGACCCCGAGCAGGTCGTCGCCTGGCTCGAAGAGCAGGGCCTGACCGCGGCGAACCGCAACGGAGCGGGGCAGATCGTCGCCTCCGGGGCCGCCGACACGATCGCGAAGATCGTCGCCGAACCCCTTGAAGGCACGAAGATCCGCGCCCTCAAGGTCGCCGGCGCGTTCCACACGCAGTACATGGCGCCCGCCGAAGAGGCGTTGCGCGCCCACGCCGCCGAGCTCACCCCGGCCGACCCGACGCGCCCGCTGCTGTCCAACGCGGACGGCGCGGTCGTCACCAGCGGGGCCGAGTACCTGGAGCGCCTGGTTTCGCAGGTCACCCGGTCGGTCCGCTGGGACCTGACGATGGACGGCCTCGTCGCGCTCGGCGTCACCCGCACCGTCGAACTCGCGCCCGCGGGCACGCTGACCGGCCTGGTCAAGCGGCAGCTCAAGGGCGTCGTGACCACTACCACCGCGCTGAAGACGCCGGCCGAACTGGCGGCGCTGCGCCAGGAGGACGCCTCGTGACCGACCGACCGGCCCTGAGCCTCAACCCGGGCTCCCGCGGGAGCCGCGTGCTGGGCGTCGGCAGCTACCAGCCCAAGAAGGTCGTCACCAACGACGACCTCTCGAAGCTGATGGAGACCAACGACGAGTGGATCCAGACGCGCGTCGGGATCATCGAGCGCCGCTTCGCCGAGAAGGACGAGCTGCTCACCGACATGGCCGTCGCCGCCGGCACCGCCGCGCTGGCCGACGCGGGCGTCGACCCGTCCGAAGTGGACACGGTGATCCTCCCGAACTGCACCATGCCGACGCAGATCCCGAACGCGGCCGCCCAGGTCGCCGCCCGGATCGGCATCCCGAGCCCCGGCGCGTTCGACCTCAACGCGGCGTGCGCCGGGTTCTGCTACGGCCTCGGGGTCGCCTCCGACCTGGTCCGCGCGGGCTCGGCGAAGAAGGTCCTCGTGATCGGCGCCGAGAAGCTCACCGACTCGGTGAACCCGACCGACCGCGCGAACGCGATCATCTTCGCCGACGGCGCCGGCGCCGCGGTCGTCGGCGCGTCCGACGAGCCGCAGATCGGCCCGGTCTCCTGGGGCAGCGCGGGTGACCTCGTCGACCTGATCGGGATGACCGAGGACAAGTTCATCTACCAGGAGGGCCAGTCGGTCTTCCGGTGGGCGACCACCCAGATCGCGCCGATCGCACTGCAGGCGCTGGAGGTCGCCGGGCTGAAGCCGTCCGATGTGGACGTCCTCATCCCGCACCAGGCGAACCTGCGCATCGTCGAGGCGATCGCGAAGAAGCTGCGGGCGCAGGGCGCTCGCGAAGAAATGGTCGTCGCCGACGACATCAAGTACTCCGGCAACACCTCGTCGGCGTCCATCCCCCTCGCGCTGGACCACATGCGCAAGGCCGGGACGGCGAAGTCCGGCGACGTGGTGCTGGCGGTCGGGTTCGGCGCGGGCCTGTCCTACGCCGGGCAGGCGTTCGTCTGCCCCTGACCACCGTTACGCTCCCCGCGGGCACTCGCCCGAGGGCACCCAGACCCAAGAAACACCGAGAAGGGAACTACCCCATGGCTGACAACGCTGAGATCCTCGCCGGCCTCGCCGAGATCGTCGAAGAGGTGGCCGGTGTGGCTCAGGACGACGTCACCGCCGAGAAGTCGTTCGTGGACGACCTGGACATCGACTCGCTGTCGATGGTCGAGATCGCCGTGCAGGCCGAGGACAAGTTCGGCGTCAAGATCCCGGACGACGAGCTCGCCAACCTGAAGACCGTGGGCGACGCCGTGAACTACGTGTCGGCCAACTCCAAGTAAGTCCTCTTCCCTCCTTGAGGAGACTCCCATGAGCAACATCGACGTCGTGATCACCGGTCTCGGCGCCACCACACCGCTCGGCGGGGACGTGACGTCCACGTGGGACGGTCTGCTGGCCGGGCGGAGCGGGATCCGGGCGATCGAGGCCGACTGGGTCGAGGAGCTGCAGCTGCCGGTCAAGATCGGCGGTCAGCTGGCCGTCGATCCGTCGGAGGTCCTCCCGCGGGTGCAGGCCCGCCGGCTGGACCGCTGCGAGCAGGTCGCGCTGATCGCCGCCCGCCAGGCGTGGGCCGACGCCGGGTACGCCGAGCCGACCGACGAGCACACCGACGTCGACCCCGACCGCCTCGGCGTGTCGATCGGCACCGGTGTCGGCGGCCCGGTCACCCTGCTCACCCAGAACGACCTGTTGCACCAGCAGGGTCTCCGCAAGGTGTCGCCGCTGACCGTGCCGATGCTGATGCCGAACGGCCCGGCGGCGCACGTGGGCATCGACCTGAAGGCGCGGGCCGGGGTGCATTCGCCGGCTTCGGCCTGTGCTTCGGGCGCGGAAGGCATCGCGAACGGCGTGGAGATGATCCGCTCCGGGCGTGCCGACGTCGTGGTCGCCGGTGGCGCCGAAGCGTGCATCCACCCGATCACGCTGGCCGGGTTCGCCCAGGCCCGCACGGTGTCCACGCGCAACGACGACCCGGGTGCGGCCTCGCGCCCGTTCGACGCCAACCGGGACGGCTTCGTCCTCGGCGAAGGCTCCGGCGTGGTCATCCTGGAGCGCGCGGACCAGGCGAAGGCCCGGGGCGCGCGGATCTACGCGACGATCGCCGGCCACGGCATCACCTCGGACGCCTACCACATCACGGGCAACCACCCCGAGGGCATCGGCCAGATCGCCGCCATGCGCGCGGCGATGAAGATGGCCGGGGTCACCCCCGCGGACGTCGGGCACGTCAACGCCCACGCGACGTCCACTGTGGTCGGTGACATCGGCGAGGCGGCGGCGATCCGCAACGCGGTCGGGGAACACCCGGTCGTGACGGCGCCGAAGGGCGCGCTCGGCCACCTCGTCGGCGGCGCCGGCGCGGTCGAGGGGATCATCACGATCCTGGCGCTCTACCACGGCATCGTGCCGGCGACCCTGAACCTGACCGACCTGGACCCGCGGGTGCAGCTGGACGTCGTGGCGGGCGAGGCCCGCAAGGTCGAGCTGACCGCGGCGATCAGCAACTCGTTCGGCTTCGGCGGGCACAACACGGCGCTGCTGTTCACCCCGGCGGCCTGAACGCACTGACGAACGAGAAGGGGCCCGGCTTCGGCCGGGCCCCTTCTCGTGTCAGCACTTTTCGTGTTCGGGCGGCGGGCCCTTGTCGACGGAGTCGATCTTCAGGGCGGACTTCTCGACGATCACGGGCAGCACGAGCCGCCACTTGATGCACGGCTCGGGGAAGAACGGGGGCGCGTCCTCGCGTTCCTGGACGCTGGTGAACCCGACCAGGACCCGCAGCGACGAGCCCGAGCCGCGCTCGATCCGGTAGACGAGCGCGTCACTGTCCTTTGTGGTGCGGACGCCGTTCTTCCAGGTCGTCTGCGACTGCTCCGCGATGCGCTGGGCGCTGACGACGGCCGTCCACTGCGCGTACTGCTTGGTGTTGATGGCGTCGAAGTACTGCTGCAGCAGCTTGCGGACGGCGTCGGCCTGCGGGTGCGCCCGCGCGTCGTCGGTCATCCCGACGGCGTCCGCCGCGGCCGGTTCACCGCCGCTGGCCGAGGACGGCGCCGACACCGAAGAGGACGTGTCGTCGGCAGGCTGGTCCGGCCGGCGGTAGAGCTCGCGAGCGAGCAGGCCGGCACCCACGGTCACGGAGAGCACCACGACCACGACGGGCACCAGCCAGCGCTGGCGGGAGCTGGGGGCGGGGCTGGTCACGCCCGGAAGCGTACCGGCCCCGGCCGCGCGGGACTCCGGGCCCGGACGCGCGAGCGGCCCGGCGCGCCGGGGATCACCCGAGGTCGCGCCGGGCCGCTCGCGGGAAACCGGTCAGCCCACCTGGTGCAGCCAGGTCACCGGAGCGCCGTCGCCGGCGTGGCGGTAGGGCTCGAGCGCCTCGTCCCAGCCCGCGGCGAGGAGTTCGTCGAGCTTGTGCGCGAGGGACTCACCCCCACGGGTCATGGCGACGAGGGCGCGCAGCTGGTCTTCGCCCACCACGATGTCCCCGTTGGCGCTGGTCCGCCCGTGCCACAGGCCGAGGCCGGGCGCGAAGCAGAACCGTTCGCCGTCGAGGCCCGCGCTGGGCTCTTCGGTGACTTCGAACCGAATCATCGGCCACGCCTTGAGGGCGGACGCCAATCTGGCGCCGGTGCCCGCGGGCGCGCGCCAGCCGCATTCGGCGCGAAGCTGACCCGGACTGGCCGGCTGCGCCGTCCACTTCAGGTCAACGCGGGCACCCAGGGTGCCCGAAATAGCCCACTCGACGTGCGGACACACCGCAGACGGCGACGAGTGGACGTACACCACACCTCGGGTGCTGCCACGGGTGCTCACTGCTACCTCCGCTTGTAACTCGACGAGGGACGTCTTCCCCTACGCCCTGAATCGAGTTGCAGCGCGGCCTCAGTGCGGCTCCCGAATACCGCCTCCGATGCGTTGTAGCACATTCTGCACCCCAACCGTGCTGTTTGGCCACATGAACACCACAAGTCACCCAGGGCCCCACTTTCGGTGGGCCTGCGGCCGCGTCGTCCCCGTGTCGCACGATGGATACCACCACGCGCGCTAGCGTGATGACCCGGAACGACGAGCAGGGAGGGGTTTCGGTGCGACTGGTGCGCCTGGAGCGGCAGCAGTCCCGGGTGGCCGACGACGTCCGGGCGGCGCTGGCGTCCCTGGGCCGCGGCAGCACCGTCGTCGGCGGGATCGCGCTGGTCGGGGTCGGCTCGGTGACCGAGCGCCCGATCGAAGCGGTAGTCCTGTTGCCACACGGGGTGATCATCGTGATCGGCGTCGACCTCCCGGACCCGGCGCTGCGCCTGGAAGCCCCGCTGGGGGCGGAGTGGAAGGCGGACGGCTGGCCCCTGGTCGCCGACGACGACGCGGTCAACCCGGCGACGGAGGCATTGGACCTGTCCCAGGCGTGCGAGCAGCGCATCGTGTCCCTGGTGCCGGGAACGGCCCCGGTGGGGACGATCGTCGCGGTAGGACCGTACGTGGAGACGGTCGACCAGCCGGCGGGCGACCTGGCGGGCCCGGTCCGCGTCCTGCACCCGACCCCGACCACGATGCTGGCGGCGACGGTGTCGTTGGCCACGGCCCACCGGCCCCGATCGGTGGACCAGGTGCGGGCGTTGATCCGGGGGTTGGCGCCGGAGGCTCCGGAGCTGTCGGACGAGGTTTTGCTGGGGGAAGGCTTCAGCCGCTTTTCGGACGACTCGCCCCCGGAGTCCCTTTGGGACAGTGGGGCGGCGGTGTCTGGGTCTTCTGGGGCGGGTTCTCGTGCGCCGGGCTCTCCTGCGCCGGGCTCAGTGGCGGCCGGATCGGTTGCACCCGCGCCGACTGTGCCGAGTTCACCCGCGCCCGGCTCGCCGGCGGCGAGTGCGGCTGCGCCGGGGTCGTTGGCGGGCGGTTCACCCGGTCTGGTGGCGTCGAGCGGAGCCGATTGGCGGACCAAGACACCGGCTTCGGCGGTCGGCGCTGCTTCGAAACCGGACCTTTCTGCCGCCGTGCCCGCGATTTCTGCCGCTTCCGAGGTCGCTCCGGACTCAGCTGCGCCCCAGGCGAGCACGAATTCTGCCGTCTCGAGTGGCTCTCTCCCGGCCGAAACGCGGCCCGAGGCTGCGAAAGCGGGCTCTTCCGCAGCAGATCCCGCGCCTTTCGCTGCGGAGCCGGCTGCCGAGCGCACCGAGGTTCTCTCGTCCCCCACCGAGGACAAGGTCGAACCGGCGGAAACTCCCGCCCTGCCGGTGTTCCCCGGCACCGAGTCTTCCGCGCGCCCCGCGGCTCCCGCCACGGAAACCGAGCGGACCGAGTCCCTCGAAGCCCCGGACGCCGAGCAAACCGAGACTCTCCGCTTCCCCGGGAGCGCCCGACCTCAGCCCACCCGGCCCGCCGAACCGGCGCAATCCACCGGAGCGACCGAGCCCGACGGAGCGACCGATCCCGCCGGATCCTCCCGAACCGCCGGGTCGACCGAACCCGCCGACCCGGAGCAGTCCACCGAACCGACCGAGTCCACCAATTCGACTCAGCCCGCCGAACCGGCGCAACCCACCGAACCGAACGAACCCGCCGATTCGACTCAGCTCGCCGAACCGGCCCAGGCCGCCAAGCCAACTCCGCCAGCGGAGCCCACCTCAGCCGCCGAGTCCACTTCGGCCACCAACGCAGTCCAGCTCCCCTGGCTCCCAGAGCCGGCCAACTCCTCCCCCGCAGCCGAGCCGACCCAAGCCAGCGACCGCTCCCGAGCCGCCGGTCCGGCCGAGCCCGTCCGGGCCACCGAGCCGACCCAGCCCGCCGAGTCCACCAACGCGGCCCAACTCCCCTGGCTCCCGAAACCGGCCGGTTCCTCCCCCGCCGCCGAATCCGCCAACGCCGCCCAACTCCCCTGGCTCCCCAAGTCGGCCAGCCCGTCCCCCACAACCGAGCCCGCTCAAGCCGCCAAGTCCACTCCGGCCACCGGACCCGCGCACCCCCTCGGACCGCCGTCCTTCCCCACCCCCCGGCCGCGCCCCGAACCTGCGCCCCGCACCGCCACTCCGGCCTCACGGACCGTCCGCTGGCTCCCCCTGGCCGCCATCGCGCTGCTCGTCGTCCTGGTCGTCGCCGCGATTGCCGTCGCCACCACCGGGGATGACACCGCCGCCGCACCCACTGGCCCGCCCACTCCCGCCACTCAGCCGCCCGGCTCCTCTCCCAGCGCCGCTCCCGTCGAGAGCCTTCAGTTCGCCCTGCGCGCCGCCGGGGGTGACCAGCGGTGCGCCTCCCATGCCTTCGGGGATGCTCAAGCCAGCCTTCAGCAGACCAGCTGCGCCGGCGTGCGGCGGGCGAGCTACGCCGCCACCATCGATGGGCGGGCCGGGGCCGTCACCGTCGGGATCGTGCAGTTTCCCGATGCCGCTCAGGCCGCCGACTTCAAGGCCGTTGCCGACACTCCCGGCGGGGGCGGCATCCTCGACCTCGCCACCGAGACCGGCCAGTGGGGCGCCACCCAGCCACCCCGCTTCGAGAACGCCGCCTACGCCAGCAAGGTCGAAGGCACCTCCGTACGGCTGGTGCAGGCCGTCTGGGCGCCGGGACCGTCCACTCCGGACGATCCCGGCCTCACCCGGGCCGCAAAAGCCGCCCTGGACCTGCCTGCCCGGTAACCCTCAGAGCCCGTACGCCTCGAGCAGGCGCAGCCACACCTCGCTGATCGTCGGGAACGACGGCACCGCGTGCCACAGGCGGTCCAGCGGCACCTCGCCGACGATCGCGATCGTCGCCGAGTGCACCAGCTCTGAGACGTCCTGGCCGACGAACGTCACGCCGAGCAGGACGTTCCGCTCGGTGTCGACCACCATCCGGGCCTTGCCCGTGTACCCGTCCGCGTGCAGGGACGAACCCGCCACCGCGATGTCGATGTCGACGACGCGGTCGGCCGAGCCGGGCCGGGCGTCCGCCAGGCCGACCGCCGCCACCTCCGGGTCGGTGAACACCACCTGTGGGATCGCGTGGTGGTCGGCCGTCGCGGTGAACGGGCTCCACGGCGAAGCCGACACCGGCTTGCCCGCGGCCAGCGCCGCCACCGTGTCGCCGGCCGCGCGGGCACCGTACTTGCCCTGGTGGGTGAGCGGGGCCCGGCCGGTGACGTCGCCCGCCGCGTACAGCCAGCCACCGTCCACTGCGGACACGCGGCCGGTGTCGTCGACCTCCAGCGGGCGCCCGGGCTCGACGCCGAACGCCTCCAGGCCGAGCCCGGCCGTCGCGGGACGGCGGCCGGTCGCCACCAGGAACTCGTCGACGACGACCGTCTCGCCGTCCTTCAGCGCCAGCTCGGTGCCGGACTTCCCGGCCGTGACCCGCTCGACGCCCGACTCCGTGTGCACGTAGACCCCGGCTTCGCGCAGCCCGTGCAACACGAGGTCGCCGGCGAACGCGGCGTTACGCGGCAGCGGCCGCTCGCCGGTGATCACCAGGTGGACCTCCGAGCCGAGCGACGCGAACGCCTGCGCCATCTCGACGCCGACCACCCCGCCACCCAGCACGCCGAGGCGGCCGGGCACCGACGAAGCCGACGTTGCCTCCCGTGAGCCCCACGGCTCGATCGTGTCGAGCCCGGGGATCGACGGCCGGCTCGGCACGCTGCCGGTGCAGACGATCACCGCGTGCCGCGCGGTCAGGACGCGGTCGCCGCCGACGGTCACCTCCCGCTCACCGGTGATCTCGCCGTGCCCGCGGACCGGCTCGATGCCGGCGCCGCGCGCCCACTCGACCTGGCCCGAGTCGTCACCCTTGCCGGTGAACCAGTCACGGCGGGCGAACACCGCGGCGGGGTCGATCTTGTCGCCGACCGGCACCCCGGGCACGCGCTTGGCCGCCGCGAGGAGATTTCCGGGCCGCAGCAACGCCTTGCTCGGGATGCAGGCCCAGTACGAGCACTCGCCGCCGAAGCGTTCGTGCTCGACGAGGGCGACCTTCAGGCCGCCACGGGCCGCCCGTTCGGCGGCCACCTCCCCCACCGGACCCGCGCCGACCACCACTACGTCAAAAGTCTGTCCAGACATGGGTTCAGCGCACACCACCACGCGGGATCGCGCAAGCCAGCAGTTATCCTCGTCAGGAAGCTGCAAGACATCGGCGGCACCGGGTGCCGTCGGGCCCGGTGCGCGCGAACAACCACGTTCGAGCACGGGAGGTTTGTCGTGGCCAGAAACACGGCTGTGCGGGTCCTGGACGATCTGACCGGGGACCCCGCCGGCGAGACGGTCGGGTTCTCGCTGGACGGCATCGACTACGACATCGACCTTACCTTCGCCAACGCCGAGGCGCTGCGCGAGCTGCTGCAGCGCTACGCCGACGCGGGCCGGCGCGCCGGCGGCCGCAAGCGCCGGCCGCGGATCGTCCCGGGCGCGAAGAAGACCAAGGCGAAGGCCGCCCCCAAGACCGCGAAGCCGGTCGCCGGCCGCACGGCCACGGCCGCCAAGACGACGGCCGCCAAGACCACCGCAGCGAAGACCACCGCGGCCAAGACCACCCCGAAGGCCGCCCCGGCGAAGGCGACCCGCGCGAAGACCACGGCGAAGGCCGAGCCCGCGAAGACCACCCGCACCCGCAAGGCGGCGGAGCCGAAGAAGACCACCCGGGCGACCGCGCGGAAGGTGCCCGGCGTCACGTTCTCGGCCGCCGAGCAGTAAGTCCACAGTAGACAGAAGTCAAGCGCGCTGGGAACCGTCCGCGTGCCAGGCCGGGTACCGGTAGCGGGTGTGCAGCAGCGCCCGCTGCCGGGCCAGCTCGGCCGCCGACGGCGGGCGCGGCACCAGCGTGCCGAGCAGCTGCGTCGCCGCCGCCCGCACCGCCGCCTCGACCGCCGGGAAGCCGGGCCGCAGCCCGTGCTCGGCCAGCGACGCCACCGGGCTGCGGTGGGAGTCGAGCGGGCGCGGATCCGGCGGCGCGCTGGTCAGGTAACGCCCGACCAGCCCCGCCGACGTCTCGACCAGCAGCGTCGAGTGCGCGAGCAGCCCGGTCTTGGTGCGGAACACCGCGAACCCGCACAGCTTCGCCTCGCCGACGAACAGCCCGCGGTCGCCGATCCGCGGCACCAGCCCGAGCTGGTCGACGGCGGCGCTCATCACCTGGCCGAGCGCTTCCAGCGGCCGGTCGGCGGGCCCCGGCAGGACCAGCGTCACGTTCAGGTTGCCCGGGTCGTGGAACACCGTGCCGCCGCCGCTCGCGCGCCGCAGCACCGGGACGCCGTCACGCGAGCACGCGTCGACGTGCACCTCGCGCGCGATCCGTTGCCCGCGGCCCACCACGACGCAAACCGGGTTGCGCCAGAGCCACACGACCGGTGACTCGGGCGCAACCCGGAGGAGCGCTTCGTCGAAAGCGAGGTTCTCGGCCGGATCGGTGAACGCCGCGCGCACGTCCGACCCGGTTGTCATAACGCTTTGAGTTCCTCCACGATCTCGCCCACCGACGACTTGGCGTCCCCGAAGAGCATGCTGGTCTTCGGATCGTAGAACAGGTCGTTGTCGATGCCGGCGAAGCCCGAGCTCATGCCGCGTTTCAACACGATCACGGACCGGCTCTCGTTGACCTTGAGGATCGGCATCCCGTAGATCGGCGAGCTCGGGTCGGTCTGCGCCGCCGGGTTCGTGACGTCGTTCGCGCCGATCACCAGCGCGACGTCGGTCTGGCCGAACTCGGAGTTGATCTCGTCCATCTCCTTGAGCTGCTCGTAGGGCACGTCGGCCTCGGCGAGCAGCACGTTCATGTGCCCGGGCATGCGCCCGGCCACCGGGTGGATGGCGTAGGCGACCGAAATACCCTTCTTCTCCAGCAGCTTCGCCATCTCGCGCACGGTGTGCTGCGCCTGCGCCACGGCCATGCCGTAGCCGGGCACCACGACGACCTTGCTGGCGTACGCCATCTGGATCGCCGTGTCGGCCGCGCTGGTCGAGCGCACCGGGCGCGCTTCCTTCGTCCCGCTGCCAGCCGCGACCGCCGGGCCGCCGCCGAAGCCGCCCGCGACGATCGCCGGGATGGACCGGTTCATCGCCTTGGCCATCAGGTTGGTCAGGATCGAGCCGGACGCGCCGACGATCATGCCGGCCACGATCAGCGCCGTGTTGTCCAGCGCGAGGCCCATCGCCGCGGCCGACAGGCCGGTGAACGCGTTGAGCAGCGAGATCACGACCGGCATGTCCGCGCCGCCGATCGGCAGCACGACGGTGAGGCCGAGGATGCCGGCCGCGACGAGCAGCCCGACGATCAGCAGCCACGAGTCTCCGCCGGCGATGATGCCCACCGCGCACGCGAGGGCGATCAGCAGGAGCAGCGCGTTGACCGGCTGCTGCAGCTTGCCCATCGTGATCGGGCGGCCGCTGATCAGCTCCTGCAGCTTGCCGAACGCGACGTTCGAGCCCCAGAAGGAGATCGAGCCGATGATCGCGGCGAACAGCGACGCGATCGCGATGTACGTCGGCTCGTGCGCGTAGCCGTCGGTGGAGTTGAACTCGACCCACGCGATGAGCGCGACCGCGCCGCCGCCGACACCGTTGAACAGGGCCACCATCTGCGGCATCGCGGTCATCTTGACCTTGCGCGCGGACGGCACGCCGACCACCGCGCCGATCGCGACGCCGAGGACGATCAGCAGCCAGTTGCCCATGCCCGGGGTGAGCAGGGTGGCGATCACGGCGATGCCCATGCCGACCGCGGCGATCCAGTTGCCGCGGACCGCGGTGCGCGGGCCGGTCAGGCCCATCAGGCCGTAGATGAAGAGGGCGAACGCGACGATGTAGAGGATCGCGACGAAGTCGGTCACTTGTCCTCCTCCTCGCCCGGCGCGGGCTTCTTGGCCTTGAACATCGACAGCATCCGGTCGGTGACCAGGAAGCCGCCGACGACGTTGATCGTGCCGAAGGCGATCGCGATCACCAGCAGGATCTTGTTGAACACGCCGTCGACGCCGAGGCCGAGCACGACCAGCCCGCCCAGCAGCACGATGCCGTGGATGGCGTTGGTGCCGGACATCAGTGGCGTGTGCAGCGTGTTGGGCACCTTGGAAATGACGGCGAAGCCGACGAACCCGGCGAGCACCAGCACCGCCAGGTTCTGCACCAGTGGGCTCACGCGCCCACCTCGCTGGAGCTCGGTGCGCCGTTCGCCGAAGGCGCGGTGTTGAATGGTTCGCTCGCCAGCTCGCTCACGAAGTGCTCCCTTCGCGCCCGGCCACGCAGGCACCGGCGACGATCTCGTCCTCGAAGTTCAGCTCCAGCGCGCCTTCCTTCGTCACCAGCAGCTCCAGCAGCTCGGTGACGTTGCGGGCGTAGAGCTCGCTGGCGTGCGAAGGCATTTCGGCGGGCAGGTTCAGCGGGGACGAGATGGTGACGTCGTGCTCCACGACGTCCTCGCCCGGCTTGGTCAGCTCGCAGTTGCCGCCGGTCTCGCCGGCGAGGTCGACGACCACCGACCCGGCCGGCATGCCCTTGACCGCGTCCGCGGTGACCAGGGTCGGCGCCTTGCGGCCCGGCACCAGCGCGGTGGTGATCACGACGTCGAACTTCGTGATCGCCTCGGTGAGCCGCCGCTGCTGCTCCTCGCGCTCCTCCGCCGTCAGCTCGCGGGCGTACCCGCCTTCGCCGACCGCTTCGATGCCGAGGTCCAGGAACTGCGCGCCGAGCGACTTGACCTGCTCGGCGACCTCGGGCCGCACGTCGTAGCCGGTGGTCTGCGCGCCGAGCCGTTTCGCGGTGGCCAGCGCCTGCAGGCCGGCGACGCCGGCGCCGAGCACCAGCACCTTCGCCGGCGGCACGGTGCCCGCCGCGGTGGTGAGCATCGGGAAGAAGCGCGGGAGCTTCTGCGCCGCGAGCAGCACGGCGCGGTACCCGCCGATGCTGGCCTGCGACGACAGCGCGTCCATCGCCTGCGCCCGGGAGATCCGCGGAACCGCCTCCATCGCGAACGCCCGCAGGCCCGCTTCGTCGAGCTTCGCGAGCCCCTCCGGGTTGCCGCGCGGGTCGAGGAAGCCGATGAGCACGGCGCCCCGGCTCAGCTTGGCGATCTCTTCCGGCGCGGGTGGGTTCACCTTGACGACGACCGACGCGCCCCACGCGTCGCCGAGTTCGGCGCCCGCTTGGGTGTACGCGTCGTCACTCAGGTGCGCCCCGGCCCCGGCGCCCGGTTCGACGAGCACGCGCAGCCCGCGCTGCACGAGTCTCCCGACCAGTTTGGGCACCATGGCCACCCGGCGCTCCCCGGGGCGTGACTCGGCCACCACGCCCACGGTGAGCTGCTGATCCTGTTCGCTGTCCGCCACACGACCTCCTCATCGGCGAGGCACGATCCGTGGGTTGTACCACGCCGGACCGACAGTCCCCAGTGACGTGGGTCGCAAGTCTCGGGGATGTGCCAGAAGATACGAGCGTTGTGCCGGAAACGTTCAGCTCGTTTTCCAATGCGGGATCCCGAGCAGGACCAACCGCAGCCGTTTTTCCGCCGTTCCGGTGATTTTTGCGTCTTCACCAGGGCGCGCTTCCAGCAGTTCCACCGTCGTGGTGATCATTACGGAAACGATCAAGTCGGCCAGCATGTGCAGGTCTTCGGTGCTCCACGCCCGCAGCGGCGTGAACCGGGCGAGGTCGATCGCGAGATCACCGGAGAACATCCGCAGTTCGACGGCGATGGCGCGGGCGAGCGGGCCGCCGCCGTAGCGTTCGCGGGTGAGGAACCGGAAATGGTCCTCGTTCGCCCGGACGAATTGGTGCACGGTGGCGACCGAAGCGCTGATCATCCCCCGGTAGGTGTCCGGGTCGCTGCGCGCCGAGCGCATCATGCCGCGCAGGGTGCGGGTCGCTTCTTCGACGAGCGCGACGCCGAGCTCCTCCATCGAGGCGAAGTGCCGGTAGAACGCCGTCGGCACCAGACCGGCGCCCTTGGCGACCTCACGCAGGGAAAGGCTCGCGAACGGGCGGTCGGCCAGCAGCTCCAGTGCGGTGTCCAGCAACGCCTGGCGCGTGCGCTGCTTGCGCTCCTGGCGGCTCACGGGCTCTTCGGACACAGGGTCCAGCGTACGGATGTCCACCGCGTTGCTCACGTCACATCCTCCGCGTCCTTCGTTGACACGCAGTCCACTCCTGCAGTGCACTGTTGAGTGCACAGTCGTTCACTGTAATCGAGGAGGTCTCCGATGACGGCGCTCATCCCCCGGCGGGTGCGCAGCCTGGCCTCGCTGGCCGAAGCGCTGCTGACCCCGCACGGGATGGACCGCTACCTGGAGCTCGTCGACCCGATGTTGGTCCGCCGCGAGATCCGCGGCCTGGTCACGGCGGTGCGCAAGCAGACACCGGACACCGTCACGCTCACCGTGCGGCCCAGCCGCGCGTGGCCCGGCTTCACCGCCGGCCAGTACGTCCGCCTGCAGGTGGAGATCAACGGCGTCCGGCGCACGCGCTGCTATTCACCGTGCGGTTCGCAGTACGACGGTGAGCTGGAGTTCACGGTCAAGGAGCAGGGCCTGGTCTCCGGGCACCTGAACCGCGCGATCGGCGCCGGCTCGGTGGTCGGTCTGTCCACTCCGGACGGCACGTTCACGCTGCCGGCCACCCGGCCCGGGCGGGTGCTGCTGATCGGCGGCGGCAGCGGGGTCACGCCCGTGCTCGCCATGGTGCGCACCCTGGTCGCCGAGGGGCACGCCGGCGAGATCGTGTTCCTGCAGTACTCGAACGGCCCGGCCGACGCGCTCTACCGCACCGAGCTGGCCGAGCTCGCCGCCCGGCACCCCGGGCTGAAGGTCGTGCACGCCTACACCCACACCCAGGGCGGGGACCTGCACGGGTTCTTCTCGCCGGAACATCTCGAGCGCGTCGCACCGTGGCACCGCGACGCGGAGGCGTTCGTCTGCGGCCCGAAGCCGCTGATGGACGCCGTGCGTGACCAGCTGGGTGAACGGGTGCACACCGAAGAGTTCACGCCGCCGGCGTTGACCTTCGACACGGCGAACGCCGAGGGGCAGGTCCGGTTCAAGCGCAGTGGCCGGGAGTGCGCCAACTCCGGGAAGCCGTTGCTGGAGCAGGCCGAGGAAGCGGGCCTGTCGCCGGAACACGGCTGCCGGATGGGCATCTGCTTCTCCTGCACCCAGCTCAAGACCGCCGGCCGCGTCCGCAACGCCAAGACGGGCGAGGTCTCCGGCGAAGAAGACGAAGAAATCCAGCTCTGCATCTCCGTCCCGGTCGGGGACGTCGAGATCGACGCTTAGGGAGAACCGCCATGACCGGTCTGCAGGACCGCCTGACCCCGGAACAGGTCGAGGAGTTCGGCCGCGAGCTCGACGCGCTGCGGCAGCGGACCGTCGACAGTCTGGGCCAGGAAGACGTCGACTACATCCACGGCATCATCAAGACCCAGCGCGGCCTCGAGGTCGCCGGCCGGGCGCTGTTGTTCGCGGGGTTCTTCCCGCCCGCGTGGCTCGCCGGTGTCGGCGCGCTGTCGGTGGCGAAGATCCTCGACAACATGGAGATCGGCCACAACGTCATGCACGGCCAGTACGACTGGACGCGCGACCCGGCGCTCAGCTCGCAGCGTTTCGAGTGGGACACCGTGGCGCCGGCCGAGAACTGGCGGCACTCGCACAACTACATCCACCACACGTACACGAACATCCTCGACAAGGACCGCGACGTCGGGTACGGGATCCTGCGGATGGACACCGCCCAGAAGTGGCACCCGTACTACCTGGGCAACCCGGTGTACGCGACGCTGCTGGCGCTGTTCTTCCAGTGGGGCGTAATGCTGCACGACCTCGAGGTCGAGAACGTCGTCAAGGGCGAGCGGTCGTGGGCCGACAACGCGCCGGTGCTCCGGCGCATCCTGCGCAAGGCGTCGCGGCAGGTCGGCAAGGACTACGTGCTGTTCCCGCTGCTGACCGGGCCGCTCGCGCCGCTGACCTTCGCCGGCAACGCGACCGCGAACCTGGTCCGCAACCTGTGGTCGTTCTCGATCATCTTCTGCGGCCACTTCCCGGCCGACGTCGAGAGCTTCACCGAGGAGGAGACCGCTTCCGAGTCCCGGGGCCAGTGGTACCTGCGCCAGATCCTGGGTTCGGCGAACATCTCCGGCGGCCCGCTGTTCCACATCATGAGCGGCAACCTGTCCCACCAGATCGAGCACCACCTGTTCCCGGACATCCCGGCGCGCCGCTACCCGGAGATCGCCGGCGAGGTGCGCGCGATCTGCGAGAAGTACGGCCTGCCGTACCACACGGGCCCGTTGCGCAAGCAGCTCTGGTCGGTGGCGAAGAAGATCGTGAAGCTGGCTCTTCCGCAGAGTTCGCCGTCGCCGGTTACCGTGGAACCCGACCGGCAGCTCCGAGCAGCGTGAGGGTGACATGGTGGGCCAGTTCGAACGAGACAAGGACACCCTGCAGGTGATCACCGAGTCCGCCGCGACCCACGTCGGCAACATCGCCTCGATCATCACGGGAGCGATCCGCGACATCGCCCGCGAGACCGGCGACTGGCTGACCGACGTGATCGAGATGCGCGAGGCGGCACAGAAGGCCCGGGACGACGACCCGGACGCCCCCTGACCGACGGCGGGTGCGGGCCACCTTGTGGATGCAGGGTGGCCCGCGCCCCTTTCGGGCACCAGAACTGTCGGTGCCCGCCGGTAGCGTGGAAAACGGGGGCGCCCCCGCGGGCCGAGGGGTGAACCCGGGTCCGGCCCGGGGGAAAACCGGATGGGCACCACCGCCCCCGCGGGCGAGACTGGCACCGTGACCAGCCTCGACGTCCCTCGCCCCCACCCCTTGCGCCGCACCTTCGGGCCGCTGGCCTCGCGGGACTTCTGGGCCGAGTACCTCTGGCTCTGGCTCTCCGCCCCGCTGACCCTCTTCGCCCTGGTCAGCTTCCTCGTCCTGCTCGCGCTCGGGCTCTGGCTGACGCCGATCCTGCTCGGCTTCCTCGTGCTCGCCGGGGCCATCCTCTACGCCCGCGGCCTCGGCGGCGCCCACCGGCGACTCGCCCGCGCACTGCTCGGCGTCAGCGTGCCCGTTCCGCGGCGGCCGGAGCTGAAGCCCGGGCTCTGGGCCTGGGTGCGGGCCCGCGTCGGGGATCCGGCGGGCTGGCGCGCCGCCGGTTACCTGCTGCTTCGCCTTCCCCTCACCCTCGTCGGGTTGTTCACGGTCTTCGCCGCGACCGTCTACGGCCTGGCCGCCACGACCTACAGCTTCCTGTGGTTCCCGCTCGGCGAAGAGAACCTGCCGGTCTTCGGCATCCGCGCCGAAAGCTGGCCCGGGTCGCTGGCCTGGACGGCGTCCGGGCTGCTCGTGCTCATCGCGCTGCCGTGGGTGACGCACGCTTTCGTCGCCCTCGACCGGCTGCTCGTCGTGGGCCTGCTCGGCGAACGCGTGCTTTCGGAACGGGTCCGCGACCTGGAGGCGAGCCGCGCGACGGCGGTCGAGGACTCGGCGCTGCGGCTGCGGCGCATCGAGCGTGACCTCCACGACGGCGCGCAGGCCCAGCTCGTCGCGCTGGCGATGAAGCTCGGCCTGGCCAAGGACGAGCTGAGCGCCGACGAGCTCGACCTCGCCCAGGTCAGGCAGCTGGTCACCGCCGCGCACACCAACGCCAAGCAGGCCCTGACCGAGCTGCGCGACCTCGCCCGCGGCATCCACCCGGCCGCCCTGGACGCCGGGCTCGACGTCGCGCTCGCCACCCTGGTCGCGACGTCCGGGATCGACGCGCGGGTCGTGGTCGAGCTGCCGCGCCGGCCGCCGCCGTCGCTGGAGACGATCGTCTACTTCAGCGCCGCCGAGCTGCTCACGAACGCCGCGAAGCACGGCGGCCGGGGGACGGTCGTCGAGGTCACCGAGGACCGGGACGTCCTGTGGCTGCGGGTGCGCGACCACGGCCCGGGCGGCGCGCGGGTCGTGCCCGGCGGCGGGCTGGCCGGGGTGGCCGAGCGGCTGCGGACGGTCGACGGCCGGCTGGTGGTGACGAGCCCGCCCGGTGGTCCGACCGAAGTGACCGCGGGAGTACCGCTGCCCCGCTAGGGTCTGCGCATGCGGATCGTCATCGCGGAGGACTCCACCATCCTGCGCCACGGCCTCGTCGAGCTGCTGACCTTCCGCGGCCACGAGGTCGTCGCCGCGGTGAAGGACGCCGACGCGCTGCGGGCCGCGGTCGAGGAGAACACCCCCGACGTGTCCATTGTGGACATCCGAATGCCGCCGACGCACACCGACGAAGGCCTGCGCGCGGCGATCTCGCTGCGCCGCGAGTCGCCGGGCCGCGCGATCCTGCTGTTCTCCCAGTACGTCGAGACGAAGTACGCGGCCCAGCTCCTGGCCGACCGCGCGGGCGGCGTCGGCTACCTGCTCAAGGACCGCGTCGCCGAGGTGTCGGACTTCCTCGACGCGCTGCGCCGGGTCGCGGACGGCGAAACGGTGCTGGACCCCGAAGTCGTCAGCCAGCTGTTCTCGGCGACGCGCCAGACGGACGCGCTCAGCGGGCTGACGCCGCGCGAACGCGAAGTGCTGGGCCTGATGGCGGAAGGCCGTTCGAACTCCGCGATCGCCGGAAACCTGTTCCTCTCGGCGGGTTCGGTGGAGAAGTACGTGACGTCGATCTTCGGCAAGCTCGGCCTGCCACCGTCCGAAGGGGACAACCGCCGGGTGCTCGCGGTGTTGCGCTACCTGGATTCCTGAGCCAGCAACCCGTCCACGAAGGCCCGCAGCCCGCGCGGGAACGTGTCCCGCGCGGTCAGCTCCGGCCAGCGGCTCCCGATCGCGGCCAGGCTGGGGAACTCCGAAGCGTCCAGGGCCGCGAAAACCGTGTCGCGGTACCGAGGACGCTCCTCCCCCGCGCGCCGCCCGGCGCGGACGCGGATCAGGATCTCGCCCACGATGAAGTACCAGACGTCCCGGTACAGCTCGACGGCCCGCTCGGGCCCGAGCCCGCAGCCCAGCGCGCCGCCGACGATGGCCTCGACCATCCACAGCGCGGACTCGCCGAGGAGGTCGTCGGCCGTCAGCACCTCCACGGCCTGCGGCCACGCGGCCAGCGAGTCGTGCATGACGGTGGCCGCCACGATGATCCGCTCGCGCGGGTCCGCGGGCAGCTCGGGGCGCGGGAGCTGGGCGGCGTAGTAGTCGAGGAGCTGGACCAGCAGGTCGTCCTTGTCGCGGACGTGGTGGTAGAGCGTCGTCGCGCCGACCCCGAGCTCGGCGGCCAGCCGTCGGACCGTGAGCTTCTCCCAGCCGTCCCGGTCGAGGATCGCCCGCGCCGCTTCGAGGATCTGCGGGCGGGACGTCGTGGGAGGCCGTCCGATGCGGCCGGAGGGGCGGGGCACACCCCCATCATGCCGTGAACCCGGTCGACAGGTCCGCTCGGCCGATGCTACTTTCGGAACATGTTCGAAAACTACGACCTGTTCAAGACCCTGATCCGACTCCGTGAAGGCGGCGTGGCCGACTCCGTCGACCGCCGCGAAGGCTTCACCGGCGGCGAGAGCCTGTGGACCGTCGGCGCGTTCCACGCCGAGAGCGACCGGTCCGTGCACGCCGACCACTGGGAGCGCCACCCCCACGGCCACGAGGTGCTCGTGGTGCTCTCCGGCGCGCTGCGCGTCCACCTGCGCGGCGAGGGGCACGTCGCCACCCTGACCGCCGGGCAGTCGTTCATCGTCCCGCCCGGCCGCTGGCACCGGCTGGCCGTCGAGGAGCCCGGCGACCTCATCTCCATCACGCCCCGCGCCGGCACCGAGCACGAACGGGCCGGGGCATGAGACGCCCGATCCTGGTCGCCTGCCTGGCGGTGTTCGGGCTGATGGCGGGCCAGCAGCTGCTCAACCCGATCCTGCCGCCGCTGGCCCGCGAGTTCGGGTTCAGCGAGCTGGCGCTGGGCGCGGTCTGGGCGGTCGGCGGCGCGGGTGTGGTGCTGGCCAGCCCGTTCTGGGGCCGCCGGACCGCGCACTGGGGGCACCGGCCGGTCCTGCTGGTCTCGCTGGTCGGAGCCATGCTCGGCTTGCTCGGATTCGCGTTGGTCGCCCAGGCCGGGCTCAGCGGATCCCTCGCCGTGCCGGTGCTGTTCGCGGGGGTCCTGCTCACCCGCGGCATCGTGTTCGGCCTGGCCTGGGCCGCCACCCCGGTGACGGCGCAGTCCTACATCGCCGACATGACGTCGGGCCCGGCCGAACGGGTGCGCGGGATGTCGATGTTCGGCGCGGCCCAGGGCCTCGCGCTCGCCGTCGGCCCGGCGCTCGGCGGTGTCCTGAGCCTGACCGGCAACCTGCTCGTGCCGATCTACGCGGCGCCGGTGATCCTGGCCGTGATCGCCGTGGTCATCACGCTCATGCTGCCGAAGCCACCGAAGCGGGAATCCCGGCCGGTGACAGTGAAGGTCAGCCCGTTCGACCGGCGCATGTGGCCGTTCCTGACCCTCGGGTTCGGCCTGTACCTGGCGCTCGCGATCGTCCTCATGACGATCGGCTTCCTGGTGCAGGACCGGCTGCACCTCGCCGCGTCGGACACGAGCCGCGTGACGAGCCTGGTGATGCTGGCCGGCGCCGGGATGATCATCCTGGTCCAGGTGCTGGCCGTCCCGCGGCTGGGCTGGCCGCCGCTGCGGCTGGTCCGGGTGGGCGCGGTCGTGATGACCGGCGGCATGCTCGTGGTGGTCGTCGCCCCGAGCGGGCTGTTGCTCGGCGCAGGGGTGGCCGTGCTGGGGGCGGGCATGGGCTTCGCGACACCGGGGTTCATGTCCGCGCCGACGTTGCTGGCGAGCCGCGAAGAACAAGGCGCGGTCGCCGGGCTGATGGGCTCCAGCAGTGCGCTCGCGTTCATGGGCGGCCCGTTGCTGGGGACCGGGCTGTACGAGATCGCTCCCGCCGTCCCGTACGTCGCCGGCGCGGTGCTGCTGGCCGGGCTGGCGGTCTTCGCGTTCACGATGCGCCGCGAGCCCGCGAAGGTGCTCGTCGCTCCCTAGGCTGGGGCGCATGTACTCCACCGAGATCGAGGTCCGCACCGGCGCGGAAGCCGTCGTCCACGACCTCACCCACGAGGCCGAGGCGTTCCTGCGCGACGCCGACGCGACCGACGGGCTGCTGCACGTCTGGGTCCCGCACGCCACCGCGGGCCTGGCGATCCTCGAGACCGGCGCGGGCAGCGACGAAGACCTGCTGACCGCGCTCGACGAGCTGCTCCCCCGCGACGGCCGCTGGCGGCACCGGCACGGGAGCCCGGGTCACGGCCGTGACCACGTGCTCCCGGCGCTGGTGCCGCCGTACGCCACGATCCCGGTGCTCGGCGGTGTGCTCGCGCTGGGCACCTGGCAGTCGGTGTGCCTAGTGGACACCAACCTCGACAACCCGGTCCGGCGCGTCCGCTTCAGCCTCCTGGCGGGCTGACCGGCCCGGCCACAGCACCACCAGCAGCCCCGCGGCGAGCAGGGCGCCGAGCACCCAGACACCGGTCGCGACGTCGGGTGCGCCCGGCACCCCCTGCAGCAGGCTGCGCAGGCCTTCGGCCGAGAAGCGGAACGGCGTCCACGACCACAGCAGCGCGCGGTAGGCCGGGTTCAGCAGCTCCGGCACCTGCCCGGCGACCGCGGGCGCGACCAGGTACAGCGGGCCGAGCACGGCCATCGCGCGCAGGCCGAGCAGCCGCAGCAGCCCCGCCTGCACCGCGGCGAACGCCGTCGCGGCGAGGAAGACGAACCCGAGGACGTTCCCGTCCAGCGGCAGCGCCGAGTCCCACAGCGCGAAGAATCCGGCCACGGCCGCCGTGACGAGCACCCCGGCCGCGATGACCTGCAGGAGCCGCGCGCCCGCGCCGACCGTGCGGCCGGTGCGCTTCGCCAGCTGCGTCAAGGCGAGTCCCGCGACGAGCGCGCCGATCCAGGCCAGCGCGGACGCGGCCAGCGGCGCCGTCCGGCCGGCGAGGCTCACCGGGTGCAGCACCTCCTGCTTCGGCGCGGCGGCCAGCGCCGACGCCGCCCCGGTCAGCGCCTGCTGCGCGACCTGCGTGCCGGCCGGGTTGACCGCGCCCGACGTCACGACCGTCGCGGACGGTCCCGGCCCGAGTTCGAGCACGCCGTAGACCTTCTTGTCCTCCAGGAGCTTCCGCGCTTCGGCCGGGGTCGCGATCGTCCAGTCGAGCTGGCCGCCGCCGTGCGCGGCGATGCGTTGCGCGACTTCGGGTGGCGCGGCGACCGCGACCGGGACGTGGTCCGGCGCGACGGTCGCCTGCGCGCCGAAGGTCAGGAACCCCAGCACCACCGCCACCAGCGCGCCGGCCACGGCGGCGACCAGGGCGAGCGCCCCGGCGGGGCGCCGGACGGGAGCAGACATGACAGCCTCCATTTATTCGTCACGTGTTGAATTGATGCCAAGGTACGACGGCTCCCCCAAGAAGTCAACGCGTGTTGAATAGTGATCCCGGTAACCTCGAACCCGTGACGAAGACGCGGCTGGTGCTCTGGGACATCGACCACACGCTGGTGGACTTCGCCGGGCTCGGCATCGACTGGTACGCGGCCGCGTTCACCGCGGCGACCGGCGCCACCCTGCGTGTGCACCCGGTTTTCGGCGGCCGGACGGAGCTCGCGACCACCACCGAACTGCTCACCTCGAACGGCTTCGAACCCGGCGAGGCGACGATCCAGGCGGTGTTCGCGGCCCTGGTGGCGGAGTCCGAACGCGCCGAGCACCGGTTCGCGGCCGAGGCGCGGGTCCTGCCCGGCGCGGCCGAGGCGCTGACCTCGTTCGCCGGCCACGACCACGTCGTCCAGACGCTCGTCACCGGCAACCTGCCGGAGATCTCGCGGCACAAGCTCGCCGCGTTCGACCTGCTGGAGCACCTCGACCTGGAGATCGGCGGGTACGGCGAGCTGTCGGTGCACCGCCCGGACCTGGTGCCGCACGCGGTGGGGCTCGCCGCGGCCAAGCACAGCGCGACGTTCGAAGCCGACGCGGTCGTCGTCATCGGCGACACCCCGAACGACGTCCAGGCGGCGCTGCACAACGGCGCGGTCTCCGTCGCCGTGGCGACCGGCCGCTACAGCGCCGAGGAGCTGCGGGCGGCGGGCGCGCACACGGTGCTGCCGGATCTGGCCGACACCGACGCCGTCCGGGCGGCCGTCCTCGGCTGAGCGTCGTCCTTCGGAGGGGGATGTCCCTCAGCCGAAGGGACGACTCCCCTAGGGGAAATCTCGCTCTGCCGTCGGATGTCCGCGGCGGCGCGGCTCGCAAGACTCTTCTTCATGACTGAAGCAGCGTCGGCGGCCGGGCCCGCCGGAGGGGGACGCATCCGCACGACGGTGGCGGTGCTGAGACAGCGCCTGCCGTTCACCAGCGGTGTTGTGCTCGCCATGCTCGTGCTGGCCGTCGCGACCGGGGCGCTGTGGAGCGCCACCGAAGACCGCGCGGCCTACCCGTTCGTCGCCTACGGGCTGCCGTCGCTGGAGGTCGGGCGGTGGTGGACGATGGTCGTCGGCCCGTTCTTCGCCGTCATCCCCTGGTACTACCTGCCGATGGTCGGCAGCTTCGCGCTCTTCGCGGGCTTCGCCGAGTGGCAGCTGGGGACGCGCCGCGCGATGGCCGTGACCATCGGCGGCCAGCTCGTCTCCGTGCTCGTCGCGACCCAGTTCCTCGCGCTGTGCCGCAACTCCGGCTGGCTGTGGGCCGAGCGCATGGCGGGCAGCCTCGACGTCGGCTTCTCCGGCGGCGCACTCGCCGCGGTCGCGGTCGCCAGCGCGACGCTGCGGCCGCCGTGGGCGCTGCGGCTGCGGGCCGGGCTCTGCGTGTACGCCGGGGTCGCGATCGTCTACGTCGGCACGCTGGCCGACCTCGTGCACTTCTTCGCGCTGCTGCTGGCGATCCCGCTCGGAAGCCGGCTGGTCGGCAACCGGCGGGCGCCCTCGGCCGGGCCCAACCCGCGCGAGTGGCGGCTGCTGGCCGTCGCCGGCCTGCTGCTGCTCACCATGGCCGAAGTGGTCATGTTCCTGGTCCCCGGCGACGGCCCGTTCGGCTCCACGGAAGGGGTTTCGCTGTCGGCGCCGGAGCTGGCGGTCCTGGCGCTGCTCGTCGTGCCGATGCTCAACGGGCTGCGCAAGGGCGGCCGCGTCGCGTGGCGGTGGGCCGTCGCGCTCTCGGTTTTCGTGACGCTGCAAGGACTCGCGGCCGCGACGGTCATCGGGCTGGCCGACGTCTTCGGCGCGGACTACGACACCACGGGCCTGCCGCTGTTCTTCGTGGACAATCTCTTGTGGACGGTCGAGCTGGGTGTCCTGATCGCCGCCCGGCACGCGTTCCGGGTGCCTTCCCGGCGCCGGTCGCGCCGCCACGCGCAGGGTCCGGGCGTGGCGCTGGCCCGCACGCTGCTGGGGCGCCACGGCGGAAGCACGTTGTCGTGGATGACAACCTGGCCGCGTAACACGTACTTCGTCCGCGAAGACGGCCGTTCGTACCTCGCCTACCGCCGCCACGCGGGGGTCGCGGTGGCGCTCGGCGACCCGATCGCCCCGGACGGCACGGCGGCGGCCACGGTCCACGAGTTCACGGCGATGTGCGAGAACTCCGGCCTGGTGCCGTGCGTGTTCTCGGCGACGGAAGCGACGGTCGAGGCGACGCGCGAGCTCGGCTGGCAGCACGTCCAGGTGGCCGAGGACAACGTGCTCGACCTCGAGGGCCTGGAGTTCCGCGGCAAGGCGTGGCAGGACGTCCGGTCCGCGCTGAACAAGGCCGCCAAGCAGGACATCGACTTCCGGCTGGTCCGCTTGGCCGACCAGCCGGAACCCATTCTCGCCCAGGTCCGCGCGCTGTCGGAGGAGTGGATGGCGGACAAGGCGATGCCGGAAATGGGCTTCACCCTCGGCGGCCTCGACGAGGCCATGGACCCGGCGACCCGAGTCGGCCTGGCGGTGGACGCGGAGGGCACGGTCCACGGCGTGACATCGTGGCTCCCGGTGTACACGGGAGCGGGCAAGGTGGGCGGCTGGACGCTGGACGTCATGCGCCGCAGCCCCCACGGCTTCCGTCCGGTGATGGAGTTCTTGATCGCGTCGGCGTGCATGGCGTTCCGCGAGGAGGGCGCAAGGTTCGTGTCCCTGTCGGGCGCCCCATTGGCCCGGAGTGCCTCCGGCGGCCCGGCGCGTCCGGTGGACCGGGTGCTGGAGTCGCTGGGGCGCGTGATGGAGCCGTACTACGGGTTCCGCTCGCTGCACGCGTTCAAGGCGAAGTTCCAGTCTCGGCACGTTCCGTTGTACCTGGCGTTCCGTGATGAGGCCGACCTGCCGCGGATCGGGCTGGCGCTGAGCCGGGCTTATCTGCCGGACGTGCGGCTGCGGGAGCTGGCGAAGCTGGCGCGAAAGCGCTGAATCAGCGGCGCGTGGTCGGCGGCGGAGTGGTGGTGCTCCGGTCCGCCGCCGGCACGAACCGGTAGCTCTTCAAGATCCCCACCAGATCATCCCGGATCGTCGGCCCACCGCGATCACTGTCGGCATACGCCACCACGACACCGGACGCGCTCCCGGTGCCGAACGCCATCGCGGCGACCAGTGCGTGCTTGGCCGCGCACCGGTCCGGGTCGGTCGGGACCACCTCGGCGACCACGATCCGGGCCGGCGCCTTCGTGCCGTCGGCCTTCGTGACCTGGGCGTCGGTCCCCGCGTCCGGCGTCACCTGGGCCAACGGCCCGTTGTCCGGGCTGTACGCGCTCACACCCAGATCCGTCACGGCCTTGCGCGCGGCCTCCCCGGCGTCGCCGACCGGCTGGGTTGTCACGCCCGCGCCGCCCAGGTTGGCCTTCTCGCAGAAGTTCTCACCCAGGAACGCGCTCGTGATCAGCCGGATCCCGGGCGTCGCGGCGGTCTTCTCCCAGCCGTGCAGCGTGCCGGGCTCGGGCTTCCAGGCCGGTGGGACGTCGTAGGCGTACGAGCCGTCGCGCGCCGCGACGGACTGCCAGCCGCTCACCGCCGCCGGCACCACCACCTGCGGCCACGGCGTCACGACCACCGGCGTCCGCGGGGCGGGTGGCGACGCGGGCCGGTGCGACTTGCCGACGCCCAGCGCGTTCAGCACCCCCGCGACCAGCGCGATGAGCACCAGCCCGAACCACGGCGCCCGCCGCCACTTCAACGGCTTCGCGGCAGGACGGATCCGCTTCGGCGCCGCGCGCGGCGGCTCCGGCGCGTCCGCGGGTTCGTAACCGCCGAACCCGCGGAGCGCCGCGTTGTCCTCGTACCCCGGCGTTGTGTCGTCAGCGCGCCGGGAGAACGGGCCCATCAGGACCGGACGAGCTTGACCAGGTGCTCGACGACGGCGTCGACCGCGATTTCCTCGCGCTCGCCGGTCCGCCGGTCCTTGACCTCGACGACCCCGTTGGCCAGCCCGCGCCCGACCACCAGGATGGTCGGCACGCCGACCAGCTCGGCGTCGGCGAACTTCACGCCCGGCGTCGCCTTGCGGTCGTCGAGGATGACCTCGATGCCCGCCGCGTCGAGGTCGGCGGCGATCTTCTCGGCGCCGGCCGCGACCGTCTCGTCCTTGCCCGCGATGACGATGTGCACGTCGAACGGCGACACCTCGCGCGGCCAGATGATGCCGAGCTCGTCGTGGTTCTGCTCGGCGAGCACGCCGACCAGCCGCGAGACGCCGACGCCGTAGGAGCCCATCGTGATCCGGATCGGCTTGGAGTCGGGGCCGAGCGCGTCGAGCTCGAACGCGTCCGCGTACTTGCGGCCGAGCTGGAAGATGTGCCCGATCTCGATGCCGCGCGCGGCGACCAGGGTGCCGTGGCCGTCCGGCGACGCGTCACCCTCGCGGACCTCGGCGGCCTCGATGGTGCCGTCCGGGGTGAAGTCGCGCCCGGCGAGCAGGTCGACGACGTGGTGGTCGGGCTTGTCCGCGCCGGTGACCCAGGCAGTGCCGGCCACGACCCGCGGGTCGGCGAGGTAGCGCACGCCGTTGTCCTGCAGCGCCTTCGGGCCGATGTAGCCCTTGACGAGGAACGGGTTCGCCTTGAAGTCCGCCTCTTCGAGCAGCGCGACGTCGGCGGGCTCGAGCGACGCTTCGAGGCGCTTCATGTCCACTTCGCGGTCACCGGGGAGCGCGACGCAGACGAGCTCCCACTCCTTAGCGCCCGGCTGACGCGTCTTGAGCATGACGTTCTTCAGCGTGTCCGCGGCGGTGAAGGTGCGGCCCAGGCCGGCGTTGTTGAGGAAGTCGACCAGCGTCTCGATGGTCGGCGTGTTCGGCGTGTGGTGCACCTGCGCCTCGGGCCGGCCCTCGATCGGCTGCGCGGGCGGCGCGGGCGTGACGACGGCTTCGACGTTCGCCGCGTAGCCCGACTCGGTGCTGCGGACGTAGGTGTCTTCACCGGTCTCGGCGACCGCGAGGAACTCCTCGGACGCCGAGCCGCCCATCGCGCCCGACGTCGCCTTCACCACGACGTACTCGAGGCCGAGGCGGTCGAACAGCTTCGTGTAGGCGGCGCGGTGGGCCTGGTAGGAGCGCTCGAGGCCCTCGTCGTCGAGGTCGAAGGAGTAGGAGTCCTTCATGACGAACTCGCGGCCGCGCAGGATGCCGGCGCGAGGGCGCGCTTCGTCGCGGTACTTCGTCTGGATCTGGTAGAGCGTGACCGGGTAGTCGCGGTACGAGCTGTACTCGCCCTTCACGGTGAGGGCGAAGAGCTCCTCGTGCGTCGGGCCGAGGAGGTAGTCGGCGCCCTTGCGGTCCTTCAGGCGGAAGAGGGCGTCGCCGTACTCGGTCCAGCGGCCGGTGGCCTCGTAGGGCTCCTTCGGCAGCAGCGCGGGGAACTGGATCTCCTGCGCGCCGATGGCGTTCATCTCTTCGCGCACGACGTTCTCGATGCGGCGAAGCACGCGCAGGCCCAGCGGCAGCCAGGAGTACCCGCCCGGCGCGACGCGGCGGACGTAGCCGGCGCGCACCAGGAGCCGATGGCTCGGCACCTCGGCGTCCGCCGGGTCCTCACGCAACGTGCGAAGGAACAACGACGAAGTCCTGGTGATCACTGCGGGTCTCCCTGCTCCGGGCGGGTGTGAAAGTCCCGCTCAGGGTAGTCAATCCCCCGGCCGTGACTCCAACGGGTTACTCGGCGGCCGGTTTTTGTCGGTGGTGGCGGCTAGCTTCGGGGGCATGACGATCCACATGGGCATGATCACGATCGACTGCGCGGACCCGCGCGGCCTGGCGCAGTTCTGGACGGCCGCCCTGGGCACGAAGGTCGACCAGGACTACGAAGGCGAGTTCCTCATCCTGGCCCCCACGGAGGGCGGGCTCCCGCTGGCGCTGCAGCGGGTCCCGGAGCCGAAGCCGGGCAAGAACCGAGTCCACATCGATTTTCGCGGCGGCGATCGTGCGGAGGAGGTGGGGAGGCTCGTGGGGTTGGGTGCGAAGGAGGTGGCTGAGCATGAGGTGCCGGGGTTGGCTTGGACTGTGTTGACCGATCCGGAGGGGAATGAGTTCTGCGTGGGGTAGTGGAGCGGGTTCGGGAGGCTGGGGTTGCGGCGGTGGCCTGGGCTGCGGCGGTGGCGGGGACCGCGCTGGCGCGAGTGGCGGATTCCGGCACGGCCGGCAGCGGCGGGCGGGCGCAGCGCGGCCGCAGGTCTCGGCGCGGCCCGCGAGCTGCGGCGGCGGGGATCGCGCGGGCGCGAGTGGCGGATTCCGGCGCGGCCCGCGGCCGCAGGGCGGCCGCAGGTCTCGGCGCGGCCCGCGGCGGCCCGCACAGCACGGCGGCGGCGGGTTTCGGTGCGATCGGCAGCGGTTGCCTGGGCTGATGCGCGGCAGCCGGGGTCCGGGCATGCCGGGCCGGCACCGCACCGCGGCCACTCACCCGCGCACCCGACAGCGCGGGCGCGAGGAGGCGGGCATCGGCGCGCCCGGCAGCAGCGCTTCGGCCGACTCCGCGGCCGAGGTCTCGGCGCGGCCGGCAGCGGTTGCCCATGCTGATGCGCGGCAGCCGGGCATCAAGCCTGCCCGAAGCAAGCGCAGCTCGGCAGCCACCCGGCACCTCCCGACCTAGCCAGGCGCCGCCACAGGCTCGTCAGCCAGCGCAGCTCGGCACCAACCCGACCTAGCCAGGCGCCGCCACAGGCTCGTCCGGCAGCAGCCCCTCGGCCACCACCTCCCGGCGCGGTCCACCAGGCAGGAACCGCCGCGGCAGCACCGCCAACGCCACCAGCACCAGGCACCCCAGCACGACGTAACTCTCCCCCGCGACATGCGTCCACCACGCCGTGTGCGGACCCGCCGGGAACCGCTCCGGTGGGGCGAACAGCGCCGTGCCGCCGGCGACTACCACTGCTGGTACCGCGAGGCGTGGGGCGCGGGCGACCCACACCGTTGCCGCCATCAGCAGCGGGGCCAGCCACACCCAGTGGTGGGTCCACGACATCGGCGACACCAGCGTGCCGAGCGCGGCGGCCGCCAGCCAGGCGGGCACGTCGCTGCCGATGCGCCGGAACCGGACCACCACCACCGCCGTCAGCACGGTCGCCACCGCGGCCAGCACCAGCCACAGGAAGGAGGCCGCACCCGCCGAAAGGCCGAGGCGCGCGACAAACCCGCGCAGCGACTGGTTGCCGGGCAGTGCGACGTTCCCGATGCGCGTCGGGTCCCACATCGCCCGCGTCCAGTACACCAGCGAGTCGTGCGGTGCCACGAGCCAGCCGAGGCCGGTGCACGCCGCGAACCCCGCCACCGTGACCACCGCCGGACGCACCTGGCGGCCCAGGAGGAAGTACAGGAGGAACACGAACGGCGTCAGCTTGATCGCCGCGGCGATCCCGACCAGCAGGCCGCGCGGCCAGCGCGGGTTGCGGTGCAGGCAGTCGACGGCCACGAGCCAGAGGAGGAACACGTTGATCTGACCCCAAAACAAGGTGCTGACCAGCGGTTCGAGCTGCAACGCGCCGACCGTGCCCACCGCGGCGACCAGCGCGCGGTGCGGCAGCGACGGCGCCAGCCGTCCCAGCACCAGCAGCAGGATGTGGAACATCGCGGCCGCGGTGCCGGCGGTGAGCACGAACGCGCCCAGCAGGTACCAGGCCAGGATCAGCCCGAACGGCAGGAGGGAGAACGGCGGGTAGGTGTAGTGCGCCGGGTTGGCGCCGCTGTAGAGCACCGTGGTGTACAGGTCGCTGCCGTGCACCCACGCCACGACGCCGTCGCGGTAGATGCGGGTGTCGGAAAGCGCGGTGAGGCCGTCCTCGGCGGACAGCCCGATCCGGACGGCCAGACCGGCCGCCAGCGCCACCAACAGCCACGGAGCGGCGCGCAGGAACACTCGGAACTGGGACGCGGTCACGAAAGGCTTATCGCCACCTCCCGCAGTTCCGTCACTCTTGTCCGGCAGTTCGACGAATTCGCCGGACAGCCGCCGGACGACTACGCCGATCCGCATCCGGAGCCGACACATCCCACGGATTCGTGACCGACGCGCAGCTGCCTGTAGAAAGGCGGCATGAGCGCTCGTGTACTGCTGCCGTGGACCGACATCGCCGTGCCCGAGGGGGTCGAGGCCGCCTACTACGACGGCGTCGCAGCCCCGCCGGCCGAGCTCGACGGCGTCGAGTTCTACGTGCTCCCCTACGACCGCGGGCCGGAGCCGCCGAAGCTGGTCGAACGGCTGCCGTCGCTGCGGGTGGTGCAGTCGCTGTCGGCCGGCGTCGAGACGCTCGTGCCGCTGCTGCCGCCGGACGTCCGGCTGGCGAACGGGCGGGGGCTGCACGACCTGAGCGTCGCCGAGCACGCGCTCGCCCTGATCCACGCGGCGCAGCGCGACCTGCCGCGGTGGTTCGCGCAGCAGACGCGCGGTGAGTGGAAGCGCGAGCACACGCGCTCCCTCGCCGACAGCCGCGTGCTGCTGGTCGGCCACGGCTCCATCGGCCAGGCCATCGAACGACAGCTGGTGGCGGCGGAAGCCGTGGTGACGCGGGTGGCGAGCCGCGCGCGGCCGGCGGAGGACGTCCACGGCGTCGACGAGCTGCCCGCGCTGCTGCCCGAGGCCGACATCGTGGTGCTGATCCTGCCGGACACGGCGTCGACGCGTGGCCTGATCGGCGCCGACGAGCTGGCGGCCCTGCCCGACGACGCCCTCGTGGTCAACGTCGGCCGCGGCACCGCGATCGACACAGCGGCGCTCCTGGCCGAGACCCGGGCCGGACGGTTGCGCGCCGGCCTCGACGTGACCGACCCGGAGCCGCTGCCGTCGGACCATCCACTGTGGACGGTCCCGGGCGTGGTCATCACCCCGCACATCGCGGGTGGGTCGGCGTCGTTTTATCCGCGCGCGAAGAAGCTGGCGGCGGAGCAGCTGCGGAGGTACGTGACGGGAGAGGAGCTGCTCAACCTCGTAGAGCGGTGACGGCGGCGGTCCAGGCGGCGCGGGACACGGTCAGCTGGCCGTGCTCCCAGGCCTTGGTGTCCCGGACGCCGACGGAGAGATCAACCCGAACCTCGACACAGTCGGACTGACCGCCACTGTGGCTCGCTTTCCGCCAGCCCACCTCAACACAATTGGATTGCGGGCCGCTGAAGCTCGACTTGCGCCAAGTGATGTGGTCCATGCGGCGGCCTCCCGAGTTATCGCGCCACCTCCCGGAGCAGGTCCCGGGTGGCAACTTCGCTCAATGCTCTGCCTGCCAGAATCTTAGCCTGGCGCTGGTACCCACCCGCAACTCTGGAGTCGTGCAGGAACGCGGTGGCGTGTGTGCTCTCGAGGTGCACGATCGACGGCAGGTCGGGGAACTCGTACAGCACGAAGGGACCGACCAGCCCGGGGTGATAACCGATGTTCATGGGCACGATCTGCAGCGAAATGTTCGGCTTTTCCATCATTGCCAGCAGATGATCCACCTGGTCCGACATCACCTCGGCGCTGCCGACCTCCTCGCGGATCGCGATCTCGCCCACCAGTGCTGTGAGCCGCACCGGATCCGGCTTGGTAAGGATCCGCTGCCGATTCAGCCGCGCGACCAGCCGGGAATCCGCCTGCATCAGGTCGATATCCGAATTGTTCAAGATCGCCCGCGCATAGTCGGGAGTCTGCAGGAGGCCCGGAACGATCGCCAGTTCCCAGTTCGTGATGTGATTTGCGGTGCGCTCGTACTCGACGATCCCGCTCAAGGCAGGCGGCAGGTCCGACGGGTTCGAATCGAGCCAGTTGTCGTCCTTGGCGCGTCTGGCCAGGCGCATCATGCGGTGGTAGGTCGCGTCGTCCACCTGAAGAGCGCCCAGCAGGCGGGCCACGTCCTCCGGGCTGGGGCTGCGCTGCCCTTTCTCCCACGCCGACAACAACTGCGGCAGAATCCGCACCATCCGCGCGAGCTGGCGAAGCCCTTTACCGCGCGCTTCGCGGACTTCGCGCAGCGAAGCGGCAAGTGCTCTCGAACCCGGGGAAGCGGAAGTCGGCTTCATGAAGCGATCGTACGAATGCCGTCCATTCCCCGATCGGCGGTGGGGCGTCCCGAATTCAGGACAGCACGTACACGTGCCATTCGTCGTCGACGCGATATCCGCACCGTTCGTAAACACCCAGCGCGCGGTGGGCGTTGTCGACGTCGACGTTCAGCGCCGACCGGTCGAAGCCCGCCGCCTTCGCCGCCAGCACCACGTGGCCCAGCAACCCGGACGCGACACCGCGGCCGCGCAACACTTCCCTCGTTCCCACCCAGCTGGCGTAGTGCTCGCGGATGCCCGTCACCTCGGTGTCGGACGCGTAGAAGTGGCTCAGCACGAACGCGAGGACCTTGTCGCCGTCGAGGACGAGGTACGACAGGTCCGGGCGGAAGTCCTTGGAGCCGGTCACGAGGTGGCGCCAGGCGTCGGGCTCGTAGACCGTGCTGCCCCAGTGGCCGGCGAAGGTGTCGTTGCGGGCGTCGAGCACCGCGAGGTCGTGCTTGAACTCGAACGGCACCGCCTCGACGCCCTCCGGCAGCGGCGGCTGCGGTGGAAGATCTGCGAGGCCGACACGCATGTTGACCATCGTCCGGTTGTGCGTGTATCCCGCGTCGGCGAGGACGCCGGCGATCCAGCGTTCGTTCTGGTGGATGCCGTGGTGCAGCTCCAGCGGCGCCCCGGAGAACACACGCTCGCTGACCTCGCGGCTCGTGCGTCCGAACCACTCGACCAGGTGAACGCCGACCGTGGCGCCGCGGTAGGCCGGGTGCACGACCGACTGGAGCCGGACCATGTGCACGGGGTTCGCGGCGTCGCGGCGGCGGACCAGGCCGTACCCGACGAGCCGCTCGCCCGCCCAGGCGCCGGTCGTGGCGCGGGCCAGGTCGACGTTGGGGCCCTCGAGCTCCTCGCGGAGGTCGTCGGCGCTGAGGTGCTCACCCGTCCGGTCGACTTCCTCGGCCGCCGCGTACAGGCGGGTGAGCGCGGGGACGTCGTCGAGGGTCAACGGGCGCCAGGTCAGGTCCATCCCGCGAGGCTAGGCCGGGCGACGGCGGCCGCGCACCCCGATTTACGCTCGATGCGTGCTGGTGCTCCTCCCCCCTTCCGAAACCAAGGCTGACGGCGGCCGCGGCGGCGCGCTCGACCTCGGCGCGCTGTCGTTCCCCGAGCTGAACCCGACGCGCGCGAAGCTCGTCGACGCGCTGGCCGAGCTGGCCCAGGACGTCCCGGCCAGCATCGCGGCGCTGGGCATCACCGAGCGCCAGGCCGGGGAGGTCGCGCGCAACGCGGAGCTGTGGTCGTCGCCGACGATGCCGGCGCTGCGCCGCTACACCGGGGTGCTGTACGACGCGCTGGACGTGAAGAGCTTCACGAAGGCGGGCCTGGCGAAGGCGCACCGGCGGCTGGCGGTGACGTCGTCGGTGTTCGGGGTGGTCTCGGCGACCGACCCGATCCCGGCGTACCGGCTGTCGGGCGGGAACGCGCTGCCGTCGGTCGGGACGGTCCGCGGGCTGTGGAAGCCGGTTCTCGAGCCGGTGCTGCAGCAGGTCGAGGGGCTGGTGGTGGACCTGCGGTCGGGCACGTATTCGGCGTTCGCGAAGCTGCGCCCGGACGCGGTGACGGTCCGCGTGGTGACGGAGAACGCCCGCGGCGAGCGGGTGACGGTCAGCCACTTCAACAAGGCGTACAAGGGCCGCCTGGCGCGGGTGCTGGCCGAGACGCGGGCGGAACCGTCCACTGTGGACCAGCTGGTGAAGGTGATCACGAAGGCGGGCCTGACGGTCGAGCGCACCGGCGACCACGCGCTGGAGCTGGTCACGGAGGGCTGACGGCCCGTTCGAAGAGGGCGCCGGAGAGGCTGTCCGCGGCGATCCGCACGAGCCGGAAGCCCTGACTCCGGTAGTACGCGTGCAGGCGGGTGTTGGTGGTCCAGGCGTCAAGCCGCAGCGACCGCTTTCCGCGCTGCGCGGCTTCCCTGGCGGCCTTGTCGAGCAACCAGGCACCGACGCCCCGCCCAGCGAGAGCCCGGTCGACGGCGAAGTGGCTGAGGTAGAGCGCGGAAGCGGGGTCGTCCTCGGGCCGCCAATGGGAGGCGGGCGTTTCGCCGAGGGTGATGGTCGCAACGGGGTCGCCGGAGCACGCCTCTTTCGCGGGGAAAGTGCCGTTCTCAGCCACCCGCAACCCGCCCGTCGCGAGGTCCGGGCGCAGCTCGTCCGCGCGCCAGCGGGCACCCGCCCACTGGTCGGTCCCCCGCCCGCCGAGCCAGACGCTCGCGCCGTCGAGGATTGCCAGCAATGCCGGAATGTCCGACTCCGTCGCGCGGCGAAGGCGGAGTTCGCTCAAAACCGGTCCGGGGCGAACGGGCTCAGGTCGAAGCCCGGGTCCTCGCCCAGCGCCAGCGCCGCCACCAGCTTTCCCGCGAACGGCCCGTTCGTCAGCCCGCCCGCGCCGAAGCCCGTCGACACCGCCAGGCCCGGGCGCAGCAGGCCGAGGATCGGCAAGCCGTCCGGGGTGCCCGGGCGGAAGCCCACCCTCGTCTCCGCCAAGGTCGCGTCGGCCAGGCCCGGGGCGACCGTCAGCGCGTTGTCCAGCACCTCGCGCTGACCGGCCGCCGTCACGCGGTAGTCGAAGCCGGCCTCCGCCTCGCGGGTCGCGCCCGCCACCACGCGGCCGCCGCCGAAGGCCAGGAGGTAGTGGCTGGTGCGGGGCAGCACCACCGGCCACGCCGCCGTGTCCGTGTCCGGCAGGTCGAAGTGGCTGATCTGGCCGCGGTGCGGCGTCACCGGGAGGTCGACGCCCAGCGGCGCCAGCAGCTCCCGGCTCCACGCGCCGGCCGCGACCACCACGCTGTCCGCCTCCAGCGGGCCGGCCGGGCTCGCGACCGTCCCGTCGGCCCGGAAGGCGACCTCGCCCTCGACGAACTTCGCGCCCCGGCGCTCGGCGGCGGACAGCAGCGCGCGACGCAGCCGGTGGCCGTCGACCCGGCCGGCGCCGGCCAGGTGGACCGCGCTCAGCCCGGGCGCCAGCGGCGGGAACAGCTCGCGGGCCTGGTCCGGGCCGAGCCGCCGGATCTCGCCGATCTCCGGCGCGTCCACCGCCCGCGCCGTCAGGCGTGCGTGCGCTTCGGCCAGCTCGGCCTCGTCGGCCGAGACGATCATCCCGCCGACGACCTCGAACGACGAGTCCTCGACCTCCGCCGTGAACTCGCGGTAGTACCGGCCCGCGGCCGCCGCGAGCGGGTAGAGCGCGTCTTCCCAGCGCGACGTCCAGGGGCTGACGATGCCGGCGCCGGCCTCGGTGGCCGTCCCCGGGCGCGCCGCGTCCGCCACGACCACCTCCGCGCCCCGGCCCGCCAGGTGCCAAGCCGTCGCCGCGCCGCCGATTCCGCTTCCGATCACGAGCACTCGCATGTCCCCCACCCTGCCCGAAACTGCCGCGCCCGGGCCAACGGCGCACCACCGCGGCTCGACGGGCGGGTCGTATGCTGCGCGCCATGCCGAGCCGTGCCGAGCGGTATTTCGCCCATCTCGACACCCTGACCGGGGACACCGAGGCCCGCCTGCAGCCGATCCCGTCCACCCATCCCGAGCTCGACGACGTCATCGCGTTCGTCTACGCCGACGAGCCGGAACCGCGCTACCTGACCGGCGCGACGTACGGGCTTTCGCTGGCCGACCACCCCGACTGGCACGGCGTGAGACCGGAGCTGTGGATCAGCGTCCGGTCCGACGACCCGGTGTGGGCGCTGGCCATCGGCTACCTCGCCGAGCAGCTGCGGGGCACCTGCCCGTTCGTCTACGGCGACACCATCGACTTCGGGCAGCCGATCGCGCCGGAGTCCGGCATGACGGCGTTCGCCGTCTCGGCGCCCGCGGGCCTGGACGCGCACCAGTACACGCTGATCGACCTCGGCGGCCCGCCGATCAGCATCGCCGGCTGTTACCCCGTGCACGACACCGAGCGCCAGTACATCCGCGAGCACGGCATCGACGCGTTCTGGCAGCTGGACTGGGACCTCTACGACGTCCGGCGTCCGCCGGTGGTCTGATACGCGGCCGTCGCGAGCCCGGCGAACGACCTGACCAGCGGTCCGGCGTCCTTCCACGCGACGACCACCGGACTCGGCGCCAGGTCGGTCAGCGGCACGACGGCCAGCTCCCCGGGCGGCCGGTGCCCCAGCGGCATCAGGCCGACGGTGCCGTTCCAGAGCACGGCCCCGACGCACTCCTGCACGGCGCGCACCACCGGCCCGTCGCGGGGTTCACCGCCGTGCCAGTACGCCTGCCAGACCGGGTCGGTGCCGTCCGGGAACCGGAACCAGCGGCGGCCGGCCAGGTCCGCCAGCACCAGGCTTTCCCGGCGGGCCAACGGGTCGTCGGCGCGCAGCACCGCGCCCACCGGGTCGGCGCGCAGCTGCCGGACGGTCAGGCCGGTCTCGTCGAACGGCCCGCGTGTCAGGGCGACGTCGACCAGCCCGGCGCGCAGCCCGCAGGTCGGGTCGGTCAGGTCGGTGTCGCGGACGACGACTTCGACCTCGGGGTGCCGGCGGCGGTAGGCGTCGGCGAGGCGCGTCGCGCCCGGGTCGGCGTTGTCGGCGAGGAGGCCGACGGTGAGCGTCGCGGCGCCGGCCGCGGCGGCCACGCGCACCCGCGCCTGGTCGGCGTGGTCGAGCAGCGCCCGCGCTTCGGCCAGCAGGGCGGCCCCGGCCGGGGTGAGCGCGACCCCCGCGGCGGACCGGACGAGCAGGGCGGCGCCGACGTCCGCCTCCAGCTGCTTGATCGCCCGGCTCAGCGGCGGCTGGCTCATGTGCAGCCGCGTGGCGGCACGCCCGAAGTGGAGTTCCTCGGCGACCGCCACGAAGTACCGAAGCGTGCGTAGCTCCATGACCGGCGACGATATTCGCCGGGTATCGGCTCCGCACAACCGGTCTTGGACGGGAGCGCCACCCCGGCGGTGGAATCGGGGCATGACCGAACCGACCGATCCCGCCGTCCGCGTCGGCGGCGCCCGCGAGCTCGCCCCGGACCTGCTCGTGATCCCGAACGACCACGTCGACCTGGTGCCCAACATCGGCGTGGTCGGCGGCCGAGACGCCGTCCTGGTCGTCGACACCGGCATCGGCACCGCCAACGCGTCGGAGGTCCTCGCCTTCGCGACCGAAGTGGCGAAGGGCCGTCGTCTTTATCTGACCACGACGCACTTCCACCCCGAGCACGCGTTCGGCGCGCAGGTGTTCGCCGGCGAAGCCACCTACCTGGTCAACCGCGCCCAGGCCGACGACCTGAGCACCAAGGGCGCGGGTTACCTGGAGATGTTCCGCGGCATCGGCGAGGTGATCGCCCGGCGCCTCGACGGCGTCCGGGTGCCGGCGCCCGACGTCGTCTACGACGGCACGCACGAGCTCGACCTCGGCGGCCGGACGGTCCGGCTGCGCCCCACCGGCCGCGGCCACACGAAGGGCGACCAGGTCGTCGAGGTGCCGGACGCCGGGGTCCTGTTCACCGGCGACCTGGCCGAAACCGGGCAGTTCGCGATCTTCCCGTGGTTCCCGCCGCACGACGCGGACGTCTCCGGCATCGGCTGGCTCACGGTCCTCGACCGGCTGGTGGCGGCCGAGCCGCGGGTGGTGGTCCCGGGTCACGGAGAGGTCGGCGGCGGCGCCGTGCTCACCGACGTCCGCGACTACCTGCGCGAGTTGCGCGACGAGACCTGGCGACGACGCGACTCCGCGATGGCGCAGGCGGAGATCGTCGCGGAAGTCCGGGCCCTGCTGCTGGAGCGGCACCCGGAGTGGGCCGGGCAGGAGTGGATCGAGCCGGGCGTCGGCTGCCTGTGCGCCGAGCACGGTGGTTGACCCTTTCGGGCGGCGCGAACCCCGCGTCACGGCGTGGTGAGCCAGTCGCCCATTGCGCGGTCGATCTTGAAGTGGCACGCGGCAGTGCGCGGTGAGCCGCACGCACCCTCGGCGATCTCCGGAGGGAGCTGGCGGCCGGGAGTCGTTGACCCCGCGGACCGGATATCCGCCGCATGGAAAACAAATGGGGATCACCGACCGGGAAGGCCCAACACCGCCATCGCCGCGTTGTGGCCCGGAATGCCGCTGACACCACCTCCCCTCGTCGCGCCCGCGCCGCACAGCAGGACGCGGTCGTGCGCCGTTTCGACGCCCCACCTGCCCGCCTGGCTTGGATCTTCCGCGAACGGCCAGGACAGGTCCCGGTGGAAGATGTGCCCGGCCGGCAGGCCCAGCTCGGCCTCCAGGTCGAGCGGGGTCTTCGCCTCCACACAGGGTTTCCCGTCCTGCCCGGTCAGCAGGCAGTCCTCGATCGGCTCGGCCAGCACGCTGTTCAGCGAAGCCAGCGTCGCGCGCAACGCCGCTTCGCGCGCCTCCTCGTTGCGCCCTTCGAAGAGCCGCGCGGGCATGTGCAGGCCGAACAGGGTGAGGGTCTGCGCGCCGGCCGCGCGCTCGGCCGGGCCCAGGATCGACGGGTCCGTCAGCGAGTGGCAGTAGATCTCGCACGGCGGCAACGTGGGGATCTGCCCCGCCGCCGCCTCGCGGTACGCCGTTTCCAGCCGGCCGAAGGTTTCGTTGACGTGGAACGTGCCGCCGAACGCCTCGGCCGGGTCGACGGCCGGGTCACGCAGCTTCGGCAGCCGCGACAGCACCATGTTCACCTTCAGCTGGGCGCCTTCGGGCCGCTCCGGCGGCTCCTCGCCCAGCAGCCGCGCGAGGGTGGCCGGCGCGACGTTCACCAGGACGTGCCCGCCCCGCACGACGTGCTCGGTGTCGTCACGGCGGTAGCGCACCTCGCCGTCCGGGTCGAGCGACAGCACCTCCGCGCCGGTCACCAGGCGCGCGCCCGCCGCGGCCGCCACCGCCGCGAGCGAACCGGTGACCGCGCCCATGCCGCCGACCGGCACGTCCCAGTCGCCGGTGCCGTTGCCGATCACGTGGTAGAGCAGGCACCGGTTCTGCCGCAGGTCCGCGCCGCCGGCCGGGGCGAACGTGCCGATCAGCGCGTCGGTGAGCACGACTCCGCGCACGGTGTCGTCGCCGAACCACGCCGTGAGCGCCTCGCCGATCGGCCGCTCGAACAGCGTCGACCACGCTTCTTCGTCGCCGACCCGGTCCCGGAAGTCCACTTCGGACAGCAGGGGCTCGGTCAGGGTGCCGAAGGTGCGTTCGGCGACGCGCCCGGTCAGCTCGTAGAACCGCTGCCACGCCGCGAAGTCCGCTGTGGACCCCGTGAGCGCGCGGAACGACGCCGCCGTCCGGGCGTCGTCGCCGGTGTCGACAAGGAGACCCGAGTCGCCCGTGGGTGTGTAGGACGACATCCGGCGCCGCTTCAGCCGCACGTCGAGGCCGAGGTCGGCGATGATCTTCTTGGGCAGCAGGCTGACCAGGTACGAGTAGCGCGACAACCGGACGTCGACCCCGTCGAACGCGCGGAACGACACCGCGGCGCCGCCGGTCTCGCCCCGCCGTTCGAGCACGAGCACCGACCGGCCCGCCCGCGCCAGGTACGCGGCCGCCACCAGCCCGTTGTGACCACCACCGACGACCACGACGTCGTAGGAATCCATCCGCCCCTCCTCGCTCGGCTTGCCCGTTCATCGTGACCACGGCGGCGGGCCGAATACAAGGAAAGGGCACGAACGGTCCGTTCGTGCTATTCGGTTGCGCGGCCCCGGATCGGTCCGGCAAGCTGAAGCGCATCCGGCAGGGAGCCGGAGTGGGAAGAGCAGGAGGTGCGACTCGTGATGACTGTCCGGGCCCTTCCGCGCCCTCGCCCACCCGCCCCCCGAGGCTGACCACGCGCCCGGTGGGGCATCCCTGACCAAGGAGAACCCCACCAGTGCGCCAGCACGACTTCGAAGACTTCGACCTGTTCGACGAACACCGTCCGGCCGGCAGCGGACGCCGCCGGGCTCGGCTCGGCGAAGAAGACCCCCGGACCACCCGCCGCCGGACGGCGCGGTTCGAAGACGACCCCGAACCCACCCGCAGCGGGCGGCTGACCGAAGGCGAACGCGTCCGCCTCGCGAAGCTGCGCGACGACGCCTACACCGAAAACCAGCTGCCCGACGACGCCGACCGCTGGTCCACCTGGGACGACGCCGAACACGGCCCGCTCCCCCGGCCGGACTGGGTGGTCACCGAGCTCGCCGCGGTCGACACCGACCTCGGCGTCCTCAAGACCGGCAAGGAGGCCGATGTCCACCTCTTGCGGCGTGGCCTGCCCGGCACGCCGGGAGCCCTGCTCGCCGCGAAGCGCTACCGCAGCGACGAACACAAGCTGTTCCACCGCGACGCGGGGTACCTCGAAGGGCGGCGGATGCGCCGCTCCCGCGAGATGCGCGCGATCGAGCACCGCACGGCGTTCGGCCGCAACCTCATCGCCGAACAGTGGGCCGTCGCGGAGTTCGCCGCCCTGAGTCGCTTGTGGACGCTCGGCGCGCCGGTGCCGTACCCGGTGCAGCGCAACGGCACCGAGCTGCTCCTCGAGTTCGTCGGCGAGGACGACGGGACGGCCGCACCCCGGCTGGCCCAGGCACGCCCTGACCCGGAGCAACTCACAGACCTCTGGCACCAGGCGACCGCGGCGCTCGAGCTGCTCGCGTCCGAGGGGCTCGCCCACGGCGACCTCTCGGCGTACAACGTGCTCGTGCACCGGGGCCGGCTGGTGGTGATCGACCTGCCCCAGGTGGTCGACGTCGTGGCCAACCCCGGCGGGGTCGAGTTCCTGGCGCGGGACGTGCGCAACCTGGCCGGCTGGTTCCACGGCCGGGGCCTCGGCGAGGACGTCACCAGGACCGATGAGCTGCTGGCGGAGCTGGTGGCGACGGCCGGGCTCGGGTGATCGCGGGGCGGCGGCGCGGATGTGGCGCGGAACACGTCTGCGACGCCGCCCACAACCGGTGACCTCGATGCGTAGTCCCAGCTCCGGCTCGGGTACAGTATGTACAGACCGCAACCGGCGGCGTGGATGAGTTGGTGTCCGTCGCCTCCAGAGCCACCGAATGGCTCGCGGTGATCCGTAACCCCCCAGCGGCGCGCAGTGTCGGAAAGCGCAAGACACAGTGTGCCGGGTCCGTCCTTGTGAACGCCCACCGCACACCATCTTGCCCTGCCTGCGCGCGGGGAGCCCGGGCCTCCTTGCGACGAACCACGTCCGAGAGGCATTTGTGACAGTCACGTTCAACTCCGGTCCGTCCTCGACGTCCGCGCGCGCGGACCGTCCCGACCGCAAGCCGCGCCAGCGGCCCGCCGGCGGGGACATGCTGCGCGACGACGCGGTCGAGACCGTGGCCACCAAGACCTTCGCCCAGCTGGGCCTGCCGGAGCCGCTGCTCCGCGCGCTGGCCGAGGCGGGCATCACCACCCCCTTCCCGATCCAGTCCGCGACCATCCCGGACGCGCTGGCCGGCCGCGACGTGCTGGGCCGCGCCCAGACCGGCTCCGGCAAGACCCTCGCCTTCGGCCTGGCCATGCTGGCCCGGCTCGACGGCGGCAAGGCCCGCCCGAAGCGCCCCCGCGCGCTGATCCTGGTCCCGACCCGCGAGCTGGCCATGCAGGTGGCCGACTCGCTGACCCCGCTGGCCAAGTCCCTCGGCCTGTGGTGCCGCACCGCCGTCGGCGGCATGGCCTTCACCCGCCAGGCCGATGCGCTCTCCCGCGGTGTCGACCTGCTGATCGCCACCCCGGGCCGGCTGTCGGACCACGTCCGCCAGGGCACCGCGCACCTCGGCGACTGCAACTTCATCGCCCTCGACGAGGCCGACCAGATGGCCGACATGGGCTTCATGCCGCAGGTCCGCGAGATCATGGACCTCACCCCGCCGGGTGGGCAGCGCCTGCTGTTCTCGGCGACGCTCGACGGTGACGTCAACCGGCTCGTGCGCCAGTACCTGAGCGACCCGGTCACGCACTCGGTCGCGCCGTCGACCGCGAGCGTCGACACCATGGACCACCACGTGCTCCAGGTTTCGCACCAGGACAAGCAGGACATCATCACGCAGATCGGCGCCCGCGAGGGCCGCACGATCATGTTCGTGCGGACCAAGCACCACGTCGACCGCCTCACCGAGCGGCTGCGCGAGCAGGGCGTCAACGCGCAGGCCCTGCACGGCGGCAAGACGCAGGGGCAGCGCAACCGCGTCCTGGCCGACTTCAAGGAAGGCCACTCGCCGGTGCTCGTCGCCACGGACGTCGCGGCGCGCGGCATCCACGTCGACGACATCTCGCTGGTGCTGCACGTCGACCCGGCGGCCGACCACAAGGACTACCTGCACCGCGCGGGCCGCACGGCGCGCGCCGGCGCGTCCGGTGTGGTCGTCACGCTGGTCACCAACGACCAGCGCCGGATGGTCAAGCGGATGACCGACCGGGCCGGCGTCCGCGCCGAGTCCACGATGGTCCGTCCGGGTGACGACGCGCTGTCGCGCATCACCGGGGCCCGCGAGCCCAGCGGCGAGCCGGTCATCGAGCGGCGGCGCGAGAACCCGCGTCGCGGCGGCGGTGGCTTCCGCGGCGACCGTGGCTTCGGCGGCTCGAGCCGCGGTGGTTACCGCGGTGACCGTGACCGCGGCGGCGACCGTGGTGGTAGCAGCTACGGCGGCGACCGTGGTGACCGCGGGGGCGACCGCGGCGGGTACCACCAGGGTTCCCGCGAAGGCTCCGGCCACCGCGAAGGCCGTCCCGGCGGCTTCGGTGGCCGCGGCCGTCAGCCCCGCTCGGGCAACGGCGGCGGTTACGGCCGCCCGAGCCGTGGCCCGCGTCGCGGCTACGACAGCTGAGTTTTCCCTTCGGAAGCCCCGGACCCTCGTGGTCCGGGGCTTCCGGCGTTTCCGGGCCCGCTTCCCCGTTGTGCCGGGCCCGGATGCGAGACTGCGGGACGTGACTACGCCGCCGACGCTCCCGCCCGAAGAGGTTTTCGACTGGCTCGACACCGAGGCGGAGAAGCGGGCGAACGCGGGGCTCGTGCGGCAGCTGCGGCCGCGTCCCGCGCAGAGCGACGAGCTGGACCTGGCCGGCAACAACTACCTCGGGCTGGCCCGTGACAAGCGGGTCGCCGGGGCGTCCGCGGCCGCCGCGCTCCGCTGGGGCGCCGGCTCGACCGGGTCCCGGCTGGTCACCGGGTCGACGGAGCTGCACACCGAGCTGGAAATGGAGCTCGCGCGGTTCTGCGGCACGCAGGCGGCGCTCGTCTTCTCCTCCGGGTTCGCCGCGAACCTCGGCGCGGTGACGGCGCTTTCGGGGTCCGAAGCGGCGATCGTCACCGACAAGTACATCCACGCGTCGCTGATCGAGGGCTGTCGGCTGTCGCGCGCGGACGTCGCGGCGGTCGCGCACGGGTCGCCGTCGGCGATCAAGCACGCGCTCGCGACCCGGCGCAAGCCGCGGGCGCTGATGGTGACGGACTCGGTGTTCTCGGTCGACGGTGACCTCGCCCCGCTGGCCGAGCTGGCCGGGATCTGCCGTGCGCACGGCGCGGCGATGCTGGTCGACGACGCGCACGGCTTCGGTGTCCTCGGCGAAGGCGGCCGTGGCGCGGTGCACGCGGCCGGGCTCGCGGGCGCGCCCGACGTCGTCACGACGTTGACGCTGTCGAAGTCCCTCGGCGCGCAGGGCGGCGCGGTGCTGGGGCCGCGCCGGGTGATCAAGCACCTCGTGGACACGGCGCGCAGCTTCATCTTCGACACCGCTTTGGCGCCGGCGAGCGCAGCCGCCGCGCTGGCCGCGTTGCACGCGCTCAAGGAAGAGCCGGGGCTGGCGGAGAAGGTCCTCGAGAACGCGGGAAACCTCGCGATGTCGCTGAAGGCGGCGGGGTTGAAGGCGAGTGTGCCGGACGCCGCCGTCATCTCGATCCAGGCGCCTTCGGCGGAGACGGCCGTCGCGTGGGCGGCGGCGTGTGCCGAGCAGGGCATCCGGGTCGGGTGCTTCCGGCCGCCGTCGGTGCCGGACGGCGTTTCCCGGCTGAGGCTGACCGCGCGGGCCGACCTCACGGAGTCCGATGTGGACCGTGCGGTGAAGGTGATCACGGCGACCGCGCCGCGGGGCGCGACCGCCTGAACCTTACCGCGGGAGACGGCGCATCGTGATGTGCGGGATGCCGTCTTCGTCGGTGTACTCGGCGCCTTCCGCGACGAAGCCGTAGCGCGCGTAGAAGCCCTGGACGTACGTTTGCGCGTCCAGGACGTACTCGCCGGGGGTGGTGAGGGCCGCGTCCATCAGCTGGGCCGCGAGGCCCTGGCCGCGGGCGGTCGCGGCCGTGGCCACCCGTCCGATGCGGCGGACACCACCGGGGTCGGCGAGCACCCGCAGGTACGAAGTGACGCCGCCGGCGTCTTCGAACCACAGGTGGCGGGTGTCCGGCCGCAGGTCACGGCCGTCGAGCTCGGGGTAGGCGGCCTTCTGCTCCACGACGAACACGTCCACGCGCAGGCGGAGGATGTCGTGCAGCTGGGCGGCGGTGAGCTCGGGTCCGGACGCGTCGTGCAGGGTCGGCATACCCCTGCTTACCACGCTCAGAAGAGGCGTTGTTTGGCCTGGGCCCGGATGTCGTCGACGTAGGCCGAGACGCGGGTGTAGACACCCGGCTTGCCCGCCTTGCCGCAGCCGTCACCGAACGAGACGATCCCGATCAGCGTGTCGCCCACGACGAGCGGGCCGCCCGAATCGCCCTGGCAGGCGTCGATGCCGCCGTCGGCGTACCCGGCGCAGAGCATGGACTTGCTGTTGTAGACGTTGTAGTCGGCGCTGCACTCCGAGTCCGAGACCAGCGGCACCTGGGCGCTGCGCAGGTAGTCGGAGCGGGCGCCGCCGTCGGCGACCCGGCCCCAGCCGAGCACCGTCGCCTTGGTGCCGGTGCGGTACACGTCCTCGCTGTCCGGCAGCTTCGCGGGCCGGTAGTCGAGCTGGCCGCGGACGGTCAGCACGGCGATGTCGTCACCCTGCGTCGGGTCGTTGTACCCGGTGCTGATCCAGATCTTGGAGACGCTCAGCGCCTCGCCGTCGTCGGTCCGCTTGTCCTCCCGGCCCTCAACCACGCGGACGTCCTGCTTCGAGACCGCCTTGGCGCAGTGCGCGGCCGTCGCGACCGCCGTCGAGCTGACGATCACCGCGCCGCAGAACTGGTTGCCGCCCGCGTCGGTCAGGTAGACCGCGTACGGGTGGTCGGAAAGGGACGCCTTGTCGCCGCCCACGATCCGCGGCTGGTTGGCCGACGCCGGGTCCGCCGACGCCGTGCCGACGACCACCGGGACGGCCACGGCGGTAACCGCGAGGAACGCGCCGCACGCGAGCAGCAGGGATCGACGGGACTTCACGGACATGGGACGTTCCCCTCTTCACAGCAGCACAAGACAGAACACTCGGCACCCGGATGACTCCGGTGCGTGAACGAGTGGCGCTGAATACCCTAATCGGAGTGGGCCCGAAACGGTGTCACTGAAACGGGTGGACTCCGCGCTCACCCAACGCTTCTGTCAGGCTGGACGGATGCGACGGACAGCGGCGGTGGTCTCCGGGGCGGTCATGGCCTTCACGCTGGGCGCCTGCACGTCGGAAGTCCCCTCCACGCCGCAGCCGGTGGCCGCGACGCCGTTCTCGACGACCGTGTCCAAACCCCCCGCTCCGGTGACTTCGGCGCCGCCGAAGCCGTCCAGCGCGCCCGCCGTCACCTGGCAGGTGGGTGCCCGGCCCCTCCCCGTCGGCCCGGACGGGTTCGGCGCGGTCGAACCGACACCACCCGAACTGGTGAACCGGGCACTTCCGACAAAAGACCTCCTTCCGCCCCCGTCGGGCGGCCGGTACGCCTCGACGATCAGCGCGGTGCCCGCCGCCGTCCTCGCGCGCAGCACCTGGCAGCCCGCCTGCCCGGTCAAGGCGACCGACCTGCGCTACCTGACGATGTCGTTCTGGGGTTTCGACGGCCGCGCGCACACCGGCGAAATGCTGGTCAACACGGCCGGCGCCGCCGGGATCACCAAAGTCTTCGGACAGCTGTTCGCAGCGCGCTTCCCGCTGGAGGAGATGCGCGTGACCAGCCCGGCCCAGCTCACCGCGCCGCCGACCGGCGACGGCAACTCGACCAGCGCGTTCGTCTGCCGCCCGGCCCGCGGGCAGACGTCCTGGTCGGCGCACGCCTACGGGCTCGCGGTGGACGTCAACCCGTTCTGCAACCCCTACACCCAGGGCAAGCTCGTGCTGCCCGAGCTGGCGTCGGCCTACCTGGACCGCGCGAATCGCCGTCCGGGCATGGTCCTGGCGGGCGACGCGACCGTGCGGGCGTTCGCGGCGATCGGGTGGAGCTGGGGCGGGGCCTGGACCAGCCCGAAGGACCGGATGCACTTCACCGGCAACGGCCACTGAGCACGTAATACGACGTTAAGCACAGCCGGGAACACCCGCTTCGCGCAGGCGGTTGGCTAGGGTGAATCGACCGGACCGAACCCCCGCGGAGGATGCAGTGCCCCACTACGACCTGGTGATCGTCGGGACGGGATCGGGGAACTCGATCCTCGGGCCCGGTTTCGCCGGCAAGAAGACGGCGATCGTGGAGAAGGGCACCTTCGGTGGCACCTGCCTGAACGTCGGCTGCATCCCGACGAAGATGTTCGTGTACGCCGCCGACGTCGCGTACACGCCTTCGCACAGCGCGAAGTACGGCGTCGACGAAGAGCTGAAGGGCGTGCGCTGGCGCGACATCCGCGACCGCATCTTCGGCCGGATCGACCCGATCGCCGCCGGGGGCGCGGAGTACCGCCGCAGCCACGAGGACAACAAGAACGTCGACGTCTACGAGGGCACCGGCCGCTTCACCGGGCACAAGGAACTGCGCGTCAGCTTCACCGACGGCCGCGCCGACGAGGTGCTCACCGCCGACAAGTTCGTGCTCGCCGCGGGCGGACGTCCGGTCATCCCGGAGATCCCCGGCATCGAGGACACCGGCTACCACACCTCCGACACCGTGATGCGGCTCGACGAGCTGCCCGAGCGGATCGTCATCCTCGGCGGCGGGTACATCGCGGCCGAGTTCGCGCACGTCTTCGCGTCCTTCGGGGTGCGGGTCACGCTGGTCAACCGGTCCGCGCGGCTGCTGCGCGGCGAAGACGAGGACGTCAGCGCGCGCTTCACCGAACTGGCGTCGGAACGCTTCGACGTCCGTCTCGAGCGCAAGACCGTGCGGGCGCGAAAGACGGCCGACGGCGTCGCGCTGGACCTCGAAGGACCGCAGGGCGCCGAGACCGTCGAAGCCGACCTGCTGCTGGTCGCCACCGGCCGGAAGCCGAACTCGGACCTGCTCGACGTCGCCGCCACCGGAGTGACCACAATGGACAGTGGGCACGTCGTGGTCGACGACTACCAGGAGACCGTCGTCGAGGGCATCTACGCGCTCGGCGACCTCTCCTCGCCGCACGAGCTGAAGCACGTCGCGAACCACGAATCCCGCGTGGTGCAGCACAACCTGCTGCACCCGGACGAGCGGATCAAGGCCGACCACCGGTTCGTGCCGCACGCGGTGTTCACCCACCCGCAGGTCGCTTCGGTGGGCCTCACCGAGCAGAAGGCGCGCAAGCTCGGCGTCTCCTACGTGACCTCGAAGCAGGACTACGCCGGGATCGCGTACGGCTGGGCGATGGAAGACACGACGGGCTTCGCGAAGCTCCTCGCCGACCCGGCGACCGGGCAGCTGCTCGGCGCGCACATCATCGGGCCGCAGGCGTCGTCGGTGATCCAGCCGCTGATCCAGGCGATGAGCTTCGGCCTCGACGCGCATTCGATGGCGCGCGGCCAGTACTGGATCCACCCGGCGATGCCGGAGCTGGTCGAGAACGCCCTGCTCAACCTGCCCCTGGACTGAGTCACCGCGGGGGGGGGGGGGGGGGGGGACGGGGGGGGGGGGGGGGGGTCAAGTGGTTGACAAAAGGGTGCGGAGGTTGGGTGTTGTCGGCTCCTCGCC
>NZ_JBVJOW010000010.1:86531-131801 GCF_055582965.1 Amycolatopsis sp. NPDC104863
TTGGTGTCCCACGCCAGGTGCGGGATCCACCCGGAGATACGGGAGCTGGTGGAAAACACCTTCCCCACCCTCCCCTGGGATGGATCCACCGCGGGCCGGGCGGGGTGACCCCCCGGCCCGCGGGAGTCCCTAGAGCGTGATCGACCAGGTGTCGAGGGTGCCGGTGTCGCCGGGCCCGTAGTCGGTCACGCGCAGCTGCCACTTGCCGGACGCCGGGGTCGCCGTCGCCGGCACGGTGAACGTCCGCGCGCCGCTCCACGGCGTGCAGGTGCTGCCGCCGCTGTACTTGAGCGCGTACGCCTTGCCTCGCGGGTCGAGCAGCGTGATGCCGAGGTCTTCGGCGCACGTGTGGCGGATGGTCAGCGAGACGCCGATCGTGGTGGCCGCGCTGCCGGTGAGCGTCGAGGCGATCGGGCTGAACACCTGCTGGTAGTCACGGATCGCGTAGTCCGTGTCGTTGGTCAGCGTGCGGTTGCCACCGCCACCGGCCTGCGTCCGGGCCGACACCGCCGCGCTCGCGGGCGACGCGTTCCCGGCCGCGTCCTTCGCCTTGATCGTGAAGGAGTACGCCGTGTCCGGGTTGAGGCCGCTGACCGTCGCGCTGGTCCCCGCGACGCTCGTGGCGAGCGCGGAGCCGTTGTAGACGTCGTAACCGGTGACACCGACGTTGTCCGTCGAAGCGTCCCAGGCGAGCGAGACGCTGTTCGACGTCGTGCCGGTGGAACGCGGGTTGCCGGGCGCGCTCGGCGCCGTCGTGTCGCCGGTGCCGCCGCTGGTCACCAGGGTGAGCTGCCACTTGTTCAGCGCCTCGATCACCGGCTGGAACAGGGACATGTCGCCGTCGGACGGGTTCTGGACGCACTGGGACGGGCCGCCGTCGTGCAGGCCGGTCGCCTTGTCGCCGAGCAGCCAGCCGCCGCCGGAGTCCCCGCCGAGCGAACACGCCGTGGTCCAGGTCAGGTCGTCGATGACCAGGCCGTTGCCGTAGTCGGCGGACTTGTGCGTGTACTTCACTTCACCGCACTGCCAGTGCGAAGTGTTGCCGGAGTGGCAGACGCGGTCACCGACCATCGCCTCGGCCGCGCCGGTGAGCGTGACCGCCGGCTGGCCCCAGGTGTTCACCGACGCCGAGAGGTTCCAGCCCGCCTCCGTCACCGCGACGACGCCCATGTCGCCTTCGCGGCCGTTGACGCTGTGCGTGCCGCCGACGTTCGACGTGCCGATCTTGTTCTGCTGGCCCGAAGCGCCGTACGCGGCCTGGTTGACGTCGTTCGTGCAGTGGCCCGCGGTGAGGAAGTGCTTGGCACCGGCGGAATCCGTCACCGGGAAGCCGACCGAGCAGTTCGACTCGCTGCCCGGCCACCACGGGTTGCCGGTCTGGATCGTGCCGGACTGCTGGCGCGGCGACGACGTCGTCTCGGTGATCCGGACGCCGAGATCCTTCACCCGGGAAAGGAAACTCTCGGTCGCCGCGGTCTTCTTCGTCCGGTCGACGTCGACGGCGACGTCGTTGGCGCGGACGTCGACACCCCAGCCGTAAACACCGGGCACGCCGCCGCCGACCAGCTCGCGGACCGCCGCGTCGGTGCGGTCCAGCTCGGCCTGGCCGCGCGCCACGACCTGCGCCGCGGCACCCGCTTCACGCGCTTGGTCAGCGGCTTCGGCGGTGGTGACGGCGACAGTCAGCTTCCCGGCGGCCGCGTCGAACCACTGCCCGGCCGACTTCGCGCGCACCGCGGCGGGCAGGGCCGCGGCCAGCCGGTGGGCGCCGTCCTGGGCGGTGAGCTGGGCGCGGGCCTGGTCCGCGGTGAGCCCGAACGCCACGGCGACACCGGCGATCTCGGCCGGCGGGTGGTCCGGTGCCGCGGCTTCGGCGGGCGTCAGGCCCAGCCCGAGCGCGGCCAACGCGGCCACGCTCGTGACGGAAACGATTCTGCGCATCGGTTTCTCCTCGAATCGGCGAGTGGCGTGCGCAGACCGTAGAACGCGGCAAACACCGGATTGAAGATCCGGAAGTCCTTAACAGTTAACTGGCGGGCCAGTCCCATTCGAACCCGTACCGGCCGGGGCCGAAGTTCAGCGCGACCCCGTGCACCGCACCGGATTCCGGGACGACGTCGGTGAGTTCGCCGGGCTCGGCGAACCGGCGGCACACCGCCGGGACCGCTTCGGGCGAGAACCGGATTTCGAGCACGTATTCGCGGACCGGCAAGCGGAACTTGCGTTCGTAGTTCGTCGCGACCGGGTGCGGCGCGCGATTCACGAGCGTGTGTTCGGTGAGCACCGTTTCGCCGCGCAGGAGCGGCCGGGCGAAAAGCAGTTCGACAACGAGGAGGCCGTCCTCGGGCCGGTGCACACTGCGGCCCGGGCGGCAGCCGCGCAGGCCGCGCAGCTCCGGCAGCGGCCGGTCGTGCTCGTCGAGGTGCAGGATCACCACCCAGCGGTCGGGGCCGTCGGCCTCGGCGCGCAGCACCTGCCGCGACCGGATCTCCAGCTCCTCGCGGCCGGCGCCGACGAGGACGACGTCGTGCTGGCCGATCCGGGTCAGCCGCTCGTCCCACCGGGTGTCCACATCGGACACCGCGGCGTCGACGCGCCGCCCGTCCGGCCAGAACCGGCTGAGCTCGGCGGGCGCGGACCGGCGCACCCGCGGCGGCCCGAGCAGCGAGACGAGCGAACCCGCGGGCACCTCGAGCACGGCTTCGAGCTGCCCCAGTCCACGCACCGAATCCCTCCGCTCGGGGCGGCTGCGGCCGGACTGCCAGTAGCTCAGCGTCGCCGTTGTCACCGTGACACCGCGGGCGCGCAGGTGCTCACGCAGGCGGTCGAGGCTCAGGCCGCGGGCGCGGATGGCCGCGCGCAGGGCGGCGTCGAACGGGCCCACGCGCAGCAACGTCCCGAGGTCCGGCGACGGCACGGCCATCCGGTGATCTTAAGCCGCGCCGACCCGGGCGAAAGCCGTTAACAGTTAAGAGTCAGACAAACCGGTGACGGCCGGCGAGCGCGCCGAACACCATCTGGACCAGCAGCAGGACCAGGAGCATGGCCAGCGGCACCGGCCAGCCGCCCGCGACGTCGTGCAGCAGGCCGAACAGGAACGGGCCCAGCGCCGCGAAGAGGTACCCGAAGCCCTGCGCCATGCCGGAGAGCCGCGCGGTGTCGGCGCCGGTGCGGGCGCGCAGCGCGATCACCGTCAGGGCCAGGGAGAACACGCTCATCCCGAGGCCGATCAGGATGCTCCAGAGCAGCGGCGACCACGCCGGGGCCAGCATCAGCCCGGCCGTGCCGGCGAAGCCGAACACCCCGAGCACGACGATCCAGCCGCCCTGCCCGCGCTGCCGGGCCGCCATCGGCGCGACGAACAGGCTGATCGGCACGGCGATCAGCGCGACCAGGCCGAACAGCAGCCCGGCGTCACCGCGCGACACCCCGGCGTCCATCAGCACCTGCGGGAACCAGCCCATCGCGGCGTAGGCGTAGAAGGCCTGCAGGCCGAAGAAGACGGTGACGATCCACGCCAGCCGGTTGCCCAGCAGCGACCGGCCGGCTTCGGCCGCGTCGGAGTGGCGCGGGACCCGGCCGGTGCCGCGGGCTGCGAGAATCCACGCCAGCAACGCGACGACGGCCACCACCGCCCAGCTGCCCAGGGCCGGCCGCCAGCCGCCGAACGCGTCGCCGAGCTGCGGGGTCACCGCCGACCCGAGCGCGCCGCCACCCTGCAGGGCGGCGGTGTAGACGCCGGTCATCAGGCCGATGCGAGCCGGGAAGGAGCCCTTGATGACCACCGGGATGAGTACGTTGACCAGGGCGATCCCCGCGGTGGCGACGAGGGTCCCGCCGAGCACCACGGCCGGGCCGTCGAGCACGCGCAGCACGAGCCCGGCGCCGAGCGCGATCAGCGCGATCGCGATGGCGGCGCCGATCCCGGCGCGGCGGGCGAGCAGCGGCGCGGCCAGCCCGGCGCCGGCGAAGCAGAGCGTCGGCAACGTCGTGAGCACCCCGGCCCAGACCCCGGACGTGCCCAGGTCGGCGCGCATTTCGGCGAGCATCGGGCCGACGCCCGTGATGGCCGGGCGCAGGTTGAGGGCGGTGAGCACCACCGCGACCGCGAGCAGCGCGCCGGCGGCGACCACGCCCGGTGTGCGCAGCTCCACGGCGCCGTCCAGCTCGGGTTCGAGGGCGGATTCACGGTGTTCGACGGGCATGACCGCTACTATCGCATACGTAGGATGATTGGATGAAGGGATAACAGCTGTGCCTCTGGCCACCACCCGCCGGGCCGGCCTCGTCGACCAGGTCATCGAGCAGCTGCGGACCGCGGTCACGCAGGGCGAATGGCCCATCGGCGAGCGCATCCCGACCGAAGCGGAGCTCGTCGACCAGCTCGGCGTCGGGCGCAACACCGTCCGCGAGGCCGTCCGCGCGCTCGCGCACACGGGCATCCTCGAAGTCCGCCAAGGTGACGGCACCTACGTGCGCGCCACCAGCGAGGTGTCCGGCGCGATCCGCCGGCTCTGCGGCTCCGAGCTGCGTGAAGTCCTCCAGGTGCGCCGCACCCTCGAGGTCGAGGGCGCCCGGCTCGCCGCCACCGAGCGGACGCAGGAGGAGGTCGCCGAGCTGTGGTCGATCCTCGCCCGCCGTGAGCTCGAGCTGAACGAAGGACGCTGGGAGGACTTCGCCCGCACGGACGCCGAGTTCCACTGCGCGGTCGTCCGCAGCGGGCACAACCAGCTGCTCACCGAGCTCTACCGCGGGCTGACCGAGGTCATCACGGCGAGCGTCGCGGCGACGGCGAACATCACGCCGGGCACCGACCACCTGCCCGAGATCGGGCACGAAGGGCTGGCCGACGCCATCGCCAAGCGCGACCCCAAGCGGGCCACCGCCGAGGCCTGCGGGTTCCTGGACGAGCTCCTGGAGCGCCTCGAACGCGAATGACCATGCACCCGGGTCAGCACCCGATCGACGACGACCTCGTCCGGCGCCTGGTCGCCGCCCAGTTCCCGCGCTGGGCCGGCCTGCCGGTGCGGCACCAGCGTCCGGGGGCACCCTGGTCGCACGGCTGCCTCTGGTGGCCGGCGGCGCCCAGGACGTCGCGCTGGAACGGGAGTAGCTGCCCCGGCTCGCGCCGCGGCTGCCCTTCGCGATCCCCGAGATGGTGGGCGCCGGGGGTATCCGTGGTCGGTGTAACGGTGGCTGCCGGGCGAGAACCCGGTGTGCCGAGCGACCCGGTGCGGCTCGCCGAGGACCTGGCCGAGTTTCGTGACGGCGATGCGGAGCATCACCCTGCCCGGCGCGCCCCGGGCCCACCGCGGCGGTCCGCTCGCCATGCTCGACGCGCCGACCCGCGCGGCGATCGAAGCCCTGCGCGGGATCCCGCAGGAGAACGTCGACTGCGACGCCGCGGCCGCCGTCTGGGAAGAAGCGCTGCGCGGCCCGGACTGGGAGGGCCCGCCGGTCTGGCTGCACGCCGACCTCATGCCGGGCAACCTGCTGGTCGACGGCGGCCGGCTGAGCGCCGTCATCGATTTCGGCTGCACGGGTGTCGGCGACCCGGCCTGCGACCTGTTCCCCGCCTGGAACCTCCTGCCGTCTTCCGCAAAGCGCTCGACGTCGACGACGCCACCTGGAGCCGCGGTCGCGCGCGGACGCTGTCCCAGGCGTTGCCCGGCACGTGCTTGGCACCACTCTGAACCCCTAAGGGTGCCAATTCAGGGTTGCCGTGGTGCCATCGCGGTGCCACAGTAGTGCCATGGACCTGACGCCCTTCGTGGACGAACTCCGCCGGGAGCTCGCGGTCGCCGCCGAGGCGGCGGGTGAGGAAGCCGTCGCCCTCGCCGAGCGGCTCACCGCGCCGCTCGAGTCGGCGATCCGGCTGACCCTGCTCGACGCGCTTTCGGCGGCGGCCGACGAGATCACCCGCGACCTCGCGCCCGGCTCCGTCGAGGTGCGCCTGCGCCGCCGCGAAGCCGAGTTCGCGGTCGCGCTGCCGGCCCAGCCCGAGCCGGCGCCGGAAGAAGCGCCGGCGCCCCCGCCCGAGGCCGACGACGGCGCCGTCTCCCGGATCAACCTGCGGCTGCCCGAGCAGCTCAAGCAGCGCGTCGAGGAGGCCGCGAACCGCGACCAGCTCTCGATCAACGCCTGGCTCGTCCGGGCCGCGAACGCCGCGCTCGGCCCCGGCCGGAGCCAGAGCACCCACCGCCGGTCGATGTTCGGTGAGAAGTACACCGGCTGGGTCCAGTAACCCTTTCCCTTTCCCGTCACGTCTCCGACCTGCGGAGACGCCATCCGAGCACCCCAGGAGGGCGCAGCCATGCCGTTTTTCGCCACCCCCGAGCCGATCACGGCCACGATCGACGTCAGCATCGCGGACGTCCGGATCGTCGCCGGGGAGCGCGCGGAAACCACCGTCGAGGTCGAACCCGCCGACCCGTCCGACAACGAAGACCTCAAGGCCGTCGCGAAGACCCGCGTCGAGTTCGCCGACGGCCAGCTGCTGGTCAAGGGCCCGAAGTACACCACCAAGCTGTGGGGCAAGGGCGGCGCCCTGCACATCTCGGTCGAGCTGCCGGCCGGCTCGCGGGTCAAGACGTCGGCCGCGCTGGGGGACGTCCGGGTCAGCGGCCGCGTCGGCGAGAGCCGCATCAAGACCTCCGTCGGCAACATCCACCTCGACGAGGTGGCCCGGCTCGAGGCGAGCACGTCGACCGGCGACGTCACCATCGAGCGGGTCACCGGGCACGCCGAGGTCGGCACCGCCTCCGGCGAGCTGCGGATCCGCGAGATCGACGGCACCGCCGAGCTGAAGAACTCCAACGGCGAGACCCGCGTCGGCGAGGTCACCGGCGACCTGCGGGTCAGCACCGCGAACGGCGACATCGTCGTCGACCACGCCCACGCGGGCGTGCACGCCAAGACCGCCGCCGGCGACATCCGGATCGGCGAGGTCATCCGCGACACCGTCGTCCTCGAGACCGCGGTCGGCGAGATCGAGGTCGGCATCCGCGAGGGCAGCGCCGCCTGGCTCGAGCTCAACTCGCTGACCGGCACCGTGCACAACTCGCTCACCCCGTCCGACGGTCCCGGCGGGACCAGCGAGACGGTCCAGGTCAAGGCCCACACCTACACCGGCGACGTCGTCATCCGCCGCGCCTGAAGTTTCCCTTACCCAGAAAGGAAGTCCGATGCCAGACGCCATCGTGGCCGAAGGGCTCGTCAAGAAGTACGGGAGCGTCACCGCGCTCGACGGGATGTCGCTCGCGGTGCCCGAAGGCACCGTGCTGGGGGTGCTCGGGCCGAACGGCGCCGGGAAGACCACCACCGTCCAGATCCTCACCACCCTGCAGAAGCCGGACGCGGGCCACGCGACGGTCGCCGGGTTCGACGTCTTGCGGGACGCGCACGAGCTGCGTTCGCACATCGGCGCGTCGGGCCAGTACGCCGCGGTCGACCAGGAGCTGACCGGGGCCGAGAACCTCGAGATGGTCGGGCGGCTCTACCACCTGGGCACCAGGCGGGCCAAGGCCCGCGGCCGGGAGCTGCTGGCCCGGTTCGGCCTGGAGGAGGCCGCCGACCGCCCGGTGAAGGGGTATTCCGGCGGCATGCGACGCCGGCTCGACCTGGCCGGCGCGCTCGTCGCGAACCCGCCGGTGCTGTTCCTCGACGAGCCCACGACCGGGCTCGACCCGCGCGCCCGCACCGACCTCTGGGAGGTCATCACCGAGCTGGTCGCGGGCGGCACGACCCTGCTGCTGACCACGCAGTACCTCGAAGAGGCCGACCGGCTGGCCGACAGCATCGCCGTCGTCGACCACGGCCGCGTCATCGCGCGCGGCACGGCCGACGAGCTCAAGGACCTCGTCGGCGGCGAGCGGATCGAGCTGGTCGTCGGCACGCACGACGACGTCGTCGTGGCGCAGCGGACGCTCGCCCGGCTGGCCAGCGGCGAGTCGCAGGCCGAGGGCTTCCGGCTCACCGTGCCCGTGAGTCACGGCGCGAAAGCGCTTACCGAAGCGCTGGCCCTGCTCGCCGTGGAAGGCGTCGACGTCCGCGACGTCGGTGTCCGCCGCCCCACCCTCGACGACGTTTTCCTCACCCTCACCGGCCACGACGTGACCGAGACCGAATTGGAGGCCGTGTGATGAACGCAGTGCAGATGGCCGTGACCGACGGCGTGACCGTGGCCAAGCGCAACTCGATCAAGATCCTCCGGTCGCTGGACCTGCTCGGGTCCATCGTGTTCATGCCGGTGATGTTCGTGCTGCTGTTCGGGTACGTGTTCGGCAGCGTGATCGACATCCCGGGCATGTCGTACCGCGAGTTCATGCTGCCGGGGATCTTCACGCTCGCGGTGGCGATGGGCAGCATCGTCACCGGCTACGGGCTGACCGACGACCTGCAGAAGGGCCTCATCGACCGGTTCCGGTCGCTGCCGATGTCCCCGGCGGCGGTGCTGATCGGGCGGACCACCGCCGACCTCATCCTCAACGTGACGAGCCTGCTCATCATGGGACTGGTGGGCCTGCTCGTCGGCTGGCGCATCCACACCGGCGTCTTCGAAGCGCTGGGCGGAGTGCTTCTGCTGCTGGCCTTCGCGTACGCGCTGTCGTGGGTGATGGGGACACTCGGGCTCGCCGTGCGCAAGCCCGAGGTGTTCAACAACGTCTCGAGCGTGGCGATCTTCCCGCTGACGTTCCTGGCCAACACGTTCGTCGACAGCGGCCGGCTGCCCACCCCGCTGAGGGTGATCGCGGACTGGAACCCGGTCTCGGCGATCACGCAGGCGGCGCGCGAGCTGTTCGGCAACACGAGCGCGGCGATGCCGGTGCACGACGTCTGGCCGATGCAGCACGCGGTGCTGGCGTCGGTGCTGTGGATCGCGGTGCTGCTGGCGGTCTTCGTGCCGCTTTCGGTGCGCTGCTACAAGAAGGCGACCAGCCACTGACTCACGGCAGCGTGAGGATCTCGCTGCCGTCGGCCGTCACCACGAGGGTGTGCTCGAACTGGGCCGTCCACTTCTTGTCCTTCGTGGTGACGGTCCAGTCGTCGGACCAGATGTCGTAGTCGATCGTGCCCAGCGTGATCATCGGCTCGATCGTGAAGGTCATGCCCTCCTCGATCACCGTGTCGACGGAGGGCTCTTCGTAGTGCAGGACCGTCGGGGGCGTGTGGAACGCCGGGCCGACCCCGTGGCCGGTGAAGTCGCGGACCACGCCGTAGCCGAAGCGCTTCGCGTACGCCTCGATGACCCGGCCGATCACGTTGAGCTGACGGCCCGGGCGGACAGCCTTGATCGCCCGCATCGTCGCCTCGCGGGTGCGCTCCACCAGCAGGCGGGCCTCCTCGGAGACGTCGCCGGCCAGGAACGTCGCGTTCGTGTCGCCGTGGACACCGCCGATGTAGGCCGTGACGTCGATGTTGCAGATGTCGCCGTCCTCGATGGGCGTCGAGTCCGGGATGCCGTGGCAGATCACCTCGTTGAGCGAGGTGCAGCACGACTTCGGGAACCGGCGGTAGCCCAGCGTCGAGGGGTAGGCGTGGTGGTCGAGCAGGAACTCGTGCACCACCTTGTCGATGTCGTCGGTGGTGGCGCCCGGCTTGACGGCCTTGCCGCCCTCCTCCAGCGCCTGCGCCGCGATCCGGCTCGCGATCCGCATCGCCTCGATCACCTCGGGCGTGCGCACGCCGTTGCCGGTGTCCCGCTTCGGCGCCGGCTTGTCCACGTACTCGGGACGGGCGATGGAAGTGGGGACGTCACGGCGCGGCGTCTGGACGCCGGGCACCAGCGGGGCACGAACGGACATGCCCCCACCTTACGACGGGCCGCTCAGCCGATCGCCGCCAGGAACCGGTGCGCAGCCTGCACCGCCGGTTTGGACGACCCGGCCTCGGTCAGCAGCACCGCGAACGCCAGGTCGCCGCGGTAGCCGACGAACCAGCCGTGCGAGCGGGAGCCGTCGCCGAACTGGGCGGTGCCGGTCTTGCCCGCGACGTCCGAGATGTCCCGCAGCCCGGTCGCGGTGCCCGCGGTGACGACCTCGCGCATCATCCCGCGCAGCGCCCCGAGCACCTCGTCCGACGGCGCGTCGCCGACGTTGTTCGTGGTCGCGGGCATCCCCTTGACGATCGACGGCGTCGGCACCTTCCCCGCCTGCACGGCCGCCGCGACCAGCGCCATGCCGAACGGGCTGGTCACCACGGTGCCCTGGCCGAAGCCGTTCTCCGCGCGCTGGACGGCCGAGTCGCTGGCCGGGACCGCGCCGGTGACCGTCGTCAGACCGGGGACGACGAAGTCCGCGCCGAGGCCGAAGGAGCGGGCGGCGTCGGTGAGGGCCGAAGCCGGGAGACCGGCGGCGAGGCGCGCGAAGGTCGTGTTGCACGAGCGCGCGAACGCCGTCTTCAGCGGCACGCGGCCGAGGTCGAAGCGGCCTTCGTTGGGGATGACGCGGTTTTCGATCGTCGTGGTGCCCGGGCAGTCGACCGGGCTGCCCGCGTCCACGTCGCCGGTCGAGAGCGCCGCCGCCGCCGTGACGATCTTGAACGTCGACCCCGGCGGGTACCGGCCGGACAGCGCCAGCGAACCCTCCTCGTCGGCCGCGGTGTTCTGCGCCACGGCGAGGATGTCCCCGCTCGAAGGCTGGATCGCCACCAGCGCGGCCGGGTAGTCCTCGGTGGCGAGGGCCTTCTCGGCGGCGTCCTGGATCTTCGCGCTGAGCGTGCTGGTGACCGCGGGCGCCGGCCGCGGCGGCTCGGCCCGCAGCTCGGCGGCCTCGCCGCCGGTGACGTCCCGGGTGACGATCCGCCAGCCCGCCGCCCCGGCCAGCTCCTGCTCGACCAGCGCCCGGATGCCCGGCAGCACCTGCTGCCCGGACCCGCGGGTGACCGGCAGCAGCCGCTCCTGGCTGGCGAACCGGACGCCGGGCAGGTCGTAGATCACCGGCTTGACGCGCTGGTAGTCGCCCGCGCGCAGGGTGATCACCGGGTAGGCGTCCCCGGGCTTGGTCTTGTTCATCCCGTCGAGCACCGACCGGCCGGTGACCGACGGCTCGAACCGGTGCAGCGCCTTCGCGAGCGACCCCGCGACGGCGGTCGAGTCCCCCGTCTTCTGCGGGTCGACGACCACACCCACCACGGTCTGCGGGCGCATCAGCGGCACGCCGTCGCGGTCGAGGACCGGCGCGGTCTCGGGCAGCTGCGGCAGCAGGCCGAGGGTCTGGCCGACGGCCAGCTGCGGGTGCACGACGGTCGGCTGCCAGTGCACCTGCCAGCCGGTCTCGGCCGCGCGCAGCTGGGCGTCGGCGCGGTAGGTCCAGGTGCGCTCGTGCGGCAGGTGCCAGGTGAGCTGGTAGCCGGCGGTGACGGTGTCGCCGTTCGCCGGCTCCTTCACCTCTTCGTCGTCGACGTCGAGGGACTCCGGCTCGAGCACGGCGCGGACCTGGGACAGCACGGTCCTGGCCGCGTCCGGCGAGTCGGTGCCGGCGGCCGCGGCGGCGACGTCCCCGGACGCGACGGCGTCCAGGAAGGCGGAGAGGGCGTCCTCGGGACTGTCGCCCGAGCAGCCGGCCGTGGTCGCGGCGACGAGCAGCAGCACCGCGAGCACACCGCGGCGTCGACGTGCACTCATGGCCGGATGATGCCTGGTCAGCGGGGGTGTCCCAGCCCCGAAACGCCGCCACGGAAGAGTGCTAGAACAGCACCGTCGCGTACTGGCCGACCTGCTGGAACCCGATCTTGCGGTAGGCCGCGAGGGCGGGGGTGTTGAAGGCGTTGACGTAGAGGCTGGCGGTCCGGCCCAGGCCGCGGACCAGCCGGTTCACCACCGCGGCCGTGCCGGCGGTGCCGACACCGCCACCCCGGCGTTCGGGGTGCACCCAGACACCCTGGATCTGCCCGACGGTCGCCGACATCGCGCCGATCTCGGCCTTGAACACGACCTCGCCGTTCTCGAACCGGGCGAACGCGCGCCCGGCGCCGATCAGCTCGGTGACCCGCGCGCGGTAGCTGGCCCCGCCGTCCCCGCTGCGCGGGTCGACACCGACCTCTTCGATGAACATGGCGACGGCCGCGGGCAGGTAGCGCTCGAGCTCGTCCGGGCGCACCGCGCGGACCTGCGGATCGGCGGCGACCAGCGGGGTGCTGTCCAGCGCCATCAGCGGCTGGTCACCCCGGATCTCGCGCGCCGGGCCCCACTCGTCGGCCAGCTCGTCCCACAGCCCGAGCACCTGCTCGGCCGGCCCGACCAGCGAAGAGCAGGTCCGCTGCCGGCGCAGCGCGCGATCGGCGAAGGAGCGCAACGCGGGCGCGTTACCGCGCAGCGGGATGAGGTTCGGGCCGGCGAAGCACAGCCCTTGGAGCCGTCCGGCCCGGACCGGACGGCTGTCGGCGGCCCAGAGCTCACCACCGAGCCGCCACGGGTCGAGGCCCGCGGCCTCGACCCGGGCGCTGACCATGCAGCTGCCCACCGGGTCGGCGGCGAGCGCGGCACGGACCGCCGGATAGTCCCGATCATCGAGCAGCCGTGCACCTGCAAGCCGCAACACGGGGTCCAGGGTGCCAGATGAACAGCCGAAACGGAACGCGAGGCCCCGGACACGCTCAGATGAACGGCCGGCGCCGCGTCGCGCGGGCAGAATCGGAGGCATGCAGCGCTACACGTACAAGGTCGTCGAGGTCCGGGAAAAGCTCCTCGGCGGCAAGATGTCGGGCGACAAGCTCGAGAAACTGCTCAACGACCACGCGGAGGACGGCTGGCAGCTGAAGGCCATCACTTCGGCGGAGGTGAAGGGCCGCGTCGGACCCGGTGGCGTCGACGGACTGCTGGTCACCTTCGAGCGGCCGGTGCAGTAGCGGGGCCGGTCAGGCGCCGCGGTAGCTGCCGATCGTCCACGCGTTGCCCTCCGGGTCGCGGAGGCTGAACGTGTGGGAGCCGTAGTCGGTGTCCGTCAGCGGCGCCGTGATCTCCGCACCGGACCGCTTGACGCGGTCGTGGATCTCGTCGACCTTGTCCGACACGACGTACACCGCGCCCGTGCCGGGCTTCATCGCGTCGTGGACGCCGTCCGGGCCGCGGACGCTGCCCAGCATCACCGCGCCGCCCTCGGGCCAGCGCAGCTCGGCGTGCGCGATCAGGTCGCCCTCGGGCACCACCAGCGTTTCGGTGAAGCCCAGGACGTCGACGAGGAAGCGGACGGCCGCCGGGGCGTCGTCGTAACGCAGGGCGGGCCAGACGTTCGGTTCAGGAGTCATACCCGGGAGTCTTGTCCCGCGCCCACCTCCTCGTCTTGGAGGAACGGGAGCTCCTCGGCGATCCACGTGCCCGGCGTGCAGCCGGCCAGCGCGCGCCACTCGTTGCTCAGGTGCGCCTGGTCGTAGAACCCGCACTCGACGGCCAGCGCGGCCAGGTCGCTCTGCCCTTGCCGCAGCAGCCGCGTGGCCCGCTCGAACCGCAGCACCCGCGCCGCCTGCTTCGGCGCCAGGCCCAGCTCCGTGCGGAAGCGCTCACCGAGGTGACGGCGGCTCCAGCCGACCTCGCCGGCGAGGTCGGCGACGCGCACCTGCCCGTCGGCGCCGCGCATCCGGCGCCACGCCTCCCCCAGCTCGGGCGGCGCGGCCACCGGCTCGACGGCCCGGGCGGCCAGGACGTCGTCGAGCAGCGTGAACCGCTCGGCCCACGTAGGCAGCTCGGCCAGCCGCGCCGCCAGCGAGCCGAGGCCGAAGTCGGCGAGGTCGGCCACCTCGCCGCTCAGCTCCGCCGCGGTGACACCGAACAGCGTGCGCACGCCCAGCGGGTCGAGCTCCAGCTGCAGCCCCTCCTGCACGCGGTCCTGCCGGATCAGCACCGCGCGGGTGTGCAGCCCGCCGACCAGCGCCTGCAGGCTGCGCCCGGCCATCCGCACCGGCCCGGCCAGGCTGATGACCAGCGTCACGTGCCGGGACGGCAGCCCGCGGTGCACCGGCAGCGTCACGTCGTCCTGCGCATACCCGACATAGCGCGTGACCAGGGGCCGCACCACCGGGTGCGGCTGCCGGACGGCCCAGGTCACGCTCACGAAACCAGCGTAAACGTCACCACCGACAGTTCGGGTTTCTGCTAACACGGAAGGTGCGTCCCCCCGCGGAAGGAACCCCCGATGACGATCCAGGAGCAGGCGCAGCAGCTGGAGCTGCTCGCCGACCAGGTGCCCACCGGCATCGCGCTCGCCACGAAGAGCGACCTCGAAGACCTGCAGGCCCAGGTGATGGGCCTGCTCGGGGAGACGTCGACCGCGACCGCGATCCAAGGCTCGATCCAGCTGGCCTCCCAGCAGATCGACGAGGTCGCGGCCGCGCTGGAGAACGTCCGGCTGCAGATCCGCGACGCCGCCCAGCACCACCTACAGGGCTGAGTAGTGGGAGCGGACGGCCGGCTGGCCCGTGTAGTTGGGGCCGGCCCGGTCGTCCGCGCCGAGGTAGCGGAAGGGCAGGGTCCCGGTGAACGGGCCGGTGCGCCGGATCCGGCGGGTCCGCGAGTCGTAGGCGAAACCCGCCTCTCGCAAGGCGGGCAGCACCCGCCGTGCGCCACCGGCCAGCTGAACGCCGGAGACGTCGAAGTTCGCCACGAACACGCCGTCTTCGCTCAGCCAGGACGCCGCCCGCAGCAGCGCGCCCAGCTTGTCGCCGACGTAGTGCAGCCCGTGGACGCAGGTGACGAGGTCGAACCGGGCGGTGGGCTCCCACGCCGTGATCGACGCCGTCACGAACCGGACCGGCCCGGCCGCCGCGAAGTACCCGACCAGGTCGACGCCGGTGATGTCGAGGTCGGGCCGGACCGCGGCCGCGTCCAGAAGCGCGCGCCCGCTGCCACAGCACAGATCCAGCCAGCGCGCGCCCGGTGGCAGGCCCAGGATGTCGAACCCGAGGACCCGCGAATAACCGTCGCGCCCGGCCAACCGCCGTTCGCGGTTCATCGCGCGGTTGGCGACGACGGACGACGCCTCCAGAGCGTCGTCCGTCAGCAGCTCAGCCAGCGGTGACCACGGGCTCGCCCTGGCCGAGGGACTCCCCGGCCTCCTCGGCGATGCGCATGGCCTCTTCGATCAGCGTCTCGACGATCGCGTGCTCCGGCACGGTCTTGATGACCTCGCCCTTCACGAAAATCTGGCCCTTGCCATTACCGGACGCGACACCCAGATCAGCCTCGCGGGCCTCGCCCGGGCCGTTGACAACGCAGCCCATGACAGCCACCCGCAGCGGGATCTCCATCCCCTCCAGCCCGGCGGTGACCTGCTCGGCGAGGGTGTAGACGTCGACCTGCGCGCGCCCGCACGACGGGCACGACACGATCTCCAGCTTCCGCTGCTTCAAGTTCAGCGACTGCAGGATCTGGATGCCGACCTTGACCTCTTCGACCGGCGGCGCCGACAACGACACGCGGATCGTGTCGCCGATGCCCTGGCGCAGCAGCGCGCCGAACGCCACTGCCGACTTGATCGTGCCCTGGAACGCCGGACCGGCCTCGGTGACGCCGAGGTGCAGCGGGTAGTCGCACTGCTCCGCGAGGATCTCGTACGCGCGGACCATGACCACCGGGTCGTTGTGCTTCACCGAGATCTTGATGTCGTGGAAGTCGTGCTCGGCGAACAACGACGCCTCCCACAACGCCGACTCGGCCAGCGCTTCCGGGGTCGCCTTGCCGTACTTGTCCATGATCCGCTTGTCCAGCGAACCGGCGTTGACGCCGATCCGGATCGGCGTCCCGTGGTCCTTCGCCGCCTGCGCGATTTCCTTGACCTGGTCGTCGAACTTGCGGATGTTGCCCGGGTTCACCCGCACCGCGGCGCAGCCCGCCTCGATCGCGGCGAACACGTACTTCGGCTGGAAGTGGATGTCGGCGATCACCGGGATCTGCGACTTGCGCGCGATCGCGGGCAACGCCTCGGCGTCATCGGCCGACGGGCACGCCACCCGCACGACGTCGCAGCCCGCCGCGGTCAGCTCCGCGATCTGCTGCAGCGTCGCGTTGACGTCGGAGGTGAGCGTCGTGGTCATCGACTGGACGGAGATCGGGTGCTCGCTGCCGACACCGACCGGGCCCACCTGGAGCTGGCGGGTCTTGCGGCGCTCGGACAGGACGGGCGGGGGCAGGGCTGGCATACCGAGTGCGACGGTCACGGCCTCCAGCGTACCTACCCCGACCGGGCCACCCGCACCAAGTCAACCGTCACGGTGAGCAGCATTACGGCGTGTGCGGCACGCCACAGAGGGGCCGGAACCCCTCCGTGGCGGGGCGCTACTGCAAGCGAATCGGGTTGACGATGTCCGCGGTCACCGTGAGTAGCGTGACCGCACCGCCGATGAGCACCAGGACCATCGTGATCCCGGACAACCTGGTGTAGTCGACGGGCCCGCCGGCCACCTTGCCGCGGCGCGCGCGGATCCAGTCGCGGATGCGCTCGTACCAGACCACCGCGATGTGCCCGCCGTCGAGCGGGAGCAGCGGCAGCAGGTTGAACACGCCGATGAAGAAGTTCAGGCTGGCCAGCAGGAAGAAGAACAGCACCCAGATGCCCCGCTCGACGGCCTCACCGCCGATCCGGCTCGCGCCGACGACGCTGACCGGGGTGTTCGGGTCGCGCTCGCCGCCGAAGATCGCCGTGACGACGGCGGGGATGCGCTCGGGGAACTCGACGAGCCGCTGCGCCGTCTCGGCGAACATCGTGCCGGTGAAGCTGAAGGTGGCGCCGACCGCGGCGACCGGGCCGTACTGCGTGGTCAGCGCCGGAGCCTGCGCCGACGCGCCGATCATGCCGACGCTCTTGACGCCGGCGCTGGTCCAGCGCTGCACCTTGGGCACGTCGACGGTGAGGTTCAGCGTCTGGCCGTTGCGCAGCACCTGGAACGGCGTCGGGCCGCTGGTGGCCTGCACGGCGGCGAGCATCTCGTCCCAGGTCGCGATCGGCTTCCCGCCGACGGACACGATCTTGTCGCCGGGCAGCAGGCCCGCCGACTTGGCCGGGGTCGGCGCGCCCGCCGGGCAGCTGGTGTCCTTGGCCTGCTCCTCGGTCGTGGTCGACCGGGCGCACGACGTCGAGGCCAGGATCGGCTCGGTCGAGGCGGGCGCCAGGTTCGGCAGCCCCATCGTCACGGCCATCAGGTAGAGCACGACGAAGCCGAGGATGAAGTGGGTGACCGACCCGGCGCTCATGACGACCGTGCGCTTCCAGGTCTTGAACCGCCACATCGCGCGCGGCGCCTCGTCCGGCGTCACCTCGTCGAGCGCGGTCATGCCGGCGATGTCGCAGAACCCGCCGAGCGGGATCCACTTCAGGCCGTATTCGGTCTCCCCGCGGCGCCACGAGAACACCGTGGGGCCGAAGCCCACGAAGTACCGGCGGACCTTCATGCCGAAGGCCTTCGCGGTGACCATGTGGCCGGCCTCGTGCAGTGCGACGGAGACGCAGATCCCCAGCGCGAAGAGCACCACACCGATGATGTAGGCGAGCACCCGCTACTTCCCCTCGATGATCGAACCGGCCCGGGCGCGAGCCCAGCGCTCGGCCGCGAGAACGTCCTCGACGTCGCGTGGTTCGCGACGCCATTCGTCGGCGGCTCCCACCACCTCGGAAACAGTGTCCACTATCGACGTGAAGCGGGCGTTCTGCGCCAGGAACGCCGCGACGAGCTCTTCGTTCGCCGCGTTGTAGACGGCGGGCAGGCAACCGCCCACGGTGCCGCAGTGCCGGGCGAGCTCGACGGCCGGGAAGGCGTCGTCGTCCAGCGGCTCGAAAGTCCAGGTCGCGGCCTTGTCCCAGGTGCACGCGGGGGCGGCATCGGGCACCCGGTCGGGCCAGTGCAGCGCGAGCGCGATCGGCAGCCGCATGTCCGGCGGGCTGGCCTGGGCGATCGTCGAGCCGTCGGTGAAGGTCACCATCGAGTGCACGATCGACTGCGGGTGCACAGTGACGTCGATCTTCTCCGGCGCGATGTCGAAGAGCAGCGCCGCCTCGATCAGCTCCAGGCCCTTGTTGACCAGCGTCGCCGAGTTGATCGTGATCAGCGGGCCCATCGACCAGGTCGGGTGGGCCATGGCCTGCTCGACGGTGACGTCGGCGAGCTCGGCGCGCTTGCGGCCGCGGAACGGGCCGCCCGAAGCGGTGAGCACGAGCCGGGCGACCTCGGTTTTGTGCCCCGCTCGTAGCGCCTGCGCGATCGCCGAGTGCTCGGAGTCGACCGGCACGAGCTGCCCGGGCTTCGCGGCGGCGAGCACCAGCGGCCCGCCGGCGATGAGCGACTCCTTGTTCGCGAGCGCGAGGGTGGCGCCGGTGGCGAGCGCCTTGAGCGTCGGCTCGAGGCCCCGCGAGCCGGGCAGGGCGTTGAGGACGGTGTCGACGGGCACGGCGTCGATGAGGTCGGTGACGGCGTCGGAGCCCGCGAAGAGCCGCGGGAGCTTGAAGTCGCCTTGGTTGTAGCCGCGCTTCTGCGCTTCGGCGTAGAGCGCGAGCTGAACGTCCTCGGCGGCGGTGGCCTTGGTCACGGCGACGGCTTCGACACCATGGGCGAGCGCCTGCGCGGCGAGCGCGGCCGGATCGGCCCCACCCGCGGCGATCCCGGCCACCCGGAAGAGATGCGGGTTGCGCGCGGCGACGTCGAGGGCCTGCACACCGATGGACCCGGTCGAGCCGAGCACGAGAACGCTTCGCGAGGTAGTCATCGCGGGTCATTGTCGCGCGGGGCGTGTCTGTGGCGCACCCGGAGGTTGCCCTCGGGTGGGCCGGGGTCCTCGGCGCTCCTCGGCGCGGTCCGCGGCACCCCGTCCGCGTCCGCGGTGCGCCCGGAGTTCCCTCGGGTGGGCCTGGATCGCCGACGCCAGCGGAGGGCCGTCTCCGCTCGGTCAGCGACACCCCGCCCGCGCCCGGTCTGCGGCTCTCGTGGCTGGCCGCCACCACGCGGGGGCATCCCCCGGCGCGCCTCGAGCGGGCCGGAGTCCTCAGCGCTCCGCGGCACCCGATCCGCGGGCTCTCACAAGTGGCCACCACCACGCGGGCCGTGTCCGCGGCGCGCCCGGAGGTGTGGGATCATCTGGGCGTCCGTGGTTCAAGGGTCTTGAGGAGTTCATCGTGGCAGGCAAGGCGGTCGAGAAGCGGCCCGAGGTCGACCCCCGCGACGAACCGTCCGCCGCCTGGGGCTGGCACGGGTCGTTCCCGAAGGCCACCCGGATCGCCGGCTGGCTCAGCGCGATCATCCTGCTCGTGATGATCAAGGGCAACCACGAGAACAACACCGAGAACGTCTGGCTCGTCGGCCTCTCGCTGTTCCTGATCCTGCTGCTCGTGCTGGACATCCGCAAGCAGCGCACGGCCTGGCGCAAGTAGTCGGTGAACGGCTAACGTCCCGGGGCATGAAGCTGCGCTGGGGTCTGGCCCTCGTCGGTGTGCTGGGTGCGTTGCTGGTGGCCCCGGCCACGGCATCGGCGTCTCCGGTGGTGACCCGGTGTTCGTTCACCCCGACACCCGACAACCCCGCCGCCCGGCCGGTCGTGCGCCCGCTGCCGTTCGCGCTGACGCGCGGGACCGTCGACGTGACGTTCCGCTTCAACTACGGCCCGGTGACGGTGCGGCTGAACCGCGCCGGGGCGGCGCCCTGCGCGGTGCACAACATGGTTTCGCTGATCGCCCAGCGGTTCTACGACCGCTCGCAGTGCTGGCGGCTGTCGAACTCCGCCCGCCTCGGCGTCCTGCAGTGCGGCGACATCTACGAAGTCGAGAAGGGCGGCCCGGGCTACAAGTTCCCGGACGAGGTCACCGGTGCGGAGACCTACCCGCGCGGCACCGTGGCCATGGGGAACCAGGGGCCGGGGACGAACGGGTCCGAGTTCTTCATCGTGCATTCCTTCGCGAACATCCCGGCCAGCTACTCGGTGCTGGGAACCGTCGTGCGCGGCATGTCGGCGATCGACCACATGGTGGCGGACGGGATCATCCCGACCGACCCGAACGGCCCCCTCGACGGCGCACCGGCGCACCCGGTGAAGATCCAGCGGGCCTCGCTCGGCTGGTAGCCCACCCGATACGTCACCCCACCGAGTGAATGGCGGGATCGTCCGATTACATTGGGCGAGTTCAGCCGGCAGCACCTCGTGGGGGAATCACGTGATGATGACGCATGACCAGTACCTGGCGACCCGAAGATTCCCGGCTCTGGACGGCGTCCGCGCCATCGCCGCCGTGCTCGTCGTCGTCTTCCACTACGGGGGCCCCACCTGGGAGCGGGCCAACGGCTGGATCGGCGTGCACCTGTTCTTCGTGCTCTCCGGTTACCTCATCACCACGCTGGCGCTGCGCGAAGAGGACCGCTCGGGCCGAGTCTCCCTCGCCGAGTTCTACATCCGCCGCGCGTTCCGGATCCTTCCCGTCTACTACGTCGTCATCGGCGTGGTCGTCGTCTTCGCCTACTTCCGCGGCATGGGCCTGCGGCACAGCGGCATCGTCACGGCGCTGCCGTGGAACGTCGCCTTCGTCGGCGAGTACCACCAGATGGCCCTGTTCGGCCAGGCCTGGACGCTCGGCGTCGAGCAGAAGTTCTACCTCGTGTGGCCGCTGCTCGCGTTCGGCCTCGGCGCGCTCGGCTTCGTGAAGCGCCTGAGCCTCGCCGTCGGCCTCGTCGCCATCATGCTCGCCTTGATCCCCTTCATGCCCTACGCGGGCGCGTACTCGCCGATCCTCATCGGCTGCACGCTGGCGATCGTCCTGCACCACCGCAAGGGTTTCGCCGTGCTGCGCGGGTTCACCCACCCCGTCGTCGGGCTCGTGGTCGCCGCCGCTCTGGTCACGGTCCAGACCATGTTCGGCGAGATCGCCCAGGTGCTGAACGACGAGGGCGGCTCGATCACCGGCACGGTCTACGTGCTGCTCGTGGCGCTGCTGGTGCCGTCCCTGGTCGCCGGCCGCGGGCCGCTCGCCTGGGTGCTGTCGCTGCGTCCGATGCGCTTCATCGGCGAACGCTCGTACTCGCTGTACCTGATCCAGATCGTCGTCGCGGTCGGGCTCGCGGGCGCGATCCCGCAGTTCGCCCCGCACCGGACGCTCACGGCCGTCGCCGTGACGATCGTCGGGCTGATGGCCGCCGACCTGCTCTACCGCTGGGTCGAGCTCCCCATGATCGAGGTCGGCCGCCGGATCATCACCCGGCGCCGCGCGAAGAAGGCGACGCCGGCGGCCGAGGTCACCGAGCCCGCGCTCGTCACGGCCTGACCCGCACCGCCGCCAGGGCGTTCTCCACCACCGCGAGCAGGCCGTCGCCGACCCAGGGATCGTCCAGCGCGGCCGTGAGGTGGCGCGCGGCCTCGGGCGACGGGAACGCGGGCACCAGTTCGGCGTACTTCCCGAAGCTCGACCAGTGCCGGGTCGCGAGGTACTTCTCCAGCCCGGCGACGAGCCCGGCGGCCACGTCCGGGACGCCCTCCTCGCGCAGCTGCGCGACCTTCTCGGCGGCCTCCGGAAGGGGCCTGAGCACGATCTCCTCGAGCCGCGTCCACGGCGGCGCGTCCGGCGCCCGGGACTCGCTCCGCCGTGCGACGCCGAAGCAGGCGACAACACGGCCGAGGTCCGGCGTCAGGAACACCTCGAAGAAGTAGCGCTCCCGTGCGCGGTCGTCGATCTGCGCGTGCGCGAGTGCGACACCCGGGTACGCGCCCAGCGCCCGCAGCGCCGTTTCGAAGTCGACGGAACCCTGCCCGCCCTGGCGGCTGCGGCGTTCCCGGAGGCCGTAGCGCGAGCGCGCCAGCCACACCGGCCAGGTGCTTTCGGGCCAGCCGGGCGCGATACCGGCCCTCAGCGCCTCGGCGGCGAGAGCGCTCGCTTGGGTGCCCGCCTCGGCCAGCACCCGGCCGAGGTGCTCGACGGTCAGCTTCGGGCCGTTGCCCGACCGGAACGTGCGGTGGGCAAGAGGCCGCTCCTCGCGGCGCAGGTCATCAACGAAGTAGCCGTCGTAGGCGACGGTCGCGACGACCGCCGTCACGAGCGCGAGGGACTCGTCCTCGGGACGTTCGGCAGTCATCTCCAGCCGGGTGCCTCCGCCGGTCCGGACGGAGGCACGACCGAAGCGGAACTCCCGCGCTCCGGCCACGACTTCGTCGTCCGCGCCGGTCAGTTCACGCAGCACCGGCGTCGCCAGCCGGGCCAGCACCGGCAGCTCCGGTTCCCGGCCGCACAGAACTCGGTAGACGCGCGCCACCACTCCCCCAGGACAAGAGAAACCGGGTGCCGCGCGGTGCGGCACCCGGTTTCGAAACTACCGTCAGCGTTCGCTCGCGGGCGACACCAATTCGCTCGGGCCGCCACCGGACTCTCCGGCGACCGCCGCCAGCTCTTCGCCCACCGATTCGCCGTTCTTCGGGCGCGCGTCCTTCGTCAGCAGGGACGCCACCGCGCCGATCAGGCAGACCGCGATCGCGAAGCCGAACGCCACCGCGAGGCCGGACTGGAACGGGCCCGAGATCAGGTTCGGGAAGAAGCTGCGTCCGGTCAGGAACGAAGCCTGGTCCGGCGGCAGCGACGTGAGCTGGCCGCCCAGCAGCTGCTGGATCGGGTTGTACCCGAGGAACGCCGCGAACAGCACCGCCACCGCCGGCAGGTTCGCCACCTGGGTGGCCGCCGCGTCGGGGACGCCGTGGGCGATCAGGCCCGCGTGCATCGTCGACGGGAGGCTGCTCGACAGGCCCGCGATGATCAGGCTGAAGAAGAAGCCGATCGAGAGCACCATCGCCGCGTTTTGGAACGTCGTCATCATGCCCGCGCCGGAGCCGCGCGAGTCCGCCGGCAGGCTGTTCATCACCTCGGCGCGGTTCGGCGAGGAGAACATGCCCATGCCGATGCCGTTGACCAGCAGGATCGCCGCGAACGCCCAGTAGTCGAAGTTCACCGGCAGGATGATCAGCAGCAGGAACGTGATCGCCGTGATCAGCAGGCCGCTGGAGGCGAGCAGGCGGCTGCCGATCCGGTCGGCGAGGATGCCCGACGTCGGCGCGGCGACCAGGAAGCCGACGGTCATCGGGAGCATGTAGATGCCCGCCCACAACGGCGTCTGCTCGAAGGTGTAGCCGTGCTGCGGCAGCCAGATGCCCTGCAGCCAGATGATCAGGATGAACTGCAGCCCGCCGCGGCCGAGCGACGCCGTCAGGTTCGCGACGTTGCCCCAGGTGAATGAGCGGATCTTGAACAGCGACAGGCGGAACAGCGGGTTGTCGACCTTCGTCTCGATGACCACGAACGCGACCAGCACCGCGACGCCGCCGATCAGGCAGGAGAGGACCATCGGGCTGCCCCAGCCGGTCGGCGAGGAGCCGTAGGGCTGGATGCCGTAGGTGATGCCGACCAGGACCGCGATCAGGCCGACAGCGAAGGTGATGTTGCCCCACCAGTCCATCCGCGCGTGCTTGCGGACGCCGGTGTCGTGCAGCTTGAGGTACGCCCAGATCGTGCCGATGACGCCGAAGGGCACCGAGACCAGGAAGATGAGGTTCCAGTCGACCGGCGCGAGCACCCCGCCGACGACCAGGCCGAGGAAAGAGCCGGCGATGGCCGCGACGCCGTTCATGCCGAGCGCGAGGCCGCGCTGGTTGGCCGGGAAGGCGTCGGTGAGGATCGCCGAGGAGTTCGCCATCAGGAAGGCGCCGCCGACACCCTGCACGATCCGCCAGCCGATGAGCCACAACGCGGCGGCGTCACCGTCGAACCAGGTGATGGCGAGCATGATGGAAGAAACGGTGAAGACGGCGAAGCCGAGGTTGTACATCCTCGCGCGGCCGTACATGTCGCCGAGCCGGCCGAAGCTCACCACCAGCACCGCGGTGACCACGAGGAAGCCCATGATCATCCAGAGCAGGTAGCTCGTGTTGGCCGGTTCCAGGGGGTTGATGCCGATGCCCTTGAAGATGTCGGGCAGCGCGATCAGCACGATCGAGGAGTTGATCGTGGCGATCAGCATGCCCAGCGTCGTGTTGGACAGCGCGATCCACTTGTACCGCGGCCCCAGTTCCGCGATCGAATACGTCCGGCGTTCCGCCACTGTGCAACCCTTCCGCTCATCAGTCCCTTAGCTAGGCTAAGCAACTTGCTTGCGTATGGCAACCAAGTTCCGGATTTGCCTGGGAGAGCATGATCACAGTCGCTTGACTGTCCTTTGTGGAGTCTTTACTCAAGACCGCACGGTGGGAGTGGCCCGGGGCCGCCGTCACCGCAGCAGCCGGCCCAGCACCGCCACCCCCTCCTCGATCTCCGTCGCCGTCCGGGCCGCATACCCGAGCACCAACCCCGGCCTCCCCGGCCGCTGGCGATGCCAGGACAGCGGCTGCACCTTCACCCCCTCCTCCAGCGCAGCCGCCGCCAGGGTGACGTCATCCACCTCCGACGAGAACGTGATCGTCAGGTGCAACCCCGCCGCCGCGCCGTGGACGACCGCCGAAGGCACGTCCGATGTCAACGCGCGGATCATCGCGTCGCGGCGGCGGCGGTGTCTCCCGCGGACCACCCTCAGCTGCCGCTCCAGCTCGCCGGACTCCATGAGCCGGGCCAGGACCAGCTGGGCCAGCACCGCGTTGCCCAGGTCCGCGAACCGCTTCGCGGCCACCAGATCGTCGCGGAAGCGGGGCGGCGCCACCAGCCAGCCGACGCGCAACGCCGGGGCCAGCAGCTTCGAAACGCTTCCCGTGTAACAGACTTCGGGCACCATCGACCGGACCGCAGGCACCGGCGCGCGGTCGTACCGGTGCTCGGCGTCGTAGTCGTCCTCGACGATCACGCCGCCGTCGTGCGCCCAGCGCATCAGGGCGCGACGGCGCTCACCTCCTAGGACCACGCCCATCGGGAACTGGTGGGCCGGGGTCAGCAGCACCGCCGGGGCGTTGAGCTCCGCCACGCGCAGGCCGTCGTCGTCCACCGGGACCGGCGGGGTCGCCAGGCCGCAGTGGTGCAGGTGCTGGCGCGCGCCGAGTGAGCTCGGGTCCTCCACCGCGATCTCGGTGATCCCGTGCTGCCGGAGCACCGCCCCGACCAGCGTCAACGCCTGCGCGACGCCGGCGACCACGATGATCTCGCCCGGGTCGGCGCGGATGCCGCGGCTGCGCGCCAGCCAGCGCGACACCGCCAGCCGCATCGCCGGCGCCCCGCGTGGGTCGCCGTAGCCGAAGTGGGCCGGCTCGAGCTCGTCGAGCACCGCGCGTTCCGCCTTCAGCCACGCCGCTCGCGGGAACGCCGTCAGGTCCGGGACGCCGGGGGTGAGGTCGATGCGGGCCGGGGCCGCGCGGACCTCGTCGAAGACCTCGACGCCCGGCAGCGGCGTGATCACCTTCGACGGCGGCCGGACGCGCGCAGGCTCTGGGGCGCTCACCGGCGCGGCGACCACCACGGTGCCCGCCCGCCCGCGGCCCGCCGCGTGGCCGTCGTCGATCAGCCGCTGGTAGGCCTCGGTGACCACACCTCGCGACACACGCAGCTCGGCGGCCAGCACCCGGGACGCGGGCAGCCGGCCGCCCACCGGGAGGCGGCCGTCGGCGACCGCGGCGCGCAGCTGCCCGGCCAGCCAGTCCGCGAGCCCGCCCGGCGGCGCCTCGCGGACGTCGAGCTGCAGGAAGTCCGAGCCTATGGACCCCTCCGGAAGCGAAGTTTTGGCCCTGTCCATCAGGCCATTGTCGCAGCACGCTGGACTCATGGACACCACCTACGTGCACGGATACACCCGCCCCGAGGCCCGCCGCCTGGGCGACCAGGCCGACACCCTCGCCGAACTGCTCCACGCCGGCACGGCCTACCCGGCCGGGAGCCGCGTGCTGGAGGTCGGCTGCGGCGTCGGCGCGCAGACCGTCCACCTCGCCGCCCGCAGCCCGGACGCGCAGCTGACCGCGGTCGACGTCTCCGCGGACTCCCTCGCCCAGGCGAGACGGAGAGTGCCGGGCGTCGACTTCCGCCAGGCCGACCTGTTCGACCTCGACGGCAGCTACGACCACGTCTTCGTCTGCTTCGTCCTGGAACACCTGCCGGAGCCGGAGAAAGCGCTGTCGCACCTGAGGACGCTGCTGCGGCCGGGCGGCACGATCACCGTGATCGAGGGTGACCACGGCTCGGCCTTCTTCCACCCGCGCAGCGAGCACGCCCAGGCCGCGATCGACTGCCTCGTCCGCCTGCAGGCCGACGCCGGCGGCGACGCGCTCATCGGCCGCCGGCTCTTCCCGCTCCTCGACGGCGCCGGGTTCGGCGACGTCGTGGTCGAACCCCGCACGGTCTACGTCGACCGGTCGCGGCCGGAGCTGGTCACTGGATTCACCCGCGACACCTTCACCGCGATGGTCGAAGGCGTCGGCGAGACGGCCGTCGCGAGCGGGCTCAGCACCGAGGCCGCCTGGGCCCGCGGGGTCGCGGACCTGCGCCGCACCGAGGACGGCACCTTCCACTACACGTTCTTCAAGGCCACCGGAGGGACATCGTGATCACCTGGCGCCGCACCCGCCGTCTCGCGGGCAGCACGAACTTCGTCGACCGCGACCGCCAACGCGTCGAAAACGACCTCGTCGCTCTCGAACGTCACTACCCGGCGACGCGGTCCAGCGCCAGCAGGTGGTCCTGGACGCGGCTCGCCCCGGGCACCCACTCCCCGGCGTAACAGGCCATCGCGCGTTCCCAGTGCTCCCGCGCGGCTTCCGGCTCCCCGAGTCCACAGTGGACTTCACCGAGCCCGCAGTGGGCGCGGCCCTGCTCGGGACGGCAGCCCGTCTCCTTGGCCGCGGCCAAGGCTTCGCGGTGGTACGTGAGTGCGTCCGAAGCCATCCCGCGCGCGGCGGACAGAGCGCCGAGGCTGTTGAGGACCCGGGACTCCACCCCGCGGTCCCCGCATTCGCGGGCGAGTCCCAGCGCTTCTTCGAGGTGCTGGGCCGCCTCCGCGTGCTTGCCCTGCGCCAGCCGGACGTCGCCCAGGTGCTTTAACGCGACACTCCGGTTCGTCGGGCTTCCGGTCTCCTGGGCGATTTCCAGCGCGCGCTCCAGATGCGCCGCGGCCTCGGTGTCGCGGCCTCGCGCGTGTTCGACGTCGCCGAGGATGCCCAGCGCGTAGCCCTCGCTCACCCGCACCCCCATCGCGCGGAAGTGCTCCATCCCCTCGGCCAGCGAACACGCGGCTTCGTCGTGACGGCCGAGTGCCGAGAGCGCGTCACCCCGGTTGACCAGGGCGTATCCCTCGCTCGTGCGGTCGGCGATCTCCCGCGCGAGAGCGAGCGCGTCCTCGTGGTGGCCGATCGCTTCGCCGTACCGGCCGATGCCGCGGCACGAACAGCCGAGCACCACCAGGACCAGGCCTTCGCTGGTGCGGTCGCCGTTCTTGCGGGCCAGCGCCAGCGCTTCGGTCGAGTACGTGATCGCTTCGGCGAACCGGCCGAGCGCCCGGCAGACCAGGCCGAGCGTGTTGAGCACGTGGATCTCGGTCCGGCGGTCACCGGTCTCGCGGACGAGGACGAGCGCCTCTTCGAGGTACCGCCGCGCCTCCCGGGACCGGCCGACACGCCAGTGCCCCAGCCCGATGAGCGTCAGCCGCTCGCCTTCGGCCACCCGGTCGCCGGCGTCGTGGGCCAGCGCCGACGCGTGCGAGTGCAGCACCAGCGATTCCTCGTGGTAACCGCCGACGTCGAGGTAGTGCCACAGGATCCCGGACAGCAGCCGCAGGTGGTCGGCCCAGCCGTGCCGCGTCGCGTGCGCGGCGACCGCCAGCAGGTTGCGGCGCTCGGCCTCCAGCCACGCCTGCGCGTCGATCACCTTGACGTCGGGGTCCGGCACCTCCGGGCGCAGGTGCCGTTCCTGCGGCAGGACGACGTCCATCGCCTGCGCGGCCGACCGGACGTAGAAGTCGAACAACCGCTCCTGCGCCTCGTGGCTTTCCCCGGCCGATTCGGCCGCGAGCTCGGCGGCGTAGACCCGCAGCAGGTCGTGCAGCTGGACGCGGTCGTCGCCGGTCTCCTGCGCGAGGTGGGCGCGCACCAGGGCGCCGGTCAGCCGTTCCGCCTCCGGCAGCGGGACGTGGGCGAGCGCGGCGATCGCGGCGGGGGTCAGGTCGCGGCCCGGGTGCAGGCCGCAGAGCCGGAACACGCGCGCGGCGTCGGCCGCCAGGTGCCGGTAGGACCACGAGAACACGGCGCGGACCGCGGTCAGCGGGTCACCGCCGCCGTCGAGCAGGTCGAGCCGCCTGCGTTCGTCGGCCAGCTCGGCCGCGAGGGCGGCGAGCCGCTCCCCCGGCCGGCTCAGCGCCAGCTCCGCGACGAGCCGCAGGGCCAGCGGCAGCCGGGCGGAGTAGCCGATCAGCGCCGCGGTCGCGTCCGGTTCGTCGTCGGCGCGCCGGCCCAGCAGCGTCCGCAGCAGGTCCCGGGCTTCGGCATCGGTGAGCAGGTCGACGAGCACCCGGCGGGCGCCGTGCCGGGCGACCAGCCCGGGCAGCGCGTCCCGGCTGGTCACCAGCACCAGGCACGACGCCGAACCCGGGAGCAGCGGGCGGACCTGCCCGACCGACCCGGCGTTGTCCAGCACGAGCACCATCCGCCGGCCCGCCAGCGCGGTGCGGAACTTCGCCGCGCGTTCGTCCTGCTCGGCGGGGATGTCCGCGCCGTCGACCCCGAGCGCGCGCAGGAACCCGGACAGCGCGTCGCCCGGCTCGACCGGCCGGACCGTGCCGTAGCCGTGCAGGTCGAGGTAGAGCTGGCCGTCCGGGAACTCCGCCCGCGAACGCTGGGCCCAGTGGACGGCGAGCGCGGTCTTGCCGACCCCGCCGGTGCCGGACAGGACGGCGATGCGGGCGCCGGTGCCGTCGCGGTTCAGGAGGTCGTCCAGCTCGGCGAGCTGGGTGGCGCGGCCGCGGAAGCCGGCGACGTCCGCGGGCAGCTGCGCGGGACCGCGGGAGGGCAGCTCCCGGCCGGCGAAGTCCTGCCGGAGCACCTGCTGCTGGGCCGCGCGCAGCTCCGGACCGGGCTCGATGCCCAGCTCACCGTCGAGCCGGTGCCGGACCTCTTCGAACAGGGCCAGGGCGCCGGCCTGGCGTCCGGACGCGGCGAGCGCGAGCATCAACCGCGCGTGCGCGGACTCGTTCAGGGGCTCCTCGGCGGTCAGCCCGCGCAGCTGCACCGCCGCGTCCTCCGGATCCGCGACGTCGGCGTAGGCCATCACCGTCTTCGCGCGCTTCATGGCCAGCCCCAGCCGAGCCGGGTACTGCCGGAGGCGTTCGACGTCGGCGAGCACCGGACCGCGCCAGAGCTCCAGGGCCTCGCGGTGGGCACCTCGGTCGGTGAGCGCTTCGAAACGCAGGAGGTCGAGGACGTCCTCGTCCGCGGACAGCCGGTAGCCACCCTTGTCCGTGGTGATGAGGTCGGCGGGCCGCAGCGCCCGCCGCAGCCGCGCGACGTAGGTGTGGAGCAGGTCCAGGCACGACGGCGGCGGCTCGGCCCAGATGACGTCGACGAGGTCCTCGCGCCGCACGGTCCGGTTCGGCTGCAGGGCCAGCATCGCCAGCAGCAGCCGCTGCTTCTCCGCGCCGATCTCGACCGGCGTCTCCCCGCGCCGCACCACGAGCGGGCCCAGCACGCCGATCCGCACCGGCTCCGGCGGGGCCTCGGCAAGCGCTTCCCGCAACCGCCGTTCGGTCCCCGGCCGGGGCCGCCGGACGGTGCCGAGCTCGGCGTTGCGCACCGCGCGCAGGCTCACGCCGGCGCGCTCGGCCAGCTGGGCCTGGGTGAGCCCGGCGAGCACCCGGCGTTCCCGCAGCCAGCCGGCGAACGACAGGCCTTCGTCCACTGGTGTCCTCTCCCGCGTGCCCCGAGCGGAACGTACCCCTCAAGCATCACGATCGTGCCGCTCCCCGAGTACCACCGAACGGCGAAGATAACCGTTTCCGCAGGTACCGACGGTGACAACGGCGTATCCCGCGAGTACAGGCGCTCGTCCACCACGGGTTCCTAGGCTTTGGGGGTCCGGTGGTGGCGAGGGGTTCGGAGCAGCCGTCGCGTGGGGTACGACGGCTGCACCCGAGCCTCCTAGACGTCGAAGCGTGCCAAGAGGGCCCGCACGGCGGCTGGGTCCTCGACGTGGGCGTTGTGCCCGAGGCCGGTGAGGACGACCGCGTCCGGGTCGAGCGCCCGCAGCTGCTCGGGCCGGCTCATCGGGTCGGTCTCCCCCGCCGCCAGCACGACCGGGCACCGCGCCGCGGTCAGGAGCGCCGGCATGTCCGGCGCGCCGACGCCGAACGCGGCCGGGTCCATCGCGAGGCGGTAACCTCCCTCGGTCTCGCGAAGCCCGGCCGGGTCGGCGGGCGCGATCCCCAGCAGCCCCGACACCTTCAGGTACGCCTGCTCGGCGTCTTCCCGGGTCTCGAACACCCGCGCCGGCCGCGCCGCGAAGCTCGCCGCGCGCCCGAGGTCGTCCTGGCTCCACTCGACCTTCACCCCGACCGCCAGCACCCCGGCGACCTCGACGTCGTACTCGCCGGACGCCAGCTCGAGCGCGATCACCCCGCCGAGGGAGTGGCCGACGACGACGAGCGGACGCCGGTCCGGCAGCGCCCGCGCGACCGCGGCGGCGATCGTCCGGAAGCTGTAGTGCGGCAGCGGCGCCGACCGGCCGTGGCCGGGCAGGTCGGGCACCAGGACGCGCCGGGCGAGCAGCTCGGGGAAGTGGGCCCACGCGGCGCCGGTCGCGCCCAGGCCGTGCAGGAGGAGAACGGCCGGCTCGCCCTCGCCGCCGGTGCGCATGTTGAGCGTGTCCATCCGCAGCAGCCTGCCCGACGACGGCGTTCGCGGCTAGGGTCGGCTCGTGGGGATCACGGATCCGGACACCTACGTGCGGGGTGTCCCGTACGACGAGCTGGCGCGGCTGCGGCGCGGCTCGCCGGTGGTGCGCGTCGACGACTTCTGGGCGGTGCTGCGGCACGCCGACGTGCGCACGGTGCTGCGTGATCCCGGCCTGTTCTCCTCGCAGCTCGGCGGCACGCAGATCCGCGACCCGGCGTCAGCTTCGGACCTGGCCTACGTGCGCCGGATGATGCTCAACATGGACCCGCCGGAGCACGGCCGGCTGCGCGGGCTGCTCACGAAGGCGTTCACCCCGCGGGCGATCGCGAAGCTGACCGAGCGGATCGAGACGCACGCGCGTGCCCTCGTCACCGCGGTCGCCGGCCGGGGCGAGTGCGACTTCGCCGCGCTGGCCGCGGACCTGCCGCTGCTGACGCTGGCCGCGGTGTTCGGCGTGCCGGAGCAGGACCGGCGGCTGATGTACGACTGGAGCAACCGCGTCATCGGCTACCAGGACGCCGACTACGCGGTCAGCGCCACCGTCGCCGAGGCGGACGTGACCGACCTGGCGCGGGCCGCGCTCGCCGTCCGCCCGGCCCCGGGCCCGGACGGGGTGATGCCGGACCCGCGCACACGAGCGGGGATGCCGGACCTCTACGCGTACGCGAACGCCCTCGGCGAGCACAAGCGCGAGCACCCGGGCGACGACGTCATGAGCACCCTCATGCAGCACGTCGCCGACGACGGCGGACGCGTCTCGCTCGCCGAGTTCGAGAACCTCTTCTGGCTGTTTTCCGTGGCGGGCAACGAAACTCTCCGCAACGGCCTGCCCGGCGGGATGCTGGCGCTGCTGTCCCACCCGGCGCAGTACCGGCGGCTGCTGGCCGACCGGTCGCTGCTGCCCGCCGCCGTCGAAGAGATGCTCCGCTGGTGGACGCCGGTGATGCACTTCCGCCGCACGGCGACCGCGGACACGCGACTGTCCGATGTGGACATCCGGGCCGGGGACAAGGTGGTGGTCTGGTTCTCCGCGGCCAACCGCGACCCTTCGGTCTTCGCCGATCCGGACGCGTTCGACCTCACCCGGACCCCGAACGACCACCTGACCTTCGGCCACGGCCCGCACTTCTGCCTCGGCGCCCAGCTCGCGCGCGTCCAGCTGCGGGCGATGTTCACCGCCGTCCTCGACCTGCTGGGCGAAGCCGAGCTCGCCGGCGAGCCGGTGCGGCTGCGGTCGAACTTCCAGAACGGCCTGAAGTCCCTGCCGATCCGGTGGCGCCGCTGATGGAGATCCGGGAGATGCGGGCGTTCGTCGCGGTGGTCGAGGCGGGCGCGATGTCGAAAGCGGCGCGGCAGCTGCACGTGAGCCAGCCCGCGCTGTCGCAGACGATGACCGCGCTCGAACGGCGGCTCGGTGTCCAGCTGCTGGTCCGCACCAGCACCGGCGTCCAGACGACCGACGCCGGGACGACGTTGCTGGGCGAAGCGCGCGCGGTGCTGGCGCGTCACGAACAGGCCCTCGCCGCGCTGGCGCGGCACACGACGACCGACGTCCTGCGGGTCGGCATCCCCCTGGAGCTGCCGCCGGACCTGCTGCCGTCGGCGCTCGCACGGCTGGCGGAGGCGTTCCCGGACACGCGGGTGCAGGCCCGGCACCTGTCGTCGGTCGCGCAGGTGGCGGCGTTGCGGGCCGGGGAGCTGGACGTCGGGCTGGTCCGCGAACGCCCGCCCGGCCCCGACCTGGACGCGGTGCTCGCGGTGGCGGAGAACGTCGGCGTCCTGCTGGCGGCGGACCTGGCGGAGAAGCTGGGCTCCCCGGTCCGGCTGGAGGAGCTGGCCGGGCTGGAGTGGTTCGCGTTCGCCCGGGCGGGCAGCCCGGCCTGGTACGACGAGCTGGCCGCGATCCTGCGCAGCCACGGCCTCGACGTCGGGCCCGAGGTGCCCGAGGAGCAGCGGCTGATCGTCGAGCTGAAGATCCCGGCGGTCAGCTCCGGTGGGGCGTACGCGTTCGCGCCGCCGCAGTGGCCGTACCCGATGCCGGACACCGTGCGGTGGCTGCCCCTGGCGGGCAACCCGATCGTGCGCCGGACGTGGGCCGTGTGGCCGGCGACGTCGCACCGCCGGGACGTCGCGGAGTTCGTCGCGGCGCTCGACGACCATCGGTCCGGCGAATCGCGGGCATAAGCAGCGCCGAACGCCTCTCCGGAAGCCCGCCGGAGCGCTCGTCCTTGTACCCGGTGAAGGACAACGGGTACGAGGAGTTGAGTGATGAGTTCGGAACTTTCCGGGTCGACGGCGCTGGTGACCGGCGGAACGAGCGGGATCGGGCGGGCGACGGCGGTCGCGCTGGCCGGGCTCGGCGCGCACGTCGTGCTGTCCGGCCGGGACGCGACCCGCGGCGAAGAGGTCGTCTCGCGGATCCGGGCGGCGGGCGGGAAGGCCGACTTCGTCGCGGCCGACCTGACGGACGCCGCGTCGGCGCGCTCGCTGGCCGCGCGGGCCCGTGAGGTGGGCGGGCCCATCGACGTGCTGGTGAACAACGCCGGGATCTTCCCGACGGGGTCCACTTCGGACACGGCCGAGGCCGACTTCGACCGCGTCTACGAGACGAACGTGAAGATCCCGTACTTCCTCGTCGCCTCACTGGCGCCGGAGATGGCTTCGCGCGGGCAGGGCGCGATCGTCAACGTGTCCACGATGGTCGCGACGCGCGGCATGGCGGGAATGGCGCTCTACGGCTCGTCGAAGGCGGCGGTCGAGCTGATGACCAAGGCGTGGGCGGCGGAGTTCGGGCCGTCCGGGGTCCGCGTCAACGCGATCAGCCCGGGCCCGACCCGCACCGAAGGCACCGCGGTCTTCGGCGACGGCCTGGACGAGCTGGCCGCGGCGGGCCCGGCCGGTCGCGTGGCCGCGCCAGAGGAGATCGCGGCGGCGATCGTGTTCCTGGTGAGCGAAGAGTCGAGCTTCGTCCAGGGCGCGATCCTCCCGGTGGACGGTGGCCGACTGGCGGTGTGAGCCGTTGCGGACGGCGTCACCGGAGGAAGGTGACGCCGTCCTGGGGCCGCTCGTCCACGGTCAGCGCGAAGACGTCCGGCCGCGCGTAATGCCCCGAGACGTCGAGGCTGTGACGCGCGGCCACCACGTCCTCGAGGTTGATCTCCGCGGTGAGCAGGCCCTCGCGATCGTGCAGCGGGCCGGCCAGGACGTCGCCGAGCGGACCCACGATCACGCTTCCGCCGCGGAACGGGTCGTCGCCCTCGCTTTCGTACGGGCACGCCGAAACCACGAAACACCGGCCCTCGTCGGCGATGTGGCGCATCGACGCCTGCCAGACGTCACGGTCGTCCGCCGTCGGGGCGCACCAGATCTCCACGCCCTTCGCGTACATCGCCGCGCGCAGCAGCGGCATGTGGTTCTCCCAGCAGATCGCCGCCCCGGCCAGGCCCGCCGCCGTCGGCACCGCCGGGAGCGTCGAACCGTCGCCGCGGCCCCAGACCAGCCGTTCGCGGGCGGTCGGCACCAGCTTCCGGTGCTTGGCCACCAGGCCGAGGCCGGGGTCGAGGAACACCACCGTGCTGTACAGCGTGGAGCCGTCGCGTTCGATCACGCCGACGACCAGGCTCGCGCCCGTGCGCGCCGCGAGCCCGGCCAGCGCGGCCGTCTCGGGGCCCGGCACGGTCACCGACGAGGCGAAGTACTCGACGAACGGCCCGCCGCGCGGGTAGCCACCGAGGACGGCTTCCGGCAGGACTACCAGAGACGTGCCGCGGATCTCGTCCTCGAACTCCAGGATCCGGGAAAGCGGCACGCCCGTCCCGACCTGGAGTGCCGCGACGACCGTCACGAACGGGCGGGTTCGCGTCGCGGCCACCACGGCACCACCGCGGACGTCCGCCGCTGGTAGTCCGCGTACTCCGGGTACCGCGACTTCGTGATGCTCTCGGTGAACTTCGTCGAGCCGACGAACAGCAGCGTCAGCAGGACCGCGCCCACGACCGTCCACTGCAGACCGGCGGCGACAACGCCGAACGCCGCGACCGCCCACCACTGGGCCTGCTCGAAGAAGAAGTTCGGGTGCCGCGAGTAGCGGAACAGCCCCTCCTGGAGGAACCGCGTCGAGGCCCGGCCCGCGTGCTTCTCGCCGTGGAACTCCCACTGCTGCTGGTCCGCGACCGTCTCGCCGGCCAGGAACCCGGCGAAGATCACCGCCACGACGACGTCCGCCACCCCGAACGAACCCTGGTGCTGCAAAGCCGTGTACGCGGGCAGCGTGATCAGCAGCAGGATCGCGTTCTGGTACAGCGAGATGAAGAAGAAGTTGAACACCTGGAACTGCCACGGCGCCATCCGCTCGCGCAGCACCGCCCACCGGTAGTCCTCGCCGCCGCGGGCGTAACCACCCTTCCGGGCGAAGTTGAACGTCAGCCGGATCCCCCACAGGGTGACCAGCGCGAACACCACGTCCAGCCGCGCGTCGGCGAACCCGGCCGCGCCGGCGAAGATCGCCACGTAGACGACCGGGACGATCGACCAGATCCGGTCGACCCAGGAGTACTCCCTGGTCAGCACCGACATCAGCCAGGTACCGAGCGTCACCCCGGCGAAGACGTACAGGCAGACCCGCAGCGCGTCCATCCCCTCACAATAGGACCTAGGATCGATCACATGAACCTGCCGCTGCGGGACCGGAAGATCGACGTCTTCTTCGCGGTGCTGTTCTCGGCCTTCACGGTGACGTCGCTGATCAGCGACCTGCTGCCGACCGTCGGGGTCGACTTCTCGAAGCCGTCGGACAACTTCTTCGTCAACTCGAACTACTGGTACGCCCACGACGCCGACCCGCTGTTCATGCACCCGCCGGACTGGATGCGGATCGTCACCGGGCTCTCGGCGTTCGTCTACATGCCGTTCTACGTCGTGCTCGTCTTCGCGCTGCTGACCGGCCGCAACTGGATCCAGCTGCCGTCGGTGATCTACGCGACGATGATCGTCACGCTCACCGGGGTCGTCGTGTTCGGTGTCGAGTTCTTCGGCGACCCGGCGACGCGCACCGGCAACCCCGCGAAGTTCCTCGCCTTCAACCTGCCGTACGTCCTGGTCCCGCTCCTGCTGCTGGTCCGGATGCGCAGGCCGCTGCCGTTCACCCGCCGTTTCTGACCCGGAGGCGCCGTGCCGCACTCGTTCCTCAGCCACCTCGACTGCTCCCGGACCGGCGAGCGCTTCGACGCCGACGTCGTCCAGGGCCTGTCGCCGGCCGGCGCGCCGCTGCTCGCGCGGTACGACCTCGACGGTGTCCGCGAGGCCGTGACGCCGAAGGACATCGCCGGGCGGGAGCCGACGCTGTGGCGCTACCACGAGGTGCTGCCGGTGCGTGCGGCCGAGAACGTCGTCAGCCTCGGCGAAGGTATGACGCCGTTGCTGCGCCTGCCGCGCTACGGCCGTGAGCTGGGGCTGTCGCGGCTGTGGATGAAGGACGAAGGCCTGGTCCCGACGGGCACGTTCAAGGCCCGGGGCGCCGCGGTCGGCGTCTCACGGGCGGCCGAGCTGGGTGTGCGCGGGATCGCGATGCCGACCAACGGCAACGCGGGCGCCGCGTGGGCGTTGTACGCGGCCCGCGCGGGGATGACGAGCCTGATCGCCATGCCGGACGACGCGCCGCAGATCACCATGCGCGAATGCGTCGCCGCGGGCGCCGAGCTGTACCGCGTGGACGGTCTGATCGGCGACGCGGGAAAGCTCGTCGCCGCGGCGGTTCCGCGTCGCCCGGGCGTCCAGGACGTCTCGACGCTGAAGGAGCCCTACCGCATCGAGGGCAAGAAGACGATGGGGTACGAGATCGCCGAGCAGTTCGGCTGGCGGCTGCCCGACGTCATCCTCTACCCGACCGGCGGCGGGGTCGGGATCATCGGCATCTACAAGGCGCTGCTGGAGATGCGGGAGCTGGGCTGGGTGTCCGGCGACCTGCCCCGGCTCGTCGCCGTGCAGGCCACCGGCTGCGCGCCGATCGTGACGGCGTTCGAGCAGGGCGCCCGCGAGAGCGAGCCCTTCCCCGACGCGCGGACGGTCGCCTTCGGCATCACCGTGCCGAAGGCCCTGGGCGACTTCCTCGTGCTCGACGCCGTGTACGCGACCGGCGGCACCGCGGTCGCCGTCACCGACGACGAACTGCTTGCGGCGCAACGGGAGCTCACCGAACACGAAGGCACCTTCGTCTGTCCGGAAGGCGGAGCGTGCTTCGCCGCGTTGAGGCACCTTCGCGAGTCAGGCTGGCTCGAAGGCGACGAAGACGTCGTGGTTCTCAACACCGGCGCCGGGATCAAGTACCCGGAGACGGTCCCGCTCGACGTCCCGCTGCTCGCGAAGACCGGTGAGATCCCTCAGCCCCAGGTCAGGAACCGGTAGTGCAGCCCGGTTGACGACTCGAGCCACTCGCTGACGGCGTCCGGCGGGCGCCCGACGTCCGGCGCGAGCGTGTCGCCGTCGAAGGTCTCCCGGAGCTCGGTGACGACGATCCGGTCGGCGAACGGCAGGGTCGCCCGGTAGACGGCCGCGCCGCCGATCACCCAGCCGTCACCGGACACCGCGGCGAGCGCCTCCGGCAGGTCGGGGAACGTCTCGACGCCCTGCTGCGGCGTGCGTGACAGCACGAGGTTGCGCCGGCCCGGCAGCGGCCGGAACCGCGGCGGCAGCGACTCCCACGTCCGGCGGCCCATGAGGACGGTCGCGCCGGCGGTCACCGACCGGAAGTGCTTCAGGTCCTCCGGCAGGTGCCACGGGAGGGTGCCGTCACGGCCGATGACCCCGTTCGAGGACTGGGCCCAGACGAGCCCGATCACACCGCCACCGGCGCCTTGATGCCCGGATGCGGGTCGTAGCCCTCCAGCGCGAAGTGCTCGTAGGTGTAGTCGAAGAGGCTCTCCGCCGGCTTGAGGCTCAGCGCCGGGAACGGCCGCGCCGCGCGCGCGAGCTGCGTGCGGACCTGCTCGACGTGGTTGTCGTAGACGTGGCAGTCACCACCGGTCCAGACGAAGTCGCCGGCCCGCAGGCCGACCTGCTCGGCGATCATGTGCGTCAGCAGCGCGTAGCTCGCGATGTTGAACGGCACACCGAGGAACAGGTCCGCGCTGCGCTGGTAGAGCTGGCAGGACAGCTCGCCGTCGGCGACGTAGAACTGGAAGAACGCATGGCACGGCGGCAGCGCCATCCGCGGGATGTCGGCGACGTTCCACGCCGAGACGATGATCCGCCGCGAATCGGGGTTCTCCCGCAGCGTACGCAGCACCTCGGAGATCTGGTCGACGTGCCCGCCGTCCGGGGTCGGCCACGAGCGCCACTGCACGCCGTAGACCGGGCCGAGCTCACCCTCGGGGGACGCCCATTCGTCCCAGATGGAGACGCCGTTCTCCTGCAGCCACGAGACGTTCGAGTCGCCGCGGAGGAACCACAGCAGCTCGAAGGCGATCGAGCGGAAGTGGACTTTCTTCGTCGTGACCAGCGGGAAGCCGTCGGAGAGCCGGTAACGCAGCTGGTGCCCGAAGATCGAGCGGGTGCCCGTCCCGGTGCGGTCCGCTTTTCGGGCGCCCGTGTCGAGCACGTGGCGGAGCAGGTCTTCGTACTGCGTGTCCGGCATGCCTGCGAGCCTAAGGCAGGACCGAACGCACCGCTTCGGGCGTCCGCGCCACGACCGTCGTGCCGTCGTCGGCCGTGATGATCGGCCGCTGGATCAGCTTCGGGTACTCGGCCAGCGCGTCGATCCAGCGTGAGCGGTCGTCCGGGGTGCGGCCCCACGTCTTGAGGCCGAGCTCCTTCGCGACCGCCTCGGTGGTGCGCGCGATGTCCCACGGTTCGAGGCCGAGGCGCTCGAGGACGGCCTCGAGCTCCGCCGCGGACGGCGGGTCGTCGAGGTAGCGGCGCACGGTGTACTCCGCGCCGGCCTCGTCCAGCAGGGACACGGCGGACCGGCACTTCGCGCACGCCGGGTTGACCCAGATCTCCACGGCGGCAGCTTACCGCGCTGGTTTTGGAGCACGCGTTCTGTTACGGTCACGGCATGCCCCGCCCCCGCGTCCACGACCTCGACGAGCTCCTCGACGTCGCCGAGCGGCTCGTGGCGTCGTCCGGCGAGGTCACCGTGCGGGAGCTGGCCGCCGCCGCGGGTGTGCCGAACGGGACGATCTACCACGCGTTCGGCTCGCTCAGCGCGCTGCTGGCCCGGGTCTGGCTGCGCGCGGCGACGGCGTTCCTCGACCTGCAGACCGCGCACGTGGACGCGGCGTTCTCCCCGGTGGAGGCCGTCGTCGCGGCGGCGGACACCCCGGCGGTGTTCGCTTCCCTGCGTCCCGACGGGGCACGGATGCTGCTGCGGGTCCGCGGCGACCGGCTCTTCGGGCCCGAGCTGCCCGAGGAGCTGGCCGACGCCCTGCACGCGCTGGACAAACGCCTGGTCGCGCTGCTCGTGCGGCTCGCGCGCCTGGTGTGGGACCGCGGTGACGGCCTGGCCGTCGAGGTGATCACCACCTGCGTCGTCGACCTGCCGACCGCGTTCTTCCGGCGGGACATCACCGATCCCCTGGTGCGGGAACGGCTCGCCGCCGCCGTGCGGGCCGTGCTGACCGTGCCCCCTCGAGAAAAGGACCGACCGTGACCGTCTCCGTGTTCGACCTGGGCGACGACGAAAACCGCTTCTCCCCCGACTGGCTGCAGCGCGCGCATTCCTTTTTGGACGGTGTCTCCGATGCGCTGGTGACGACCGGGAGCGGCAAGTTCTACTCGAACGGCCTCGACCTCGACTGGCTGATGGCCAACGGGGACAAGGCTTCCGAGTACGTCGCCGACGTGCAGGAGCTGTTCGCGCGCGTGCTGACGCTGCCGGTCCCGACGGTGGCGGCGATCAACGGCCACGCGTTCGGCGCGGGCGCGATGCTCGCGATGGCGCACGACTTCCGCGTGATGCGTTCGGACCGCGGGTACTTCTGCTTTCCGGAGGCCGACATCAACATCCCGTTCACCCCGGGGATGGCGGCGCTGATCCAGGGGAAGCTGACGCCGTCGGCGGCGATCGCGTCGATGACCACGGGACGCCGGTTCGGTGGGGCGGACGCGCTTTCCTTCGGCCTCGTCGACGAGATCGCGGCCGAGTCCGCCGTGGTCCAGGTCGCTTCGGAGCGGGTCGAAGTGTTGGCGGGCAAGGATCGCGGGACGCTGGGGGCGATCAAGGCGACGATGTTCGCCCCGGCGATCGCGGCGCTGCGGACGCCTGCGTAGGCCTCCGGCCCCCGGTTTCCAGCTTACCGGCGGCCACCGACAGTTCCGGACGCGTCCGTGACGGCCACCCCGAGGTCGCCGTCACGGACCTGCGACCGCCGCCAGCCGACGGCGCAGGTGGGCGCGCTCCGGCTCGGTTCCGGCCAGCTCCAACGCTTCCCGGTAGGCGGCCGCCGCTTCGACGTCGCGGCCGAGGCGGCCGAGGAGGTCTCCGCGCGCGGCCGGGAACGGGCTGTACGCGCTCAGCCGCGGGTCGCCCGCCAGGTCGTCGAGCAGGGCCAGGCCCGCCGACGGGCCGTCGCGCATCGCCACCGCCACCGCGCGGTTCAGCTCCACCACCGGGGACGGCGCCAGCCCGCGCAGCACCTCGTACAACCCCACGATCTGCGGCCAGTCCGTGCTCGCCACGTCCGCCGCTTCGTCGTGCAGGGCCGCGATCGCCGCCTGGACGCCGTACAGCCCCGGTGGCCCGCCCGTGAGCGCCACGAGAACCAGCGACGCCCCTTCGTCGATCATCTCGCGGTCCCAGCGGGCGCGGTCCTGGTCGTCGAGCAGCACCAGGTCGCCGTCCGGGCCGGTGCGGGCGTCGCGGCGCGCGTGGATCAGCAGCATCAGGGCCAGCAGCCCGGCCACCTCGCGCTCCCCCGGCAGCAGCCGGCGCAGGATCCGGGCCAGCCGGATCGCCTCCTCCGCCAGGTCGAGCCGCTGCAGGTCCGGCCCGGAGCTGGCCGCGTACCCCTCGGTGAAGATCGAGTAGACGACCTGGAGCACCCCTGGCAGCCGCGCGGGCAGCTCGGCGGCGTCCGGCACCCGGAACGGGATGCGCAACGTGCGGATCCGGTTCTTCGCCCGCACGATCCGCTTCCCCATCGTCGCGCCGGGCACCAGGAACGCGCGCGCCACCTCCGGCGTGGTCAGGCCGGCGAGGCAGCGCAGGGTCAACGCCGTCCGGTCCTCGGCCGACAGGGCGGGGTGGGCGCAGGTGAAGAACAGCTGCAGCCGCTCGTCCGGCAGGTCGCCGCCGGCGTCCGGCGGCGGGGCGGGCGCGCGCTCGGCCTCGACCCGCAGCACCGCGAGCCGGGCCGCGTAGGCCTGGTCGCGGCGCAGCCGGTCGACGGCCTTGCGCCGGGCCGTCGTCATCAGCCAGGCGCCCGGTTTCGGCGGCACGCCGTCGGCCGGCCAGTGCACCAGCGCGGCCTCGATCGCCTCCGACGTCACCTCCTCGGCCAGGTCGAGGTCGCCGAACCGGCGGACGAGCGCGGCCAGCACCAGCCCGCGCTCCTCCCGGAACACGGCCTCGACCGCGGCCCGCCCCGGCACCCGTCAGCCCCCGTAGGACGCGAGCGGCCGGACCATGATGTGCCCGCCGTCGCGGGCGCCCGGGCAGCGCGCCGCCCAGTCGAGCGCGACGTCGAAGTCCGGCACGTCGATGACGAAGTAACCGCCGAGCACCTCGCGGGACTCCGCGAACGGCCCGTCGGTGACGACCCGCTCGCCGCCTTCGGTGACGCGGACCGCGGCGGCCGTCGTGAAGTCGGCGAGCGAGTTGCCGCCGACGTGGACACCGGCGTCCTTCATCGCCTTGTCGAACAGCATCCAGTCCTCGGGCGTGCTGCAGCCGGTGGGCTCGCCGTCGGCGTTGAGCGAAGCGTTGATCAGCATCAGGTACTGCATGGGGATCCTCCTGTGGCTCGGTTGCCGTACGCGGTGACTACGAACGGCAGACGCCGCCTTGGACACCCTCGCCGAAGATTTTCTCATGTCAAGAAACTTTGACATGGTGTCTGGTTTGTTTTACTTTGAGGAGGTGACCCACGAAGAGAAGCGCGCCTGGATCCTCGGGATCGCCGCGATGGTGAGCTACGCGGTGTACCTGGTGGTGGTGCTCGGCCGGGCCGGCGGACGACCGCTGGCCGACGTCCCGTACGCCGGGACGCTGCTGTGGACGGTCGGCGCGTCCATCGCCGCGACGATCGTGGCGAGCATCCTCGCCGCGGTGATCTCGAAGGACGGCGGCAAGGACCAGCGCGACCGCGAGATCGGCCGGTTCGGCGAGTACGTCGGCCACTCGTTCGTCGTCATCGGCGCCGTCGCCGCGCTGCTGCTGGCGATGGCCGAGGCGCCGCACTTCTGGATCGCCAACGCCGTGTACCTGGCGTTCACGCTCTCGGCGATCCTCGGGTCGGTCGCCCGGATCTTCGCCTACCGCCGGGGTTTCCAGCCGTGGTGAAACCGACCCGCGTCACCAACTCGCTCCGCGCCCTCCGGTTCGCGCACGGCCAGATGACCCAGGCCGAGCTCGCCACCCGGATCGGCGTCACCCGCCAGACCGTCATCGCGATCGAGCAGGGCCGCTACTCACCGTCGCTCGAAATGGCGTTCCAGCTCGCGCACGTGTTCGGCGTCCCGCTCGAAGAAGTGTTCCAGTACCCGGAGGAGTCCTCGTGAAAGCCCTGGTCCAAGACCGCTACGGCCCGCCCGAAACGCTCGTGTTCCGCGACCTCGACAGACCGGCGCCCGGAGCCGGCGAGGTCCTCGTGCGGGTGCACGCGGCCGGCGTCGACCCGGGCGTCCGGCACCTCACCACCGGGCAGCCGTACCTGCTGCGGCTGCTGGGTTTCGGGCTGCGCCGGCCGAAGCAACCGGTGCGCGGCCTCGATTTTGCCGGCACCGTCGAGGAAGCCGGCGACGGCGTCCGGCGCTTCCGGCCGGGTGACGAAGTGTTCGGCACCTGCGAAGGCGCGTTCGCCGAACACGCCGTCGCCAAAGAGGACCTCGTGGTGGCGAAGCCCACCCGCCTCTCGTTCGAGCAGGCGGCGGCCGTCGCGGTCTCCGGCTGCACCGCTCTCCAGGCGCTGCACGACGTCGAGACCGGACAGCGCGTCCTGGTGATCGGCGCGGCGGGCGGGGTCGGGTCGTTCACGGTGCAGCTGGCCAAGACCGCCGGCGCGCACGTCACGGCGGTGTGCAGCACGGCGAAGACGGACCTCGTCCGCACGCTCGGCGCCGACGACGTCGTCGACTACACCCGCGAAGACTTCACGACCGGGCGGTACGACCTGGTCGTGGACACCGCGGGCCTGCGCTCGCTGCACCACCTGCGCCGGGCGCTGACCCCGCGCGGCACGCTCGTGATCGTCGGCGGGGAAGGCGGCCGGTGGCTGGGCGGGATCCAGCGCGTGTTCCGCGCGGCACTGCTGAACCCGTTCGTGCGGCAGCAGCTGCGCGGGCTCATCTCGAGTGTCCGCCGCGCGGACCTCGAAGCCCTGCGCGAAAGGATCGAGGCCGGGCAGCTCACGCCGCTGCTCGACCGGACCTACCCGCTCGCCGACGCCGTCGCCGCGATCGCCCACGTCCACGCGGGGCACGCGGCGGGCAAGGTCGTCCTCACGCTCTGAACCCGCGGTCCTTCAGGTGCTTGATCCGGTCGATGTGGGCCGGGTGCCCGGCCAGCAGGCGCGACCACAGCCGCCGCTCGTCACCGCCGTTGACCCGGATCCACTCGCGGAACAGCGTGATCAGCTCCGGGCCGTACCCCAGCCGCGCCGCCATCAGGTCGGCCCGGTACTCGCCGAGCCGTTTCGACCAGGCGAGCACCGGGCCGAGCAGCGGCGCCAGCAGCAGCCACGGGTCGAGGAACGCGAGCGCGGTGAGGATGCCCAGCGTCAGCAGCACGGTGACGAGCACCGCCACCGACCGGCCGAAGGCGGCGAACGCGCGGCCGATGTGCGGCACGGCCAGCGCGAGCAGCCGGACCACGAGCGTCAGGACCCGGGCCGGCAGCTCCAGCCACCAGACGTAGAGCGAGATGCGCGTGTGCCCGGACAGGTGGTGGCCGAGCTCGTGCGCCAGGATCGCCTCCAGACCGGCCTGCGGGAGCTCGAGCGCGGTCCGCGTCACCGCGACGGTGTGCCCGCCCGCGGCGAAGGCGTTCAGCTCGCGCGACCGCTCGACCCACAGCCGGTACTTGCCGCCGTCGACCTCCGCCGCCTCGCAGACGGCTCGCCAGCACGGGCCGAGCCGCTCGAGCTCCCGCGCCGTCGGCGACCGCATGCCGAACAGCAGCGGCAGCAGGAAGTGCTCGAAGGCAGGCACGAACGTGATCGCCCCGGCCACCACCCACCCGGCCGGCAGCACCCAGAAGTACGGCGGCCAGACGAGCTTCCCGAGCAGCGCCAGCACGAACAGGCTGCTGGCGACGACCGGCACGGCCAGGACGACCCCCAGCACGGCGGAAAGGTCGGTGCGCGTCCGCTCGGTCACGACCCGACTCAGCGGAAGAGGTCCGCGTGCGCGGCCGCCCACTCGGCGAACGTGCGCGCCGGCCGTCCCGTCACCTCGGGGACGGCGGGGTGGACCGTCGCCTCGTCGAGCGTGCCGTCGACGTAGAAGTTCCAGAACGCGTCGACGTACTCGGCCGGCAGGCTCGCCTCGAGCTCCGCGCGTGTCTCGTCGTTCGTCAGGCCGACGAACTCCAGGTCCCGGCCGAGCACCTCGGCGAGCACGGCGACCTGCTCCGCGGGCCGCAACGCGACCGGGCCGGTCAGGTCGTAGGCGCGTCCTTCGTGCCCGCCCGCGAGCGCGCGGGCCGCGACCGCCGCGATGTCGGCCGGGTCGACACTCGCGGCCGCCACCTCGGGGAACTGCGCGCGCACGGTGTCACCCTCGCGCAGCTGCGGCAGCCAGCGCAGCGCGTTGGACATGAACGCGCGCGGCCGCAGGAACGTCCAGCCGAGCCCGGACGCGCGCACCGCGCGTTCGGCGAGCGTCATGTACCGCGAAACCGCGTTGCCGAGGTCTTCCAGCGCGGCCGAACCACCGGAGAGCAGCACGATCCGCCGCACGCCCGCGTCGCGCGCCTTCTGCAGCATGCCAGGCATGTCGTTGTAGCCGGCGAGCAGGAAAACACCTTCGACACCCTTGAGCGCGTCGTCGAGGCCGCCGGGATCGTTGAGATCCCCGACGACGGCTTCGGCGCCCTCCGGCAGGACAGCGTCCGCCCGGCGCACCAGCGCCCGGACCGGCTCGCCCGCCCCCGCGAGTGCCGAGACCACTTCCGCGCCGACGTTTCCGGTGGCGCCGGTGACCAGGAACATGACCCCTCCCCCAGTGTCGGGGGCGAGAGTAGCGCCGTGGGGGGGGGGGGGGGGGGGGGGGGGGGGGGGGGGGGGGGGGGTGGGGGGGGGGTTGGGGTGGGGGCGGGGGGAGGGGGGGGGGCG
>NZ_JBVJOW010000010.1:131811-148985 GCF_055582965.1 Amycolatopsis sp. NPDC104863
CGGCGTTCCTTCCTCGCTTCGCTCGTTCGGTACGCCTTCGCGTTCGTTGTGTCTTGGGGGGGGGGGAAACCCCCCCCCCCCCGGGGAGCCGGTGTCAGCCGGGGATCTCGTCGAACTCGACGACCTGGCGCACCTCGACCTCGATCTCGGAGTCGAACAGCTCGACGTAGCTCTTCGCGAACTCGACGGCCTCGGCGCGGTCGGCGGCGTTGATCAGCGCGAACCCGCCGATGACCTCCTTGGCCTCGGCGAACGGGCCATCGGTGACCCGAATGGCGGCGCCCCGCGGCTTGCGGACGAGCGCGCCCTTCTCCGACGGGTGAACGCCCTCCGCCGTGATGAGGATGCCCTTCTCCGCCGAGTCCTGGATGAACGCGCCCATCTTCTCGATGAACTCCTGGCTCGGGTTCCAGGCTTCCGGCTGGCTCTCGTCGAGGCGGTGCATCATGAGGAAACGCATGGCTAGCTCCCTGGTCGTTCTCGGCCGTGGCCCGGTGTGTTCCGGACGCGGTGACCGGCCTTCACCCCCGCGTCGAACAGCCGCGCGCGACGTTCGACATTTCTCTCCGAAGATTTTTCCCGGAGATTTTTCCGGCAGCGTAACCGGGGGCAAGGCCGGGGGTGACCGCGTCAGACCAGGGTCATCGTCGAGACGTCGGGCAGCCGCCCGGGCGGTTCGTCGGTGACCCAGGCGTACTCGATGGCCGACAGATAACCACCGCCGACCCAGACACCGGTGCGGGAGCGACGGAAGCGGGTACGGCGAGGTCAACACTCGGCTGTCCCTCCGCCCACCTCGCGACGACCCGGCAATGCGGCACCTGCGCACGGAGCCGGTCCACGCCGGCGAACTCCGGCAGCAGCATGAACTCGAGAACCGCGCGTTCCGCCCGCGTCGGATCGCGGGGAGTCAGCGGTCGAGCCAGGGAGCCAGCAGCTTCTCGAGGTCGGCGTCCGACAGCGCCCGGGGGCCGCCGTGGAACTCGTGCCAGCGGGACGCGTCGCACGCTGCCGCGTACTCCACCTCGAACGCGCGCATCAGGACGTACATGAACGTCACCGAGCTGAACCGGTCGCCCAGCAGCGTCCGGGCCTCGCGGGCGACGTCCGTCGCGCCGGTGAAGTCCGCGAGCTTCAACGATTCCGCGGCCGGGTCGAGCAGGCTCGGGGCGTACATCACGACGATTTCTCCATCACAGAAACGAAAAGTCAGCCTTCGGCGGCAAGCTGCCCACACGCGGCGGCGATCTCCTGGCCGCGGGTGTCGCGCACCGTGCACGCTACTCCACCGGCGTTCACCAGCCGCACGAACTCCCGCTCCACCGGCTTCGGCGAGGCGTCCCACTTGGACCCCGGGGTCGGGTTCAGCGGGATCACGTTCACGTGCACCAGCTGCCCCAGGTGCTTGCGCAGCCGCTTCGCCAGCAGTTCCGCCCGCCACGGCTGGTCGTTGATGTCCCGGATCAGCGCGTACTCGATGGACACCCGCCGCCCGGACGTGTCGGCGTAGTACCGAGCGGCAGAGAGCACCTCATCCACCGACCAGCGCTCGTTCACCGGCACCAGCGTGTCCCGCAGCTCGTCGTCCGGCGTGTGCAGCGACACCGCCAGCCGCACCTGCATCTTCTCGTCCGCCAGCTTCCGGATAGCCGGGGCCAGGCCCACGGTCGACACCGTCACCGACCGCTGCCCGATGCCCAGACCACCCGGCGCGGGATCCGTGATCCGCCGCACCGCGGCCACCACGCGCTTGTAGTTCGCCAGCGGCTCACCCATGCCCATGAAGACGATGTTCGACAGCCGGCCGGGACCACCCGGCATCGTGCCGTCGCGCATGACCGCCGCCGCCGAGCGGACCTGGTCCACGATCTCCGCCGTCGACAGGTTGCGGTCGAGGCCGCCCTGGCCGGTCGCGCAGAACGGGCAGGCCATGCCGCAGCCGGCCTGGCTCGAGATGCACAGCGTCGCGCGGTCCGGGTAGCGCATCAGGACGCTCTCCAGGAGCGTGCCGTCGTGCGCGCGCCACAGCGTCTTGCGGGTCGCGCCGTTGTCGGCCGCCAGCGCGCGGACCTCGGTCAGCAGCGTCGGCATCAGGTCCGCGACCAGCTTCTCGCGGGAGGCCGCCGGGATGTCGGTCATCTCCGCCGGGTCGACGGTCAGCCGCGAGAAGTAGTGGTTGGACAGCTGCTTCGCGCGAAAGGGCTTCTCCCCCAGCTCGGCCACGGCGGCGGCCCGCTCGGCCACCGAAAGGTCGGCGAGGTGACGCGGCGGCAGGCCGCGCTTGGGCGCGTCGAAGACAAGGGGGAGGGCAGTCATAACCGAACCAGTGTCCCACGCCCCCGGAACCCCCGCCCGCACCGCCCCGCACCGCCTGTACCCCAGGTCACCCCGGGCCGGCGCCGGCCGCTGGATACAGTTCGTCGACCTCCCGGGAAACCGGCCGGGCCGTCCGGGAGTCGAAGGGCCGAGGAAAGAGGTGAGCCCGTGTCCTTCCGGCACATCGTCGTGGCCGTCGCGGTCGTCGTGAGCGCTGCTGCCTGCAGCACCTCCACCGCCGGGCAGGCGCAGCCCGTTCCGACCGTCACCAAGGCCGCCGGGCCGCAGGTCGTCGTCGGGACCATGCACGTCGCCCTGCCGGTCGGGGCGACCTACACCGCCCGCACCGATGACGGCCTGCTCGACGGCTGCGTCGGCAAGGGCACCGTCGTCTGCGCGGCTCGGCTGCTTGACCTGCGCGAAGCGACTTCGGACCCCAACGCGCCCATCAACCTCCCGAGCGCGAAGCGGCCCTTCGGCTGGTACACCGGCACGGACGTGCCGACCTGCATCACCGCCGCGTCGCCGCCCGGGGATGCGGCCGTGGCCACCGGCAGCACCTTGCTCGACTCCGGGTTCAAGCCGGTCGGGCCGAAGAAGGCCGAGTACGGCCACTGGCAGGTCACCTGCGAGGACGCGACGCAGAACAACCAGGTCCGGATGTGGTGGCTGCCCACCAGCAAGATCCTCGTGGTCGAGTACGGCTCCGGCACCGACTGGGACAAGGCCGTCGACACGATGCTCGAGGGCGCGACCTTCAGCTGACGACGTCGAGCGCCGCGCGGATGATCGAGTCCGTGTCGATCCCGTGGTGGCGATAGACCTCCTCGAGCGACCCGGACTGCCCGAACCCCGTGACGCCCAGCGCGACCGACGGCACCCGGTTGACCCCGGCGAGGAACGCCAGCGTGTGCGGGTGGCCGTCGAGCACCGAGACCAGGGGACGCGCCCGCGACGCCGGGAAGACCTGGTCGAGGATCCACGACTCGGCGCTCCCCCGGCCCGACCGCGCCTGGACCGCCTCGAAGAGCAGGCCCGGACTGGTCACGCAGACGACGTCGGCCTCGACGCCGACCTGGGCCAGCCGCTCGGCCGCCGCCAGGGTGTCCGGCACCAGCGCGCCCATCGCCGCCAGCGTCACCGCCGGGGACTCCGACCGCCGCAGGAGGTACGCGCCCGCCACGACCTGGCGGCGACGGCGTTCGCGCGCCGCCGGGTCCGCCGGCACCGCGGCCAGTGTCTGGTCCACCGGACGCGTCGACAGCCGGAAGTACGACGACGTCCCGCCCGGCTTGCCGAGCCGGCCGAGCGCGGCGAGCAGCGTCCACTCGGTGTCGATCGCGAACGCGGGTTCGTAGCTGACGCAGCCGGGCTGCTCGATGCCGATCGACGGCGTGGTGATCGACTGGTGCGCGCCGCCTTCCGGGGCGAGCGTGACGCCGGACGGCGTGCCGATCAGGATCGACTGCCCGCCCGCGTAGATCCCGAACGACCACGGCTCGAGCGCGCGCTCGACGAACGGGTCGTACATGACGCCGATCGGCAGCAGCGGCTCGCCCCAGCGGCTCCAGGTCGCACCGAGCTCCCCGAGCAGGCCGACCAGGTTCGTCTCGGCGATGCCCAGCTCGAGGTGCTGGCCCGTCGGCTTCTCGCGCCAGTGCATGATCGTCTCGGGGTCGTCCTCGAACCAGTCGCGGCGCTCGGTCGCCGACCAGACGCCGACCTTGTTGACCCAGCCGCCGAGGTTGGTCGTCGAGCTGACGTCCGGGCTGACCGTCACCACGCGCTTCGCCGCTTCGGGCGCTTCGCGCGTCAGGTCGAGCAGGACGCGTCCCAGCGCGGCTTGCGTCGTCGCGGTCCCGGACGGCGTACGCCCGATGTCGACGGGCATCTCGAGCGAAGGCAGCGAAGGAACGTCCGGACGGCGAAGGCGTGAAGCGACTTCAGCGCACAACGCGGCTTCGGACGACTCCGCCGCGAAGCCTTCCCACGGCGAAGAAAGATCCGTACCCAGCGAAGAAGCCAGCTCCTCCATCTGCGCGACCGTCAGCAGCGAAGAGTGGTTCTGCGGGTGCCCTTGCGTCGGCAGGCCGCGGCCCTTGACGGTGTAGGCGAAGATCACCGTCGGCCGGCTGTCCGAAATGGACGCGAAGACCTCGTCGAGCGAGCCGAGGTCGTGGCCGCCGAGGTTCCGGATAGCGGCCAGGAGCGTCTCGTCGTCGAGGGACGCCACCAGCGAAGCCAGCGCGTCGTCGCCCGCGGGCAGCCGGTCGCGCAGCTGGGCGGCGTCGCAACGCAGCAGCCGCTGGTACTCCGGGTTCGGCATCGCGTCGATCCGCGCGCGCAGCTCGGACCCGCCCGGCCGGGTGAACAGCTCTTCCAGCAGCCGCCCGTACTTCAGCGTCAGGACCTGCCAGCCGGCCGCGTCGAACATGCCCTGCAGCCGCCCGGCCGCGATGTTCGGCACGACCCGGTCGAGCGACTGGCGGTTGAGGTCGACGATCCAGACGATCTCGCCCAGCTCCGCGACGCCCGGGTCGAGGATGGCCTCCCAGATGGCGCCCTCGTCCAGCTCGGCGTCGCCGACCAGCGAGTACTGCCGTCCGGTGCCGGCGGACGAGCCGCGCGTGGTCAGGTAACGGCGGGCGAGCGCGCCCCAGATCGGCGCGGTGGCGCCGATGCCGACCGAGCCGGTCGAGTAGTCCACCGGGTCGGGGTCCTTGGCGCGGCTCGGGTAGCTCTGCAGCCCGCCGAACTCGCGCAACGTCGGCAGGTACGCCTCGTCCAGCTCGCCGAGCAGGTAGTTGATCGCGTGGAGCACCGGCGACGCGTGCGGCTTCACCGAGACGCGGTCCTCGGGACGCAGGTGCCGGAACCACAGCGACGTCATGATCGACACCAGCGACGCGCACGACGCCTGGTGCCCGCCGACCTTCAGCCCGGACGGGTTGGGCCGGACCCGGTTGGCCTGGTGCACGATCGCGGTGGCGAGCCACAGCACCCGCCGTTCGATCGCGGCGAGCGTGTCCGTCGCCTGAACGGTCGCGGAGGGCTGGGTCATCGTCGACACCTTTCGTGCAGGAAGCGCACACCAGGACACCACCGGTGGACGCATCGCACAACCGATGCCCCTCGAAGTGCGCAGAATGCACACCACAGCGCGACGGCTCAGGCCTCCGGCTGCGCAGAATGCACGCGCTCCAGAAGCGGCGTCAGCCGGTACGGGACGAGCTCGCGCATGACGAGCGAGATGTTCGTCCGCTCGACGCCCGGCGAGGCGAGGATGTGCCCGGCGATCCGGTAGAGGTCGTCGGCGTCGACCGCGACGACCTGCACCATCAGGTCGCTCGCCCCGGTCAGCCCACAGACCTCGGTGACCTCGGGGATCGTGGCGAGCGCGTCGGCGATCTCGGCGAGCCGCCGCTGGTCGACCTGCGCGTTGACGAACGCGCGCAGCGGGTAGCCCAGCCGCGCCGGGTCGATGCGGCGCTCGAACGAGGAGAGCACGCCGCGCTGTTCGAGCCGGGCGAGCCGGGCCTGCACCGTGTTGCGGGACAGGCCCAGCCGCTCGGCCAGCGCGACCGCCGTCGAGCGCGGGTCCGCGCCGAGCGCCAGCAGGAGCCGGGCGTCGATGTCGTCGATGGTGTCGGGCACGCCCCCGATCGTCTCAGCCCAGGTACTTCTTGAGGTCGTCGAGGACCTTCATCGCCCCGATCGGGCCGAGGCCGAGGAACCACACCGAGTCGTCGACCGGGATCGCGTGCTTCGCCTTGACCGCGCTCAGTCCCGCCCACAGCCCGCTGCTCGTGACGGCCTTCTCGTCCGCGCTGGGGCCGGCGCCGAGGCTGGAGTAGAAGATCCAGTCGCCGTCGGCCTCGTCGATGCGCTCCTTGGAGATCGTCGCGGCGAGCTCGGTGATGTTCTGGTTCGCCGGCCGCGCCAGGCCGGTGTCCTTGAGGATGACGCCGATGAACGACAGGTTCCCGTAGAGCCGGATGCCGGCGGAGTGGAACCGCAGCAGCGAGATCTTCGGCGCGCCCTTGACCGCGGCCTTCAACTCGTTCGCGCGCTTCTGGTAGTCGTTCAGCAGCCCGGTCGCCTGCGTCTCCGCACCCAGCGACGCCCCGATCAGGAGCAGGTTCTCCTTCCACGGGAACCCGGGCCGGATGCTGAACACCGTCGGCGCGATCTTCGACAGCTGCGGGTAGAGGTCGTTCGCGCGCAGCTTGCTGCCGAGGATCAGGTCCGGGTTCAGCGCCGCGATCGCCTCGAGGTTGAGGTTGCTGACCCCGCCGACGGCCGGGATGCCCTTGGCGCGGTCGGCGAGGTAGGCCGGGACGTCGTTCTGCCCGGCGTTGGTGGCCATGCCGACCGGGGTGATGCCGAGCGCGAGCACGTCGTCCAGCTCACCGCTGTCCAGCACGACGACCCGCGTCGGCTTCTTGTCCAGCTTCGTCTTGCCCAGCGCGTGGGTGACGGTGCGCGGGAAGACACCCGGGCCGACGTCCGCGCCGAGCTTCGCGGTCTCGCTGTCCGCGGTGGAGAACAGCCGGCCGCCGGTGGCGACGTCCTGGTCGCCGACACCGGACGTGCTGGGCTTCTCGGGCCGGCCACAGGCGGCCAGCAGCGTGACGGCCGCGAGTGCGGCGGCCAGGCGAGTCCACTTAGGACGCATCGGGGGTTCCTTCTTCTCGGGGGGTGGCCCGCCGCCGGCCGATCGGGACGATGAGGGGCGTGGCGGAGACCGGGTCGGGGATGACCCGGCAGGGCAGGCCGAAGACGTCGGCGACGAGTTCGGCGGTGAGGATGTCCGCGGGCGCGCCTTCGGCAGCGATCCGGCCGTCCTTCATCGCGATCAGGTGGTCGCCGTAGCGGGCGGCCAGGTTGAGGTCGTGCAGGACGATGACGATCGTCCGGCCGTCCTCGGCGTTCAGCTCGGCCAGGAGATCGAGGACGTCGACCTGGTGGGCGATGTCGAGGAACGTCGTGGGCTCGTCGAGCAGCAGCAACGGCGTCCGCTGCGCCAGCGCCATGGCGATCCAGACGCGCTGGCGCTGCCCGCCGGACAGCTCGTCGACCGGCCGGTCGGCCAGCTCGACGGTGTCGGTCGCGAGCATCGCCTTCGCGACGGCGTCGTCGTCCTCGTCACTCCAGCGGCGGAACATCCCCTGGTGCGGGTAGCGGCCGCGGCCGACGAGGTCGGCGACCGTGATGCCCTCGGGCGCGGTCGGCGACTGCGGCAGCAGGCCCAGCACCGTCGCGACGTCCTTGCTGCGCAACGTCGTGATGCCCTTGCCGTCGAGGTAGACCGCGCCGGCGGTGGGCGTGAGCAGCCGCGCCAGGCCGCGCAGCAACGTCGACTTCCCGCAGGCGTTGGTCCCGACGATCATCGTGACCTTGCCGGGCGGGATGCGCACGGACAGGTCCTTGACCACGCGCAACGGCCCGTAGCCCAGGTCCAGGTGCTCGGTGTGCAGTGTCACGGCGTTCCCCTCACACTCGCCCGGCGCGGTTGGCGGTCGCGAGCAGCCACAGCAGGTACGGCGCGCCGACCGCGCCGGTGACGACGCCGACCGGCAGCTGCTCGCCGAGCAGGTGCTGGGCCGCGAAGTCGCCCAGCAGCACGACGAGCGCGCCGGTCAGCGCCGCCGGGACGAGACCCGCGCGGGCGCCGCCGACGAGCCGCGTCGCGATCGGGTTGGCCACAAAAGCGACAAACGAGATCGGCCCGGCGGCGGCCGTCGCGAACGCGGCGAGCGCCACGGCGACGACCAGCAGCGCCAGGCGGCTGCGTTCGACGTGCAGGCCGAGCCCGGCGGCGGTGTCGTCGCCCAGCTGAAGCCCGGTCAGCGCGCGGCCGAGCAGCAGCGCCGCGGGCAGCAGGACGACAAGGGCGGCGGCCAGCGGCGCGGCGTCGGCCCAGGTGCGGGCGTTGAGGTTGCCGGTGAGCCAGATCAGGGCCTGCTGCGCGAGGGTGACGTCGGCCCAGGTCATCAGGTACGAGACGACGCTGGTGAGCACCGCGCCGACCCCGACGCCGACGAGCACGAGCCGGTAGGCGTGCACGCCGCCGCGCCGGGACAGGAGGTAGATCGTGGCGCCGGTGAGCAGCGCGCCCGCGAGCGCGGCGGCGGACACCACGGCCCCGGCGGCGTTGAACACCACGATCGCGACCACGGCGGCCGCGCTCGCGCCCTGCGTCACGCCGATGACGTCCGGGCTGGCCAGCGGGTTGCGCAGCAGGCGCTGGAAGAGCGCCCCGGCCGTCCCGAACGCGACGCCGACGAGCAAGCCGGTGACCGCGCGCGGCAACCGGAGCTCGGAGACGACGTAGGCGGCGCGGCCGACACCGTCCCCGAAGAGCAGGCCGGGGAGGTCGCCGAGCGGCACCGGGAAGTCCCCGACGGCCAGCGAAGCCGCGAAGACGACCACGATCGCGAGGAAGAGCAGAAGCGACACCGTCCGCGCCCGGACCGCGCCTCGGCGGCGCGCGGCGACGACCACGTTCACACCGCCACGACCTTCCGGCGGCGCACCAGGACCACGAACACCGGCGCGCCGACCAGCGCCGTGATGATCCCGACCTGCACCTCGGCCGGCCGCGCGACCACGCGGCCGACAACGTCGGACACGAGCAGGAGCAGCGGCGCCATCAGCGCGGAGTACGGCAGCAGCCAGCGGTGGTCCGGCCCGGTGACGAGCCGCGCGGCGTGCGGCACGGTCAGCCCGACAAACGCGATCGGCCCGGCGATCGCCGTCGCCGCGCCACAGAGGACAACAACGGCCAGCGCGCACACCAGGCGCGCGACCGTGACGTTCTGGCCGAGCGACCGCGCGATGTCCTCGCCGAGCGCGAGCGCGTTGAGCTGCCGGACGGCCAGCAGCGCGAGCACCACACCGGCCAGCACGAACGGCACGGCCTGGGTGACCGTCGCCGCGTCCCGGCCGGTCAGCGAGCCGACCTGCCAGAAGCGGTACTGGTCGAACGTCGTGGCGTCGGTCAGCAGCAACGCGCTGGTCACCGACGCCAGCGCGGCGGTCACGGCGGCACCGGCCAGCGCGAGCTTCACCGGCGTCGCGCCCGCGCGCCCGAGGGAACTGATGCCGTAGACGACGGCGCCGGCGACCGCGGCCCCCGCGAAGCCGAACCAGACATACCCGCCGACGCTCGTGAGGCCGAAGGTGCCGATGCCGAGGACGACGAACAACGCGGCGCCGGCGTTGACCCCGAGCAGGCCCGGGTCGGCGAGCGGATTGCGCGTCGCCCCCTGGATCACGGCGCCGGACAGGCCGAGCGCGACCCCGGCGAGCACGCCCGCGAGCGTGCGCGGGAGCCGGAGCTCGCGCACGACGAGGTGGTCGGGGTTGCCCGGCTGGAAGCGGAAGAGCGCGTCCAGGACCGTGCCGGGGCTCAGGCCGCGGGTGCCGACGGCGACGCTGAGCAGCACGGCGGCGGCCAGGGCGGCGGCGAGGACCAGCAGCCCGGCCGTCAGCGGGAGCGAGCGGGTCCGCACGGGTCGTTACCTTTGCTAACAGGTGTTTAGGCTTGCCTACCCTATGGGTCGGAACTTGAAGGCTCAAGCACCGTGAGCGGCATCACCGCGGCAGGGTTGCCAGCCGACCGTTTCCGATATATCGTGAAGCAGTCGCAATCGTTCGAGAAAGGAACACAGACATGCGTAGGCAACGACACCCCTTCGCCCACGAGCGTGGGCGCGCACCTTTCGGCCCCTTCGGTGGTTTCGGCGAGTTCCCCCCGGGCTTCGGCCCTGGTGGTGGACGCGGCCGGGGTCACGGACCGGGCAGGCGGGGTCACGGCGGACGGCGCAGCCGCCGCGGTGACGTCCGCGCCGCGATCCTGGCGCTGCTCGCCGAGCAGCCCCGGCACGGCTACGAGATCATCCGCGAAATCGGCGAGCGCTCCGGCGGCTTCTGGCGGCCGAGCCCCGGCTCCGTCTACCCGACGCTGCAGCTGCTGGCCGACGAAGGCCTGGTCGTCAGCAAGGACGAGCACGGCAAGAAGCTCTTCGAGCTGACCGACGCCGGCCGCACCGCCGCGGAAGAGCAGGACAGCACCCCGCCGTGGGAGCAGATCGCCCAGGACGTCGACCCGACCGAGGTCGGGCTGGCCAAGGCGGGCAAGAACCTGGCCGCGGCCGTCGTGCAGATCATGCGCGCCGGCACCGAGAGCCAGCAGGCCCGCGCGGCCGAGGTGCTCAACGACGCCCGGCGCTCGCTCTACGGCATCCTCGGTGAAGACGAGGACGAGTCCTCGGCTTCCGCCGAAGAAGCAGCCGAGTGACCTGGCAGGACGAGGCCGGTGGGCTTCACCCGCGCATGGACGCGGTAGCCCACCGGCAGCGTCAGGTCTTCACCGCGTTTCCCGTTACGCTGCAACGACTCCGCGATCGCCTGTTCGGCGACGGGCTTGCTGAACTCGATCTTCAGCACCGCTTCGAGGTCCGCGGCGGTCGCGAAGCGCCACTCGGTGGCCACGCGGCGGCAGCCGAACCCGGCCCGCGCGAAGAACCGTTCGACGGCGACCGGGTCGTAGTGCGGTAGGTCGGCGCGCATCCAGCCGCCGTAGGGCTCGCTGGTGACGTCGAGGTCGACGATCACGATCATCCCGCCCGGCCGCAGCACCCGCTCCGCCTCCGCCAGCCCGGGTTCGCAGCCGGGCCCGAAGAAGTACGCCGTGCGCGCGTGGACGAGGTCGACACTCGCGCTGCGGACCGGCAGCCGCTGGGCCCGGCCCAGCTTGACGTCCACGTTCGACAGGCCGGCCACCCGTTTCAGCGCGTCCCGCACCAACGGCTCGTGCGGCTCCACCCCGAGCACCGATCCCGCCTCGCGGGCGAAGCGCGGCAGGTGGAAGCCGTCACCGCAGCCGACGTCCAGCACGTCCCGGCCGGCCCAGTCGAACTCCTCACGCAGCGCGCGCCAGATCTCGCCGCCGACGTCCTGCGCCCGGTTCTCCAGCTCGTAATCCGACTGGTAGTACCAGATGTTCGGACTCGGCACGACTTCCGCGCGCCGCGACGACCACCGCACCCGCTGCTCCTTCCGGGGCCTTCTGTGCCGACAGTGATTTTCCGGCGTCGAAATCTTGGCGGAAACCTTACCGATCACGCCTAGAATTCGGTGGGTCTCGGGAGGAGCACTACATGGCATTCGGCCCGTCCAGTACCCCGTCCCCGGTCCCGGCCGGAATTCCGTGCTGGATCGAGCTGGCCTGCCGCGAGCAGGCCATCGCGGAAAGATTCTACGGTGCCCTCTTCGGCTGGGAGTACACCACTCAGCGAGATCCGGCGACGTCCGACGGGCGTTACGCCATCGCCACGCTCAACAGCCTTCCCGTCGGCGGCCTCTACCGAGCCGCGCAGGGCGCGCCGCTGGGCTGGATGCCGCACATCTCCGTGCCGCACACCGCGAGCGCGGCCGAATGGGTGGAACACCTCGGCGGACGGCTGACGCTCGGCCCGATGCCGATCCCGCAGCGCGGAACGATCCTGCACGCCTACGACGCGTGCGGCGCGCCGGTGGTGTTCTGGGAGGTCCCGCCGGACTGGGAGTTCGTCACCGGGATCCCCAACACCTTCAGCGGCGCGGACCTCAACACGCACGACGGCGTCGCGGCGGATCACTTCTACACCAAGCTGTTCACCTATTCCAGTCACCAGATCGGCGACGGCGAATCGCTCGACTACGCCGAATGGCTCATCGAGCACGAGCCGGTCCTGTACCGCTACGTGATGGGTTCGGAATACAGCCTCGAGACCCCGCCGCACTGGCTGGTGTACTTCGACATCGACCCCGCGCGCGGCGTCGATGCGGTCGCGGGCGAGGCGCTGATGAACGGCGGCACCGTCGTGATCCAGCCCTACGACACCCCGTTCGGCCGGATGTCGATCCTCGCCGACCCGGAAGGCGCCGTCTTCGCGGTGATCGACCACTCGCGCGTCGCCGAAGGCTGGGGCCGCGCCGAGGTCGACGACCCCTACGACGACTGACGCCCGAGCAACGCCAGCACCACGACCAGCGCGTACCCGCCCGCCACCAGCCACATCCCGGTGGCGGGCAGCAGCGCGCCGACGAGCGCGACCCCGATCGCCCCGCCGGTCTGGCGCGACGCGTTGAGCACCCCGGCCGCCAGCCCGGCCTTGTCCGGCAACGAGTTCATGGCCAGCGACGTCATCGCCGGCATCGCCAGCGAACAGCAGCCGAAGACGACCGAGACCACGACGAACGGCACCAACGCGCGGTCGACGGGCAGCAACGCGAAGCCCACCGAGCCGGCCAGCCCGGCCAGCGCACCGGCGATCATCGGGGCGCGCGGGCCGAAGCGCCCGGTCAGGCGTCCGCTGAAGAACGCGTTGAGCCCCACGGCCATCGTCACCGGCACCAGCGCGAGACCGGCGGCGAGCGCGCCCAGTCCCCACTGCCGTTGCAGGTACAGCGCCAGGGCGAACAGGGTGCCGTAGAGGCAGAAGTTGAACAGGCCGCCGACGCCGGTCGCCACCGCGAAGTTCCGGATCTTCAGGACGCCCAGTGGCAGCACGGGGTCCGGCACCCGCCGTTCGACCAGGACGAACACCACTCCGGCCAGCACTCCCCCGGCGATCAGCACGAGCGTCGTCGACGCGGACCAGCCCGCGTGACCGGACTCGATGAACCCGGCGACGAGGCAGGCCAGCGCGGCCGTGCCCGCCAGCTGCCCGGCGAAGTCCAGGCGGGTCGACTCGTGCCGAGGCGGTTCGGCGACGGCTCGGCGTGTCAGGACGATCGCGACGATCCCAACCGGCACGTTCACCGCGAACACCAGCCGCCAGTCGGCCAGGCCGACGGCGAGCCCGCCGAGCACCGGACCGGCGGCGAGGCCGACACCGCTCATCCCGCCCCACACACCGAGCGCGCGGGCCCGCGCCTTCGGATCCGGGAACTGGTGGACGATCAGCGCCAGCGACGACGGCAGCAGCGCGGCGCCGCCGGCCCCCTGCACGGCGCGCGCGGTGATCAGCCAGGCGGCCGAACCTGCGAGCGCGCAGCCGATGCTCGCGAGCACGAAGACGGCGACGCCTGCTTCGAAGACCCGGCGGGACCCCCACCGGTCACCGGCCGCGCCCCAGGTGAGCAGGAACGCGGCGAGCGTCACGGTGTAGGCGTCGACGACCCACTGCAACGCGGCGGTGGACGGTTCGCCGAAGTCGGCCCCGATCGGTGGGAGCGCGAGGTTCACGATCGTCGCGTCGAGCGTGATCATCAGGAAGCCCAGGCAGACGGCGGCGAGTGCGAGCCGGGCCGGGGCGCGGGTTCCGGTGGACATGCCCCGAGTCAAACCCCTGGACACTTCGGTGGTCCACGAACCATCGCCTACCTCTGGTAAGCGGAACCTCCCACCGCAGGTCAGCCCAGCGGCACGAACGCCGAAAGCAGCAGCCAGGACACGACCGCGGACGGCAGCAGCGAGTCGAGCCGGTCCATGATCCCGCCGTGCCCGGGCAGCAGCGTGCCCATGTCCTTGACGCCGAGGTCGCGCTTGATCAGCGACTCGACGAGGTCACCCAGGGTCGCGGTGAGCACGATCGCGACACCGAAGATCACGCCCTGCCAGACGTGGCCGTCGAGCAGCAGGCTGAGCGTCAGCGCTCCGGCCACGACCCCGCCGACCAGCGAACCCCCGAAGCCTTCCCAGGTCTTCTTCGGGCTGATCGTGGGGGCCATCGGGTGCTTGCCGCCGAGAACGCCGGCGATGTACCCGCCGGTGTCCGAGGCGACCACGCCGATCAGGAAGGTGAGGACCCGCCCGACGCCGTCCGAAGGCGGCACGAGCATCGCCGCGAACGCGCCGAAGAGCGGCAGGTAGGCGGCGGCGAACGTCGACGCGCTGATGTCGCGCAGGTAGCCCTTGGCGCCGCCGGGCAGCCGCCACAGCAGGCAGGCGAGCACGGTGAGGACAAACGCGGTGAGCGCGCCCTCGCGGCCGAACGGCCAGGCCAGCCAGATCATCGCCTGGCCGCCGACCAGCACCGGGATCATCGCGACGCGGATGTCGGCGACCCGGCGCAGCACCCCCGCGAACTCGAAGGTGCCGACCGCGATCGCGATCGCGATGATCCCGATGAACAGGAACCGGACGGTGAGCAGGGAAACGATGATCGCGGCGCCGAGCAGCAGCGCCACCCCGATGGCCGCGGGCAGGTTGCGGCCCGCCTTGGAGGCCTTCTTGGCTTCGGGCGCCGCACTCTCCGGAGCGGCTTCCGCCGGACCGGCGGCCCCGTTCGGCCGGGCCGCGGTCTCCGCCGCCGGCTCGCCGGCCACCGCCGGCCCCGGGGCGGCCGCCGGCTCTTCGCCGACGCCGTCCACCCGGTCTTCTCGTTCCTCGCTCACCTGTGCCATCAGACCTCGAGCAGCTCGGCTTCCTTGTGCTTGACCAGCTCGTCGACCTTGTGGGAGTACGTGTCGGTGAGGTTCTGCAGCTCCTTCTCCGCGCGCACGACCTCGTCTTCGCCCGCTTCGCCGTCCTTGCCGATGCGGTCGAGCTCTTCCTTGGCCTTGCGGCGGATGCTGCGGATGGTCACCCGCGCGTCCTCACCCTTGCCCTTGGCGACCTTGACCATCTCCTTGCGCCGCTCTTCGGTGAGCTGCGGGATGACGATCCGGATGACCTGGCCGTCGTTGCTCGGGTTGACCCCGAGGTCGGACTCGCGGATGGCCTTCTCGATCGCGCCGAGCTGGGTCTGGTCGTAGGGCTTGATCAGCGCCATCCGGGCTTCCGGCACGTTCACGCTGGCCAGCTGGTTCAGCGGGGTCGGCGCGCCGTAGTACTCGACCACGATGCGCGAGAACATCGACGAAGTGGCCCGGCCAGTGCGCACCGAGGTCAGGTCGTCCTTGGCGACGGACACCGCTTTTTCCATCTTCTCCTCGGCGTCGAGGAGGGTCTCGTCGATCACGGCTACTCCCGGTGTTGTGATGGTGTGGCGCTTGCTGATCCCAGCAGGTCTAGGCCGGCACCCCGTCGGCGGGGGTGCTGACCAACGTGCCGATTCTTTCACCACTCACCGCGCGGGCGATGTTCCCCTCGGTGAGCAGGTTGAACACGATGATCGGCATGTTGTTGTCCATGCAGAGGCTGAACGCCGTCGCGTCGGCGACCTTGAGGTCCCGCTCCAGCACCTCGCGGTGGGTGATCTCGCGGAACATCTCGGCCGTCGGGTCGCTCTTCGGGTCCGCGGTGTAGACCCCGTCGACGGCCTTCGCCATCAGCACGGCCTCGCAGCCCAGCTCGAGCGCGCGCTGCGCGGCCGCGGTGTCGGTGGAGAAGTACGGCATGCCGACCCCGGCGCCGAAGATCACGACGCGGCCCTTCTCCAGGTGCCGTTCGGCGCGGCGCGGGATGTAGGGCTCGGCGACCTGGCCCATCGTGATGGCGGTCTGCACGCGGGTGGGCAGGCCCTCCTTCTCCAGGAAGTCCTGCAGCGCCAGGCAGTTCATCACGGTGCCCAGCATCGCCATGTAGTCGGCGCGGTCGCGGTCCATGCCGCGCTGCGAGAGCTCGGCGCCGCGGAAGTAGTTGCCGCCGCCGATCACGACGGCGACCTGGACGCCGGTGCGGGCGACGTCGGCGATCTGCTGCGCGACCGAGTGGACGACATCCGGATCGACGCCGATCGAACCACCGCCGAACATCTCGCCGCCCAGCTTCAGCAGCACCCGCCGGTAGCCACCTTCGACCCGGTCACCCATCTATGTCGCCTCCTAGGCCCCTCGACCTGATCATTCTTCTCCTGGACCCGACAGTGCCCCGTCCCCGATGGACGGAGACGGGGCACTGGGGGTGAAACCTACGCCCGGACCAGGCCTCAGGCCTGGCCGACCTCGAAGCGCGCGAACTTGGTGATCGTCACGCCGGCCGCGTCGAGCAGGGCCTTGACGGTCTTCTTGTTGTCCTTGACCGACGGCTGCTCGAGCAGGACGTTGTCCTTGTAGTACGCGTTGACCTTGCCCTCGATGATCTTGGGCAGGGCCTGCTCCGGCTTGCCCTCTTCGCGGGCGGTCTTCTCCGCGATCGAGCGCTCGTTCTCGACGATCTCGGCGGGCACCTCGTCGCGGGTCAGGTACTTCGCGCGCAGCGCGGCGACCTGCATGGCGGCGCCGCGGGCGGCCTCGGTGTCGTCACCGGTGAACTCGATGAGCACGCCGACGGCCGGCGGCAGGTCCGAGCCACGACGGTGCAGGTAGTTGGTGGTCTGGCCCTCGAAGGACACGACCCGGCGCAGCTCGAGCTTCTCGCCGATGCGGGCGGAGAGCTCCTGCACGACCTCGTTGACGGTCTTGCCGTCCAGCTCGGCGCCCTTGAGGGCGTCCACGTCGCTGGTCTTGAGGGTCTTCGCGACCTCGACGATCTTCGCGGCGAGCGCCTGGAACTCGGCGTTCTTCGCGACGAAGTCGGTCTCGGAGTCGAGCTCGATCAGGACGCCGCCGTCGCCGGCGACGAGGCCCTCGGCGGTGGCGCGCTCGGCGCGCTTGCCGACGTCCTTGGCGCCCTTGATCCGCAGGAACTCGACGGCCTTGTCGAAGTCGCCGTCGTTCTCCTCCATCGCCTTCTTGCAGTCCATGAAGCCGGCGCCGGTCATCTCGCGCAGGCGCTTCACGTCAGCGGCGGTGTAGTTCGCCATTCTGCTAAATCCGTCCTTTTCAGGTACGTGAAATCCTTGGGGGGTGCTACGCCCGTGGGGGGGGGGGGGGGGGGGGGGGAAGGGGGGGGGGGGGGGAGGGGGGGGGGGGGGGGGGGTGGGGGGGGGGGGTGGGTGGGGGGTCGCGTGGTGGTCTCCTCACAAGGATTAGACTGCGTTCAT
>NZ_JBVJOW010000010.1:148995-192511 GCF_055582965.1 Amycolatopsis sp. NPDC104863
CTTACAATGTGCTCTATTCCCCCCCCTTGCGACACCCCCCTTTTCAGGGGCCGAGACTTCTTTTTGGTGTTCCCCCCCTTCTCCCCTGGACCGCGCCCCCCCCCACGGGCGGCGGAACATCAGGAGGAGGCGGTCGCCTGCTCGGCGGGGGCCTCCGCCGGCGTCTCGACGGGCGCCTCGACGGCCGCGGCCGCCTCGGTCGCATCGGCGGCGGCGGTCTCGGAGCCGGCGAGCAGCTCCTTCTCCCACTCGGCCAGCGGCTCGTCGGTGGCGACACCCGGCTCCGGCTTGGTGTCGGCCGAAGCGCCGTTGCGGCTCGAACGCTGCATCAGGCCGGCGGCCGCGGCCTCGGCGACGACCTTGGTCAGCAGCGCGGCCGACCGGATGGCGTCGTCGTTGCCCGGGATCGGGTAGTCGACCTCGTCCGGGTCGCAGTTGGTGTCCAGGATCGCGACGACCGGGATGTTCAGCTTCCGAGCCTCGCCGACGGCGATGTGCTCCTTCTTCGTGTCGACGATCCACACGATGCTCGGCACCTTGGCCATGTCGCGGATACCGCCGAGGGTCTTCTCGAGCTTGTCCTTCTCGCGGGTAAGCGTCAGGATCTCGCGCTTGGTGAGACCTTCGAAGCCGCCGGTCTGCTCGCGCGACTCGAGCTCCTTCAGGCGCAGGAGGCGCTTGTGCACAGTCTGGAAGTTGGTCAGCATGCCGCCGAGCCAGCGCTGGTTCACGTAGGGCATGCCCACGCGCGAGGCTTCGGCCGCGATGGCTTCCTGGGCCTGCTTCTTGGTGCCGACGAACATGATCGTGCCGCCGTGCGCGACGGTTTCCTTGATGAACTCGTACGCACGGTCGATGTACGTCAGCGTCTGCTGCAGGTCGATGATGTAGATGCCGTTGCGCTCGGTGAAGATGTAGCGCTTCATCTTCGGGTTCCACCGACGGGTCTGGTGCCCGAAGTGCACGCCGCTGTCGAGCAGCTGCTTCATGGTGACGACGGCCATTGCCGGAATCAACCTCTTCTGTAGTCGTGCGCGCTCAGGGGCGCGCTGCTCGGTTTTGTCGCTCGCGGCCGGGTGGCCGTTCGCCCTGGTGCCCGTGCCGGTGCCCGGACCCTGGAGCAAGGACTTCAGGGACCGCCGGACACCGTGCGACTCGCCCGGCTGGATGGTGCGAAGCCGGGGGAACGCGCACGTGCACGCGAAGTCAGCCCGCTCACGCGGACCGCGGAAAAGATTCTACCCCCTGCCACCAGCCCCTCCCCCACCGGCGGCCGCAGAGCCCGGCAGTTGTCCACATCACCTCGAGTTATCCACAGATTCGCCGGCGCGGTCCCGGGGTGGGCGTTGGTGCCGCAGGCTGGTGGCATGGAGTTGATCAGTGGGTTCCGGTGGTCGGTGTCGAGGTGGGTCGTGGTTGGGGTTTCCCTGGTCGTGGGGGTGTTTTTGGGGTTTGGAGGTGTGGTTTCGACGGGCTCGGCGGCGGGTTGGTCGGGTGGGTTGGGAGCGGCGGTGCCGGTGTCGGGCGGGTTGGGGATGACTGGGGTCTCGGGTGCGGACGTTGGGCCTTCGCCGCCTGCAACGGAGCTGCGGGCCGGTGGGTCGGCGCCACCCGCGGCGGCGGAGTCATGGCCTGCCGCGGACGCGTCTCGGCTAGCTGCACCGGTAGAGCCCTGGCCGGCCGCGGCAGCGGTCTCCCTGGCAGGCAGCTCGCATATCGCGCGGCAGTCGCGGCTCTCCTGGCCGTTATCACCCGTTCCGGTGGTCACCAAGTACTTCGACGCCCCCGAAACGCCCTACAGCGCCGGTCATCGCGGGGTCGATCTGGCCGCCGTGCCCGGTCAGGAGGTGCTGGCGGCGGATGCCGGCGTCGTCATGTTCGCCGGGCTGGTGGCCGGGCGGCCCGTGATGTCCGTCGACCACGACGGCGGGCTGCGCACCACCTACGAGCCCGTCGCGGCGAAGGTGGCCGTCGGCGAGCAGGTCTACCGGGGCCAGGTGATCGGCACCGTGCTCGCCGGGCACCCCGGCTGCCTGGTGGCGGCCTGCCTGCACTGGGGCGTCCGGCGCGGCGACGAGTACGTCGATCCCCTCGCCCTGACCGGCGAGGTCGGCGAATACCGGCTCAAGCCATGGGGAGGTGGTCCCTGATCAGGCGCCAGTCTGCTCGACCAGCTTGGCGCGCAGCCGCATGACGGCCCGTGTGTGCAGCTGGCTGACCCGCGACTCGGTGACGCCGAGGACCTTGCCGATCTCGGCGAGGGTCAGGCTCTCGAAGTAGTAGAGGCTGACCACGATCTTGTCGCGCTCGGTCAGCTGCGCGATGGCCTGCGCGAGCTGGCGGCGGTTGTCCTGGTCGACGAGCACCGCGACCGGGTCGACGGCGTCGTCGTCGGGCAGCGTGTCGACCAGCGAGCCGCTGTCCTTGCCCGCGGCGACCAGGTCCTCCAGTGCGACGACGCTGGTGAGCTGCAGCTGGCCGTAGAAGTCGCGCAGGTCATCGAGGCCGATGCCGAGCTCGGCGGCGAGCTCCGCGTCGGTCGGCGTGCGGTGCAGGCGGGCGCCGAGGCGTTCCAGCGCGCGCTCGGCCTCCTTGGCCTTGCTGCGGACCGCGCGCGGCACCCAGTCCTGCGAACGGAGGTCGTCGAGGATCGCGCCGCGGATGCGCTGCATCGCGTAGGTCTCGAAGCGCAGGCCGCGCTCGGGGTCGAACTTCTCGATCGCGTCGACGAGCCCGAAGATGCCGGACTGCACGAGGTCGCCCACGTCGACGTGGGTCGGCAGGCCGGTGCCGACCCGGCCCGCGACGTACTTGACCAGCGGGGCGTAGTGCAGCACGAGCCGATCGCGCGACGCCTGGTCCGGGCTGTCGGCGAACTGACGCCACAGCGCCGCGATCCCGGCGTCGACCTCGTAGCCGGCCCGGGCTTCCTCGGGCGCGGCGACGTCACCGCGGGTGTTCACCCCGGTGGCATCGGTCACGTGCGGTCCTGCGGTCATTGCACAGTCGTTCTCGGCATGCGGCTCAGTGTCGTCTCCGTGCTCGTGCGGATGCGCGTGCGCCGCCGGGCCCGCTGGTGACGACCCCGGCGAGGCTCCCCGGGCCGCCTCAGGCCCTGGGGTGCGCTCGGTCATGGATCGCTTTCAACCGGTCGACGGTCACATGAGTGTAGAGCTGCGTCGTGGCAAGCGTAGCGTGACCAAGCAGTTCCTGAACGCTCCTGAGATCGGCGCCCCCTTCCAGCAGATGTGTCGCCGCCGAATGACGCAGGCCGTGGGGCCCCATGTCGGTCGCTCCGGGCACCGCCGTGACGGCGTCGTGCACCACCCGCCGCACCGCCCGCGGGTCGACGCGTTTGCCCCGGACACCAAGGAAAAGCGCGGGTTCGACGCTTTCACCGGCGGTTTCCGCGACGATCTTCGGACGCCCCTCCTCGATCCAGTCCGTCAGCGCTTCTCCCGCCGGCACACCGAACGGGACGACACGTTCCTTGCCGCCCTTGCCGAGCACCGTCACGACACGACGGGAGAAATCGGCCTCGCCGACGTCCAGCCCGCACAACTCGGACACGCGGATGCCGGTCGCGTACAGCAGCTCGACGATCGCGCGATCACGCAGCGCAACCGGATCCCGCTGAGCGGCGCCCGCCGCCGACGCCTGCATGACCTCTCCGGCCTGCCCGGCGCGCAGCACCCCGGGCAGGGTGCGGTGCGCCCGCGGCGCGGCCAGCCGGCCCCCCGGGTCGGTGCCGAGGACCCCGGTGCGGTTCGCCCAGGCGGTGAAGGTCCGGGCGGACGCCGCCCGTCGAGCGAGCGTCGTGCGGCTCGCTCCCCCGGACTGCTGCGCGGCGAGCCACGACCGCAGCCGCGCGAGATCCAGGTCCGCGAGCGCGCCACCGCCGTCCACGACGAACGCCAGCAGCGAAACCGCGTCGCCGATGTACGCCCGGACGGTGTGCGCGGACAGGCCGCGCTCGAGCCCGAGGTGCCGTTCGTAGCCGGTGACGACGTCCTGGACCGGCTCGGGAAGCGCGGCCCGGAGCGCGCGCAGGTCCGGACGGCGGGCCCGGCCGGAGCGTGGTGGCGGCATGGATGTCACGCTGCGCGAACAACCGCCCCCGGTCAAGGATCGCCACGCGGGCCCACCGGACCGGCCGAACACTTTCGACGATTTCGCAAGGAATCCGTGGCGTTCACGCGCTTTCCCTTCGCCGTCGCCAGCCCGCTTCCCCGCGGACGGCGAATCCGTCGATCTCCAGTGCGGGCAGCAAGGAGCGGATTGTCCGCAGCGGGAGGCCGGATTCGGCCGCGATCTCGGCATCGGACCGGTCCGCGCGCACGGCGAGTGCCTCGTAAGCCCGCAACGCGTCGGGACCGAGCCGGTCGGTCGGCCGTTTCGGCCGGGCCGAGGTGTCCTCGGCGATGCCGAAGCGGCCCACGGTCTCGAGGACCTGGTCGACGGTGGAAACGAGCGTCGCTCGGGCGTCGCGGATCAGCTCGTGGCAGCCGACGGACATCGCGGACGAGACCGGGCCCGGCACCGCCATCACGACCTTGCCGAGTGCGCCGGCGGTGCTCGCGGTGTTCCGGGCGCCGCTGCGCCGCCCCGCCTCGACGACCAGGGTGCCTTCGGTGAGCGCGGCGATGAGCCTGTTTCGGACCAGGAAGCGGTGACGCGCCGGCGGCGTGCCGGGCGGGTACTCGCTGACGACCGCGCCGCCGTTGCGGACGATCTTGTTCAGCAAGGCGACATGCCCGGCCGGATAGCCGCCGTCGACGGCGCACCCGAGCACGGCGACGGTGACCCCCTCGGCGGCGAGGGCACCGCGGTGCGCCGCACCGTCGATGCCGTAGGCCGCACCGGAGAAGACGGGCACGCTCCGAGCGGCCAGCCCGTAGGCCATCTCGGCGGCGTAGTGCTCGCCGTAATCGGTCGCCGCGCGAGCCCCGACGACGGCCACGGCCCGATCGGCGGCGGTCCCGAGCGCAACGTCACCGGCAACCCACAGAGCCAGCGGCGGAACGGCCTCGGCCACCCCACGCCGAGCGGCGAGGTCGAGGGCGAGCAGCGGCCACCCCGGCCACTCGTCATCCTCGGGCACGACCAGCCGCGCACCGGCAGCCGCGGCCCGCGCGAAGTCCTGCTCGACGAAGTCGTAGCCCCGGCGCGCCTCGGTCACTTTCAGGACCTCAGGCGGGCAGTCACCGGCGCGCACCAGACCGGCAGCTTTCACCGGCCCATGCTGCGCCACGAAGGCGACGAGCGCCGGTGCGGGCGGTTCGGCCACCCGCAGCAGGTAGGCGCGAGCTCGGCGCAACTCGTCGACGCTCATGTCGACGCCCCTCTCCCGCGGTACGGCGCTGACGAGGTGTGCTCGCCCACTACCTGCTTCAGCGAACTGCTGCTGACGGCGTTCGTGCAGGCAGCCGCTTTGGCGAAGCCGCAGTCGACGGACTTCTCCGCCATCCTCATCAGTTCGGCCGGGAGGTCGCCAGCACGCGGCGAGAGCGCGCGATCCTGGCGGATCCTTTGCTCGCTCGATCCGGCGGCGGCCGCGTAGAAGCCGCTGCGGACGAGATGCCCACCCATCGTCGCGAACCCAGCCGGGAAACCGGGCGCAACGGAGGAAGACACGCCAACTCCGTCGAACCTCTGCGCGCTCATGCGGCGACCCGTTCGCGGAAGGCCAGTGCCGAGCCGACCTGTTCTGCGCCGGGGCGGGGCTCGCCGTCCAGGTCGGCCAGGGTCCAGGCGATGCGGAGGCAGCGGTCGGCGCCTCGGCCGCTCAGGATTCCGCGGTCCATTGCTCGGTCCAGCAACACCGTTGCCTCGGCCGGGAGACCGAACTCGCGGCGCAGGGCCGGGCCGGGGACCTCGGAGTTCGAGCGCCAGCCGTGGTCTTGCCAACGGTGGGCTGCCCGGTAGCGGGCCTGCAGGACGCGGGTGCGGACGGTCTCCGAGGTCTCCGTCGAGCCCGTGTCGTGCGCGTTGATCGCGCTCAACGGCCGTAGGCGGACTCGGAGGTCGACGCGATCCAGCAGCGGTCCGGACAGCCGGCCGAGGTAGCGGCGGCGGGCGGCCGGTGAACACACGCAGTCCGCATCCTTCGGTGGTGCGCACGCGCATGGGTTGGTCGCCAGGATCAGCTGGAACCGTGCCGGGTACGTGATCGCTCCCTTGACCCGCGCGATGCGGACCTCGCCCTCCTCCAGGACCGTGCGCAGCGACTCGAGCCGCTGGCCGCCGAACTCGCAGACCTCGTCGAGGAACAGCACGCCGCGATGGGCGCGGCTGATCGCGCCCGGGGAGGCCAGGCCGCTGCCGCCGCCGATCAGGGCCGCCACCGTGATCGAATGGTGCGGGGCCACGAACGGCGGGACCGTGACCAGCGGCGACGACTTCGACAACGAGCCGTCGACCGAGTGGACCGCCGTGACCTCCAAGGACTCCTCCGCCGACAGCCGCGGGAGGAGGCCGGGCAGGCGACGGGCGAGCATCGTCTTGCCCACCCCGGGCGGCCCGGTCAGCAGGAGGTGGTGCCCGCCCGCCGCCGCGACCTCCAGGGCCCAGCGCGCCTCCGGCTGGCCGACGACGTCGGCGAGGTCCGGCACCGTCGGGGGTACGGCGGGTTCGGGCGGTCCGGGCCGCACCAGCTCGCCCTCGTTCTGGAGCCACGCCACCAGGTCACGCAAGCGCGCCGCGCCGCCGACCTCGATGCCGTCGACCAGCGCCGCCTCGACCAGGGAGTCCGCGGGCACGACGGCGCGTTCGTAACCCGCCGCGCGCGCCGCCAGGAGGCCCGGGAGGATGCCGCGGACCGGGCGGACGCGACCGTCGAGCGCGAGCTCGCCGAGCAGGACCGTGCCGAGCAGGCGTGTTGCCGGGACCGCTCCGGTCGCCGCGAGCACGGCGGCCGCGATGCCGAGGTCGTAGGCCGAGCCGACCTTCGGCAGGTTCGCCGGGGACAGGCCGAGCGTCACCTTGCCGTCCGGCCAGGGCTGGCCGGAGTTGCGGACGGCCGAGCGAACGCGGTCCTTGGCTTCGCGCAGCCCGGCGTCGGGGAGGCCGACGAGCGTGACGCGGCTGAGGCCCCCGCCGAGGTCGGCCTCGATCTCGATCAGCCGGCCGTCGATGCCGAGGAGGGCCACCGACCAGGCTTTGGCGATGGGCATCAGAACGCCGCCTCGATGTGCTGGATGCGGGGGCTCGTGCCGGCTTCGGCGAGGATCGTGACGACGTCGTAGCGGATCGGGCACCAGCCGATCCGGAACTCGCGCAGCCAGCGTTGGGCGGCGCGGCGGACTCGGCCGGCCTTCTCTTCGGTGACCGTTTCGGACGGGAGGCCGAACTCGATGCCGGTGCGGGTCTTGACCTCGCAGAAGATCACGCGGGCGCGGTCGGTGAGCACGAGGTCCAGCTCGCCTTCGCGGCAGCGCCAGTTGCGGTCGAGCAGGACCAGGCCGCGGTCCTGCAGGTGCCGGGCGGCGACGTCCTCACCCCAGGCGCCCAGGTTGCGACGGTGTGCTGCGAGCTGGTCGGTGCCCGTCATCGTGGTGGCCCCCTCGTCGGTCACCGGGACGGTCCCGGCGGTCACGGTGTGTGCGCATTCGACGGTGCCAGGGCTCGGGGTGGGGCGGCCAGACCCGGATCGCCGGACTGTGGACAACCGGGGGTATGTGGACAACTGGTCCACGGGATGGCGGTGGGACCGGCGAAATGTCGGTCCGGTGTGCTACCGCGACACCGGCCGGGCAGAGCAGGCGAGACGGCGGCTCACGCGGGCAGGAGGGCCGGGCGCACGCGCCGGGACGTCGACTGTCGAGGCGGAACGGCCGACACGCGTGACCGAAGGGTCAACTCACGTGTTTGGAGGGTCAACTCACGTGACTGAAGGGTCGACACGCGTGACTGGAGGGTCGACACGCGTGACTGGGGGGTCGACACGACGGCGGGAACGAAACGCGCCGGCTCATCGTGGGATGAGCCGGCGCGGGTCGTCGAACGGGGGGTCAGCCTGAGAACGGGCCGTCCTCGGGCAGGCGGAGGTCCGGCTTGTCCAGCTCCTCCACGTTGACGTCCTTGAACGTGATGACCCGGACGTGCTTGACGAAGCGGGCCGGGCGGTACATGTCCCAGACCCACGCGTCGGACATGCGGACCTCGAAGTACACCTCGCCGCCGCCGTCGCGGACCTGGACGTCCACCGCGTTGGCCAGGTAGAACCGCCGCTCGGTCTCCACCACGTACGAGAACTGACCCACTATGTCGCGGTACTCGCGGTACAGCGAGAGCTCCATCTCGGTCTCGTACTTCTCGAGATCCTCTGCGCTCATGAAATCCGCGCCCCTCCTCGGGATCGTGCTGCTGCTCCGCCGGCGGAGCGTTCATTGTGACCCACACCCGCGGCCGGGGCATGCAACGGCAGGGTGAGTTGTGGCTCGAGTGCTTCGTCGAGGACCGCGGCGAGGCCCGCTGTGGACCCCGGCTCCATCGCCTTCTCCAGCGCCGCGTAGGTCAGCAGGACCGGCCGCGCGGGGCGCACGCCGTGCTTGATGGCCGCCGTCGCGACGTTTGTGTACGACCAGCGGTGGACGTCGCTCGGCCCGTGTTCGTGCAGCGCCGCGAGGTGCTCGGACGTGCTGTATCCCTTGTGCACGTCGAAACCGTAGTGCGGGAGGTCGTCGTGGTAGCCCGCCATGATGCGGTCGCGCGTCACCTTCGCCAGCACCGACGCCGCCGCGATGCAGGCCACCGAGCGGTCGCCCTTGATCACCGCCGTGTTCGGCGCGGTCAGGCCCGGGACCCGGAACCCGTCGGTGAGGACGTAGCCCGGGGACACCCGCAGGGCCGCCGCGGCGCGGCGCATGCCCTCCAGGTTCATCACCCGGATGCCGTAGCGGTCGACCTCCGCCGTCGGGATGACGATCACCGAATAGTCGACGGCGCGGGCGAGGACCAGGTCGTAGACCCGGTCCCGCGCCTTCGCCGTCATCAGCTTGGAGTCCGTCAGCTCGGTGAGCCTCGCCGCGTCACCCTGCTTGAGCACGCAGGCCGCGACCACCAGCGGCCCCGCGCACGCCCCGGCGCCGGCTTCGTCGACACCGGCGACCGGGCCGAGGCCACGGCGGTCGAGCGCGCCCTGCAGCCCCCAGAAGAGGTCGCCGCGCACCACGGCCCGCGGCGGCCGGATGGGCTCGGCCGCGGTGAGGGGAACGGGAAGAGTCAAGGCTGGATCACCCGTCTGCCGACACGGATCGGGTGGCTAGCGTTTCCGCCCGGCCGCCCGGCTCAGTCCGGACTTGAGCTTGCGCCCGAAGAACAGCATCGGCCAGGCCGCCGCGATCCCGGCGCCGAGCGGGAGACCGCTCTGCCACGCCGGCGCGCCGAGCGCGACCGGCTGGGCCGACTCCTGCGGGTTGTGGTCGGTGATGCCGCCCCACCGGCCCGGCGGCAGGACGATGATCCGCGCCTTGCCGATGATGTTGTCCACGGGGACCGCGCCGTTCACGCCGCCGCCGCCCTGGAACCGGGAGTCGTCGGAGTTGTTGCGGTTGTCGCCCTGGACCCAGACCGTGCCGGCCGGCACCTTGACCGGCTCGAAGGTCTTCTGTTCCTGGTTCGACGGGTCTTCCCAGTGGATGTACGGCTCGTCGAGCGCCTTGCCGTCCACGATCATCCGGCCCTGCGGGTCACAGCACTGGACGGTCTGGCCGCCGACGGCGATGACCCGCTTCACGAAGTCACGCTCGTCCGGCGGGGCGAACCCGACCAGCGAGCCGAGCCCACGCAGGCCCTGGACGACGATGTTGCTCGACTCCTGCGGCGCGATCTCGTTGTTGATCCACGCCTGCGGGCCCTTGAACACGATCACGTCACCCGGGGAGGGCTCGGTGAAGTCGTAGGTGACGCGGTCGACCAGGATCCGGTCGCCGGTGCAGCCGGGACACCCGTGCAGGGTGGCCTCCATGGACCCCGAGGGGATCATGAAGACCTTCGCGAGGAATGTCTGGATCAGGATCGTGAGCACCAGGGCGATCACGAGCAGGATCGGCAGTTCCTTCCAGAACGACCGTTTCTTGGCGGGTTTGGCGCGCCGCCGGCGGGATCCCCCGCGCTCCTCGGAGCGGGACAGCCTGGGCTTGTCCTCCTCGGAGCGATCGGGGTCATCCTCAGGAGCGTTCTGGGACACGGGTTCGGCCACGTCGTCAGGCTACCGGTAACCGGGTTGTGACTCAGTTAGCCGAGGCCGTCTCGCGGTTCTCGCGGCGCTCCTTGATCTTGGCCTTCTTGCCGCGCAGGTCGCGCAGGTAGTACAGCTTCGCGCGCCGCACGTCACCGCGCTTGTGGACCTCGACCCCGGCGATGTTCGGCGAGTGCACCGGGAAGGTGCGCTCCACGCCGACGCCGAAGGAGACCTTGCGGACGGTGAAGGTCTCCCGGATGCCGCCGCCCTGACGGCGGATCACGACGCCCTGGAAGACCTGGTTGCGCTCGCGGTTGCCCTCGATGACGCGGACACTCACCTTGAGCGTGTCGCCCGGGCGGAAGTCCGGGATGTCGGAACGCAGCGACTGCTTGTCCAGCGCGTCCAGGGTGTTCATCGGTGGTCCGTCCTCGTCTTCGTATGGCTTGCGTACACGTCCCGGGCGCGCAGCGGTCACACTACGGGCGACCCGGGGGCTGATGGCGGGCTCGTGAACGAGGAGGTCCACTCACGCCAACCTGTCAAGTATCGCAGACGGGGGTTCGGGCGAACGCACCGGCCCTATGCCTGCCCGGGGTCCAAGCCCTCCAGGACCCCGCGATCGTGCTTGTCGAGACTACCTTCCGGCAGCGCGGCGAGGAGATCCGGGCGGCGCCGGGCGGTGCGCTCCAGGGCCTGGTCACGCCGCCAGCGGTCGATCAGCGCGTGGTTGCCGGAGCGCAGGACGTCCGGCACGGCCAGGTCGCGCCACACTTCCGGGCGGGTGTAGCTGGGGCCTTCGAGGAGGCCGTCGGAGAAGGAGTCCTCGGCGGCCGAGCGCGCGTTGCCGAGCACGCCGGGGAGCAGCCGGACGACGGCTTCGACGATGACCAGCACCGCCGCCTCGCCGCCGACCAGGACGTAGTCGCCGATCGAGACCTCGTCGACGGGCATCCGCCGGGCGGCGTCGTCGACGACGCGCTGGTCGATGCCCTCGTACCGGCCGCAGGCGAACACCAGGTGCTTCTCCGCGGCGTAGGCGTGCGCCAGCTCCTGCGTGAACGGCCTGCCCGCGGGGGTCGGCACGACGAGCCTCGCCCCGTCTCCGCAGACGTCGTCCAGCGCCGGGCCCCAGATCTGCGGCTTCATGACCATGCCCGGGCCGCCGCCGTACGGCGCGTCGTCGACCGCGCGGTGCACGTCGTGGGTCCACTCGCGCAGGTCGTGCACGCCGACCTCGATCAGGCCGCGGTCGATCGCCCGGCCCAGCAGCGCGGCGCGCAGCGGGTCGAGGTACTCGGGGAAGATCGTGACGACGTCGATGCGCACCCGGTCACCAGTTCCAGTATTCGGTGGCTTCGGCGTGCCACGGGGACTCGACCTGCTGGTCGATCGTGAAGGCCATGCCGAGCCCCTGCGCGATCCGGATGTCGCGGCGCTTCGTCTCCCGGACCGGCGAGCCGGCGGGCAGGCCCTGGTCCGACGACCAGGACTCGCTCTGCGTGATGCACGTCCGGGCGCCGAAGCGGGCCGAGCTGCACGGCGCGGGCGCGTGCCAGGTCTGGACGTGCTTGAAGCGGAAGTTCTTGCCGCTGCTCTGCTCGGTGACGATCCCCTCGGCGACCAGCTGGTAGTCCGAAGCCGGCACGTTCCAGCGGACATAGTGCTGCTGTCCCCCGTGCGACGGGATCGGCGTGCAGGCGCCGCCCTCGCACAGCGACTCGCTGGTCACGCGTTCGGTGTAGTAGGTCCCGTTGTCGTGCCAGCCGTCGAGCAGCACCCAGTCGCCGTCGTGGACGAAGTGCTCGGCGTAGGACGGCGGCCAGGTGACCGGGTCACCCCAGGAGATCTGCGATTCGGTGGCCGATTGCGGCGACCAGGCCCACTGGTACGCCTTCTCGCCCGGCGGCGCGAATTGGCCCGCGCTGCGCTGGAACATCATCGAGAAGTCGCCGTAGGTGGCTCCCGCGGCCTCAGCCGCGGGCGCGAAGACCGAGGCGAGCAGCAGTGCCGCGAAAACGGCCGTCCAGCGCCTCATGCGTCGAGCAGGCCTTCCGGCGGGTCGAGGACGACCCGGCCGCCCGCGACGTCCACCGTGGGGACGATCGCGCGCACGAACGGCACCAGCACCTCGCGGCCTTCGACGTCGATCTCCAGCAGCTCGCCCGCGGGCGAGTGGACGATCTCGACGACCTTGCCGACGACCGTCCCGTCGAGCAGCTCGGCCCGCAGGCCGGCCAGCTCGTGGTCGTAGAACTCGTCGGGGTCCTCGGTCGGCGGCAGCGTGTCGGTGTCGGCGATGAGGAGCGCGCCTCGCAGCGTCTCGGCGACGTCGCGGGTCAGAACCTCCTCGAAACGCACCAGCAGCCGCCCGCTGTGTTCGCGGGCGGCTGCGATGGTGAGTTCCCTTGTGCTGCCGTCACGCAGCTTGGTCGTCACGGCCGCACCGACCCGGAACCGCTGGTCCGGCGAGTCCGTGCGCACGTCCACCGCGAGCTCCCCGCGGATTCCGTGCGCCTTGGCGATGCGACCGACTACGACGTCCATGACCGTTTCCGAAACAGGCTTCAGCGGTCGGTGTCGACGACGTCCACGCGGACGCCGCGGCCACCGATGCCGCCCATGACGGTGCGCAGGGCGGTCGCGGTGCGACCGCCCCGGCCGATCACCTTGCCCAGGTCGTCGGGGTGCACGTGCACCTCGAGCGTCCGGCCACGGCGCGTGGTCAGCAGCTCGACCCGGACCTCGTCCGGGTTGTCGACGATCCCGCGCACCAGGTGCTCGAGGGAGTCAGCCAGAAAGCTCACTCGGCCTTCTCACCCTCGGTGGCTTCGGCCTTCTCGGCCTCGGCCTTCTTCGGGGCGGACTTCTTCTTCGGCGTGGTGGCCTCGGTGGAGGGCTCCTCGCCGGCCGCGGCCAGCGCCGCGTTGAACAGGTCCTGCTTGGACGGCTTCGGCTCGGCCACCTTCAGGGTGCCCTCGGCGCCCGGCAGGCCCTTGAACTTCTGCCAGTCACCGGTGATCTCCAGCAGGCGCTGGACCGGCTCGGTCGGCAGCGCGCCGACACCCAGCCAGTACTGGGCGCGCTCGGAGACGACCTCGATGAGGCTCGGCTCTTCCTTCGGGTGGTACTTGCCGATCGTCTCGATGGCCTTGCCGTCCCGGCGGGTGCGCGCGTCGGCGACGATGATGCGGTAGTACGGCGCACGGATCTTGCCGAGGCGCTGCAGCTTGATCTTGACGGCCACGGGTGTGGGTTCTCCTCGAATCTCTCTGGTGCTGGGCTGGGCGCACGCGGGCCGAGTGGGGACACGGACGCGGGCACCCGAAGGTCAGGAGCTTTCGCACGGTGAGAGGGTCCGGCGGAAGCAGGCAGTGCACCATTCTGCCAGACGGCCTCCGCGACCGGCCAAAGAGGCTCAGAAAGAGGCCACGCCGAGCGCGCCGAGCAGGATGGTGAGCGCCGGGAGGAAGTTGTTGACCTGGTGCGCGACGATGCTGGCGGGCAGCCGTCCGGTGACCAGCCGGGCCAGGCCGATCGGCACCGCGATGACCAGCAGCAACGTCGTCCGCAGCGGCTCCAGGTGGCTGGCCGCGAACACCGCCGTCGACAGCAGGAAGGCCGCCGCGCCCGCCCAGCGCTCGCTGCGCCACTGCAGCTGTTCCGCGGCGCCCCAGAGCAGGCCGCGGTAGATGACCTCTTCGCAGATCGGGCCGAGCAGCCAGAGGTAGACGAACATCACCACGGCCGCCGACACCGACATCTTGCGGTCCTCGACCAGGGCGCTGATCGCCGACGTCGCGTTGGCGTCGCCGACCAGCTGCGTCCAGAGGTAGGCGCCGAGGGTGGTGAACACGAGCCCGACGCAGCCGTACCGGAAGCCGGTCTTGACGTCGGACCAGCGCCATTCGAGCCGCAGGTCGACGATCGGGCCGTTGCCGCGGACGTAGGTGACCAGCACGGCGACGGCGGCCGCGATCATCGTCGGCAGCATCGTGCCGAGCAGCACGACGCGCATCGGCAGCGGGCCGGGCCCGGTGTCGCCGACCAGCACCGACACGAACGCCGCGGACGACAGCAGGACCACTTCGACGAGCAGGAACGCCCCGAACCCCCACCGGTGCCGCGGCAGGGGCGGCAGGAAGGCCGTCGCCGCGGGCTCCTCGGGCTCGGGCAACGCGTCGGGAGCCGGGTCCCGAGGCTGGGAAGTGGTCACGCCTGCCCTCCGCGATCGCTCGGCTCCTCCGCCCGAGCCTAGCCGCCGGAGGGTGATCACACAGTGCCCGTCCGACTACTGTCCATCGATCTTCGTAATGGTTTCAGTGCGCGACGAACAGCAGGACCGCGGGCGGCAGGTTGTTCGCCGCGTGCGCGATCACCCCGGCGCTCACCCGGCCGGACAGGTGCCGGGCCAGCCCGATCGCGATGCCCTGGCCGAAGAGCGCGATCGTGCGGGTCGGCTCGCCGTGCAGCTGCGCGAACACCAGCGCGGTGAGCACCAGGACCACCCAGGGCGGGATCCGGTGGAACGACAGCGCGTTCCACAGCGTGCCGCGGACCAGCAGCTCTTCGGTGATCGGCGCGCCGGCGATGACGATCACCGCGGCGAGCACCAGCCAGACCGTGTCGCCGTCGAAGGTGTCGGCGAGGTCGGTCAGCGGGCTGTCGGAGACGTCGTCGGCGCCGTAGATCGCGATCAGGACCAGGTTGAGCCCGTACCCGACGACCAGGGCGAGCACCCCGCAGGCGAGGCCGATCCGGACGTCGCGCCAGGTCGGTTTGAGCCCGAAGTCGGCGCGCAGGCCGCCGCCCCAGCGCCACGAGCCCACCGCCGGGCCGAGCCCGAGCAGGAGGTTGGGCACGAACGCCAGGAGCAGCAGCGGGCCGATGTCCCGCAGCTCCAGGGGGTCGAACTCACCGACGTTGCGGTTGACCGCCGCGGCGATGACGAGGTTGACCAGGTAGTAGCCGGCGATCCCCGCGAAGAACGCCACGAAACACCAGTGCGCTCCCAGCACGCGCCGTGCGCCGTCGTCGTCCGTCACAGGGCCCAACGCTACTGTGCCGTTGTTTGCCGAGCCGACAGCAGCCACGGCGGAAACAGGCACCTCGTGCTGATCAGTTGCGAAACGTATCCGCCTACCTTCGGCCGGATCGGCAAAGTGCCGAGCCCACAAGGAAAACAGCGGGGGTCTACGCGTAGACGACACCGCCGAGCACGATGTGCTCCGGATGCCGCAGGACGCCCAGGTCCTCGCGCGGGTCGCTCGTGTAGACGAGCAGGTCGGCGGGTGCGCCGTCGGTGATCCCGGGGTGGCCGAGCCACTCGCGGGCGGCCCACGACCCGCTCGCGAGGGCCTGCTCCCGGGTCATGCCCGCGTGGTGCAGGGCCTCGATCTCGTCGACGAGCCTGCCGTGCTCGACCATGCCCCCGGCGTCGCTGCCCGCGAAGACGCGTACGCCCGCTTCGACGGCCGTGGCGACCATCTCGCCGACGCCGGCGTGCAACGCCCGCATGTGCGCCGCGTAGGCCGGGTACTTGCCCGCCTTGTCCGCGATGCCCGGGAAGTTCTCGATGTTGATCAGGGTCGGCACCAGCGCGACGTCGTGGCGCGCCAGCTCGGCGAGCTGGTCGGCGCTCAGGCCGGTGCCGTGCTCGAGGCAGTCGATGCCGGACGCGATCAGCCCGGGCAGCGCCGCTTCGCCGAACACGTGCGCGGTGACGCGGGCGCCGTGGTCGTGCGCGACCTTGACGGCTTCGGCCAGGACGTCGTCCGGCCACAGCGGCGCGAGGTCGCCGGCGCCGCGGTCGATCCAGTCGCCGACCAGCTTGACCCAGCCGTCGCCGTCGCGGGCCTGCTCGGCGACGGCCGCGGGCAGCTGCGCGGGGTCGTCCAGCTCGAGGCCGAGCCCGGGGACGTAACGCCTGGCCAGGGCGAGGTGGCGGCCGGCGCGGATGATCGTCGGCAGGTCGGCGCGCTGCTGCAGCGGCCGGACGTCGATCGGCAGGCCGCAGTCGCGGATGAGCAACGTCCCGGCGTCACGGTCGGCCAGGGCCTGCGAAGCCGCTTCTTCGAGCGACACCGGCCCGCCGACGCCGATGCCGGGGTGGCAGTGGGCGTCGACCAGGCCGGGCACGAGGAAGACGTCGCGGCCCAGCGTCTCGGCGTCCGGCACCGGCTCGAACGAGATCCGGCCGCCGCTGATCCAGAGATCCCGGGACTCGCCGCCGGGCAGGACCACCCCGGCGGCGTGGAGCGCGGTGCTCAATTGTCCTTGGGGTTCTTCGGCAGCTTGAACTTCGTCGGGTCGAAGCCCGGGACGTCGTTCATCCCGCCCAGCTTCGACAGGTCGGGCATGCCACCGCCGCCCGGCATCCCGCCACCCGGGGGCAGCATCGGCATGCCGCCGGGGAAGCCGCCGCGGACCTTGGGCTGCGTCGGGCCGCGGCCCTTCTTGCCCTTCTTGCCCTTGCGTGACTTGGAGCCGCCGCCCCCGCCGCCGAAGCCGAACCGGCCGGCCATCTGGGCCATCATCTTGCGGGCCTCGAAGAACCGGTTGACCAGGTCGTTGACCTCGCGGACGGTGACGCCGGAGCCGTTGGCGATGCGCAGCCGCCGCGAGCCGTTGATGATCTTCGGGTCGTCGCGCTCGGCCGGGGTCATGCCGCGGATGATCGCCTGCAGCTTGTCCAGGTGCTTGTCGTCGACCTGGGCCAGCTGGTCCTTCATCTGACCGGCGCCCGGGAGCATGCCGAGCAGGTTGCCGATCGGGCCCATCTTGCGGACCGCGAGCATCTGCTCGAGGAAGTCCTCCAGGGTCAGCTGGCCGCTGGACAGCTTCGCGGCGGCCTTCTCGGCCTGGTCCTGGTCGAAGGCCTGCTCGGCCTGCTCGATCAGGGTCAGGACGTCACCCATGCCGAGGATGCGCGAGGCCATCCGGTCCGGGTGGAAGGTGTCGAAGTCCTCGAGCTTCTCGCCGTTGGAGGCGAAGAGGATCGGCTGACCGGTGACCTCGCGAACGCTCAGCGCGGCACCACCGCGGGCGTCACCGTCGAGCTTCGTGAGCACCACGCCGGTGAAGCCGACGCCGTCGCGGAACGCCTCGGCCGTGGTCACGGCGTCCTGGCCGATCATCGCGTCGACGACGAACAGCGTCTCGTCCGGCTGGACGGCGTCGCGGATGTCGGCGGCCTGCTTCATCAGCTCTTCGTCGACACCCAGGCGGCCCGCGGTGTCGACCACGACGACGTCGTGCTGCGCGTGCTTGGCCTCGGCGATGGCGCGGCGGGCGACGTCGACCGGGTCGCCGACGCCGTTGCCCGGCTCCGGCGCGAAGGTGACGACGCCGGCACGCTCGCCGACGACCTGCAGCTGCGTGACGGCGTTGGGGCGCTGGAGGTCGCAGGCGACGAGCATCGGCGCGTGGCCCTGCTTCTTCAGCCAGAGCGCGAGCTTGCCGGCGAGCGTCGTCTTACCGGCGCCCTGCAGGCCCGCGAGCATGATCACGGTCGGCGGGTTCTTGGCCAGGTTCAGCCGCCGGGTCTCGCCGCCGAGGATCCCGACGAGCTCCTCGTTGACGATCTTGATGACCTGCTGCGCGGGGTTGAGCGCCTGGGAGACCTCGGCGCCCTTCGCCCGTTCCTTGATCCTCGCGATGAAGGTCTTGACCACGCCGAGGGCGACGTCGGCCTCCAGCAGCGCGATGCGGATCTCGCGCGCGGTGGCGTCGATGTCGGCGTCGGACAGCTTGCCCTTGCGCGTGAGCGTCTGAAGGGCGGCGGTGAGCCGATCGGAGAGGGTGTCGAACACGGGTGTGCACGCTCCAGCTGGGTCGAGAGTGGCGCGCCGGACGAGGCCGGCACCTCCGAGGGTAGTCGCTCGGGCTTCCCCGCCTCGCGGGTACGCAAAAGTCGTGCACCCGATCAGTACGCGTGCACGTAGTACCTGACCGGCAACATCGGGAAAATGACTGGCATACGTCTCCGAGATAAGTAAACATACGTGTATGACTTCCGCGACCAGACCCCGGCCTTCGCTCGCCGAACCGGCCGTCGACACCGACGAGCCGGTCCCCCTCCGGCGGATCGCCGGGCTGTTCCACGCGCACCGCGGGCCCCTGGCCGCGCTGTTCTCGCTGATCGTGCTGCAGGCCGGGCTCGGCGTCGTGTCGCCGTTCCTCCTGCGCGAGATCCTCGACACCGCCCTGCCGCACCGCGACACGCTCCTGATCAGCCTGCTGGCCGCCGGGATGATCGTCTGCGCGGTCGGCAGCGGCTCCCTCGGCGTGGCCACCACCGGCCTGTCCAACACGATCGGGCAACGCGTGATGAACGAGCTGCGCGTGTCGGTCTACGGCCACCTGCAGCGGATGTCCCTCGGCTTCTTCACGCGGACGAAGAGCGGCGAAGTGCTCTCGCGGGTGTTCAACGACATCGGCGGTGTCGACAACGTCATCACCACGACCGCCGGGTCGATGGCGCAGAACGCGACCACGACCATCGCGATCACCGTCGCCCTCGTCGCCCTCGACTGGCAGCTCGCGCTGCTGTCGCTGGTCGTCGTACCGCTGTTCCTGCTGTTCACGCTGCGGCTGGGCAAGCGGCGGCGGAACCTGGCCCGCGGCCGGACCCGCCGGATGGCCCGGCTGACGACGATGGTCGAGGAGTCCCTGTCGGTCACCGGCGTGCTGCTCGCCAAGACGATGGGCAACGAGCGGGCGATGCGCGACCGCTTCGGCGCGGAGTCGCGGGAGATCGCGACGCTGGAGCGGGCCGCCGCGCTGGCCGGGCGCTGGCAGACCGCGTCGCGGGCGATGAGCCTGACGGTGATCCCGGCGCTGGTCTACTGGATCGCCGGGCTGGCGCTCGCCGGCGGCGCGTCGCCGATCTCGCTCGGCACCGTCGTGGCGTTCACCAGCATGCTCAACCGGCTGGTCGCGCCGGCCAGCGCGATGCAGACGATCGGGCAGAACGTGGCGACGTCGAAGGCGCTGTTCGGCCGCATCTTCGAGGTCCTCGACCTGCCGGTGGAGATCACCGACAAGCCGGACGCGGGCCGCCTGGAGGTGCGCCGTGGCGACGTCGCGATGCGCGGGGTGTCGTTCCGCTATGACGAATCCGGGCCGCTGACGCTGGCGGACATCGACCTGGACGTCCCGGCCGGGACGACAACGGCGCTCGTCGGCTCGACCGGCTCCGGCAAGACGACGCTCGCGTACCTGGTGGCGCGGCTTTACGAGGTGAGCGAAGGGTCCGTGACGATCGACGGCGCCGACGTCCGCGACGTGACGCTGGCGTCGCTGGCCGCCGGGGTCGGGATGGTGTCGCAGGAGACGTACCTCTTCCACGACACCGTCCGCGAGAACCTGCGCTTCGCAAAGCCGGACGCGACCGACGAGGAGGTCGAGGCGGCCGCCAAGGCCGCGCACATCCACGACACCCTCGCCGGGCTGCCCGAGGGGTACGACACCGTGGTCGGCCAGCGCGGCTACCGCTTCTCCGGCGGTGAGAAGCAGCGCATGGCGATCGCCCGGATCCTGCTGCGCAACCCGCCGGTGCTGATCCTCGACGAGGCGACCAGCGCGCTCGACACCCGCACCGAGCGCTCGGTGCAGGCCGAGCTGGACCGCCTGGCCGCGGGCCGCACGACGCTGACGATCGCGCACCGGCTGTCCACTGTGGAGCACGCGGACCAGATCGTGGTGCTGCACGAGGGCCGGATCGCCGAACACGGGACGCACGAGGAGCTGCTGGCGCGCGACGGGCGTTATGCCCGGCTGGTCCGGGGAACCGCCTAATCTGGGCTCATGCAGCCCGAACCCGACGTCGCCTCACCCGTCAGCGCGGACCCCGAGCTGGCCGACCTGGCGTGGCGGGTCCGCGAGGGCGTCGGGCGGCTGAACTGGCGGATGCGCGCCGAGCGTGACCCGAACGGCCCCGGCCCGGCGGTGCTGGCGGTGCTGAGCCGGCTCTACCGGGCGGGCACGCACACGCCGACCGAGCTGGCCGAGGCGGAACGGCTGCAGCCGCAGTCGCTGACCCGGATCCTCGCCTGGGTGACCGAACGCGAGCTCGTCACCCGCACGACCGACCCGGCGGACGGCCGCCGGTCGCTGATCAGCATCACCCCGGACGGCCTGACGGTGTTGCGGCAGTACAGCATCCAGCGCGAACGCTGGCTGGCGACGGCACTGGAGTCGACGCTCTCGCCGACCGAACGGCAGCTGCTGAAGCTGGCGTCGGAGCTGCTGATGCGCGTCGCGGACGCCTGAAGTTAGTCCGCGAGATTGGCTCTGGTCTCGACCCATTTCGACACGGCTGCGTCACCCAATCCAGCGTAGTCAACTACAATCCGATCTTCATTGAAGATCCTTTTCAGATTGTCGACGACGCCTCGGCCGTGGTCGACAGGGACGATCGCGGCATCATCACTCAGCTCGGTCGCGAGCATTGAACTGACAATCTGATCCGACAGCGGAAGACTGAACCCCATGATCACGAGTTCATCGGCTTTCCTGAGGGCTTCTGCAGCCTGGCGCCACAACGCTCTAATCATGTTGTTGACGTAGTACGGACTCTTGACAGCAGCAGGCGGGACGATCATCGGAACCTTGTCCGCGCTCAGCTTCTCGTCACTGTCGAAAGCAGCGGCTCCATCTCCCCAAGGAGAGAATCCGACATCGAAAACCTGATCCCCCGCCGGGCTCGAAGGTCCCGAGTAACGCCAATTCAGAGACCCATGAAGCTTCAGCAACCGCAGCCCGTTGTCATCCGGATCACTTCCCAGGACGGCCGCCGCCCGTGTGCCGATCGGAGCAACCGGAACCGTGTAGAAGTCGCCCCAATATCTTCCTGGGTTGGCGGCTAACCAGACCTTTTCGACGAGCAAGTCGTAGTTGAAAGTGATCACCGTAGCGCCGATTTCTTGCCAGTATCGAACAAGTCGAATCAGCCAGTCTGGCGCCGACCCCGCAGTAACCTGAGTCTGCAACGCAGACAGCACCAGATATAGACTCTCGGCGACGTCACTGAATGCACCACGATTTCGGAGCTTCTGTCCGTCCGACAACCAAGGCGGCTCTTCGATGAGGTAGCTCAGCCACTGCTCAAAATTGTCAGCCAGTGGCGAACCTTGTCCCGGAAGTGAGGGTAATCCGCGCGCACTCAAGTCCGCTTGAGTCGCCGCGGAAAGTCCCATCATAGTCGGCATGTGCTCACTGATAGCACGGCTGAAGCCGGACCCGAGCAAATAGACCGAGGATGTCATCGCACCTCCCATCCTACTGGGGCCTGACAATACGCCTGAAGACCGCCGCGGAGACCCCTCGATCCCTCCGCGGCGGCCTTCAAGACACCCCCTTGGCTCACACCGCCTCCCCGCGGTGTGAACGCGGGTCCCGAAACGGGCCGCTCCTCCGTCGGCCCGCCCCGGAACCCCGGTGCCCGGACGGCTCACCTCCCCAGGGGCCGTCCGAACCCCCTCGCCGGCGATCCGGTATCCGCCGGCAGGACAAAGTTTGCCGCGCGGGGCGGCCGGCCAGCAGTGGGAGAACCCTCAATTACCCGTGGGTAGTAATACTCAAGACGTCTTCGTGCGACTACGTGACGCCGCGCGCTTCGCCGTCGTACGCGCCTTCGCCGCCCTTGAAGCGGCGGCCTTGGCTTTCGCGACGGCCGCGTTGCGCACGTCCTCCGCTTCGGACGCGCTCGCCTGCAGCGCCGCCAGGAGACGCGTGACGCCTTCGTCCTGCTCGGCGGCCGTGGGCTGGACGACCTCGGCGCCGTCGATCTTCGAGCGGATCAACGCCTGAAGCGCTTCGCGGTAACGGTCGGGCACACGCGTGGGGTCGAACTCGCCGGTCAGCTCCTCGACGAGGTTCACCGCGCGGCGCAGCTCACCGGGCCGGATGTCGACGTCGGCGTGCCGGAACGGGAAGTCGGGCACGCGCACCTCGTCCGGCCACAGCATCGTCTCGAGCACGATCACCTGGTCGCGCACGCGCAGCGCGCCCAGCGTCTCGCGGCGGCGCAGCGCGACCGTGACCAGCGCTATCCGGCCGGACTGCTGGAGCGCCTCGCTGAAGAGCACGTACGGCTTGGTGCCGGCCGGCTCGGGCTCGAGGTAGTAGCTCTTCGCGAACCAGATCGGGTCGACGTCGGCGAGCGGGGCGAACCCGCGGATGGCGATCGTGCGACCGGGCATCGGGAGTGACGCGAGCTCGTGGTCCGACAGCAGCACGACGTCGCCACCGGGCACGGGATAACCGCGGACCATCTCCGCGGGCGGCACCTCTTCGCCGTCGACCTCGCAGACGCGCTTCACGCGCACCCGGCCGCCGTCGGCTTCGTGGACCTGGTGGAGCGGGATCTCGTGTTCCTCGGTCGCGCTGTACGCCTTCACCGGAACGGCGTAGTCCCCGAACCCGATCGTGCCCGTCCACACCGCTCGCATGCGACACCTCCGCAGCGCCCAGGCTAGGCGGACGGCCTCGCGCGTCCACACCTACAAACGGGTGTCAGGCGCGACGGATTCGCTCACACATTCGAACGACGGCGTGACCTCGTCGAGCGCTTCGGCCGAACAGCGGGCCGCGATGGCCGCCGCGCGGAGCACTTCGGTGACGACCTCGACGTCCAGCGGCGGGGCCGCGGCGAGCACGTCGCCGCCGCCTTCGACCCGGGCGGCAAGGCCGGCGAGCGCGTGCGAGAGGGCTTCCTGACCGGCCACCAGCTGCGCGACGACGTCGACGAGCTCGCTGGTGGTGGCGCCCGGGCCGCCGGCGCGCAGGCCCGCGGCGAGGTCTTCGGCACACGAACGCAGGTGGGTGGCGACGACCGTGGGCGGCAGCGTCAGCCGCGGCAGGTCCTGCATCGCGCACCCCCTCCGGCCGGTCCGAGCAGCCATAGTGCCACCGCACGCCGTGTCATCGGACTCGACACACCGCCGTCCACTTATTTGACCGAGCGTTCTCGATAAGGCTAGAGTTTTGATCATGTCCCGGGTGAAGGAGTTCGACGTCGGCGAAGCGTGCGACGCCGCACTGGCGCTCTTCCGGCGTCAGGGGTACGAGGCGACGTCGGTCAGCGACCTCGTCACGCACCTCGGCGTCGCCAAGGCGAGCCTGTACGCGACCTTCGGCACGAAGCACGACTTCTACGTGACGGCGTTGAAGCGCTACGCCGACCAGACCGACGCGCGGGTCATGGCGGACCTCTCGCAGCCGGGTCCGGGGGTGCCCGCGGTCCGCCGGCTCCTGGAGGGCTACGTCGCGGACATACTGGGGGAAGCCGGGCCGATCGGCTGTTTTGTCGTCAACGCGGCGATCGAGCTGCTCCCCCGTGACCCCGAAGTCGCCCGCGTCGTGGAACGCAGCTGGGACACCCTCGAGGTCGCCCTCACCATGGCGCTCGAACGCGCCAAGGCACAGGACGAGCTCCCCGGCGGCAGCGACCCGGCGAGCCTCGCCCGGTTCCTGCTCACCGTCCTCCAGGGCCTGCGCGTCCTGGGCAAGGGCGCCGACGCCGCGAGCCGGCTGAACGCGGCCGTCTCCCAGGCGATGCGCCTCCTCATTCAAGACTGATCGGATCAGAAAGAAGGCAGACATGGCGGCACGGTTCGCGGACAAGATCGTCCTGGTGACCGGCGGCAGCTCGGGCATCGGGCGCGCGACGGCGCGGGCGTTCGCCGCCGAGGGCGCGACGGCGGTCGTGGCCGGGCGCGACGAGCAGCGGCTCGCGTCGGCGGTGAAGGAGATCGAAGCCGCCGGCGGCACGGCGAGCGCGGTCGTCGTGGACGTCACCGACTCCGCCGACGTCGCGCGGATGGTCGGGACGGTCGTCGCGCGGCACGGCGGCCTGGACGTCGCGTTCAACAACGCGGGCATCCTCGGGGCGCCGGCCCCGGTGGCCGACCTCGGCGAGGACGGCTTCGCCGCGGTGATGGCCACGAACGTCACCGGCACCTGGCTGTCGATGAAGCACGAGATCGCCTACATGCGGGCGCACGGCGGCGGCGCGATCGTCAACATGGCGTCGAACATCGGCGCGCACGGCCGGCTGCCGAACATGGCGGCCTACGCCGCGTCGAAGGCCGCGGTGAGCGCGCTGACCCGGACCGCGGCCCGCGACCACATCGCCGAGGGCGTCCGCGTCAACGCGGTCAGCCCCGGCGCCACGGACACGGAGATGTCCCGGCGTCCCGGCGAGACCGACGCCGATCGTGCTGCGCGGCTCGCTACCGCGATTCCGCTGGGCCGGGTGGGCGCCACCGCCGAAGTGGCCGCCGCGGTGCTGTGGCTGGCTTCGGCGGAGGCCGCGTTCACCGTCGGGCACGACCTCGTGGTCGACGGCGGCGCGACCGCGTAGGCGGCCCACCCGGGCCGCGGGATTTCAGGACTCACGGTTGCGCATGGTGACGATCCCCTCTCCGGCTGGAAACGGACGGTGTGCGACGGGGTTCAGGACTCGCGGTTGCGCACAACAGCTCTCCTCTCGCGCGTCGTGACGGGCGGGCGGCGGTGTGCTCAGGACTCGCGGTTGCGCATGACGGCCTCCCTCACTGGTCCGGTGCGGAAAATCGGACGTCGGGGCCTCAGGACTCGCGGTTGCGCATGGCGGCGGCCTCCCTTCACTGCTCCGATCGTGTGGCAATCGTCGATCGCGGCCGCCCGGTGTGGTGGGGTGGACGCGGATCGTCGGATCACCAGGGGAGTTGCACCGCCTTGAGTATGGACGGCGCCCGTCCGGCCGAGCCCCGAGCGGGCCGGATCCGAGGGGTGCCCCGTCCTGCGCGCTGGACGCTCTGGCGGCAGCGGCCGACGTTGATCTTCTACTGCTTCCTCGTCGAGTCCGTGGCCCTCGTGGCCACCGTCTGGACCGCCGTCGTGGTGCCGGTGGACGCCTGGGACCTGGTGGTCTTCGGGGTCCTCGCCGCGCTCGGCGTCCTGCAGGCGGAGCTGGGCCGGCAGATCGAGCGCGTCCGGCGGCTGGTGTCCGACACCCCGCACATCAACCTGACGTCGGTCTGGACGTTCGCGGGCGTGCTGCTCCTGCCGCCCGCGCTCGGCACCGCGCTGGTCGCCGTCCTGTACGTGCACCTGGCGACGCGCAGCCTCGCGCGGATCAAGCGCGTGCCGCCGTTCCGGACGACGCTGAACGCGACGCTGGTCGTCGTCACCTGCTACGCCGCCGAGCTGGTCCTGAGCCGCCTCGGCGTCCCCGACATGTACACGGCGCTGACGTCGGGCTGGCGCGGCGTCACGGCCATCACGCTCGCCGCGGTCGCGTACTTCCTGGTCTCGGCGATCACGATCGTCCCGGCGCTGACGATCACGAAGCGCTCCGTGAAGGCGTTCTTCGGCGGTCTCGGCGACAACCTCCTCGAGGTGGCGACGCTCTGCCTGGGCCTGCTCACGGCGTTGACGCTGGCGACGCTGCCCGCGCTCGCCGTCGCGATCGTGCCGCCGCTGCTGGTGCTGCACCGGGCGGTGCTGATCAAGCAGCTGGAGATCGCGGCGACGACCGACGAGAAGACCGGCCTGTTCAACACGACCGGCTGGCACCTGCTGGCCTCACGTGAGCTGGCCCGGGCGCAACGCAGCTCCCGCAGCACGTTCGGCGTGCTGATGATCGACCTCGACCACTTCAAGCTGATCAACGACGCGCACGGCCACCTGGCCGGCGACACGGTGCTGCGCGCCGTCGCGGCGTCGATCAAGAGCGCGGTCCGCGACTACGACTCGGTCGGCCGCTTCGGCGGCGAGGAGTTCGTGGTCCTGCTCCCGGACATCGGCCCGGCCGCGGTACTGGCGGTCGCCGAGCGCATCCGGTCGGCGATCGAGTCCCTGCAGGTCGAGTACGAGGACGGCAGCCACATCCGCGTGATCGCCTCGCTGTCGGCATCCATCGGCGTGGCGACCTACCCCGACGGCGGCACGGCCGTCGAGCGGCTCCTCCAGGCCGCCGACAAGGCGCTGTACCGAGCCAAGGACGCGGGCCGCAACCAGGTCGTCGACGGCACCGCGACCGCCTAGGAAACGGCGAGGCCGCCAGGGTCCAGCCGCCAAAGATCGCCCAGGACCCTCAGCAGAATCGCTTGGCGTTCTTCGAGCACGGCCGGAGTCCACTTCGGGCTGTCGAGTACCTGTCCGGTCAGGACGAACGGCGGCCAACTCGTCTTTTCGAAGTACTTCGTCTTCTTCACTTCGAACTCGAGGTTTCCGGCCTGAGAGTTCTTCCGCTTCGAAAGCAGGACGAGGTTCGCCAACCGGTGAACCCAATACGCCCGCTGCTGGGGAGTGAACGTCGTGGTCCACGCGCTGTCGGCTGCGGGCGATTGGGGCAAAACGTGCTCCACGCTGATCAGCGGGGAGTGATCGTAGCTCGTCCCACCGTCCGATAGAGCAGAATCGAGACGTAGCAGCACGTAGAGACGAATCCGCGTGACTGTGTAGATCTCGGCGTTCAGCTTCGCAGCGGTCTCCGAGCGCTCGTCGGCGGACAACTGGAGCGGGGACTCGTCCGAGTAGAGGTCACGTTCCTTCTCCATCCAGTCGAGGACGCGGCCGTAACGTTCGACCCGGCGGGTGATGTCCACCCGGCGGACGAGCATGCTCGCCGCGAGCCGTTCGAGTTCGACCAGGAAGCGAAAAAGCTCCGCGGAGTCAACAGTCGGACGAGCGAAGTAGCTGATGGCCGGCGGAACCCAGTCCGTGTTGTCGAGCAGCTTCAACCAGCCCAGCAGTCTGTTGATCGCTTCTGCGTCAGGTCCTCCGGCGTAGCTCGCGCGCGTGACTGCTTCGTAGGCGTCCGAGTACGGAACCAGCACGTCGTCGATGAACTTCTTGCCGTCCAAGACGCGCTGCAGGACCGACGCGCGAAACTCCTTCAGGATCGACTCGCGTGCCTTCGTCTTCGCGTACACCATGCGGATGTGGGAAAAGAGATCACCGAAGTCGCTGCGGCCGAGATCGTCTTCCTCCTGAGCCCACTTGGTTGTGTAGGCGTCCTGCTCGGTTTCGGGGATCGAGCCGATGATCTCCGCCTTCAAGATGTCGGTGTGCGTGAGATCCAAGCCGCGCTCGTTGAGCACTGAGAAGATGCGGTAGGCCGACTCGAAGTCGGCAGTCGACACGACGACCAAGTACGTGTGCTGGTCGATGAACGAAACCAGCCGCTCGCGCTCCACCATTTCCAGCTCGCTCAGCCGGGACTTGAGCTGCAGCGCGTTCTCGACCAGGCGCGCCCGGCTGTCGGGTCGCACGTTCACCAAGGACGTGAGCTGGGCGTTCCCCTCTCGTTCCTGGATGTACTTCTCGAAGAACCCCTGGTCCTGGTCCCGCAGGCGGAGACGGGGTTGATCCGCAGTCCGCTTGATCGGGTCTCCCCTCTGGAAGATCCGGCTCTCCAGTGATTCGGCGAAAGGAGCTGAAACGCAGTCGCGGAGAACGCCTAGAAGCACCGTGAGAGTGGTGAGGCGCTGCTGCCCGTCGACCACCTCGGCCAGTGCTCGCTTTTCCGCCTTGACCAGCACGATGCTGCCAAGGAAGTAAGGATCGGCTTCGGTGAGCGAATCCTTGGCGCGAGAAGCGGCGAGAAGATCGTCGAACATCTCCCCTGCCTGGTCGGTCGTCCACGCATACGGGCGCTGATAGCGAGGGATCGTGAAGTGGTAGTCGTCGGTGAAGATCTCGCCGACTGTGTGTTCCGCTGCTTGGATTTTTGTCCCGGCCATGCGGGACATCTCGGCGAGAAGACGCCGACTGTTACAAGGTTTACCGCATCGTTCGAGCGGCCGTGGTCAACACCGGCCCGCACTGCGCCGCCCGCGTCAGCCCGTCGCTCAGAGCATCTCGACGACTACAGCACAGCTGCTTCCCCCTCGTCCTGCCGCTGACCAGGCGACTTGTCATTTTTGCTCGGCTGAGCTAAATTTTGCTCATGCGAGCAAGAACCTTCACCGAGTCCGGCCGGCGGGCCCAGATCGTGCGGGCGGCGATCGAAGTGATCGCCGAGGCCGGCTACGCGAAGGCGTCGTTCAGCCGGATCGCGAAGCAGGCGGGCCTGTCGAGCACCGGCATGATCAGCTACCACTTCGCGGGCAAGGACGACCTGCTCGCGGCGTGCGTCGCCGAGATCGAGCTCGTCACCGGCGCGTTCATGCAGCCGCGCATCGACGCCGCCGTCGGGCACGTCGCGCAGCTGCGGGCCTACGTCGAGTCGAACGTCGAACTCGTCGGCGAGCACCCGGCCGAAGTCCGCGCGCTGATCGACCTGGTGAAGAACGCCGGTTCGCAGAGCGCGGGCGTCAACGGGCGGCTCGCGCTGTTCGAAGAGCACTTCCGCACCGGGCGGGCGGCGGGCGCGTTCGGCCCGCTCGACGCCCGGACGACGGCGCTCGCCTTAACCGCCGGCCTCGACGCCGTCGTCTCGACAGCGGCCGCGGCCGGGCTGGAACCCGCCGAGCTCACGCGCATCGGCCGTGAGCTCGCCGACCTCTACGTGCGGGCGACCGCACCCGAATCCGCTGGGGGATCCGCATGATGATCGAAGCGAAGTCCGAGCCCGACGCCGGCCTGCGCCGGCTGGTCCGCGCCAACGTGCTGACCGTGGTGTTCGAAGTGCTGGTGCCGATGGCGCTGTTCTACGGCCTGCGTGCCGCCGGCGTGGACCAGTGGTGGGCGCTGATGGCCGGCGTCCTGGTCGCCGCGCCGTACGTGCTGTGGACGATCGTGCGCAACCGGAAGGTCGACCTCGTCGCGCTGGTGACGCTGAGCGTCATGGTGCTGTCGGTGGTGCTGGGCCTGCTCTCGGACGACCCGCGCACGCTGGTGATCCGCGAAGGCTGGACCGCGGCCCTGGGTGGCGTCTTCGGCGCCTGGATGCTGGTCTCGGTGTTCGTCGGCCGGCCGGCGCAGCTGACGCTGGGCCGCACGATCGCCGAGGTCAAGCGCGGTGCCGAAGGAGCGGACGCCTGGGCGGGCCGCTGGGAGACCGACGCCCGCTTCCGGCGCGGCCTGCGGATCAACACGGCCGCCTGGGGTGCAGTGCTGTTAGCCGGCGCGGTGCTGCACATCGTGCTCGTCTACACCCTGCCGATCGACCTCATCGCGCTGGTCACCAACGTGGCGTGGTTCGGCGCGCTGGCGCTCCTGATCGGCTGGCACGTCTGGTACCTCAAGAAGGAGAACCTCGATGCCTGACGTCCTGGTGGCGGGCGCCGGCCCGACCGGCCTGCTGACGGCGTTCGAGCTGGAACGCGCCGGGCTCGACGTGCTGGTCCTGGAACGCGACACAAAGCCCACAACGCAGTCGAAGGCGCTCGGCCTGCAGCCCCGGTCGGTCGAGGTGCTGGCCGACCGGGGCCTGCTCACCGCCATCGAGCCGCACGTCCAGGCGAAGCTGCCCGCCGGGCACTTCTCCGGCGTCCCGATCGACTACACGGACCTGCCGACGCGCTTCCCGTACCAGCTCGGCGTCGAGCAGGTCCACGTCGCGGCCGCGATCGAGGCGCGGCTGCGCACCCCGGTGCTGCGCGGTGCGGGCGTCACCGCTGTCACGCAGGACGACAACGGCGTCACCGTCACCGCGGGCGGACGCACGCACCGCGCCGGGTGGCTCGTGGCGGCCGACGGCGGCCACAGCACGGTCCGGACGCTGCTGGGCGCCGCGTTCCCGGGCACCCCGGCCCGCGTCTCGCTGGTCGTCGCCGACGTCACGCTCGCCGCGAAACCCGCCGGCCTGGCCGAGGCCTGGTCACTGCCGGCCGGCTCGTCCGGTTACCTGCTCCCGCTGTCGGGCGGCCGCCACCGCACGATCGTCTTCGGCGAAGAGCAGCAACGGCTCGACCGCGGCACCCCGGTCACGGCCGACGAGCTGCAGCGGGCACTCACCGCGGCGCACGGTCCCGGGGTCGAGGTCGGCGAAGTGCTGTGGGCGTCCCGGTTCGGCGACGCGGCACGGCAGCTGGAGCGGTACCGCCACGGCCGGGTGCTGTTCGCGGGCGACGCCGCGCACATCCACCTCCCGGTCGGCGGCCAGGGGCTCAACCTGGGCCTGCAGGACGCGGTGAACCTCGGCTGGAAGCTGGCGGCGGAGATCCGCGGGCACGGCCTGCTCGACAGCTACCACGACGAACGGCATCCGGTCGCCGCGCGGGTGCTGCTCAGCACTCGCGCGCAGGCGGTGCTGGGCGTGCCCGATCCGGATGCGGCGGCGGTGCGGGAGATCGTGACCGGGTTGCTCGCCGTGCCGGAAGCGCGGCGGGCGGTCGCGATGGAGATCTCGGGCCTCGGGCTGACCTACCCGGGTGTCCTCGGCCGGGCTGAGATCCCGGCCGCGTCGGACGGCCGGGCCGTGCTGGTGGGCGCAGCACTCCCCGAGGGATGGGGCGACCGGGTCGAGACCCGGCACGGCGATGCTCCCCAGCTCGTCCGGCCCGATGGGTACGTGATCTGGAACGGCGGGCCCGGCTTGGAAAACGCGCTGACGACGTGGTTCGGCGAACCCGCGGTCGCGCTGGTGTGACCTTGCCTGAGCGGTCCGCTCAGGCAAGGCCCGATCAGGAAGCCGCGGCCAGCACCGCCTGCTCGACCTCACGACGCCAGCCCGGCTCGATGCGGCCGCTGCGGGGCGTCACCGCGAACGAGTCCACCACCGCGCCGCCCAGCGTCGCGACCTTTGCCCAGCGCACCTCGGCGTTGCAGCGCCGCAGGGCGCCCGCCACCCGGAACAGCAGGCCGATCCGGTCGGCGGCGCGCAGTTCGAGGACCACCGTGTCCGGGCCGCTCGTCTCGTCGTCGAACCAGAGGACCTTCGGCGCGACCGTGGCCGCGTCGGGCGAGCCGTAGTCACGCTCCTTCGCCGCGAGGCGCTGGGTGAGCGGCAGCGTGCCGGCGACCGCGCGGGCGAACTGCTCGCGCAGCAGCGTCACCTCCGGCAGCGAGCCGAACTTCGGGGACGCCGTGAAGACCCCGGCACGGCCGCCGTCGTGCCCGCGCAGGACCGCCGAATGCACCTCCAGGGAGTTCAGCGCCAGCACGCCGGCCGCGGGCGCCAAGAGCTCTGCACGCGCCGGCACGGCAAGCAGCACCGTGACGACCTTGCCGTGCGAGCTGATCCGGATCTCGCCGTTGCCCGACGCCACGGCCTGCGCGACGAGCTCGCGCTGTTCGGCGTCCATCGGCTCCGGCGCGGTGAACCCCTTGCCGCGCAACACTTCTTCGCACCCGGTGACGAGCTCGGCGAGCAGCCGCGCCTTCCAGTCCGTCCAGACACCGGGGCCGGTGGCCAGCGAGTCGGCCTGGGTGAGCGCGTGCAGCAGCTCGACCAGGACGAGATCGCTGTCCAGGGTCTTCACCACACGCGCCACCGTCGCCGGCTCGCTGATGTCGCGGCGGGTCGCGGTGTGCGGGAGCAGGAGGTGGTGGCGGACCATCGCCGACACCGTCGCGGCGGCGGCCGGGTCGAGGCCGAGCCGGGTCGCGACCTGGGCGGAGATCTTGGCGCCGAGCTCGGAGTGGTCGGCGTCGCGGCCCTTGCCGATGTCGTGCAGCAGCGCGCCGATCAGCAGCAGGTCGGGCCGCGAGACCGTGGTGGTCAGCTTGGCCGCCTCGACGCAGGTGCGCACGAGGTGCCGGTCGACCGTCCACTGGTGCACCGGCGAGCGCGGCGGCAGGTCGCGGACCGCGCCCCACTCGGGGAACAGCCGGGACCAGAGCCCGGTCCGGTCGAGCGACTCGACGGCGTCGACCAGGCCCTCCCCCGCGCCCAGCAGCTCGACCAGGGCGTTCAACGCCTCGGCCGGCCACGGCGCCCGCAGCTCCGGAGCCGATTCCGCCAGCGCCTTGAGCGTGCCGAGCGCGATCGGCTTGCCCGTGCGCGCCGACGCGGCGGCGACCCGCAGCAGCAGCGCCGGGTCCTTCGCCGGGACGGCGTCGCGGGCCAGCGCGACCTCGTTCCCGTGCAGCACCACGTTTTCGGCGAGCGGCGTGCGGGACGGCCGCCGCCCGAACCGCGACTTCGGCGGCTCCACAGTGGACCGCAACGCGACGTCCAGCGCGTACGCGATCGTGCGTCCGGCACCGGACAGCTTGCGGGCCAACGTGAAGCGGTCGCCGAAGCCGAGTTCGGCGGCCACCAGCTCGGCCTCCGGCGCGGACAGGACGTCCCGTTCGCGCCGGATCTCGCGCCGCAGCTCGGTGCGGACGTCGAGCAGCAGCTCCTTGGCCTGGAGGAGCTCCTCGCCCGGGCGGGCGGTGAGCTGCGCCGCCGCCAGGGCTTCCAGGACGGCGAAGTCGCGCAGGCCACCCCGGCCGTGCTTGAGATCGGGCTCCGCGGACTGCGCGATCTCACCGCTGCGGGTCCAGCGTTGCCGCACCGACGCCGTCAGATCGGGGATCTGCTTGCGCGCGGTGCGGCGCCACTGGTCACGCGCCGCGGAAACCAGGCGGCCGGCCAGCTCGGCGTCCCCGGCGAGGTGCCGGGCGTCGAGCAGGCCCATGGCCACCCGCAGGTCTTCCGAAGCGACCTTCAGCGCTTCACCGGGCGTGCGGACCGAATGGTCGAGCCCGACTTTCGCGTCCCACAAGGGATACCAGAGCGCGTCCGCGATCTCGCCGACCTTGCTGTTGCCGTTGTGCACCAGCAGCAGGTCGAGATCGGAGAACGGCACCAGCTCCCGGCGGCCGAGCCCGCCCACGGCGACCAGCGCGACACCCGGTTCCGCGGTGTCGACGCCGGCCGCCGAGGCTCCCCTGCCCAGCCAGAACTCGTAGAGGTCGACCAGGGCCGCCCGCAGTGCGGACGCCCCCAGCCTCCCGTGCCTGCCCTCGAGCAGTCGCTCGGTGGCCTTGACCAGTTCGCCCCCGTCGGCCATCCCGGACGCCTATAGAGCGTCCGTGCCGCGCTCGCCGGTCCGTACCCGGATGACCGTCTCGACCGGCGTCACCCACAGCTTGCCGTCACCGATCTTGCCGGTGTGCGCGGCCGTGGTGATGGCGTCGAGCACCTTCTCCACGTTGGTGTCGTCGGTGACGACCTCGATCTTCAGCTTGGCCACGAAGTCGACCGAGTACTCCGCACCGCGGTAGACCTCGGTGTGGCCCTTCTGACGGCCGTAACCCTGGACCTCGCTCACCGTCATGCCCAGCACGCCCAGCTGCTCCAGCGCGGAGCGGACGTCATCGAGCGTGAACGGCTTCACAATCGCCGTGATGAGCTTCATGCCTTGCTCTCCTCGAGTTTCGCGTGCGAGGTGGCGGTCTTGACCGGGATGGTCGTCGGCTGGCCGAGGCCACCGCCCGACCCGGTGAAGTCGTACGCGCTCTCCGCGTGCTGGGCCTCGTCGATGCCGCTGACCTCGTCCTCGGTGCTGACGCGGAAGCCGCCCGCCTTCTTGATCACGAAGCCGATGATGAACGACAACACGAAGGAGTACAGCAGCACCGCGCAGGCCGCGATCGCCTGACGGCCCAGCTGGGTGAACCCGCCGCCGTAGAACAGGCCGTCGGCGCCGAGGGAGTTGACGCTGGTGGTGCCGAAGAAGCCGATCAGCAGCGTGCCGACGATGCCGCCGACCAGGTGGACACCCACGACGTCGAGCGAGTCGTCGAAGCCGAACTTGTACTTGAGCGAGATGGCCAGCGCGCAGAGGACACCGGCGATCAGGCCGATCGCGATGGCCCCGATCGGGCTCACGAAACCACACGCCGGGGTGATGGCGACCAGGCCGGCGACCGCACCGGAGGCCGCACCGAGCGTGGTCGGCTTGCCGAACTTCAGCTGCTCCACGATCAGCCAGCCGAGCACGGCGGCCGCGGTGGCGACGGTGGTGTTGGTGAACGCGACGGCGGCGAGGTCGTTGGCGGCCAGCGCCGAACCGGCGTTGAAGCCGTACCAGCCGAACCACAGCAGGGACGCGCCGAGCAGCACGAACGGCACGTTGTGCGGGCGCCCGGTGTCCTTCGGCCAGCCGCGGCGCTTGCCGAGCACGATCGCCAGCGCCAGACCCGCGGCGCCGGCGTTGATGTGGACCGCGGTGCCACCGGCGAAGTCGAGTGCCTTGAGGTTGTTGGCGATCCAGCCGCCGACGGAGTTCTCGCCGACGAAGCCGTTGAAGGAGAACACCCAGTGCGCGACCGGGAAGTACACGACCGTCACCCAGATGACGACGAACAGCGTCCAGCCCCAGAACTTCGCGCGGTCGGCGATGGCGCCGGAGATCAGCGCGGGCGTGATGATCGCGAACATCAGCTGGAACATCACAAAAGCGAGGATCGGCAGGCCGTCCGAGCCGGGCCAGGCGACGGCCGGGCTCGTGTCGGTGGCGGCGGTCGCGAAGCCGGCCAGCTTGCCGAAGGTGTTTTCGAGGCCGGCGAAGTGGAAGTTACCGAGCAGCCCGCCGAAAGCGTCGTCGCCGAAGGACATCGTGAACCCGTAGAGGGCCCACAGCACCCCCACGACCGCCAGTGCGATGAAGTTCATCATCAGCATGTTCAGGACGCTCTTCGCGCGGACCATACCGCCGTAGAAGAAGGCCAATCCCGGTGTCATGAGCATGACCAGCGCGGCGCTGGCCAATACCCACGCGGTGTCTCCTGCGTTCAGCACATCGTCCTCCCGTGCCCTGGGTTCATGCGAAGGCAGTTTTGGCGCGCGGTGTTTCACGGGGCGGCTCGCGAGGTTTCACCCGCGTGAACTGTCCACGCCCGGTTGTTACAGCCAGGTTTCCCGCCACCCGTGCTGGAGTGTCCGGTTGCGAAACGTCGTGGTCGAATATCCCCATGACCTCAGCCGGCCACGGGAATGACCCACTGCCACCCCGGGTCGTCGACGCATTGCGATGTTCGGTGTGCGCCACCCCGATCGGGGCAGTCGATCGCACGCTGCGTTGCGACAACGGCCACTCGTTCGATCTAGCGCGCCAGGGTTACGTGAACCTGTTGCACGCGCGAATCCCGGCCGGAACGGCGGACACGGCGCCGATGGTCGCGGCCCGCGCGGACTTCCTGGCATCGGGCGCGTACCGCCCGCTCGCGGACGAGCTGGCGCGCGTGTGCGCGGAGACCGACGGCCTGGTGATCGACGCGGGCGCCGGCACGGGCTACTACCTGGCCCACGTCCTGGAGGCAGCCCCGCTCGTGGCCGGCCTGGCCCTGGACGTCTCGGCGGTCGCCCTGCGCCGAGCGGCCCGAGCGCACGACCGGCTGGGCGCGGCGGTGTGGAACCTCTGGGAGCCCTGGCCGGTGGGCGACGGGGTGGCGTCGGTGGTGCTGAACGTCTTCGCCCCGCGCAACGGGCCGGAGTTCCACCGCGTCTTGAGCCCTGGCGGCCTGCTGGTGGTCGCGGCCCCGGCCCCGGACCACCTCCGTGAGCTGGGCGACCTGGTCCTGGCCGTGGACGACCGCAAGCAGGAGCGCCTGGACGGCACCCTCGGCGAGTACTTCGCCCGCACGAGCCGCACCCCGGTCCGCCACACGACGGAACTGACGGCCACCCAGGTCCGCCAGGCGGTGGAGATGGGCCCGACGGCCCACCACCTCGACCGCGACGGCCGCCGCGAGCGCCTGGACGCGCTCAGCGAGCCGCAGGTGGTGACGTTGTCGTTCACGGTCTCGACCTACCGCCGGTTGTGAGGGAGGTAGGTGGCGGTCTGGCAGGCTGGAGGTCGTGAAGCCCGACTGGACCGCGTCCGCAGCCCTGCTTGCGGACCCGGAGTGGGTCCGGGCCCGCATCGGCGGCGCGGCGAAGCTGTACGGCTGCGCGAGGCCGGAGGTGCTCGGGACGATCTGGTGGTATTCGCTTTCGTCGGTGCTGGTGGCGCCCGCGGTGGAAAGCCTGGTCGCGGCGGTGTCGGCGGGGCTGGTGAAGGTGCCGACGGGCGGGGGCGGTTCGACGGCCCCGGTATCGGCTGGCCGGGCGGGGGTTGCCCCTGCAGGCAGTCCGGCCCCGGCTGACACCGGCGGTCCTTCCGCCGGAGCGGTCCCTTCCCGCTCGTTCACGGGCCAGGCTCTCGCCCCCTCCGCCCACACTGTCCTCGCCGATCCCTCCCTGGCCGCCATGGAGCTCGACCTCGTCGCCGATGGCCGGTTCCTCGGTGCCCGGTCGAGCCGCCGACTCTCCGGTGGCCTGGCCGAGCTGGGCACCGCCTTCGCCGGGGCGCTTGGTACCGCCGTCAGCACGATCGCCGAGGTCAGCGGGGCTCGTGAACGCGCACTGGGCGCCATCACCACCGACTCGATCGGCAACCGGCTGCTCTGGACGCCGGATCCTGAGCTGGCCATGACACTGGCCGAGCCCCTGGTGGCCGCGATCGGGCTCGATCTGCCGAAGCCGCGGTTCGTGCGTGTCGGGCGCACGCCTGCCGTGCGGCGGGCCTCGTGTTGCCTGATCTACGAAGTCGGCAACCCCAAGTGCGTCAGCTGTCCGCGGCAAACGCCGTCCGAGCGCGAAGCACGCCTCCGCGCCGCTCTCGGTTGACCAGGCCTCAGTCGAGAACGGCCACCTCCAGCTCGCGCAGCCGCTCCGGGTCGGCGATGACCTCGATGCCGGTGATCCGGTCGCCGTCGACCTCGAACGACAGGACAACCGTGAGTTGTCCCTCGCGCACCAGCAACAAGCCCGGCGAGCCGTCGACCAGGGCCAGTTCGCTGGCGCGGGCCCGTTCGGAAGCCAGCACCGCGCCCATGCGCACGCTCTCGACACCCCGCAGCACCACCGGCGCCGGGCTCGGGCCGACAAACCGGTCGGCGTGCAGCACGACGTCCGGGTCGAGCAGGGCGAGCAGCGCTTCGAAGTCACCCCCGCGCGACGCGGCCAGGAACGCTTCGACCACCTTCCGCCGTCGCGGCAGGTCCGCGTCCACCGCGGCGCCGCCCTTGACCCGGCGACGGGCCCGGCTCGCGAGCTGCCTCGTCGCGGCCGGGGTCTTGTCGATCACCGGCGCGATCTCGTCGAACGGCACGGCGAACATGTCGTGCAGCACAAACGCGACCCGTTCGGCCGGCCCCAGCGAGTCGAGCACGACCAGCAGCGCCAGCCCGACCGTGTCGGCCAGCTCCGCCTCCTGCTCCGGGTCCCGGCGCTCCTCGCCCGGCTCGAGCCGCCCGTCCAAGGGCTCCTCACGGTGGTTGCGACGCGTGCGGAGCATCGACAGGCACACCCGCGCGACGACGGTCGTCAGCCACGCGCCGACGTTCTCGACCTCCCTCATGTCGGTGCGGTCGAACCGCAGCCAAGCCTCCTGGACGGCGTCGTCGGCCTCGCTCGCCGAACCGAGCATCCGGTAGGCGACCGCTCGCAGCCGCGGCCGCTCCTGCTCGAACCGCTCGGTCAGCTCGTCCACCGTGTCCTGTTCCTTTCGCCGGGGCTCTCAGCAGTAGACCCCGCGGCGAAGGCCGATGTGACACGAACGCGCGACTCCACCCGTGATCTGGGCCATCGGACGAACAACGACCCGACGGCTCAGAGCACGCAGAACTCGTTGCCCTCCGGATCCGCCATCATGATGTGGTCGGCACGGCCGTCGAGTTCGTACTCCTGCACGATCGTCGCGCCCGCCGCGGTGAGCCGGGCGACCGCTTCGACAACGCGCTCCCAGCGCGTGTCCCACGGGACCTCCCGGCCACCACCGGCCTGGACGTCCAGGTGGACGCGGTTCTTCACGACCTTGCCTTCGGGCACCTTCAGGAAGCTCAGGTTCGGCAGAACGCCCTCAGGGTCACTCAGGTAGGCACCGTCGTCCCACTCCGACTCGGGCACATCGTGGTCGGCGAACCAGGCTTCCCAGCTCGCGAAGCCGGCGGGCGGTGGCCGCTCGATGTAGCCGAGGGCCACCGCCCAGAACCTTGCCAGCGCGCGAGGACCCGCGCAGTCGATCGTCAGGCTCCACCGCACCGTCACGGACGAAGCGTAGCCGCGAGAAGCGCGACTGCGCCCTTCGCGACGGCGATTCCTCGTGCCGCGACGTGACCTTCGTTCAACGGCGCCACCGGGTCCGACACCATGACACTGGTGACGAACGACCGGCCGTCCGCGGAGCGGGCCAGGTAGTTCAGCGTCAGCACGCCGGGTTCGCTGCCGCCCTTGAACCAGACCTGCGGGAACTTCGCCCGGTCGAGCCCGAGCCCGCCGTCGTTCAGCGACAGCGCGTGCCCGATCTCCGGCTGGTTCTCCTTCTGCAGCCCGGAAAACGCGCGGCAGATGTCGTCCGGGGAACCGAACCACTCGATGTCGTCGATCTTCTCGGGCGCCGGCCACGCGGTGAGCCCGGTGAGCGGGAGCCGTTCCAGCCCGGCCACCGCCGCGGGACGTGCCCAGCGGGGCAACGCCAGGTAAGCGTCGGCGCGAGCCGGGTACTGCGTGGCCTTGAGCTCGAACAGCGCCTTGGTGGTCAGGAACGGGATGTTCGCCGACGGCCGCTGGTTGCCGAACGCCACGACCTGCCGTTGCAGCGCATCCCGGCCGAGCCGGTGGATCAGGTGGTCGGTGGCCGTGTTGTCGCTGATCGAGATCATCTTGTCGGCGTACTCCGACAGCGGGAGCTTCGTGCCCGCGGGCTGGTTCTGCAGCACCCCGGACGGCAGGCTCTTCCAGTCGTCGCGGATCGCCAGCTGCTCGGTCCAGGACGCCTTGTGCTCGGCGACCGCCTTGCCGAGCGCCCCCAGCACGTACAGCTTGAACGCCGAACCCAACGGCCGCTGCACGTTGTCACGAACGCCGTGCACGTCGCGGCAGCGCCCGTCCGGGAGGATCTCCGACGCGCCGAACGACACCCGGGCGCCGAGCGCCGCGAGCTGGGTGTCGATCTCCGGCCACGACGACGGCACCGGGTCGTCCGGCGTCGCGCGGAGCCCGTCGATCAGCCCGGCCTGGTCCACGTGCAGGTCCAGCAGGTAGTCGTCGGCGGTGCCGTGGACCGCGGCCTCGACGTGGTCCGGTGCTTCGCTGACGACGCGTTTCACTTCGAGGCGGCCGAATCCGGTGAACGCGGCGTTGACACCCGCCGTGCCTCCGGCCGCCGTCAGCATGACCTCGGCGACGTGCTGCCGCACCTCGGCGTCGGCCACCGGGACGCGCCCGGTCGCATCGACCACCCACGCGAGCTGCTGGCCCGCCGTCGGCACCTCTGCGGCGCCGGCGGCCGGAGCCACCAGCGGCGCCAGTAGCGCGACCACACCCACTATCGCCGTTTTCACAGCTCCCCCTTGCGGTTTCATGGTTCCCCCTTGGTTGTCCGCTATTCCTCGGGCGGCCGGATCCACAACCCGGCCACCTGACCGTCCTCGCGGTAGGTCACCAGCACGGTCCGCTCGCCGGCCTCGAAGGCCAGCGGCAGGTGGACGATGGTGTAGTCGCCCGTGCTCCGCGCATACGCCTCCCCCATCCGCTCGTACTGACCGACCGCTCCGGCCACCTGCGCCCAGGCGAGCCGCAGCTCGTCTTCGCCGACCGCCGCACGCATGCGGTCGTCGAAGTCCCGGCGCACTTCGTGCCACTGGCAGCCGACGAGCTCCGCCACCAGCCCTTCGGCGCGGCGCACCGCGTCGGGCAGCTTCAGTTCCGCCATGGATGCTCCTGTCGCCGGGTCGACCGGCCGGCCGAACCGCTGGAAAGCGGCCTGCCGGCTGGTGCCCAGCAGGTCGCCGATCTCTTGCCACGTGTGCCCGGCCGTCCGGGCCGCGTCCACCGCGTCGCGCAACGTCGCCTCCGCGTCGCGGACCTTCCGCAACGCTTCGCCGACCGTGGCCAGTGGTTCGTGCTTCGGCACAGTGTCAAGGATGTATTGACGAGGCGGATGTGTCAAGTCAGACTTTACGTGTTCGCGTTGCCGGCGGGCGGCGCTCCGGCACGTGGCATCACAGTACTGGCGATTTCGGCCGGATCCTTGGCGAGGTGGCAGCGGCTTGCCACAGGCAGCGCATTTCATGCTTTCGAGTGTAGCGCACGGAATGCCAAATCGTGCTAGCGTTGGCAGCACGAAACGACCTCGCCCACCTCGTGGAAGGCGTGGCGATCCGAAGGGGAGGACGGTTACGGTGAGAACCGATGAGTGAACGCACCTGGGGCTTCCGCACCCGCGCACTGCACGCGGGCGGAACTCCCGATCCGGCGACAGGCGCCCGCGCCGTGCCGATCTACCAGACGACGAGCTTCGTCTTCGAAGACGCGGCCGACGCGGCGAACCTGTTCGCCCTGCAGAAGTACGGGAACATCTACAGCCGCATCGGCAACCCGACCGTGGCCGCGTTCGAGGAGCGGATCGCCAGTCTCGAAGGCGCCATCGGCGGAGTCGCCACCGCGAGCGGGCAGGCCGCGGAGTTCCTCACCTTCAGCGCGCTCACGGAGGCGGGCGACCACATCGTGTCCGCGAGCGGTCTCTACGGCGGCACGGTCACGCAGCTCACCGGCACGCTCAGGCGCTTCGGCGTGGAGACGACGTTCGTCAGCGGCGGCATCAGCGACTACGCGGCCGCGATCACGGATCGGACCCGGCTGCTCTACACCGAGGTGATCGGCAACCCGGGCGGCGGCATCGCCGACCTCGCGGCGCTGGCGGACCTGGCGCACTCCCACGACATCCCGCTGGTGGTCGACGCGACGCTGGCAACGCCGTACCTGTGCCGGCCGATCGAACACGGCGCGGACATCGTGCTGCACTCGGCGACGAAGTTCCTCGGCGGCCACGGGACGACGCTCGGCGGGATCGTCGCCGAATCCGGGAAGTTCGACTGGGGCAACGGGAAGTTTCCGCGGATGACCGAGACCGTCGAGAGTTACGGCGGCCTCCGGTATTGGGAGAACTTCGGCGAATACGCGTTCTGCACCCGGCTGCGCGCCGAGCAGCTGCGCGACATCGGCGCCGTGCTCTCGCCCCACTCGGCTTTCCTTTTGCTGCAAGGCGTCGAGACGCTTCCGCAGCGGATGGACGCCCACGTCGCCAACGCCCGAGCCGTCGCCGAGTACCTCGAAGCGGATCCCCGGGTGGCGTGGGTGTCGTATGCCGGTCTGCCCTCGCACCAGCACCACGACCTGGCGAAGAAGTACCTGCCCTCCGGGCCGGGCGCGGTGTTCTCGTTCGGCATCACCGGCGGGCGCGCCGCGGGCGAGAAGTTCGTCGAATCGGTGGAACTGCTGTCCCACCTGGCGAACGTCGGGGATGCGCGGACCCTCGTCATCCACCCGGGGTCGACAACACACGCGCAGCTGTCGGAGGAGCAGCTGGCCGCGGCCGGGGTCGGGCCCGATCTCATCCGGTTGTCGATCGGGCTCGAAGACGTCGAGGACATCCTCTGGGACCTCGACCAGGCGCTGGGGAAGGCGGTGGCCGGATGACCCATGCGGTCGGAGCGGTCGAGCGGCGCGCGATCCTGAACCGGACGAAGTCGGTGACTCTGGTGGGCGCGTCCGCCAACCCAGCTCGGCCCAGTTACTTCGTCGCCACCTACCTGCTCTCGTCGACGCGCTACGAGGTCAACTTCGTCAACCCGCGGCTGGACACCCTGTTCGGGAAGCCGGTGTACGCCTCCCTCAAGGACGTGCCGGGTGAACCGGACCTGGTCAGCGTGTTCCGGAAGCACGACGACCTGCCCCAGGTGGCCGACGAGGTGATCGACGCCGGCGCGCGGACCCTGTGGCTGCAACTCGGGCTGTGGCACGAGCCGGTGGCCGACCGGGCCCGTGAGGCCGGGCTGGACGTCGTGATGAACCGGTGCGTGAAGATCGAGCACGCGCGGTTCGCGGGCGGGCTGCACCTGGCCGGGTTCAACACCGGCGTGATCAGTTCGAGGAGGCAGTCGGCACCCTAGGGAAGGGAACGTCCGCTCCCGCTGTTGGCCCCGGTATGACCGAGAAACTCGCGATCACTTTGTCCGGTGGTCCGACCGCACTGCTGGAGCTGGGCGGTGTCCGGCTGCTCACCGACCCGACGTTCGACCCGCCCGGCGACCATCCCATCGGCGAGCGGGTGCTGGTCAAGACCGAGGAGTCGGTGCTGACCGAGGAGGCCGTCGGCGTGGTGGACGCCGTGCTGCTGTCCCACGACCAGCACCCCGACAACCTCGACGACCGGGGTCGCGCGTACCTGGCGACGGTGCCGTTGACGCTGATCACGCCCAGCGGGGCCGGCCGGCTGGGCGGGACCGCCCGCGGCATGGCGGCTTGGGAGGAGACCCAGGTCGGGCCGCTCACGGTCACCGCCGTCCCGGCGCTGCACGGGCCGGAAGGGGCCGAGCAGGTCAGCGGGGAGGTCACCGGGTTCGTGCTGAGCGGCGACGGGCTGCCCACGGTCTACGTGAGCGGGGACAACGCGTCGGTCGGGCTGGTGCGGGAGATCGCGTCGCGGTTCCGCGTCGACATCGCGGTGCTCTTCGCCGGCGGCGCCCGCACCAAGCTCTTCGACGGGGCTCCGCTGACGTTGACCAGCGAGAACGCCGTCGAGGCGGCGAAGGTGCTCGGGTCGGCGAAGGTCGTCCCGCTGCACTTCCGGGGCTGGCAGCACTTCCACGAGGGTCCGGACGTGCTGCGGAAGGAGTTCGAGGCGGCCGGGTTGGCCGAGCGGCTCGTGCTGCTCGAACCCGGGGAGCGCGCGGAGGTCTGACGCGGGCGCGTGAGAGGCTGGCGGCATGGCCAAACCGACCCCGCTGCAGTTCCGGAACATCCTCGTCGCCATCTTGGCGGCGGCGGGCTTCGTCTGGAGCATCGTGGCCGGACTGCCGTGGTGGGTGAGCGCGATCGTCGGCTGTGCATGCGTGCTGTCGCTGGCCTCGGCCTACCTCAACCGCCCCGACGCGGGCTGACCGCGGCCGGTACGGGCTGACCGCGAGCCGCCACCGAGCCGACCATGGACTGGCGTTGGGCTGGCCGCGGGCCGACACCGAGCCGACCGTGGGTTGGCCGCGAGCCGGCACGGGCCGACCGTGGGTTGTCACCGGGCCGACCACGGGCTGGCCGCGAGCCGACCATGGCCTGCGCGGGCTGACCGCGAGCCGCACAGGCCGACCGCGAGCTGCCACCGGGCCGACCATGGGCTGGCGTTGGGCTGGCAGCGGGCCGACACCGAGCCGACCACGGGCTGGCACAGGGCTGGCCGCGAGCCGACCGTGACCGACGCGGGCTGATCGCGAGCCGGCACGGGCCGACCGCGGGCCGACGCCGGGCCGACCGTGGGCTGGCACCGGGCTGGCCGCGAGCCGACCGTGACCGACGCGGGCTGATCGCGAGCCGGCACGGGCCGACCGCGGGCCGACGCCGGGCCGACCTTGGGCCGCCGGGGAGACCGGCGGCCCGCGCAAGTCGGCGCTGCTCCGCGCGTCTTGGCGAACCTGGCCTTTAGGTTG
>NZ_JBVJOW010000010.1:192520-233727 GCF_055582965.1 Amycolatopsis sp. NPDC104863
GTGTCGCAGCCGCGCCCCGCCCCCCCCCCCCCCCCCCCCCCCCCCCCCCCCCCCCCCCCCCCCCCCCCCCCCCCCCCCCCCGCGCAGGTCGGCGCTGCTCAGCGCGTCTTGGCGAACCTGGCCTTCAGGTTGGCGCGCCCCGCTTCGGTTAGGCGGCCGAACAGGCGCAGCCTTGCGAGGCCGCCGTCCGGGTAGATGTCGAGGCGGGCCTCCGTGATCTCCGGGCCGTCCTTCAGGGCGAACCGGTGGCGGGTGTCCGGCTGCAAGCGGGTCTTCGGCAGCAGGTCGACCCACTCGCCGTACGTGTCACGGCCGCTGACCGAGGCCCAGCCGGGCGCGTTGCCCTTGAGGTTGCTCGTGTCCAGCTCGGCGAACCGGACGATGCCGGCGCCGGCCAGGCGGAGGGTCACCCAGTCGTTGCCGTCGTCGCGGCGGCGGGCCGTCTCCCAGCCTTCGGCCTGGTGCGCGGCCAGGCCGGGCGAAAGCATGTTGTTCGGCGACGAGTAGAACCTGTTGCTGCAACCGGTGACCAAGGCGCCGTTCTCCAGTGCCGCCAGGTCGAGCGCGTCCACGTCGAGCAGGTCCGGGTCCGGGATCGGGGCGCCGTGCACCCGCAGGCGGGCGACACCGCCGTCCGGGTGCTGGGTCAGCCTCACGTGCGTGTACCGGCGCGAACCGTTGACCGTGTAGAAGTTCTCCGTGTGCCCCGAAGCCGGGGCGCGGTCGACCAGGACGTCCCAGTCCGCCGACGTCAGCTCCGCCGCGCTCGGGTAGCCCGGCACCGACGCGGCCTCGACGGACACGAACGGCGGGTAGTTGCCCTTGAAGAACGCCGTGTCGACGACCACTCCGGTGACCGTGCCCGCCAGGCCGAGGCGCAGGATCGCCTGGTCGTCGCCCGGTTCGCGGTGGCGGCGGGTCTCCCAGCCGTCGTAGACCTGGCCCTTCGGGCCGAACGTCTCGGCGCGGTGCGCCGGCGTCCACGGGTTGACCAGGTTCTCCTTCTCGGCGAACAGCTCGTCGGTCGCCCACATCACCGTCCCGCCGAACCGGCGTGAGGCGAGGTCGGGCAGTTCCGTCCACTCAGGACGATCAGGGTGATCAGGACGATCGGGCAAAGCAGCCTCCATTTCAGCAGTCCCCCCGGGTCAGCAACGCGCCGCGCGGCTCGTCGCCGGTGATTGGTGTGCCCCGCAACCAGGTCGAGCGCACGACGCCGGCGAGCGGCCGCCGGTCGTACGCGCTGACCGGGTTGCGGTGCTTCAGTTTCGCGACGTCGACCACAAACGCCTCGTCCGGCGCGAAGACGCAGAAGTCCGCGTCGTAGCCCACCGCGAGGTGGCCCTTGCGGCGCATCCCGGCCTGCGCGGCCGTGCGCTCGGCCATCCAGCGGACGACGTCGGTGAGCGCGAACCCGCGCTGGCGCGCCTGCGTCCAGATCGCCGGCAACCCCAGCTGCAGGCTGGAAATCCCGCCCCAGGCTAGACCGAAGTCGCCGCTGTCGAAGCGTTTCAGCTCCGGCGTGCACGGCGAGTGATCGCTGACGATCGTGTCGATCACGCCGTCGGCGAGCCCCTGCCAGAGCCGCTCGCGGTTGGCCGCCTCGCGGATCGGCGGGCAGCACTTGAACTGCGTCGCGCCGTCGCGGATCTCCTCGGCGATGAAGCTGAGGTAGTGCGGGCAGGTCTCCGCGGTCAACGCCACTCCTTCGCTGCGCGCCGAAGCGACCAGCGGCAGAGCGTCCGAAGAGGACAGGTGCAGGATGTGGGCCCGGGCCGAGTTCCGGCGCGCCGCCTCGATCACGTGCGTGATCGCGAGGTTCTCCGCCTGCCGCGGCCGCGAATGCAGAAAGTCGACATAGCGACCGCCGTGCGGCTCCGGGGCCGAGTCGATCTCGTGGGCGTCCTCGGCGTGGACGATCATCAGCGCGTCGAGGGAACTCAGCTCCCGCAACGCTTCGTCGAGGCCGGCCGGGTCGAGCGGCGGGAACTCGTCGACCCCCGAATGCAGCAGGAAGCACTTGAAGCCGAACACGCCGGCTTCGTGCAGGCCCCGCAGGTCCGAGACGTTCCCCGGGATCGCGCCGCCCCAGAAGCCGACGTCGACGTGCACCCGGCCGGCCGCCGCCTTGCGCTTGACCTCCAGCGCCGCGACGTCGACGGTCGGGGGCAGGCTGTTGAGCGGCATGTCCACGATCGTGGTCACCCCGCCGGCGGCGGCCGCGCGGGTCGCCGTCTCGAAGCCTTCCCACTCGGCGCGACCGGGATCGTTGACGTGGACGTGCGTGTCGACGAGTCCCGGCAGCAGCACGACGTCTTCGCCGAGCTCGAGCACCCGGTCGCCGGTCAGCGAAGCACCGCCGGGTTCGACCGCGACGATCCGGCCGCCGTCGACGCCGAGGGTCGCCGGAACCTCACCCTCGGCCGTCACGGCCCGGGCTGCGCGCACCACAAGATCCATCCGAAAACCCTTCTCCGGGAGGATTGACCACCGCCGATTTCACAGTACGGAAAGACGGTTTCGCACAACGACAGTAACCACGGCGCGCGCCGCTCGTCAACGACGGACGCGGCGCGTTACGGTCAAGCCGTGCGGCTTGAAGCGGAGTTCACGAGCGAACCGTTCCACGGCGAGGGTTCGCCGCCCGAGCACGCGCTCGCCGCGCGAGACGCCGCAGCGGAAGCGGGACTGGAGACCGACTTCGGCCCGCTCGGGACGCTCGCCCGGGGCGAGGCGACGGCTCTGCTCGACGCCATCCCGGCCATCGCGAAGGCGGCATTCGAGGGCGGCGCGACCCAGGTGACGCTGCAGGTGCGCCACGCAGGCTCAGGCCAGGCCGACGCCGCCGAACCGGCCGGCACGGCAGCCCCGGGAACCACGAGCGAACCGCGGGACACGGGGAAAACCGGCGGACTCGGAACCGGCAGCAAACAGCAGGACGCGAGGAAACCCGGCGCACCCGAAACCATCAGCGCACCGCGGGACACGAGCAAGACCGGCGCACCCGGAACCGGCAGCGCACCGCAGGACACGAGCAAAGCCAGCGCACCCGAAACCGGCCGCCAACCGCAGGACACGAGCAAAGCCAGCGCACCCGAAACCGTCGTCGAGCTGCACGACGCGCTCGCCCGGCTGATCGCCGACGTCGAACGCGAACTCGGCGCCAAACTCGGCGACCTCGACCGGACCGGCAAGCAACGGGCCGTCCGGCTGCTTCGGGAACGCGGGGCCTTCGGGCTGCGGAAATCCGTCTCCTCGGTGGCCGACGCGCTGGGGGTCACGCGGTTCACCGTCTACAACTACCTCAACCGGGAAGCCGACTGACCTGGGCTTTCAACAAAATGTTGACGGAACTCCGGCACCAACGTACGGTCAGCGGGACGCCACTCACGAGGAGTTCCCCGTGCCGCTCACCCTCACCGACTTCAACACCGCCGATGCCGATGACGTGCGGCCGGCGCTGACCGCGTGTCTCGCCGTCCCCCGCTGGGTGGACGCGGTTCTCGAGCGCCGGCCCTACGAAAACGCCGACGCCCTGAAGGCCGCCGCCGAGCTGCCGTTGAGCAGTGACGAGATCCGGCAGGCCATGGCCGCGCATCCCCGGATCGGGGAAAAGCCGAAGCAGCAGGGCACCGAGGGTGACTGGTCGCGCTCGGAACAGTCCGGTGTGGACAATGCCGAAGCCTTTGCCGCGGCGAACGCCGAGTACGAAGCCAAGTTCGGGCACGTCTACCTCGTCTGCGCCAGCGGTCGAAGCGGCGAAGAGCTGCTGAAGATCCTGCAAGCGAGGCTGGACAACGACCCCGCGACCGAACTGGCCGTCGCCGGGCGGGAGCTGCTGAAGATCGCCGAACTCCGACTCGCGAAAGCGGTGACCGCGTGAGCCTCGTGACCACCCATGTCCTCGACACGGCGACCGGGCGCCCCGCCCCGGGAATCTCCGTGCGGTTCGAGGCGCAAACCGGCGAAAAGATCGCCGACGGGCGCACCGATGACGACGGCCGGATCCGCGACCTCGGCCCCGAAACCCTGGACCCCGGCGCCTACCGGCTGGTCTTCGACACCGGCGCCTACCTGGGCCCGGACGCCTTCTTCCCGGAGGTGGCGCTCACCTTCCGGATCACCGACGGCACCGCGCACCACCACGTGCCGCTCCTGCTCAGCCCGTTCGCCTATTCGACCTACCGAGGGAGCTGAACCGTGGCCATCACCCTGGGCCCCAACCAGTACGGCAAGGCGGAGGTCCGCCTGGTGACGGTGCGCCGCGACGGCCCCGTGCACCACCTGAAGGACCTCACCGTGTCGACGTCGTTGCGCGGTGAGCTCGCAGCGACGCACCTGACCGGCGACAACGCGGGCGTGCTGGCGACGGACACGCAGAAGAACACCGTGTACGCCTTCGCGAAGGAGGCGCCGGTCGGCGAGATCGAGGACTTCGCGCTGCGGCTGGGGCGGCACTTCACCGGCACGCAGGAAAACATCACCGGCGCCCGGATCAAGATCGACGAGCACGGCTGGGACCGGATCGCCGTCGGCGGTGAGCCGCACGACCACGCCTTCAGCCGCTCGGGTGACGAACGGCGCACCACGGCCGTCACGATCCAGGGTGACGGCGCGTGGGTCGTCTCCGGCATCGACGGCCTGACGCTGCTCAAGTCCACCGGTTCGGAGTTCCACGGCTTCCCGCGCGAGGAGTACACCACGCTCGCCGAGACCGACGACCGGATCCTGGCGACCGCCGTCACGGCGAAGTGGCGCTACCAGGGCGAGGACATCGACTGGGCGGAGAGCCACCGCGAAATCCGGCGCGTGATGCTGGAGACGTTCGCGACGAAGCACAGCCTTTCGCTGCAGCAGACGCTGTACGCCATGGGCGAAGCCGTCCTGGAAGCGCGCGCCGAGGTCGCCGAGGTGAAGCTCTCGCTGCCGAACAAGCACCACTTCCTCGTTGACCTGAGCCCGTTCGGGCTGAAGAACGACAACGAGGTGTTCTACGCGGCGGACAGGCCGTACGGCCTGATCGAGGGCACGATCCTGCGTGACGACGCCGAGGACCCCGGCCCGGCCTGGGACATCCACTGACCGCGAGCCCGGATTGATAGAGCGTTCTATCAATCCGGGCGTATCGTGGCGTCGTGGCAGGGACCAAGGAACGCATCATGGCCGCCGGCGCCGAGTTGTTCCGGCGCAACGGCTACAGCGGGACCGGGCTGAAGCAGATCGTCACCGAGGCGAACGCCCCCTTCGGGTCGCTCTACCACTTCTTCCCCGGCGGCAAGGAACAGCTCGGCCAAGAAGTAATCCGCACCTCCGGGCTCGCCTACATCCAGCTCTTCGACCTCTTCATCGCGCCCGCGCCCGACCTGGTCAGCGGGATCGAGGCCTTCTTCGCCGCCGGGATCGCGACCCTCGAAGCCACCGACTACGTCGAGGGCTGCCCGATCGCCACCGTCGCGCTCGAGGTCGCCAGCACCAACGAGCCGCTGCGGCAGGCCACCGCCGACGTCTTCACCGCCTGGATCGACGCCGGCACCGAGAAGTTCGCGAAGTTCGGCATCGGCACCGAAGCTGCCCGGACGCTCACGATCACCGCCGTCAACAACCTCGAAGGCGCCTTCGTCCTCTGCCGCTCGCTGCGGGACACCGAGGCCATGGCCGTCGCGGGGGCGGCGACCGTGGACGTCGCCCGGCGACTGCTCCAAGAAGCGACGCAACTTTAGTCGGGAATCCAACAAGAATACTCAAAATGGCGCTTGACCGCGCAGCAGTGGACACGGAAGCTGCTCTTCTCCTCCCCCACCGCTGTCGGTTGGAGCTGCCATGCGCCGAGTCTTCGCCGTCCTTGCCACCGCTGTCGCCGCGATCGGGCTGGTCACCCCGGCCGCGAACGCCCTCGAGAACGGGCTCGCCCGAACACCCCCGATGGGGTGGAACACCTGGAACACCTTCGAGTGCAACATCAACGAGACGCTCGTCAAGCAGACCACCGACCTCATGGTCAGCTCCGGGATGCGCGACCGCGGCTACACCTACGTCAACCTCGACGACTGCTGGATGACGCGCAACCGGGACGCCGCGGGCAACCTCGTCGCCGACTCCGCCAAGTTCCCCAGCGGGCTCAAGTCGCTCGGTGACTACATTCACGCGCGCGGCATGAAGTTCGGCATCTACGAAAGCGCCGGCTCCGAGACCTGCCAGCACTACCCCGGCAGCCTCGGCCACGAGCAGACCGACGCGAACAGCTTCGCGAGCTGGGGTGTCGACTACCTCAAGTACGACAACTGCGGCAGCCCCGGCGGCGAAACCCAGCAGGACTACGTCCGCCGCTACTCCGCGATGCGTGACGCGCTCAAGGCCACCGGCCGCCCGATCGCCTACAGCATCTGCGAATGGGGCAACTTCACGCCGTCGAACTGGGCGCCCGACGTCGGCAACCTGTGGCGCACCACCGGCGACATCACCAACAACTGGGGCAGCATCGACTCGATCTACCGCCAGAACGTCGGCCTCGCGTCCGCCGCGAAGCCCGGCGCCTGGAACGACCCCGACATGCTCGAGGTCGGCGACGGCATGGACTTCCAGGAGGACCGCGCCCACTTCACGCTCTGGGCCGCGATGGCCGCGCCCCTGATCGCGGGCGCGGATCTCCGTTCAGCCAGCGTCGCCACCTTCTCGACCTACCTCAACGGCGACGTCATCGCCGTCGACCAGGACCCGCTCGGCAAGCAGGCGACCCGCATCAGCACCGGAAACGGCCTGGATGTCCTCGCGAAACCGCTCCAAGGCGGGGATGTCGCTGTCGTGCTGTTCAACGAAAACGGCACCACGAAGACCGTCTCGACGACGGCCGCCGCGGCCGGGCTGCCCGGCGCGTCGAGCTACCGGCTGACCAACCTCTGGTCCAAGGAACAGACCACGAGCAGCGGCCCGATCAGCGCGAACGTCCCGTCGCACGGCACCGTCATCTACCGCGTCAAGGCCAATGCGACCGGAAGCACCACTGCCAAGGCGCTGCAAGGCGCGTCGTCGTCCCGCTGCATCGACATCAACGGCAACGTGACCACCCCCGGCACCAAGGTCGACATCTGGGACTGCGACGGCGGCCCGAACCAGTCCTGGACGTTCACCAGCGCCGGTGAGCTGAAGGCCAACGGCCTGTGCCTGGACGCCGACGGCGGCAGCAGCGCCGCCGGGACCAAGCTCATCGTCTGGACCTGCCACGGCGGCGCGAACCAGAAGTTCAAGCTCGCGCCGGACGGCTCGATCACCCAGGCCGGGCTCTGCGTCGACGTCACCGGCGGCGACAAGCCCGCCGGCAACGTCAACGGCACGCAGCTCGAGCTCTGGGGCTGCAACGACGACGCCAACCAGAACTGGCAGCTCAGGTAGCGGTGAGGTGCTCCGGCCGCACCGGGACGCGCGTGAGCGCGAGCCCGGTCGCGGCCCGGATCGCCGCCACGATCGCCGGGGTCGACGAGATCGTCGGCGGCTCGCCGACGCCGCGCAGGCCGTACGGCGCGTGCGGGTCCGGGCGCTCCAGGACGTCGATGCTCATCGGCGGCATGTCCAGGACCGTCGGGATCAGGTAGTCGGTGAAGGAGGGGTTCCGGATCTTCCCGCCGGAGGTCTGGATCTCCTCCATCACCGCGAGCCCGAGCCCCTGGGCCGACCCGCCCTGGATCTGGCCCAGCACGGCCTGCGGGTTGAGCGCCTTGCCGACGTCCTGGGCGCAGTCGAGCGCGACCACCTTGACCAGGCCCAGCTCGACGTCGACGTCGACGACCGCCCGGTGCGCGGCGAACGCGTACTGGACGTGCGCGGTGCCCTGCCCGGTTTCCGGATCCAACGCGGTGGTCGGCCGGTGCCGCCATTCGATCGTCTCGTCGTAGACGTCGGCGCCGAGGACGTCGCCCAGCTCGGCGACCACCTGGCCGTCGGCCGCGACGAGCTTGCCGCCGACCAGGCGCACCCGCTCGTCGAACCGGGACAGCAGCCGTGCCCGGACCGCCCCGCAGGCGGCCTGCACCGCGCCGCCGGTGACGTAGGTCTGGCGTGACGCCGACGTCGAGCCGCCGTTGCCGATCGAGGTGTCCATCGGCAGCACCGTCACCTGCTCGACACCCAGCTCGGTCCGGACGATCTGCTGCATGATCGTCACCAGGCCCTGGCCGACCTCGCAGGCCGCGGTGTGCACGGTCGCCGCCGGCTCGCCGCCGACCAGCTGCAGGCGCACGCGGGCCGTCGAGTAGTCGTCGAAACCTTCGGAGAAGCAGACGTTCTTGATCCCGACGGCGTACCCGACCCCGCGGACAACACCTTCGCCGTGCGTCGTGTTCGAGACGCCGCCTGGCATGTGCCGCAGGTCGAACGGCCGGTCCGGCGGCATCGGCTTCGCGCGGACCCGCTCCAGCAGCTCCGCGACCGGCGCGTCGGAGTCGACGACCTGGCCCGTCGGCATGAGCGAACCCTCGCTCATCGCGTTGCGGACGCGGATCTCGACCGGGTCCAGGCCACACGCGAGAGCCAGCTTGTCCATCTGCGACTCGTAACCGAACGCCGCTTGCACGGCGCCGAAGCCGCGCATCGCACCGCACGGCGGGTTGTTCGTGTACGTGCCCCAGCAGTCGACCGAGACACTGTCCACTGTGTACGGTCCGACGCCGAGGGTGGCGGCGTTCGCGACCACTGCGCCCGTCGAAGACGCGTACGCACCTCCGTCGAGGAACAACCGCGTACGCACGTACACGAGACGCCCGTCGTGGGTGGCGCCGTGCTCGTAGTACATCTTCGCCGGGTGGCGGTGGACGTGACCGTAGAAGGACTCTTCGCGGTTGTAGACCATCTTCACCGGCTTGCCGGTGTGCAGCGCCAGCAGACACGCGTGCACCTGCATCGACAGGTCCTCACGCCCGCCGAACGCTCCCCCGACGCCGCCGAGCGTCAGCCGCACCTTCTCGACCGGCAGGCCCAGCGCGGCGACGATCTGCTGCTGGTCGACGTGCAGCCACTGCGTCGCGACGTACAGGTCGACGCCGCCTTCGGTGTCCGGCACGGCGAGGCCCGACTCCGGGCCGAGGAACGCCTGGTCCTGCATGCCGACCTCGTAAACGCCCGAGACGACGACGTCGGCGGAGAGATCCTGCGGTCCGCGGCGGATCTTCACGTGCCGCACGACGTTGCCGCCGTCGTGCAGCGAAGGCCCTTCGCCCGCGACAGCCGCTTCGGAGTCCGTCACGGGAGAAAGCTCTTCGTACGTGACGGCGATCCGCTTCATCGCGCGTCGCGCGGTTTCCGGGTGATCGGCGGCGACCAACGCGACCGGTTCACCCTGGTACCGCACGACTTCGGACGCGAGCACCGGCTGGTCGGAGTGCTCCAGCCCGTAGCGGTTGACGCCGGGGACGTCCTCGTGGGTCAGCACCGCGTAGACCCCGGGCACCTTCAAAGCTTCCGTGATGTCGATGCCGGTGATCCGCGCGTACGGGTGCGGGCTGCGCAGCGTCACGCCCCAGACCATGTCCTCGTGCCACAGGTCCGAGGAGTACGCGAACTCGCCGCGCACCTTGACCGTGCCGTCGGGTCGGCGCGGCGAGGTGCCGACCCCGTTGACCGTCTGCGTGCCGACGGAAGTGGTCATCTGTCCTCCCGCAACCGGGCGCTCGCGGCCGCCAGCTCGGCCGCGATCTCCGACTCGTCCGCCTCGCGCAGAACCCCGTCCTCGACCACGGCCTTGCCGCCGACGAACAGCCGCCGCACCGGCGGTGTCGTCCCCAGGACCAGCGCCGCGACCGGGTCCGCGATGCCCGCGTAGTTCAGGCCGGTCAGGTCCCAGATCGCGAGGTCGGCGAGCTTCCCGGGCTCGATCGAGCCCAGGTCGTCGGCCCGGCCGAGGCAGCGGGCGCCGCCCATCGTGCCCATCCACAGGGCTTCGCGCGTGGTCAGCCCGCGTGGCCCGCCGCGCTGGCGGGCCTGCAGCAACGCCTGGTGCAGCTCTTCCCCGAGGCCGCCGGACTCGTTGGACGCGGCTCCATCGGCACCAAGGCCGACCGCGACTCCCGCGTCCAGGAGGTCGCGGACCGGGGCGATGCCGGCGCCGATCCGGCCGTTGGACGTCGGGCAGTGCGCCGAGCCGGTGCCGGTCGCGCCGAAGCGGCGGATAGCGTCGGGCGCGAGGTGGATCGTGTGCGCGAGCCAGACGTCCTCAGCGAGCCAGCCCAGCTTGTCGGCGTACTCGGCCGGCGTGCAACCGACCTCGGCGAGGCACTGCTTCTCCTCGTCGAGGGTCTCCGCGAGGTGCGTGTGCAGGCGGACACCCTTGCGGCGGGCCAGCTCGGCCGCGCCGGACATCAGGCGCTCGGTGACCGAGAACGGCGAACACGGGCCCGCGGCGATCTGCAGGTGCGCGCCCGCCGAGTCGTCGTGGAAGCGGGCGATCGCGGCTTCGGTGCCGGTCAGCGCGTCCTCGGTCGTCTCGACGAGGTTGTCCGGCGGCAGCCCGCCGTCGGACTCGCCGCGGTCCATCGACCCGCGCACGACGTGCAGCCGGACGCCGATCCGCTGGCGGGCCGCGGCCAGCGCCGCGACCTGGTCACCGCCGTCGCGCGGGAAGACGTAGTGGTGGTCGGCGACGGTCGTGCAGCCGGTCAGCGCCAGCCGGGCCATCCCGGCGGTGCCCGCGGCGTGCGTGATCCCGTCGTCGAGGCGGCCCCAGACCGGGTAGAGCGCGACCAGCCACTCGAAGAGCGTGTGGTCGGCGGCCATTCCGCGGGTCGCCCACTGGTAGAGGTGGTGGTGGGTGTTGATCAGGCCGGGCGTGACCAGGCAGCCCGAGGCGTCGACGCGCTCGTCGAACTCGCCCGTGTAGACGCCTTCGCCGACTTCGGCGATCCGGTCGTTCTCGATGACGACGTGGCCGGACTTGTGCTCGGGACCGCTGACCGTGGCGATCGCGGCGCCGGAAATGAGCGTCCTCACGCGACACCGCCCTTCGCCGCGACACGCACCGCGTCGAGGATCTTCTCGTAGCCGGTGCAGCGGCACAGGTTGCCGGCGAGGGCCTCGCGGATCTCCTCGTCACTCGGATCGGGGACGCGGTTCAGCAGGTCGTGCGCGGCCACGACCAAGCCCGGCGTGCAGAACCCGCACTGCACCGCACCCTGGTCCACAAAGGACTGCTGGATCGGGTCGAGCGTCTCGCCGTCGGCCAGGCCCTCGACCGTGCGCACCACGCGGCCCTCGGCCTGCCCGGCCGCGACCAGGCAGGCGCACACCGGGACGGCGTCGAGGTAGACCGTGCAGGAGCCGCATTCGCCCTGCTCACAGGCGTTCTTCGAGCCCGGCAGGCCGAGCCGCTCCCGCAGCACGTAGAGCAGGCTTTCGCCCTCCCAGACGTCGTCGGCCTGCCGTTTCTCGCCGTTGATCGTGACATTCAGGCGCATGCCCGCTCCCCCGTCCGGTGTTCGTCCCAGGCCCAGGTCAACGTACGCCGTGCGAGTACCCCCAGCGCGTGCTTTCGATACGCGGCGCTGCCCCGGACGTCGTCGATCGGCGACGTCGCTTCGGCCACCAGGTCGCCGAAGCGGCGCTTCAGGGAGTCGGGCAACGGCTCCGGCGAGCCCCACGGCAGTTCGGCGGCGAGGAAGTCCTCCGCCGCGCGAGCCCGGCGCGGGGTCGGCGCGGCGGACCCGATCGCGGCACCCACCTCGCCACCCCGCAGGGCCAGCGCGAACGAGCAGACCGCGATGACCATCGCGTTGCGCGTCCCGACCTTGGCGAACTGCTGCGGCCCGGCGTGCGCGGGCAGGTGGACGGCGGTGATCAGCTCGTCCGGCTCGAGCGCGTGGCGCTTGACCCCGACGTAGAACTCCTCCGCGCGGAGGAGCCGGGTCCCCCGGACGGACGCGACCTCGACCCACGCGTCCAGGGCCAGCAGCACCGGGTGGGTGTCCCCGGCCGGGGACGCCGCCCCGAGGTTGCCGCCGACCGTGCCGCGGTTGCGGATCTGCGGCGAGCCGACCGTGCGTGACGCCATCGCCAGCGCCGGGACGGATTCACCCACTTCAGCGATGACGCGGCTGTACGGGACGCCCGCGCCGAGCCGGACCGTTCCGTCCGATGTGGACCACTCTGTCAGCTCGCCGACCGTGGTCAGGTCCAGCAGGGCCTCGGGCCGCCGGTGGTCGAAGTTCAGCTCGACCATGACGTCGGTGCCGCCGGCGATGGGCACGGCGTCGGGCCGCTCGGCCTTCAGCGCCAGGGCCTCGGCCAGCGTCGTGGGACGCAGGAACTCCACGCTTGCTCCTTTGTGAGGGCGATAGACCAGTAGACGCCCACCCGGGGGCGGGCGGCAACGGCACGGCGCATGAAACGCACAGCAGCGAAACACCGGGCGTTTGTGCTTTCCTACAAGCCTGATGACGACCGTGAAAACTCTGCTGGGCCTCACCGGTCTGCGCCTGCGCCCGCGTGCCGGCGCCGACCTGCTCGACCGGCCCGTGACGCGCATCTACGTCACGGAGCTGTCCGACCCCGGACGGTATCTGTCGGCCGGTGAGCTGGTGCTTTCCGGCCTGCTCTGGTGGCGTGAGCCGGGGGACGCCGAGCCGTTCGTCGCCGCGCTCGCGCGGTCGGGCGCGGCGGCGCTGGCGGCGTCCGGCGCGGACTCCGACGGCATCCCGGACGACGTGGTCGACGCCTGCGAGCGGCACCGGATCCCGCTGCTGGAGGTGCCCACCGACCTGTCGTTCTCGGTGATCACCGAACAGGTGGTGCTGGCGCTGGCGGCCGCGTCGGACAGCTCGCGCAAACGTTTGCACGCCGCCGCGGACGCGCCCATGGAGACGCTGCTGGAGCGCGCGTCGACGGAGCTCGGCCTGCCCTGCTGGGTGCTGTCGGGCCTCGGGCGGGTGGTCGCCGGGAGCACCCCGCTGCCGATGCCGGTCGAGGAGGTCGTCCGCCGGCACGCGGGCAAGGAACCCGGGCCGCTGACGCTGCTCCCGGTGGCGGGCGAGCACGCCGTGCCGTGGCTGGTCGCCGTCGGCGGGACGGTGAGCAGCGCGCAGACCGAGCTGGCCGAGGAACTGGCCGGGCTCGTCGGTGTCGCGCGGGCACGGGTTGCTCCTCCCGAAGGCGAGCTGCCCGGCGAAGCGCGCGTCGTCGCGTTGCGGACCGAAGGCAGTCACGAGAGCGGGGACGTGCTGCGGGAGCTGCTGCCCGGCGGGCTGCTGCTGGAGTCCGACGGGGACACGTCGTACGCGGCGACCGCGGGGTGGCCGGACTCGGCGTCGACCGAGCTGTCCACTGTGGAACCCTTGCTGCAGGCGAAGCGGATCCTTTGTGGGGTCAGCGATCCAGGACCGCGGGCCGAGGCCTGGGAAGCCGCGCGGTACACACTCGAAGTGGCGGCCCGGCGCCCCGGACGCGTCGTCGTGGTCCCGGAGGGCGACGTCGACGTCCACCAGCTGCTGCTGGCCGGGGCGCCCGACGGGCTGCGCGCGGCCGTGCGGCGGCGGGTCCTCGGGCCCCTGCTGGAGTACGACGCCGAGCAGCACACGGACCTCGTCCACACGGTGCGGGTGTTCCTCGAATGCTCGGGATCGCCGACACGGGCGGCGAAGGCGTTGCACGTCCACGTCAACACCCTGCGCTACCGCATCGGCCGGGCGGGCGAGCTGCTCGGCGCGGACCTGACCGAGTTCACCGACCAGCTCGACGTCTACCTGGCGTTGCGCGCGGGAGACCAACCAGGATGAGCGACGAGATCACCTCGGCCCGGCAGGCGGCGAACGACCCGCGCGTGCTGGCCTTCGGGCGGCTGCAGGGCGCGGCGAACCGGCTCGAGTACCTGCTCGGGCGGGCGCTGGAGCGTGAATGCGGGATCACGCACCTGATGTACGAGGTGCTCCTGATCGTGGGCCGCGCGGGCGCGGACGGGCTCACGATGCGTTCGATCGCCCAGGAACAGGTGCTCACGACGGGCGGCGCGACCCGCCTGGTCGACCGCATGGCCGCGCTCGGCCTGGTGACCCGCTCGGCGTCCCCGCGCGACGGGCGTGTGCAGCTGGTGCGGCTGACCCCGCGGGGTGAGGAGACCACCGTGCGGGCCAGCCGGCTGCACGTCGAGAACATCGAGCAGCTCTTCTTCCGGCCGTTGCCGCCGGGGCATCGTGAGCGGTTCGCCGAGGACCTGCGAACGCTGAGCCACTTCGCGCGCGACGCTCTTCCGCGGTTACGTTAGAGCGACGGCTCGGGCCCCAGCGCGAGACCGGTAGAGGGGAGAGCATGGGCAAGCAGAAGCGTGAGGCTCGGGGCGGCGAGAGCACGGCCGACGAGTTCCGCGACACGCTGCTCGTCGCCGCTTCCGAGACCGCGCGCGGGATCCCGGGCGCGGCCAAGCGGTGCGCGAACCGGCTCGCCCCGGGTCTCGACTGGCCGGCCGGACCGGTCGAAGGCGCCGGGCTCGCGACCCGGCACGTCATCGCGCGGGTCCGGCGGGGCGGGTGGCTGCGCGAAGACCTCGACCAAGCGGCTCGGCGGCGCGTCGACGAGTTCGCCCGCTCCTACGTGCTCGACGCCCTTGCCGAGCCGCACCTGACCCAGTGGGCGGCCCGGCACATCCTCACCCCGGCCGAAGCGCTGACCTCCGTCATCGAAGCGCTGGGATTCCTGCTGTCGCTGCCGGACCTGCCGCTGCCGGACCGGACGGTTCCCCACACCGCCGACGAGAAGAAGCTGGGCCGGGTCCGCGCGCTGCTGGCCAAGGCCGAGTCGAGCTCGTTCCCGGAGGAGGCCGAAGCCCTCTCGGCGAAGGCGCAGGAGCTGATGACCCGCCACGCCCTCGACCGAGTGCTCGTCGAGGCCGGTGAGGCCGAGCCCGACCGGCCGACGTCGCGCCGGATCTGGCTCGACACGCCGTACGTCGACGCCAAGTCGCTGCTGGTCCAGGTGGTCTCGAAGGCCAACCGGTGCCGCGCGATCTTCGACCCGCGCTTCGGGTTCGTCACCGTTGTCGGCGACGAGGAAGACCTGGACGCCGTCGCGGTGCTGACGACGTCGTTGCTGGTACAGGCGACACGGGCGATGATCGCCGACCCGGCCGGCCGGTCGCGGCCGTTCCGGAAGTCGTTCCTCGTCGCCTACGCCACCCGGATCGGCGAGCGCCTCGAACGCGCCGCGGAAACGACGATCGCGGCGTCACCGGACTCGGCTCGCCTGCTGCCAGTGCTGGCTTCGCACGAGCTGAGGGTGGAGTCGGCCTTCACCGCCCTCTTCCCCGACGTGGTCGGCAAATCCGTGACAGTGCGCGACCTCGACGGCTGGGACGCGGGCCGGTCGGCCGCCGACCGCGCCCGGCTGCGCTGAAACCGCTGCTCAGTCCTCGCGGCGGGCGTACTTCTCCAGCTCCGGCCGCCCGAACGGCAGCTCCCCCTCGTCAAGGGCCCCGCAGTCCAGGCCGCGCAGCAGGTACACCGCCAAAGCCTGCGCCGTCGCCGGTTCGTCCAGTACTCCCCCGGCCTGCTTCTCCGCGTACGCGCGCAGCCTCTCCGCCGCCGCCGGGAATCCCGAGCGGTAGAACGTGTACGTCGCCGCGAAGCGCGTCGGCAGCTGGTGGGGGTGCAGGTCCCAGCCCTGGTAGAAGCCCCGCTCCAGCGAACGCCGGACCAGGCGCAGGTGCTCCGCCCACGCCTCCGGCAGTGTGTCGCCGATGGGCAGGCGGTTGGTCGAACCATCCGACAGCCGGACACCCGTGCCCGCCGCCGAGACCTGCATCAAGCCCTTGGCGAGGTCCGCCGCCGGGTGCTCCATGCTCTGGTACGCCGCCGCGATGCCGAGGCCGGCGCTGTAGTCATACGTGCCATAGTGCAGCCCCGTACAACGCCCGGCCGCCGCGTGGACGATGCGCGCCACCGAGAGCGTGCCGTCGAGGTCCACAATGGACTGAGCTGTCTCGATCTGGACCTCGAACCGCAGCGCTCCCGAAGCCAGGCCGTACGCCGATTCCAGCCGGGCCAGCACTTCCGCAGCCACCGAGACCTGCTCGACCGCCGTCACCTTGGGCAGGGTGACCACGAACCCCGGCGGCAGCGGCCCGTTGTCCAGCAACGAGCCCAGGAACAAGTCCAAAGTGCGGATGCCACGCCGGCGCGTCGCCGCTTCGAAGCTCTTGAAGCGGATGCCGCAGAACGGCGTTCCCCCGGTCGTGGCCAGAGTCTGCCCGGCCGCCACCGCGGCCGCGTCCTCGACGTCGTCGGGCACTCGGCCGAAGCCGTCCTCGAAGTCGATCCGCAGGTCCTCGATCGGCTCGGTGAGCAGCTTCGCCCGCACGCGTTCGTAGACGTCCGCGTCGACTCCGAGCAGGTCCTCGTGCTCGATGAACACCCGCATCGCCTGCTTGCCCCAGTCGGCGACCAGGCGGGTGCGGTACTGCGACGCCGGGACGTATACGGTGTGCACCGGCTGCCGTCCCGGGCGCTCCCCCGGGTACGCCGCCGCGACGCGCGCGTCGGCCTCGGCCAAGCGCGCGTCCGCGGCGTCGTAGACGTCCTGGGACAGCCGCACTACTTGATCCGCTCGTAAGCGGGCAGCGTCAGGAAGTCCGGGAAGTCGTCGGCCAGCGCGACCTGCTCGAACAGCTCCACGGCCGGCTCCAGCAGCTCCGGCTTGAGCTCGGCGGCCAGCTCACCGCGGACCTCCGCCAGCACCCCGCGCACCAGCTCCGACGTCACGACGTCGCCGGTGTCCAAAGTGGTCCCGTTCTTGACCCACTGCCAGATCTGCGAACGCGAGATCTCCGCCGTCGCCGCGTCTTCCATCAGGTTGTGGATGGCCGCCGCGCCGTTGCCGCCCAGCCAGGACGCGATGTAGCGGACGCCGACGTCGACCGCGGCACGCAGGCCGCCCGCCGTCGCGCCACCCGGCGTCGAAGCGACGTCCAGCAGCTGGTCGGCGGTGGCAGAGAGATCCCAGTCCTCGTCGCGCCTGCGCCCGAGCTGGTTCGGCTCGTCGCCGAGGACCTTGTCGAACTCCTCCTTGCAGAGGGCGACCATGCCGGGGTGCGCGACCCAGGAGCCGTCGAAGCCGTCGCCGGCCTCGCGGGACTTGTCCGCGTGCACCTTGTCGAAGGCGCCCTTGTTGGTCTCGGGGTCCTTGCTCGGGATGAACGCGGCCATGCCGCCGATCGCGAACGCGCCGCGCTTGTGGCAGGTGCGCACGAGCAGCTCGGTGTAGGCGCGCATGAACGGCGCGGTCATGGTGACGGAGTTGCGGTCCGGCAGGACGAACTTCTCCCCCGCGTCGCGGAAGTACTTGATGACGCTGAAGAGGTAGTCCCAGCGGCCCGCGTTGAGGCCCGACGCGTGCTCGCGCAGCTCGTAGAGGATCTCTTCCATCTCGAACGCGGCCGGGATGGTCTCGATCAGCACGGTCGCGCGGATGGTGCCGTGGTCGATGCCGAGGGTCTTCTCGGCGTGGGTGAAGACGTCGTTCCAGAGCCGCGCTTCGAGGTGGCTCTCCATCTTCGGGAGGTAGTAGTACGGGCCCTTGCCGCGCTTGAGCAGCTCGGCCGCGTTGTGGAAGAAGTGCAGGCCGAAGTCGACGAGCGCGCCGACCGCCTGGCGGCCACCGAAGGACAGGCCGCGCTCGGGCAGGTGCCAGCCGCGGGGGCGGACCACGATCGTGGCGTGCTCGACGTCGTCCTTCAGCGCGTAGCTCTTGCCGCCGCTCTCCAGCGTGATGGTCTCGCGGACGGCGTCGTAGAGGTTGACCTGGCCGGACACGACGTTCGCCCAGTGCGGCGTGTTGGCGTCCTCGAGGTCGGCGAGCCAGACCTTGGCGCCGGAGTTGAGCGCGTTGATGGTCATCTTGCGCTCGGTCGGCCCGGTGATCTCGACCCGGCGGTCACGCAGGGCCTCGGGCGCGCCGGCGACCTGCCAGTCGCCCTCGCGGATCTCCTTCGTCTCCGGCAGGAAGTCGAGCCGGCCGGTGGTCTGGGCCTCCTCGCGACGCTTGCTCCGCGCCTGGAGCAGCTCGTCGCGGCGGCCGGCGAAGGCATCGTGCAGGCCGGCGAGGAAGTCGAGCGCCGCCGGCGTGAGGATCTCGTCGCCGCGCTCGACCGCGTCACCCAGCACCTGGGCTTCAGAAGACATGTGGAACACCTCGAGGGTTCGGATCTTTGGATAACGGCCCTACGGTTTTCTACCAGCCGGACTATAGTTTCTGCATAGCGGAAGCTCAACGCCGACGTAAGGAGGGCCACCGTGCCGGCGGAGAAGAACGGGCGCGACGGCGGCGTCCAGTCCCTGCAGCGTGCCTTCGAGCTGCTGGAACACCTCGCGGACACCGGTGGTGAAGCCAGCCTGTCCGAGCTCGCGACGCTGTCCGGGCTGCCGATGCCGACGATCCACCGGCTCATCCGCACCCTGGTCGACCTGGGGTACGTCCGGCAGAACACCAACCGCCGGTACGCGCTGGGCGCCCGGCTGATCCGCCTCGGCGAAAACGCGAGCATGCAGTTCGGCGCCTGGGCGCGGCCACTGCTGGCGGAGCTGGTCGAGGAGGTCGGCGAGACGGCGAACCTGGCGGTCCTGGAGCGCGACGAAGTCGTGTACGTGGCCCAGGTGCCCTCGAAGCACTCGATGCGGATGTTCACCGAGGTCGGCCGGCGGCTGCTGCCGCACGGCACCGGGGTGGGCAAGGCGATGCTGGCACACCTGCCGGCGTCGGAGGTCCGCTCGATCCTGGACCGGACCGGGATGCCGGCCTACACCGAGCACACGTTCACCGACGCGGACGCGCTGGCCGTCGAGCTTTCGCGGATCGCCGAGCAGGGGTACGCGCTTGACGAGGCCGAGCAGGAGCTGGGCGTCCGGTGCGTGGCGGTGGCGGTGCCGGGGGCTCCGGTGCCGGCGGCGGTTTCGGTGTCGGGCCCGTCGGGCCGGCTGACCGCCGAGGCGGTGGCGCACATCGCCCCGGCGGTGCAGCGGGTGGCGGACGCCCTGGGAGCCAGCCTGTCGAGCGCTCCACTATCAGTGTAACTTTAGGTGATATCCAGTGACTGAAAGTGACCCCGCTGCTGAGGGCTCCGCCTCGGCCGGTAAAGTTCCGGACATGGCCAGCCTCGAAGACCTCGAAACCCGGGTGTCCGCTCTGGAAGAGCAGATGCGGTCGACCAGGCAAGACGCCGCGGCCGCTCGCGTACTCGCCGGGACGGCGGACCGCGACGTCTCCGAGTTCAAGCAGGCCTTGAACGGTCACACCAAGGTGCTGAACTCTCTGCGTGAGACGCAGGTCGAGCAGGGTCAGCAGATCGACCGGCTCGAAACCAAGCTCGGCGGCGTCGACGCTCGGGTCGGCACACTCGAAGCCAAGGTCGACAGTGGATTCACCAAGGTCAACATCGCGATCGACCAGATCGCCCAGCTGCTCAACCAGGCGCTCAAGAAGGACTGACCGCTACTTCAGCTCTCCCTTCAGCAGGTCCATGAGCAGGCCGTCGTGCCAGGTTCCGTCCGGGGCGCGCTCGTAGTTCCGCATGATTCCGACCCTGCGGAAGCCGACCTTCTCGTACACGTGGATCGCCGTCTCGTTGGACGCCGCCGGGTCGATCGTCAGGCGGTGGTGGCCGTTCTCCAGCAAATGCCGGGCCAACGTGCGCAGGGCGTCCGTGCCGACGCCGCGGCCGTGGACGTCCGGGTGCACCGAGATGTCGATCCCGGCGTGGCGGTACTGCGGCTCCAGCTCCTCGCAGCTCTGGATGATCCCGACGACCTCACCGCCGAGTTCGATGACGTAGCAGGTGTAGCCGTCTTCGACCTCGTACAGGCCGTTGACCTCGTGGTCCGGGTCGCCCCACCAGCGGGCTACCTCCGGGGTGGCCAGGATCTCGCGGACGCGGCCGCGGTCTTTTGCCGAAATGGTACGCAAAAGTACGCGCGCACCAGGGATGATGGGCATGCTTTGGTCCTCTCTCGTAGCGAATGACGGCTTTGGGCGACGTCGGGTACGAGGAGGGGCACGAGAGGACGTGCGTCAACCGGGCATGCCCGGAGTGTGCGCCGGCGCACGGCCTCCGTCATCCGATTTTCGCCGAAGGGACCACCATGGACCCGCACGTCGGCGGCGCGCTCGCGTGGCTCGCCGCTTCGCACACCGTCGAAAGACTCGTCGACCGTGCGCTCGACGGCTCGCCGCCGCCTCCCGCGTGGCCGCACCCGCCCGCTTCGGGCACGGGCGGGAAGGTCGAGATCACCGTGCGGCACCACCGGGCCGCGAAGGTCCGCACGCCGGTGATCGTCACGCTGCAGCTGGACGGCAGCCGCAGCGGCACGGCGTTTTCCGTGGTGCTGGGGCACACGGCCCGCCTCACCCTGCCGGGCGGCCGGTACTTCGGGGCCGCGCTGGTCGTCGACCCGGGCCGGCGCACCCGGTCGGGCCCGGTCCTGCAGGGCATCGGGTGGTCGCACCTGACGGTCACGGCGCACCGGACGTCGCCGCTGCTCATCTCGGCCCAGCGGCCGTCGGAGCCGGCCGTCCTGCAGCTCGGCCTGCGCCGGACCGACGGGACGCCGCTCTTCCGGCTCTAACCGAGCAGGGCGTCCACGAACGCGCCGGGCTCGAACGGCGCCAGGTCGTCCGGGCCTTCACCGAGCCCGACCAGCTTCACCGGCACCCCGAGCTCGCGCTGGACCTGGAACACGATGCCGCCCTTGGCGGTGCCGTCCAGCTTGGTCAGCACGATGCCCGTCACGTCGATGACCTCGGCGAACACGCGGGCCTGCATCAACCCGTTCTGGCCGGTCGTCGCGTCCAGGACCAGCAGGACCTCGTCGACCTTCGCCTGCTTTTCGACGACTCGCTTGACCTTGCCCAGCTCGTCCATCAGGCCGGTCTTCGTGTGCAGGCGGCCCGCGGTGTCGATCAGGACCGTGTCGACGCCCGTGTCCACGCCGCGCTTGACCGCGTCGAACGCCACGGCGGCCGGGTCCGCGCCTTCCTTGCCGCGCACGACCTCCGCGCCCACGCGCTCGGCCCACGTCTGGAGCTGGTCGGCCGCCGCCGCGCGGAACGTGTCCGCCGCGCCCAGGACCACCGTCTTGTCCTGGGCCACCAGGACGCGGGCGAGCTTGCCCGTGGTCGTCGTCTTGCCCGTGCCGTTGACGCCGGCCACCAGGACCACCGCGGGCTGCTTCTGGCCGTCGACGATGTGCGGCAGCGCCCGCACCGCGCGCTCGCTGTCGGTGGACAGCTGCGCCGTCAGCACCTCGTGCAGCACCTCGCGGGCCTCGGCCGACGACCGGATCGCGCGGCGGGACAGCTCGTCGCGCAGCCGCTCGACGATCTGGTTCGTGGTGGCCGCGCCCAGGTCGGCCATCAGCAGCGTGTCTTCGACGTCCTGCCAGGAGTCCTCGTCGAGGTCACCGGCGCCGAGCAGGCCGAGCAGGCTCGTCCCGAACACCGACCGCGACTTCGCCAGCCGCCCGCGCAGCCGCTCCATGCGCCCGGTCGCGGGGTCGATCTCCTCGGCGACCGGGGCCGACGCGGGCGCCGGCTCGACCACCTCGGCGTCCGGCAGCTTGACGTCGCGCACCGTGCGCTGGGCCGAGTCGCGCGGCACCGCGGCGTCGTCACCGACCGCGGGCTGGCCGTCGGTCTCCGGCCGGTCTTCGACGGGGTGCTCGACCTCGGTCCCGCCGGGCGCGAGCGCGATGCCGCCGCTGGCCGCGTAACTGCCGCCCTTCGGTTTCTCCTCGACCTCCCGCTGGGCGTCCAGGGTGATCCGGCGCCGGCGCGCGATGAGCAGACCGGTCACCAGGAGGGCGACCAGCACGACAACGGCGAGGACTACGAACAGGAACCAGGTGCTCGACACCGGCCCATCCTTTCATCCGCACCCGCTCGCGCCGGACACCCCGTCCACACAGGCAATTCGTAACGACGTAGATCCCGATTGGGCCAAGACTTCACCACGTGGGTTGCGTCACCCGGAAGCCTGCACTAAACCCCTCCGGATGGGGAAACGAGCCGGCCACGGCTTCCGGGTGATCGGGCTGATTTCGGGCACGTCGGTCGACGGCATCGACGTGGCCGCCGCCGACCTGCACGCCGAGGACGGCACGGTGGTGCTGACCCCGCTGGGCGAGCTCGACATCGCCTACCCCGAGCCGCTGCGTGACGGCCTGCTCGCCGCCCTCCCGCCGAACCCGTGCACCGCCGGCGAGCTGACGCGGCTCGACACCGGCGTCGGCCAGGCGTTCGCCGACGCGGCCCTGCGCGGCGCCGTCGAGCTCGCCGGTGGCACCGCGGACTTCGTCGCGTCGTTGGGCCAGACGGTGTTCCACTGGGTAGAGGACGGCCACGTCCACGGGACGCTGCAGCTCGGCCAGCCCGCCTGGATCGCCGAGCGCACCGGGCTGCCGGTGGTCGCCGACCTGCGGGCCCGGGACGTCGCCGCGGGCGGGCACGGCGCGCCGCTGGCGAGCACGTTCGACCAGCTGTGGCTGCGCGGCGTGGCCGAGGACACCGGCGGCCCCGTCGCCGCGCTCAACCTCGGCGGCATCGCGAACATCACCGTCGTCGCCGAGGGACGGCCGGCGGTCGCCTACGACACCGGACCGGCCAACGCGCTGCTCGACCTGGCCGCCTACCGCGTCACCGGGCGCCGCAGCGACGTCGACGGGCAGCTCGCGCTCAGCGGCTCGGTGCGCGCGGACCTGCTCCGGCGGCTGCTCGCCGATCCGTACTTCGCCGCCGCGCCGCCGAAGTCCACCGGCAAGGAGCACTTCAACGCGCCGTTCCTCGACGCCGCCCTGCACGACCTTCCGCCGGTCGCCCCCGGCGACCTGCTGGCGACGCTGACCGAGCTCACCGCGGTGACCGTCGCCGACGAATGCCGCCGGCACGGCGTCACGGCGGTCATCGCCTCCGGCGGCGGGGTCGCGAACCCGGCCGTGATGGCCGCGCTGGCCCGGAACCTGCCGTCCGCCGCGCTCAAGACCAGCGACGACCTCGGCCTGCCCGGCGCCGGCAAGGAGGCGTACCTGACCGCGCTGCTCGGCTGGCTCACCTGGTGCGGCGTGCCGGGTACGGTTCCGTCGGCGACCGGCGCCCGCGGACCCCGCCTGCTCGGCGCGCTCGTGCCGGGCGCCGGGCCACTGACCCTTCCCGCCCCGCTGGGGGGCGCCGTGACGCGGTTGCGAGTCGCGGAGAAGGCCGGATGAACAGACAGTAGGAGAAGTCCATGCGTGGTGTTGACCTCGCCATCATCGTGGTCTACCTGGCGGCGATGCCGCTGATAGGCGTGCTGGTCGGGCGGAAACAACGCTCTGCCGCCGACTACTTCGTCGGCGAGCGCAGCCTGCCGTGGGGCGCGGTCATGTTGTCCGTCGTGGCCACCGAGACCTCGACGCTCACCGTGATCAGCACGCCGGGTCTCGTGTTCGGCAACGCGTTCCTGTTCCTGCAGCTGGCCTTCGGTTACATCATCGGCCGGGTCATCGCCGCGTTCGTGCTGCTGCCGCGGTACTTCCGGGGCAACCTCGTGAGCGCGTACGCCTTCCTCGGGAAGCGGTTCGGCTCGGGCCTGCAGGGCACCGCGTCGGTGACGTTCGTGATCACCCGGCTGCTCGCCGAGGGCGTGCGCCTGTTCGCCGGCGCGATCCCGATCAAGGTGATCCTCGGGCACTACAACATCCACCTGGACTACTGGGTCATCGTGGTGATCCTGACCGCGCTGACGCTGATCTACGCCTACATCGGCGGGATCAAGGCGGTCGTCTGGGTCGACGTCATCCAGCTCACGCTGTACCTCGGCGGCGCCGCGGTGGCCGCGATCGTGCTGCTGAACAAGCTGCCCGGCGACTGGATGACCCAGGCGTCCGACGACGGCAAGTTCATGCTCGTCGACTTCACGAAGAACCTCCTGACCAGCCCGTACGCCTTTGTGACGGCGGTGCTCGGCGGCGCGGCGCTTTCGATGGCCTCGCACGGCGCCGACCAGCTGATCGCACAGCGGCTGATGGCGACGCGCAGCCTGCGCGACGGCCAGAAGGCGCTCATCGGCAGCGGCATCATCGTGACGATCCAGTTCGCGCTGTTCCTGCTGGTCGGGGCGATGCTGTGGGTGTTCAACGGCCGCAAGTCGGTCGCGGAGCTCGGCCTGCAGAGCCCGGACGACGTGTTCTCGCGGTTCATCATCGACGACCTGCCGGTCGGGGTGTCGGGCCTGCTCATCGCGGGTGTCCTCGCCTCGACCATGGGGGCTCTGGCGTCGGCGCTCAACGCCCTTTCGACGTCGACCGTGGCCGACCTCTACCAGCGCTTCACCAAGCGCTCGCCGGAAGACTCCAAGCTGCTGCAGCACGGTCGCATGTGGACACTCATCTGGGCCGTGGTGTTCGCGGTGTTCGCGTCGCTGTTCTCCACCACGAAGAACTCCGTGATCGAGCTGGGGCTCGCGATCACCGGCTACACCTACGGCGCGCTGCTCGGGTCGTTCCTGCTCGGCCTGCTGGTCAAGAAGGCGCGGCAGGCGGACGCGGTCATCGCGTTCGTCACGACCGTCGTGGTGATGGCGTTCGTGATCCTCGGGGTGAAGTTCAGCGCGAAGACCGGCGGTCTGCTGGGCATCGACTTCAGCAAGGCCGCCGGGGACAAGGTCGCGCTCGCCTACCCCTGGTACACGCTGCTGGGCGTGGTGATCACGCTGGTCGTCGGCGGGTTGCTCTCCCTACGGCACCGGACGCCGGACCCGAAGGCGGCCGAGGCCGAGGCCGCCGAGACGGCGCCGGAGGAAGCCGCCGCCTGATTCTTCTGAACCGCTTCCGGCGGGCGCCCGTGTTGGTCAGCGGGTGCCCGCCGGGAAGCGGCGGGAGGAATCGAAGGTGGGTTCATGAAACGGATGACGGTGGCGCTCGCGGTCGGCGCCCTGGTGCTCGGCGGCGCGGCGACGGCTTCGGCCAGCCCGGCGGGCCCGAAGGTGCCGGAGACGATCAAGGTCCCGGCCGGCAACCGGGCGCTCGCGACGTACCCGGCCGAGGGTGTCCAGATCTACGGGTGCACCACCGGCGCGTGGGCGCTGATCCAGCCCGCGGCGGTGCTCTCCAGACACGGCAAGCCGGTGGCCCTGCACAGCAAGGGTCCGGTGTGGACGTCCATTGTGGACGGAAGCACGGTCGGCGCGGCGGCGGTGGCGAACGCGCCACGCGACGGCGCGATCCCGGAACTGCTGCTCAAGGCCAACCTCAACACGGGTGACGGGATCTTCGGGAAGGTCACGTACGTCCAGCGGCTCAACACCCGCGGCGGCGTGGCCCCCGCGGGAGCCTGCACCGACGGAGCGCAGACCGCGGTGCGCTACTCGGCCGACTACGCCTTCTGGGTGGCCCAGTAGTAGCGTTCGGGAAATCGAACTGCCCCCTGCTCCCGCACCGCCGTAAGCTGGCTGCGGGGACAGGGGGTTTCACATGGGGTTCTTCATCGGGGTCGGCGCCGTGGTCGTCGTGGTGCTCGCCATCGCGCTGGTCATGGACCGGTCCGACCGCAAACGGGGCGTCAAGCGGGGCATGATGGCACCGCGCGGGCGCCGTCCGCGGATCGGCGACGCCACCCACATCGGCAACGATCTCGGCACCTACGAGCCTCGCGTGCGCGGCGACGACCGCCGGGCGCCGCGCGAAGACGAGATGTGAGTGTCAGCCGACGGCGACGGGCTCGTCGTCGGCTGTGCGCAGGCGCTGCGAGATCACCTTCGTGATGCCGTCACCCTGCATGCTCACGCCGTAGAGCGCGTCGGCGATCTCCATGGTCGGCTTCTGGTGGGTGATGATGATCAGCTGCGACGAGTCGCGCAGCTGCTCCAGCAGTCCGATCAGCCGGCGCATGTTCGTGTCGTCGAGTGCCGCCTCGACCTCGTCCATGACGTAGAAGGGTGACGGCCGGGCGCGGAAGATCGCGACCAGCATGCCCACCGCGACCAGCGACTTCTCGCCACCCGACAGCAGCGACAGCCGCTTGACCTTCTTGCCCGGCGGGCGCGCTTCGACGTCGACGCCGGTGCTCAGCAGGTCGTCCGGCTCGGTGAGGACCATCCGGCCTTCGCCGCCCGGGAAGAGGACGCTGAACACTGTCTCGAACTCGCGGGCCACGTCCGCGTACGCGCCGGCGAAGACCTCGAGGATCTTCTCGTCGACCTGCTTGATGACGGCTTCGAGGTCCTTGCGGGTGTCCTTGAGGTCTTCCAGCTGCGTGGACAGGAACTTGTACCGCTCCTCCAGCGCTGCGAACTCCTCGAGCGCGAGCGGGTTCACCTTGCCCAGCAACGACAAGTCCTTCTCGGCGCGCTTGGCGCGGCGGGCCTGGGTGTCGCGGTCGTACGGCATGGGCGGCGGCGGGGTGACGTCCTCGCCGCGGTCCTTGGCCGCCTCGTACTCGGCCATCTCGCCCGCGCTCGGCGGGACCGGGACGTCCGGGCCGTACTCCTGGACCAGGTCGGTGAGGCCGATGCCGAAGTCCTCGGCGATCTTCGCTTCCAGCGTCTCCAGGCGCAGCCGCTGCTCGGCGCGCAGCACCTCGTCGCGGTGGACGGCGTCGGTCAGCTTCTCCAGCTCGCCGGTCAGCTCGCGGACCTTGGCGCGGACGCCGGTCAGCGCGGACTCACGGCTCTGACGGCGGGACTGGACCTGGTCGCGCTCGGCGGCCGCGCGCTGCACCGACTGCTCGATGCGCTCCAGCGCGAGCTCACCGCCGTTGACCACGGCGTTGGCGATCTCGGCGCCGCGCTTGCGGTTCGCGGCCGCACGCTCGGCGCGTTCGCGGGCCTGCTGCTCGGCGTGCGCGGCGCGACGGAGGCCTTCGGCCTTGCCGGCGATGCTGCGCGCCCGCTCTTCGGCGGTGCGCTGCGCGAGCCGCGCCTCCATCTCCTCCTGCCGGACGACGGCCAGCTCCTCGGCGGCCGCGTCGCGCTCCGCGGTGTCCGGGTCGTCCTCGACCGGCTGCTCGGCGACGGCGGCGAGCCGTTCCTCCAGCTCGGCGAGCTGGGCCAGGGCCTGCACCCGGCTCTGCTCGACCTTCGCGCGCTGGCCGGTGAGCCGCTCGACCTCGGCCTGCGCCTGGCGGGCTGCCTGCTGCAGCCGGCTGAGCCGCTCCGACGAGCGGGCCTTGCGGACCTTGGCGTCGCCGAGCGCGTCCTTGGCCTGGGAAACCTCTTCGCGACGCGCCTGCTGCTCGGCGCGGGCGCCTTCCAGCTCGGCCGCGTACCGCTCCAGCGAGCGCTCGGCCGTGCGGAGCCGGTCGCCCGCCTCGTCGACGGCCGCCTGGACCTCGATCACGCTCTCGCGCTTGCCGGAGCCGCCGATCGCCCAGCGGGCACCGAAGACGTCACCCTCGGCGGTGACCGCGCGGACGTCCTGGTGCACCGCGACGAGCTGCCGCGCCGCGTCGAGGTCGCGGACCAGGGCCAGCTTGTCGAGAGCCTGCTCGACGGCGGGCCGCAGCTGCGCGGGCGCCGTGACGACCTCACGCGCCCAGCGCGCGCCTTCCGGCAGTGACGGCCACGAGTAGGTGTCCACAGTGGACTCGGGCCCGCCGAGCAGGATGCCCGCGCGGCCGGAGTCCGTTTCCTTCAGGTACTTCAGCGCACGCAGGGCGTCTTCGCCGCCCGAGACGGCGATCGCGTCGGCCACCGGGCCGAGCGCCGCGGCCAGTGCGACCTCGTATCCGGGCTCGACGGTCAGCAGCGCCGCGACCGAGCCGAGCAGGCCCGGCAGCTCGTGGGACGCGCCGAGCAGCGCGCCCGCGCCGTCCTTGCGCCGCAGCCCCATCGACAGCGCCTCGACCCGCGCCTTCTCCGACGCGATCTCGCGCTCGGCGGCGCGTTCGGCCTTGACCAGCTCTTCGACGCGCGCCTTGGCCGCGTTGTTGGCCTCGACCGCGCGGTCGTGGTGGGCCATCAGCCCGGAGTCGTCGGACTCCTCCGCGCCGCCCTCGGCCTTGGCCATTTCCATTTCTTCGACGGCGATCTCGGCGCGCTCGGCGGACTCTTCGATGGAGACGCTGAGCCGGTCGATCTCGTCGGTGGTGGCGCCGTTCTTGCTGCGCAGGGCCTCGACCTGGCCGGTCAGCTTGGCCATGCCCTCACGGCGGTCGGCGATCGCGCGGACGGCGGCCCAGTGCGCACGCTCGGCGGCCTGGACGCGCTGTTCGAGGTCCTCGCGCCGCAGCACGGTCTGGGCGAGCAGCTCCCGGGCCTCCATGACGGCCTCGTTGAGCTCTTCTTCCTGCTCGGCGACGCGCTCGGCCTCTTCGAGCAGCTCTTCGGGGTCACGGCCGCCGGTGTGCCCGGCGACGTCGGCGGAGAGGTGCCGCTGCCGCTCGATCGCGAGGCGGACGGTGCCGCGCAGGCGCTCGGCCAGCGCGGACAGCTTGTACCAGGTCTCCTGGGCGGTCTGGAGCAGCGGAGCGTCCTCGGCGAGCGAGGCCTCCAGCTCGGCTTCCTCGGCGGAGACGAGCTCGAGGTGCTGCTCGACCTCGCCGCGGCGCTGGCGGGCGGTCTTCTCGTCGGCCTCGTCGCGCGCGATGGTGTCCCGCTGCGTGACCAGGTCGTCGGCGAGCAGGCGCAGGCGGGAGTCGCGCAGCTCGGACTGCACCGACTGGGCCTTGCGGGCGATCTCGGCCTGCTTGCCCAGCGGCTTGAGCTGGCGGCGCAGCTCGGTGGTGAGGTCGCCGAGGCGGTCGAGGTTGCCCTGCATGTTGGCCAGCTTGCGCAGGGTCTGTTCCTTGCGCTTGCGGTGCTTGAGGACACCGGCGGCCTCTTCGATGAAGGCGCGGCGCTCTTCGGGCTTGGACTCGAGGATCGCCGAGAGCTGGCCCTGCCCGACGATGACGTGCATCTCGCGGCCGATGCCGGAGTCCGAGAGCAGCTCCTGGACGTCCATCAGGCGGCAGCGGTCGCCGTTGATCTCGTACTCGCTCGCGCCGTCGCGGAACATCCGGCGGGTGATCGACACCTCGGCGTACTCGATGGGGAGCGCGCCGTCGGCGTTGTCGATGGTGAGGGTGACCTCGGCGCGGCCGAGCGGGGCGCGGCCCGCCGTGCCGGCGAAGATGACGTCCTCCATCTTGCCGCCGCGCAGGTCCTTCGCGCCCTGGGTGCCCATGACCCAGCGCAGCGCGTCCAGCACGTTGGACTTGCCGGAACCGTTCGGGCCGACCACGCAGGTGATGCCCGGTTCGAAGCGCAGCGTGGTGGCCGAGGCGAAGGACTTGAAGCCCTTCAGCGTCAAGCTTTTCAGGTGCACTGCGTGCTGACCCCTCTGGCTGCCGGTACTGGCGTTTCAATCGTCCCAGGCTACCTGGGGGCCTCCCGGCACCGCCGGACGCGCCCCCTCATCGGCGCGCCTTAGCACAGCGTGCGCGTGCTCAGCAACCTCCTGCGTCACACCCGCCCCGGAAGTACCAAGCTCCGGATCAGCGTTCCCGGAAGCCGTCGAGTCCCCCTTTCGGGTCAGACCAGCGCTCGACGACCGTCTCCACACTTCCGGGTGATTCCCCGGACCGAAGAGCGTCGAGCAACCGCTCACAGTGGTCTCGATCACCCTCCGCTATGACCTCAACACGCCCGTCGGGCATGTTGCGGGCGCTGCCCACCAGCCCCAGTTCGAGCGCCCGGCTCCGAGTCCACCAGCGGAAACCGACACCTTGGACGCGACCGCGCACCCACGCGGTCAACCGCGTGTTCGTTTGTCCCTCACTCACGCTTTCATCCTTTCCGGACACTTCGACTGCGCACAGTGATCACGCGGCCCTACTACCTGGGCGAATACGGCACCGACGGTGATAGCCTCGCCGCCGAGGTCGCCCTCTCGGGTTCCCCCGCCCGGGGAGGCAGTGATCGATTCACGGCCTCGCCCGCGCCTCTCCCGAACCCCCGAGGAGCCTGCAATGTCCCGCCCCGACGGGCCGCACGTGACCAGGGTCGACACCGCGCCGCCCAAGAGCAGCAAACCCAACCGCACCGGGTACGTCGTGCTCGGGGTCGCCGGGCTGGTCGTCGCGACCGCGTTCGCCGCCGTCGCCGAGCTCGCCGGCCCCGACCCCGCCGGCACCGCGGGTGGAACCGGGGGCACCGGCGGCCAGGGCACGTCGCAGGCCGGCCTGCAGACGGTGCCGAGCACACCGGTGAGCGGCCCGTCGACCGTCGGCGGTGTGCCGACGACGGAGTCGTCCACCGCGCCGTCGACCGCCCCGAGCACGGTGGTGTCGGTGAGCCCGGACGGTAAGACCACGACGACGGTGGTCACCCAGGCGCCGCCCCCGCCGCGCAACGACACGGGCGACAACCCGCCGCCCCAGACAACGCCGACGCCGACCAAGACGACGCCGACGACCAAGACGACGCCGACCCCGACCACAACGCCGACCACTCCGACCACGGAGCCGTCGACACCGACTTCGGGCGGCGGAACCAGCACGGGCGGCGCGCCGACGTCCCCGTCGAGCGGCGCCACCTCGGGTTCGACCGGAAGCCCGACGCACGCTCAGTGAGTGGGAAAGCATCGAAGGCCACCGCCGCGGCGGTGGCCTTCGACATATCCGGGCAAGGGCGGCGCTGCCCCTGTCCGAGCACCAGGGTCCCTCTTACCGCTTGAAGCGGTTGACCTGGGCGTACAGAGCCCAGAAGTAGCCGGCCAGCAGCAGGCCCGCGGTCGCGGACGCCAGCCGCACCCATTCGACGGCGCCGCCGTCGAAGGCCATCACGATCCAGGTGAACGCGCCGAGCGACCAGCCCACCGCCAGGAGCAGGGACAGCCCCGCCGGGACGCGCACCCCGCCGGGCATCAGGTTCGTCGATCGCTTCACCCTGCTGAGGTACCCACCCGGCCCCCGGTTCATACCTCGAAGCGGTACCCCATACCCGGTTCGGTGAGCAGGTGCCGCGGCCGCGAAGGCTCCGGCTCCAGCTTGCGCCGCAGCTGGGCCAGATAGACCCGCAGGTAGTGCGACTCCGTCTCGTACGACGGGCCCCACACCTCGTGCAGCAGCTGCTTCTGCGCCACCAGCCGGCCGCGGTTGCGGACCAGCAGCTCCAGCACGCCCCACTCCGTCTTCGTCAGGTGGACCTCCGCGCCGTCGCGGAGGCGGACGCGCTTGGCCGCCAGGTCGACGCTGAACGACTCCGTGTCGACCACCGCTTCGACCCCGTCGGCGCCGGCCACCGCCGAACGGCGGACCGCCGCGCGCAGCCGGGCCAGGAGCTCGTCCATGCCGAACGGCTTGGTCACGTAGTCGTCCGCGCCCGCGTCGAGGGCCTGGACCTTGTCGGCCGAGTCGCCGCGGGCCGACAGGACGATGATCGGGACCGTCGTCCAGCCGCGCAGGCCCGCGATCACCTCCGTGCCGTCCAGGTCGGGCAGGCCGAGGTCCAGCACGACCACGTCCGGCTTGGTCTCGGCGACCGCCTTCAGCGCCGCCGTGCCGTCGTGCGCGGTGATCACCTTGTAGCCGCGGGCGTTCAGGTTGATCCGCAGCGCCCGCACGATCTGCGGCTCGTCGTCCACCACCAGCACGGTGGCCCCCGGGTCGCTCATCGCACCCCCTCTTCTTCGAACTCGACGCTGAAAGCCGGCAGCGAGACCACGATCGTGAGCCCGCCGCCCGGGGTGTCCTCGGCGCGGATCGTGCCGCCCATCGCCTCGGTGAACCCCTTCGCCACCGACAGCCCGAGCCCGACGCCCGGCGTGGTGTCCCGGTCGCCGCCGAGCCGCTGGAACGGCGCGAACGCCGAGTCCGCGGCGCCCTTGCGCAGGCCACGGCCGTGGTCGACGATCCGCAGCTCGACCTGCCCGGAGTGGGTGGACGCCCGCGCCGACACCCGGCCCCCGCCGTGGCGGAGCGCGTTGTCCAGCACGTTCGCCACCACCCGTTCCAGCAGGCCCGGATCGGCCAGCACCGGCGGCAGCCGGTCGTCGACCGCGACCTCGACCGCCTCCGATGAGTCTACAGTGGACAGAGCGTGCGCGACGACCTCGTCGTAGCCCACCGGACGCAGGAGCGGCTTCACCGCGCCGGTCGCCAGCCGCGAGGAGTCCAGCAGGTTGTCGATCAGCCCGGCCAGCCGGTCGGCCGACAGCTCGATGGCCTCCATCAGCTCCGCGGTGTCCTCTTCGGACAGCTGGAGGTCGGGCGCTCGCAGGCTGCCGATCGACGCCTTGATCGACGTCAGCGGCGTGCGCAGGTCGTGCCCGACGGCCGAAAGCAACGTCGTGCGCAGCTCGGTCGCCTCGGCCTTGCGCTCGGCGCGGGCCGCGGCGGCGGCCGCCCGCTGCTGACGCAGGGCCAGCAACGCCTGCCCGGCCACGGCTTCCAGCACCCGCCGGTCCGCCGCCGGGAGCGCCCGCCCGCGCAGGGTCAGGTGCACGTCGGCGGTGACGGCGATGTCGACGTCGGCCTCGTCCGGGTCGGCGCACGGGTGCTCCCCCGCGACCGCCACCCGCCACCACTGCCCTTCCTGCTTCTCCAGCAGCGTCACCGACGTCAGCGCGAAGTTCTCCCGCACCTTCTCCAGCAGCCGCTCGATCGGGTTCGTGTGGGTCAGCACGGTCCGCGCGTACGACGCGAGCAGCGCCGCTTCGGTCCGCGCCCGCGCCGCCTGCGTGGCGCGGCGCGCCGCCTGGTCGACGACCAGCGCGACGAGCACCGCGACCACGACCATCGCGATCAGCGTCACGAGGTTCTGCGGGGTGTGCACGGTCAGCGTGTACAGCGGCGGGGTGAAGAAGAAGTTGAGCAGCCCGGCCCCGAGCACGGCCGCGACCAGCGCCGGGCCGAGGCCGCCGACCAGCGCGACGACCACGGTCGCCAGCACGTAGGAGATGACGTCGGTGGCGAAGTCGAGCCCGGCCGGGATGAAGAACCCGACCACGGTGACCAGCACCGGCAGCACCACGCTGAGCACCCAGCCCGCGACGAGCCGCGAGAACCCGAGCGGGCTCGCGCCGAGCCGGGCGCGCAGCCGGCCGCCGGCCTCGGCGTGGGTGACCATGTGGACGTCGATCGGGCCCGACTGCCGGACCACGCCGGCGCCGATGCCCTCGTCGAACAGCCGCGCCACGCGGGAGCGCCGGGAGGTGCCGATCACCAGCTGCGTCGCGTTGACCCCGCGGGCGAAGTCCAGCAGCGCGGTCGGGACGTCGTCGCCGACCACGGTGTGGAAGGTCGCGCCGACTTCTTCGGCGAGCGTCCGGCAGCGGGCGATCGCGGTGGGCCCGAGCCCGGACAGGCCGTCGCCACGCAGGATGTGCACCACCTGCAGCTCGGCGCCGGCGCGGGTGGCGATCCGGCTGGCGCGGCGGATGAGCGTCTCGCTCTCCGGGCCGCCGGTGATGGAGACGACGACGCGTTCGCGCGCCTCCCACGTGTCGGTGATCCGCTGCTCGGCGCGGTAGCGCTGGAGCGCGACGTCGACCTGGTCGGCCACCCACAGCAGGGCGAGCTCGCGCAACGCCGTCAGGTTGCCCGGCCGGAAGTAGTTGCCGAGGGCGGCGTCAATGCGCTCGGCGGGGTAGACGTTGCCGTGCGCGAGCCGCCGCCGCAGCGCCTCGGGCGTGATGTCGACCAGCTCGAGCTGTTCGGCGCGGCGGACGACCTCGTCCGGCACGGTCTCCTGCTGGGTGACGCCGGTGATCCGCTCGACGACGTCGTTGAGGCTCTGCAGGTGCTGCACGTTGACCGTCGACAGCACGTCGATCCCGGCTTCGAGGAGCTCTTCGACGTCCTGCCAGCGCTTGGCGTTGCGCGAGCCCGGCACGTTGGTGTGCGCCAGTTCGTCGACGACGGCGACTTCCGGGGCCCGCTTGAGGATGGCTTCGACGTCCATCTCGTCGAACTCGCGGCCGCGGTGCTCGGCGTGCCGCCGCGGCACGGTTTCCAGGCCTTCCAGCAGCTTCGCGGTCTTCTCGCGGCCGTGCGTCTCCACCAGCCCGACCACGACGTCGGTGCCGCGGTCCAGGCGCCGCCGCGCCTCGCCGAGCATGGCGAAGGTCTTGCCGACGCCCGGAGCCGCGCCGAGGTAGATCCTCAGTTCCCCCCGGCGCGGCTTCTTTGCACTGGTCACGCTGTCAGTGTGCCCCTCCGGCCGCGGCTTGCACGGCCAAGTTGAGCTGGAGCACATTCACACCCGGGACGCCGATGCCCGCGCCGCTCGTGTTCTGCTCGACCAGCTGCTTGACGCGGTCCACCGGCAGCCCCGTCACCCGGGCGACCCGGGCGATCTGGAGGTCGGCGTAGGCGACGCTGATCGCCGGGTCGAGGCCGGAGCCCGACGCCGTCACCGCGTCCGGCGGCACCTGATCGGGCGACACCCCTTCGCGCTGGGCGATCGCTGCGCGCCGCTCCTGGATCGTCTTCACCAGGTCCTCGTTGTACGGGCCCTTGTTGGACGCGCCGGAGGTCGACGGGTCACCGGGGCCGAGCGCGTCCTTCGACAGCGCCGAAGGCCGGTTGTGGAACCACGGGTCGCGCGCCGGGTCGGCGGGCACCGGGTCGACGCCGATCAGCGACGACCCGACGGCCTGGCCGTTCTGCGTGACGACCGAGCCTTCCGCGTTGCCCTCCAGGCCGGGAATCCGGGCGACCGCCCACACGGCGAGGGGGTAGAGGATCCCGAGCAGGACGGTCATCACGACGAGGACGCGCAGCCCGGCCCAGGTCTGCTTGAGCAGAGTGTTCACGACATTCACCCGATTCCAGGGATGAGGCGCACGAGCAGGTCGATCAGCCAGATTCCGAGGAAGGGGCTGACGATGCCGCCGAGGCCGTAGACGAGCAGGTTGCGGCGCAGCAGCGCGGAGGCCGACGACGGCTTGTACCGCACGCCGCGCAGGGCCAGCGGGATCAGCACGACGATGATCAGCGCGTTGAAGATGACCGCGGAGAGGATCGCCGACTTCGGCGTGGCCAGGTGCATGATGTTCAGCGCGCCGAGCTGGGCGAAGATGCCGGTGAACATCGCCGGCAGGATCGCGAAGTACTTCGCGAGGTCGTTCGCCACGCTGAACGTCGTCAGCGCGCCGCGCGTGATCAGCAGCTGCTTGCCGATCTCGACGATCTCGATCAGCTTCGTCGGGTCGCTGTCGAGGTCGACCATGTTGCCGGCCTCCTTCGCGGCCGACGTGCCGGTGTTCATCGCGACGCCGACGTCGGACTGCGCGAGCGCGGGGGCGTCGTTGGTGCCGTCACCGGTCATCGCGACCAGGCGGCCGCCCTCCTGCTCCTGTTTGATGAGCGCCATCTTGTCTTCGGGCTTGGCCTCGGCGAGGTAGTCGTCGACACCGGCGTCCGCGGCGATGGCCTTGGCGGTGAGCGGGTTGTCACCGGTGATCATCACCGTCTTGATGCCCATCGCCCGCAGTTCCTTGAAGCGCTCCTTCATGCCGGGCTTGACGACGTCGGACAGCCGGATCACACCGCGCACCACGGTGTCTTCGGCGACGACGAGCGGGGTGCCGCCCTGGGCGCTGATCTCGTCGACCACGCGCTCGGTCTCGTCGGGGAACTGCCCGCCGTTGTCCCGGACCCATGCGCGCACGGCACTCGCCGCGCCCTTCCGGATCCGCCGGGTGCCGACGTCGAGCCCGCTCATCCGGGTCTGGGCGGTGAACGGGACGAACTCGCCCGGCACGTCCTGGCTCGCGTAGGCGTCGGTCAGTTCGACGACGCTGCGGCCCTCGGGGGTTTCGTCGGCGAGGCTCGCCAGCCGGGCCGCCCGCGCGAGTTCGTCCATCGTGGACGTTCCGACGGGGATCAGCTCGGTCGCCTTGCGGTTGCCGAAGGTGATGGTGCCGGTCTTGTCGAGCAGCAACGTCGAGACGTCGCCCGCGGCTTCGACCGCGCGGCCGCTGGTCGCGAGAACGTTGCGCTGCACCAGGCGGTCCATGCCGGCGATGCCGATGGCGCTGAGCAGCGCGCCGATCGTCGTCGGGATGAGGCAGACCAGCAGCGCGGTCAGGACGATCACGGACTGCTCGGACCCGGAGTAGCGCGCCATCGGCTGCAGCGCCACGACGGCGAGCAGGAAGATGATCGTCAGCGTCGAGAGCAGGATGGTCAGCGCGATCTCGTTCGGCGTCTTCTGCCGCGAAGCGCCTTCCACCAACGCGATCATGCGGTCCACAAAGGACTCACCCGGCTTGGTCGTGATCTTCACGACGACCCGGTCGCTCAGCACGGTCGTGCCGCCGGTGACGGCCGACCGGTCGCCGCCGGACTCGCGGATGACCGGGGCGGACTCGCCCGTGATGGCCGACTCGTCGACGGTCGCGATGCCCTCGACGACATCGCCGTCGCCCGGGATCACCTGGCCCGCCTCGACGACGACCAGGTCGCCGATCTTCAGCTCGACCCCGGGCACCTGCTCCTCGCCGGTCGAGGTGAGCCGCCGGGCGACGGTCTCCTTCTTCGACTTCCGCAGCGACTCCGCCTGCGCCTTGCCCCGCCCTTCGGCGACGGCTTCGGCGAGGTTCGCGAAGAGGACCGTGAACCACAGCCAGACGGCGATCAGGATGGTGAACACACTCGGGTCGGTGACCGCGAAGACCGTGGTGAGCGCGGACCCCACCCACACCACGAACATCACCGGGTTGCCGAGCTGGTGCTTCGGGTTGAGCTTCCGGAACGCGTCCGGCAGCGACGTCCAGAGCTGGCGCGGGCTGAACACTCCCGCGCCGACCTTGCTCGTGGTTTCGGCCGGAGTCACCTGAGGTCGTTCTTCGGTGACGGTCATGCGAGTGCCTCCGCGATGGGCCCGAGCGCGAGCGCCGGGATGAAGGTGAGGGCCGCGACGAGCACCACCGTGCCGGTGAGCATGGTGGCGAACAGCGGCCCGGTGGTGGGCAGGGTGCCCGCGGTTTCGGGCACCCTGCGCTGGGCGGCCAGCGAACCGGCCAGGCAGAGCACGGCGAGGATCGGCACGAACCGGCCGATCAGCATCGCCACGCCGAACGAGGACTGGAACCAGTCGCTCGTCGCGGTCAGGCCGCCGAACGCGCTGCCGTTGTTGTTGCCGGTGGACGCGTAGCCGTAGAGGATTTCGGACAGGCCGTGCGCGCCGCTGTTGCCGAGCGCCCCCGCCGTGCCCGGCAGCAACAGGGCGATCCCCGAGCCGAGGAGCACCACGGTCGGCATCGCCAGCATGGCGATCGCCGCGGCCGTGACTTCGCGCTTGCCGAGCTTCTTGCCCAGGTACTCCGGGGTGCGCCCGACCATCAGGCCGGCCAGGAACATCGCGATGATGGCCATGACGAGGATTCCGTAGAGGCCGGTGCCGACACCGCCGGGCGAGATCTCGCCGTAGAGCATGTTCAGCAACGGTCCCCCGCCGCCGAGGCCCGAGAGGCTGTCGTGGGCGCCGTTGACCGCGCCGGTCGACGTGCCGGTGGTCGTGTCGGCGAAGATCGACGTCAAGCCGATGCCGAACCGCTGCTCCTTGCCCTCCATGCTCGCTCCCGCGGCCAGCGCGGCCGGGTTGTTCGCGTAGGCCTCGGAAAACCAGATGATCGCCAGCGAAGCCGCCCACAGCAGCGTCATCACGCCGAGCAGGACGTACCCCTGCTTGGGCTTGCCGACGAGCTTGCCGAACGCGCGGGTGAGGCTGACCGGGATCACCAGGATCAGGAACAGCTCGATGAGGTTGGTCCAGGCGTTGGGGTTCTCGAACGGGTGCGCGGAGTTGGCGTTGAGGATGCCGCCGCCGTTGGTGCCGAGCTCCTTGATCGCCTCCTGGCTCGCGGCCGGGGCGAGGGCGATGGTGCTCTGGCTGCCATCGGGGTTGGTGACGGCGACGCCCGCCTTGAGGCTCTGCACCACGCCGAGCGCGACCAGCACGATCGCGAAGACGAACGCCATCGGCAGCAGCACGCGGACCGTGCCGCGCGTGAGGTCCACCCAGAAGTTGCCGAGCCGGTCGGTCTTGGCGCGGACGAACCCGCGCGTCACCGCGATCGCCACGGCCAGGCCGACACCGGCCGACAGGAAGTTCTGCACGGTCAGCCCGGCCATCTGCACGAAGTGGCCCATCGTCGTCTCGGGGACGTAGGACTGCCAGTTCGTGTTGGTGACGAAGGAAACCGCCGTGTTGAACGCGACGGCGGGGCTCACCGAGCCGCGGCCCAGGTTCCACGGCAGGATCGGCTGCAGCCGCTGCAGCAGGTAGAGCAGGACGACGGAGACGAACGAGAAGCCCAGCACCCCCGCGGCGTAGGTCGGCCACCGCTGTTCGGAGTCCTGGTTGACGCGGAAGAGCTTGTACAGGCCCTTCTCGAGCTTCAGGTGCTTCTCGGTCGAGAAGACGCGCGCCAGGTAGTCGCCGAGGGGCTTGTAGACCACGGCGAGGGCGGCGAGGAGGAGGCCGAGCTGGATCAGCCCGGCCGTCGTGTCGGACATCAGAATTTCTCCGGCCTGATCAAGGCGACGAACAGGTACACGAGCAGGCCCAGCGCCAGCAGCCCGCCGACGACGTTGGCCACGGTCCCGGCGCCGCTCACAGCTTCTCCAGCCCGCGCAGCGCCAGCGCGAGCACCACGAACACGCCGATCAGCAGGACGGCGTAGAGCAAGTCGGCCACAGGGCACCTCTCAAGACGGGTCACCGGGTTCGGTGACCGGACGGTTCACTGTGCGGCTCGGGGACCCCGTCCCGACCTGCGGCTGACGGCCTCTTGATGCGTTCCTGACACCCATTTACGCCGTCTTTATGGCCGGTGGCGCCGGTCACGCAAACGTTTGCCGGTTAATCACTGTATGCAGTTGGTCAGTGACTCACGACACACCGAGTGACCGAACAAGTGCGGAACGTGCAATTCGGGCAGACAAGATCTTCGACCCGTGTTACACCTGTGTTACCGATAGTTGTATCGGCTAAGCAATATTTGGGAGAGGGGATCACCTATGTGCGGTATCGCCGGCTGGGTTTCCTACGACGCCGACCTCACCCGCCGCCAGGACGTGGTCGACGCGATGACCGCGACCATGTCCTGCCGCGGCCCGGACGACGAGGGCACCTGGGTCCGCCGGAACGTCGCGCTGGGGCACCGGCGGCTCGCGATCATCGACCTGCCCGGTGGCCGTCAGCCGATGTCCGTGCACACGCCGAACGGCGACGTCGCGATGGTCTACAGCGGTGAGGCCTACAACTTCACCGAACTGAAGGAAGAGCTGACCAAGCTCGGCCACAAGTGGGAGACCGACAGCGACACCGAGGTCGTCCTGCACGGCTACCTGCAGTGGGGCGACGCGGTTGTCGACCACCTCAACGGCATGTACGCGTTCGCGATCTGGGACGAGCGCGACGACCGGCTCGTGATGATCCGCGACCGGATGGGCATCAAGCCGTTCTACTACTACCCGACGCGCGACGGCGTGCTGTTCGGCTCCGAGCCGAAGGCGATCCTGGCGAACCCGCTCGCGAAGAAGGTCGTCGACCTCGACGGCTTCCGCGAGCTGGCCGGCTTCACCAAGCGGCCGGGCTGGTCGCTGTGGAAGGACATGGAAGAGGTCCAGCCGGGCACGATCGTCACCGTGTCCCGCGAGGGCATCAAGACCCGCACCTACTGGAAGCTGGACGCGAAGAAGCACACCGACGACCAGGAGACGACGGTCGGCCGCGTCCGCGAGCTGATGACCGACATCGTCAACCGCCAGCTCGTCGCCGACGTCCCGCGGTGCGTGCTGCTTTCCGGCGGCCTCGACTCCAGCGCCGTCACCGGGCTCGCTGCCGCGCGGCTGGCCGAGCAGGGCGAGCAGCTGCGGACGTTCTCCGTCGACTTCTTCGGCCAGGAGGAGAACTTCAAGCCCGACGAGATGCGCGACACGGCGGACTCGCCGTTCGTGCGCGACGTCGCGTCTTTGGTCAACTCGGCGCACGAAGACGTCATGCTCAACCCGGGTGACCTGACCGACCCCGAGGTCCGGCGCGCGGTGCTGCGGGCCCGCGACATCCCGGCCGGCCTCGGCGACATGGACACCTCGCTCTACCTGCTGTTCAAGGCGATCCGCGGCCAGTCGACGGTCGCCCTGTCCGGCGAGTCGGCCGACGAGGTGTTCGGTGGTTACCGCTGGTTCCACGACGAGAAGGCCGTCAACGCCGACACGTTCCCGTGGCTGGCGTTCCGCAACTCGATGATGAACGAGCGGGCGTCGCTGTACACGCCGGAGCTGGTGAAGAACCTCGACGTCGAGGCCTACGTCGCGGACCAGTACTCCTCCGCGGTCGCTTCGGTGGAGCACCTCGACGGCGAGTCCGCGCTCGAGGCGCGGATGCGGACGATCTGCAACCTGCACCTGACCCGGTTCGTGCGGATGTTGCTCGACCGCAAGGACCGCGCGTCGATGGCGGTGGGCCTCGAGGTCCGCGTGCCGTTCTGCGACCACCGGCTGGTCGAGTACGTGTACAACACGCCGTGGTCGCTGAAGACGTTCGACGGCCGCGAGAAGAGCCTCCTGCGGCACGCGACCAAGCACGTCCTGCCGGAGTCGGTGGCCCAGCGGGTGAAGAGCCCGTACCCGTCGACGCAGGACCCGGGCTACGCGGCGGCGTTGCAGCAGCAGGTCAAGGAGGTCCTGGCCGAGCCGAAGCACGAGGTGTTCGGCCTGGTCGACCGCGGCTGGGCGCACCGCGCGTCCGAAGTGGACTCGGCGACGATGGACCCGGCCATGCGCATCGGCCTGGACCGGGTGCTCGACCTGTACCACTGGATCGAGATGTACCAGCCCACGCTCGAACTGTCTTGACCTCAACCGCCCTCGAGGTATGAGGCTGGGGGCATGAAGGTGCTCCTGTTCGGCCGCAACCCGGCCACGGTCTCGAGGGTGACGACGGCGCTGTCCGCGGCAGGTCTTGCCGCGGACGGCGTCGTTTCGGAAGAAGCGGCGTTGGCCCGGCTCGGCGTGGTCGACGCGCTGGTGCTGGGCGCGGGCGTGGTGGGCCCGCTGCGCGAACGCCTGACGGCCGCGGCGGTGCGGCACGGGATCGTGTGGGTGCAGGGGCCGCACATCCTGCCGACCCGAGACGCGCACGAGTACGTGCGGACCGAGATCCTGCCGCGGCTGGGGGGGGGGGGGGGGGGGGGGGGGGGGGGGGGTGGGGCGGGGGGGGGGGGGGGTGGGGGGGGGGGGGAGGGGGTGGAGGGCGAGCAGCGTCTTGAGCAGTCCCGCGATCCCGGCCGC
>NZ_JBVJOW010000010.1:233735-255735 GCF_055582965.1 Amycolatopsis sp. NPDC104863
TACCCCCCCCCCCCCCCCCACCGCACCCCCCCCCCCCCCCCCCCCCCCCCCCCCCCCCCCCCCCCCTCCCCCCCCCCCCCCCCCCCCCCCCCCCAGGTCCGCAGCCTCGTCCACGGCGGTAGTCCGGTTCAGCCCAGCCGCAGGTTCGCGGCCACCTCGCCCTCGGCGGTAATCCGGTTCAGCTCAGCCGCAGGTCCGCGGCCTCGTCCCCGGTGGTAATCCGGGTCAGCCCAGCCATAAGTCCGGGCCTCGCCCCCGGCGATAATCCGGATCAGCCCAGCCACAGATCCGCGGCCACCTCGCCCCCGGCCGTAGTCCGGTTCAGGCGAGCCGCAGGTCCGCGGCTTCGCGCCCGGCGATAGTCCGGTTCAGCCCAGCCGCAGGTCCGCGGCCACCTCGTCCCCGGCGGTCGTGAGCTTCGCGCCGAGCGCGCCCAGCAACGCCCGGGCTCCATGGTTGTCCGTCGTGGTCGAGGCCACGAACCTCGCCGCGTCCGTCGAGCGAGCTTCGGCCAGGAGCAGCGCCAGTACGTCACGGCCGACGCCCTGCCCCCGGCACTCGCGGCTCAGCCAGAGGCCCGCTTCCACCGCGTCGCCGTGGCGCTCCAGCCGCGCGGCGCCGGCCGCCGCGCCGTCGACCTCGACCACCCACGTGCGCTCCACCGCCGTGGCCGGGTTCAGGGATCGGCCGCGGTGGAACGCCAGGAAGGCCGCGCGGCGGGCGGCGGTCCAGCCGGGCGGGCCGTCGACCGGCGGCATCACCTCGAGGGGATCCGCGCCGGCCACGGCGGCTTCGAGCAGCCGCGCCAGGGCGGGTTCGTCGAGCGGGGTCAGCAGGGTCACGCTCGGAGTTTCGCTGCCGGCGGCCGGACCCGCGACCCGATTTTGCCCAGCGCCCGCAGGAAGCGGACGTAGGCCGACCACCGCACCGGCCGGTCGACCCGCCCGGTCAGCTCCTGTTCCGCCCGGTCCAGCAGGCCTTCCAGCAGCACGTCGTGCAGCGGGCGGAAGAACACCGGCCAGGTCAGCCGGGCCGGGCCGTGCAGGGACGCTTCGAGGACGTGCGTCAACTGGCCGCCGGTGACCGTGAACTCGTGGTGGCCCGTTACGCCTCGCGGAGCCGTGAACCGGCACCGCAGCCGCGTGGGCGAGGTCTCTTCGACGACGTAGCGGACCGGGCCGTGGCCCGCCGTCGTGCCCGGGACGCGGGGGCCGTCGAGACGGGTCGGCGGCCAGTCCGCCACCGGCCAGAGCCGGTCGTGCGGGGTGCCGAGTGTGTCGAGCAGGGAAACCAGCCGGTCTTCGGTGACCGGAAACCGCCGGGTGTGGACGTTGCGGACCATGGCCGAACCCTCGATTCTGGAGACTGTCCTCCAGAACCTATTAGAGCATAGTCTCTACAACATGGGCCGCCCCGCGACGCACACCACAGCGCAGTTCCTCGACGCCGCCACCGCGCTCTTCGCCGCCGGCGGCGCCCGCGCCGTCACCATGGCCGCCACCGCGAAGGCCGCGGGCGCGCCGAATGGCTCGATCTACCACCGCTTCCCGGACCGTCCCGCGCTGCTGGCCGAGCTCTGGCGCCGCACGGTCCGCGACTTCCAGGACACGTTCACCGACGCGCTCGGCGACGCGGCGACGGTCGACGCCGCGGTAGCGGCCGCGACCAGCGTCGTCCACTGGTCCCGCAAGCACCCCGAAGGCGCCCGCGTCTGCGACGCCGGCAAGCAGGCCTTCGGCCCGGCCGACTGGTCACCAGAGGCCGCGAAGGCAGTGGCCAAGGACGAGGAGGAGCTGCGCGCGGCGCTCAAGCAGGCGACCCGGACCCTCCCGCCCCTCACCGGCTGCACCGACGAGGACGTGGTGCTCGCCCTGGTCGAGGTCCCCCGCGCGGTGGTCCACCGCTACCTCACCGACGGCCGCACTCCCCCGCCGAAGGCCGTCACGCTGGTCGAACGCAGCGTCCGCAAGCTCCTCGGCCCGTGACTGAAGCCGGATCTCGCGTGATTGAGGCCGTAACTCGCGTGATGGGGGACGTAACGGCTCCAATCACGCGAGTTACGGCTCTGATCACGCGAGTTCCGGGTCTGATCACGCGGGTCAGCGCCTGACTTCCGCCAGCTTCACCGGACGCCGTTCACGACGCGAGACCTCGCACGCTTCGGCGATGTAGAACGCTTCGAGCGCATCCGCGGCAACGCACGGCGAAGGCGCCCGGCCGGCGACGACGTCGAGGAACGCTCGCAGCTCCGTGGTGTACGCCGGGCGGAACCGTTCCATGAACCCCGGGTACGGCGGCCCCGGCAGCGGCGGCACCCCCGGCTCGACCGACCGCAGCGGCGCCCGGTCGTCCAGGCCGACCACCACCCCCGTGAGCGACCCGAGCGCCTCCAGCCGGACGTCGTACCCTGCGCCGTTGTAGCGGGTCAGGGACACCGTCGCCAAGGTGCCGTCGTCGAGGGTCAGGGTCGCCGCCGCCGTGTCGACGTCGCCCGCGTCGGCGAAGAACGCTTCGCCGCGGTTGGCGCCGATCGCGTAGACCTCCTCGATCTCGCGGCCGCTGACCCAGCGGATGACGTCGAAGTCGTGGACGCCGCAGTCGCGGAAGAGCCCGCCCGAATGCGCGACGTACTCCGCCGGCGGGGGCGCCGGGTCGAGCGTCGTCGCGCGCAGTGTGTGCAGCCAGCCCAGCTCACCGGACGCGACCGCCGCCCGCGCCGCCGCGTAGCCCGCGTCGAAGCGGCGCTGGAAGCCGATCTGGACCTGGACGTCCGACGCGCCGATGCGGTCGATCACCGCCAGGGTGCCGGGGATGTCCGCGGCGACCGGCTTCTCGCAGAACACCGGCATGCCAGCGTCGACCGCGGCGATGATCAGGCCCGGGTGCGCGTCGGTGGCCGCCGTGACGACCAGCCCATCGAGCCCCGACGTGAACAGCTCGTCCAGGGAGGTGGCTTCGACCCCGAGCTTCGCCGCGGCCGAAGCCGCGCGCGCGGTGTCGACGTCGGCCACCACGACCGACTCGACCTCGTCGAAGCTTCTCAGCGTCTCCGCGTGCGCGGTGCCGATCCGGCCGGTGCCCGCCAAACCCAACCTCATCGTGACCCTCCTGTAGACGAAACTCCGGTGGTGGTCGCCCGGACCACCAGCGACGGGTGCAGCAGGTGCCGGACCGGCTCCGTGCGCTCCCCGCGGACACGTTCGATCAGCGCGGCGAACGCCAGCCGCGCCATGTCCTTGCGCGGCTGGTCCACCGTGGTCAGGGAAAGGTGCCGCAGCGCGGCGAGCGAGGTGTTGTCGTACCCGACGACCGACACGTCCTCCGGCACGCGCAGTCCGGCTTCCTCCAGCGCCGAGATCGCGCCCACGGCGTTGAAGTCGTTGCCGGAGACCAGCCCCGTGGGCAGGTCGGCGCGCGAGTACGTGGCGAGCAGCTCCCGCACGGCGTTCTCACCCCCGATGTCGGTGTGCTCGCTGCGCACGACGATCGGCTCCAGCCCGTGCCCCCGCATGGCCGACTCGAAGCCGCGACGCCGCTGCGCCGCGCCCGCCGCGCCGCCGCCGTCGAGGTGCGCGATGCGCCGGTGGCCGAGGCCGACCAGGTGGTCGACGGCCAGCGCGGAGCCCGCCTCGCCGTCGTCGTTCACGGTGTCCACTGTGGACGACCGGGTCGTCCGCGAGACCAGCACGACCGGGCACTGCCGGGCCGCGACCTGGATCGCCGAGGCCGGCACGACCGGCGACAGCAGGATGATCCCCGCCGGACGGAAGGACAGGAGGTTGTGCAGGGCGTTCCATTCGCGCGTGGGACTGCGGCCGCCGGTGTTGAGAACGAGGTCGAAACCCGCGGCCTGCGCGGCGCTGTCCAGCTCCTCGACGATGTCGGCGAAGAAGGCGTTGCGCAGGTCGTTGACCATCACGCCGAGCACGGTGGACGTGCGGCTCGCCAGCGACCGCGCCATCACGTGCGGCTGGTAGCCGAGCTCCTCCGCCGCGCGCAGGACGGCGGCGCGGCGGGCGTCGGAGACCTTCGGTGAATTCCGCATCACCAGGGAGACCAGCGCGCGCGAAACCCCCGCCTTCGCGGCGACGTCCTCCATGGTCGGACGCATGCGGCACCTCCCCTGATCACCGAAAACTCGTCCTTGACTTGGTGTGACGGACGCTACAAGATTAGAGCGCTCTAATCAATAGAGCGCTCCAACGCACCCGATCAGAGCAACGGAGTCGTCCCTATGACAGTGAAGATCCGTGTCGCCGCCGCCCCGATCTCCTGGGGCGTCTGCGAAGTCCCCGGGTGGGGTCGGGTGCTCGACGCGGCGACCGTGCTCGGCGAGATGGCCGCGCTGGGCGTCCAGGCGACGGAGCTGGGCCCGCCCGGCTACCTCCCCCGCGAGCCGGCGGCGCTGCGGGAGCTGCTCGGGCAGCACGGCCTGACGCTCGTCGGCGGCTTCCTCGCCGTCGTCCTGCACGAAAACCAGGCGGAGGCGCTGAAGGAGGCCGAGGAGTCCGCCGCGCTGTTCGCCGCGTGCGGGGGTGACGTCCTCGTGCTCGCCGCCGCGACCGGGCTCGAGGGGTACGACGAACGCCCGAAGCTCACCGACGCGGAGTGGGCGGCGCTCGTCGACACCGCCGGGAAGATCCGCGACATCGCGGCCGGTCACGGCCTGCGCACCGTCTTGCACCCGCACGTCGGGACGCACGTGGAGCAGCAGGCGGAGGTCGAGCGCTTCCTCGCCGACTCCGATCTCGGGTTGTGCCTCGACACCGGGCACCTGATGATCGGCGGGACGGATCCGGTCGAGCTCGCGAAGCGCTTTCCCGAACGGGTGGGGCACGTGCATCTGAAGGACGTCCGAGAGGACCTGGCCGCCGAGGTCCGCGGCGGGCGGCTGGCCTACACCGACGCGGTCGGGCGGGGCATCTACACCCCGCTCGGCGAAGGCGACGTGGACGTGGCGTCGATGGTGCGCTCCGTCCAGGCGGCCGGCTACGACGGCTGGTACGTCCTCGAACAGGACACCGCCCTCGGCGGCTCGAGCCCCGACGACCTGCCGCGGCGGGACACCGAGCGCAGCCTGGCCCACCTCGCGAAGATCATCGACTCCCTCTAATCGGTCCCAAAGGAGTGACTGTGTTCTCTCTCAAGAAGCTGGCCGGCGTGGCGGCGATCGCCGCCGCCGGGCTGGTCCTGTCCGCCTGCAGCGGCCCGAGCGCCGACAACTCGTCGAGCAGCACCGGCTCGTCGGCCGCCGCCGCGCCGAGCACCGGCGGCCCGTTCAAGGTCGCCGTCGTCACGCACGGCACCGCCGGTGACGCCTTCTGGAACGTCGTGAAGAACGGCGCCGACCAGGCGGGCAAGGACCTGAACATCGGCGTCGACTACTTCGCCGACGGCGACCCCGGCGCCCAGGCCCGGCTGATCGACAACGCCGTCGCGCAGAAGGTCGGCGGCCTGGTCGTGTCGATGGCGAACCCGCAGGCCCTGCAGACGTCGATCCAGAACGCGGTCAAGGCCGGCATCCCGGTCGTCACCATCAACTCCGGCGAGGACTCCAGCGCGCAGTTCGGCGCGATCGCGCACGTCGGGCAGAGCGAGGGCCTCGCGGGCCAGGGAGCCGGCCAGCGGCTCAAGGCGGCGGGCAAGACGAAGCTGCTGTGCGTCATCCACGAGGCCGGCAACATCGGCCAGAACCAGCGCTGTGACGGCGCGAAGCAGACCTTCGGCAACGTCTCGACCCTGCAGGTCGACATCTCCAACCCGACCGACGCGCAGGCCCGGATCCGCGGCGCGCTGCAGTCCGACCCGTCGATCGACGCGGTGCTGGCGCTGAACTCGCAGGTCGCGGCCCGCGCGGTCGACGCGGCCAAGGAGGCGAGCTCGAAGGCGCAGGTGGCGACGTTCGACCTGAACGCCGACGTCGTCGCGGCCATCAAGGCCGGCACGATCCTCTTCGCCGTCGACCAGCAGCAGTACGAGCAGGGCTACCTGCCGATCGTCTTCCTCAAGCTGTACAAGGAGAACGGCAACACCATCGGCGGCGGCAAGCCGGTGCAGACCGGCCCGGGCTTCGTCGACAAGACCAACATCGACACCGTGGCCCCGTACGCGCAGCGCGGCACTCGCTGATGACGGCGGCGATCCAGACCGAACCCGACGAACGCGTCGCGAAGAAGAGCGTCACCGACCGGCTGGTCGTGCGGCCCGAGATCGGCGCGCTGCTCGGCGCCGTGCTCGTGTTCGTGTTCTTCTCCGTCGTCACCGGCCAGTTCCTCAGCCCGCTGGGCGTGGCGACCTGGCTCGACGACTCCTCGACGCTGGGCATCATGGCCGTGGTGGTCGCGCTGCTCATGGTCGGCGGCGAGTTCGACCTGTCCGCGGGCGTGATGACGGCGTCGACGTCGCTCGTCACGGCGATCCTGGCGACGCAGGCGGGCTGGAACGTCTGGCTCGCGCTGCTAGTGTCGCTCGCCTTCGCCCTCGGTGTCGGCGCGTTCAACGGCTGGCTGGTGATGAAGACCGGGCTGCCCAGCTTCATCGTCACGCTGGGGTCGTTCCTGGCCCTGCAGGGGCTGAACCTCGGCGTGACGCGGCTGGTCACCGACACCGTCCAGGTGTCGGGGATGCGCTCGGCGAGCGGCTACGAGTCGGCCGGCGGGCTGTTCGCGTCGACGTTCGACATCGGCGGCACGGAGTTCCAGTCGTCGATCGTGTGGTGGATCGTCGTGACGGCGATCGCCGCGTGGCTGCTGGTGCGGACCCGGTTCGGCAACTGGATCTTCGCGGTCGGCGGGTCGCAGGTGTCGGCCCGCTCGGTCGGCGTGCCGGTGGTGCGCACGAAGATCCTGCTGTTCATGGGCACCGCGCTCGGCGCGTGGCTGGTCGGCTCGATCAACATCCTGCGGTTCGCCAGTGTCCAGGCCAACCAGGGCATCGGGCTGGAGTTCCAGTACATCATCGCGGCGGTGATCGGCGGCTGCCTGCTCACCGGCGGGTTCGGCTCGGCGGTGGGCGCGGCGATCGGCGCGCTGATCTTCGGCATGGCGCGCCAGGGCATCGTGTTCGCGCAGTGGAACAGCGACTGGTTCATGCTGTTCCTCGGCATCATGCTGCTGGCCGCGGTCCTGGTGAACAACGCCTTCCGGCGCCGCGCGGAAAGGGTACGCCGATGAGCTTGATCGAAGTCCGCGACATCGGGAAGACCTACGGCAGCGTGATCGCGCTGCGCGATGTGTCCACTGTGGTCAACGCGGGCGAGGTGACCTGCGTGCTCGGCGACAACGGCGCCGGGAAGTCCACGCTGATCAAGATCCTGGCCGGGGTGCACCAGCACGACCGCGGCGAGTTCCTCATCGACGGGCAGCCGGTGCGGCTCACCTCGCCGCGCGAGGCGCTCGACCACGGCATCGCGACGGTGTACCAGGACCTCGCCGTGGTGCCGCTGATGAGCGTCTGGCGGAACTTCTTCCTCGGCTCCGAGCCGACCACGGGGTTCGGCCCGTTCAAGATGCTCGACCGGCGCAAGGGCCGCGAGACGACCAAACAGGCGCTGTCCGACATGGGCATCGACCTGCGCGACGTCGAGCAGCCGGTCGGGACGCTCTCGGGTGGTGAACGCCAGTGCGTCGCGATCGCGCGGGCGGTGTACTTCGGCGCGAAGGTGCTGATCCTCGACGAGCCGACCGCGGCTCTCGGTGTCAAGCAGGCCGGCGTCGTGCTCAAGTACGTCGCGCAGGCGCGCGACCGCGGGCTCGGCGTCGTGCTGATCACGCACAACCCGCACCACGCCTTCCCGGTCGCCGACCGGTTCCTGCTGCTCAAGCGGGGCGCGCCGCTCGGGTCGTACGAGAAGAAGGACATCGACATCAACGAGCTGACCCGGCAGATGGCGGGCGGTGCGGAGCTGGAAGCCCTCGAACACGAACTGCGGCAGGTGGAGAAGGCGTGAGTCTCGAAGCGCTGACGATCGGCCGGGTGGGCGTCGACCTCTATCCGGAGCAGAGCGGCGTGCCGCTGGCCGGCGTCAGCACGTTCGCCAAGTCGCTCGGCGGGACCGCGACCAACGTCGCGGTCGCGGCCGCGCGGCTCGGCCGGTCCACGGCGGTGCTGACCAAGGTCGGCCCGGACGGCTTCGGCGACTACGTCCGGCAGGCGCTCGAAGGCTTCGGCGTGTCTTCGGCGCACGTGGGAACTTCGCCGGAGCTACAGACGCCGGTGGTGTTCTGCGAGCTCAACCCGCCCGCGGACCCGCCGCTGCTGTTCTACCGCTCCCCCATCGCCCCGGACCTCACGCTCACCGACGAGGACGTGCCGTGGGACGTCGTCGAGTCGGTGCCGCTGCTGTGGGTCACCGGCACCGGAGTGTCCGTCGAACCCGCGCGGGCGACCCAGCGGAAGATCCTCGAAACCCGGGGCCGCCGCGAGCACACCGTGCTGGACCTCGACTACCGGCCGATGTTCTGGTCGTCGGCCGGGGAAGCGCGGGAGGAGATCGGCGCACTGCTCGACCACGTCACCGTCGCGGTCGGCAACCGCACCGAAGCCGAGGTCGCCGTCGGCACCGCCGACCCGGACACCGCGGCCGACCGGATGCTCGACCGCGGGCTCCGGCTGGCCGTGATCAAGAAGGGCGCCGACGGCGTCCTCGTGGCCACCGCGGACGGCCGCTGGACGGTCCCGCCACAACGCGTCGAAGTCGTCTGCGGCCTCGGCGCCGGCGACGGCTTCGGCGGGGCGCTGGTCCACGGCCTGCTGTCCGGCTGGGACCCGGTGCGCCTCGCGGAGTACGCCAACGCGGCGGGCGCGCTGGTGGCGTCCCGGCTCGCCTGCGCCGACGCCATGCCGACCGCCGCCGAGATCGAGGAGCTGCTGTGATCCTCACCGACGAGCGCTGGAAAGAGCTCCTGCGCACCCGGGCCACCGACCCCGGCGCGATCCGCCAGGCGTACGCGACCCGCAGACGCCGTTCGAAGCTGCTGTCCGACCACGGGACCCTGTTCCTGGTCGCGGCCGACCACCCGGCACGAGGGGCGCTGGGTGTCGGCGAGGACCCCCTCGCCATGGCCGACCGGCGGACCCTGCTCGAACGGCTGCTCGTCGCGCTGGCCAACCCGGCGGTCGACGGCCTGCTCGGCACCCCCGACGTCGTCGAGGAGCTGCTGCTGCTCGGCGCGCTGCACGACAAGGTCGTGTTCGGCTCGATGAACCGCGGCGGCCTGGCCGGCGCGGACTGGGAGATCGACGACCGGTTCACCGGCTACGACGCGCGCACGCTCGTCGACGGCGGGCTCGACGGCGGCAAGATGCTGCTGCGGCTCGTCGACTCCGACGCGGGCACCGTGCCGACGCTGCAGGCCTGCGCCGACGCCGTCACCGAGCTGGCCGCGTACGGGCTGGTGGCGATGGTGGAACCGCTGCCGTACACACGCGAAGCCGGGAAGCTGGTGCTGCAGACGGATCCCGTGTCCCTGGCGCGGGCCGTCACGGTGGCTTCCGGCCTCGGCACGACGTCGGCGCACACCTGGCTGAAGCTGCCCCCGACCGACTCGGCAGCGGTGCTCGGAGCGACGACCCTGCCGGTGGTCGTGCTCGGCGGGGTGCCCTCCGGCGACCCGGCCGCCGACCTGGCCTCCTGGGGCCGGACGCTGCGCCACGACGTCGTGCGCGGCCTGGTGGTCGGCCGCACGCTGCTCTACCCGCCCGGCGGTGACGTCGGTGCGGCGGTCGACGCCGCCGCGAAGGTTCTGGAGGCCGCGAAGTGAGCCATCTGCACCGTCCACTCGGGACGCTTTCCGACGACGCCGACCCGGTCCGGCTGACCCCGGACTCGGCGGGCTGGACGTACACGGGGCTGCGGGTGCTCCGGATCGGCACCCGGCTCCCGCGCACGGTCGTGACCGGCGAGTTCGAGGCGTTCGTGCTCCCGCTGTCCGGCTCGCTCACGGTCCGCGTCGACGGCGAGGAATTCGAGCTGGAAGGGCGTGAGTCGGTGTTCACCCGGGTCACGGACTTCGTCTACGTCCCCCGCGACGCCGAGGTCGAGCTGACTTCCGAGACCGGCGCGCAGGTGGCGCTGCCGATGGCTCGCTGCACCCGCCGGCTGGAACCGAAGTACGGCCCGGCCGAAGACGTCCCGGTCGAGGTGCGCGGCGCCGGGCAGGCGACGCGGCAAGTGACCAACTTCGGGGTGCCCGGGGTGTGGGACCACGCCGACAAGCTCAACGCGTGCGAGCTGATCACGCCGGGCGGCAACTGGTCGTCCTACCCGCCGCACAAGCACGACGAAGCGAGCGAGTGCGAGGTCGTCAACGAGGAGATCTACTACTTCCGGATCGCTGGCCGGGACGGCGTGACGCCGTCACGCGAAGGCTTCGGCCTGCACCGGACCTACACCGCGGACGGTGACCTCGACGAGGACGTCGCCGTGCGCGACCACGACGTCTTCCTCATCCCACGGGGTTACCACGGGCCGTGCGTGTCGGCGCCGGGTTACCCGATGTACTACCTGAACGTCCTGGCCGGGCCGGCTGAGGAGCGGTCCATGGCGTTCTGCGACGACCCGGCGCACGGCTGGGTCCGGGACACCTGGGAGACGCAGGACCTCGACCCGCGGTGCCCGGTGACCAGCCACGAAGGGCGGGTCCGGTGAAGCTGACCACGGCTCAGGCGCTGGTCCGCTGGCTCCTCGCGCAGCGTTCGGAAACGCTCGACGGCCAGGAGGTCCCGCTGTTCCCCGGCGTCTTCGCGATCTTCGGGCACGGCAACGTGCTCGGTCTCGGGACGGCGCTGGAAGAGCACCGCGGCGAGATCCCCGTCTGGCGCGGGCACACCGAGCAGGGCATGGCGCTCGCGGCGGTCGGCTACGCGAAGGCGACGCACCGGCGGCAGGTCGGCGTCGTGACGTCGTCGATCGGGCCGGGCGCGCTCAACATGGTCACCGCGGCCGGGGTCGCGCACGCGAACCGGCTGCCGGTGCTGCTCCTGCCGGGCGACACGTTCGCCGGCCGCGCGCCGGACCCGGTGCTGCAGCAGGTGGAGAACTTCGGCGACGCGACCGCGACGGTCAACGACGCCTTCCGCGCGGTCTCGCGCTACTTCGACCGGATCACCCGGCCCGAGCAGCTGCTCTCGACGTTGCCGCAGGTCGCGCGGGTGCTCACGGACCCGGCCGACACCGGCCCGGTGACCCTGGCGCTGCCGCAGGACGTCCAGGCGGAGACGTTCGACTTCCCGGAGTCGCTGTTCGCCCCGGTGACCCACCGCCTCCTGCGCCCGCGCCCGGACCGCCGCGCGGTCACCGAGGCGGCCGGCGTCCTGCGGTCGTCCCGGCGGCCGCTGCTGGTGCTGGGCGGCGGTGTCCGCTACTCCGGCGCCGGGCGGCGCGCCCTCGATTTCGCCGAGCGGCACGGGATCCCCGTCAGCGAGACCACCGCGGGCCGCACGCTGGTGCCGCACGAGCACCCGCTGAACGCCGGACCGCTCGGCATCACCGGCTCGACGTCGGCGAACGTCCTGGCGGCTTCGGCCGACGTCGTACTGGCGGTCGGCACCCGGCTGCAGGACTTCACCACGGCGTCGTGGACGGTCTTCGCCCCCGACGTCCGCCTGCTCACGCTCAACGCGGCCCGCTTCGACGCGGTGAAGCACGGCGCGCTCGCGGTGGTCGGGGACGCCGACGCGGGCCTGGCGGACCTCGGCGCGCAGCTGGAGAGCTGGCGGGTCGACCCGTCGTGGACCTCCCGCGCCGCGGCGGAACGCGCGAAGTGGGACACGCACGTCGACTCGCTGCGGACCGCGGCCTTCGAAGTGCCGTCGTACGCGCAGGTCGTCGGGGTGGTGAACGACCTTTCCGAAGCGGACGACTACGTGATGACGGCGTCCGGCGGGATGCCGGGCGAGCTGATCGGCGGCTGGCGCGGGTCCGGTTCGGTCTCGATGGACGTCGAGTACGGGTTTTCCTGCATGGGTTACGAGCTGTCCGGCGCCTGGGGCGCGGCGATCGCCCACCCGGGCCTGGTGACCACCCTGCTCGGCGACGGCTCGTACCTGATGCTGAACTCGGAGCTGTTCTCGGCCGCTTTCGCGGGACATCCGTTCGTCGCGGTCGTCTGCGACAACGACGGGTACGCGGTGATCGCGCGGCTCCAGGAGGGTCAGGGCGGGAAGCCGTTCAACAATTTTTACGCCGACTGCACGACTTCCCACGCTTCGCCGCCGCGGGTCGACTTCGCCCGGCACGCGGAGTCGTTGGGCTGTACGGTTTTCCCGGCTAGTTCGGTTGAGGACCTTCGGGTGGCGTACGCGCGCGCTCGCGAGGCGGCGGTGGCTGAGCAGCGGCCGGCCGTCGTTGTGGTGAAGACGCAGCCGTCGGCGTGGACCGAGGCCGGGGCCTGGTGGGAGGTCGGGGTGCCGGAGCACCTCGCCGGGCGAGAAGGTTACGAGCGCGGGAAGGGCGATCAGGTGCGTTATCTCGGGTCCTGACCGGCGCCGCGGGGGCGCCCCCCGTTTTCCACTTTACCGGAGGGCACCGACATTCCCGGCGGCCGCGGCCCGGACCCGCGGCCTCAACGTGAACCCGCTCGGCTTGAGCGTCAACGACTCGACGATCTTCAGCTCATACGCCGGATCAGCCTCGAAGTCATAGCGCTGCAACACCATTCCCAGCGCCAGCACGGCTTCGTGCAACGCGAACTGACGACCGATACAAGCACGCTCGCCCGTCCCGAACGGTTTGTACGCCTGCGCCGGCCGCTTCTTCACCGCCGCGGGCTCGAACCGGTCCGGGTCGAACTTCTCCGGGTCCGGCCCCCACGCCGCCGGGTCGCGGTGCACCAGCGGGAGCGGCACGATCACCCAGTCCCCCTTGTGCATCCGGTGTTTCCCGCCGAGCACGACGTCTTCGTGCGCTTCGCGCGAGTAGCCGGGCGCGGTCGGCCAGAGCCGCATCGCCTCGTCGAGGACACGACGCACGTAACGCAGCTTCGCGACGTCTCCGAACGCGGGCTCGCGGTCACCCCACACCGCGTCGACCTCCGCGCGCGCCTTCGCCAGCAGCTCGGGGTGGCGTGTCAGGTAGTACAACGCGAACGAGAGCGCGCCGGACGTCGTCTCGTGGCCGGCGACGACAAACGTGATCGCCTGGTTGCGAATGTTCACCGGGTCGAGGCGCTCCCCCGTCGTCGGGTGGCCTTCGGTGAGCATCAGGCCCAGCAGGTCACGGCTCTCTTCGCCGCTGCGCCGCCGTTCCTCGATGACCTCGTCGACGAGGTTCGTCATGGTCGCGATATCAGCCTGGTTCTGCTCGGGCGTCCCGGCGAACGCGCGCCGGACGAACGGCAGCTTGACGTTCTGCAGCTGCGCGTACCGCAGTGAGCGGATCATCGCCGTCACGAACGGGTGCGGTTCGGTGCGCTCGAACGAGCCGAAGCGGTACCCGAACCCGGCCCGCCCGATCGTCTCCAGGGTCAGCCGGGTCATGTCGGCGGAGACGTCGACCGGGCCGCTCGCCGCGTCCCAGGCCGCGGTCAGCTCGTGCGCGACCTCGAGCATGAGCGGGTGGTAGCGGCGCATCGCCTCGGCCGAGAACGCCGGCTGCAGGATGTCGTGGGCCAGCCGCCAGTTGGGCTCGTGCGTGTGCGCGGTGAACAGCCCGTCGCCGGCCACCGCGCGCAGGTTCTCGATGCCCATGCCGACGTGCTTGCCGAACTTCGTCTCGTCGTTCAGCTGCGTGACCAGGTCGACCCCGCCGACGAAGACGATCTCGAAACCGAAGATCTTGCGCGTGAAGATCGGGCCGAGGCGCTTGCCGATCCGCAGCGTGTCCTGCAACGGCGTGCGCGGGTTCGCGCCGATCAGGTCGCCGATCACCGGCAGCCGGCCCGGCCGGTGCGGAATCCCGGTGGTGTCCACGGCGTACCCCCTATTGAACCCGAATCCAATAACGTCACGATCCCCCGCTACTGAACCCGTGTCAAGTAAGGTTCGGGGATGCGGACGAGGCTGAGCACCGAGCAACGGCGCGAGCAGCTCCTGGCGATCGGCGCCGGGTTGTTCGCGAAGCGGCCATACGACGAGGTGTGGATCGAAGAGGTCGCCGAGATCGCGCAGGTCTCCCGCGGCCTGCTGTACCACTACTTCCCCACCAAGAAGGACTTCTTCGCCTCGATCGTCCGCGCGCAGCGCGACCAGCTGCTGGCGATGAGCGAGCCCGACCCGGCGCTGCCCGTCGCCGAGCAGCTGCGGGCCGGGCTCGACGTGTACCTCGAGTTCGCGCGCACGCACCCGGACGGCTACCGGATCGTGCACCGGGCCGCGAGCGGCGCCGACCGCGAGATCCAGGAGATCCGCGAGGCCGGGATGGCCGCGAACGCGTCGCGCATCCTGGACGCGGTGAGCCTGCTGACCCCGGTCACCGAGGTGACGCGGCTGGCCGTGCGCGGCTGGCTCGCGTTCGTGGCGGCGATCATCCTCGACTGGCTCGACCAGCCGAAGGTCACCCAGGAGGAGCTGCGCGACCTCTGCGTCCGCACGCTGTTCGCGGCGGTCGGCGTCACCCCGTGACGGCGGGCGACGCGGCGCCGTCGACCAGCTTCCGCGGTGTGCCGGAACCGTCCGCCGGGACCGCCCAGACGGCGTTGTCCAGGCCGTAGAGCACGGTGTGGTCGTCCTGCCACAGCGCCTGGTCGTCGACGCTGCGCTGTTCCGCCAGTTCGGTCTCCCTCATCGTCTTCAAGTCGAGGACCGAGAGCCGCCAGACGCCTTCACCCACCTTCTTCTTGAAGGCGATCCGGGTGGCGTCCGGGGACAGCGACGGGCATTCGACGTTCTCGCGCAGCGCTTTGCCGCGGTAGCGCGCGTAGTCGCCTTCGACGAGGTAGGTCTTGCCCTTGCTGCCGAGCGTTGCGTAGAAGCGGTTGCCGTCGGGGGCGAAGGTGATGCCCCAGTAGTTGGCGTCGGCGGCGAAGTAACGCTCGCCGTCGACGAACACCGGAAGCTCTTCGATCGTCTTGACGAGCTGACCGTCGTCGACGTCGTAGATCCCGGCGCGCGTCGAGAAACCCGTTTCGGCGTAGGAGTCGCCGGTGACGAACAGCGTCCAGTAGACGCGTTTGCCGTCCGGGGACACCCGGGCGCGGCTCGGCGTGCCCGGCAGGGTTTCGGTGTGGCGGACGGCCAGGTGGTCGTCGAGCACGAGGACGTCGGTCTTGGCCGGGAGCGTGCCGGGCTGGACGGCGAGGCACACCGCGGTCCGCTTCGCCACCGCGAACCGGTCGCACTTCAGGCCGCTGAGCTGCCGTTTTTCCGGGCCGAGGGTGCCGACGCGGCCGGTGGCGGTGTCGCGGAAGAGCAGCTGCCCGGGGCTCAGCGTGAGCTGGGCGGCGGGTTCGGCGTCCGCGGTGTCGTGGCGGGCGCTGACGGTGTAGACGACGGCCGCGGCGATCAGCAGCGCCGTGCCGATGAGGGCGAGGACGAGTTTCTTCACGGGCGCACCGGTTTCACGAGAGCGGCGGCGAGGGCGACGGCGGCCAGGCAGCCCGCGGCGACGAGCACCGCGGGCCCCAGGTCCCAGAGCGTCCAGGCCAGTCCGAAGAGGACGGACGAGACCATGCGCGCCACCGCCTGTCCCGTCTGGACGACGGCGAGGCCGGTGGCCCGCAGGTCGGGCGACACAAGCGGGCCGGCGGCGGCCATGAGCACCCCGTCGGTGGCCGCGTAGAACACCCCGTGCAGGCCGAGCGCGACGACGGGGAGCGCCGCGTAGGCCGGACCGCAGAGCAGCACGAGGGCCAGGCAGAGCGCGCCGTGGCCGCCGAGGAAGACCGGCCAGCGGCCGACGCGGTCGGCGAGCCTGCCCAGCGGCACCGCGAGCACCAGATAGACACCGGCGGTGCCCAGCGGCAGCAGCGGGAAGAACGTCGCGGCGATCTCCCACTTCCGCTGCAGGACGAGGTAGACGAAGGAGTCGCCGACCGTCACCAGGCCGAGCAACGCGGCCCAGAGCGTCACGCGCCGGAAGTCGCTCTGCTTGAGCAGACCTGCCGCCGCTCGCAGCGACACGGCGGCCCGGTCGACGCCGCCGGGGTGGTCCTTGACGAACAGGACCAGGAGCAGCACGGCGATCGCCGCGACGCAGAAGCTGGTGAAGAACACGCTGGTGTAGCTGCCGAGGCTCAGCGCGAGGACCGCCATCGCGACCAGCGGGCCGAGGAACGCGCCGACGGTGTCGAGGGCGCGGTGCACCCCGAACGACCGGCCGAGCGCGCCGGGCTCGCTGCTGAGCGAGATCAGCGCGTCGCGGGGCGCGGTGCGCACGCCCTTGCCGGTGCGGTCGGCGGCGAGCACCACCCCGATCGCCGCGACCGAGGAGCCGGCCGCGACCAGGCCGAGCTTGCACACCGCGGACAAGCCGTACCCGAACCCGGCGACCGCCTTGAGCCGCCGCCACCGGTCGGCGAGGTGGCCGCCGAGCACCCGCACGAGGGCGGTGGCGCCGGCGTAGAGCCCGTCGAGCAGCCCGAACTGCAGCGGGTTCAGGCCGAGGCCGAGCACCAGGTAGAGCGGGAGGACGGCGGTGACCATCTCCGACGAGACGTCGGTGACCAGGCTGACCATCCCGAGCGCCACCACGTTGGCGGAAACCCTCTTGAGCAAGGGCTTCCGGTTCTCGTCGGCCCCCAGGTCCGAAGCACGGCTTGCCGCGATGTACATGCCGGTCCCCCTAGTGGCAGGTGTAGGTCGGGCTGCTGTCGAGGACCTTGTTGTCGACGCCGATCAGCTGCGTCTGGAAGGAGGTGTCCGTCATCGACAGCTTCAGGACGCCGAAGGTCTTCAGCAGCTTGGCGGTCGTCGCGTGCGCGGGGCTGAGGTCGTAGAGGTTGGCGCCGCCCGAACCGCCGACGATCTCGACGGGACCGTTCGCGTCCGCCTTGCCCTCGGCGTTCTGCGGCACGAACCGCTCGTAGTCGTGGTCGTGGCCGTTGAGGACGAGGTCGACCTTGCTGGCGGTCATGATGTTCCAGAGCTCGACGCTGTCCTTGTTGTCCCCGTGGTCACCGGAGCTCCAGCGCGGGTGGTGGTAGTACGCCGCGACGCAGCCCTTGGTGTTCTTGGCGAGGTCCTGCTTGAGCCAGGTGATCTGGGGCGGCTCGGCGAACTCGTCGTGGGTGACGAAGTCGTTGGAGTCGAGGGCGATGAAGTGCCAGTTGCCCATTTCCCAGCTGTAGTAACGCTGGCCCTGGGGCTTCGCGATGGCGCCGAAGTAGTCCTCGTAACCCTTGAACTTCGGCTCGTCGTAGGACTCGTGGTTGCCCGGGATGGGGTGGGTGATGTTCTTGAACTTGCCCCAGGTCTTGTCGTAGTAGGCCTTGAAGTCCGAGAGGTGGGCGTCGTCGTACTGGTTGTCGCCCATGGTGATCACTGCGGCCGGGTTCATCTGCTCGACGAGCTTCGCGGTCTTCACGTGGGCACAGCTCGAACTGCTCGCGGTGCAGCGTTCGGCGATGTCGCCCGCGGCGGCGAGCACGAAGCCGCTTCCGTTGCCCGCCTGGGTCTTCACGGTGACCGGGGCGCTCGACGGCGAGGTGTTCCCCGCGGCGTCGCGCGCCCGGACCGCGTAGGAGTAGCTGGTGTCGGGCGTGAGGCCGGTGTCGGTGTAGGAGGGCGTTGTGCTGGTGGCGACGACGGTTCCGTTGCGGAGGACGTCGTACCCGGCGACACCGACGTTGTCCGTGGCGGCGTTCCAGGTCAGGACGGTGCTGGTCGCGGTGGTCGTGCCCGCGCTGAGGCCGGCCGGGGTGGTCGGGGCCTGGGTGTCGCCGGAGGAGTCCGTCGAGCCGAAGACCTGCATCTCCCAGAGGGAGTAGCCGTAGCTCGTGGCGCGGGTGAGGCCGACGAGGCGCACGTAGCGGCCGTGGGCGGCGAGGGTCAGCTCGTCGGTCTTGCCGTCACCGGTGTTGTTGGTGGCGGCGGTGGTGAAGGTCGTGCCGTCGTCGGAGACCTCGATGCGGTACTTCTTGGCGTAGGCGGCTTCCCAGTTCAGGACCACGCGGTGGATCGCGGCGGACTGGCCGAGGTCGATCCGCAGCCACTGCGGGTCGGCGCCTTCGACGCTGGCCCACCGGGTGGTGGCGCTGCCGTCGACGGCCTTCGCCCCGGCGTAGGCCGAGCTTTCGACGGTGGACGTCGCAACCGGTTTCCCTTGGGAGAGCAGGACATCGGCCTGCGGGGTACCGGCCGCGGCGATCGCTCCGGGCAGCAGCGTGATCGCGGCGACCACGGGTGTGAGGCGGGTGAATGTGCGTAGGCGGGTCGACGGCACGTCGCGCTCCTTCTGGGCCTGGCGGTGGCTGGTGGGCTGCGGCGTCGGGTGAACTGGAGATGAACTGTTAAGAAAGTTTCCTAACTAAAGCGACTTTAGCGATGATCGCTTTCGGCTGACAAGACGTGTCTTGTCGTTGAATCGGTCAAGAGGGTGAGTTTGGGCAGGTTTCCGCTGGTCAGTGCGATTCCCGATGAGCGGCGCACTGCGCCGTGAGGCGGGATGGGTGCCGCAGAGCCCCGACCTTTCCCGCTTCGCCGCCGATTTTGTCGGTGGTCGCGGGTAGCGTGGGAACCGGGGGCAGCGCCCATCGCGTCGCGCTTGTTTTCCTTATTTCAAGCCAAAAAACTAGTCGCGGCGGGCGCTTGACCTTCACCCGATTCAGCGATGACCATCGCACAGGTGTTCGGGTAACTTCGGATACATGACCTCAGTCGTCCGAACTCAGCAGCTTCTTGATCTCGCCGACAGCGGCGCGTCCCGCCCGGTTCGCCCCGACCGTGCTTGCCGATGGCCCGTAGCCGACCAGATGCAACCGCGGCTCACGCACCACGCGCGTGCCGTCCATCCGGATCCCGCCCCCGGGTTCCCGCACGCGCAAGGGCGCGAGGTGGTCGATCGCCGCGCGGAAGCCGGTCGCCCAGAGGATGACGTCGGCTTCGAAGCGAGAGCCGTCCGCCCACACGACACCGTCCGGCGTGATCCGGTCGAACATCGGCCGCCGCTCGAGGATCCCGGCCGCGCGCGCGGCCCGCACTTCCGGCGTCACGGCGAGATCGGTGACGCTCACAACGCTCTCGGGCGGCAACCCGGCGCGGACTCGTTCGTCGACCTTCGCGACGGCGTTGCGTCCCCAGTCCTCACTGAAGGGTTCGTCGCGCCAGACGGGCGGACGCCGCGTCGCCCAGGCAGTCGCGCGCGCCAGCGGGGCGAACTCCATGAGCAGCTGAACGGCCGAAGCCCCACCCCCGACCACCACGACCCGCCGACCACGGAACTCTTCCGGCCCGGTGTAGTCGGCGGTGTGCACCTGCCGGCCGGCGAAGGTCTCTTGGCCGGGGTAGTGCGGCCAGAAGGGCCGGTCCCAGGTGCCGGTCGCACTGATCACGGCCCGAGCGGCCCATGACTCGGCCGGGCTCGTCACCACGAGCCGCTCCCCCGCCCGCGTCACGGACTGGACGTCAACGGGCCTGAAGACAGGAAGGTCATAAACGCCCTCAAAGCGCGCAAAGTACTCCGAAACCACCTCAGAAGCCGGACGGCTCACGTCGGGGGTCCCAAAGGCCATGCCCGGAAGGTCATAGATGCCATGAACCTTCCCCAAAACCAGCGACGGCCACCGGTACTGCCACGCACCCCCAGCCCGCTTCCCATGATCGAGCACAACAAACCCAAAGCCATTGGCAAACCCGGCCCGGCGCAGGTGATAGGCCGCGGAAAGCCCCGCCTGCCCGGCCCCGATCACCACCACGTCCGTCTCGTGATCAGCGCCGCTCATGTGGTTTTCAACGACGCCCCGGTCGAGGTATTTCGCGCCGTAGGTCACACCAGTGGCGGTGGCCCTAGCCGCGCGCCTGCCTACGCCTCGGCGCGCTGTCTGCGCACGTCACGCGGGTCAGGCCCGTCCACTGCCGAGCCGCGGTCCCGCTCACCTCGCTGGCCGCTGCACCGCAGCCGCACGTGCCGAACGGTCCCGGCCGGCCCCACCGCAACCCCGCAGCGCCAGCCGGATCGACCCAGCTCAGACCCGGCAGCACCTCCACCGCACCAACCAAGCCCACTCCGACAACAACTCCGCGGCGCCAGTCGACCACCCCGGCTCACATCCGGCAGCACCCCCTCTGCACCAACCGAGCCGCTCCGCCAGCGGCCTGCCGCGCCAGCCGAATCGACCCAGCTCACACCCGGCGGCACCCTCACCGCACCAACTGAGCCACTCCGACAACAACTGCGTAGCGCCAACCGAACCGCCCCACGCACACCCGGCAGCAGCCCTACCCGCACCAACCGAGCCACTCCGGCGGCAACTGCGGCGCGCCAGCCGAACGGCGGCAATCCCCGGCAGAACCCACCGCACCAGCCAACCCGCGCCGCGGTCACACCGCGACCTGGTTTCGACCGGCCTCCTTCGCCCGATACAGCGCGGCATCAGCCGAGCGGAGCACATCGTCGAGCGTTGGGCCCGCGTCGGGATGGCGGGCCACTCCGATCGACACCGACAGACCACTCACCCGGACCGTCCCGCCACCCGTGGAGATCACCACGTTCAGCTCCCCCACCGCCACCCGCACCCGCTCGGCGATGCCGAGCACGTCGGCGCGGCCGATGCCTGGCAGCAGCACCACGAACTCCTCGCCGCCGAAACGGCCGACCGTGTCGCCCTGGCGGACCGATCCGGAGATCGCCACCGCCACCGCGGCCAGCACATCGTCGCCGGTCAGGTGGCCGTATGTGTCGTTGATCCGCTTGAAGTGGTCGAGGTCGATCATCAGCACCGCGAAGCCGATCGTGCCGCGCCGCAGTGAACGGGAGTGCTCGCGGACCGCCGAATCGTGCCAGCCGGCCGTGTTCAGCAGGCCCGTCTTCTCGTCCGTGACCGCGGCCACCTGCAGTTGCTGTTTCAGCAGCAGGTACCTGTGCAGCAACAACAACGGCGCCACGACGAACACCACCAGCACCGGCTGCTCGACCAACGCCAGCGCCGCCAGGCCACCCAGGCAGAGCGTCGCCACCTCGAACGCGTTGTCCTCCCACGTGCCGATCAGGTCCGCCGCCGAGCGCTGGCTCGTGTACAGGTAGATGCCCGCCGCGACCAGGCCCATGTTCACCAGCTCGAACACCACCGCGGCCAGGCACAGCGCGAAGAGCCCGCGCGGCGTCTGCAGCGACGTCCCGTGCAGCCCGGACACCGCGAGAACGGACGAAGCCGCGAAGCACGAGAGCATCGCCCACGCCGTGCTCGCGACGAAGCGGTGCGCGGGACGCGTCCGGACCTGGCGCCACACCCTCACCCACAGGTGCGTGTAGAGCACGAGGGCCAGCAGCGCCACCCACGCCGGCGGGAGCAGGACCACACCGGCGAGGTACCAGACCGACGTGACGTTGATGTGCGTCTGCCCGCTCATCCACCGGCGCAGCCGTTCGATGCGCCGGGACATCTCGGCCTGCGCGACGCCGAGCGCGACCAGCACCGCGAACCAGACCGGCCGCACCGGCCCCCCGAACCCGGTGACCAGCGCCGCCACGGTCGCCGCGACGGCGACCAGCTCACAACAGAGCGCGTAGGTGATCCAACGGACCTTCGCCCCGGCCCACATTTCCCAGCGCGCGGGCCAGCCCGGCCAGGCGGAAAGCGCTTCCCGGCGCACGTCGGCCTGGGCCCTCAAGAACCGAAGCCAGCGAAGTGACGGACCGGCATCTGACGTACCCCTTGCGCGAAGTTCGGCCGACCAGGTCGCCCAGCGTAGCCGTTCCGGCGACGCGCGTCGCCGGTCCGGGGGAATTGTGGCAACGCGCCTGCTCAAAGACCCGCGCAGGGTAGATCCGCCCAGCTCAGGGCACTGGTGACGCTCGGAGCGAGTGTCGCGCCGGGAACGGCGAGGCGGGAACGGCGAGGCGGGAACGGCGAGGCGGGAACGGCGAGGCGGGAACGGCGAGGCGGGAACGGCGAGGCGGGAACGGCGA
>NZ_JBVJOW010000010.1:255832-439724 GCF_055582965.1 Amycolatopsis sp. NPDC104863
ACCGGGAACGGCGAGGCGGGAACGGCGAGGCGGGAACGGCGAGGCGGGAACGGCGAGGCGGGAACGGCGAGGCGGGAACGGCGAGGCGGGAACGGCGAGGCGGGAACGGCGGGGCGGGAACGCGGAAGTGGGAATCCCACCGCGGCGATCCCGAAGTCGACAGAGCCAGGGGGCGCCAGGAGGAGGTGGATGCCGAGCGAGCGCGCCAGCTCGCCGATCGCGACCAACCGGGACGAGTTCAGCCAGCCGGCAGCACGCCGAGCCAGGTCACCAGGCGAAATTCAGCCGGCCGACCGCAACCAAAGCCACGATCACCCCGCGAAGTCCAGCGGGGCCGGGCAACACTCCGGGTCAGGATCACCGTGCGAAGTTCAGCGGACTGGCAGCACCCAGGGCCAGGTTCACCGCGCGAAGTTCAGCTGACCGACCGCAACCAAAGCCAAGGTCGCCGAGCGAAGATCAGCCAGCCGACCGCAACCAAAGCCACGATCACCGTCCGAAGTTCAGCGGGCTGGCAGCACCCAGGGCCGGGTTCATCGCGCGAAGACTAGCCGATAGCCAATAGCGCCAAAGCCACCGCGCAAGGTTCAGCCGGCCGACAGCCTCACCTGTCGGCACCTGCGCAGATGCGACTCTCTCGGCTACTTGCGCAACGCGCGGACGATCGCCACCAGGCCGACCACCGCCGCGATCCCGAGCAACACCGGCGCCAACCTCTTCAGCACCGACTGGCCCGCGTAGTCGAGCAAGTCGATCGCTTCCGTCTCCGGGGCCGCCGGGACGCTGCGAAGCGGCGGCCGGTCAGCAGGCGCCGACGACGACGCCCGAGGCTCCGTGTTGATCTCTGCCGTGGTCGGGGCCGGTTTCACCGCCGGTTCCGGCTTGGCCACCGGTTCAGCCGAGGCTGGGGCTGACGCCGGCGCCGGAGCCGCCGCAACCGGCTTCGGGGCCGGCTCCGCAACCGGCTCCGCCGACTCCGCCGGAGCCAACTTCCCCGACAGGCACCCCGCGAACGTGTCGAGGATCTTCCCACCGACCTCGCTGATCAGGCCGCGCCCGAACTGGGCCGGCTTGCCCGTGATCGCCAGGTCCGTCGCGACCGTGCCGTGCGTGCCGCCCTCGGCCTCCGTCAGCGTCAACGTCACCGTCGCCGCCGCTGTGCCTGCTCCTCGTGAATCCTTGCCCGATGCCTTGATCGTGACCTTGTGCTCCGTCTCGTCCTTCTCCAGGAACTCGCCGTTCCCCTTGTACAGCAGGGAAATCGGCCCGAGCTTGACCTTCACCGTCCCGCTGAACTTGTCCCCTTCGACCTTGGTCAGCGTGGCGCCCGGCATGCACGGGGCCACCCGCTCGGGGTCGACGACCGCCTGCCAGACCTCGCCGATCGGAGCCGGGACGGTGAATTCGTGGTCGAGCCGCACGGGCCGACCTCCTTCCTCGAGACGAGCCGGACCCACCCCACCCTAGCCGCCGCCGGAGCGGCGGCCAGGGCGGTGAAGGGGTGCGTCAGGCTCCGGCCGCCGCCGTGATGGCCCGGCCCGTCAAGACCTGGGCCAGGTGACGGCGGTATTCGACGTCGGCGTTGCTGTCGACCGGCGGATTCGTGCCTTCCGCCGCATGCGAAGCCGCCGCGGCAATGGAATCCGCCGAGGCCTGGACGCCGACCAGCGCCGCTTCGACACCAGACGCCCGCACCGGAGTCGAACCCATGTTCGTCAGCGCGACCCGGGCTTCCTCGATGACACCCGCTTCGGTGCGGACGGTGACCGCGACCGCGACCATCGACCACGCCTGGGCGACCCGGTTGAACTTCTCGTAGTGCGCCCGCCACCCGGTGTGCTTGGGGACACGGACCTCGACCAGCAGCTCGTCCGGCGCCAGCGCCGTGGTGAACAGGTCCTGGAAGAACTCCGCGGCCGGCACCGTCCGGCGTCCCGAAGGCCCGGCCACGACCAGCGACGCGTCGAGCGCCAGCACCGGCGCGAGGAGGTCCCCGGCCGGGTCGGCGTGCGAAATCGCGCCGCCCAAGGTCCCGCGGTGGCGGATCTGCGGATCGGCGACCGTGTCCGTCGCCTCTTTGAGCAACGCCGCGTGCGAAGCGATCAGCGAGTCGCGCTGGACGTCGTAGTGCGTGGTCATCGCGCCGATCACCAGCGTGTCGCCGTCCTCGCGCACGCCGCGCAGCTCCGCGACGCGCCCGAGGTCGATCAACGTCGTCGGCGTGGCCAGCCGCATCCGCAGGACCGGCAGCAGGCTCTGCCCGCCGGCCAGCACCTTGGCGTCCTCGCCCGCCGACGCCAGCGCCTGCACCGCTTCGTCCACTGTGGACGGGCGGACGTAGTCGAAGGAAGCCGGGATCACTGCGCACCTCCGGTGGCGTCGATCGAACCGAGGCCGCCGCCGGCCTCGTCGCGGCCGGGGCCGCCGGCGTCGGTCGTGCCGTGGTGCATCGCGTGCCACACGCGCATCGGCGTCAACGGCATCTCGATGTCGTTCACCCCGAAGTGGCGCACCGCGTCGATCACCGCGTTGACCACCGCCGGCGTGGACGCGATCGTGCCCGCTTCCCCGACACCTTTGGCGCCGAGCGGGTTCGTCGTCGACGGCGTTTCCGTGCGGTCGGTGGTGAACGAGGGCAGGTCGGCCGCCGACGGCAGCAGGTAGTCGGCGAACGTGCCGGTGGTGAGCGTGCCGCTTTCGTCGTGCTCGGTGCCTTCGAACAGCGCCTGCGCGATGCCCTGCGCGAGCCCGCCGTGCACCTGGCCCTCGACGATCAGCGGGTTCACCGCGACGCCGACGTCGTCGACGCAGACGTACGAGCGCAGCTTGATCCGGCCCGTCTCGGTGTCCACTTCGGCCGCGCACAGGTGCGTGCCGTGCGGGAACGAGAAGTTCTCCGGGTCGAACGTCGCGTCCGAGTCGAGGGACGGCTCGACCCCGTCGGGCAGGTTGTGCGCGGCGAACACCGCGAGCGCGACGTCGCCCATCGACGTCGACGTGTCGGTGCCCTTCACCGTGAACTTGCCGTTCGCGAACTCCAGGTCGTCCTCGGCGCATTCGAGCAGGTGCGCCGCGATCGGCTTGGCCTTCGCGACGACCTTCTCCGCCGCCTTGACGACGGCGATCCCGCCGACGACCAGCGACCGCGAGCCGTAGGTGTCCATGCCCTTGTGCGACGACTGCGTGTCGCCGTGCAGGATTTCGACGTCCTCGAACGCGACGCCCAGCTGGTCGGCGACGATCTGGCTCCACGCCGTCTCGTGCCCCTGGCCGTGCGCGGACGCGCCGGTCATCACCTCGACCTTGCCGGTGGGCAGCATCCGGATCGACGCGTACTCCCAGCCGCCGGCGCCGTAGTCGAGCGAGCCGAGCACCCGCGACGGCGCGAGCCCGCACATCTCGGTGAACGTCGAGATGCCGATGCCGAGCTGCACTTTGTCGCCCGACGCGCGGCGCTTCTCCTGCTCGGCGCGCAGGCCGTCGTAGTCGAAGAGCTCCTTGGCCTTGGCCGTCGCCGCCTCGTAGTTGCCGGAGTCGTAGGTCAGCCCGCACACCGTGGTGAACGGGAACTCCTCGTGCTTGATCCAGTTCTTCTCGCGCAGCTCCAGGGGGTCCATGCCGAGCTCGACGGCGAGCTCATCCATGATCCGTTCGATCCCGAACGTCGCCTCCGGTCGGCCGGCGCCGCGGTAGGCGTCGGTGAGCGTCGTCGTCGTGTACACGTTGGTGCACGCGAAGTGGTACGCCGGGATCTTGTAGATCGCGTTGAACATGAACGCGCCGAGGATCGGCACGCCGGGGCCGACGAGGCCGTTGTACGCGCCGAGGTTGGCGAGCAGCTCGACCTTGAGGCCGGTCACCTGGCCTTCGCGCGTGGCCGAGATGGTGATGTCCTGGATCTGGTCGCGGCCGTGGTGGGCGGCGAGCATGGTCTCGGACCGCGACTCGTTCCACTTGACCGGTTTGCCGAGCTTCCGCGCGACCAGCAGCGACATCATCTCTTCGGGCAGGACGCCGATCTTGCCGCCGAAACCGCCGCCGACGTCGGGGGCGATCACGCGCAGCTTGTGCTCGGGGATGCCGAGCGTCAGCGCCGACATCACGCGCAGGATGTGCGGGACCTGCGTGGCCGACCACATCGTGAGCTGAGCGGCGGTCGGGTCGACCACGCAGGCGCGCGGCTCCATGAAGGCCGGGACGAGGCGTTGCTGGCGGAATCGGCGCTTGAGCACGATCTCGGACGAGCTGATCGCGTCCTCGACGTTGCCGCCGGTGCCGGCCTCGCCCGAGTCGAACTTCCAGACCGCGCTCGTGTTGCTGCCCTGGTCCTCGTGCACCAGCGGGGCGCCGTCGGCGATCGCGGCTTCCATGTCGAGGACGACCGGGAGCTCGTCGTACTCGACGTCGATCTCCTCGAGCGCGTCGTGCGCTTCGGCGGACGAACGCGCCACGACGACCGCGACGCCTTCACCGGCGAAGTTGACCTGGTCGGACGCGAGAACCGGCCGGCGTGGCGCCTTCATGTCCGGCGTGATCGGCCACGCGCAGGGCATGCCGATCGCGCCGTCCGGGTCGAGGTCCTTCGCGGTGTAGACGGCGACGACGCCGGACGCGCCCTTCGCCGCCGACGTGTCGATCGAGACGATCTTGGCGTGCGCGAACGGGCTGCGCAGGACGGCCATGTGCAGCATGCCCGGCAGCGCGATGTTGTCGGTCCAGCGGGTGCGGCCGCTGATCAGCCGCTCGTCTTCCTTGCGGCGCCGAGACTTTCCGACCTCCGGTTCGATCGTGGCGGTCATCAGTCACCACCCACGCCGACGTGCTTGGTCTCGGTGATCCGCTCGGCTTCGGGGCCGGCGCCGGGGCTCATGTGCTGCGCGGCGTCGCGGACCGCGCGGACGATGTTCTGGTAACCGGTGCAGCGGCACAGGTTGCCTTCGAGTCCTTCACGGACGGCCTGTTCGTCCGGATCCGGGTTGTCGGCCAGCAGGTCGATCGACTGCATGATCATGCCGGGGGTGCAGAACCCGCACTGCAGGGCGTGGTTGTCGTGGAACGCCTGCTGGACGGGGTGCAGCTTGCCGTCGCGGGCGAGGCCCTCGATCGTGGTGACCTCGCAGCCGTCGGCCTGCACCGCCAGGACGGAACAGGATTTCACGCTGTGCCCGTCGAGGTGGACGGTGCAGGCTCCGCAGTTGCTGGTGTCGCAGCCCACGACGGTGCCGACTTTGCCGAGCTTTTCGCGCAGGTGGTGGACCAGCAAGGTGCGGGGCTCGACCTCGTCGGTGTACTTCGTCCCGTCGACAGTGACGGTGATGCGCATCAGGCCTCCAAGAACCGGTTCGGGAACGGCCAGACCCGACCGTGATCGGGCTCACAGACCCGAGCGTGCTACGCGTTCTTGGCGCGGACAAGTCCTGGTGTCACAGGTTCGGGCGTCGCTTCCGCAGGTGCGGGTGAATCCACAGTGGAATCTCCGCATCCGCGGAAGCGCCGTCCGGGTGAACTTTTCAGCCGTGGATGCGCCCGGTGAGTTCCGCGAGCCGCTGGCCGCCGCCGCCCCATCGCAGCGCGATGATCTCGGCCGCGATCGACACCGCCGTCTCCTCGGGGGTGCGGGCGCCGAGATCAAGACCGATCGGCGACGACAGCCGCTCCAGCTCCCCCTCGGTGATCCCGGCCTCGCGCAGGCGGGAGAACCGGTCCTCGTGCGTCTTGCGGGAGCCCATCGCGCCGACGTAACCGACCTCCAGGCGCAGCGCGACCTCCAGCAGCGGGACGTCGAACTTGGGGTCGTGGGTCAGCACCGCGATCGCCGTGCGCTGGTCGATCCGGCCCGCGTCGGCCTCCGCGGTCAGGTAGCGGTGCGGCCAGTCGACGACGACCTCGTGCGCGTCCGGGAAGCGGCTGCTGGTGGCGAACACCGGCCGCGCGTCGCACACCGTGACCTGGTAACCGAGGTAGGCGCCCATGCGCGCCATCGCGGCGGCGAAGTCGATCGCGCCGAACACGAGCAGGCGGGGCGGCGGCTCGAAGGAGTTGACGAACACCGCCATGCCCTCGCCGCGGCGCTGCCCGTCCGGGCCGTAGTGCAGGGTGCCGGTGCGGCCGCTGGCCAGCAGGCCGCGCGCGTCGTCGGCCACCGCGTCGTCCATCCGCGAGGAGCCCAGCGAGCCTTCGGTGCGGTCCGGCCAGACGATCATGTGCTCGCCGACCAGGCCCTCGTGCTCGTGTTCGATGACTGTGACGACCGCGACCGGCTCGCCGTTGCGCACGGACGCGACCACGTCGCCGAGCTCCGGCATCGATTCGCTGTCGACGTGCTCGACGTAGATGTCGATGATCCCGCCGCAGGTCAGGCCCACCGCGAACGCGTCGTCGTCGGTGACGCCGTACCGCTGCAGCACCGGCTTGCGCTCGGCGACGACTTCCTGCGCGAGCTCGTAGACCGCGCCCTCGACGCAGCCACCGGACACGCTGCCGGCGACGGTGCCGTCGGCGGCGACGACCATCGCCGCGCCGGGCGCGCGCGGCGCCGACGAGAAGGTGGCGACCACGGTGCCGAGCCCGACGGTTTCCCCCGCCGACCAGCGGCGGAACACGTCGTCCAGTACGTCACGCATCGGAAATCTCCCGGAGCAGTCGTTCCAAGGTGGCCAGGGTGTGCCCGGCCAGCAGCCGGTCGATGTGGGGCAGTGCGGCCACGATGCCCGACTGGACCGGAGCGTACCCCGCACGCCCGGCGTGCGGATTCACCCAGAATACGGCGTGCGCGAGCCGGCGCAGGTGGGCGAGCTGCTCGCCGAGCAGGCTGGTGTCGCCGCGTTCCCAGCCGTCGGAGAACACCGTGACGACCGCGCCGCGGGCCACCCCGCGCCGGCCCCAGCGGTTCAGGAAGGCTTGCAGCGTCTCGCCGAGCCGCGTGCCGCCGGCGAAGTCCGGCACCGCCGAACCCGCCGCGAGCATCGCGTGTTCGGGGTCGCGCTGACGCAGCTGGCGCGACACCCGCGTCAGGCGCGTGCCCAGCGTGAACACCTCGACGGACTGGGGCGCGGACCGTGTCAGGACGTGGGCGAACCGCAGCAGGGCGTCGGCGTACGGGCTCATCGAACCGGAGACGTCGATGAGCAGCACCACTCGCCGCGGCCGGCGGCCCCGGCGGACGTACGCGAGCTTCAGGGGTTCGCCGCCGCTGGCGAGCATCGCGCGCAAGGTCCGCGAGGGATCCAGGCGGCCGCGCCTCGACGGGGTCTTGCGCGAAGCCGGGCGTTTCGGGGGCGCCGGGCGCAGGGTGGCGAGCAGCTCGCGGAGGTGTTCGCGTTCGGCGGTGGTCAGCTCGGCGAGGTCGCGGTGGCGCAGCACCTCCTGGGCGCTCGCGGCGACTTTCAGCTGGTCACGGTCTTCACCGCCCTCGGCGTCGCTCCCGTCCGCGTCGACGAGCGGCGCGATCCGCGCCTGCTTCGGCGCGGCGGCCTTGGCCCGCTGCGGCGTGGACGTTTCGATCGAAAACCACCGGCTGAACGCCTCTTCGTAACACGGGAGGTCGTCGGGGCTCGAACACAGCGTCAGCCGTCCGGCCCAGTAGAGCTGCGTGGGCTCGGAGACGTCGATTTCGCCGACGGCCGTCAGATAGGCCTGCACGCGGTGCGCGTCGCAGGCGACACCGGCTTCGCGCAGGGCGGCGGCGAACCCGGCGTACCCGGCGACCGGATCGGCGGCGGCGGTGGTCATCTTCCCATTGTGCACCTGTTTCGGGCGCGCTGTCGGTGTCCCGGCGAGGAGTCGAACCTCGGACCTCGGCGTTCGTAGCGCCGCGCTCTGTCCTGCTGAGCTACCGAGACGGGGCGGCCTGCGCGCACCCCTCCCCGGGCAGGCGCAGACCGCGCTCTTCGCCGCGACCGACCCGAGGTAGCGAGAGGTGGGCGCGAAGAGCTTTCGGAAAGAATTTCAGCGACGGGCACCGGAGATCGTGCCACCACGGTTCCGGCGTTCGGTCACGATCTCCTCCTTTCGGTCCGGCTGTTCGGTGGTGAAAGAAGAATGCCGGACCGGTCGCGGCACGGCAACGCATTTAACGACACCGCCCCGGCAGTCCTTTGTGGACTGCCGGGGCGGCGTGCGGTCGTGGTTCAGGAGGCCTTGATGCCGGGGGTGATCGGCGCGCAGCCGCGCAGGCCCGCCGTCTTGTTGAGCTCCAGCACCGGCGGCAGCGTTTTCTGCGCGTAAGCCTGCAGTTCCGCGAGTTTCGCGGCGTCGACTTGGTCGCGGCGGACGTGGAAACTGACCCAGTTGCGCGAGTCGACGGTCTGGTCGCCGGTCGGCCGGTTCACGAAGATCGTCTCGTAGTCGCTGGTGAAGCGCGGGTCCTGGTCGAACTGCAGCGTCGTGATCCACGAGCCGATGAACGTGATCAGCTCCGGCTTGGCCTGGGTGAACACGTAGTCGCGCAGACCGGCCATGTCGGCTTCGTGCAGGTAGTCGGCGATCGGCTTGTCCCCGAGCCCGGCCAGGTCGAGCACGCGGATGCGGCTGCCCAGCGACGTCCCGCCGAGGTCGATGAGCCCGACCTGCGCGGTGTCGGGCAGCTTCAGGATGTCGGCAAAACCGTTGATGGTCCGCGCGTCGCGCTCGGCGACGATGCACATCGCGGTCTTGACGTTGGCGCGGTACTGCGTGCCCTGCTGGTAGAGCCCGTTCAGCGAGCTGACCAGCCCGACGACGAGCAGGCAGGCCAGCACGATCCGGCCGCGGAGCCGGGTCGCGGCCAGCGCCTCGACGACGACCACCGCGCCGCCGAACGCGCCGAGCGTCCACACCGGCGTGGCGAACCGCAGCTGCCCCATCCAGTCGTACTCGAGCACGACGAACGCGACGACGGTGAGCCCGAACGGCACGAGCAGCGCGATCAGCCCCGTGCGCAGCCCCGACGGGCGGACCAGCAGCAGCACCAGGCACGCGACCGCGACCGCGACGACCAGCCAGCCCACGTAGTCGACGATCTGGCCGGGCGCGGCGAGGTCGGCGAGAGTCGGCGGCTCCTGCCCCTTCGCGACGGCGGTGTTGGGCACCAGCCGGCCGAACTCGAACCAGCGGAAGACCACGTAAGCGCCGTACGGCACGGCGAACCCGGCGACGGAGGTGAGCACGGCGCGGACGCTGCGGCCGAGCACGTCCCGCTTGAGGAACAGCAGGACGGTGATCGGGTACGCGCCGGCGTAGATGATCCCGTCCGGCCGGGTCAGCGCGGCCAGCATGGCGATCAGGCCGGTGCCGGCGGCGACCTGGTAGCTCAGCAGCCGCCCGCTCTGCACCGCCCGCAGGGTCACGACGGCGAGCGCGGCGACGGTCAGCGCGTAGAACGAGTTCTCCAGCCCGGAGAAGCACCAGATCACGAACGACGGGATCGCGGCGAGCGTGGCGCCGGCGAGGAAGGTGATCAGCGCCGGGCGGCGGCTGAGCGTCTTCGCGCCGAAGTAGAAGAAGACGAGCACGCCGAGGCAGCAGGCGAGGGCAAGCGCTTTCGGGAAGAGGATCTGGTCGGAGATGCCGAACAGCGTGCCGTGGTCGAACAGGCCGACCAGCTTGCCCAGCGCCAGCAGGATCATCCAGGTGGGGTTGGAGTACCCCTCGACCGGCGAGGCCCCGGGCTGCAGCACCGGGCCGAAGCCGTCGGCGACGTTGCGCGAGTAGGCGAACGTGATGGCCGCGTCGTCGATCAGCCAGTTGCCGTAGAGCGAGGCGTGCACGGCGATCAGCGCGGTGCCCCCGAGGACCGCGGCCACGGCGGCGAGCTTGCCGCGCCACCCCAGCCGGGTCGCCACCGGAGCCGGTCGGCCCTCATCCGGGGCCGGCTCGGCCAGTGGCCTGGCCTCGGTCGTTTCCGCCACGCTCATTCCGCAGGTCCTCCCCCGCCTTCGGTGGTTCCCCGGACCGGCCGGTCACGCGCGCTCACGCTCACGCCACGCTCACGCGAACAAGGCGTCGAGTTTCGCCCGGACCCGGTCGAGGTCTTCGCTGTACTTCAGCACCGCGCCGAGCGTCCGCGCCGCCGATGCCGCGTCCAGCTCGTCCCGCTGCAGAGCCATCAGGGCCTTCGCCCAATCGAGTGACTCCGCTACTCCCGGTGGCTTCAGCAGGTCCATTTGGCGGAGCCGTTGCACCGCTTCAGCCACCTGCCGAGCAAGGAGTTCACCTATTCGCGGGATCCTACGGCGCAGGATCGTGACCTCCCGAACCAGGTCCGGGTGTTCCAGCCAGTGGTAGAGGCAGCGGCGCTTGAGCGCGTCGTGCACCTCGCGGGTCCGGTTCGAGGTCAGCACCACCAGCGGCGGCACTTCGGCGCGGACCTCGCCGTACTCGGGGATGGTGACGGCGTGCTCGTCGAGCAACTGCAGCAGGAAGGCCTCGAACTCGTCGTCGGCCCGGTCGATCTCGTCGACGAGCAGCACGCACGGCGTGGTGATGAGGGCCTGCAGCAGCGGCCGGGCCAGCAGGAACCGCTCGGTGTAGAGCGACCGTTCGGCGGCCTCGACGTCGACGACGCCGTCGTTGGCCGCCTCGAGGGCCCGCAGGTGCAGCAGCTGCCGAGGAAAGTCCCATTCGTAGAGCGCTTGGGCGGCGTCGATGCCCTCGTGGCACTGGAGCCGGATGAGCGGCCGGTCGAGAGCGGTGGCCAGCGCCAGGGCGAGCGAGGTCTTGCCGGTGCCGGGTTCGCCTTCGCAGAAGAGCGGGCGCCCCATCCGCAGAGCGAGGAACCCGGCGGTCGCAAGCCCGTCATCGGCGAGGTAGCCGGTCGCGTCGAGGGCAGCGGCGAGTTCTTCAGGCGAGTCGGTCACGGAGTCGATCGTAGGCGGAGGGTGCGGCGGTTGCCGGGGTGTGGTTGAGGGAGTTGGGGCGGGTGGTGGCGCGGCGGTCGGCGATGGGGGCGGCCGGTGACGGGGTGCCCGGCGCGAGGGTGGCCGGCGGCGAGGTAGTCGGTGACGGCGGGCGGCCGATGGTCAGGTGGTCGGTGGATTGGTGGGTGGTGTTGTGGCTGGGAGGTCGGTGCGGCGGTCGACGTCGCGGCCGCTGCCCAGGTCGGCGCACTCGATGAGGGTGAGGTCGGTGCGGGCGGCCAGCCAGTCGCGGGCGCCGCGGTCGCCTTGGGCGGATTCGGCGATCTCCTGCCACCAGTGGCGGCCGAGCAGCACCGGGTGGCCGGGTACGCCCTCGTAGGCCGCTCGGGCGACCGTTTTGGTGGTCGCGTCGGCGGCGACGCGGGTCAGGATCTCCGGGCCGACCCAGGGCAGGTCGACCAGGTGGACCAGGGCCGCTTCCGGGCCGTTGGTTTCGGTGAGGGCCGCCAGGCCGGCCTTCAGGGAGGCGCCCATGCCGCTCGCCCAGTCCTCGGCTTCCACTGCTTGGGCGGGGTCGGGCAGGAGTGCCCGGACTTCGCTGGAGGCCGCGCCGAGGACGACCCGGATCGGGTCGCAGCCTGCGGCGGTGAGGGTTCGGAGGGCTCGGAGCACGAGTGGTTCACCGTCGAGTTCGGCGAGCGCCTTGGGGCCGCCGAAGCGACGGCCGGCTCCGGCGGCGAGGAGGAGACCCGCGACCGGACGGGTGGGCCGAGTCATGGACGCACCTGCGCCGCCGGGAAGGGTGCGGGCTCCGCTCGCCGGAATCGCACCGAAGCGGGGTGCGGGGCTTCGCTCATCGCCAGCTCAGCCATGGGCGCTGGCCGCCGAAACCACACTGAAGCGGGTGCGTAGCCGTGGCTCTGCTCAGCCATGGGCTCGGCTTGGGGCGCCTACGGCCAGGTCTGCTTCGATCGCTCGGGCCGTCTCCAGCAGGGGTGGGACCAGGTCCTCCCTTACCGAGTCCGCCGTTGTGCGGCTGGCGTGCGTGGACAAGTTCACCGCCGCCACCACTCGGCCCTTGCGGTCGTGGATTGGGGCTGCCACCGAACGGAGGCCTTCCTCCAGCTCCTGGTCGACCATGGCCCAGCCCTGGCCGGTCACCGTTGCCAGTTCCGTTCGGAGGCCGTCCGGGGACGTGACCGTGCGGTCGGTCAGGCGGTCGAGCCTCGCCACCACCAGGTATGCCTCCAGCTCTGCCTTGCTCAGCCCGGCCAGCAGCACGTGACCCATCGATGTCGCGTACGCCGGGAAGCGGGTGCCCACGTTGATGCTCACCGTCATGATTCGGGAGACCGCCACGCGCGCCACGTAGACGATGTCCGTTCCCTCCAGGACCGAGACCGAGCTCGACTCGTGGACCTCCCCGGACAGGCGCTCCAGGTGGGGCTGCGCCACCTCGGGCAGCGTCATGCTCGACAAGTACGCGTACCCCAGCTCCAGCACCCTCGCCGTGAGCGAGAAGTACTTGCCGTCCGTGCGGACGTAGCCCAGGTCGGCCAGCGTCAGCAGGAAGCGGCGCGCCGCCGCTCTGGTGAGGCCCGTTGCGCGGGCTACGTCGCTCAGGGTCAGCTCTGCCGCGCCCGCGTGGAACGCCTTGATCACGGCCAGACCGCGCTCCAGCGACTGCACGTGGTGGGCGCCTCGGTGCGCCGGCTCGCTGTTCAGCTCGGCTTCGATGCGCCTCCCCGTGTCCATTCCCGGCACCCTATCCGGCGTCGGCCGGCAGGGCGGTCGGCTCGCCGAGCTCGGCCAGGGTGCGCTGCGCGATGGCGAACGCCGCGTTCGCCGCCGGTGCGCCCGCGTAGACCGCCGTGTGCAGGAGGACCTCGCCGATCTCCGCCGCCGTGAGGCCGTTGCGGACCGCCGCGCGGACGTGCATCGCCAGCTCGTTGTGCGCCTGCAGCGCGGTCAGCGCCGCCAGCGTGACGCAGCTGCGCGTGCGCCGGTCCAGGCCGTCGCGGGACCACACCGAACCCCACGCGCCTTCGGTGATGTAGTCCTGGAACGGGCGGCTGAAGTCCGTCGTGCCCGCGACCGCGCGGTCGACGTGCTCGTCGCCGAGCACCTCGCGCCGGACCTTCATGCCCTGCTCGTGCCGGTCTTCGCTCACAGCGCCTCCAGATGTCCGAGGATCAGCCTGGTGAACTCCTCGGGCTGCTCGTAGTTGCCCAGGTGCGCGGCGTCCGGGACGATCTCCAGCCGCGCGCCCGGGATGCCCGCCGCGATCAGGTCCGCGTGGCCTTCCGGCGGGGTGACCGGGTCGTCGGCCCCCGCGATGACCAGAGTGGGCGCGGTGATCTTCGGCAGCACGTCGAGCAGGTCCATCCGCTCGATCGCGCCGCAGCAGGCCGCGTAGCCCTCGGCCGGGACGGCGGTGATCATCGAGCGCAGGTACGCGGCGCGGTCCGGGTGCCGCTCGGCGTAGCCCGGGGTCAGCCAGCGGCCGACGCCGGCGGCGGCCACCGCGCCGGTGCCCTTCTCGCGGACCGTGCGGGCCCGGTCGACCCACATCTGCGGCGGGCCGAGCTTCGCCGACGTGCAGCAGAGCACCAGGCTCGCGACCCGGTCCGGCGCGTGGACGCCGAGCCACATCCCTGTCATCGCGCCGAGCGACAGGCCCACGAGGTTTGCCTGGGTGACCTCGAGCTCGTCGAGCATCGCCAGGACGTCGGCGCCCAGGTCTTCGAGGTCGTAGGGCGCCGGCGGCACCGGCGAGGCGCCGTGCCCGCGGGTGTCGTACCGCACCACCCGGAAACCCCGCTCCAGCAGCGGGACCACCTGCGGCTCCCACATCCGGACGTCGCTGCCGAGCGACCCGCCCAGGACCACCACCGGCCCGTCTTCGGGCCCTTCGACAACCCGGTGCACCTGCACGGCAGCCACGCCCTCGCCTCCGTTCGCGCTTGTCATACCCGGAAGAACACGGTTTCACCGTCACCCTGGAGCCGCACGTCGAAGCGGTAACCGTCGTCGGTCTTCGCCGCGATCAGCGTGGCTCGACGCTCCGCCGGGACGGTCGCCAGCACCGGGTCTTCGGAGTTGTCCTGGTCTTCGAAGTAGATCCGCGTGACGACCCGGTTGAGCAGGCCGCGCGCGAACACCGACACGTCGATGTGCCGGGCCTGCCTGGTGCCGCCCCCGCCGGGCAGCGCGCCCGGCAGCAGCGTGAGGATCCCGTACGTGCCGTCGGTGGTCGTCGGGCAGCGGCCGAAGCCGCGGAACTCTCCGGACGCCTCGCCGCGCGGGTCGTCCGGGTGGCGGAAGCCGCCGTCCGGGTCGGCCTGCCAGGTCTCGATCATGGCGTCCGGGATCGGGTCGCCGTTGCCGTCGCGCACGATGCCGCGGATCCAGAACGCGCCGGGGGTGCCCTCGGGCACGACGTACGGGCCGTCGGGCCAGGGCAGCCCGATCGACAGGTACGGGCCGACGGTCTGCGAAGGGGTGGGCAGCAGCTTGGGCATCAGTCGTCGTCCTCCTCTTCCTCTTCGAACACCGACGCCTCGCGCCCGCGCAGGACGATGTCGAACTCGAACCCCAGCGCCCATTCGGACTGCGTGATCCCGTGGTCGTAACGCGAGACCATCCGCTGCCGGGCCTTCTCGTCCGGGATGGAGTTGAAGATCGGGTCCTGGGAGAACAGCGGGTCGTCCGGGAAGTACATCTGGGTGACCAGCCGCTGGGTGAACGCCGAGCCGAACACCGAGAAGTGGATGTGCGCCGGGCGCCAGGCGTTGTCGTGGTTCTTCCACGGGTACGCGCCGGGCTTGATGGTGGTGAAGGTGTAGCGGCCGTCGCTGTCGGTCAGGGTGCGCCCGAGGCCGTCGAAGTTCGGGTCGAGCGGGGACGGCCAGCGGTCGCCGGTGTGCCGGTAGCGGCCGCCCGCGTTCGCCTGCCAGATCTCGACGAGCGAGTCGCACACCGGGCGGCCGTCGCCGTCGAGCAGCCGGCCGGTGACGATGATCCGCTGGCCCTGCGGCTCCCCCGTGTGCTGCCGGGTGAGGTCGTTGTCGAGCTCGCCGAGACGGCCGGGGCCGAGCAGCGGGCCGGTGACCTCGGTGAGCATCTGCGGGAGGAGCACCAGCTCCTGCGTCGGGTGCCGCAGCGCCGTGGAGCGGTAGCCGCTGTAGTCGAGGGGCGGGTGGGTGCCTTCGGGGTCTTCCCCGTAGCGGGGCAGCCTCAGTTCGGTCGGGGTAGCCACGGCGCCTCCCTCAGCGGCCTTCGAGGACGACGGCCAGGCCCTGGCCGACGCCGATGCAGATGGCGGCGAGTCCCCAGCCCCCGCCTCGGCGGTGCAGGTCGTGCGCCAGCGTGCCGAGGATCCGGCCGCCGGACGCGCCGAGCGGGTGACCGATCGCGATCGCGCCGCCGTGGGTGTTGACGATCTCCGGGTCGAGGTCCTTCCAGTCGCGCAGGCACGCCAGCGACTGCGCGGCGAAGGCTTCGTTGAGCTCGACGGCGGCCAGGTCGTCCCAGCCGATGCCCGCGCGCTCCAGCGCGATCTCCGCGGCGCGCACCGGGCCGATGCCGAAGACGTCCGGGTCGACACCCGCGGCGCCGCGCCCGGCGATCCGGGCGAGCGGGGTGGCGTTGAGCCGGCCGGCGGTGGCCTCGTCGCCGAGGAGCAGGGCCGAGGCGCCGTCGTTCAGCGGGGAGGCGTTGCCCGCGGTGACGGTGCCGTTCTCCTTGCGGAAGGCAGGCTTCAGCTTGGCCAGCTTTTCGGGGCTGGAGTCCGGCCGGATGCCTTCGTCGCGGGCCAGCTCGACCCCTTCGACCGGGACGACCATGTCGTCGTAGAAGCCTTCGTCCCACGCCTTGGCCGCGTTGACGTGGCTGCGCGCGGCGAAGGCGTCCTGCTCGTCACGGCCGATGCCGTAGCGCTCGGCGAGCTGCTCGGTGGACTCGCCGAGGGAGACGGTCCACTGCGACGGCATCGCCGGGTTGACCATGCGCCAGCCGAGCGCGGTGTTGTACAGGGTCTGGTTGCCGGCCGGGAAGGCCTTCTCCGGCTTCGGCATGACCAGCGGCGAGCGGGTCATCGACTCGACCCCGCCGGCGACCACGAGCGAGGCGTCGCCGACCTGGATGGCGCGGCTGGCCTGCATCACCGCGTCCAGGCCGGAACCGCAGAGGCGGTTGACGGTGTTGCCCGGGACGCTGGTGGGCCAGCCGGCGAGAAGGGCGGCCATGCGGGCGACGTTGCGGTTGTCCTCACCCGCGCCGTTCGCGTCGCCGAGGGTGACTTCGTCCACCGTGGACGGATCGAGGTCGTGCCGCCGCTGGAGGGCTTTGAGGACACCCGCGGCCAGGTCGTCCGGGCGGACGCCGGCGAGGGCGCCACCGTAGCGGCCGAAGGGGGTGCGGATCGCGTCGAGGACGTAGACGTCGGTCATGCCTTCTCCAGGTCTCGGAGCAGGGTCAGCTCCTGGTCGGTGGGGGCCGGGGTGGTCTTGAGGTCGTCCGCCACCTTCAGTTTCCACCCCGTTGCCTTGATCGCCTGGTCGAGCTCGACGCCGGGGTGGAGCTCGGTCAGCGTCAGCTCGGCGGTCTCCGGGTCGGGGCGCATCAGGCCGAGGTCGGTGACGACCAGCGTCGGGCCCTGGCCGGGGAGGCCGAGCTTCTCGCGGTCGCCCTTGCCCGTTCCGTGGCCGAAGGACGTCACGAAGTCGACCTTCTCGACGAACGCGCGGGGGCTCTGGCGCAGGACGATGAAGACCTCGCCGCAGGAGGCAGCGATCTCGGGGGCGCCGCCCGCGCCGGGGAGGCGGACCTTCGGGTCGTGGTAGTCCGAGCCGATCACCGTGGTGTTGATGTTGCCGAACTTGTCCAGCTGGGCGGCGCCGAGGAAGCCGACGTCGATGCGGCCGGGCTGGAGCCAGTAGTTGAACACCTCGGGGACGCTGACCACGGCGTCGGCGGTGTCGGCCAGCTCGCCGTCGCCGATGGACAGCGGGAGGCGGGACGGCTTCGCACCCAGGCAGCCGGACTCGTAGATCAGCGTGAGGTTGGGGGCGTGCGCGCGGCGGGCGAGGTTGGCCGCCTTGCTCGGGAGGCCGATGCCGACGAAGCAGGACATGCCGTCGCCGAGGGCGCGGGCCGCTGCGACGCTCATCATCTCGTCGGCCGTGTAGTCGGTGGTCATGCCTTCGCCTCCGCGGTGTGGCGGGGTTTGCCGGGGCTGTGGGGGTTTGGGGTGATACGAGGGGGTGGCGGCTGGTCGGCTGTGGGGCGAGGGTTGCGGGACGTGAGGCCGGGCGAGGCCTCACGGACGTCGGACGCCGCGACACTGCGGGTTTGGCGCGCGGGCGCCGCCTCGGGGAAGGGGGCGGTAGCCGGTCGGCCGGGACCGCGAGTTCGGGCAAGGGGTGCTCGACGCAAAGTGGAGCCGAACGAGGACTCGCGGACTTCGAAGGCCGCGACAGCGCGGGTTTGGCGCGCGGGCGCCGCCTCGGGGAAGGGGGCAGTGGCCGGTCGGCCGGGGGTGAGGGCTGCCGGGCGTGAGGCGGGGCCGGACGAGGACTCGCGGAGGTCGGAGACCGCGACAGCGCGGGTTTGGCGCGCGGGCGCCGCCTCGGGGAAGGGGGTGGCGGCCGGTCGGCCGGGGGCGAGGGCTGCCGGGCGTGAGGCGGGGCCGAACGAGGACTCGCGGACCTCGGACGCCGCGACAGCGCGGGTTTGGCGCGCGGGCGCCGCCTCGGGGAAGGGGGTGGCGGCCGGTCGGCCGGGGGCGAGGGCTGCCGGACGTGAGGCGGGGCCCGGCGAGGCCTCGCGGACGTCGGAGACCGCGACAATGCGGGTTTGGCGCGCGGGCGCCGCCTCGGGGAAGGGGGCGGTGGCCGGTCGGCCGGGACCGCGGGCGGGGGCCAGGGGTGCCCGGCGCAACGTGGAGCCGGACGAGGCCTCACGGACGTCGGACGCTGCGACGAGGCGGGCCGGGGTGGGGGTGCTCCGGCCGGTGGTCGCTGGCTCGGGGAAGGAGGCAGCGGCCACCGGCCCTTGGGGGGAGCCGGGTTCTTCGTGGGCTTGGGTCATGCCGTCACGCCCGTCAGGTTGTTCAGCCACTTCGTGAACTCCTCGCGGTCGCGGCCGATCTCGTCCCAGGCCTGGTACGCCGCGTTGTCGCGCTCGTAGTAACCCGCTGCGTACGACGGCTTTGCGCCGCCCGGGACCTCGGCCACCGCTGATACCACCCAGGACGGGAGGATCACCGCGCCCGGGCGGGGCTCCAGCTTGTCGACGATCTCCTCGACCGTCACGATCGAACGCTTGGCCGCCAGGACCGCTTCCTTCTGGACTCCCGTGATGCCCCACATCTGGACGTTGCCCTCGCGGTCGGCGCGCTGGGCGTGGACGATCGTGACGTCCGGGTTCAGGGCCGGGACCGCCGTCAGGCGCTCGCCGGTGAAGGGGCACGTGATCGGCTTGATCGTCTCCGTCTGGGCCGGCAGGTCCGTGCCCGTGTAGCCGCGCAGCACCGCGAACGGCAGGCCGGACGCGCCCGCCACGTAGCGGTTCGCCATGCCCGCGTGGCTGTGCTCCTCGATCTCCAGCGGCACCGGCCAGTCGTGCTGGACCGCGTCGCGGAACCGGTGCAACGAGCCGACGCCGGGGTTGCCGCCCCACGAGAAGATCAGCTTGCGGGCACAGCCCGCGCCGATCAGCTGGTCGTACACGATGTCCGGCGTCATCCGCACCAAGGTGAGATCCCGGCGCCGCTGCCGGATGATCTCCTGCCCCGCCGCGACCGGGATGAGGTGCGTGAAGCCCTCGAGCGCGACGGTGTCCCCGTCACGCACCAGCCGGGCCACGGCCTCCTCCAGCGACAGCCGCTCCGCCATCACACGCTCCCCACTGTTCGCATCACGCACACTCGTTCTGCCAGCGAACATAGCACGGTCGCCGGGGCGGGGACCAGGTGTCTTCCGCCCAATGGATGACGCACGCACGACGAAGGGGACTTTCTTCGCCGTTCGCGCGAAGAAAGTCCCCTTCGAGACCGGAAGATCAGCCGATGCGGACCAGCCGCGAGCCGTGCGCGGGCACGGCGGAAGCGGTCCAGGAGCCGCGGAAACGGCCGAGGTCCGCCCGCGCGACCAGGTCACGCACCGGCTGCGTGCCCCGGACGCCCAGCGACGAGAAGTCCACCGTGATGTCCGCGGACGCCGGCCCCAGGTTGTAGACCGCCGCGTACCAGCGGCCGTCCGGGGCGCGCTTCTTCCACACCTGGAGGTTCCCGCCGGTCACCTGGCTCGCGTACGACCCGGCCTGGTCGACCCGGATGACCTCGGGGTTCGTCAGGATCGACACCGCGGACGCGTCCAGGAAGTAGATGTCGCCCCCGACGTACAGCGGCGACGAGGCCATCGACCAGAACGTCATCACGCTCTGCCGCTCGACGTCGGAGATGCCGTCCTGGATGCCGCTGCCGGTGTTGTTGCTGATCGGCATCGAGTCGAGGTCCGGCCGGAACTGCGGCCCGAACACCCCCTGCCACCCGGGCAGGTCCGCCCACCGCGCCTTCACCGAGCTGTCCCAGGTGGACACCGTGTCGCAGTAGCACTCGACGTCGGTGTTCACGCGGACGCCGTTCGCGTAGGGCGCGAGAGCGGGCCCGGCGGCCCGCGGCACCGGCCACGCGCTCGCGGTCAGCCACATCGGCCGTCGCGCGTGGTCGATGGCCTTCGACCACGCGGCGATGTCCGCGACGTTGTCCTCGGTAGTCCCGTCCACCTTGATGAAGTCGACACCCCAGGACGCGAACCGCGCCACGATCGAGTCGTAGTACTTCTGCGCGCACGGCTTCGAGAAGTCGACCTTCCAGTTGCCGCCCCAGCCGTTGGACGGCATCAGCGGCCGGTAGGCGATGTCCTGCGCGTGGCACGACGTCCCGAGGATCGGCGCGTTCTTGTCGTATACCTCCTTCTCGAGCCCCGTCACCGAGTACAGGCCCAGCTTCAGCCCGAGCGAATGCACGTAAGAAGCCAATGCGGGAATCCCGGACGGGAACCGCCCCGGGTCCGGCGCCGGGATGCCGTTGACGTCGGTGTGGAACACCCACGACAGGTCCGCGTTCCAGCCCGAATCGATGTTGACGTAGGCGTACCCCGCGGACTTGAGCTTCGACGCCAGCGCGCCGGCCGCGCCGCGGACGTGCGACTCGTTCAGCCACGAAGTGCCGTAACCCGCGCGGGTCGACGACTCGAGGCTCCAGCTGCTCCAGCCCATGAACGGCTTGACGAACGGCGTCCGCGCGTCGGCCGCGGGCACCAGGAAGGAGAGAAAACCAAGCACAGCGAGAAACACGGAAAGGAGGCGCTTCATCGGGACACTCCTCGGTGGGGAAAGGGGGGACCTACTCCTTGAGCCCGCTCGCGGCGATCCCGCTGACGATGAACCGCTGGGCGACCAGGAACATCGCGACCAGCGGCGCGATGGTGACCAGAGCACCGGCGAACAGCGCCGGCAGGTTGACCGACTGCGCGGTCAGGAACGTCGAAAGCGCGATCTGCGCGGTCCACGACGACGGGTCCTGCCCGATCACCAGCGGCCACAGGAACGCGTTCCAGCTTTCGATGAACATCAGCGCGCCGAGCGACGCGAGCATGCTCCCCGAGTTGGGCAGCACCAGCCGCCGGTAGACGCCGAGGTAGCCGAGGCCGTCGAGCCGCCCGGCCTCCTCGATCTCGGCGGGGAACCGCAGGTAGAAGTTGCGGAAGAGGATCACGGTGAACGCGCTGAAGAGGTTCGGCGCGATGATCCCCCACTCCGTGTTGACCCCGCCCATCGAGCCGACGACGACGAACGTCGGCACGAACGTCACCGACTGCGGGATCATCAGCGTGACCAGCACGTACGTGAACACCGCACGGCGTCCCGGGACGTTGATCCGGGCCAGCGCGTACCCCGCCATCGACCCGAACAGCGTGCCGACCGGCGCGGTCACGATCGCGACCAGGAACGAGTTCCACAACGAGTGCGCCATCGGCACCGACGCGTCGGCGAACAGCTCGCCGAAGTTCACCCACGACAGCGGGTCCGGCAGCCAGGACCAGTCCGGCGAGCTGACCTGCTGCCGTGTCATGAGCGCGTTGCGCAGCATGATGTAGAACGGCAGCAGGAAGATCACCGACAGCACCGTGGCCAGGACGTACTTCGGCGCCTTCCTGACGCGGGGAGTGGCGAGGACGGCCATCAGTCCTTCTTCCCGAAGCCGACGAACCGGCCCTGGAGCAGGGTGATCACCACGATGATCACGGTCAGCAGGAACGCGCCCGCCGAGCCGACGCCGTAGTTCTGGTCGCCGAGCGCGGAGTCGTAGAGGTAGACCAGCGGCGGTTTCACCGGCGCGGTCGCCGTGCCGGAAAGCCCGGTGCCGAACAGGTTGTAGAACTCGTCGAAGGCCTGGAACGCGGCGATGAGAATCAGCAGCAGCACCGCGACCGACGTGTTCCGCAGCTGCGGCAGCGTGATGTACCGGAACGCCTGCCACTTGGTAGTGCCGTCCAGCTCCCCCGCCTCGTACAGCGACGGCGAGATCGCCTTCAGCCCGGCGAGGAACAGGATCATGTACAGCCCGACCTGCAGCCACAGCCGCAGCGTCACGACCGCGACCCAGTACACCGGCGGGCTCGTCTCCGACAGCCACGGCACCGGCTCGGCGCCGAACAGCCCGCCGAGCACGTTCGCGACGCCGGAGGGCAGGCCGTTGAACAGCGCCATCTTCCACACCAGCGCCGCGACGACGTAGGACACCGCGGCCGGGATGAGGAACACCGTCCGGAAGAACGCCTTGCCCCGCTTGATGCTGTTGATCAGCACCGCGAGGCCGAGCGAAGCCACGAAGGTGATCGGCACGATGAACACGGTGAACACCGCGATCGTCGACAGCGACGTCAGGAAGGCGTCGTCGCCGAGCAGGAACGCGTAGTTGTCGAAGCCGATCCAGTTCCCGAGGCTGATCGTGCCGCGCGCGTCGTTGAAGCTGAGCAGGAAGCTCCACGCGATCGCGACGTACTTGAACAGCCCCAGCCCGAGCACCACCGGCCCGGTCAGGACCGCGAACGCGCCGATCGCGCGCCAGTCCCGGCGCCGGCGACGCTTCTTCGCCGCCGACGCGGGGACTGCCGGCGCCTCCATCAAGGCCGTCATGCCAGCTGCTTGTCGACTTCGGCCTGGGCCTTCTTCGCCGCGTCGCCGAGCTCGGCGGCCGGGTCGGCCTGCCCGTTCGCGATCTTCGTCGCGGCCTGGAGGAACAGCGTCGCCGACGCCTTGTTCCACAGCCCCGAGTAGGACTTGCCGTTCTGCTGCGAGATCGTCACGGCGTCCTTGGCCGCGCCGCTGGAGAACTCGGTGGTCTGCGCGGCGACCGGCTTGCGGGCCGGGATGTGGAAGCCGTACTTGACACACCAGTCCTTCTGCAGGTCGGCGTTCTTGATCCACAGCCAGTCGATGAACTTCTTGACGGCGTCCAAGTTGGCCGACTTCGCGTTCGCGAGCTGGTACCAGCCGCCGACGCGCGCGACCTGCTTGCCCGCGTCGCCGAACTTCGGCCACGGGACCACGCCGAAGTCGTCACCCAGCGCCTTCTTGATGTCCGGCAGCGACCACAGGCCGCCCCACTGCATCGCGGTCGCGTTGTTGGCGAACGCGCCGGGGTCGGACCAGTCGGTCGGGTACCCCTGGAGCAGGCCACCGGTGTCGTGCAGCTGCTTGAGCCCGGCGATCGCGGCGACGGCCTCGGGCGAGGAGAACGCGACCTTCTTGCCGCTGCTGTCGAAGAAGTCCGCGCCGGACGACCAGAGCAGCAAGGTCGCGGCCTCGCCGACGCCGTCGGTGCCGACGTAGAGGCCCTTCTGCTTGCCGGTGTTCAGCTTCCGGGTCGCGTCGAGCAGCTCGGCGAACGTCTGCGGCGGCTGCACACCCGCGGCCTGCAGCGCGCTCTTGCGGTAGTACAGCATCATGACGTCGTCGATCATCTTGACGCCGTAGATCTTGTTGTCCACCGTCACCGTGTCCAGCGCGGCCGGGCTGAAGTCGGCCTTGGCCGGCGCGATGACGTCGTCGAGCGGCGCGAGCAGGCCGTTCTTGACGTTCTGGTACCGGAAGTCGCCGAGCTCGAACAGGTCCGGCGCCTGCGCGGTGAGCATCGCCGAGTTGAGCTTGGTCTCGTAGTCGCCGGCGATCCAGCTGACGTTGATCGCGATGTCCGGGTTGGCCTTGGTGAACTCCTGCGCGTACCGCTGGACCGCTTGCTGCGTCCCGGATTCGCCGTACGCGTGATACCACTGCTGCAACGTGACCTTCGCGCCGGCAGCGGCGCCCGCGTTCTTGTTCAGCGGATCGCTCGTGCAGCCCGCGAGTGCGGCGCCACCGGCGAAGAGGACGGACCCGACCAGGAAGCTTCGGCGGTTCATGGGGCTCACAGGGACTCCTTAGACGCTCTCGGCGACAAAAAGACTTTGGATGGCGACGGCGGCCGCGCCCCGCGCCCACTCCTCGAACGGCAGCGGCCGGATGACCAGGCCGCACCGGGCGGCGCTGCCGAACGCCTGGACCGCGAAGGTCCGGCGGATCTGGTCTTCGAACAGGTCGTAGGTGGCGACGCCTTCTCCGGAGACGACCACGCGCTCCGGCCCGAACAGGTTGACCAGCGCGGCCAGGCCGAGCCCGATCGCGTGCCCCGCGCCGGCGAAGACCCCGCGCAGCGGTTCGTCGCCGCCACGGGCGCGCAGCACCGCGTCTTCCATGGTCAGCGCGGGTTCGCCGGACACCGCCCTGGCCCGCGTGAGGATCGCTTCGGTGGACGCGATCGCCTCGACACAACCCCGGCCGCCGCAGTGGCAGGCCGGGCCGTCGTCGGCGACCGGGACGTGCCCGATCTCGCCCGCGACACCGTGCGCGCCGCGGACCAGGTCGCCGTTGACGACGAGCGCGCTGCCGATGCCCGTACCCACCGTGACCAGCGCGAACGACGACGCGCCGACCCCCTCGCCGAACCACTGCTCGGCGACGGCGAGGGCCTTGACGTCGTTCTCGAGCGTCGCGGTGAGCCCGGTGGCGTCTTCCAGCAGGGAAGCCAGCGGGACGTCCCGCCAGCCGAGGAACGGCGAGTACCGGACGACGCCGGACGCGCGGTCGACGTCACCGGACACCGCGACGCCGAGGCAGTAGGCGCGTTCCCGCAGGTTGCTGGTGCCGTCCGGGGTCGGGCCGGCCAGCAGCTCGCCGACGAGGTCGGCGAGCGCGCGGACGACGTGGTCGACGTCGTGGCCGGTCAGCGCGTGGTGGGCGCTGGCGCGGACGTCGGCGCGCAGGTCGGTGACCACGCCGATCAGGTCGTCGCCGGTGATCTTGACGCCGACGAAGTACTCGCGGTCCGGGCGGATGGCCAGGGGGTTCGCGGGGCGGCCGGCGCCGGGGGTGGTCCGGCCTTCGGAGGCGAGCTCCTCGAGATAACCGGCGTCGATGAACGGCCGGGCCGCCTTGGTGACCGCGGCCGAGGAGAGCCCGGTGCGGCGGGCGACATCGACGCGGGAGACCGGCCCCTCGGTCAGGACCGTGGTGAAGACGGTCGCTGCCGCGGGGCTGGTGATCGGCGCCCTTGCCGGTGCACTGCGAGGCATGGCCGGAAGGGTAGGCAGGATTAATTAACTTCGTCAAGAATTTATTTTTCGGCTGGTCATCCCTACGCTCAGGTCCATGTCGCTCGTGGAACACGACCCCGCGCACCGGCTGTGGCTGCTGCGCACCCCCGAGAGCTCGTACGCCTTCCGGCTCGACTCCGACGACCGGCCGCGGCACGTGCATTGGGGGCCGCCGCTGACGCTGGCGCAGGCCGGGCAGGTCGCCGCGCGCCGCAACCCGGCCGACAGCAGCTTCGACGAGCCGGGCGACGAACGGCTCGAGCTGCCGGCCGAGGGCGGTGCGTTCTTCGGCGTCGCGGCGCTGGCCGTCCGATACGCGGACGGGACGTCGGCGCTGGAGTGGCGTTACGACGGCTACGCGCTCGAAGACGGCGCACTCGTCGTGCGGCTCGCGGACCGGCACTACCCGCTCGAGCTTTCGCTGCACTACCGCGTCCGCGGCGAGGTCCTCGAGCGGTGGACGACCCTGCGCAACACCGGGGACGAGCCGATCTCCTTGCTGCGCACGGATTCCGCGTCGTGGACACTCCCCCGGCGCGACGGCGCGCGGCTGAGCCGGACATCCGGCGCGTGGAGTGCCGAGTACGGCGTGCTGCGCGAACCGCTGCCGGTCGGCGAGACCACGCTGACCAGCCGTCGTGGAGTGTCGAGCCACCAGGTCGACCCGTGGGTGATGCTCGACGCGGGCGACGCCACGGAGACTTCCGGCGAGGTGTGGTCGAGCGCGCTCGCGTGGAGCGGGAGCTGGCGGATCACCGTCGAGCGGACGCACACCGGGCGTGTCACCTGGACCGGCGGGTTCGGGCACGAGAACGTCGGCTGGCGGCTGGGACCCGGGGAAACCTGGGAGACGCCGGTGTTCGCCGGGCTCTACGCGGCCGACGGCTTCGGCGGCACGAGCCGGCGCTGGCACGCCTACGTCCGCGAGTTCGTCCAGCCGCATCCCGAGGAGCTGCGGCCGATCGTCTACAACTCGTGGGAGGCGACCGGCTGGGACGTCGACGAAACCACCGAGACGTCGTTGGCCGACGCCGCGGCCAAACTCGGCGTCGAGCTGTTCGTCATGGACGACGGCTGGTTCGGCGCCCGCACCGGCGACACCGCCGGGCTCGGCGACTGGACCGCCAACGAGCAGCGCTTCCCGGCGGGGCTCGGGCCGCTCGTCGACGCCGTCCACGCGCACGGCATGAAGTTCGGGCTGTGGGTCGAGCCGGAGATGGTCAACCCGGACAGCGACCTCTACCGCGCGCACCCGGACTGGGTGCTGCACATGGCCCACCGCTCGCGGACGACGTTGCGCAACCAGCTCGTGCTGAACTTCGCGCGCCCGGACGTCGCGGACTGGGCGCACAAGTGGCTCGACCGGCTGGTCGGCGAGCACGGCATCGACTACCTCAAGTGGGACATGAACCGCGCGTTCACCGAGGCGGGCTGGCCCTCGAGCGACGATCCCGGACGGCTCTGGGTCGACCACGTCCGCGCCGTCTACACGATTTTCGACCGGCTGCGAGCCGACCACCCCGGCCTGCGGATCCAGGGCTGCGCGGGCGGCGGCGGACGCACCGACCTGGGGATCCTCACGCGCACCGACGAGATCTGGGCGTCCGACAACACCGACGCCGCCGACCGGATCGGCATCCAGCACGGGTACGGGCAGCTCTACCCCGCCGGCACGATGTCGGCCTGGGTGACCGACAGCCCGAACCCGACCACCGGCCGGGAGGCGCCGCTGAGGTTCCGGTTCCACGTCGCGATGGCCGGGGTGCTCGGTCTCGGCGGTGACCTGCCGCGGTGGAGTGCGGCCGAGCTCGACGAGGCGACGGCGCTCGTCGCGCTGTACAAGGAGATCCGTCCGGTCGTGCAGCACGGCGTCCAGTACCGGCTGGCGGACCCGGCGACCGCCGCGCTGACCGCGGTCCAGTACGTGCTGGGCGACTCCGTGGTCGTGTTCTTCTGGCGGCGGCCCACGGAGTTCGCGCGCCCGTTCACGCCGCCGCGGCTCGCCGGGCTGGACCCTTCGGCGCGGTACCGCGACCAGGACGGCGTCGAGCACCACGGCGCGGTGCTGCTGAGCCACGGGCTCGACGTCGAGCTGCCCGGGAGCGGGTACGCGAGCGCGGTGGTGCGGCTGACCAGGGCCTGAATACCCACGCCGACCGGCGTCACCAGGACGGGTGAGGCGCATTGACTTTTCACGAGGCGTCCGGCGAATGTGAAAGTCCTTCACTTCGCCGCTCGCCAACGGAGGCAGCATGCGCCGGCGCCTGTTCACTCTCCTCGCCGTGCCCGCCATCGCCGCGCTCGCCTTCGCCGCTCCGGCGTCGGCGAGCACCAGCTACCACGAGTACGTGGCGCTGGGCGATTCGTGGACCGCCGACGTTTTCGTCACCTTCCCGCCCACCACCGAGTTCACCCCGCTCGACTGCGCCCAGTCCACATCGGACTACCCGCACGAGGTCGCGGGCGCGCTCGGCGTCGAAACCTTCCGCGACGCCAGCTGCGGCGGCGCCGCCACGCCGGACTTCACGCAGCCCCAGAAGCTGCCGCTCGGCGGCACGAACCCGCCGCAGTTCGACCGGCTGACGCCGACCACCGACCTGGTGACCGTCGGGATCGGCGGCAACGACATCGGGCTCGCTTCCGCCGTGACGAAGTGCCTCAACCTGCTGCCGATCAGCACCTGCAAGGCCAAGTTCACCGCCGGCGGCGTCGACCAGCTGGAAAACGCGATCGCGGCGAGCGAGCCCAAGGTCGCGAACGCGCTGCAGGGGATCCACGAGCGCTCGCCGCACGCACGGGTCCTGCTGGTGAACTACCTTGCCGGGCTGCCCGCGAGCGGCAAGGGGTGCTGGCCGGTGATCCCGGTCGCCGACGGCGACATCGCGTACCTGCAGGCGAAGTTCCTGCAGATGAACGCCATGCTCGCGCGGGTCGCCGCAGCCAACGGCGCGGAGCTCGTCGACACCTACACCCCCACCGTCGGCCACGACGCGTGCCAGGCGCCGACCGTGCGCTACGCCGAAGGCCTGATCCCGATCTCGGCGAGCAACCCGCTCCTGCTCGCGTTCCCCTTCCACCCCAACGGCGCCGGCGCGGCGGCGCAGTCGGAGATCGTCCTGGCGGCGGTCCGGCGGGGCTGAACTGTCGGTGCCGTGGCCTAGGCTGTCGGGGTGGCCAAGATCGCGGTGACCCGATGGATTCCCGACGAGGCGGTGAAGCTGCTCGCCGAGGCGGGCGAGGTGGCGGTGTCCCCCGCCGACCGCCCGCTGACCTCCGAAGAGCTGCACGAGTTCGTGGCCGGCGCGTCGGCGGTGGTCGGCATGCTGCACGACCGGCTCGACGGCGCGCTGGCCGACGCCGCCGGGCCGGAGCTGAAGGTGGTCGCGAACGTCGCCGTCGGTTATGACAACGTCGATGTCCCGGCGTTGGCCGAGCGCGGTGTCGTCGTGTCCAATACCCCGGGGGTGCTCACCGAGGCCACCGCGGATCTCGCCTTCGGCCTGCTGCTCGCGGTCACGCGGCGCCTCGGCGAAGGGGAACGGCTGCTGCGCTCGCGGACGCCGTGGTCGTTCCACCTCGGTTTCCTGCTGGGCTCGGGGCTGCAGGGCAAGACGCTCGGCATCGTCGGACTCGGCGAGATCGGCCGGGCGGTGGCTCGGCGGGCCGAGGCGTTCGGCATGTCGATCGTCCATTCAGGACGGTCTGGTCGTGGATCCGTTACGTTTCAGGAACTCCTGGAACGCTCCGACGTCGTTTCGCTGCACTGCCCGCTGACGCCGGAAACGCGGCACCTCATCGACGGTGCCGCGTTGCGCGCGATGAAACCCGGTGCCTACCTGGTGAACACGACCCGCGGCCCGGTCGTCGACGAAGCGGCGCTGGCGGACGCGCTCGAAGCCGGGGAGATCGCCGGCGCCGCGCTCGACGTCTTCGAGCACGAGCCCGACGTCGAACCGCGGCTGCTCGGGCGCGAAGACGTCGTGCTCAGCCCGCACCTCGGGTCGGCCACCGTCGAGACCCGCACCGCGATGGCCGTGCTGGCCGCCCGCAACGTCGTCGAAGTGCTCGGCGGGCGTGCCCCGCTGACGGAGGTGAAACCGTGACCCGAGTCGTCATCGCGCCGGACAAGTTCAAGGGCAGTCTCACCGCGGTCGAGGCCGCGGAGGCGATCGCGCTGGGCGTGCGGGACGCGCTGCCGGACGCCGACATCGTCACGTGCCCCGTCGCCGACGGCGGTGAAGGCACCCTCGACGTGCTCGAAGCCGCGGGTGCGCGGATCGTCCGGCTGACCGTCCGCGGTCCGCTCGAGGCGGCGGTGAACGCCTCTTATGCGGTGCTGGACGGCACTGCGTACATCGAGTCGGCGCGCGCGTGCGGGATCGAGTTCGTCGAGCCGAGCCCGGCGACCGCGCTGGCCGCGCACACCTGGGGGGTCGGCGAGCTGCTCGGAGACGCGCTGATCCACGGCGCCCGCCGGCTCGTCCTGACGGTCGGCGGCACGGCCAGCACCGACGGCGGCGCCGGAATGCTCGGTGCGCTCGGCGCCGGAGTGCTCGACGCGTTCGGCGCGCCGGTCGGGCTCGGCGGCGGAACGTTGACGCGGGTCGCGTCGACCGAGCTGATGCCGGTGCGGGAACGGCTGGAGGGCGTGAGCGTCGCGGTCGCGACCGACGTCACGAACCCCTTGCTCGGCCCGGACGGCGCCGCGGCGGTGTTCGGGCCACAGAAGGGCGCGGGCCCGTCGGAAGTGACGTTGCTCGACGACGCTCTCGCGCGCTGGGCGCACGCGCTACAGGTGGGTGGCGCCCCGGACGTCAGCCGGGTGCCGGGCGCGGGGGCCGGCGGCGGGGTCGCGGCCGGCGCGATCGCCGGGCTGGGCGCGACCGTGGAATCCGGGTTCGACCTCATCGCCGGGCTGACCGGGGTCGACCAGGCGCTCGTCGGCGCCGACCTCGTCATCACCGGTGAGGGATCACTCGACGAACAGAGTCTCAACGGCAAGGCCCCGGCCGGGATCGCGGCGCGCGCGAGGCCGCGCGGGGTGCCGCTGATGGCGTTGGCGGGGCGGATCCAGCTCGACGAAGCCGGGCTGGCGAGCTTGGGCGTCGTCGCGAGCAGCGCGTTGATCGACCACGCGCCGTCGCTCGACCACGCCCGCGCCAATGCGGCGGAACTGCTGCGGGTGCGGGCCGCGGTGCTCGTCAGCGCCTGGCGGCCCCGCTAGGCGAACGGGCCTTCCGCGGCGCGAAAGGCCCGTTCGCCGCGGTCAGCTCGTGTGCTGCGGCAAGACGGCGAAGGCGACTCCGCCGGCTTCGTCCTCCTGGACGTCGAGCACCTTGTCGTCGAGCAACGCCGCCGCCTGCGGTTCGAGGAAGACCTTCGGGCCTTCCTCGGCGCCGAGCACGCTGTCACCCTCGGTGGGTTCGGGGGCGACGGACAGCGCCAGCTGCGCGCTTTCGCCCTCGGCGTTCTGAACCGCCAGGCGGAGCCCGGCGTCCCCTTCGCTCTGGCTGGTCAATGCGGTGATCGCCTCGGCGGCGGCTTCGGTCACGGTCAGCATCTTCGGCCTTCCCTTCGTCGCGGTCCGATGCACTGGTGCCCCACGCTAGGGGCGTCCGTTCGGACGCGCAGTCTGAGCGGATCAGCCCTGCCGGGCCTGGCGGATGGCGTCCGCCACAGAGCCGCCGGCGTAGTCCGCCCGCTCCCCCGGATCGGGGTCGGCGTGCCGGTGCGGCACGTCGTCGTCCGGGGTCACCTGCTCGAAGTCCGCCGGGGCGTCCTCGACCGTTTCGTCGAGCTCGTCCGCCGGGGTCGCCGCGATCGGGCGGTCCGGGACCGGCTCGGGTTCGGCGTCCGGCTCCTCTTCGGCGAGGCGTTGCGCCATCGGCTCGCCCTCGCGGACTTCGCTGGGCGTCGTGCCGAAGCGGTTGGCGGCACTCCAGTGTTCGGGCGGCTCGACACCCTGTTCGAGCGGGTCGACGCGCAGCTCGTCCTCGTCCAGCGCCTCGCTGGGGCTCAGGCTTTCCGGTTCGGCCGAGTCACGGTCACTCACAGGGTTCTCCCGGCGCGTAGGCAGTAGGCATCGCCGGTGACCTACCCGAGGCGCCGGAGGGCGAAACCCCGGCGGTGTCGCCGGGATCACATTTCTTCAACGGGTTTAACATATTCACAAGTTTGTGAATGCGGAGTAGCTTCGGATCATGGCCACCACCAGGTGCGCACCGGAGCACCGGCTGCTCGCCACCGACCCCGACCGGCACCACGAGCTGGGCACGCACGCGGCGTGGTACGTCGTGGCCGGCGTCGTGACAACGGGCGTCCAGGCGGTCCTGTTCCTCGTGCTGCGCGACGAGCTCGGCTCCCAGGTGGCGAACCTGGTCGCGATCGCGCTGACCACACTCGGCAACACCGAGTTCCACCGCCGTGTCACCTTCGCGGGACGGCAGAGCAACGCCGGCAAGCGGCACCTGCAGGACCTGCTGACGTTCGCCTTCTACGCGGGGTACGGCTCGGCGGTCCTGGCGATCCTCGATGCGGTCGTCGACCGGCCGACGTCGTGGGAGGAGACGGGCACGCTGCTGCTGTCCAGCCTGGTCGGCGGCTTCGTCCGGTTCGCGGTGCTGCGCTGGTGGGTGTTCGCGCACCGAGCCGAGAAGCCGGCCGCCCGCTAGCGTCTGCGGACGTGGCTGCAGAGGAGATCAGGCCCCATTCGGGCGGCGACGAGCCGGATTATCGATTCACGTTGGCCAACGAGCGCACGTTCCTGGCCTGGCTCCGGACGGCGCTGGGACTGGTGGCCGGCGGCGTGGCGGTCCACCAGCTGATCCCGGCCCCGGCGGCGGCGAGCGCGGTGCTGTCGGGGTTGTGCGTGGTGCTGGCGGCGGTCCTCGCGGCGACGGCTTATCCGCGGTGGCGGCGGGTGCAGATCGCCATGCGGGCCGGGGAGCCGTTGCCTCGGAGCTGGATGATCGTGGCGTTGACCGGCGGTTTGCTGGCTCTGATCGTGGCTGCGGCGGTTTTGCTGGTGGTGTCGTGAGGGTGGTTGAGCGGTCGGGGTGCGTACCGCGAGGGTCGGCAGGCGTGCTTGAGGGGTCGACACGCGTGGCTGAAGGGTCAACTCGCGTGATTAGAGGGTCAACACGCGTGCTGGAACGGACGACTCGCGTATCTGGACGGACGACTCGCGTGCTGGAACGGACGACACGCGTACCTGGACGGACGACACGCGTGCCCGGACGGACGACTCGCGTGCTCGGGGGATCGACTGGCGTGCCGAGACGGTCGGCTCGCGTGACTGAAGGGTCAACTCGCGTGATTGGAAGGTCAACACGCGTGCTTGGGGAGTCGACACGCGTGACTGAAGGGTCGACTCGCATACCTGGACGGACGACTCGCGTGCCCCGATGGACGACACGCGTGCTTGAGGGGTCGACACGCGTGTCTGGAGGGTCGACACGGGCGATGGGACGGGTCGGGTGGGTATCTGGGCGGGGGGTTGGCGCACCTGGATGGACGACGGCTGTCGTGGCGGTGCGGGCGGCCGGTGATCTCGCCACCGGAACTCGCGCCGGGGGGTCAGGCGGTTGCGGGGCTGCTGGTGTCTCCGTAACTACGCCAGGTGACCAGTGTTCAACGGCCACCCCGGACCCGAACCCCCGGGCGACGGACCGTGAGCGACCCGACCCGGGACGCTACCGCGCTCCCCGACTGCGGGCCGTTCGCGATTATTTCGGCTTCGGGGCCCGGCCGTGACCGCCCCCGCCGGGGCGCAGGCCGAGCGGACCGGGCTGGCCTGGCGGCGCACCGCCCTCGGGTCGGCCGCCTGCACTGCCCTGCTCCTCCACGCCGCCGCGCAGCACCACTGGGGTCTCGCTCTGGTCCCTGTGCTCTTCGCGGCTGCTACATCCGTGCTCCTCGCCGGCGTCGGTGTCCAGCGCGAACGGGCGCTGCGGGCACCCGAACCGAGGCCGCTTCATCCGGTCATGCCCGCCCTGGCGTCGCTCGCCGTCACGGTGACTGCCACTTCCGTGGTCATCCTCCACTGACGAGTGAACTCGGCACATCCTGAAACCGATTAATCGCAATGTGCGGCGTCGGGTCGCGGTAACATCACGGTCGCTCCTGCGAACGGGGTATTGGTCGTTGAAATCTGGACTGATGCGCCATCAGGTGCTTACGATTACCCAGCGTCGCACGGAACGCAGGTAAGACCGGGTCTCCCGGAGTACCTGTCACCGAACGGTCACGGAGAGTGGAACCCCCGGCAGCGACGGTCGAGGGTCGGCCGGGGAGACGACTCATGACAGCACCGCCGAGGACCACCGAGCAGGCTTCCAGTGAGGTTCGCGATTATCGCACTCCGGAGTCACTGCCTCGGCCCAGCGGACGGCTCACCAAGGAGGACCTCGATCCTCTGGTGAAAGACGCGGGCGAGGGCAACCCCGCCGCGATCCACAACCTCCTCCAGATGATCGAGCCGGTGGTGGTCCGGTACTGCCGGGCGCGCATGGGCGGGCGCGACCTGTCGTACCTGTCCGCCGACGACGTCGCGCAGGAAGTCTGCCTCGCCGTCCTCAAGGCGCTCCCCGACTACCAGGACCGCGGGGGCTCCTTCCTCTACCTCGTCCACGCGATCGCGGCCAACAAGGTCGCCGACGCCTACCGCGCCGTCGCCCGGGACCGCTCGGAGCCCGTCCCCGAGCTCCCGGAGCGCCCGCTCGTCGGCAACGAGCCGGAGACGCACGCGCTCAGCCTCGACCTCGGCGCGCGCCTGGGCCGGCTGCTCGCGTCGCTCCCCCGGGTGCAGCAGGAGATTCTGACCCTGCGCATCGCCGTCGGCTTCTCCGCGCAGGAGACCGCCGAAGCGCTCGGGATCTCGCCGGGCAACGTGCGGGTCACGCAGCACCGGGCGCTGACGCGCCTGCGCGGCATGATCCGCGACGACGAGTTCTAGGCCATCACAGCCGCGGGCGGGGACACCTCTTTTACCCCCTGGAAGAGGTGTCCTCGCTCGCATCCAACGCGTAGACGCGCCGGGCGTTGTGCTCGAACACCGCCAGACGCTCCGCGTCCGACAGCGAGCCCGTCAGCGAGATCGCCGCGTCCAGGACCAGCTCGTAGGACGCCGCCAGCTCGCAGACCGGCCAGTCCGAGCCGAACAGCACGCGCGACGGGCCGAACACCTCCAGCACGTGGTCGACGTACCGGCGCAGGTGCCCCACTTCCCAGCCCGACCAGTCCGCGGCCGTGACCAGCCCGGACAGCTTGCACACGACGTTCTCGCGCGCGGCCAGCGCCGCCACCCCGGACGCCCACGGCTCCCACTCCCCCGACGCGATCGGGGGCTTCGCCGCGTGGTCGAGCACCAGCCGCAGCTCCGGCTGCCGCAGCGCCAGCTCGGCCGCCGCGGGCAGCTGGGCGGTGCGCACCAGCAGGTCGTAGGTCAGGCCGGCCGACGCCAGCGCGTTCAGCCCGGCCACGACGCCCGGGCGCAGCAGCCAGTCGTCGTCCGGCTCGTTCTCCACCTGGTGGCGGAGGCCGACCAGCGGTCCGCGCTCGCGCAACACCGCCAGGCGGTCGGAGAGGTCCGGGGCGGTGAGGTCGGCCCAGCCGACCACCCCCGCGACCACGGGTTCGGCCACCGCCGTCGCCAGGAACTCCTCGGTCTCTTCGGCCGAGGACACCGTCTGGACCAGCACCGTCGCGTGGACACCCGCCGCCTTCGTCACCGCGCGCAGGTCGTCGACGGTGTACGGGCGGCGGATCGGGTCCATCGCCGCCCCCGCCATCCACGGGTACTCGCGCCGCGACGGGTCCCAGAGGTGGTGGTGGGCGTCGATCATGAGACTCCTTCGGCGATCACGACGTCGGCGCGCAGCAGGCCCGCGTCGACCAGCTCCGTCCACAGCTCCGGCGGCACGACCGCCCGCGCTCGCCGGGCGTTCACGCTCACCTGCTCCGGATCATGCGCGCCGACGACCACCGACGCCACCGCCGGATGCGCGATCGGCAGCGCGAGCGCGGCTTCCGGCAGCTCGACCCCGTGGCGCGCACAGACCGCCGCGATCCGCGCGGCCCGCTCGACCAGCTCCGGCGGCGCCTCGGCGTAGTCGTAGACGCGGCCCGGCTCGGCCGTCGCCAGGATGCCGCCGTTGAACGCGCCGCCGATGACCACGCGGACGCCACGCTCGAGGCAGAGCGGCAGCAGCTCGTCCAGCGCGGGCTGGTCGAGCAGCGTGTAGCGCCCCGCGACCAGCAGCACGTCGAGCTCGGTCCGGCGGACGAACTCGGTGAGCATCGGCGCCTGGTTCATCCCGGCGCCGAACCCGCCGATCACCCCTTGCTCCCGCAGCTCGCGCAACGCCGGGAAGGCGCCGCGCAGGGCTTCCTCGAAGTGGTCGTCGGGGTCGTGGACGTACACGACGTCGACGCGGTCCAGCCCCAGCCGGACCAGGCTGTCCTCGATCGAGCGCAGGACGCCGTCACGGCTGAAGTCCCACCGGCGCTTGTACGCGGCCGGGACGGCGAAGCCCTGGTCGTCCTGGGTGCCGGCGCCGCCGGGGTTCGGCTCGAGCACCCGCCCGACCTTCGTCGAGAGCACGTACTCGTCGCGGGGAAAGGACCGCAGGGCCGCGCCGAGCCGGGTCTCCGACAGGCCGAGGCCGTAGTGCGGCGCGGTGTCGAAGTACCGGATGCCCTCGTCCCACGCGCGGCGCACGGTCGCGGCCGCGGTCTCGTCGGTGATCGCGTGGTAGAGGTTGCCCAGCTGCGCGCAGCCGAGCCCGAGCGGGGACAGTTCCAACGCCGTCACTCCTTCACCGGCAGTTCCCAGACCAGCCCGATGCCGGTGTCGTCGCCGGAGTAGTCGTCTTCGACAGCCAGCAGCTCGGCCATCCTGGCCTGCCACGGGACGTTCGCGGGGTGGTCCCGCAACGCCGCCCGCATCGCCGCGTAGTCGTCGACTTCGACGACGTGAAAGAGGTCGAGACCGTTACGCCAGATCCGCCAGCTGCGGACACCGGCTTCCCGCAGGGCCACGTCCAGCTCGGGCGGGATGACCGCGTGGACGGACTCGTACTCGGCCTCCTTGCCGGGCTTGAGCCGGGTATGGAGCGCCACTCTTTGAGGTTCGCGTTGGTGGGTCATCACCACTCCTTGGCCGGGACATGGCACGCTGGGGAGGAACACCGAAACATCCGAGGTCTGTTGCAGGGAGGGCGGACAGATGCCCGTCACCGATGTCGCGATCGACAAGATCAAGGACATGATCATCTCCGGCGAGCTGGCGCCGGGCGACCGGCTGCCGAAGGAGGCCGAGCTGGCCCAGCGGCTCGGGCTCTCGCGCAGCTCCCTGCGGGAGGCCGTCAAGGCGTTGTGCCTGATCAGGGTGCTCGACGTCCGCCAGGGCGACGGCACCTACGTCACCAGCCTCGAGCCGAACCTGCTGCTCGACGCGATGACGTTCGTGGTCGACTTCCACCGCGACGACACCGTGCTCGACTTCCTCGCCGTGCGCCGGATCCTCGAGCCCGCCGCGACCGCGCTGGCCGCGTTGCACATGAGCGACGACGACATCACCGAGCTGGGCGCGCTGCTCGGCGAGCTGGAGGACTCGCCGACCGTCGAGGCGCTGGTCGCCAACGACCTGCAGTTCCACCGCAAGATCGCCGACGGCTCCGGCAACCCCGTGCTGTGCTCGCTGCTCGACAGCCTCTCCGGGCCGACCGCCCGCGCCCGCATCTGGCGCGGCCTCACCCAGGAGGGCGCGGTCGCGAAGACCCGCGAGCAGCACACGGCGATCTACGAGGCCATCGCCTCTCGCGAGCCGGAGCTGGCCCGCTCGTGGGCGACCGTGCACGTCGCGGGCGTCGAGCAGTGGCTGCGCAACGCCCTGGGCACCGCGGACGACCCGACGGCCGACGCCGAGCCGGCCGCGGAAGCCTCGTAGCACACGCACTCCTGAGAACGTCGGATGATCACGGCGTGAGCGTCAGGTCTGGGGCTTTCCGCCCGCGTACCGGGCGATGATCAGCGCGACCAGGATGATGGCGCCGTAGATGGCCCCCTGCCACTCCGCCGTGACGTGCGCGTAGTTGAGCAGGCTGGACACCGACGACAGCAGCAGGACGCCGGTGAGGGCGCCGATCAGCGTGCCCTTGCCGCCGTCGAGCGAGACACCGCCGATCACCGCCGCCGCGAACACCTGCAGGATCAGCCCGGAGCCCTGGTTGGCGCCGAGCGCGCCGACGTAACCCGTGTACGCGAGGCCGCCGATCGCGGCGAGGATCCCGGCGACGACGAACACCGCCCACGCGATCCGGTCGACGCGCACACCGGCCGCCCGCGCGGCTTCGCGGTTGCCGCCGATGGCGTACAGCGCCCGGCCGACACGGTGGTAGCGCAGCACCCAGCCGGCGACCGCGAACAGCGCCGCGGCCAGCCACACCGACATCGGCAGCCCGAGGAACGTCGTGGTCGCCAGGTTGGTGAACGAGTCCGGCAGGTTGAACAGCGTCTTGCCCTTGGTCGACCCGACCTGGACACCGCGCAGCACGGTGAGCATGGCGAGGGTGACGATGAAGGCGTTCAGCTTCAGCTTCACGATCAGGAAGCCGTTGAGGAACCCGACCAGCGCGCCGCACAGCGGGATCACCAGCAGGCCGATCGCCGCGGGCAGCTCGACGCCGAAGCCGGCCGACGCCGCCGGGATCACGACCATCGCGCCGAGCGCCGGCGCCAGGCCCATCGTGGATTCCAGGGACAGGTCGAACTTCCCGGTGATCAGCACCAGCGACTCGCCGAGCACGACCAGCGACAGCGCCGCCGACGCGGTCAGGATGCTGACGATGTTGCTCCAGCCGACGAAGGTGTCGTCGACCAGGCCGCCGATCACGAAGACGACGACCAGGGCGGGCAGCAGCGCGAGCTCACGCAGCCAGCCGGCTTTACGGCGCCGGGGTGGTGCGGGCAGCTCCGTCTGCGGGGAGGTCATCACGTCGGTCACGAAAGCTCGACTCCTTCGATGTCGGCCACGAGGTCGCCGTCGGACCACCCGGCCTGGTGCTCGGCGACCACGGCCCCGGCGCGCAGCACCAGGACCCGGTCGCTCAGGCGCAGGTCGTCCAGCTCGTCGCTGACGATCAGCACCGCCTTGCCCTCGGCGCGCACCCGGTCCACGACCGCGAGCAGCGCCTCCTTCGACTTCACGTCCACACCCGCGGTCGGGTTGATCAGCACCACGACCCGCGGGTCGCCGGCCAGGGCCCGCGCGAGGACGACCTTCTGCTGGTTGCCGCCGGACAGGTCCGACACCGGCTGCTCGGCGCTCGCCGCGACGATGTCGTAGTCCTTCAGCGCCTGGGACGCCTTCGCGAACCGCGTCTTCGGCGACGCCAGCCCGCCGCGGCCCATCTTGTCCAAGATGGACAGGGTTGTGTTGTCCATGATCGGGTGCTCCAGCACCAGGCCTTCGTGGTGCCGATCCCGGGGCACGCAGCCGATCCCGGCCCGCAGCGCCGCCGGGATGTCGCCCGGCGGCAGCGGCTTGCCGTCGACCCGGACCGTGCCCGCGGACGGCGTCCGAAGGCCGTAGACCGTCTCGGCGACCTGGTGCTTCCCGCTGGCGTTGCTGCCCGCGAGCCCGACGACCTCGCCGCGGTGGAGCCGGAACGAGACGTCGGTGAAGCTGTCGCCGGAGAGGCCGTCGACCGTGAGGATCTCGGCGGCGTCCGCCTCCAGCGACTCGCGCGTGCTGGCGTCGCGGACGGACAACCCGCCCGGTTCGCCGGTCATCGCGTCGACCAGCTGGGCCCGCCCGACCTCGGCGACCGGCGCCGTGAGCACGTGCTTCGCGTCGCGCAGCACCGTGACGGCCTGGCAGACCTCGTACACCTCGTGCAGGTGGTGCGAGATGAACAGGAACGTCACGCCGTTCGCCTGCATCTGGCGCATCCGCTCGAAGAGCCGCTCGATGGCCTGTTTGTCCAGCTGGGCGGTCGGCTCGTCGAGCACGATGAACCGGGCGCCGTAGGACAGCGCGCGGGCGATCTCGACGAACTGCCGGTCCTCCACCGACAGCTCGCCGGCCGGCGTGTCGACGTCGACGTGCACGTCCCACGAGTCGAGCAGCTCGCGCGCCTTGCGGCGCAACGACTTCCAGCCGATGGCGAACCCGCCGCCGGCCTGCCGGTTGAGGAACAGGTTCTCGGCGACCGTGAGCTGCGGGACGACCATCGCGTGCTGGTAGACGCAGGCGACCCGCGCCTTCCAGTCGTCCTGTTTGGACAGCGGCGGGGCCGGCTCGCCGCCGAACTCGACGTGCCCGGTGTCCGTCGCGGACAGGCCGGTGAGGATGGTGACGAGCGTCGACTTGCCGGCCCCGTTGCGCCCGACGAGCGCGTGCGACTCGCCGGGGTGCACGGTGAGACTGACGTCGTGGAGCGCCACGGTGGGGCCGTAGCGCTTCCCGACTCCTACGGCGCTGACCACCGGGACGGCGGATTCGCCGGCGGGCAGCGCGGTCACAGGTTGTTCCCCCACAGGGCCTTGTCGTCCACGTTGTCCTTGGTGATGACGGGCGCGGGCAGCTGGTCCTCGAGGATGCCGGGGCTGATCTCGACGATGGTGCTGTTGTGGTCGGTCGGCCCGGCCTTGAACGTCTCGCCCGCCATGGCCTTCTTCAGCCAGTACAGGCCGTACTTCGCGTAGGCGTCGGCCGGCTGGGACACGGTGGCGTCCAGCTCGCCGGCGCGGATCGCGGCCAGCTCCTGCGGGATGCCGTCGTTCGACACGAGCACGATGTGCTTCGGGTCGCCGACCGGGAAGGAGAGGTTCTTGCGCTTGAGCGCCTGCTGGGTCGGGGCCAGGTAGACGCCGCCGGCCTGCATGTAGACACCCTTGATGTCCGGGTTCGCCGTCAGCATGCTGTCCAGGCCGGAGGACGCCTTGTCGGCCTTCCACTCGGCCGGGATGTCGAGCACCTGGATGCCCGGGTACTTCTGCGTCATGCAGGCCTTGAAGGCCTCCGAGCGGTCGCGGCCGTTGACCGAGGCGAGGTCACCCTGGATCTGCACGACCTTGCCGGACTTGACCTTCTCGCCGATCGCGTCGCACGCCTTGGTGCCGTAGGCCTTGTTGTCGGCCCGCACCACCATGGCGACCTTGCCGCTCTCGGGGGCGACGTCGACGGCGACGACCGGCACACCCTTGTTCTCGGCCTGCTTGAGCCCGGCGACGATGGCCGCGGAGTCCAGCGGCGTCACGACCAGGCCCTTGACCCCCTGGTTGAGGAAGGTGCCGATGTCGGTGATCAGCTTGGCCGGGTCGCTGTCGGCGTTGACCGTCGGGAGGACGTCGACGCCCTCGGACTTGGCCATCTGCGGGACGTAGTTGTTGTAGGCCTGCCAGAACGGCGAGGTCAGCAGCGGCAGGGTCGCGCCGACCTTGCCGCCGGGGTTGCCGCCGCCCGCCGCGGGCGCCGACGCATTGTCCTTAGTGGACCCGCAGGCGGCCAGTACCAGGCCGCAGACGGTGGCCATCGCGGCCACCTGGATCACCTTCGTGCGCACCGCATCCTCCTTGATGACAGCGGAAATCAAGTCTTGTTCAGTCGTGGTTCACGGGACCGCGCGGGCGCAGGCCGTACATGCCGCCGTCGACCGCGAGGGCGGTCCCGGTGGTGGACGCGGAAAGCGGGCTGGCGAGGTAGACGATCGCGTTCGCGACCTCGTCGGCGGTGACCAGCCGGCCCATCGGCTGGCGCGCCGCGAGGGCCGCGCGCTCGGCCGCCGGGTCTTCGGCGGCGTCGAGCAGGCGGCCGACCCAGGGGGTGTCCGCCGTTCCGGGGCACACGCAGTTGACGCGGATCCGGTCGGGCAGGTGGTCGGTCGCCATGGCCAGGGTCAGCGAGAGCACCGCGCCCTTGCTGGCCGAGTAGAGGGCGCGGTTGGGCAGGCCGGCCCAGGCCGCGATGGAGCAGGTGTTCACGATCGCCGCGGACGGCGAGTTCCTGAGGTGCGGCAGCGCGGCCCGGGCGAGCCGGACCATGCCGACGACGTTGACGTCGAACACGCGGTGCCACTCGTCGTCGTTGTTGGCCGTGACGTCGCCCTGCGCGCCGATCCCGGCGTTGTTGATCAGGATGTCGAGCCGCCCGAAGCGTTCCACGACGGTGTCGATCGCGGCGCGCACTTCGTCGTCGGAGGAGACGTCACAGCGGATGCCGTCGTCGCCCGGTTTCAGGTCGAGGACCGCCACCCGCGCGCCGCGCTCGGCCAGCAGGTCCGCGGCCGCCTTGCCGATGCCCGAGGCGCCTCCGGTGACGGCGGCCACCAGGCCCTCGAATTCACTCACTTGCGGTCTCCGTCCACTCGGGACCGTCCGGGAAGCGGAACCGGCGCAGCGTGGCGTCGTGCATGCGCGCGGAGAACCCGGGGACGGTCGGGGCGAGGTACCGGCCGCGTTCGACGACGGCCGGGTCGGTGAAGTGCTCGTGCAGGTGGTCGACCCACTCGATCGAGCGGTCCGCGTCGGTGCCGGACACCGCCACGAAGTCGAACATCGACAGGTGCCGGACCAGCTCGCAGAGCCCGACACCGCCGGCGTGCGGGCACACCGGCACGCCGAACTTCGCGGCCAGCAACAGGATCGCCAGGTTCTCGTTGAACCCGCCGACCCGCGCGGCGTCCAGCTGCAGCACCGAAATCGCGTTCGCCTGCAGCAGCTGCTTGAACACCACGCGGTTCTGGACGTGCTCGCCGGTGGCGATCTTGATCGGCGCCAGCGCTTTGGCGATGGCCGCGTGCCCGAGGACGTCGTCGGGCGACGTCGGCTCCTCGATCCAGTACGGGTCGTACGGCGCGAGCTCGGTCATCCAGTCGACCGCGGCCTGGACGTCCCAGCGCTGGTTGGCGTCGACGGCGATGCGGATGCCGTCCCCGACCGTCTCGCGGGCCAGCTTCATGCGGCGGACGTCGTCCTCGAGGTTGCCGCCGACCTTCAGCTTGATCATGTCGAAGCCGTCGGCGACGGCCTGTTCGGCCAGCCGCACCAGCTTCGCGTCGGCGTACCCGAGCCAGCCGGGGGACGTGCTGTAGGCGCGGTAGCCGTCGGCTTCGAGCTGTTTCGTCCGTTCGGCGCGCCCGGGTTCGGCGGCACGCAGGATCTCCAGGGCCTCGGCCTCGGTGAGCGCGTCACTCAGGTAGCGGAAGTCGACGAGGCTGACGAGCTCTTCGGGTGTCATGCGGGCGGCGAACTTCCAGACCGGCAGGTTCGCGCGGCGCGCGGCGAGGTCCCACGCGGCGTTGACCACCGCGCCGACGGCCATGTGCGCGACGCCCTTTTCCGGGCCCAGCCAGCGGAACTGCGAGTCGCCGACGAGCGTGCGCGAGAGGGCGCCGAGCGCGGCCGCGTCTTCGGGCACCTCCCGGCCGACGACGTGCGGGGCGAGCGCGCGGATCGCGGCGGCCTGGACGTCGTTGCCACGGCCGATGGTGAACGCGAGGCCGTAGCCGTCCGGGCCGCCGTCGGTGTGCAGCACGACGTACGCGGCCGAGTAGTCCGGGTCGGGGTTCATCGCGTCCGAGCCGTCGAGCTCCTTCGACGTCGGGAACCGGACGTCGAGGACCTCCATGCCGATGATCTTCGCCATGGTCAGGCCTGCCTCGCGGTCTGGCGCTGCCGGCCGAGCCCGTCGATCTCCAGCTCGATCACGTCGCCGTCGCGCAGGTACGGCTTCGGGTCGGGCTGCCCGAGCGCGACCCCTTCCGGCGTGCCGGTGTTGATCAGGTCGCCCGGGCGCAGCACCATCACCTGGCTCAGGTGGTGGATGATCTCGGCCACGGAGAAGATCATGTCCTTGGTGCTCGAGTCCTGCTTCTTCTCGCCGTTGATCCAGAGGCGGAGGCCGAGGTCCTGCGGGTCGGGCACCTCGCTCGCCGGGACGAGCCCCGGGCCGAGCGGGTTGAAGTTCTCGCACGACTTGCCCTTGTCCCACTGCGCGGTGCGGAACTGCAGCGCGCGCTCGGAAACGTCGTTGGAGACGACGTAACCGGCGACGTGGTCCAGGGCTTCGTCAACGTTGTCGAGGTAGCGCGCGGTCTTCCCGATGACGATGCCGAGCTCGACCTCCCAGTCGGTGCTGACCGACCCGCGCGGGATGAGGACGTCGTCGGATGGGCCGACCACGACGTCCGGCGCCTTCATGAAGACGACGGGCTCGGTGGGCGGGGTCGCGCCGGTCTCCTCGGCGTGGCGGCGGTAGTTCATGCCGATGCAGACGACCTTGCCGGGCTGGGCGATCGGCGAGCCGACGCGGAGGCCGTCGACGTTCTCTTCCGGCAGCTCCCCGGCGGCGAGCGCGGCGGCCACGCGGGCGACGCCGCCGGCGGCGAGGAACCCGCCGTCGATGTCGGCGGTCAGGCCGCTCAGGCCGTAGGTCGTGCCGTTGCCGGCCCGCACGAACGGACGCTCACTACCCGGCTCCCCGAGGCGCACAAGCTGCACGGATATTCCCTTCACCCGCTCGACCAGACATCCGATGTATATCGCAGTCTCGACCCTCGATCCAGAGCCGCCGCCCAATCGGCCGGAAAATTGATCGGATCAGTACCGGTTCAGTGCTCGTTTGAGCACGGGGTGTCACCGCTCACAGCCGGAATAGCGCAGGTCACCGCGTCGCTGGTCGGAGGCAGGGACCCGAGGAGGCGCATGACCACCACGTCGGAAAGTACCGCGACGAGCAGGCGGACGCAGCTGAAGTTCGTCCTCGTGCTGGGTGGTCTCTCGGCCTTCGGGCCGCTGTCGATCGACATGTACCTGCCCGCGCTGCCGCGGATGGCGGCCGACCTCCACGCGGCGGACACCACCGTCCAGCTGACGCTCAGCGCGTTCATCGCCGGGCTCGCGATCGGCCAGCTGGTGCTCGGGCCGCTGTCGGACGCGCTGGGCCGCCGGCGCCCGCTGCTGGTGGGGCTGGTGCTGTACGTCGTGGGGTCGGTGCTGTGCGCGGTGAGCCCGGACGCGTGGCTGCTGGTCGCGGCGCGGGGTGTGCAGTCCCTCGGCGCGGCGGCGGGCATCGTGATCGCGCGGGCGACCGTGCGGGACCTGTTCTCCGGCACCGCGATGACGAAGTTCTTCTCGACGTTGATGCTGGTGAGCGGGCTGGCCCCGATCCTGGCGCCGCTGATCGGCGGCCAGCTGCTGAACTGGACGTCGTGGCGCGGGGTGTTCGTGGTCCTGACGGCGTTCGGCGCGCTGCTGCTGGCCGTGGTGGTGTTCGCCTTCCCGGAGCCGTCTTCTTCGCGGTCGCCGGCGCGGCTCGGCCAGGTGATGCGGACCTACGGGCGGCTGGCGCTGGACCGGTCGTTCGCGGGGTACGCGCTGGCGTCCGGGCTGCTGTTCGCGTCGATGTTCGCCTACATCTCGGGTTCGTCGTTCACGCTGCAGGGTGTCTACGGGCTGAGTCCGCAGGCGTACAGCGTGGTGTTCGGCGTCAACGGCGTCGGCATCGTCCTGGCGGGACAGCTCAACGGCCGGCTCGTGGGGCGCGTGCCCGAGCGGACGCTGCTTCTTTCGGGGCTGCTGCTGGGCGTCTTCGGCGGGTCCGCGACGCTGGTTTCGGCGTTCTTCCACGCACCGTTGGTTTTGCTGCTGGTGTCGTTGTTCCTGCTGGTGTCGAGCATCGGGCTGGTGATGCCGAACGCGAGCTCGCTGGCGCTGGCGGCACACGCGCGGTCGGCGGGGGCGGCGTCGGCGTTGCTCGGGGTGCTGCAGTTCGTGGTCGGGGCGGTGGCGACACCGCTGGTGGGGCTGGGCGGGCCGGGGACCGCGGTGCCGATGGCCGCGACGATCGCGGGGTTCGCGGTGCTGGCCCTGATGGCCTATCTGGCGCTGACCCGCCCGGCTACTTCCTGAGCAGCCGCTCCAGCTCTTCGCCGGCCGGTTCGTGCCCGGCGTCGGCGATCCGCTGCAGCTCGAGGAGGTCGTTTTCGGCGACCGCGCGCCGGGTCAGGAGTTCCCCGGCGTGGTCGCAGCCTTCGTCGAGCAGTTCGCTCAGCTCCTCGACGTCGCCGCGGGCGTCGGCGAGGTCGGCCAGGCGGTCGAGCGCGGTCTCGTTGCCTTCGTCGGCGAGCGCGCGCAGGGTTTCGTGGTCGGTCATGCTTCCATCGTGCAACCTTGCCCCAGGGGCAACGTCAAGTGCGACGATGGCGGGGTGCTCACCATCGGACAGCTCGCCGGGTACGTCGGGGTGACGACCAAGACGATCCGCGTCTACCACGCGAAGGGGCTCCTCCCCGAGCCCCCGCGCGACGCATCCGGCTACCGCCGCTACGGCGCGGCCGACGCCGTGGAGCTGATCAAGATCCGGACGCTCGCCGAGGCGGGGGTGCCGTTGGCACGGATCCGCGAGCTGCGTTCCGGCGGCGGGCTCGCCGAGGCGTTGCGGCAGATCGACGAGGACCTGTCCGCGCGGATCCGCGGCCTGCGGGAGACGCGCTCGCGGCTGCGGCAGCTCGGGGACGGTTCGTTGTCGGCGCTGCCTGCCGACGTTGTGGAGTTTCTCTCGCGGATGCGCGGTCTGGGGTTCAGCGAGCGGTGGGTGGCGCTGCAGCAGGACCTGTGGCTGCTGGTGTTCGCAACCCACCCGGCGACGGCTCGCGTCTCCTTCGAGGACCAGTCGTCGATGCTGGCCGATCCGGCTTTGCTCGCGATCGTGCTCGAGTACGACGGTGTGCACGATCTTGATCCGCGGGATCCCCGCGTGGACGCGCTGGCCGAGCGGCTCGTCGCGGCGACTCGTGAACGGTATGGCGCGGAGTTGCCTGCGTACGACCAGGGTTCGGCGATTCCGGCGTTGGTGCAGGGGGCGGTCAATGCGTCGTCGCCCGCTTGGCGGCGGCTCGACGGTCTGCTTCGCAAGCGGCTGGGCGGCTGACCGGCGGCCGGGTCAGGGCTTGGCGTCGTTGTTGCGCCACCACCGCCAAGCCGCGCGGACCCCGCGCCCGGTGGCACGGGACGCGCGCCCGCCGAGCTGTGCCCCGAAGAGGACACCACGAAGCCATACGGGCCCCTCGGAAGACCCGATCAGATCAACACTCACAGTGCGGCTGCCGAACCTGCGCCGCACTCCGCGCTCCGAGTACGCCTCGATGATCCGTGGGTGCCGTTCGGTCGAGAGGATCACGCGGTAAAGCTTCTGGCCCCGCGTCGGCTGCGGCCTGCCGCGCTCGTCTCGCCTCATGACGTCACAGTCTAGGAGGCTCGGAACGCGGAAAGGCTCAGGTGAGCGACGCCAGATCCGCCGTCTTGAGCTGCTCCGCGGTCACCTTCACCCGGCCGTCCACCAAGGCGCTCAACGCATCCCCGTCGTCCCACATGTTGACGTTCATCGCTGCCGACACTTCGCCGTCGCGCAGCCAGAACGCCGTGAACTCGCGGGAACCCAGATCCCCTCGGACCACCAGCTCGTCCGACTCCGGGTCCGCCAGACCGCGGTACTCACACCCCAGGTCGTACTGGTCCGTGAAGAAGTACGGCGAGGCGAGGAACGGCTCGTTCTCCCCCAGCAGGTTCTGCGCCACGTGCGTGCCCTGCTCCTTCGCGTTCGACCAGTGCTCGACGCGGATGCGGCGGCCGTACCGCGGGTGGAAGTGGGCCGCGATGTCGCCCACCGCGTAGACGTCCGGGGCCGCCGTGCGCAGGCCCGCGTCCACGCACACGCCGCCGTCGTCGGACAGCTCGAGGCCCGCCGCGTGGGCCAGCTCGACCCGGGGGGCCGCGCCGACCGCCACCAGGACCACGTCCGCCGTCAGCTCGTCGCCGCCGCTCAGGCGGACGCCGCGGACGCCCGTGGGGCCGCCCGTGATCTCCGTGACCTGCTCGCCCAGCCGCCAGTGCACACCCTTCTCCGTGTGCAGGTCGCGGAACACCCCGCCGACCGTCTCGCCGATGACCGTCGCCAGCGGCACCGCGACCGGGTCGACGACCGTCACCTCCGCGTTGTGCGTGCGGGCCGCCGCCGCGGCTTCCGAGCCGATCCAGCCGGCGCCGATGATCACCACGCGCTCGGCCTCGGCGAACGCCGAACGCAGCTTGAGCGAGTCGTCGAGGCTGCGCAGCGTGTACAGCCCGGGGAGGTCGCCACCGGGGACCGGCAGGGACCGCGGCCGGGAGCCCGTCGCCAGCACCAGCCGGTCGTAGCGGTGCTCGCCGCCCGCGTCGTCCAGGACCAGGCGGGCGCCCAGCTCGACGCGCGTCGCCGTGACGCCCGGGGTGAACCGGATGTCCTTGTCCGCGTAGAACTTCTCCTCGTGCACCCAGTCCGGCTCGTCGGTGGAGCCCAGCAGCACGCCCTTCGACAACGGCGGCAGCTCGTACGGCCGGTGCGGGTCCGAGCCCATCAGGAGGACTTCGCCGGTGTAGCCGCGCTCGCGCAACGCGGCCGCGGCGGACGCCCCGCCCAGACCCGCTCCGACGACGACGATCTTGCGCGGCTCCGACATCCTGACCTCCCACGGTGACGACGGTTCGTGCCGCGGACGGTACTCCCGAACCCGCCGGGCCACATCTCTTCGCGCGGGCCCTACGCCGGAAGTCCGCGAACCGCAAGGGGAAACCCGCGAGTAGGCAAATCGGGTGAACCGGCGTCATGACCCTCCGGCGCCCGGCTCCCACCCCCGCACGGAGCACGACCGCCAACGAAGAAAACGGAGGGTGGCGACCATGAGTCGGGGCGAATGGTCGGTCGGCTGCCGGGATCTGGCCGGCAGGCGAAGGGACGTCACGGTGTTCGTCAGCAACGACAAGGTGGTGCTGGTCGCGCCGCCGGGTGAGGCGGCGGTGCTCGGGCCGCTGGACGTCGGACGGCTGCGTGCCGCCCTGCGTGACGCCATCGTCGCGACGGCGAACGAGACGGCCCAAACCTGACAACTATCGTTCCTACTTTCCAGTAGGTTAGAGTCGGCCCACGACGGAAGGGACCGGCCATGACGACCTACTTCGTGACGGGCGCGACGGGCTTCATCGGGAAACGCCTGGTCGCCCGGCTGCTGCGGCGGCCGGAGACGGCCGCGGTGTACGCGCTGGTGCGGGAGACCTCCCGGGGCCGGCTCCAGGCGCTCGCCCACGGCTGGGCGGGCGCGGACAAGCTGCATCCCGTGGTCGGCGACCTCGGCGAACCGCAGCTCGGCGTCGACCCCGCCGGGCTGCCGCACCTCGACCACGTCGTCCACCTCGGCGCGGTCTACGACCTCACCGCCGACGAGGAGGCCAACCGGCGCGCGAACGTCGAGGGCACCCGGCACCTGCTCGCTTTCGCCTTGGCCGCGGAGGCGGGCCTGGTGCACCACGTGTCCTCGATCGCCGTCGCGGGTGACCACGCCGGGCGGTTCACCGAGGCCGACTTCGACCTCGGCCAGCACTTCGGCTCGCCGTACCACGCGACGAAGTTCCAGGCCGAGAAGCTGGTGCGCGAGCAGACGGTGCCCTTCCGCGTCTACCGGCCGTCCGCGGTCGTCGGCGACTCGCGCACCGGCGAGATGGACAAGGTCGACGGCCCGTACTACTTCCTCCCCGCCATCTCGCGGCTGGCGGCGCTGCCCCGCCGGATCCCGCTCGCCGCGCCCGACCTGGGCGCGACGAACCTGGTGCCGGTCGACTACGTCGTCGAGGCGATGGAGCACCTGATGCACCGCGACGCGCCGTCCGGGGCGACCTATCACCTCGCCGCCGCGCGGCCGCAGTCGCTGAACTCCGTCTACAACGCCTTCGCGCGTGCCGCGGGCGGGCCGGTGATCCGGGCCGTGCTGCCCGCGAAGCCGTCGAACGTGCTGCGGCGCGCGGGCGCCCGGCTCGCGCACGCGGCCGCCGCCGGGGTCGACCGGGTGCCCGGCGGCCGGGCCGCGCGGGCCGCCGTCCTCGACGAGCTGGGCGTCCCGCTCGAAGTGCTGCCGCACCTGACCCTGGACGTCGTCTTCGACACCGCGCGCACGACCACGGCGTTGTTCGGCAGCGGGATCGAGCTGCCCGAGCTGCGCGACTACGCGGCGCCGCTCTACCGGTACTGGCGGGCCCACCTCGACCCCGACCGCGCCCGCCGCGCCCACGGCCTGGCCGGGCGCACCGTGCTGGTCACCGGCGCGTCGTCCGGGATCGGCCGGGCGTCCGCGCTCGCCGTGGCCGGCAAGGGCGCGAAGCTGATCCTCGTGGCCCGCCGCGCCGACGAGCTGGAAGAGGTGCGCGCCGAGATCACCGCGGCCGGCGGGCTCGCCGCGGCGCACCCGTGCGACCTCACCGACGGCGACGCCGTCGACGCGCTGGTCAAGGACGTGCTCGGCGAACACGGCGCGGTCGACATGCTGGTGAACAACGCCGGCCGGTCGATCCGGCGCTCGGTTTCGCTGTCCACGGAACGGTTCCACGACTACGAGCGCACGATGGCCATCAACTACTTCGGCCCGGTGCGGCTGATCCTCGGGCTGCTGCCGTCGATGGCGGAGCGGCGGTTCGGCCACGTCGTCAACGTGACCACCATGGGCCTGCAGACCGACACCCCGCGCTTCTCGGCGTACCTGGCTTCGAAGGCGGCGCTGGAGGAGTTCGGGCTGACGGCCGGGCGCGAGACGCTGTCGGACGGGATCACCTTCACCTCGGTGCGGATGCCGCTGGTGCGGACGCCGATGATCGCGCCGACCGGCTACCGCGGCCTCCCGGCGAGCAGCCCGGAACGCGCGGCGGCGCTCGTGGTCAAAGCCCTGGAGGAACGGCCGGAGATCCTGACGCTGCCCGAAGGCCGCGCCGCCGAGCTGGCGACGCTGGCGACACCGCGGCTCGCCCGGTTCACCGCGCACCTGGCGTACCGGGCGACGCGGGAGTCCGCGCCGGAAGCGCGCGGCCTGCCCCGCCGGCCCGCGCCGGCGTCCGTCGCGGCGGCGGTGACCCGCCTGATCTGGCGCCGTCGTGCTTGATGTCCGCAACTTCCGCGGGAACGCTGGCCGCGCGGGGACGGCTCCTCTTACCCTCGCGCCAGCGCCGTTCACCGGAACGGGGCTCGGGTGAACTGGGGAGTTCGGATGTCGGAGACGAGCACGGCCGCGATCGGCACAGCACGAACCACGACCGGGTGACACTCACCTGACGCCGTGAAGGCCTCGTCCCGGTCATAAGAGCCGGTGAGGGGGCCTTCACGGCCGCTCCTCGCCTCCGCGGCCGCGGAGGTGGACCGCGCGGGCCCGGTGGTGCGGTCCCCGCCCGGGGTGACCTCGGCCGCTACCATCGCTTCCCGGGTGTGATCGGGAGCGGAAGGCGGGCGGGCGTGGACGTGGCGAGTCCTGCGCGCGCCGCCGCCTCCGAGCCGGGGCCCGCCGTCGTGAAACCGGGCCGGCCGCTGCTGCGCTGGAGCGTCCACGCCGCCTGGGTCGCCGCCCTCGCCCTGGCCACCGAACTGCGGGTCGGCCGCTTCGGGTTCCACCCCTCCGACCAGGGGTTCATCCTCGCCCAGGCGTGGCGGGTGCTGCACGGCGAAGTCCCGCACGCCGAGATCATCTCGGCCCGCCCGCTCGGGTCCGCGGTGCTGCACGTCGTCGACTACGCGCTGCCGATGCCGCTGTTCTTCGGCTCCAGCTTCCTGTCCATGGTCGAGATCATCGTGGCGACGATCGCCTTCGCCACGCTGGTCACCCGCCGCCGGGTGCTGGACTGGGGCCCGGGCATGACGGCGATGGTCGCGGCGGCGTCGCTCATCAACCTCAACGCGTTCCCGCTGATGGCCTGGCACACCGTCGACGGCATCGCGCTCACCGCCTGCGGCGCCTGGGCGCTGGACGCGGGCCTCGGCAAGGACCGCGCCTTCGCCCGCCGCGGCGGGCTCGTCCTCCTCGGCTGCGCGGTGTTCGTCAAGCAGAGCTTCGCGCTGGCCGCGGTGATCGGCGTGCTGTGGCTGCTGCTGCACCCGGCGACGCGGGTCGGCGCGCTGCGGACCGCGCGCTGGTGGCGGCGGCTCGTCTTCGACCTCCTCGCGCTCGGCGCGCCCGGGCTGGCCTACGTGGTCTGGGTGAGCCTGGGCGGCGGGTTCTCGGAGATGGTCGAGCAGCTGACCGGCGGCGTGCCCGCGTACGGCGAGCGGCTGCTCGGGCTCTGGCTCGAAGACCCGGAAGTGCTGACGCAGGCACCGTTCCGGGAGCTGAGCTTCTTCGCCGCGATCGCCGTCGTGCTGCTGGCCGTCCGGCTGCCCGGCGACCGGCTCGGCGCGGCCGGGCGGGCGACGTCCTGGGTGCTCGTGCTGGCCGGCGCGGCCGCGGTCGTCTGGACGGTCGTCGACGGCCGGTTCACCGGCTCCTCGCGCTGGGCGGACGTGCTGTGGTGGATCGTCGCGGTCAGCGTGCCGGTGAACGCGGCCGTGCGGCGGCGGGTGCCGTGGGCCGGGCTGCTGGTGCTCGCCACCGGCTTCATGACCAGCCTGTCCTGGGGCAACGACACCCCGACGCTGCTGACCGGCACCCTCGCGCTGACGGCGTTGCTGCTGCTGAGCCACCTCGTCCCGCCGCGGCCGCGGCTGGCGCGCCGCTGGGTGACCGCGACGGCGGGCCTGACGGCCGTGGTCGTCTGCGGCTGGGTCGTCGTCGCGCGGCACGACCAGGCGGCCTACCTCGACCTCGGGCACGACCAGCTGACCGGCGACCTCGGCGACGTCAGCCCGGCGATGGCCGGCATCCGCACGAACCCGTCGACCTACCGGTACGTCCGGCAGATCCACGACTGCCTCGACCGCTTCCCGGCCGCGCGGACGGCGGTCCTGCCCGACAACCCGTTCGCCTACCCGGCGTTCCGCCTGCACAACCCGTTCCCGCTGGAGTGGCCGCTGCCGCTGGAGATCGTCGGTGACGCGCCCGCCCGGATGCTCGAGACGGCGGACGCGCTGAACCGCGAGGGCGGCTACCTGGTGCTGTTCCAGACGGTGCCGACCCGGCTGCTGGCGACGGGCGGCCCGGTGCCGGAGTCGGTGCCGGCCGACACGCCGGTGTTCGACTACCTGGGGCTGGAGAAGGCGCTCCAGGCCCGGCTGACCGGCCGCGTGGTCACCTGCGGCAGCTTCGTCGGCAAGTACGCGCCCTAGTCGACACCGACGTCGTCCGGGCTGCCGTTCGCCAGCCCGGCCAGCACGTCCAGGGCCGAGCCGAGGATCTCCACCGGCGGCGCCGAAACGGCGATCCGCACCGCGTTCGGCGCGTGGCCGGGCAGCACCGCGAACGCGGCCGCCGGGGACAGCGCGATCCCGCGGCGCGCGGCCGCCGCGACGAACGTCTCGGCCCGCCAGCGCTCCGGCAGCTCCCACCAGCGGTGGTAGGACGCCGCGTCGCCGCGCAGGCCCGGCAGCTTCTCCGCCACGACCACCGCGCGCGTGGCGGCGTCACGGCGTTTCGCGGCTTCGACCTCGGCCAGGGTGCCGGTCACGATCCACTGCGTCGCCGCTTCGACGGAGAAGCGCGACGCGGCCCAAGCTCCCGAACGCACCGACGACGCCAGCCGCGGTGTCCACGAAGGCGGCGTCACCAGGAACCCCGCGGTGAGTCCGGGGGCGACGCGCTTGGACAGGCTGTCGACGAAGACCGTCCGCTCCGGCGCGTAGGCGGCGAACGGCCGGACGTCGTCCCGCAGGAACGTGTAGATGCCGTCTTCGATCACGGGCAGGTCGAGCCGCGCGACGACGTCGGCGAGCTCCTGACGGCGTCGCGCGGGCATCGTCGTGCCGAGCGGGTTGTGCAGGGTCGGCTGGACGTACAGCGCGCGCACCGGCCCGGCCGCGACGAGCGCTTCCGGCACCAGGCCGTGCTCATCGGTCTCGACGGGCACCAGCTCGACGCCGAGCCGCGACGCGACACCCTTGACCACCGGGTAGGTCAGCGCCTCGACCGCGAGCCGCTCCCCCACTGGCACGAACGCGGCGATCGCCGCCGCGATCGCCTGGCGGCCGTTGCCTGTGAACAGCACGCTCGCCGGGTCGGGCCGCCAGTCGTCGCGGGTGAGCAGGGAAGCGGCCGCGTCGCGGGCCGCCGGGGTGCCCGCGGCGCCGATCGGGTGCAGGGCCGCGGTGAGGACGTCGGCGCGCAGCAGCGGTTCGAGTGCTTTGGCCAGCCGCGCGGACTCGCCGGGCAGGACGGCGAAGTTGAGCTCGAGGTCGACCCGGGCGTCCCCCGGCTCGGCGAGCGCGGGTTCGGGCGGCGGTTTCGCGGCCCGGACGAAGGTGCCCCGGCCGACCTCGCCGACGGCCAGGCCGCGCCGGACGAGCTCGCCGTAGACGCGGGAGGCGGTCGAGTTCGCGATGCCGCGCTGCCGCGCGAACCGGCGCTGCGGCGGAAGCCGGTCCCCGGGCCGGAGGCGGCCGGCCTCGATGTCGGCGGCGAGGGCGTCCGCGACGACGCGGTAGTCGTCCACTGTGCACCTTCGCTTCCCGCCCGGAACGCCGTCGGGAGCATGATCCCATCCGGTCGCGGAGCGGCCTAGGTTGGAAGCCATGACCGACAAGACCTGGGCCGAAGTCGACGACTACCTCACGGGCGCGCTGCTCGCCCCCGACCCCGCGCTGGACGCCGCGCTGGCCGACTCGGCCGGCGCGGGGCTGCCCTCGATCGCCGTCGCGCCCAACCAGGGGAAGCTGCTGAACCTGCTGGCCCGCCAGGCCGGGGCCCGCTCGATCCTGGAGATCGGCACGCTCGGCGGGTACAGCACGATCTGGCTGGCCCGCGCGCTGCCGTCCGGCGGCAAGCTGGTGACCTGCGAATACGAGCCGAAGCACGCCGAAGTCGCCCGGAAGAACCTGGCGCGGGCGGGCTTCGGCGAGGACGTCGTCGACATCCGGGTCGGCGCGGCGCTCGACACGCTGCCGAAGCTGACCGGGCCGTTCGACTTCGTCTTCATCGACGCCGACAAGAACAACCTCGCGAACTACGTCCGCGCGACGCTGGAGCTGTCCCGACCGGGCACGACGATCGTGGTGGACAACGTCGTCCGCCAGGGCGCCGTGGCGGACTCGGCGAGCACCGACCCGAACGTCCTGGGCGCGCGGGAGATGTTCGAGCTGCTCGCGGCGGAACCCCGTGTCGACGCGACGGCGGTCCAGACCGTGGGCGCCAAGGGACACGACGGGTTCGTGCTCGGCCTGGTGCGGTAAGGCTCACCGCCGCGGGCGGACGTCGATCGGCGGCGCGAGCGGGATGCCCCGCTCCGCGCCGCCCAGCCGGCGGAACGGCTGACCCTGGTGCGCCGCGGCCATGAACGTGCGCCAGATGTCGGCCGGGACCACGTCCCCGGTCAGCTTCGCGCCGGTCGCGTCGGTCAGCCGGCGGTCGTCGTCGGAGCCGATCCAGACCGCCGTGGCCAGCTGCGGGGTGTAGCCGATCGCCCAGGCGTCCTGGTTGTCCGGGCTGCTGCCGTGCTCGGCTTCGCCGGTGCGCAGCGCGGCCGGGCGGCCGTCGTCGAGGGTCGTGCCGAGGGTCCGCGTGACGTCTTCCGCGACGCGGCGGCTCTCGTCGCCGTTCTCGTCGAACGCCGGGCGCGTGGTGTCGGTGTGCTCCCAGACGACCGCGCCGCTTTCGTCGCGCACCTTCGCCACCAGGTGCGGGGTCGTGCGCACGCCCTCCGCGGCGAACGTCGCGTAGGCGCCCGCCAGGTCCAGCGGCCGCAGCGGGTACCGGCCGATCGCGATGCCCGCGCCGATGAGGAAGCCGTCCTTCTCCCGCATCGTCGGGGAGCCGTCGACGGTGTCGGGGATGCCCGCCTGCCGCGCGGTCTCGCTGAGCGCGTCCGGGCCGAGCTTCTTCGCCAGCGCGACGAACGGGCCGTCGGCGTGGGTCGCCATCGCCATCCGCGGGGTGCACTTCTGGACGCAGACGTCGGGGTACTTGAACTTCTCGCCGAGGAACTCCTGCTCCGCGGGCGCCGCGATCGGCGTGTCCGGGCCGAAACCGCGGCGCAGGGCCGCCGCGAGCGTGAACGGGTAGAACGCCGAGCCCGCCGCGTGCGAGGTGCCCGCGTAGTCGCGGACGCCCTGGTCGCCGCCCTGGTAGGCGCGCACGGCGCCGGTCTTCGGGTCGACCGAGACCACCGCGCCGCGGAACTCCTTCGGCTCGCCCTTCAGCCTGTCCTGCAACGCTTTCTTGGCGGCGTCCTGCATCCCGCGGTCGAGTGTCGTCACCACCGTCATGTTGCCCTGCTGGAGCCGGCCCAGCGGGAAGCCGTCCTGTTCGAGCTCGGCCAGCACCTGCTGCTTGACGTGGAACTCGTCGTAGGTGACCCGCCCGGCGCGCGTCTCCGACGGCGCCTGGATCTCGGCGCCCGGGTAGGCCATCGGTTCGGTTCCCGGCACGTACCCGCGGGCGACGAGCTTGTCGTGCACGTACTGCCAGCGCCGCGCGGCGTGGGCGTCGCCCGAGGCGGCCGGGTCGTGCACCGACGGCGACTGGATCATCCCGGCCAGGAACGCGGCCTCGCTCCAGGTCATCGAGTCGTCGAGCTTCTTGCCGAAGTAGGCGTTCATCGCCGCGGCGGGCCCGAACGTGCCGCGGCCGAAGGAGATGATGTTGACGTAGCTTTCGAAGATCTGTTCCTTGCTCTGCTCCTGGGTGATCTTCGTGGACAGGACGAGCTCGGCGAACTTGCGGCCGATCGTCGCGTCGTCGTCGCCGGTGGACTTCTTGATGTACTGCTGGGTGATCCCGGACCCGCCGCCGACGCCGGTGAGGAACGCGCGGCCGATGCCGGTCGGGTCGAAACCCTGGTTGTCCCAGAAGGTCGGGTCCTCGGTGGCGACGATCGCGTCCCGCAGCTTCGCGGGCACGTGCGTGTAGGGCACGAAGGTGCGGTCGCCGTCCGCCGGGATGACCTTGAGCAGCTCGGACCCGTCCGAGTACTGCAGGACGACGGTCTTGTCGAGCCCGGCGAGGACGTCCTGCGGGCTGCGGACGTCGAGCACGAGGTAGGCGACCCAGAAGGCGATCAGCGGCACGCCGACCAGCAGCCCGAAGGTCCAGTACCCGATGCGTCGGATCCGCCGCCACCGCCGGCGTCGCGGGGTGTCCGACTGCTCGTGCTCTTCCGCTGGTTCCTCGGTCGCCAAGGTCACGAATGGATGACGGCCGAACGGGTGAGAAGGTTCTGTGGAGAACTAACGAGGTTGTTCGAATCCTGTCAAGACAGGTTCAGGCGAGGAACGCACGCAGGAGCGACGCCGTGCCTTCGATGTGTTCGGCCATGGCGTGGCGGGCCGCGACCGCGTCTCCGGCGAGGATCGCGTCCACGATCGCCTCGTGCTGGGCGTTCGAGTGCTCGAGGTTCGGCGGCAGCAGCGGGATCCGGTCGAGCAGCTGGTTGACGCGGGTGCGCGCGTCGGCCATCGCCGTGGTCAGCGAGCCGGACGCCGTCACCTCCGCGATCGCCAGGTGCAGCCGGGAGTCCTTGCGGCGGTAGTCGTCGAGGTCCGCGCTCGCGGCTTCGGCGAGCGTTCCGGTCAGGTGCCGGCGGTCCGCCGGGCTCAGCGACCGCGCGGCGGCCATCTCCGCGGCGCCGGTCTCGAGGACGTATCGGAGGCTCAATGCGTCTTCGAGCGCGATCGGTTCGACCTTGCCTCCGGGTGACCGCTCGGGCGGTCCGGGCAGGGTGTCGTTCACGAACGTGCCGCCGTAGCGGCCTCGCCGTGACTCGACGTAACCGGCGTCGGAAAGGGCCCGGATGGCCTCGCGCAGCGTGACGCGGCTGACCCCGAGCCGTTCGGCGAGCTCGCGTTCCGACGGGAGCCGCTCCCCCGCGCCCACCACGCCGAGCCGGATCGCCTGCAGCAGCCGCTCCACGGTCTCCTCGAAGGCGTTGCCCGCGCGGACCGGCCGGAACAGCGCTTCACCGGCATTCACCACCGAGGTCGACTCCATCCCGCGAGTTTAGGCCGCGCCGAGTCGATCACCCCGGGCGCAGCGCACCTTCGGAGTGGCCTCACGCCGTCGCTCTCGGTGACACTGTGTTCGCGGGCGGAAAAACCGGTGGAACCGGACGGCCACGTTCGGCGACGATGGGGACACCGACACCGAACATCGACGCAGGGGGCGATCCGGTGCACTTCTTGATGGCCGAGGACCTGGTCCACGAGCGAGAGAACGAACTGCGCCACGGCGTGCGCAACCGCCCGCCGGGGCGAGCGACGCCGAGCCGCAGGCCGGGAACACGGAGACAGCAGCTCGGCTGGCGGCTGGTCGAGGTGGGGTTGAAGCTGGCGGTGGAAGACCAGCAGCACTGAGCCGGCCCGCCGCCGTCAGCACTCGATGACGTTCACCGCCAGCCCGCCGCGGGCGGTCTCCTTGTACTTCACGCTCATGTCCGCGCCTGTCTCGCGCATCGTCTTGATCGCCTTGTCCAGCGTCACCACGTGACTGCCGTCGCCGCGCATCGCCATTCTCGCCGCGTGGATCGCCTTCGACGCGCCGACCGCGTTGCGCTCGATGCACGGGATCTGGACCAGGCCGCCGACCGGGTCGCACGTCAGGCCCAGGTGGTGCTCGACGCCGATCTCGGCCGCGTTCTCCACCTGGGCCGGGGAGCCGCCGAGCACCTCCGTCAGGCCCGCCGCCGCCATCGCCGAGGCCGAGCCGACCTCGCCCTGACAGCCGACCTCGGCGCCCGAGATCGAGCCCGTCTGCTTGAGGATCGAGCCGATCGCGCCCGCGGTGAGCATGAACTTGACGATGCCGTCGTCGGTCGAGTGCCGGATGAACCGCTGGTAGTAGTGCAGCACGGCGGGGATGATCCCGGCGGCGCCGTTGGTCGGCGCGGTCACCACGCGCCCGCCCGCGGCGTTCTCCTCGTTGACGGCGAGGGCGTAGAGGCTCACCCAGTCCATCGCGTACAGCGGGTCGTCCGCGCCGTCCTCGGCCAGAAGCTTCTCGTGGAGCGCCTTCGCGCGCCGCGGCACCTTCAGGCCGCCAGGCAGGACGCCTTCGTGCGTACAGCCGTTGCGGACGCACTCCGCCATGACCGCCCAGATGTCCAGCAGCCCGGCCCGGACCTCTTCGCGTGACCGCCAGGACAGCTCGTTCGCCAGCATGATCTCGCTGATCGGCAGCCCGGTGGACGCGCAGTGCCCGAGCAGGTCCGCGCCGGTGCGGAACGGGTACGGCACCGGCGTCGCGTCCTCGACGAACACCGCGTCCGTCTCGTAGGACTCGTCGCGGACGAAGCCGCCGCCGACCGAGTAGTACGTCCGTTCGCGCAGCAGCTCCCCCGCCGCGTCGAACGCGCGGAAGACCATGCCGTTCGGGTGCGCCGGCAACGACTTGCGCCGGTGCATGGTGAGGTCGTTGTCCTCGTCGAACGTGATCTCGTGCGTGCCGGCCAACAGCAGCAGGCCGGACTCGCGGATCGCCGCGATGCGCCCGGCCACGGTGTCGGTGTCGATCTCTTCCGGACGCTCACCCGAAAGCCCGAGCAGGACGGCTTTGTCACTGCCGTGGCCGAAGCCGGTCGCGCCGAGCGAGCCGAACAGCTCCGACTGGACGCGTGCGGTGCGCCCGAGGTCGTCGCCGAGTCCGTCCACAAAGGTCAGTGCCGCCCGCATCGGCCCGACGGTATGGGAGCTCGACGGGCCGATGCCGATGGAAAACAGGTCGAAGACGCTGATCGCCATTGATCCGCCCCTTCCTATCGCGCCAGCAGGGAGCTGGCTTCTTGCGCGGCCGGGCCCTGGTCGGCGAGGTGCTGCAGGTTCTCCGGCAGCTCCTCCCCACGGTAACCCTTGGTCTGGGCGTAAAGCCGTCCCGCGCGGTACGACGACCGCACGAGCGGACCGGCCATCACCCCGGCGAAGCCCATGGCCTCGGCGGCCTTCGAGTGCTCGACGAACTCCTCCGGCTTGACCCACCGGTCCACCGGGTGGTGCCGCGGCGAGGGACGCAGGTACTGCGTGATCGTCAGGATCTCGCAGCCCGCGTCGACCAGGTCCTGCATCGCGGGCGCGACCTCGTCGGGGGTCTCGCCCATGCCGAGGATGAGGTTGGACTTCGTCACCAGGCCGGCCTCACGCGCCTTGGTGATGACTTCCAGCGACCGCGCGTAGCGGAAGCCGGGACGGATCCGCTTGAAAATGCGGGGCACCGTCTCGACGTTGTGCGCCAACACCTCCGGCCGCGAGCCGAACACCTCGGCCAGCTGGTCCGGGTCCGCGTTGAAGTCCGGAATCAGCAGCTCGACACCGGTACCCGGGTTCAGAGCGTGAATCTGACGCACGGTCTCCGCGTACAGCCAGGCACCGCCGTCTTCCAGATCGTCGCGGGCCACGCCGGTGACCGTCGAGTACCGGAGACCCATGGCCTGCACGGACTCCGCAACCTTGCGCGGCTCAGTACGGTCCAGGGCAGCAGGCTTGCCGGTGTCGATCTGGCAGAAGTCACAACGGCGCGTGCATTGATCCCCACCGATCAAGAAGGTGGCTTCACGGTCTTCCCAGCACTCGTAGATGTTGGGACAACCGGCCTCTTCGCACACGGTGTGGAGACCTTCGCGGCGCACCAGACCCTTGAGTTCGGTGAACTCCGGCCCCATCCGCACCCGCGTCTTGATCCACGGCGGCTTCTTCTCGATCGGCGTCTCGCTGTTGCGGACTTCCAGCCGCAGCAGCTTCCGGCCCTCGGGCAGCGCGCTCATCGCGAAAGGCTCGCGTACAACGGGTGCTTCGCGGCCAGCGCCTCGACGCGGTCACGCAGCTTCGAGCGGAGAGCGTCGTCGAAGTCGGGCTTCAGCGCCTCGGCGATGACGTCGGCGACCTCGGTGAAGTCCTCGGCCTGGAAGCCGCGGGTGGCCAGCGCCGGGGTGCCGATGCGCAGGCCGGAGGTGATCATCGGCGGGCGCGGGTCGAACGGGACGGCGTTGCGGTTGACCGTGATGCCGACCTCGTGCAGCCGGTCCTCGGCCTGCTGACCGTCCAGAGTGGACTGGACGAGGTCGACCAGCACCAGGTGGACGTCGGTGCCGCCGGTCAGGACACGCACCCCGGCGTCAGCGCAGTCCGCCTGCGACAAGCGCGAAGCCAGGATCCGCGAACCTTCGAGCGTCCGCTGCTGCCGCTCCTTGAACTCCTCGCTCGCGGCGATCTTCAGCGCGACGGCCTTGGCCGCGATGACGTGTTCCAGCGGCCCGCCCTGCTGGCCCGGGAACACCGCGGAGTTGATCTTCTTCGCGAGCTCCTCGCGGCAGAGGATGAGCCCGCCGCGCGGGCCGCCGAGGGTCTTGTGCGTGGTCGTGGTGACGATGTCGGCGTGCGGCACCGGCGACGGGTGCAGCCCGCTCGCGACCAGCCCGGCGAAGTGCGCCATGTCGACCATCAGGCGGGCGTCGACGAGGTCGGCGATGCGGCGGAACTCGGCGAAGTCGAGCTGACGCGGGTACGCGGACCAGCCGGCGATGATCAGCTTCGGCTTGTGCTCGACGGCAAGACGCTCGATCTCGGCCAGGTCGACGATGCCGGTCTCTTTGTCGACATGGTAGGCGACCACGGTGTAGAGCTTGCCCGAGAAGTTGATCTTCATCCCGTGCGTCAGGTGGCCGCCGTGCGCCAGGTCGAGGCCGAGGATCGTGTCGCCGGGCTTGAGCACGGCGAACATCGCGGCCGCGTTGGCCTGCGCGCCCGAGTGCGGCTGGACGTTGGCGTGCTCGGCGCCGAAGAGGGCCTTCGCGCGGTCGATGGCGAGCTGCTCGACGACGTCGACGTGCTCGCAGCCGCCGTAGTAACGGCGACCCGGGTAACCCTCGGCGTACTTGTTGGTCAGCACCGAACCCTGCGCCTCGAGCACGCCCACCGGGGCGAAGTTCTCGGACGCGATCATCTCCAGCGTGGACTGCTGGCGGGTCAGCTCGTCGGCGACGGCCGCGGCGACCTCCGGGTCGACGTCGGCGAGGTGGGCGTCGAAGGTCGTCATCAGTTCTCCTGGGTGAGCTTGGCGTACGCGGCGGCGTCGAGCAGCTCGGGGACGTCGCCCGTGAGCCGCACCTTCAGCAGCCAGCCTTCCGTGTACGGGTCCGAGTTGATGACCTCGGGGGTGTCCGAAGTGGCGCCGTTCACCTCGACGACCTCGCCGGACACGGGCGCGTACAGCTCGCTGACGGACTTCGTCGACTCGACCTCGCCGAACACCTCGCCCGCCGTCACGGTCGCGCCGGCGTCGGGCAGCTGGACGAACACGATGTCACCGAGCGACTCGGCGGCGAAGGCGGTGATGCCGACCGTCGCGACGCCGTCGGAGACGGACAGCCACTCGTGTTCCTTGGTGTACTGCAGGTTCTCGGGAATGCTCACGGTTCAGTAAGTCCTTACGCGCGGGAGTAGAAGGGCAGGGCGACGACTTCGACGGGCTCGATCCTGCCCCGGATGTCGACGGACAGCTCGGTGCCGGGCTCGGCGTACGCCCGATCGACGTACGCCATGGCGATCGGGTAACCCAGCGTGGGCGACAGCGCCCCACTGGTGACCTCGCCGATCTCGACGCCGTCCGACAGCAGCTTGTAGCCGTGGCGCGGCGCACGACGTCCCGCTCCGCGAACGCCGACCCGCACGCGCGGGACGTCCGCCTTGGACCGCTCTTCCAGCGCCGCGCGGCCGACGAAGTCACCCGGCTTCTCGAACTTGACGACGCGCCCGAGCCCGGCCTCGAACGGGCTCTGGTCGAGGGTGAGTTCGTTGCCGTACAACGGCATCCCGGCTTCCAGCCGCAGCGTGTCGCGGCAGGCCAGCCCGGCCGGGACCAGGCCGTGGCCCTCGCCCGCCTCGGTCAGGATGCGCCAGACCGCCGGCGCCTCGTCGGCGTTCACGAACAGCTCGAAGCCGTCTTCGCCGGTGTAGCCGGTGCGGGCGAGCAGGACGTCATGGCCTTTCACGACCGCCGGCACGCTGGCGTAGTACTTCAGCGCGTCCAGGTCGGCGTCGGTCACGGAGCCGAGGATCGCGACGGCGTTCGGACCCTGGACGGCGATCAGCGCGGTCGTCTCGGACCGGTCGTCGACCACCGCGTCGAAGCCCGCGACCCGCTCGGCCAGCGCGTCGGCGACGACCTTCGCGTTGCCCGCGTTCGCGACGACGAGGTAGTGCTCGTCGGCCAGGCGGTAAACGACGAGGTCGTCCAGCACACCGCCGGAGGCGTCGCAGATCATCGTGTACCGCGCCCGGCCCGGCTTGACCCCGGTGAGGTTGCCGACCAGCGCGAAGTCCAGGACGTCGGCCGCCTGCTTGCCGGTGACGTGGATTTCGGCCATGTGCGAGAGGTCGAACAGCCCGGCCGCCTCGCGGACCGCCTTGTGCTCGGCCAGCTCGCTGGCGTAGCGGACCGGCATGGACCAGCCGGCGAAGTCGGTGAACAGCGCACCGAGTCCCTTGTGGACTCCGTGGAGGGAGGTTTCCTTCGACACGTCGGGATCAGCCTTCGTAAGCGTTGAGGGGCGGGCAGGAGCAGACGAGGTTACGGTCCCCGCGGGCGCCGTCGATGCGCCGCACCGGCGGCCAGTACTTGTTCTTGCGCGACACCCCGGCCGGGAACACGGCCAGCTCGCGGCTGTAGGGCTTGTCCCACTCCCCGACCAGCGTCTCCGCGGTGTGCGGGGCGCCCCGCAGCGGCGACTCCTCCGCGCTCCACTTGCCGGATGCGACCTCGTCGATCTCGGCGCGGATGGCGATCATCGCGTCGCAGAACCGGTCGATCTCGCCCAGGTCCTCGGACTCGGTCGGCTCGACCATCAGCGTGCCCGCGACCGGGAACGACATGGTCGGCGCGTGGAAGCCGTAGTCGATGAGCCGCTTCGCGACGTCGTCGACCGTCACGCCGGTCTCCTTGGTGAGCTGGCGCAGGTCGAGGATGCACTCGTGCGCGACCAGGCCGTCCTGGCCCGTGTAGAGCACCGGGTAGTGCGGGGCCAGCCGCGAGGCGACGTAGTTCGCGGCCAGCACGGCGACCTTCGTGGCCGCGGTCAGGCCGGGCGCGCCCATCATGCGGACGTAGGCCCAGGAGATCGGCAGGATCGACGCCGAACCGTACGGCGCGCCGCTGATCGGGCCGACGCCGGTTTCCGGGCCCGCGGCGTCGAGCAGCGGGTGGTTCGGCAGGTACGGCGCGAGGTGCGCGCGCACCGCGACCGGGCCGACACCGGGGCCGCCACCGCCGTGCGGGATGCAGAAGGTCTTGTGCAGGTTCAGGTGCGAGACGTCGCCGCCGAACTCGCCCGGCTTGGCCAGGCCGAGCAGGGCGTTGAGGTTCGCGCCGTCGACGTACACCTGGCCGCCGCCGTCGTGGACGATCTTGGCCAGCTCGTCGATCGAGTGCTCGTACACGCCGTGCGTGGACGGGTAGGTGACCATGATCGCGGCGAGCGTGTCCTTGTGTGCGTCCACTTTGGACCGCAGGTCGGCCAGGTCGACGTTGCCCTCGTCGGTGCACTTGACGACGACCACGCGCATCCCGGCGAGCACCGCGGACGCGGCGTTGGTGCCGTGCGCCGACGACGGGATCAGGCAGACGTCGCGGGCCTCGTCACCGTTCGAACGGTGGTACGCGCGGATGGCCAGCAGCCCGGCCAGCTCGCCCTGGCTGCCCGCGTTGGGCTGCAGCGACACCTTGTCGTAGCCGGTGACCTCGGCCAGCCAGTCCGCGAGCTGCCCGACGAGCGTGTGGTACCCCTCGGCGTCCTCGGCCGGGGCGAACGGGTGGATGCCGGCGAACTCGCGCCAGCTGATCGGCTCCATCTCGGTGGTGGCGTTGAGCTTCATCGTGCAGGAGCCGAGCGGGATCATGCCGCGGTCGAGCGCGTAGTCCTGGTCGGACAGGCGACGCAGGTACCGCAGCATCGCCGTCTCGGAGCGGTGGCTGCCGAAGACCTCGTGGCCCATGAAGCCGCTTTCGCGGGCGAGGCCGTTGGGGAGCGCGACGCCGTCCTGGACGTCTTCCTCGACCCCGAACGCCTTCAGGACGTTCGCGGCGATCGCGGGGGTGCTGACCTCGTCGAAGGCGACCCGCACGTGGTCGGCGTCGACGTGGCCGAGGTTGATCCCGGCCTCGCGGGCGGCCGCGTGGACCTCGGCGGCCTGGCCGGGGACACGCGCGATGACCGTGTCGAAGAAGGACTCGTGCACGACCTCGACGCCGGTCTTGCGCAGCGCGTCGGCGAAGCCCGCGGCCAGGCCGTGGACGCGCTGCGCGATCCGCTTGAGGCCGTCCGGGCCGTGGTAGACCGCGTACATCGCGGCCAGCACAGCCGGGAGGACCTGCGCGGTGCAGATGTTGGACGTCGCCTTCTCGCGGCGGATGTGCTGCTCACGCGTCTGCAGCGCGAGGCGGTAGGCGGAGTTGCCGTCGGCGTCGACCGAGACGCCGACCAGGCGCCCGGGCAGCGAGCGCTCGAGGCCGGAGCGGACGGACATGTACCCGGCGTGCGGGCCGCCGTAGCCGAGCGGGACGCCGAAGCGCTGCGTCGACCCGGCGGCGACGTCGGCGCCGAACTCGCCGGGGGCGGTGATCAGGGTGAGGGCGAGCAGGTCGGCGGCGACGGTGAACAGCGCGCCCGCGGCCTTCGCCGACTCGGAAATCGCGTGGTAGAAGCCGCGGCCGCGCAGCACGCCGGACGCGCCGGGGTACTGGGCGACGACGCCGAAGAACTCGTCCGGCAGGCCGGTGAGCAGGTCGCGGACCTCGACCTCGATGCCCAGCGCCTCGACGCGGGTCCGCACGACGGCGATGGTCTGCGGCAGGCACTCGGCGTCCAGCACGACCTTGTTCGACTTCGACTTGGACGCGCGCCGCATCAGCGTGACGGCCTCGGCGACGGCGGTCGACTCGTCCAGCAGGGACGCGTTCGCGGTGGCCAGGCCGGTCAGGTCGGCGACCATCGTCTGGAAGTTGAGGAGCGCTTCGAGCCGGCCCTGCGAGATTTCCGGCTGGTAGGGCGTGTACGCCGTGTACCAGGCCGGGTTCTCGAGGACGTTGCGGCGGATCACGCCGGGGGTGACGGTGTCGGAGTAGCCGAGGCCGATCATCTGCGTCATCGGCCGGTTGCGCGCGGCGAGGGCGCGCAGCTCCGCGGTGGCGTCCTCTTCGGACGCGGCCGGCGGGAGGGTGAGCTCACGGGTCGCGCGGATGGCGCTCGGGACGGCGGCGCCGACGAGGGCGTCCAGGCTGCCGTAACCGCACTCGGCCAGCATCTTCGCGCGCTCGGCCTCGGACGGGCCGATGTGGCGGGCGTCGAACTGCGTAGAAGTGATCGGGAGCTCCTCAGGCCGGGCGCACACGGGTGCGCTGGGAACTCCCCCTCTGTCATGGCACCTGAGAGTTTCACCGCGTGTGAAGCGGCTTTCACCTTGGGTGAGGCGCGGGTGCGCCTGCTTTCCAGAGTGGCCTCGCGCGAAGCGGTAGCGGTTACCTGAGAGATTCCGGGGAGTTTGCTCCTTCGGTGCCCCACCACGTTCGTGAGGGCTCTCCCGCCTCGGCTCGACGGCCCGATCTGCAGTTGTGGCGGTTACCGTACCTGCCGCCTGCGAGATCAGTCTACTTCACACGGGCAACGCCACATCAGTCTTCGAGCGCGACTCGACGGGTGGCTCCCGCCTGCTGGCGGGTCGCAGCCGCCGGCCCACCCGGGGTGCTCGTCGCCGATCCGCTCCTGCGGGAGACCGCAGACTGCACGAGCGTGCCCACCGGCAGTCCGGAGGTCACAGCGCGTCTGCCGGTCGAAGCACCTGAGCCGACCTGAAACTGGTTCTCCCCGGCTGTGTTCGCGAGCCGGAACACCTCGCGCTGTGTGCTAGCCGTGAGCGACCCGACGCACGGCGCTCCCCGCCAGCACAGGCGGCCGGCGCACCCGGCCCGAAGGCAGCACCAGCCGCTTCAACGGGCCGCCGAGCGGCACCGGCGGGTGCCCGGCGCCGAGGAGCACCTGCTCCACGATCTGCTCCGCGAGCCAAGCCACCGTGTCGTTGAGCCGGTCGAGGCTCGGGCGGTCGCCGTCGAAGACGTCCTCGTCGGCCAGCGTCACCTCGAAGTAAGCGTGCCCCGGGGGCACCGACACTGCCTCCTCGATCGCCCGCGCGCCCGCCAACGGGTCGGCGAACCCGGCGTCGAGCAGCGGCTCGCGGTAGATCCGGGCGGCCCGCGCCCGCATCCGGGGGCCGTAGCGGACGACGACCGGGAGCCGTCCGGTCAGGTCGGGGACGGCCAGGCCGTGCAGCAGCATGATCGGCGGCACCGAGTGCACCAGCCGCGGCGCGGGTTCGGCCAGCTCACGGGCGGTGATCCGGACGCGGTCGGCCATCGTGTCGGGCAGGCCGAAGTAGCGGAAGTCGACGTTGCCGAACCCGAGCCCGTCGGCGACCAGCGACGCCAGCAGCTCGCCGTACCCCCAGATCGGCGACAGCACGACAACCGGCGGCGCGGCGACGACCGGCGACGGCGCGGGCGGGCGCGTCGCCTCCTGCTCGGGCACCTGGATGACCAGCCGCGGCGGCTCGTGCCAGTCGTGCACCTCGGCGACCCGCCAGTACAGCCCGAGCGGCCGCCACAGCTCGCCGAGGACGTCGTGTTCGAGGATCCGCCGCGCCTCTTCCTCGGAAAACGGGAAGTCCCGCGGCGGCACGATCCCGACGTAGTGGTGGTAGGTGACGCGGACCTCGTCCCCGCGGGTGGCGGACCGGATCCGCATCTCCCAGTCGACCGGCGACGCGGCGATGAGGTTGGCGACCTGGGTGCCGGGCGAGGAGTAGACGAGCGCGGTGGCCTGCCGGAGGAACTGCCCGGCCCGGTCGATGCCTTCCCGCAGCGCCTTCGCGGCGTGAGCGACGTGCACCGGGCTGGCCAGGGAGTCGGGCAGCACACCGGCGACGCGCAGGAGGTCTGCCTCGCTGAGCCCGGTGACCTCGGCGAGCTGGGCCCAGTGGTCGAAGACGGTCACCTTCGGCGCGTGCCGGTGCTCGACCCAGCTGCGCAGGGTCGACGTGGGGACGCCGATGCGTCGCGCGGCCTCGTCGAAGGAAAGCCCCCTCGCGCGGATGCCGGCCCGGACCGCTTCCGCCCACTCGTCGGCGCGCCAGTGCGTCACCTCACAAAGCTAACGAAACCCGCTAGTTTTGCGCAGGGACAAATCGCCCACGCCGGCTCGACGCTGGTGACCATGACCACCACCGTCATCGCCCTGACCCTGATCGTCGGCGTCCTGACCTTCGCCGCCGGCGCGTTCCTCGCCTCGGAGATCGCCGTTCGCGTGCTGCGGCGCCGCGAACGGCTCGTCTCCGAGGAGCGCAAGAAGCTCAACGCCGCCTGGAGCTACCTGCGGGAGGTCTACGGCGTCAAGAAACCGACCAAGCGTTAGAGCGGGGTGACGTACGCGCCGGAGATGCCGCCGTCGACCAGGAACTGGGACGCCGTGATGAAGCTGGCGTCGTCGCTGGCCAGGAAGGCCACCGCCGCCGCGATCTCCTCGGGCTCGGCGAACCGGCCGACCGGGACGTGCACCAGCCGCCGCGCCGCGCGTTCCGGGTCCTTCGCGAACAGCTCCTTGAGCAGCGGCGTGTTGACCGGACCCGGGCAGAGCGCGTTGACGCGAATGTTCTCGCGCGCGAACTGGATGCCGAGCTCACGGCTCATGGCGAGCACGCCGCCCTTGGACGCGGTGTAGGAGATCTGCGACGTCGCCGCGCCCATCACCGCGACGAACGATGCCGTGTTGATGATCGAACCGCGACCCTGGCGCTGCATGTGCGGCAGGACGGCCTTGCAGCAGTGGTACACCGACGTCAGGTTGACCCGCTGGACCCGCTCCCACGCGTCGATGCCGGTGGTCAGGATCGAGTCGTCCTCGGGCGGGGAGATGCCGGCGTTGTTGAACGCGACGTCGACCGAGCCGAACTGCTCGACCGTGGTGTGGAAGAGGCTCTCCACCTGCTCTGCGTCGGTGACGTCGGTCTGGACGAACGCGCCGCCGATCTCGTCGGCGGCCGCCTTGCCCTCGACCGGCGTCAGGTCCGCGATGACGACCTTCGCGCCTTCGCTCGCCAGACGGCGCGCTGAGGCGAGCCCGATGCCGCTCGCGCCGCCGGTGATGACCGCGACGCGGCCTTCGAAACGCTGGACCATTACTCCTCCGTGCTCAGAAAGACGTTCTTGGTTTCGGTGAACGCCGCCGCGGCGTCGGGGCCCAGCTCGCGGCCGAGGCCGGACTGCTTGAACCCGCCGAACGGCGTCCAGTAGCGCACCGAAGAGTGCGAGTTGACCGACAGGTTGCCGGCTTCCACCCCGCGCGCCACCCGGAACGCGCGGCCGGCGTCGCGGGTCCAGATCGACCCGGACAGACCGTACTCGGTCGCATTGGCCATCCGCAGCGCGTCGGCTTCTTCGGCGAACGGCACGACGGCGACGACCGGGCCGAAGACCTCGTCCGCCGCGGCCGGGTGCCGCAGGTCGGGCGGGGTGAGGACGGTCGGCGGGAACCAGAAGCCACGGCCTTCCGGCGCGGTGCCGCGGAACGCGACCGGCGCGTCGTCCGGCACGTAGGAGGCGACCTTCTCCCGGTGCGCGGCCGAGATCAGCGGGCCCATTTCGGTCTTTTCATCGCCCGGGTCGCCGACGACGACGCCGTGCACCGCGGGCTCCAGCAGCTCCATGAAGCGGTCGTACGCGCTGGCCTGCACCAGGATCAGCGACCGCGCGCAGCAGTCCTGGCCCGCGTTGTCGAAGACGCCGTAGGGCGCGGTGGCCGCGGCCTTCTCGAGGTCGGCGTCGGCGAAGACGATGTTCGCGTTCTTGCCGCCCAGCTCCAGCGTCACGCGCTTCACCTGCGCCGCGCAGCCGGCCATGATCTGCTTGCCGACCTCGGTGGAGCCGGTGAAGACGACCTTGCGGACACCCGGATGGTCCACGAACCGTTGTCCCACCACGGATCCCTTGCCGGGCAGCACCTGGAAGACGTCTTCGGGGATGCCCGCCTCGCGCGCCAGCTCACCGAGCCGGATGGCGGTCAGCGGCGTCAGCTCGGCGGGCTTGAGGACCACGGTGTTGCCGGCGGCGAGCGCGGGCGCGAAGCCCCAGCCGGCGATCGGCATCGGGAAGTTCCACGGCACGATCACGCCGACGACGCCGAGCGGCTCGTGGAAGGTGACGTTGACCCCGCCCGGCACCGGGATCTGCTGCCCGAGCAGGCGTTCCGGCGCGGCGGAGTAGTAGTTGAGGACGTCGCGGACGTTGCCCGCCTCCCAGCGGGCGTTGCCGATGGTGTGCCCGGAGTTCTCGACCTCGAGCCGCGCGAGGTTCTCGATGTCGGCCTCGACGGCGTCGGCGAAGCGGCGCAGCAGCCGCGCGCGGTCGCCGGGGGTGACGTCGCGCCACGCCGGGAACGCCGCCCGGGCGCGGGCGATCGCCGCGTCGGTCTCCTCGGCGCTGGTCAGCGGGACGGTCCGCACCACCTCCTCGGTGGCGGGGTTCAGGACGTCGAACGTCGTCATTTCCTCTCCTTGCTCGCTTCGACGAGGGCCTGGAACAGCCGGACGTCGTCGGTGTCCTGCTCGGGGTGCCACTGGACGCCCAGGGTGAACTCACCCGGGACTTCGGCGGCTTCGACCGTGCCGTCGGCGGCCCAGCCGACGGGTTCCAGGCCGGCGCCGAGGCGGTCGACGGCCTGGTGGTGGTAACACAGCGTCTTCGTCTCGGACCCGAGGATCGCGGCGGCCCGGCTGCCCTCGGCCAGCGTGACGGTGCCCCGGCCGAACGTCGCCGGCGCGGGCTGGTGCTCGGTGGTGTCCCGGGCTTCCGGCAGGTGCTGGACCAGGGTGCCGCCGAGGGCGACGCTCATCACCTGCAGGCCGCGGCAGACGCCGAGCACCGGTTTGCCCTGGCGCCGGGCCGCTTCGAACAGGCCGAACTCGAAGGCGTCCCGGTTCGGCCGGATGTAGGTGGTGGGGTGCTGCTCCTGGCCGTAGCGCTCCGGTTCGACGTCCGCGCCGCCGGTGAGCACCAGGCCGTCCACAGTGGACACGAGTTCGTCGTACGCGTCGGACACCGGGGGCAGTACCACCGGGACACCGCCGGCCGCGACGACGCAGTCGACGTAGACCCGGTGCAGCAGCACGGCTTCGGTCTCCCAGACCAGGAACTTCGCGGGTTCGAGGTAGCTGGTGAGCCCGATGACGGGCTTAGAGGCGCTCGAAACCACGGATGAGCTCCCAGTCGGTGACGGCGGCGTTGTAGGCGTCCACCTCGATCTTCGCCGCGTTCAGGTAGTGCTCGACGACGTCTTCGCCGAACGCGCTCCGGGCGATTTCGCTGCCCGCGAGCGCCGCGGCGGCCGCGGGCAGCGTGGTCGGCACCGTGCCGCGGTCGGAGTGGTAGGCGTTGCCGGTGAAGGGCTCTTCCAGCTCCAGCTCGTTCTCGATGCCGTGGAGACCGGCGGCGATCAGCGCGGCGACGGCGAGGTACGGGTTGACGTCCCCGCCCGGCACGCGGTTCTCGACGCGCAGCGACTCGCCGTGGCCCACGACCCGCAGCGCGCAGGTGCGGTTGTCGGTGCCCCAGGCGATCGCGGTCGGCGCGAAGCTGCCGGGCACGAACCGCTTGTAGGAGTTGATGTTCGGCGCGAGGAAGTAGGTCAGCTCGTGCAGCGCGGCGAGCTGGCCGGCGAGGAAGTGCTCCATCAGCTTCGAGAAGCCGTGTTCGTTGTCGCCGGCGAGGACCGCGCGGCCTTCGGTCGAGCGCAGGCTGATGTGGATGTGGCAGGAGTTGCCCTCGCGCTCGTTGTACTTCGCCATGAACGTGAGGCTCTTGCCCTCCTGCGCGGCGATCTCCTTGGCGCCGTTCTTGTAGACGCTGTGGTTGTCGCAGGTGGTGAGCGCGTCGGTGTAGCGGAAGGCGATCTCCTGCTGGCCGGGGTTGCACTCGCCCTTGGCGGACTCGGGGTAGAGGCCGGCGCCGGCCATCTCGTTGCGGATGCGGCGCAGCAGCGGCTCGAGGCGCGCGGTGCCGAGCATCGAGTAGTCGACGTTGTACTGGTTGGCGGGCTTGAGACCGGCGTAGCGCTTGTCCCAGGCGGCTTCGTAGGTGTCTTCGAAGACGATGAACTCGAGCTCGGTCCCGACGTAGGCGCCGAGCCCGCGCTCGGCGAGGCGGTCGAGCTGCCGGCGCAGGATCTGCCGCGGCGAGACGTCGACGGAGCCGCCCTGCACCCGCTCGACGTCGGCCAGCACCAGCGCGGTGCCCTCCTGCCAGGGGATCTCCCGCAGCGTCTCGAAGTCGGGACGCAGCACGAAGTCGCCGTAGCCGCTCTCCCAGGAGGACAGCGCGTAGCCGTCGACGGTGTTCATGTCGACGTCGACGGCCAGGAGGTAGTTGCAGGCCTCGGTCGCGTGGCCGACGACCTCGTCCAGGAAGTATTCGGCCGAGCAGCGCTTGCCCTGGAGCCTGCCCTGCATGTCCGTGAGCGCGACGAGCACGGTGTCGATCGTGCCCGCGTCCACGCGCGCCCGGAGCTCGTCCAGCGTGAGCATGCCTCGCCTGCGTGCCATCAGCCGCCCCAAAGGTTTGATGCGAATCCTTTGCGGCTTCTTCCTACCCGGTGACGCCGCGACGGTCAACCGGAACAAAGGTATTTTCTTGAGCCATTGACTCGGGAGCCGGTATGCGCGGTTTGCCCGGCTGAGAAGAGTCTGTGAATTCCCGCTCGACGGGAGGAATCCGGGGTACTCCCACGTTGAACGGGGCAGGAGAGGTGAGATCGATGACCACAGCATTCACGCAGACCACGATCGGACAGCAGCAGGCCCGGCCCCAGCTGCCGACCCTGCCCACCGGCTGGCCGATCGGTTCGTACGAGTCCTACGAGCAGGCACAGCGCGCGGTCGACCACCTCGCGGGCACGGACTTCCCGGTCACGGACGTCACGATCGTGGGCGTCGAGCCGATGCTCGTGGAGCGGATCGCGGGCAAGATGTCCTGGGGCAAGGTGCTGGGCAGCGCGGCAACATCCGGCGCGATGTTCGGTGTGTTCCTCGGCCTGGTGCTCAGCCTGCTGAACCCCGGCGCGGGGCTGGTGCCGATCGCGATCGGCCTGGTCGCCGGCCTCGGGTTCAACCTGCTGTTCGGGGCCCTGGGTTACGCGGCGAACCGCAACAAGCGCGGGTTCATCTCGCAGAGCCAGCTGGTGGCCCGGCGGTACGACGTGCTGTCGCAGCCACGCAACGCCGAGAAGGGTCGTGAGCTGCTCGCGGACCTCGCGGCGCGGAGCGCCTTCGGCCACTGACGCACTGAGGCCAGTTCGAAGGCCGCCCCCGGTTTTCCGGAGGCGGCCTTCGTCGTGTCAGGAGTGGCCAACTGGGGCGTTGGTTGTGTCCGGCAGGCGCGACTCAAGTCCCCGACGACACCGTCGGCGCGTCCGGAATCTCCGCCGGGTCCGGCGAACCCGCCCGACGGCCCGCACGCAACAGCTCACCCCACCGCCCGCGGTCGTACTCAGCCGGGGGTGCCTCCGCCAGGAACTCGCGCAGGATCTCCAGGAACCGCCGCGGGTCGGACCGGTGCGGGAAGTGGCCCGCGCCCTCGAACAGCACCAGCCTGCTGCCCGGCATCGCCCCGTGCGCGCGCCGCGCGTGGCCGCTCGGCACCACCCGGTCGTCGGTCCCCCACACGAGCAGCGTCGGGATTCCCTCGGTCAGGTAACAACGGTCCAGCATGTTGACCACCTGCCCGCGCCAGTCGACGACCGACCGCAGCGTCCGCAGGAACGCCGAGCGCGTGCCCGGCTCGAGCAGCCGGACGTAGCGCGTCACCACGTAGTCGAGGTCCGGCCCCAGCCCCAGCCCCTCGGACACCCGCAGCAGCTCGGCGAGCCCGCGCAGCGCCGTCAGCGCCGGGCGCGTGCCCAGTAGCGGCAGCACCAGCCCCGCGCCCGGCGCGGCGGCCAGCCGCAACAGCGGGTGCACGCTCGCGCCGACGCCGCCCGAGCCGACCAGCACCAGCCGTTCGCAGCGTTCCGGGAACTGGTACGCGAACTGCATCGCGACACCACCACCCAGCGAATGCCCGATCACCGTCACCCGGTCGACGTCGAGCGTGGTCAGCAGGTCGCGCATCCCACACGCGTAGGCCGCGACGGAGTAGTCCGCGCGCGGCTTGGCCGAAGCGCCGTGGCCGAGCAGGTCGGGCGCGATCACCGTGTGGTCGGCCGAGAGCGAGGCCAGCAGCTCCAGCCACGTCGCCGAGTCGTCGCCGATGCCGTGTAGGAACAGCAGGGCCGGCCCGCGCCCGGCCATCCGGTAGGCGCGCTCGTACCCGTGGACGACGCGGGTGCGCGGGGCGAAGCTGTCCGCCCCGACCTCGGTGAGTGGCACGCGTCCAGCTCAGCACGCCCGCGTTTCGCCCACGTTCGGATCGGGTGAACACGGCGAAAGGCCGAAGACCGCCCCCGGATCGGGTCCGGAGGCGGCCTTCGTCGCGTCAGGAGCGGCCCCGACCTCCGCTCCTGAAGGCTTTCATCGCGTCGGCGTCGTCGACGGCGTGGTCGTCGAAGTCGGCGGGGTGGTCGTGGGCGTCGGCGCCGTCACCTTCGGGATCGCGGCGCTGAACGGCACGTTCGGATCTTCGCGGCAGGCCGAGCGATACCCGTTGTAACCGTTGTAGTTGCCCTGGTTGTCGGTGACCCCCTGCTCGACCCGCGGCCGCGGGAACCGGTTGTCCTCGCCGATCTTCTCCTTGGTGCCGCTCGACCGTTCGCAGCCGTAGCGGGTCAGCGTGATCGGCCGGCCCTGCTCGTCGTAGAGGTAGACCTCCGTCAGCGGCTTGCCCTCGGCGTCGAACGCGTAGACGTTCTCGATTTCGTGGCTGCCGTAGCTCAGCTGGTCGTTCCCGTACTGGTCGGACGTCTGGTAGTACGACGACGGCGAGCTCTGGTAGGCGTTCCGGTTCGAGATGAGGTCGACCGCGGCGCCGAACCCGCCCAGCGCGCCGCCGACGACGAAAGCCGAGATCGGCACGGCGAGCCACAGCAGCCGCCGGTCGCCGCGCACCCGCGGGCCGGCCCACACGATCCCCGCCCCCGCGACGAGCAGGAACGGCAGCATCAGCACCGCGCTCCGCTGCCGGAGCATGAGCAGCACCCCGAACGCGATCAGCGTGACGGCGCACAGGATCCACCATGCCGGCTTGAGCGAGCTCAGGTACCGCAGCACCTTCCCGGTGTCTTCCTGTTCGCGGCCCCTGGCGAGCGCGCCGCGCAGCCACACCATCTCCGGCAGCGCCAGCACCGGCTCGATCCCGCCGCGCAGCAGCAGGAACAGGCTGACCAGGAACACCGGGAGGAACAGCAGCAGGCCCAGGAGCACGTCCGGGTCGATGGAAACAGCGGCGCCGAACGACAGCATCGCCAGCCCGAGCGCGCAGATCACCAGGCCCCACAACGCGATCCGCGGTTTCGCCAGGCTCGGGCTCTTGGTGGTGGTGAGCACCTGCGTCGCCGCGCCCTCGGCCGGCGCCGGGTAACCCCCGGAGGCGCGCAGCTCGGCGGCGTAGCTCTCCGGCGAGCCGAGCCGTTCGATCAGCGCCTCGACGCGGGCGCCCTCCCCCAGCTCGGCCTCCAGCTCCGCCAGGTGCGGGCGGACGTCTTCGAGGATCTCTTCGATTTCGCTCGCGGGCAGGTCGGCGAGCGCGGTGCGGACCCGCGCCAGATACACCCGCACGGCGGTCGGCTTCTCGCTCATGCTGCCTCTCCCAAAAGCACGTTCATCGTCGATGCGAAGCTCTGCCAGGTCTTCCCCGACTCCGCGAGGCGGAGCCGGCCCGGCTCGTTCAGGCTGTAGTACTTGCGGTGGGGCCCTTCTTCGCTGGGCACCACGTACGAGGTGAGCAGGCCGGCCTTGTAGAGCCTGCGCAGCGTCCCGTACACCGACGCGTCCCCGACCTCGTCCAGGCCGGCGGCCCGGAGTCTTCGCAGGACGTCGTACCCGTAGCCGTCGTCCTCGCGGAGCACCGCCAGCACGGCCAGATCGAGCACCCCTTTGAGCAGCTGACTGATCTCCACTGCACCCTCCAGTCTTACGCTTGGAAAGGTACCACGCATTGCACAGTAGTGTGCACGGCGAGGGCCCGAACGGGTCGTCCCTGCTGATCACGGAACCTCGTTAGGGTTGACCGATGGATCTGGTGAAGACGGACTTCCAGGTGCTCGACGACCGCTTCGCGCGGGTCAACGGCGACGAGTGGATGCAGCGCCTGCACACCGGCTGCCGCTGGGCGGAAGGGCCGGCGTACTTCCCGGCCGGGCGGTATCTGGTGTTCAGCGACATCCCGAACAACCGCACGCTGCGCTGGGACGAGACAACCGGGCGGGTCGGGGTCTTCCGTCAGCCGTCCGAGTACGCGAACGGGCACACTGTCGACCGCGCCGGACGGCTGATCAGCTGCGAGCAGGGCCCGCGCCGGGTGACCCGCACCGAGCACGACGGCTCGATCACGGTGCTGGCGTCGCACTTCGAGGGGAAGCGGCTGAACAGCCCGAACGACGTGGTCGAGCACTCGGACGGGTCAATCTGGTTCACCGACCCGAGTTACGGCATCGACAGCGACTACGAGGGGTACCGAGCCGAGAGCGAGATCGGCGGCTGCCACGTGTACCGGGTGTCCCCTTCCGACGGCGAGGTCCGCATCGTCGCGGACGACTTCTCCCGCCCGAACGGCCTCGCCTTCTCGGCCGACGAATCGTTGCTGTACATCGCCGACACGCGCCAGGACCCGAGTCACATCAGGGTGTTCGAGGTGCGGGACAACGGAAAGCTGACGGGCGGCGAGGTGTTCGCAACGTCCGACAGCGGCGGTTTCGACGGCCTCCGGGTCGACACCGAGGGCCAGGTGTGGGCGGCCGCGCACGACGGGCTGCATTGCTTCGCCCCGGACGGAACCCGGATCGGCAAGCTGAAGGTGCCGGAGATCTGCTCGAACCTCACCTTCGGCGGGGCGCGCGGGAACGAACTGTTCATCACGGCTTCGAGCTCGGTGTACACGCTGAGGGTGACGGTGAACGGGGCGCGCTACCCGCGGTGAGGGCTGGCGGGCGGGCTGGCGGGCGGCGGGCGGACTGACGGCTGGCGACTGGTGGGCTGACGACTGGCGGGCTGGCGGGGCTGGCCGGACTGGCGGGGCTGGCTGGCGGGCTGGCGGGCTGGCGGGCTGGCGGGCTGGCGGGCTGGCGGGCTGGCGGGCTGGCGGGCTGGCGGGCTGGCGGCGCAGAGTGACCGGCTCCGCCCGATCGGCAATTGCGGCACCCGCCAGGCGGCCGAGCTGTCCCGCGAGCGGTGTGCAACCCCGCGGCCGGCCAACCTAGCGCGGCCCCAACTGGACCACGATCGGACGCCGCCCGCCCCGCTTCCGGTCGGCCCCAGTGATCCGACTCGGCGCAGCGCGCGGCAGTGTCGGGCCGGCACTGCGCCGGCCCACCCGGCCAGCCATGCCGCCTCGGCCTCCAGCGATCGACCCAGCCACTCTCAGCGCAGCGCGCCCTGCCGGACCCGGCTCAACACAGCATCTCTCTGCCACGCCCGGCTCACCCTCACCAACCAAGCCGCTTCCGCGGCGACGTCCGCGTCCGCCTCGGCCTCCAGCGGTGCCGACGGCGCTCCCTCCGCCTGCTCGAAACGGCGGCCCTCCCTACCAGCCTCGATCGCCGCCGCCAAGGTCACCGCCTCCACCGTCGGAGCCAAGTCCGGCTCGCGGACTCCCGCTCGGCGGGCCTCCGCCTCCACCCGCGCCGGGAGGGCCGGGTCGAAGTGGGCTCGCAGCGCCAAATGGCCGTCGCGGATTTCGATCACCCTGCGGTACAGCGCGAACTCCGCACCCGCCGTCAGCTCGCGGCCCGGGTCCAGTGCGATGCCCGGGACCGCCGTGCGCAGCGCCTTCCACAGCGGCTCGATGCGCCGGTACGCGCGGTACGCGCGGACCCGCCCGACCACCGACGTCACCGCCGGTGACCACGCGCTGAGTGTCGCGCCGGCCGTGACGAAACAGATCGTCGTCGCCGCCAGGACTGACGATGGCAGGTCCTCTCGGGCGCCGATCCGCGCCGACTGGGCCAGGCGGCGGACGTCGTCGATGTCCCAGAACGTCCACGCGATCGCCGCGCCCACACCGATCACCAGCAGCCACAGGCCGGCGCGTAGCGGGCCCGGCTCGGCGTGCCACGCGCTGCGGGTGAACACCGTGATCAGCAGCCCGAGGCTGACCAGGCTGTAGATCAGGAACACGGCCTTGTCCCCCAGCGCGAACGGCAGCGTGCCGGGCGAAAACACCGTTTCGTCGCCGACGCGCTGCGGCTCGGACAGCGCGAAGCACACCGCCAGCAGCACCATCGCCGCTCCGGTGAACAGCCCGTGCGGGGTGAGCCGCGCGCCTTCTCCCCGCCACACCGACTGCGTAAACGCCACCGCGAAGCCGATCGCCCCCAGCTTCAATTCGTCGCCGGCCAGGGTCAGGACCCACTCGGCGACCGGGCCCGGGCCGACGAACGCCTCCATCGCCGGGGTCAGCACCAGGATGCCGGTGGCGATGCAGATGCCGAACCCGGCGAGGAACCACATCGTGCGCACCGGCTGGCTGTGGCGGGCCTCGATCAGCTTGTACCCGAACCCCGCGAACCCCACCACGCACAGGAGGTACGCGAGGGTCTCGGTCACGGCGCGCGGCGGCGGGACCGGCCGCCGAACAGCGAGTCGAAGTTCCGCAGGCCGTCCGGGACGTCCGGTGCCGGCTCGCGCGGCTCTTCGGGCCGCACGACGCGCTGGGCCAGCAGGCTCGCGACGAGCTCGGCCTCCCGCTCCTGGACCTCCGTGTACGTGGTGCGGCCGAGCACCCGCCGGACCAGCTCCGGCGAAAGGTTCGGCATCAGCTGCCGGCCGGCCGCGGCGTCGATCGCGACGCCGTCGGCACCGGCGTCGGCCCCGGTGTGCCCGCAGAGCAGGTGCCCGACCTCGTGCAGCAGGATGTGGCGCCGGTGCAGGGCGGTCGTGTTCGTCGGGTACAGGATGTAGTCGGCGCGCTCGGTGCTCATGAGCAGCCCGCACGGCGCGCCTTCGGGGGCGCTGACCGGCATGAGCTCGATCGGGCGGCCGCGGCCGGCGGCCAGGCTCGCGACGAACCGCTCGGCGTCGAACGGCTCCGGCAGGCTGACGGCGTCGGCGACCTCACGGGCGCGCCGCCACAGGGCGCGGCTCGGCCGGCGCGCGGAAAGCCGCTGCCAGAGCCCTGCCACCTCAGCCTTCGCCACCCTCAACCGCCTCCGACCGGCCGATCACGTTCCCCGTCTCGGGTCAGCCTAGAAGACTCCGGCCGGCAGATCACTCCCCAGCCGATCCCGAACCCTCCGCGCGGTCCCGGCCTCCTACTTCGCGCCCCCGCGGCCGGCTTCGCGGCGGGCGATCGCGTCGATCATGTCGCTGATCGTGTCGAGCCCGTCGGCCGACAGGGTCACCGCGCGCAGGGCCAGGTCCCGGACCCCCGCGTCGCGCAGCGCGCCCAGCAGGGCCAGCTCTTCGGCGATCTTCCTGCTCTGCTCGTCGTCGAAGAAGTATGCCGGAGGCACGCCGAAGAACTGGGCGAGCGCCTCCAGGTGACGCTTGGTCGGGTTGTCCCGGCGGCCGGTGCGCAGCTGCCACAGGTAGGTCGTCGAGAAGCTCTCCCCCGTTGCCTCGCGGCAGGCCTTCGCGGCCTCTTCGTTGCTGTACGGCTCCCGATCGGGCCTGCGGACCACGTGGAACAGCTGGTCGATCTTGTCGGCCAGCGTCGACTTTCCGGGCTCCTTGACCACGATGCACTCCCTCAGCTGCCAGGCACATTCATCTTAGCTGAAAGGCGAACACCATTAATCAACGCGAGCTAGCCCGCGGCCGCGGCTGGCAGCGCGGACACGAGAACGACGACCGGTTCATGAACGGCTCCCGCCGGATCGCCGTGCCGCACCGGCCGCACGGCAGCCCCTCCTGCCCGTACGCGTCCAGCGACCGGTCGAAGTACCCCGACTGCCCGTTGACGTTCACGTACAGCGCGTCGAACGACGTGCCGCCCGCGCCCAGCGCCGCGTTCATCACGTCCGACGCCGCCGACAGCAGCTCACGGCCCTTCGCGAGCGTCAGCTTCTCCGTCGGGCGGGCCCAGTGGAGCCGAGCGCGCCACAGCGCTTCGTCCGCGTAGATGTTGCCGATGCCCGAGACGAGCGTCTGGTCGAGCAGGGCCCGCTTGACCTCGGTGCGCCGCGACCGCAGCGCGCGCACCGCCGCGTCGAGGTCGAACACCGGGTCCATCGGGTCACGCGCGATGTGCGCGATCGTGTCCGGCAGCAGCACCTCGCCGCCGATGTCGTGCAGGTCGTCCAGGGCCAGGCCGCCGAACGTCCGCTGGTCGACGAAGCGCAGCTCCGGGCCGTCGTCGTCGAAGCGCAGCCGCACCCGCAGGTGCTTCTCGTCCGGCGCGCCCTCGGGCTGGACGAGCATCTGCCCGCTCATCCCGAGGTGGGCCAGCAGCGCCTCCTTGTCGGACAGCTCCAGCCACAGGTACTTGCCGCGGCGCCGCGCCGCCTCGACGCGGGTGCCGGCCAGCCGCTTTGTGAAGTCCTCCGCGCCGAGCGCGTGCCGGCGGATGGCCCGCGGGTGCAGGACCTCCGCCGCGTGGATGGTCCGGCCCGCGACGTGCGCCTGCAGGCCCACTCGGACGACTTCGACCTCGGGAAGTTCGGGCATACGACCATTGTGCCCGCCGGGTACGACAGTTTTGAAAAGGCACAGTCACGGGGCGGCCGGTCCGACGTCGGCCTTCACCAGCGGCACCCGGGTCGCGCCGGAGGCGAAGTACTCGTCGGCGCCGACGTCGTACACACCCGTGCGCGCCTGCAGGTCGAAGTCCGTCGCGGCGAACGGGTACGAGCCGGCGCCGGTGTCGATCGCCGGGCTGCCCGGGGCCAGCCGGTACAGCCCGTTCGGGTCCTTGACCAGCTTCGGGTCGACCGACCGCGACGGGATCCCGGCCGTGCCGCCGAAGGTGATGTTGCCTTCGTACTTGACCGTCGACTCGCCCGGCAGCGTGACGAGCGGGCCGGAGGTGCCCTTCACGACGTTGTCCGCGACCACGCAGTCCTTCGGCTTGAAGGCACCGCCGTCGCCGTCGATCACGCTCTTCGAGCCCAGCACGGTGTTGTAGGCGACCGTGACGCGGTCGGGCCGGTCGTGCAGCTTGCTCGTCGGCCCGCTGTCGGCCTCGTCACCCGAGCCGAACACGATCGCGCGGTCGCCGGAGTTCGCGACGTAGTTGCCGACGATCTTGTGGTCGTTGCCGTGGAAGCGGATGCCCGAGCCGAACAGCAGGTTGCCCTCGACGACGCTGCGGTTGCCGTGGCGCAGCACGAAGTAGCCCTTGCTGTCGCGGATCGTGTTGTAGCGCACCACGTTGTCCGACGACTTGACCGAGATCGCCTCGCTGTCGCCGTCGGCCTTCTCGAAGAGGTTGTACTCCAGCAGCGCGTGCGCCGAGTAGGACTGGTGGTCGCTCAGGCCGAGCCGGACCGACTCGCCGCCGTTCGCCCCGGCGAACTGGTGGTTGAAGAAGTAGTTGTGGTGCACGTGGATGCGCTGCGCCATCGCCTTCGCGGGCCCGAGGATCTGCAGGAACACACCCTGGCTGGTGCGGTTCTGGAAGACGTTGCGGTCGACCTCGGTGTCGTCACCGCTGACGGTGACCCAGTTGCCGTCACTCGTGAGCTGGAAGTCGTTGCGGGACAAGCGGTTGTGCGACGCGCCGGCGGGGACGCTCAGCGAAGCGCCGTTGCGGAACTTGAAGCCGCGCAGCACCACGTTCGAGACGCCGCTCGCGAACGAGAAGGTCTTCGACCCGGTGATGGTGGCCTTGCCGACGTGCTCGGCGGTGACCGTGACCGGCGCGGACGTAGTGCCGGAGCGTTTGATCGCCAGGGTCGAACCGGCCGCGTAGGAGCCGTCGGCCAGGGCGATCGTGTCGCCGGGCTGGGCTTTGTCCAGCGCGGACTGCAACGCGGACAGGGAAGTCACCCGGATCTGCGCCGCGGCCGCCGAGGGCCCGGGCACGACTACAAGCGCCGCCGCGAGCAGGGGAAGGAGAAAAAGACGCATCCGCCCAACCTCTCAGTGAGTACCAGCGCGGCGGATGATCATCACGCTACTGAGAGGCGGGCGGAATCGTCAACGGAGGTTCCCGGTAATCAGGACTCCGGGTCGTCCTTCTTCTCGGCCTCGAGCTCGGCCGACAGCGAACGCCAGGCCGTCTCGGCGGCCTTCTGCTCGGCTTCCTTCTTCGTCGACCCGGTGCCGTTGCCCAGCGGGCGGCCGGCGATGAGGACGGTGGCCGTGAACTCCTTGCGGTGGTCCGGACCGGTGTCCTCGACCTTGTACTCGGGCACGCCGAGACCGGCCGACGCGGTCAGCTCCTGCAGGCTCGTCTTCCAGTCGAGCCCCGCCCCGCGCAACGGCGCCTCGGCGAGCAGGCCGTCGAAGAGGTGGTGCACGAGCTTGCGCGCGATCTCGATGCCGTGCGCCAGGTAGGCGGCGCCGATCACGGCTTCCAGGCCGTCGGCGAGGATGCTCGCCTTGTCCCGGCCGCCGGTGAGCTCTTCGCCCTTGCCGAGCAGCAGGTGCGCCCCGAGCCCGCCCTCGCCGAGCCCGCGGGCGACCCGCGCCAGCGCGTGCATGTTGACGACGCTGGCGCGGAGCTTCGCGAGCTGACCTTCGGGCAGGTCGGGGTGCGTGGTGTAGAGGTGGTCGGTGACGACCAGGCCCAGCACGGCGTCACCGAGGAACTCCAGCCGCTCGTTCGGCGGCAGGCCCCCGTTTTCGTACGCGTACGAACGGTGGGTCAGCGACAGCTCGAGCAGCTCGGGGTCGAGTGTGACCCCGAGCGCTTCGAGCAACGGCGCCGGATCGGCCGGTGGTCCCCCGGGCGTCTTGCCCCCCATGTCGGCTACCCGATCAGGCGGGCTCGACGACCTGGCGGCCGTTGTGCTGGCCGCACGACGGGCACGCGATGTGCTGGAGCTTCGGCTGCTTGCAGGCGCGGTTGGAGCAGGGCACCAGCTGCACCGGAGCCGCCTTCCACTGGCTGCGGCGGGAGCGCGTGTTGGATCGCGACATCTTCCGCTTCGGGACGGCCACGAGTAGATCTCCTTATGACGGTCTGCTCGCGGTCGCGAGCGAACTTCCTCCGGACCGAGCTGGGGCGCTCGTCAGGCTTGCTCAGCGGGACCCGGCGCAGGCTTTTCGCCCGCATTCTCGTCGAAACGCTCGACCAGTGCGGCCCACCGAGGGTCTATCTTCTCATGCCCGTGTCCGGGCTCGAGATCGGCCCACTTGACGCCGCACTCCGTGCAGAGCCCGGCGCAGTCCTCGGTGCACAGCGGCGCCAGCGGGAGGGCCAGCACGACGGCGTCGCGGATGATGGGCTCGAGGTCGATCTTGTCGTCGACCAGCCGGGGGATCTCGTCCTCGTCGGTGGTCTCCTCGGTGGCCGACCCCGGGTAGGCGAACAGCTCCTGGACCTCGACCTCGACCTCTTCGGTCAGCGGGTCGAGACAGCGGGCGCAGGTGCCCTTCGCCGTGGCTTTCGCGGTGCCGCTGACCAGGACGCCTTCGACGACGGACTCGAGCAGCAGGTCGAGCTCGAGTTCGGAGCCGGCGTCGATGGTGATGACGTCGGGGACGCCGAGCGGCGTCTCCACCGGCACGCTGCGCGTGATCGCGCGGCTGAGGCCGGCGTGACGGCCGAGCTCACGGGTGTCGATCACCCAGGGGCTGCGGTCGTCGAGCTGGGGGGTCTTGTTCTCGGACATCCCGTCCAGGGTACGCAGGGGGCGCCGGCTCTTTCGAGCTGGCACCCGCGCAGGTCGGGTGGGCTCAGGATCGGGCGTAGTGGGTGACTCGTTCGTGGCGCCGGAGGGTGGTGAATGAGTCGCTCATCTCAGGAGGGAGGCACCTGCGGGAGTCGAACAGACCGCGGCCGGGCACCGGCGGCCGCGAACGCACACCGGCGGTGATCCGGGGCCGAGCGAGGGTCGCGGACGACTCAAGAGCTTGTCACCGACCGCTGCCGTGTCATTCATGGCGCCAGACGCGGTGAATGAATCGCTCAACTCAGGAGAAAGGCACCTGCCGGAGTCGAACAGACCGCGGCCGGGCACCTGCGAGAGTCGAACGGACCCCAGGCCGCCCAGGACCAGGCCCCCACCCTCCCGGGGGCGTCCCTTGTCCAGCGTATCGGCGGTGTCCGGCAAAGCCCGGAAAGTCGCGGCCAGGAACCCGAGTTGTCCCCAACTTGCAGGAGCTGTGGACAACCGGTCGCCCGCGAGTCAACCAGCCCCTGAGAGGCGTGTCACACCTGGTAGTCGTACAGGGTGGGACGGCCGCCGCTGTTCGGGAGGTTGGCCGGGGAGCGCAGGTGGTTGCGGCCCGAGTCGACCGTCCTCAACGTTGTCGCCAGCAGCTCCGAGAACTCCGCCAGCTTGCCGTCGACGTACGCGTCGCAGTCCACGCGCTGGCGGTCGGCCTCGGCGTGGGCTTCGTCGACGATGCGGGCCGACTCCGCGTGCGCGGCCTGGACCACCTCGGTCTGCGCGACCAGGCGGCCCTGCTCGGCGCGGCCGTCCTCGATGGCTCGGTCGTAGGCGTCGCGGCCGGCCTGGATCATGCGCTCGGACTCGGCGCGGGAGCGGTCGGTGAGGTTCTGGTACTCGGCCTGGCCCGCCGCGACCGTGCGGTCGGCCTGGTCGTGGGCGTCGGCGAGCATCTGCTCGGCGCGGGCGCGGGCGTCGGCCATGATGCGCTCGGCCTCGTCCGTGGCGTCGGCGAGCGCGCGCTCGGCTTCGGCGTTCGCGCCGGCGACCGTCTCGCTCGCCTCCTTGCGGGCGGCGTGGATGAGGTCGTCGCGCTTGTCGAGCACGTCCTGCGCGTCGTCGACCTCCGCCGGCAGCGCGTCCCGCACGTCGTCGAGGAGCTCGAGCACGTCGCCGCGGGGCACGATGCAGTTGGACGTCATCGGGACGCCGCGCGCCTCCTCGACGATGGTGACGAGCTCGTCGAGCGCCTCGAAAACCCGGTACACGGCAACTCCAATCCCCTGTCGCTGAGATCAGTCTGCCCGTACCCGGCGCCGAACCGGTGAAAGCGCACGGCGCCGGGCGTGTCCTCTCACGAACGTCAGGAATTCAGGTCGATCCGCTTGAAGGTGACGTAGTGGTCGGGCGTGTAGGCCAGCTCGCCCGCCTTGCCGGAGATCACGCGGTCGTTCGTGCCGACGTTGAACAGCTTGTAGTAACCGGACGCGCAGGCCGGGAGCACGCCTTCGCGGTTCTCGTAGGTCGTGCTGCTGGACGCCCCGCCGCGGACCTTGTCGACCACCGTGCGGGCCGCCGCGGAAAGCTGGGAGTAGCCGATCTTCGTCAGGCCGGACAGGTCGCCGCACGCGTGCGTCTGGCCGCCGCCGGAGATGTCGATGACCTTGAACGTCGCGTAGTGGTCACCGGTGTAGAAGTACTCGCCGCCGCTGCCGGTCACGATGCGGCGCGTGCCGCGGTTGCTCGAGCCGGGCGTCGGCACCGTGTACTCGTGGTAGTAGCCCGACGCACACGACGGGAGGATGCCTTCCCGGTTGTCGAAGACGACACCGTCGTTCTGCGGGTACGGGAACGGCCCCCCCTTCTGGATCAGGTTGTACGTCGTCGTCGCCTCGGCGGGCAGGGCCGACAGCGTCGTGTGCGAGAAGCCCGAGAGGTTCCCGCACGCGTTCTGGGCGGCCGTCGTGTTCGTCACCGCTTCGGCGGCGGTGACCCCCATGGAGAACGTGGCCAGGAGCGCGAACAGGATCGCGACCAGGCGTGATCGATTGTTGGTCATTTTCGGACCGTAGCTCGATCGAATGATCGTCAGAAGACGAGAACGTGAACTCGGGCGGTAACGGCCGCAAGTCCCGACGAACGTAGGGGGCCGGTCAGGCGCCGAGCTTCGGGAACTTCTCCGAGAGGCGCTCGTACACCACGGCCGGCACCAGGTGCTCGATGTCGCCGCCGAGCGCCGCGACCTCCTTGACCAGCGAGCTGGACACGAACCCGTACGCCGGGTTGTTCGCCATCAGCAGCGTCTCGACGCCGGTGAGCTCGCGGTTCATCTGGGCCATCTGCAGCTCGTAGTCGAAGTCGCTGACCGAGCGCAGGCCCTTCGCGATCGCCGCGATGCCGTTGTCGCGGCAGTAGTCGACCAGCAGGCCTTCCCACGAGTCGACCCGCACGTTGCCCAGCTTCGCGGTGATCTCGCGGAGGATGTCGAGCCGTTCGGGGACCTCGAAGAGGCCCTTCTTGCTCTTGTTCACCCCCACCGCGACGACGACCTCGTCGAACAGCTGGGCCGCCCGCTCGATGATGTCGAGGTGCCCGTTGGTGGCCGGATCGTAGGAACCGGGACAGACCGCACGCCGCATGGCGCGGACGCTACCGTGCCCGGCCGCCGCCCGCCCGTCCCCCGCGGGGTGGTTCACACCACAGCCGCGTACTCCGCCCAGTACACCGCCGTGTCGCCGTACTTCTTCGCGCGCGAGGGCTCGAAGCCGCCCGGCCAGTCCGGCTCGCCGTCGCGGGCCGCGCGCTCGACGACGACCAGCGCGGACTCCCCCAGCCAGCCGCCCGCGGCCAGCGCGGCGAGCACGCGTCCCAGGGCGGCCGAGTCGACGGCGTACGGCGGGTCGGCCAGCACCAGGTCGAACGGCCGGGGCGCGGGCGCCGCGACCACCGTCTCGACCGGACCGGGGCGGACCGTGCCGCCCAGGCCCAGAGCCGCGACGTTGCCGCGCAGGACGTCCACCGCACGCCGGTCGGACTCCACGAACAGGGCGTCCGCGGCGCCGCGAGAGAGGGCTTCGAGACCGAGCGCGCCGGAGCCCGCGTAGAGGTCGAGGACGTGGGCGCCGTCCACCTCGCCGGCCGTCTCCAGGGCGTTGAACAGGGCTTCCCGCACACGTTCCGACGTCGGCCGGGTGCCCTTCGGCGGCACCTTCAGCCGCCGCCCGCCCGCCGTCCCGGCCACGATCCTGGTCACCCCCTGATTGTGCGGGGATGACACGGCGCACTGATGGCCGGGACATTGGTGAACCCGCCGCACCCAACGCGTAGAGTCGTTCTTCGCCCTCGGAGGCGATCCAGAAGCTGTCAAGGAGCCATGCGTGTCGGAACCTCGGGTCAGACGGGCCGAGATCGCCATCGAACAAGCCCACGTCGATCGCGTGTACACCCGTCTGGACGAACTGCGGGCCCAAGCCGAGGCGATGCGCACCAAGGGCTACGAGATCGGCCAGGGCGCGCAGCGCGAGGCGATCTTCGAGCAGGCGTCGATGCTGTTCGAGCGCGACATGATGGTCTACCACGCCAACCAGACGCTCCAGACGCTCGACGCCGAGTACGAGGGCCTCGTCTTCGGCCGGCTCGACGACCGTGAGGGCGAACGCACCTACGTCGGCCGCCTCGGCATCCGCGACGCGGAGTTCGACAACCTCGTCACGGACTGGCGCGCGCCGGCCGCGGCCGCGTTCTACCAGGCCACGGCCGAGGAGCCGATGGACGTCGTGCGGCGGCGCGTGATTCGCTGCTCGGGCCAGAACGTCCTCGACGTCGACGACGACGTCCTGATCGCCGACGCTGTGCCCGAGGACATGCAGATCGTCGGCGAAGGCGCGCTGATGGCCGCGCTGGGGCGTTCGCGCGGCGAGAAGATGCGCGACATCGTCGCGACCATCCAGAAGGAGCAGGACGAGGTCATCCGGGCGCCGTGGCGCGGCGTCACCGAGATCACCGGCGGCCCGGGCACCGGCAAGACCGCAGTCGCCCTGCACCGCGCCGCCTACCTGCTCTACCGCTACCGCCGTCAGCTGGGCGGGGCCGGCGTGCTCGTGATCGGGCCGTCCGGGGTGTTCACGAGCTACATCTCGCGCGTCCTCCCCTCGATGGGGGAGACGAACGTCGAGCTGCGCGCGCTCGGCGAGGTCCTCGACGGCCTCGAGGCGACCCGGCAGGACCCGGCGCCGCTCGCCGCGGTCAAGGGGTCGCTGCGGATGCGGAAGATCCTGCTGCGGGCGCTGCGGGACACCCCGCCGGAGGCGCCCGAGGAGATGCGGATCGTCTACCGCGGCGAGGTCCTGAAGCTGAACGCGCGGGAGCTGGAGAAGGTCCGCCGCAAGGCCCACACGCAGGGCGCGCCGCCGAACCGGTCGCGGATCCGGGCGGCCGAGCTGCTGCTGGACGCGCTCGCGGCGAAGGCCGAGGAGTACGCGAAGGCCGACGGCAAGCCGTTCGAACGGGCGGAGCTGATCACCGACCTGGGTGAGCGGATCGACTTCCACCGGTTCCTGGTCGTGTGGTGGCCGGTGCTGTACCCCGCGCAGATCCTGAAGTGGCTGGGCGAGGAGAAGCGGCTGGCGTCGGCGGCGAAGGGCGTGCTGAACCGGCACGAGATCTCGATGCTGGCCGCGGACCTCGCGGACCGCTCGCGCGGCTGGTCGATCGCGGACGTCGCGCTGCTGGACGAGCTCCGCGTGCTGATCGGGCCGCCGCCGAAGCGCAAGCGCCGTCAGATGATCGAGGTCGAGCCGCAGCGCTCCGGCGGCGCCCCGACCCGGCCCGAGCACTACGACGAGTACTCGCACGTCGTCGTCGACGAGTCCCAGGACCTTTCGCCGATGCAGTGGCGGATGGTCGGCCGGCGCGGCAAGTACGCGAGCTGGACGGTCGTCGGCGACCCGGTGCAGAGCTCGTGGCCGGACCCGGCCGAGGCGGCCCAGGCGCGCGACCAGGCGTTCGGCGTGAAGACGGCCCGGCGGCGGTTCACGCTGCGGACGAACTACCGGAACTCGGCGGAGATCTTCGACCTGGCGGCGAAGGTGGTGTCCGGGCACGCGGAGTCGGGCGAGCTGCCGGTGGCGGTCCGCAAGACGGGTGTCGAGCCGGACGTCCGCCCGGTCGAGGCGGCGGGCCTGGCCTCGGCGACCCAGGCGGCGGTGAAGGAGCTGCTGGGCGCGGTCGAGGGCACGGTCGGCGTCATCACGGCGATGGACCGGGTCCCGGAGGTCGCGGGCTGGCTCGCGGACCAGGGTGACGAGCGGCTGAAGGTCGTCGGCAGCCTGGACTCGAAGGGCCTGGAGTACGACGCGGTGGTGCTCGTGGAGCCGAACGACCTGATCACGGAGTCGACGACCGGGCGGCGCGTGCTGTACGTCGCGCTGACCCGGGCGACGCAGCAGCTGACGGTGCTGGCGTCGAACCCGGACTGGCTGCCGAGCTGACCCGGAGAGTCGCCGCAGGACACGCTGAAGGGCTCCTTCGAGGGGCGGGAGGCGGGGTTCCCGTGCCCTTGAAGGAGCCCTTCAGACCCCCGGTGAAATGAACGTCTTCGGACGTGCGGTCCGTCCGAGGCATGTCTAGCCGATCCGGGTTGTTCGGTGTCCGCGCCCAGGCACCGAACAACAACGCCGAACAACTGCTCAGGGGCACGGTGGCGCGTAGTCGAGGCCGGGGAGGCTCGCCGTCCACTCGGGCTCGGTGATGCGGGGCGCCGTCACCGCGCAGATCCTCGTCGCCGCCCGGCCGGGGTCGGTCTCCCACAGCCGGACCGTCCCGTCCGCGACGGTTTCGGCCAGCGTGTGGCCGTCCGGGGCGAACTGGACGACGTAGACGCGGTCGCGCTCCTCGGGCAGCACCGCGTACGGCGCCGCGCTCGCGACGTCCCACAGCCGGACCGTGCGGTCGTAGCTGCCGGACGCCAGCGTGGCGCCGTCCCCGCTGAAGGACACCGACATGACGTTGTCGGCGTGCCCGGCCAGCACCGCCGAAAGCCGCGCGTGGGCCGGGTCGGCCACGTCCCACAGCCGCACCGTGCGGTCCGCGCTCGCGGTCGCGACGTGCTTGCCGTCGGGGCTGTAGGCGACCGAAAAGACCGTGTCCGTGTGCCCTTCGAGCGTCACCAGCGGCTTCGGCGCGCGCGGCGCCGAGACGTCCCACAACCGCGCCGTGTGGTCCCAGCCTGCGGTGGCGAGCGTGCGGCCGTCGGGGCTGAAGGCCAGCGTGTGGACGTCGTCCTCGTGACCCTGCAGCCGCGCGATCTCCACCGGGCGCAGGCGGTCGGCGAGGTCCCAGAGGCGGGCGGTGTGGCCGTCCCCCGCGGTGGCGAGCAGCCGCCCGTCCGGGCTGAACGCGACCGCGTCGACGTCGTCGTGCAGCCGGTTGAACACCACCGGCGGCCCCGGGCGGACCGGGTCGGTGACGTCCCGCAGCGTCATCGTGTGGTCCCAGCTGCCGGTGGCCAGCGTGCGCCCGTCCGGGCTGAGCGCGACCCCGCAGACCGCGTCGCCGAACCCGCCGATCGTCGCGACCCCGCGGGGCGCGGCCGGGTCGGCGAGGTCGTGCAGCCGCACGACCTCGTCGTAGCCGCCGGTGGCCAGCAGCTTCCCGCCGGCGCCGAAGGCGGCGCGGCAGGTCTGCGCCGTGTGCGCGGGGTAGGCGGGCCCGGGCAGGTCCCAGAGCCGGGCGGTCTGGTCGTCGCTGGCCGTGGCGAGCGTGCGGCCGTCCCGGCTGAACACCGCGGAGACGACGGCGCCGGTGTGCCCGGGCAGGGCCGGCAGCTCACGCGGGTGCCGCGGGTCGGCGACGTCCCACCGCCGGGCCGTGCGGTCGAAGCCGGTGGTGGCGAGGGTGCGGCCGTCGGCGGTGAACGCGACCGAGCGGACGATCGCCTTGTGCGCGCCGAGCGACGACAGCTGCGCCGGGTGCCCGGGGTCGGTGACGTCCCAGAGCCGTGCGGTCTGGTCCTGGCTCGCGGTGGCGAGGACGTGCCCGTCGGGGCTGAAGGCGACCGAGTGCACGACGTCGGTGTGCCCGGTCGCGACCCCGAGCTGGCGCCGCGACACGACGTCCCAGATCCGCGCGGTCTTGTCGGCCGACGCCGAGGCGAGCAGCTTGCCGTCGGCGCTGAAGGCGAGGTTGTTGACGTACGACGTGTGCCCGGTCAGCTCCCCCGCCGGCCGCGGGCGCCCCGGGCCGGTGGTGTCGTAGAGCCGCAGCGTGCCCTCGACGTCGCCGGTCGCGAGCAGCGGGCCCACCGGGCTGAAGGCGACCGCGTACGCCTTGCCTTCGTGCTGCTCGACGACGGCGCCGGGGCCCGGCCGCGCCGGGTCGGTGACGTCCCAGACGCGGACGGTCCCGTCGAAGCCCGCGGTCGCGACGCTGCGGCCGTCGGCCGCGAAGGCGACGGAGTTGACGTTGCCGGTGTGCCCGGACAGGACGCCCAGCGGCGCCGGGTGGTGCGGGTCGTGGACGTCCCACAGCCGCGCGGTGCCGTCCCAGCTGGCCGTGGCGAGGACCCGGCCGTCCGGGCGGAGGGCGACGGTGTTGACCCGGCCGGTGTGCCCGGTGAGCCGGGTCGCGTACGGCGTCGCGGCCACGCCGAGGACGCTGCTGCGGGCGTCGGCGCTCGGGTCGAGGCGGTACGCGGCGAGCGCGAGCTGCGCGGCCAGCGCGGGGTTGGTCGCCCGCATGGCCAGCGCCTGGCCGGCGACCTTCTGGGCGAGCGCGCTGTTGCGCTGGTCGGTGGCCGTGGTCTCGGCGCGCACGGCGTAGACGGACGCGGCCACGGCGACGAGCAGCAGCACCGCCAGCAGCGCGACGAGCTGCCGCAGCCGCCGCGTCCGGCGCCGGTCGCGGTCCTGCTCGGCGTGCTCGACGGCGAGGCTCGCGTCGAGGAACCGCCGTTCCCGCCGGGACAGCGCGGTCTCCTGGCGCGCGGCCCACTCCCGCGCGATGGCCAGCCGGGTGCCGCGGTAGAGCCAGCCCGGGTCCTCCTCGACCGACTCCCAGGCGTCGGTCGCCTCGGTGAGCTGCCGGTGCACCCGCAGGCCCTCGCGGTCCTGGGTCAGCCACTCCCGCAGGCGCGGCCAGCCGCGGATGAGGGCCTCGTGCGCGATCTCGATGCCGGTGTCGTCGAGGGTGACCAGCCGCGCGGCGGCCAGCTCGCCGAGCACGACGGCGGTGTCCTCGTCGTCGGTGTCGACCTCGGCGCGGCTGATCCGGCGCTTCGTGTCTTCGGTGCCTTCGCCGAGCGCGGTCATCCGGAGGAAGATCTGCCGGGCGAGCCGCTGCTGCCGCGCCGAGAGCTTCGCGAAGGTGCCTTCGGACGTCTGCGCGATGGCTCGTTCGATCCCGCCGCTGGACTCGTAGCCGGCCAGGGTGAGCGTGGTGCCGCGGCGCCGCCGCCACGTCTCCAGCAGCGCGTGCGAGAGCAGCGGGAGCACCCCGGGCTGGCCGGTCGCGTCGGCGACGAGCCGGGAGACCAGCGCGTTCTCGACGCGGTAACCGGCGTCGACGGCCGGGCGCGAGATCGCCTGGCGGAGCTCCTCGGTGGTCATCGGGCCGACCAGGACCTGCGCGTCCTGCATGGCCTCGGCGAGCTCGGCGTGGCGCGCGCAGTGGGTGTAGAAGTCGGTGCGGATGCCGAGCACGACCTGCGCGCGGCTGCCGGGCTCGGTGGTCGCGGTGACCAGCGCGGCCAGGAAGCGGGCGCGCTCCTGGTCGTCCTGACAGAGCGTGAAGACCTCTTCGAACTGGTCCACGACCAGCACGACGTCCATGTCGTCGGACTCGGCCAGCTGACGGGCGGCGAGGCCGAGGTTGCGCGGGTGCGCGGCGAAGTCGTCGAGCAGGGCACCGGGAGCGACGCCGAGGGCGGCGGCGAACTTCACCGCGCACTCCTGCAGCGGCCGGGCGCCCGGGGTGAGCAGGACCACCGGGCCCTTCACGGCGGACAGCAGGCCGGCCCGCAGCAGGGATGACTTCCCCGAGCCGGACGCGCCGAGGACGGCGAGAAAACGTTGTCCCGAAAGGCGGGCGACGAGCTTTTCGACGAGCCGTTCCCGGCCGAAGAATCGCCCGGCGTCAGCTGAGGTGAATGCGGCCAGCCCGACGTAAGGCGGAATTTCCCCGGCTTCGGGCTCGGCCGGTGAATCGGCACCACCCTGGCCCGGATCTTCGGCGACGACGTGCCAGCGTTCCTCCCATTCACCGGGGACCCCGCCACAGGCCCGCACGTAGGCCAAAGTGACCGCCAGGCTGGGGAGTTTGCGCCCGCCGGCGGCTTCCGAAAGCGTCCCGGCCGAGTAGTGCGCGCGCCGGCCGAGCTCGCGATAGGTCGGATTCCCGGCGCTCTCGCGCAAACGCCGGAGATCGGCGGCGAATTCGATCAGCAGATCGTCCCCGGGATCCAAGGGGCGCTCCGGACGCGGCACCTCGTCCTCCTGTTTCCGCCGGATTTTCCGCGCCCACCGTATCGGGTCACCCGCACCCCGCGTGGCCGATCGACCCGGACGGGCGTGAAGATCATCACCGGCGTCCGGGAAGCATCCGCGGCACCGGGGCGTTGGACCCGGTTGTGAGCTCACTGCCTGACGTGCCGCTGTCCGTGCTCGACCTGTCCCCCGTGTCCGAGGGGAACACCGTCGGCGAGACCCTGCGCCACACCCTCGACCTCGCCCGCCACGCCGAGCGGCTGGGCTACCACCGCTACTGGCTGGCCGAGCACCACAACATGCCCGGCATCGCCAGCTCGGCGACGGCCGTGCTGATCGGCCACGTCGCCGGCGCGACCGAGCGGATCCGCGTCGGCTCGGGCGGCGTCATGCTGCCCAACCACGCGCCGCTGGTGGTCGCCGAGCAGTTCGGGACGCTCGAGGCGTTCCACCCGGGCCGCATCGACCTCGGCATCGGCCGCGCGCCCGGCACCGACCAGCGGACGGCGCTGGCCCTGCGCGGGCCGGGCGGGCTGTCCGCGGAGAACTTCCCGCAGCACCTGCAGGAGCTGATCGGCTACTTCACCCATTCGGAGGCCCGCGGGGTCAACGCCGTGGTGGCCGAGGGCAACCAGCCGCCGGTGTGGCTGCTCGGCTCGAGCGGCTTCAGCGCCCAGCTCGCCGGGCGGCTCGGGCTGCCGTTCTCCTTCGCGCACCACTTCGCCGCCGAGAACACCATCCCGGCCGTGCAGCTCTACCGGGAGAACTTCCAGCCGTCCGAGGTGCTCGCCGAGCCGCACGTGATGCTCGGGGTGTCCGTGGTCGCCGCGGAGACCGACGAGCGCGCGAAGTTCCTGGCCGGGCCGTCCGGCCTGACGTTCCTCAGCCTCCGCCGCGGCCGCCCGATCGCGCTGCCGACGCCGGAGGAGGCCGCGGAGTACCCGTACACCGAGATGGACCGCGCGTTCCTCGCCGACCGCTTCGGCTCGAGCATCATCGGCTCCCCCGAGACGGTCCACAAGGGACTGGAGCAGCTCCTCGCCGACACCGGCGCGAACGAGCTGATGATCACCACGATGGTCCACGGCCACGCGGACCGCGTCCGCTCCTACGAGCTGATCGCCGACCTCAAGTCCTGACCGTGACCAGACGCCGACACGCGTGATCAGAGGGTCGACACGCGTGATTGAAGGGTCGACACGGCGCGGCTTACCCTGCTGCGGCGTGTCGACCTCCTGATCACGCGTGTCGACCCTCCGGACACGCGTGTCGACCCTTCCGGCACGCACGCCGGTGAGCGGGAATGGACAGGTCCGGCTTCCGGGGCGGGAATTTCTTTTCCTCCGTTGACAACAAGATCGGGCCCGGTTGTCAGTCCCGGACAAGAAATGCGCGGTTACCTGCTCGTGACCGCGTGATCGTGCTCAAGTTCTTGTCTCCCAGCATGGCCGTGGTTAGCGTACCGACCAGTAGGAAACGGCACGGTGACCCCCGAGACCGTGAATGGCCGACAATTGTTACCCCGTTCGGACCATTTCCCTTTGCTCGACTCGGGTGTATTCGGCGTGCCGTCGAAACCGCTGGGGAGGCACACGAATGGCCGAACGGACGACGACGGCGTCGTTCCCCGGGGCCGCCGCGCTGCGGCAGACCGGGCGGCTCTACGGGCTCGGGCTGGACGTCGTCCGGCTGACGTTCCGGCGCCCGTTCCAGCTGCGTGAGCTGATCCAGCAGTTCTGGTTCATCGCGAGCGTCTCGATCCTGCCGACGGCACTGGTGTCCATCCCGTTCGGCGCGGTGATCGCGCTGCACATCGGGTCGCTGACCACGCAGATCGGCGCGCAGTCCTTCACCGGCGCGGCGAGCGTGCTCGCGATCATCCAGCAGGCCAGCCCGATCGTCACCGCGCTGCTCATCGCCGGCGCCGGCGGCAGCGCCATGTGCGCCGACCTCGGCGCGCGCACCATCCGCGAAGAGATCGACGCGATGGAGGTGCTCGGCGTCTCGCCGGTCCAGCGGCTGATCGTGCCGCGGGTGCTCGCCGCCATGGGCGTCGCGATCTTCCTCAACGGCATGGTCAGCGTCGTCGGTGTGCTCGGCGGTTACTTCTTCAACGTGATCATGCAGCACGGCACGCCCGGCGCCTACCTGGCGAGCTTCTCCGCCCTCGCCCAGCTGCCCGACCTGTGGATCAGCGAGATCAAGGCGCTGATCTTCGGGTTCGTCGCCGGGGTCGTCGCGGCCTACCGCGGGCTGAACCCCAAGGGCGGGCCGAAGGGTGTCGGTGACGCCGTCAACCAGTCCGTGGTCATCACGTTCCTGCTCCTGTTCGTGCTGAACCTGGTGCTCACCACCGTGTACCTGCAGCTCGTGCCGCCCAAGGGGAGCTGAACGTGACAACCACGGAAGTCCCCAGGACCACGCGGGTCCGTGAAGCCGTCGACCGCCGGTTCGGTTTCCTCGACACGCTCGGCGACCAGATCCTGTTCTTCCTCCGCGCGATCGCGTGGACGCCGCGCGCGCTGCACCGCTACCTGCGCGAGGTCGTCCGGCTGCTGGCCGAAGTCAGCTTCGGCAGCGGGGCGCTCGCCGTCATCGGCGGCACGATCGGCGTGATGATCGGGATGACCGTCGCCACCGGCACGGTCGTCGGGCTGCAGGGCTACTCCGCGCTCAACCAGGTCGGCACGTCGGCGTTCGCCGGGTTCGTCTCCGCCTACTTCAACACGCGCGAGATCGCTCCGCTGGTGAGTGGCTTGGCCCTGAGCGCCACCGTCGGCTGCGGCTTCACCGCCCAGCTCGGCGCGATGCGCATCTCCGAGGAGATCGACGCGCTGGAAGTCATGGGCATCCCCAGCGTCCCGTACCTGGTGACGACCCGGGTGATCGCCGGGTTCCTCGCCGTGATCCCGCTCTACGCGATCGGCCTGCTCTCGAGCTACCTCGCCTCGCGGCAGATCACCGTCTGGTTCTTCGGCCAGTCCGCGGGCACCTACGACCACTACTTCCTGCTGTTCCTGCCCCCCGGCGACGTCCTGTGGTCGTTCGGGAAGGTGCTCGTGTTCAGCGTCGTCGTGGTCCTGGCCCACTGCTACTACGGCTTCCGCGCGAGCGGCGGCCCGGCCGGTGTCGGGGTCGCCGTGGGCCGCGCGGTGCGCACCGCGATCGTCGCGATCAGCATCATCGACTTCTTCCTGAGCCTGGCCATCTGGGGTGCGACGACCACCGTGCAGGTGGCGGGATGAGACGGGAAACCCGCCGCAAGGCCGGGGTCCGCACCGCCGGGGTGCTGTTCCTGGTGGTGCTGGGCGTGCTCGTGACGCTGTCCATCAAGGTCTACGACAAGGACTTCGTCAGCACGGTCCCGGTGACGCTCAAGGCGAGCCGGATCGGCAACCAGCTCTCGGCGGGCGGCCAGGTCAAGGCCCGCGGGGTGCTCGTCGGGGAGATCCGCGACGTCCGCGCGACGCCGGAGGGCGCCGAGATCGCGCTCGCGCTGGAGCCGGACAAGGTGGACATGCTGCCGCGCAACGTCTCCGCGCTGCTCGTGCCCAAGACGCTCTTCGGCGAGCGGTACGTCCAGCTGTCCATTCCGGACGGCGTGAAGGACACCCACCTCGTCGCGGGCGACGTCATCAACCAGGACCGGTCGGCGAACGCGATCGAGCTGGAACGGGTCTTCGACAACCTGCTGCCGCTGCTCAAGGCCGTCCAGCCGCAGAAGCTCGCGACGACGCTGACCGCGGTGTCGACGGCGTTGCAGGGCCGCGGCGAGCAGATCGGTGACACCCTTTCCACCACCGCCACCTACCTGAAGGACTTCAACCCGCAGCTGCCGAACTTCACCCAGGACGTCCGCGACCTCGCCTCGGTTTCCCGGCTGTACGGCGACATCGCGCCCGACCTGCTGGACGCGCTCACCGACTCGGCGGTCACGCTGAACACGGTGCACGACAAGGCGGCCGACCTCGCCACGGTGTACCAGCAGGTGACGAGCTCCGCGGGTGAGGTGGAGAAGTTCTTGAGCCGCAACAAGAACAACATCATCGCCCTGTCGGCCGACAGCCGCGCGGCGCTCGAGGTAGCGGCGGAGTACTCCCCCAGCTTCCCCTGCACCCTCAAGGCGATGGACGCGCTGCGCGAGCCGGTCGACGAGGCACTGGGCAAGGGCACGAACCAGCCCGGCATGCACGCCCAGATCACCGTCACCCAGGCGCGCGGCAAGTACGTGCCCGGCAAGGACGACCCCATGATCCCGTCGGCCGGCGGCGGCCCGCGCTGCTACCCGAGCGGCGTCGCCCCGACGACCGGCACCGCCGCCGTCGCGCCCGGCGCGCCCCAGCACCCGCTGGTCACCGGCACTCGGGACGACCTCGGCGTCGCGAACTCGCCCCAGGAGCGGGAACTGCTGGCCACGGTGCTCGCGCCGCAGCTGGGCGTGCCCGCCGGCCAGGTCGCGGACTGGAGCAGCGTGCTCGTCGGCGCGCTCTACCGCGGCACGGAGGTGACGCTCAAGTGAGGAAGTTCGCCGCCCCGCTGGTCAAGAGCCTGATCTTCATCCTGGTCACCACCGCCGCGACCGTGCTGCTCGCGATCTCGATCGCCAACACCGGCGTCGGCCGGACCGACCTCTACGGCGCGATGTTCACCGACGCGACGTCGTTGAACGTCGGGGACGACGTCCGGATCTCCGGGGTCCGCGTCGGGCAGGTCGAGGAGCTGGAGATCGCCGACCACAGCCTCGCGCACGTCCGGTTCTCCCTCGACGAGGGCCGGCAGCTGCCCGCCGACGTCGGCGCGGTCATCAAGTACCGCAACATGGTCGGCCAGCGCTACGTCGCCCTCGAACGCGGTGCCGGCGGCAAGGGCGTCCTCCCGGTCGGCGGCGAGATCCCGCTGAACCGCACCACTCCGGCGCTCGACCTGACCGACCTCTTCAACGGCTTCAAGCCGCTGTTCCAGGCGCTCTCGCCGACCGACGTCAACCAGCTCTCCGGCGAGATCGTCCAGGTGCTGCAAGGGGAAGGCGGCACGGTCGAGGAGCTGCTCGCGCACACCGGCTCGCTGACCTCGACGCTGGCGAGCCGCGACCAGCTCATCGGCGAGGTGATCACCAACCTCAACCACGTGCTCGGCACGGTGAACAGCAAGGGAACCGCGCTGACGACGTTGATCTCGACCCTGCGGGAGCTGGTCTCGGGCCTGGCCTCGGACCGGACCGTGATCGGCGACGCGATCGGCGGCCTCGCCGACCTGTCGACGGCGACCGCCGGCCTGCTCGGCGACGTGCGGACGCCGTTGAAGGACAGCATCACCGGCCTCGACCGCGTCTCGCAGAACCTCGCGGACGCAAAGACCCTGCCGGGCCTCGAGCAGACCCTGAGCACCCTGCCGGAAAAGCTCAACGGCCTCGGGCGGATCGCCTCCTACGGCTCGTGGATGAACTTCTACCTGTGCAGCGCCACCCTGCAGACCACGCCCCCGCGCGGGACGCCCGTCACGGCGGAGAGGTGCGGCGCGTGAAGTCCTTCAAGGAACGCAACCCGATCGTCCTCGGCGCCGCCGGGAGCCTGGTGCTGGCCGCGCTGCTGACCGTGACGTTCAACTACGACAACCTGCCGATCGTCGGCGGCGGCACCACCTACCGCGCCGAGTTCTCGGAGGCGGCCGGGCTGCAGACCGACGACGAGGTCCGCGTCGCCGGCATCAAGGTCGGCGAGGTCCGCGACGTCGAGCTGGCCGACGACCACGTGCTCGTCACCTTCCGCGTGAAGAACGCCTGGGTCGGCGACCGGACGTCGGCGGAGATCCGGATCAAGACGCTGCTGGGCCGCAAGTTCCTTTCGCTCAAGCCGACCGGTGACGGCGTGCAGGACCCGGACCAGGCGATCCCGCGGAACCGGACGGTCACGCCCTACGACGTCACCGAGGCGTTCAACGGCCTCGCGAACACCGCCGGCCAGATCGACACCACGCAGCTGGCCGACAGCTTCACCGCGATCAGCGACACGTTCCGCAACGCCCCGGCGCACGTCCGCACCGCGCTGGACGGGCTCTCGGCGTTGTCGAAGACGGTGTCCTCCCGCGACGACCAGCTCGCCGAGCTGCTGGCCAACGCCAAGAAGATCACCACCACGCTGGCGGACTCCAACGAGGACTTCGAGCAGCTGCTCTCCGACGGCAACCTGCTGCTGGGCGAGCTCGATCGCCGCCGCCAGGCCATCCACGACCTGCTGACCGGCGCGCAGGCGCTCGCCACGCAGCTGTCCGGGCTGGTCGCGGACAACACCGGCGCGCTGAAGCCGGCGCTGAGCCAGCTGAACACCGTGACCGACCTGCTGACGCGGCAGAACGACAACCTCGCCAAGAGCCTCGCCGCCGCCGGGCCGTACTTCCGGCTGGCGAACAACACCCTCGGCAACGGCCGCTGGCTCGACTCCTACCTCTGCGGCCTGCTGCCCGAAAACCGCGACCCCTGCGTGCCGCCGAAGCAGTCGGGAGCCCCGAAGTGAACGCGACCCGCACCTCCCGGTTCCTCGCCGCGGCGGTCGTCACGGCGCTGGTCGTCGTGGCCGCGCTGTGGTGGATCTTCTCCGGCACCGGGCTCGACCGCGCGACCGTGCTCTTCTCGCGCGCGGTCGGGGTCTACAGCGGCTCCGACGTCCGGCTGCTCGGCGTCCGGATCGGCCAGGTCGAGTCGGTGACCCCGCGCGGCGAGCAGGTCGAGGTGACGCTGACCTACGACGGCTCGGCGCCGATCGCCGCCGACACCGACGTCGTCGTGATCGCGCCCAGCGTGGTCGCCGACCGGTACGTCCAGTTCTCGAAGCCCGCGCGCGGCGGGCCGCGGCTGGTCGACAACGCCACCATCGGCGTCGACCGCAGCGCGACCCCGGTCGAGCTGGACGAGCTGTACGCCAGCCTGGACTCGCTCACCAAGGCGCTCGGGCCGGACGGCGCGAACAAGAACGGCGCGCTGTCGGACCTGCTGAAGACCGGCGCCCGCAACCTGCAGGGCAACGGGACCGCGTTCAACGACTCGGTCAAGCAGCTCGCCGAGCTGGCCCGGACGCTGGCCGGCAACTCCGGCGACCTGTTCACGACGGTCCGGGAGCTGCAGCAGTTCACCAGCATGCTGGCCGCCAACGACAACCAGGTCGCGCAGGTCAACCAGCAGCTCGCGGCGGTGTCCGGCACGCTGTCGGCCAACCGCGACGAACTGGCGTCCGCGCTGCGCTCGCTCGGCAGCGCACTCGGGGACATCCAGGGGTTCATCAAGGACAACCGCGCGCTGATCAAGTCCAATGTGGACAAGCTGGCGGTGACCACGCAGACCCTCGTCGACCAGCGCGCGTCGCTGGCCGAGACCCTGGAGACCGCCCCGCTGGCCGCGACGAACGTGCTCCAGACGGTCGACCCCGCCACCGGCGCCCTGCAGAGCCGCACCGACCTGCTCGACTACCTGCCGCTGCCGGTGACCGGGTCCGTCTACACGAACGAGGCGGGCGGACGATGAGACCACTGCGACGCATCGCCGCCTTGGCCGCCGGCTGTTGCCTGGTGCTGACTGCCTGCTCGGGCGAGTTCAAGGGTGTCTACGACCTGCCGCTGCCCGGCGGCGCGGACGTCGGTGACCACCCTTACCACGTGACCGTCCAGTTCGCCGACGTCCTCGACCTGGTGCCGCAGGCCGCGGTGAAGGTCGGCGACGTCCCGGTCGGGCGGGTCCAGACCATCCGCCTCGGCGCGGACGGCTGGACCGCGGAGGCCGTCGTCGAGGTCAACGGCGACGTCGTCCTGCCCGCCGACGCCGTCGGGCGGCTGCGGCAGTCCAGCCTGCTCGGGGAGAAGTTCGTCGAGCTCGCCGCCCCGGACGGCACGGCTTCACCTTCACCGCAGACCGCGCGGCTGGCCGACAACGCCGTGATCCCGGTGTCGCGCACCAACCGCAACCCCGAGTTCGAAGAGGTCTTCGGCGCGCTTTCGCTGCTGCTCAACGGCGGCGGCATCGGGCAGCTGCAAACGATCAACCGCGAGCTGTCCAAGGTGATGACCGGCAACGAGACGCAGATCCGGTCGTTCCTCTCCGGGGTCAACACGCTCGCCACCGACCTGGACGCGCACCGCCAGGACATCACCGCGGCGCTCGAAGGGGTCAACCAGCTGGCGACCACGCTCGCCGACCGCGACCGGCAGGTGTCCGGCGCGCTGACCGACCTCACGCCGGGCCTGCGCACCCTGACCGACCAGCGCACCCAGCTCGTGGTGATGCTCCAGTCGCTCGACGACCTCTCCGGCGTCGCCACCGACGTCATCCACAAGAGCCGGGCCGATCTGGTGGCGGACCTGACCGCGCTGGCGCCGATCCTGCACCGGCTCGCCGACGCCGGGGCGTCGCTGCCGAAGTCGCTGGAGATCCTGCCGTCGTTCCCGTACACCGACGCGGTCATCCCGGCGATCAAGGGCGACTACCTCAACGTCTACGCGTCGGTGATCCCGGCGCCCGGGGTCCCGCTGCCGCCGCCGGGTGAAGGCGTCCCGCCCGGCCTGCCGACCCTGCCGCTGCCGGCCAGCGGTGTCACGACGTCGGGAGGGCGCTGATGCTGACCACCCGGGTCCGCGTCCAGGTCATCGCGTTCGTGGTGATCTCGCTGGTGACGGTCGCGTTCGTCGGCGCGAACTACGCCGGGATCGACCGGCTCTTCGGCGGCAGCGGCTACACGGTCAAGCTGGAGCTCGCCGAAGGCGGCGGCATCTTCACCAACGGCGAGGTGACCTACCGCGGCGTCGCCGTCGGGCGGATCGGCGAGCTGCGGCTCACGCCGTCCGGGATGGAGGCCGACCTCGTCATCGACGGCTCGGCGCCGCCGATCCCGGCGAACGCCCAGGCCGTGGTGGCCAACCGGTCCGCCGTCGGCGAGCAGTACGTCGACCTGCAGCCGCGGACCGCCGACGGGCCCTACCTGGCCGCCGGCGCGGTCATCCCGCGGGAGAAGACGACCCTGCCGATGCCGGTGCAGCACCTGCTCGGCGACCTCGACTCGCTGACCGCGTCGGTGCCGACCGGCGACCTGCGCACGGTCGTCGACGAGCTCGACAACGCGCTGCGCGGCACCGGCCCGGACCTGCAGGTGCTGCTCGACACCGCGACCTCGTTCACGAAGGACGCGTCGGTCAACCTGCCGCAGACCACGAAGCTGATCGACGACGGCACGACCGTGCTGCGGACGCAGCTGGACTCCGCGGCCGAATGGCGCGCGTTCACGAACAACGCCAAGCTCTTCGCCGCGCAGCTGTCCGATTCGGACGGTGACCTGCGGCGGTTGATCGCCACCGCGCCGCCGGCCGCGACCGAGCTCGGCACCCTGCTGAAGGAGACCGACCCGGGGCTGCCGATCCTGCTGGCCAACCTGCTCACCACGTCGCAGGTGTTCCAGGCCCGCACCGGCCAGCTGGAACAGCTGCTCGTCTCGACGCCGAAGGCGGTCGCGGCGGCGTCGACGGTCTTCGGCGGGCACGAAGGCAACCTCGGCATGGCGCTGACGTTCTACGACCCCGTCCCCTGCCGGGCCGGGTACGAGGGCACGCAGTACCGGCCGAGCACCGACACCACGCCGCTGCCGTTCAACACCGGCGCGTCGTGCACGCTCGCCAAGGGTGACGAGACGTCGGTGCGCGGCTCGCAGAACACGGCGCACCCGCCGGTGCCGCCCGCGGCGGTGCCCGGCTCGGGATCCCCGCTGACCTTTTCGGCCGGCCAGCCGGTGTCCCCGACCCTCGAGGAGATGCTGTGGCTGGGAAAGTGAAGTGGCCGCTGCGGGCCGCGGTCGCCGCGGTGGTCGTCACCGCCGCGTTCGCGGCCTGGGCGGGGATCGGCTGGTACCGCGCCGCGCACAGCGACACGCTGACCTACGGGACCGCCCGCGACGAGGCGCTGGCCAGCGGCCGTGAGCTGGTCGCGCGGCTGTGCACCCTGGACTACCACCAGCTCGACCAGGGGCTGGCGCAGTGGCTCGACGCGTCGACCGGGCCGCTGCACGACCGGCTGGCCCACACCGACGACGCCACGAAGAAGACCCTCACCCAGGACGCGACGGTGTCGACCGGCAAGGTCCTGGACGCCGCGCTGAGCGAGCTGGACGAGCACGCGGGCACCGCGAAGCTGCTGGCTTCGGTGGAGATCACCGCGCTGAAGGAGGGGGTCGCGCCGGCGACCAAGCGCAACCGGTTCGCCGCGGGACTGACCCGGACCGACGGCGGCTGGAAGCTCAGCGCCCTCGACGAGCTGCCGGTGGGGGCGAGATGAGCACCGACGCCTTGCCCGCAACTGACGACGTCACGGCCGAGGAGGTCGTGGAAACCGCGCCGCGGCGCCGTCTGCTGCTGCCGCTGCTGGTCGCCGTCTCGGTGCTGCTGGCCGCCGCGGGTGTCGCGTTCACGCTGGCGGCACGCTCGGCGGCGGACAACCCGGCCGCGGCCAACCACGCGCTCACCGACGTCGGGGGCACGGCCGACGTCACCTCGGCGGTGACGCTGGCGCTCAACCGGATCTTCTCCTACTCCTACGACAAGACCGAGGTCACCGGCCAGGCCGCGCGCGAGGTCCTGCGCGGCGAAGCGCTCACCACCTACGACCGGCTGTTCGCCCAGGTGAAAGAAAAAGCACCGGCCCAGAAACTGGTGCTGACGACACGGGTGACGTCGTCCGCGGTGCAGGAGCTCCGAGACGGGCACGCCCGCCTTCTCGTGTTCCTGGACCAGGCCGCCACACGCGCCGACAACAATTCCAGCAGTTCCGCGGCCGCGCAGCTTTCGGTGACCGCGGAACGTGAGGGTAATGCCTGGAAGATTACCGGGCTGACGCCCCGCTGACCCCGTTTTCCCCATCGCTGCACAATTCGAAGGAGAGTTGGCATGCCTGTTTTGTCGCGCACTCGGAAGAACGGCCGCAAATGGGCTCGCGCGGCCGCGGTCACGGCGGTCGCCGGCGTCGCGCTGAGCGTCGTCACCGCGGTGCCCGCGTCGGCCGACGTGGTCGAGATCCCGGTGGGCTACACCGTCACCGGCAGCACGGTCGTGAAGAAGACCGGCAGCGCGATGGCGCTGGGCCCCGGCAACCTCGACGGCGCCCTGGTCATCGACGACCAGACCGGCTCGGTCGGCCTCCGGGCGAACCTGAGCCTGCCGCCGTCGCAGGCGAACATCTCGCTGGCGTCGGGCATCTTCCGGATCAAGGCGAAGGTCAAGATCACCCCGACCGGCCCGGCCACGGGCACGATCGCCGACGGCACGCTGACCACGCACGCCCAGGCGAACATGGAGATCTACGACATCTGGGCCGGCGTGATCGTCCCGGTCATCCCGATCCCGACGGTGCCGGGCAGCTGCAAGGCGAGCAAGCCGCTCGACCTCGACCTGACGGCCAAGGACGTCGACATCTTCGGCCCGAAGATCACCGTCACCGGCACCTACACCATCCCGGACTTCAAGAACTGCTTCATCGCCGACCTGGCACTGGGCGCGCTGGTGTCCGGGCCGGGCAACACGATCTCACTGGACCTGGCCGCCAAGACCGACGGCTGAGCCGGACACGGAAAGAGGGGCGCACCGGCCGGTGCGCCCCTCTTTCCGTGCCTGGTCAGCAGGGTGCGGAGGGATCCGCCCTGATCGCCAAGCCGATCCGGTCGCCGGCCGACACGGCCAGGTAGGGACCGCAGGCGGGAACGTTCGGGTTGCTGCTGGCGGGGTCCTGCTCCCCGGCGTCGTTGGAGCCCCACATGACGAGGTCGCCGGTGTTCTTCAGCGCGATGTTGAAGGTTCCGCCCGCGTCGATCGCCACGATGTCGGACAACGCGGCTTCGGGCACCTCGGTCTGGTGGTCGTCATCACGGCCCCAAGCGAGCACCCGGCCGTCTTTGAGCGCGAGGCTGTGCTGGTGACCGGCCGAAATCGCGGTGACCCCGGAGCGGGCGTCGGCCGGGACGTCGACCTGGCCGTGGTTGTCCGCACCCCAGGCAAGCACCCCGCCGTTCTTCAGGGCCAGGCTGTGGTCGCCGCCGGCGGAGATCGCGGTGACCCCCGACTGCGCCTCGGCCGGGACGTCCGAGCGCATCCCCCAGCTGACGACCCGGCCGCCCGCCTTGAGCGCGAGGTTGTGCATGCCGCCGGTCGAGATGGCGGTGACCCCGGAGCGGGCCTCGGCGGGGACGTCGGCTTGGCCGTACCAGTTGTTGCCCCAGGCGAGCACCTGCCCGCCCTTGAGCGCGAGTTCGTGCGCCCAGCCCGCGGAGACGGCGCTCACGCCGGACTGCGCGGCTTCGGGCACCTCGGTCTGCCCGAAGTTGTTGTCACCCCAGACCAGGGCCCGGCCCTCCTTCAGCGCGATCACGTCGAGCCTGCCCGCCGAGACGGCGGTGACCCCGGCGCCCGCTTCCGGCGGCGGGGCCGGGTAGCCGCTCTCGTCGGTCGGGAAGTACAGCGCGAGCGACCCCCACTCCAGCACGCCACCACTGTCCTCGGGGGCGGCCGAAGCGGCCGGGACGACCGACGCCGAAGCCAGCGCGACGGCGACGAGCGCGACGGCCCGCCGGGGTGCTCCGGGAAAGCGGGGGACTGCGGCCACGACGTCCTCTTTCACTGAATCGATTTCCGCGGTAATGGCACACACGCGTCTTCCGATAGTAACCCGGAGCGCCGCCGACCAACACCCGTACGTCTTTGTCAAAACCACACCAAGGTCACCGGATCCGTGCTCCGTTCCTGACAAGAAATTCCACTACTCACCCTCGTGGGAAACCGGCCAGGTGACATCCTTGTTGCGCAACCGACTCGCGAGTAACCTCATTTCCACAGCCACCTCGCGAGGGTTCGGGCTGCACCAGGGAAACACCGGGGGAATTCGCGGAACCGCACTCGGTCCGCGGGACGCTTGGGCAGCGTCCGTCGAGCCGTCAACTGGATGATCGAAGGAGATTGACAGTCATGACCCGACTCAGGAACTTGTCCCTCAAGGCGGTCGCGACCGCGGCTGCCGTCGGCACGCTCGGCGTGCTCTGCGCCGGAGTGGCGTCGGCGGACCAGCCGTACAACGCGGCCGGCACCTACCGCTGCACCTTCCCGGGCATCCCGCTCCAGGACGTGGCGATCACCGCGACCCTGACCGGCCCGAACTCGCTCGCGGCGGGCGCCACCGTGACGCCGACCAACGTCGGTGGCACCGCGACCATCACCGCGGCCGTGCACTCGCTGCTGACCGCCGTCGGGTACGACGGCATCCGCGGCACCGCGACCGTCCCGGTCACCGCGGCCCGCGGCACGGTCTCCGGCCCGGCGAGCGGCCTGCAGATCCCCGAGGTCATCTACCCGACGGGCGGGGCGATCACGGTCAACATCAACCAAGTCGCGACGTCGACGATCCCGACCTACACCGCGCCCGCCACCGCGGGGTCGGACACGCTGTCGCTCGGCACGCCGATCACCGCGGCGCTGCAGTTCCACAAGAAGTCCAACAACACCTGGTCGAACTGGAACATGAGCTGCACGCCGAAGACGACCGCCCCGGCCTTCTCGCCGAACTTCACCATCACCTGATGCCGAGGAGCTAGCACCACCGCGGGGATGGCCGGCACACCGGCCATCCCCGTTCCGGATTTCTCGGTACGGACAGGGAGCACGGTCATGGCAGCTCGGCCCACCCGGCGAACGGCGGCACGCGGCGCGATCGCACTGGTGTGTGTGCTGTCGGCGGCGACCGGAGCGCTCACCGGAACCGGGTCGGCGGCGCCGGGCGCCCCGGCGTCGGACTCCGGCGCACGGCAGGCCGCGCACCGGGCGTTCGCCGCCGACTGTCCCTTCGCCGACCCGGTCGGCGCGGTGAAGCTGCCGATGACCGCCGACGCCGAGCTGCCGGCCTCGGTCACGGCCGGCGCCCGCGCGACCATCACCGGCTTCACGGTGCGGGTCACTGTGCCGCGGGCGACGGCGCTGCAGTTGCTGGGCGCGGACGGCACCGCGCTGGAGGGCGGCCTGACCATCGACCTGGTGCTCGAGCAGGGCAAGGTCCGCGACACGCTGGCCGTCCCGCTGACCTTCGCCGCGACCCCGCTTCCCGCCGAAGGAGATCTGGCCCTGGTCGCCACGGGCAAGGTCCCGGGCTTTTCGGTCACTTCGTCGGGCGCGACGCGGGTCCGGCTGGCCGCACCCAGGATCGCGCTCGGCGCGGCGAAGACAACGGCGGACGGCGCCACACCCGAACCCGCCCCGCAGGCCACCTGCACCGCGCCGGACCAGGACCTGTCGTTCGGTTACCTCGCCGTCGGTTCGACCACCGGGCCGGCCAAGCCGAAGGCCTCCGTGCCGGGCAAGCCCGCGCCGAAGGTCCCCGGCGGCGGGAAGCAGCACAGCCTGATCGACGACGACCCGCCCCCGGACGACTCCGTCACTCTCCGGCTCCCGCTCCTGCCGAACCAGGTGGACAGCACCACGAACCTCGCGAAGACCGGTGCGAAGATCCACAGCGACGCGGCCGCGCTGGTCAACGGCTTCTGGGTGCAGGTCACCGACCCGGACGGGAACCAGCTCTCCAGCACCATCACCGGTGAGCTCAGTTTCACGCCGGTCACCGTCACCTACCTGGGCTACGGCTTCCTCCCCATCTCCGCGACCGTCGAGTTCCTGCCGGACGGCTACCGGACCGGCAAGATGATCAGCTCGAAGGGCTCGCTGGTCGACGGGTTCCTCTACAACCACCTGGATGTGCGGTCCCGGCTCAGCAACGTGAAGGTCAACGGCGTCCCGCTGGACGCCGGGCCGGACTGCGTGTCCGAGACGGCCGTGTCGATCGACATGGTCGGCGAATACGGCCCCTTCGAAGGCGGCTTGATCAGCACCAACCCGGACAACCCCGACCCGAAGTACCGGGGTTTCACGTTGCCGCCGTTCAAGAACTGCGGCGCGGCGGAAAAGCTGAGCTCGCTGTTCACCGGCCAGAACTCGGGGCCTGGCAACCAGGCTTCGGCCAGGCTGGCCATCATCCAGCCGTGCTTCGAGGCCGACCACCGCAACTGCCCGCCGACCATCCCGGTTCCCGCCGAGGTCTTCCGCAACAGCCGCTGACCCCGGCGGGCACGCAAGTCAAGGAACGGCCGGTGCCGCCACCCAGTCCGCGACGGCGGTCAACGTCGTCCGCGCACCCTCGTCGGCGATCCCGGCGCAGAGATCCCCGAACTCCGCGTGGGTTTCGCGCACCGCTTTGACGGCGACTCGAACGGCGTGCGGCGGAAGCGTGCCGGCCGTCAGGTCCGGTGTGGACAGCAGCTCCGGCAGGCCCGAGATCCGGCCGTCGAGGAGATCGGCGAGAGTGCTGTCCAGGCGGGTCCGCTCGCCGCGCAGGGCCAGGACGTCTTCCCCACGCAGGAACAACCTGCCCAGCGCTTCACCGCAGGCTCGGAACGCCTCCGCGTCGGCGCCGCCGAGGGCCGCGCCGATGCGCAGCGGGAACTCGAACAGCGAGGCAAAGACCGCTTCGGCTCCGGCACCGGTCGTGACGACGTTCGCGCGCAAGGAAGCCAGCTCGCCCAGCCAGTCCGAAAAGGACCAGGCGAACTCGGGCGCGGCTTCCGCGATCAGCCTCGACGCCTGCCCCAGCAGGTAGTCCCCGGCGAGCACCGTCGTCGCGGACTCCCAGTCCACGCCTCGCATTTCGCGCGGTGGCGCCGAGGGCCCGAGGAAAGCCAACGCGCCGAGCGTGGCGAGCTCGATGGCCGCGGCGACGGACGCGTCGCCGCGCGAGGGCCCGCCGCCGGCCACCAGCGCCGCGAAGAACCCGATCGCGGGCCTCAGCGGCAGCTTCTCCTCCCGATCGGCGGTGAACATGCGGGCCAGGAACGGCCAGTCGCCGCGGACGATCGACAGGCAGACCTCGTCGCAGGCGGTGAGGAACGGCAGCAGCCGGACCCGGGTCGCGCGCGGCAGGTCCAGGGGTTCGGCTCCGGCGAGCGCCGAGACGCCCTCGGGCAGCACCACCGCCCGCCGCCCCTTCGCGTAGAACGGGTGGTCGCTGCCCGCACCGGCGGCGAGGACGCGCCAGGCGAGGTGATACCGGCGGGCGGCGTGCCGCGCCGTCTCGAAGTACCCGACGAACGTCGCTTCCAACTGCCGCTCGTACTCCCGGCGCGCCGCGGCCGGATCGTCGCGTGCGGACAGGATCGCACGGGCGGCGAGCCGTCCTGATTGGACGGCGCCGCTCAGCCCCTCGCCGGTGAACGGGTTCACCAGGCCCGCCGCGTCCCCGGCCCGCAGCCCGCCGGGGCCCGCCGCGGAACCGGGACTGAACCCGCAGGACAGCGGACCGGAAACCACCGGCCCGGCCGGAACGCACTCGCGCACGCGGGGTTCCAGCTCGGCCAGGGCCGCGACCGCCTCGTCCATCAGGTCACCGGCCGGCACCGCGCCGAGGGCCGACGCGCCGACCGTGCAGCCGCCCGGCGCCGGGGCGAGCCAGGCGCAGCGGGGGCGTCCTCGGGGGTCGTCCGCGGGCGGGGCGAGCATCCTGAGCACCACCCGGTCTCCCGTGACCGGCCCGGTGAACCGTCGCGCACAGCTCACCCCGGCGCCGTCCCCCGCACCACCGGCCAGCACCACGTGCGAGGCAGCCGGCGCCGACGTCCGGTACTCCGCGCCGCAGCGCACCGCGTGCTCCCGCAAGGTGTCCCGGAGCACCCGGCTGTCCACCACGGCGTACCCGGCGTCCGGCACGGCGTGGGAAGTGGTCTCGTCGAAGGCGATCGTCACGCCGAACACCGGCCAGCCGTCCACCGGGACCCCGATCGAGCGCAGGATCTCCCGCGCCGGGCCGCTGAGCAGGACGTCGTAGGGCGGAGGGTCGTCGTCGCGCCCGGCCAGCACGACCGGCATCCCGCCGCGCGCGAGCACCGCCGCGGCCACGGCACCGGCCGGCCCGGCGCCGAGCACAACGGCGTGGCTCAAGAACGGCTCGCTTCGAGCATTCCCGCCAGGGCGCGGCGCGCGGGACCGTCCGGGGTGCGGGCCAGCGCGGCGTGCGCGTGTCCGAAGTGGACACCCGCGAGCGTGCGCGCGGCCCGGAGCCCGCCGTGCGCAGTGACCAGTTCCCGCACCCGCGTCAGGTCGCCGCCCGAGAACGACGGCGTCAGCAGGAGCCGGTGCAGCTCCCCCGACGTGTCCCCGCGCAGGGCCGCCAGGGTCGGCGCGCCGAACAGGCCGAGCAGGTGGTCGGTCCCCGCCGGTTTGTCGCCGTCGGTGGCTTCCAGGTCGAGGCAGTCGTCGAGGACCTGGAAGGCGATCCCCCACTCCACGCCGAACTCGGCGAGCGCCGCGACGACTGCACTGTCCATTCCGGACTCCACCGCGCCGAGCAGGCAGCACAGCCGGAACAGCACGCCGGTCTTGCGCCGCACCAGGTCGACGTAGTCCGGAAGGGACAGTCCCGTGTCGAAGCCGCGCTCGACGTCGAGCAGCTCGCCGTGCGCGAGGTCGGCGACCGTGCGGCTCACCGCCGTGGCGACACCTTCACCGAGGTCGGCGGCTTCGGTCCCGGCCGCCGAAAGGCAGGCCAGCCCGGCGAGCACGGCCAGCTCCGGCCCGGCGGTCCGGTGCGCGGCGGGCCCGCCCCGCCGGACGGCCGCCCGGTCGATCACGTCGTCGTGCACGAGCGAGGCCAGGTGCACCAGCTCGACCACCGCGCCGAGCCGCGCGACGCGCTCGCGATCGGGCCGGCCGTACCCGGCGCACGCGGTGAGCAGCCGGGACCGCAGCAGCTTGCCGGGCCGGTCGACGAGCCCGCCGACGGTGTCGCGCAACGGTGCGGAGAGCCCGCCGACGAGCCGGGCGAGGTGGTATCGGACGGGGTCCGCGGTCGTGGTCACCGGGAGGAGAACCCGAAGGTCTCGTCGACGTCGAGCCCGGGGATCTCCCGCAATGCCGCCACCACCCGCTGGTAGAGCGCCAGGTCGTTCATCTGCTCCAGCAGCTGCGCGCGGGTGCGCCCCACCGACGGCGCGATCACCTCGTCGAAGACCACCCACAGGCCCTGTTTCTCCGGCAGGGTGACCAGCTCCGGCGACAACCCGGCGAAGATCGTGCGCACGTCGTCGAGGTTCTCCTGGGTCAGCTGCGTGGCCGAGTCGGGGTCACCGAGCACGGCGATGACCAGGCCGCGGTACTTGTCGTAGTACCGCCGCGCCTCGGCCTTCTCCTCCGGGCTCGCGGTGGCGGCCTCGAGCCGGCTCACGGCGACGTCGAGGTTCTGGTAGACGAGCTGGATGATCAGGTTGCCGACGGTGCTCTGGCCGAAGAACTCGTCGCGGGCCTGATCGACGTAGCCGTTGTCGGCCTCGAGCGGCAGGTCGTACGTCGCCCCCGCCGCGCCGAGCATCCGGCAGGCGATCGCGGGCATCGGCGTGTAGGTCTTGCCGTTGCCGCCTTCGCAGACGACCGCGCCGGAGTCCCCGACGAGCGAAAACCGCTGGGCGTAGATCAGGTCGGTGAAGCGGTAGCCGTCGACGACCACGGTCGCGGTGGTGTCCAGCACGACGCTGGAGGTGTAGCCCGAGGTGCGGCCGACCTTCTCGATCCGGCGGCCCTCCACGGCGACGGCGGTGGCGCTCGGGGTGAGCAGCTCGACGTCCAGCTGCGCCAGGACGGTGTCGATCTTGGCCATGAACGTGCCACCGTGGACGCTGGCCAGGAAGGCGAGGCCGATCGCCGGGTGGGTCGCCGAGATCGGCGCCATCAGGTTGCGGGCCACCGTCGAGCTGACGTCGATGCCCGGTTCGAGCTGGGCGATGGCGGCGTCGGCGGTGTTCGGGCCGCCCTTGACGAGCGGGATCGACCGCTTGAGCCGGGCGACGGTGTTGGTCTCGACGGCGCCGCCGTCGAGCGGCGCGGGCTGCACGATCGCGGCGCCGGGCGCGGTGGCGCCGAAGTTCGCCAGGACGTGGTTGGCCGAGAGCACGCAGATCGTGCCGTCGGTGCGGTCGCGGACCAGGCAGCCGAGGGTGCCCAGGGTGCCGTCGGCGAGCGAGCCGAGGCTGCCGCCCTGCAGCGGCGGCCGGAAGCGTTCGGCGATCGGCGTGGCCGCGGCCGCTTTGGTGGCGCCGGAGAACCGGAACTCGCCGGTCTCCACGACGTCGACGCCGTGTCCGCCGACCGTGGCGGGCAGCAGCCGCCGCCGGGAAACCAGGGCGGCACGGCGTTTCTTGCGGACCAGCGCGATAACGACCGGCTCGCCGGTGAGCTCACCACCGCGGGTGCGGAAGCCCTTCGCGACGCCGACCACGTTGGGATCACTGAGGTACTGCTCGGCCAGCCGGGCCTTCGCCCCGTCCAGCGCGGCCGCGGTCTTCGGTTCCATGAACACGTTCAGCGCACCTCGATCGTCGCGGCCAGGGGAACCTGGTTGGGCGGGAAGAGAGTGATCCGGCTGGTGTAGGAAGCGGTGGCCCCGCTGTCCTTGAACACTGTGACGGCGCCCTCGGCGGGAGTCGCCGCCTCGATCTTCATCGGACCGGCGTTGCGGACCGCGGGCAGCTGCGCTGGCCCGGCCAGCGTGGCGACGCCGGTCAGCACGGTCTCGACGGGCGTGGCCGGCACCGTGATCCGCGGGAAGACGATCGTCACCGGGAAGCGTCCGGACAGGCCTCGCGCGTCGGTGACCACGACCGCGCCGGTGACCGTGGCGCTGAACGAGGTGTACCCCGAGGTGCGGAACAGGCCGGCGAAGTTCTTGTCACTGATCGCCTGCACGACCACCGGGCCGAGCACCACCGACGTGCCGTAGGCGACGGTCGCGGGCACTCCGGAGAGCAGTCTCGTCCGGAACGGCTGCGGGGGAATGCCGGGTGCGGAAGCCCGCCAGATGAGCTCGCCGAACTCGGCCGCGTCCGCGGTGGGGGTCCCCACCGCCGACGCCACCGTCACGGCGGCTGCTCCCCGCAGTGCCGTCCGTCTCCCGAATGACGTCTCACCAGCCACGTTCACCGCACCTCGATCGTCGCGAGCAGGGGGTTCTGGCCGGGCTTGAGGCGCACCCGGCACTCCACCGGCTCCGGTTGGCCGGTCCGCACGTCGTACAGCTGCACGAACCCGGACGCTTCGGGCTCGATGGTGACCGTCATCGGCCCCGGGTTCCGCGCCGTCGGGGTGTCGCGGCCGGACAGGGTCGCCGTGCCGGTGATGACGAAGTCTCCTTCGTCCACCGGGATCGGGGTCCGCGGGATGGTGACGTCGACCCCGAACCGGCCCGACAGCCCGCGCGCGTCGGCCACCACGACCGTCACCGGGAACACCGCGGAAAGGACGTTGTGGCCGGTCGCCCACGCGCCGGCGCTGATCTGGTCGCTGCAGACCATCCGGACCGTCACCGGCCCGAACGTCACGGGCTGCCCGTAGGCGATCGAGGTGGGGATGCCCGAGAGGATCCGCGTCCGCATCGTCTCGCCGCCGAGCACCCAGGCGTCGAGGTCCCAGCTCAGCTCGTCGAGGACACCGGCCGCGGCTCCGGTGAGCAGACCCGTCCCGGCGAGCACGGCCGCGCCGCGCAACGCCGTGCGCCGGCCAAAGGGGGCCATGTCAACGCACCTCGATCGTCGCGAGCAGCGGATCCTGGTCCGGGGCGAGCGCGGCCTGGAAGCCGAGCGGGGTCGAGGCGCCCGAACCGATCCGGTGGAAAGTCAGCGCCCCGGCGGCCGTGCCGGTGAGGACCAGCTCCCGCGCATCCGTGACGACCACCTCCGTCGTGAGCTTCGCGGACACCGCGTCGTACCCGGCCGCGCGGGCCAGGCCGCCGAGGAGGTCGTTGCCGAGCACCTGGAAGACGACCGGGCCGAGCGTGACCGGCTGCCCGTACCCGATCACCGCGGGCACTCCGGACGCCGGCCGAAGGTCACCACGGTCACTTCACCTCGAGCGTGGCGGCCAGCCGGTCCTGGGTGGGCGGCCAGAGCGTGATGGCGCTGGTGAACGGCTGGGCGGCCCCGCTGTTCTTGAACAGGGTGACCGCGCCCGTCGCGCTCGGCTCCACTTCGATCCGCACGGTGCCGGGGTTGCGGGCAGAGGGCAGCTGGGGCGCTCCGGTCAGGGTGGCCGTTCCGGTCAGGACCGTCTCGACCGCGCCGGTGGGGAACGCCACGCGGGGGAAGAAGACCGTCACCGGCAGGCGGCCGGACAGGCCGCGCGCGTCGGTCACCACGACCGACGCGGTGACCGTCGCGGTGAGGGAGGTGTAGCCGACGGCGCGGGCGATCGACGCCAGGTGGTCGTCGCTGATCGCCTGCACGACCACCGGGCCGAGCGTCACCGGCGCGCCGTAGGTGATGGTGGCCGGGATCCCGGAGACGATCCGCGTCCGGAACGGCTGGGCGGGGATGGACACCGAGGTGGCCCGCCAGGTGAGCTCCGGGAACCCGTCCGCGGCCGCCGTGCCCACCGGCACGGCCGCGCCCGCGGCGAGCACCGCCGCGCCCCGCAGTGCGGCGCGCCTTCCGAACGCAGGTTTCATCCCGGCTCCCCCCTTGCCATTCCGCGAGGCTAACCACGAAATCGGGAGCCACACAAGAAAGTTCGCACACAACCTCGTTTTTCATCCGATTCCGACAAAAAACGCCGACGCCGCCGAACAGCCGATTGATCACCGTCGCACCCGGTGTTACGTTCACGTGGCTTGGGCGGTTTGCCGCCGTTGGCCACTGGGGGGATACAGATGGGCCGTCTGCGTGTGCTCGTGTGCGGTGCGCTGGTCGCCGCCGCGGCGACGGGAGTCTGCGAGGTCCCGGCCATCGCTGTGTCCACTTCGGACATTTCCGTGCTCGCCGCCGATCCCGCGGCCACCGCGCGGAAACTCGTCCGGCGGCTGGCCGGAAAGGACCCTCGCGCCGCCGTGCGGGCCGATGCCTGGGTGGCCTGGGCCGACGAGAACGACGACGTCGTCTACGAGTTCCTCGACTTCGGGCTCGCCGCCGCCGAACAGCGCGCGGCCGAGACCGCGTCGGTCAACTCGGACTTCTGCCGGCGCGTGCTCCTGACCTACACCGCGGCCTACGCGCCCGAAGTCAACGCCGCCGCGCAACGCGCCTTGCTCGGCGCCGACTCGGACCGGGAGTTGTTCGTGCGCAGTGGTTTCGCGGCCGCCGAGCAGCGTGACCGGGCCGCGCGCGAGGCGGACGGGAGCCAGCAGGAGGCGCTCGCCGAAGCCGATCGGCAGTACGTCCGCACGCTCGCCGGGCACGACCCGGGCGCCCAGGTGCGCGCCGCCGCCGCGTGGGCGACCCGGCCGGACGCCACCGACGCCGACGTCGTCGAGTTCTTCGCCTACGGCTGGGCCACCGGCGCGGAGCTCGACCTCGAGGCGCACCGCCTGCGTGACGCCGAGCAGGAGGCCCGCTGGCTGGCCAATGTCCGGCGGCTGGTCGTCGACGCGCAGGAAGCCGAACGTGCCGCTCTCGACGCCGCGGACGAGGTCGAGGCCCAGCTGCGGGACGCCGCCGCGCGGGCGTGGCAGCGGGTCGGCGAGCAGACCGGGCCGCCCCGCACCGCGTGGGCGGACGCCGGGCAGGTCGCCCGGGACCAGGCCGCGAACTGGGCCGCGATCGCCGCCGCCGCGCAGGCCGCGACCGGGCCGAACTGGCAGGCCGTGCGCGACGCGGCCGATCCCACCCGGGCCGCCTGGGCGGCCGAACAGGACTGGGCGGCCGGGCAGGCCGGCTTCTGGACCGACCTGCTCACCCAAGCCGTCGACGGGGAAACCCGGATGCGGAATCCGCAATTCACGGCGGCTCGGTAAGCGCTTTCCCTTCTCTCTCGACAGGACGAGGAAAATGCCGCACGGAATCGTCACGAAGCTGCTCGCCCTGGTGCTGGCGTTCACCGTCTTCGCCACGACCGACGTCGGTGCGATCACGCCCGCGCCCACGGCCGTGGCGGTCGAAGACCCGCCGGCCGGCACCCCGAGGCCGATCCCGCACACCGACTACCCGGGCTGGGACGGCGAAAGCGGGATGGGCGAGCCGATCGACCCGCGGCTGTGGAAGCTCGTCGCCGACATCGCCCAGCTGTCCGAAGAGCCCGAAGTGCGGGAGGCGGCGCAGGCGGCGCTGGACGCCGGCACCGAGGACGCGATCTGGGAGTTCCTCGACACCGGCGAGGTCGAGGCGCAGCAACGGGCCCAGGCGCGTCGTGACAACACAGCCCGGCTGAACCGCGAGGCCGTCCTGGGCCTGCGCGGCACCGGCGGCCCGATCTTCAACGCCGAGGTCGAGCGGGTGCTGGCCGGTTCGGACGCCGACCGGGCCGCGTTCCTGGACTACGGCCGAGGCATCGCGACCGAGCGGGACGAGCGCACCCGCCGCAACACGCAGGCGCGCGCCGACGAGCTGCGGGCGCGGGTGACGGCGCTGGCCGGCTCCGCCGGGCCGGAGGTCAAGCTCGCCGCGCAGCAGGCGCTCGCGGCCGGGGACGCGGCGATCGTGGCGTTCTTCAACGGCGGCTACGTCGCGGCCGCGCAGCGCGACGCCGCCGCGCGCGAGCAGTACCTGAAGGACCTCGAAGAGCGGAACAAGGCCGCCGAGGCGGCGAGCGACCTGGCCCAGCGCGCGGCTCGCGCGTCCCACGCCCGGCAGAACCTCCTGGTCGCCAACGGCCGGGGCGTCCGCGCACTGCAGCGCGCGGCGAACGCGATGGTCTCGGCGGGCACGGCGGCCCGCCAGGCGGCGCAGATCCTGGCGGCGAACACCGCGGGCGGCCACCACTCCCCCGAGACGTTCAGCCTGGTCCGCCAGGAAGCCCAGCGGCAGCTGGATCTCGCGGGCCAGGCGGCGACGGAAGCCCAGAACGCCTCGGCGGCGTCGACGGCCGAGGCGAACATCCTGGTCGAGGTGGGCCTGCCCTACGGCGCCGACTGGGCGAAGCTGGCCCGGGGCATGGCGTCCGCGGCGCAGGCGGCGGTGTCGGCGATCCAGACGGCCCAGCACGCGCTCGACGCGACGATGGCCACCGACGCGGCGATCGGGCACCAGAACGAGGCGGCGGCCCGGGCGGAGGAGGCGCGGCAGTGGCGTCTGCACGCCGACGAGCACGCCCGCCAGGCCGCATCGCTGGCCGCGGCGGCCGCGGACCAGGCCCAGGCGGCGAAGGACGCCGCCGTGCGTGCCGACCAGGCCCGGTTCGTCGCCCAGACGGCTCGTAACCAGGCCTGGGAGGACCTGCAACGCACGTATGACGCACTGTCGACCGCGCGGCAGGAGGCGGGAAAGGCGCGCACGGCCCGTCAAGAGGCCGAACGCCAGCGTGATGAGGCGGCCCGCTACCGCCAGCAGGCCGACCAGGCCGCAGCCGAGGCGAGCCGGGCGCGGGGCGAGGCGGAGGCCAAGAAGCGCGATGCCGCCGCCTACCTGGCGCGTGCCCGTGCGCAGGAGGACATCGCCGCCGGGTGCGAGGACACCGCACGGCGGGAAGAGCAGAATGCCAAGACCTCGCGGGACGCGGCTTGGGCCGCCCAGCGGGCCGGGGACGCCGCCGAAGCCCGCGCACAGGCGCTGGAGGCGTCGGCCGCCGCGGCACGGGGCACCGCACAGGAAGCGCCGGCCTGGGCCGCGGCCCAGGAGGCCCGCGCGGACGCTGCGGGCGCGGCAACGGCAGCCCGGCAGGCCCGCGACGCGGCCAACCAAGCGACCGGCGCCGCCGCGCGGGCCCGCGAAGCGGCGACCAAGGCCACTGCGGCCGCCGCCGCGTCCCGCGCCGCCGCACAGGAGGCGGAGCAGGCCGCGGCCAACGCGGACCTGGCCGCGGACAGCGCTGAATCCGCTGCCGCGGACACCCATTTGTCCGCCACGCGGGCGAACGCCGCAGCCGCCACCGCGACGGCCGAAGAGGTCAAGGCCTCGGAAGCCGCCCGCACCGCCGCCACGCTCGCCGAGCAGGCCACCGAGCAGGCCCGGCTGGCCACGGTGGACGCCGTCCGGGCCGGGCAGAACGCGGCCGAGTCGTTCAGCGAGGCCGTTTCCGCCGCGACCCAGGCGAACCTCGCCAACCGGGCCGCGCTCGCCGCGCGGGAGTCGTCGGCCGCCATCACCGCACCGGCGAACACCGCGATCGTCGTGGTGGCCCCGTTCACCGGGACCGACCTCGACGCCGACTTCGTCGCCGAGGTCGCGGCGCAGGCCCAGGCCGTGGGCGACGAACAGGCGCGAGCCGCGCAGACTCGGGCGGACGAAGCCAAGCTCGCGGCGACCCAGGCCCAGCAGGCCGCCGACAACGCGGCCGCCGACACCAAGGCGGCGTTCCAGGCGGCGGCCAACGCCGCGAAGTCGGCATCGGCCGCCGCGCAGTCCATGGCCGAGGCGCAGCGGTCCGCGGCGGACGCGGCGGGGTCGGCGAGCGCCGCCCGCGACGCGGCGAACACAGCCAACGGCTACGACGTGCAAGCCCACGAGAACGCCGCCCAGGCCCGGCAGGAGGCGAACAACGCGGCTTCGGACGCGGCGATCGCGGGCCTGGCCGCGGACGCCGCCGAGGGCCAGGCGACCGCTGCCCGAGCGGCGGCGACCCAGGCGGAAACCGATGCGGCAGCGGCCCGGACGGCAGCCGACCAGGCCGACAGCTACGCCCGCGAAGCAGCCGCGGCGGCCGAACGGGCCAGGGTCCACGCGCAGGAGACATCGAACGCTGCCCAGCGAGCCCGCGACGCCGCCGCGGACGCCCAGCGCGCGGCGGACCAGGCCGAAGCCGACCAACGGCAACGCGACGAGGACCGGCGGCAACTCGAGAATCTGATCGGGAGCGGCTGCCTGCCCGGCCTCACGGTCGAGGATGCCGAGCTGCTCAACTCGGATCCGGAAGGCCGCGCGACGCTCGCGGAGTACCGGACCGCGGCCGCCGAGTGCCTCAGCGGGCAGGACCTCACCAACTTCCTGCTCGATGCCGGCGCCGAGGTCCTGCTGGAGTTCTTGGGCGTCGATGACCTCAAGCACTGCCTCGGCGAGGGCGACATCGCGGCCTGCCTCTGGACCGTGGTGAACGTGGTCGGCCTGGTCCTGCCATTCGTCAAGGGCAAGGCGATCGTCAAGGCCATCGCCGCAGTGGTCGCGAACATCGGCAAGTGGATCCTGCGGTCCGAACGCATCGAAAAGCTGGCCGCGAAGGTGCTGAGCATCCTCACCCGGCTGCACAAGTACTGCAGCTGGCTCAGCATTCTCGGCGGCGGTAGCGGCTTCGCCCCAGCCGGAACCGGGGGCGGCGCACCCCCCACGGCGACGTCGGACATCCCGGACTTCGGCTGCGGCAAGATCGAATACGACAGCGATCTCCTCAGCCGGACCGCTGTCGACGCCCGCCTGGGGATGGGGTTCTTCGACGCGGACCACAACGTCGCGGTCGCCTACGTGCCCGGCTGGTCCAAGGGCCCCGTTCCGAACATGGTGATCGAATCCAGCAAGTGGGACGGGCACGCCGAAGTCCAGATCCTCCGAACGCTGGAGGCAGCCGGAGTATCCCCGCACGAGATCCAAGGGCTGTACACCGAGCGTGCGCCTTGTCCCGCCAGTTGCGAACCCGAACTCGCCCGGGTCTTGAACAGGAACGCGAAGGTCTCTTGGTCCGTTCCCTGGTATGACAACGCGACTCTCAACAGCGGCGCGAAGGACGTCCTCAAGAAGTTCGTCCTCGCCGCCAAGCATCGGCGGGGGATGTTCGCCGGGTCGGAGAACGTCCTCGTCCCGGAGCCTGCGCCGACGGCACCACCGAGCCGCGAGCCGATCCCCCTCGCGTTGACCGCAACCGCACCGACCGGAAACGGAAGACGTCCCTGATGCTGAACCCCGAGCTCTTCATCGACGAAGCCCACGAACACCGCCTCCGCCTGCTCGCCGAACGGGTGACCGATCACCTGCGCACCGCGGGTTTCGCCGTTCCCGGCGATCCCACCGAGGCGGGCGGCGCCGAGGTCGAAGTCAAGAAGATGCGTTACGCACCGGGGGTGTTCCTCCACTGGTACGTCCACCCCTCGTGGCCGCAGAGGCTGATCGAGCCCGTCGACGGCGAGGTGGACCACGCCGACGCCCAACGCTACGGCGAGGTCAAAGCCGCCATGGAAGAGGCGCTCGTGAAAGTCGTGCGGGCCATGGGGTTCACCGCCCACCACCACGAATACCACGACTGGTCCGGATGGGAAGTCCGCGACCCCGCGGAGGAAGAAGAGACACCGTGAGAGCACTCGCCACCTTGGCCGTCGCCGTCGTGGCGGCGACCGCGCTCGTCGTTCCCGTTGCGGAAGCGACGGTCGTGCCCACCGGCGTCACCGCCGCCGCCGAAGTACCGCCCGTCGCCAGTGAGTCCGAAAAGGTCCGGGCCGCCCGGACTCTCGGCGTCGTCCCCACCGACGCGATGCTTCTCCTCCGCGACAAGGAATTCGTCATCGCCCTCTGGCGCCAAGCTACCGGCTCCGAGGTGCGCGCCTCCGCCGAACTCGCCTTCGCCGGGACCGATCTCGCCTGCACCGAATGGATCAAGTCCGGGATCCTCGCCGCCAACGAGCGGGACCAGCAGCAGCAGATGCGGGACGCCGAGGCCGCTCGAGTCGCGCGGGAAGCGAAGGAAGCCGCCCTGATCGTGCTGGGTGTCGTGCCCGATGGTGAGCTCGTGATCCAGAACGACCGTGACTTCCTCTTCACCGTCTTCGGCCGGGTCACCGGGCCGCGCGTGCGGGCCGCGATCCTCGCCGCCCTCGGTGGGACGGCCGCCGAACAGAAGGAGCTCATCAGCAACGGCCTCCGCACCGCGCACGCCGGCGACCAGCAGGACGCCATCAACGCCGACCAGCAGACCACCGAGGCCGAGAAGATCCGCAAAGCCGCGGAGGCGGCCCGGGGCCGCGCGGTGTCCGTCGTGCGGGTCATCCCGACCCCGGACATCGTCAGCCTGCCCGACGACGACGTCCTCCGCGTCATCGCCGACGGCGCCCGGCCGGGCAGCGAGATCGAGAAGGCCGCCGTCACCGCGCTCCGCAGCCGCGTCCGGGCGGACTGGAAGCGCTTCATCGACACCGGTGTCTACGACGCCAACTGGCGTGACGTCGCCGCCGTGCTGGCCCAGAAGGCCGAGGCCGACCGGGTGCTCGTCGACGACATCCGGCACAAGGCCGTGGTCGGCGGCATCCAGCCGCGGCTGGCGCGGGCCGCCGAGCGGGCGCTCGCCGGCGGGGTCGACGCCGTGCGCGCGTTCCTCGACCAGGGGCAGTACGACACGCTGACGCAGTCCTTCAGCCGCAACGCCGTCAACGGCAACATCGCCGGGCAGTACCTGCGCGAGACCGCCGACGGCCTGGTCGTCAAGCCGGGTGCCGCGGAACCCGTTGCGGGCGAAGGGCTCGACGCGACCTGGCGGATCGTCGCCGGGCTGGCCGGCGAGGACTGCTTCTCCCTCGAGTCGCCCAGCAAGCCGAACTACTACCTCGCGCGGTACTTCGACGGCAAGAAGACGCAGGTCGGGGTGCGGCCGGCGGACGGGACCGTCGACTTCGGCTGGAACGCCACCTGGTGCGTCGACAACATCCTGCCCGGCGCCGGGGTGACCCTGCGCGGCGGCGCGGACTTCCTGACGCGGCAGGCCGACGGCCGCGCCGGGCTCGGCATCGAGTTCTACTGGTGGGTCACCGAACCGCTGCCGGACTCGACCGAGATCACGGTCAACTGGCTCAACAAGTACCTGCCCGACTACGACCCCTACACCGACCTGCTGGTCTCGCCGCTGGGGCCGGAGCAGGTCGACGGCGCCGTGCGGTACCGGGACTTCCAGCGCCGGACCGCGCCCGGGCAGGTCGCCTTCCGCAGCTACTGGAGCCGCGGCGGCGCGGTGCACCCGCTGACCACCGGACGCGGCACGACCTGCGCGTCACCCGAGATCCTGGCCGCCTACCTGCGCCTGGGCGGGCACCCGGCGCTCGGGGTGCCGATCACCGACGAGGCCTGCACGTCCGACAAGGCCGGCCGGTTCGTGAACTTCGCCGGCGGCGGCTCGATCTACTCGGTCGACCGCGCGGGCGCGCACGTCGTGCTCGGCGAGATCCGCGCCAAGTGGCTCTCCCTCGGCGGGGAGAAGTCCACGCTCGGTTACCCGACGTCCGACGAGGTCGTCATCCCCGGCGGCCGCCGCAGCACGTTCGAACGCGGCCGCATCGACTACGACACCGCCACCGGCGTGGCGACCGTCTACCCCGCGAGCTGAAGGAGCACGGCGATGACAGGCAGAACCCGGCTGGGGCTCGTGGCGGGCGCCGCGGCGCTCGCGCTGCTCGGGACCACGGCCCCGGCGTTCGTCCCGCGGGCCGAAGCCGCCACCACGGCCGACGCGCCCCGCAGCGCCACCCAGGACGACAAGGTCCGGGCCGCGCAGGAGATCGGCCTCGTCGCGAGCCCCGACCTGCTGATCCTCACCGACCGGAACTTCGTGTTCGCGCTGTGGCAGCGGGCGACCGGCACCGAGGTGCGGGCGTCGGCGCAGCTCGCCTACGCGGGTGTCGAGGCGGAGTGGACGCAGTGGATCAAGACCGGCGTCCACGACGCCAACGCCCGCGACCAGGCCCGGATCCTGCGCGACGACGCGGTCGCGCGGGCGGCTCGCGAAGCCAAGCAGCGGGCCGCGCTGGTCAACAACATCACGCCGTCACCGGTGCTGCTGATCCAGAGCGACCGCGAGTTCGCCTTCGCCATGTGGGAGAACGCTTCCGGGCCGAAGCTGAAGCTCGCGGCGCTGGCCGCCTACCAGGGTGACGCCGCCGCGCAGCGGGACTTCATCCTCACCGGGATCTTCACCGCCCGTGCGGCCGACCAGCAGGACGCGATCGACGCCGACACCCAGGCGAGCGAGGCGGAGAAGGCGGCCCGGGCGGAGCGGGACGCGCGGGTCCGGGCCGCGGCAGTGGTCGCCGTGGTGCCGACCGAAGGCCAGCTCGTCGAGCCGGACGTCAACTTCGTGCTCGACCTCTGGCAGGTCGCGAAGGCGGGCACCGAGGTGCGCGCCGCGGCCGAGCGCGCGCTGCGGACGATGGATCCCGCCCAGCTGAAGGCCTACGTCGGCACCGGCATCCACAGCGCCAACCTGCAGGACTGGTTCACCTGGATCCGGAAGAAGGGCGAGGCGGACCGGCGGCTGCTGTTCGAGCTGCGGACGCGCGCCGAGCAGAGCCGCGTGCACCCCGCGCTCGTCGCCGGGGCGAACACCGCGATGGCCGGCACGGACGACGACGTCGACCGCTTCCTGCGGCTCGGCCAGTACGAGGACGCGGTGCTGGTCCAGTCCGTGCGGTCGCAGAGCGCCGGGGCTTCGGGCTGGTACCTGCGCGGCCTGACCGACGCCGTGGTCGGCGCCGGGGCCGGCGCGGACACGGCGTGGCGGGTCGTCCCCGGCAAGGCCGACTCGACGTGCCACTCGTTCGAATCGGTGGCGCACCCCGAGTACTACCTGCGCCAGCAGGGGCTGCGGGTCGTGCTCGCCGCGTCCGACGGCACCGACCAGTTCCGCGCGGACGCGACGTGGTGCTCGAAGGCCGGGCTCTCCGGCGCCGGGGTCACGCTCGAGTCGTTCAGCGCCCGGGGCCGGTTCGTCCGCCAGTTCAGCACGCAGGTGTGGGCGGCCGACTCCAGCGGCCAGCACCCGTACGACACGCCGACCGGCTACGCAGCCGACGCCTCCTGGCAGGTCGACGTCCCCTGACCGACCGCGGTGGCCGGGCGAAGCGCCCGGCTACCGCGGCGTCCACTGTGGACGGAGACCGCCGGAGCGCGGGGCCGGGAGCAGCTCGGTGACCGGGTAGCGCAGCGGCAGCGGCGCGGCGCCCGCGCGCAGGGCCAGCTCCATCTCGAAGCGGGCCGACGGGTCGCGCAGGCTCTCGCCGAACGTGGCCTGCAGCTGGCGCATGCGGTAGCGGACCGTCTGGGGGTGCACCCCCAGGCGTTCCGCGATCTCGACGACGTTGCCCTGGCTGTCCAGCCACGCCCGCAGCGTCTCCAGCAGCCGCTCCTGCTGCTTGCCCGTCATGTCCGCCAGCGGCGCGAACAGGCGGTGCCGCAGCGTGCCGACCAGCCCGGTGTCGGAGTTGACCAGCAGCGTCGCCAGGTGCTCCTCGGCGCGCAGCACCGGCCGCGGGGTCAGCACACCGCGTTCGGCCAGCTGGAGCGCGTTCCGGGCCCAGCGCAGGGAGTCCGCGACGGACGCGAGCGGCACACACGGCCCGATCGAGAGCCGGCAGTCCGGCAGCGCCACCTGCAGCGTCGCCAGCCGGGCGCCGCCGAGCTCACCGGGGACGACCAGCTTCGGGTCCGGGGTGTCGAGCTCGGCGAGGATGTCCGCGTCCAGGCCCGCGTGACGGCGGGCCGGGGCGACCCCGTCGGCCGGGCAGACCGCCACCGGCGTCGCGTCGGTGGGCACCGGCCAGCCGATCAGCTGGGCCAGCTCGGCGATCGCCTTCGGGGACGCGGGCGGCGTCTCGAGGATCAGGTGCAGCAGCTTGCGGCGCCAGGTGTCGAGCGCTCCCGCCGTGCGCGCCTTCGCCTCCAGGTAACCGTCGAGCGCGACGGAGGCGAGCTCGTCCATGAACGCCAGCATCGCGTCGGCCAGCTGGGACATCACCGCCGACGAGAGCCCGCTTCTTCGCCCGACGCGCATGATCCGCCGCCACGACACACGCGCGCCGACCCGGTAGGCCGACTGCAGCGTGTCGAGGCTGCGGCCTTCGCGCATTTCGTTCTGCCCCAGCCGGTGGTGCACCTCGTGGGACTGCTCCTTGGACACCGTCGGGTCGGCGATCTGCGCGACGAACAGCGTGATCGCGTACTCGACGCCGGCCCGGATCGACTTGCCGTAGGGGCCGTCCAGCGGGCGGGCGTAGGCCGGGATGGTCGCGCGGATCTCGTCGACGATCTCGGCGGCGAGGCTGGCGAGCTCGGGGCGCAGGATGTCGGCGAGCTTGCGGGGTAGTGCGGCGGGCGGCGGCGCAGCGTGATCGAATCCGCGCTCGACCGACATCGCAGCTCCTTCGCTCCCACCCGGCGACCCCGCCGACGCGTGGCCGAGCACCCCGCGCCTGGTGCGGGGTGACACCGGACACATCGAAAAACTAACCCCGAACGTGTCACACCTTCGAAGGGAAACCGATTTCTTGTCAGCTTCGTGACAAGTTCACGAGCCATGCCTGCACAACGCTGACAACTACCCCGCCGAGTGCGCGAGATCCTGCGTACGAACGGACGAACGTCGCGCTTCGCCCCGATCGCTTGTATCGTGTGGTTGATACAAGCGAGGAGGTACGGCATGCCGTGGGACAACGCGCTCGGGGTCGGGCTGATCCTGGGCCTGGTCGGCCTGGCCATCCTGATCGCGCTCTGGCCGGGGGACAAGCACGGGCGGCGCCTGCTCGAACGGTGGGGCGTCCCGGACCCGGACGCCGGCGAGATCGCGCTCGCCGTCCGCTACCTCAAGCGGCGGCGGCTCTGGTACCCGTGGCTCTTCCTGGCGATCCCGCCGATCCTGGGTGACACGACGGGGACGTCGGTCGTGGCCACGCTGCTGCTCGGCGGGCTGATCGCCGAGCTGCTCGCCCAGCGGCCGTCCCGGGGCGCGCGCCGGGAGGCGGTGCTCGCGCCGCGGACCCTGCTCGACGTCGTCCCGGTGTGGGCGCTGGTGTTGAGCGGGCTGGCGTCGGCCGGCGCGATCGTGCACCTGGCGCTGACCGCGCAATGGACCCTGCTGGCGATCGCCGCGGGCACCACGCTGATCTGCTGGGCGATCACGCTGCTGGCGGTCCGCCGCCCGGCGACCGGCGCGCCGCGCGCCGACCTGGCCCTGCGCCGCCGCAGCGCGCGGGTCGCGATCGGGCTGGGCATCGCCACCTGCTCGGCGGTCGGCTGGCCGGCGGGCAACCTCGGCTCCCTGCTGACGGTCGTGGCCGGCCTGGCCGCGTTCCTGGCGGTGACTGCGCCGCTGAAGCGGCAGCCGGCGGCCGCGTGAAGATCGTCGTCGACACGGAAAACGGGCTCGCTCCCTGGCGGCAGGTGCACGACCAGATCGTCCGCGCGGTGACGTCCGGGGCGCTGGCGGAGGGGGCGCGCCTGCCGCCGATCCGCCAGCTGGCCCGGGACCTGGGACTGGCGTCCGGAACGGTGGCCCGGGCGTACCGCGAGCTGGAGGCGGCGGGCTGGGTGGCGACGGCCCGGGCCCGCGGCACGGTGGTGACCATCCCCTCCGGCCGCCCGGCCCCGGCGGAGCTGCTGCTGTCCGCCGCGGCGGCCTACGCGACCGAGGCCCGCGACCTCGGCGCCGACCTGGACACCGCCCTCAACGCTCTCCGCGCGGCCTGGTCGTGAGTGGTAATTCGGGTTAGAACCCTAATTACCACTCACGAGCAGCCGGCCCACCGCTTCCAGGACGGGCGCCAGCACCTCGACCTCGCGGGGCGTGCCCACGCACTCCGTGATCCCCGCGCCGACGACCTCGTAGCCGGCCAGGGCGTCCAGCTCGGACACCAGGCGCGAGATCGTCCAGCCGGCCGGCTCCGGGTAGTTCAGGCCCGCGAACTCCGCCGGGTCGAGCACGTCCAGATCCACGTGGACGTACAGCTTTTCCGCCCCCGCCAAGGCATCCACCGACGTGACCGCCAGCCCGCGCGCGACCGCCGCCCGTTCCTCCGGGTCGAACACGCGGGTCCCCGCCAGGGCCACGCGGCCCGGGGACAGGGCCGGGGAAGCCGCGAACTCCGGGTCGCCCTCGCCGAGCAGCGACCGCAGCACCATCCCGTGGAACGCGCCGGACGGAGACGACGCGGCCGTGTTCAGGTCCGGGTGGGCGTCGAACCACACCACGCCCAGGCCGGGTCCGTGCCGGAACCGGGCCACGCCGATCGGGACCAGCTCGACGCCGCAGTCACCGCCGATCGTGAGGACCGGGCCGCCGGGCGCCTCCAGCGCGGCCAGCTGCGCCGAGCGGTTCGGGCCCGTCAGCACCGCACGGGAGGCGATCCCCCGGTCCACTTCGGACACTTCGGTCGTCTGCCGGACGTGGTGTACCGGCCGGCCGAGCACGTGCCCGGCCAGCTCCGCGAGCGCCAGGCAGCCGTCGGGCAGCTCGGCCGCGCGCGGTCCCACCGCGCCCTGGCGCTGCGGGACCGCGTTGACCAGCGTCATTCCAGGACGAGCAGGAGGTCGCCGCCTTCGACCTGCTGGACGGAGTTGATCGCCAGCCGGCCGACCTTGCCGCCCGCGGACGCCGTGATCGAGGCCTCCATCTTCATCGCCTCGATCGTCGCGACCGTGGCGCCGGCCTCGACCGTGTCGCCCTCGGACACCTGCAGCGTCACCACGCCGGCGAACGGCGCCGCGACCTGCTTCGGGTTGCCCTTCTCCGCCTTCTCGGTCGCCGGGATGTCCGAGGCGATCGAGCGGTCGCGGATCTGGATCGGCCGCAGCTGGCCGTTGAGCGTCGACATCACCGTGCGCACGCCGCGCTCGTCGGCCTCGCCGATCGCCTCCAGCTCGATGAGCAGCCGGACGCCCGGCTCGAGGTCGACCTGGTACTCCTCCCCCGGGCGCAGCCCGTAGAAGAAGTCCTTGCTGGGCAGCACGGACGTGTCGCCGTAGGCCTCGCGGTGCGCCTCGAACTCCTTGGTGGGCGCCGGGAACAGCAGCCGGTTGAGCGTCCGGCGCGGTTCCGACGCCAGCGCGGAACGGTCCTCTTCGGACAGTTCGGCGACCGGCTTCGCCGCCGCGCGCCCCTCCAAGGCCTTGGTGCGGAACGGCTCCGGCCAGCCACCGGGCGGGTCGCCGAGCTCGCCGCGCAGGAAGCCGATCACCGAGTCGGGGATGTCGAACTTGTTCGGCTCCGCCTCGAAGTCCGCCGGGGACACGCCCGCGCCGACCAGGTGCAGCGCGAGGTCGCCGACGACCTTCGACGACGGCGTCACCTTCACCAGGTGCCCGAGGATCTTGTCGGCGGCGGCGTACATCGCCTCGATGTCCTCGAACCGGTCGCCCAGGCCCAGCGCGATGGCCTGCGTCCGCAGGTTCGACAGCTGTCCGCCCGGGATCTCGTGGTGGTAGACGCGCCCGGTCGGCGACGCCAGCCCGGCCTCGAACGGCGCGTAGATCTTGCGCACGCTCTCCCAGTACGGCTCCAGCTCGCCGATCGCGTCCAGGCTCAGCCCGGTGGTGCGGTCGGAGTGGTCGGTGGCCGCCACGATCGACGACAGCGACGGCTGCGACGTCGTGCCCGCCATCGACGACACCGCGCCGTCGACGGCGTCCGCGCCCGCGTTGATCGCCGCGAGGTAGGTGGCCAGCTGGCCGCCCGCGGTGTCGTGGGTGTGGATGTGCACCGGCAGGTCGAACTCCTGGCGCAGCGCGGTGACCAGCCGGGTCGCCGCGGGCGCGCGCAGCAGCCCGGCCATGTCCTTGATCGCCAGGACGTGCGCCCCGGCGCCGACGATCTGCTCGGCCAGCTTGAGGTAGTAGTCGAGCGTGTAGAGGTTCTCCCCCGGGTCCGACAGGTCCGAGGTGTAGCAGAGCGCCACCTCGGCGACGGCGGTCCCGGTCTCGCGCACGGCTTCGATGGCCGGGCGCATCTGCTCGACGTCGTTGAGCGCGTCGAAGATCCGGAAGATGTCGATGCCGGTCTTCGTCGCCTCCTGCACGAAGGCGGTGGTCACCTCGGTCGGGTACGGCGTGTACCCGACGGTGTTGCGCCCGCGCAGCAGCATCTGCAGGCAGATGTTCGGCACGGCCTCGCGCAGCGCGGCGAGCCGCTCCCACGGGTCCTCGGCGAGGAACCGCAGCGCGACGTCGTAGGTCGCGCCGCCCCAGCACTCCAGCGACAGCAGTCCGGGGAGGGTGTTCGCGACGATCGGCGCGACCGCCAGGAGGTCCTTGGTGCGGACGCGGGTGGCGAGCAGCGACTGGTGCGCGTCGCGGAAGGTCGTGTCGGTGACGCCGATGTGCGGCGACTTCCGCAGCCACTCCGCGAACCCGCCCGGGCCGAGCTCGACGAGCTTCTGCTTCGAACCGTCGGCCGGCTGGGCGTCCTTCGCGAGCTTCGGCAGCTTCAGCGTGGCGTCCGGCGTCTTCGGGCGCTCGCCGTTCGGCTTGTTGACCGTCTGGTCGGCGAGGTAGGTCAGCAGGCGCGTGCCGCGGTCGGCGGACTGCCGCGCGGTGAGCAGCTGCGGGCGCTCCTCGATGAACGACGTCGTGACGCGCCCGGCGCGGAAGTCCGGGTCGTCGAGAACCGCCTGCAGGAACGGGATGTTCGTCGCGACGCCGCGGATCCGGAACTCGGCGACGGCCCGGCGCGCGCGGCCGACGGCGGTCTTGAAGTCGCGGCCGCGGCAGGTGAGCTTCACCAGCAGCGAGTCGAAGTGCGCGCTGATCTCGGTGCCGGAGAAGGCGGTGCCGCCGTCCAGCCGGATGCCCGAGCCGCCCGGCGAGCGGTAGGCGGAGATCATCCCGGTGTCCGGGCGGAAGCCGTTGGCCGGGTCCTCGGTGGTGATGCGGCACTGCAGCGCCGCGCCGCGCAGGTAGATCTTGTCCTGGCTCAGGCCCAGGTCGTCGAGGGTCTCACCGGAGGCGATCCGCAGCTGCGACTGCACGAGGTCGACGTCGGTGACCTCTTCGGTGACCGTGTGCTCGACCTGGATGCGCGGGTTCATCTCGATGAAGACGTGGTTGCCCTGCTTGTCGAGCAGGAACTCGACGGTGCCGGCGTTGCGGTAGCCGATCTGCTTCGCGAACTTGACGGCGTCCGCGCAGATCCGGTCGCGCAGCTCGGGGTCGAGGTTCGGCGCGGGGGCCAGCTCGACGACCTTCTGGTGACGCCGCTGCACCGAGCAGTCGCGCTCGTAGAGGTGGATGATGTTGCCCGCGCCGTCGGCGAGGATCTGCACCTCGATGTGCCGCGGCTCGACGACGGCCTTCTCCAGGAAGACGGTCGGGTCGCCGAAGGCGGACTCGGCCTCGCGCGCGGCGGCCTCGATGGACTCGCGCAGCTGGGCCGGCTCCGTGACGCGCCGCATGCCGCGTCCGCCACCACCCGCGACGGCCTTCACGAACACCGGGAAACCCAGGTCCTCGGCCGCCGCGACCAGCGCGTCGACGTCGCTCGAGGGCTCGGACGACCCGAGCACCGGCACCCCGGCCTCGCGCGCGGCCTTGACCGCGCGGGCCTTGTTACCGGTCAGTTCGAGGATGTCGGCGCTCGGCCCGACGAAGGTGATGCCCGCTTCCTCGCACGCGCGCGCGAGGTCGGGGTTCTCCGACAGGAAGCCGTAACCCGGGTAGACGGCGTCCGCCCCGGCTTTCTTGGCCGCGCTCACTATCTCGTCGACCGAGAGGTACGCGCGCACGGGGTGACCGGGTTCGCCGATCTCGTACGCCTCGTCGGCCTTCAGCCGGTGCAGCGAGTTGCGGTCTTCGTGGGGGAACACGGCGACCGTGCCCGCGCCCAGTTCGAAGCCGGCGCGGAACGCGCGGATGGCGATCTCGCCGCGGTTGGCCACCAGCACCTTGCGGAACATGCCCGGTCCTTCCCGTATGGATCGGTAAGTCAACGCACGTTACCCGGTTCTTCCCGCTCTGCGGGAGTTCCATACCAGGTGATGGACATCATGCACGTTGAAAGATTCGCCGAGGACCGGCCTGGGCAGCCTTTCAGGATCCCGGCGGCGCGTAAAGCAGCCGGTTGGCGGTGCCCTCCGGCACCCCCCGGAGCGCGTTCGGCGTGGCCGCCTGGACAAGGGCGTCGTCCACCTGGGCTGGGGTTGCCTGGGGGTGCTGGGCCAGGTAGAGCGCGGCCACCCCGGCCGCGAAGGCCGCGGCCATCGAGGTGCCGGACTCCGGCCCCGCGCCGGCGCCGCCCGCGATCGGGCCCGGGACGTCCACGCCGGGTGCGTACAGGTCGACGTCCTGGCCGAAGTTCGACGCCTTGTCCGGATGGTCCTGGGCGTCGGTGGCCCCGACGGTCAGCGCCTCGGCCACCCGGCCCGGCGAGAACCCGCTCGCGTCGGCCGTCTCGCTGCCCGCGGGGACGGCGACCGGGACGACGGCCGCGAGCCGCTTCACGGCGGCGTCGAGCTGGTCGTTCGGCACCCCGCCGATCCCGAGGACGGCGACGGCGGGCTGCTGGGCGTTCTGGGCGACCCAGTCGATGCCGGCGATGATCTGGTCGGTGGCGCCCCCGCCGTCCTTGTCGAGCACCCGGACCGGAACGACCTGCGCGCCCTTGGCGACGCCGTAGTCCTTGCCGGCGGCGATCCCGGCGAGGCGGGTGCCGTGGCCGTTGGTGTCGGTGGTGTCGGAGCCCCCGTTGAGGAAGTCCCGCCCGGGCGCGACGCGGCCCTGGAAGTCGGGGTGCCGGGCGTCGACACCGCTGTCGATGACGTAGACGGTGACACCCGAGGCATCACCGGCGTAGTGGTAGGCGTGGTCGAGCCCGGCGCGCTGGTCGATCCGGTCGAGCCCCCAGCTGGGCGGATCCGCCTGCACCCCACCCGCGGCCCCGGCCGGAGCCTGACCGGCGAGCACGAGGACGGCCGCCACTGCCGCTGCGCACATCTTCATGATCGTCGTGGTACCCCGGCGCCGGCCGGGCGACAACTCAGGCCTGTCGCCCGTTCGGATGGTTCCGCCCGGCCAGCCCGCCGACTACGGCGAACACGAGGAGCGAGACCCCGCAGATGATCAGCCCCGCGACGTTCGGATGGTGCCCGGAGCGGGTGATGCCGGCGAGCAGGCTCAGCGCGGCGAAGGCCCAGCCGAGGAGGACCTGGCCCCCGAAGCCCCGCGGCCGCACGACGGCGGCCAAGACGGGGACGGCCAGCACCAGCGCGGCCGTGAGGACGAAGGTGCCCCCGATCGCGGCCGCGCCCGCGCCGCTGTCGACGGCGTACTGGACGGTCAGGCCGGCCACCCCGAGCACGGCCGCCGCGATGGCGGCCCACGAGTACCGGTCGGGACGGCGCAACCGCAGCTCGCGGCGGACCGCCCACACCGCGCCCACCCCGGCCGCGAACACGGCCAGCAGGCCGGTGAAGAGGAACCCGAAGCCCGCCCCGAGGTGGTTGTCGCTGTCGGAGGTGAGGAACCGCCCGGTGGAGTAGGTGATCACGAGACCCCACACCGCGGCGAAGCCCGGCCCGGGCCTTGGTGACGACCAGGCCACCGGCGACGACCGCGAGCACCGCGAACGGCCAGACGAACCACTCCAGCCCGGGCTGGGCGCCCGCGAGCGTGTAGCAGGGCCAGCACCCCGCCGGCGGCGGTGAGGAGCCCGAGGCCGGTGGTGAGTGGCGTTGGCGCGGCCGGGAGCGAGTGAGGGGCGGCGGCCGGTTCCGGCGCTGTGGCCACCGGCCGGGCCGCGTCGGGCGGTGCCGCCACGCCTCCGGGCTGGGGCCCGGCCGCCTCCACCGCGGGCCCCGGTGCTGTGCCACCGGCCGTCGGGGCTTCCGGTTCGGCGGTGGCTCCGGGCCACGGCGTGGCGACCGGCTGGGCGGCCGCCGCTTCGGTCTCCGGTTCCGGCGTTCCCGTCACCGGCCGGGCCGCGGCCGCCGCTTCGACCGCCACCACGGTCTCCCCCGTCGGGCCCGTCACCACAACCTTGCCCCGCCGCACCTCCGGCCCCCGCCTCACCCGGACTTCCGCACCACCCGCCACCTCCTGGACCTCTATCCAGTCGTGGGACGCCTCGAACGCGCACGCCCGCGCCACCGGCGGCCCCAGCAACCGGATCCGATCCGTCTCCTTCTCCCCCTCGAACCGCACCTCCGGCGCGCCGCGGCGTCCTCCCGGGCCGCCGATGCCGCCGCCGCCACGTGCTGGATGTCCGTGTCCACCATCGCCTTCAACGCCTCGAACGCCCCCACCGCCACTTCGAGGTTCGAGCTCGCCAGCCGCCTTCTCAACTCCGCCACCGCTCCCAGCCGCGTGAACGGGTTCTCCGCCGCGATCGCGCCCGCCAGGTCGGGTGGGATCGGGGACGGCTTGATGCGGCGGCGCCGGCTCTTCGCCAGGTACAGCTCGCCCTGCATCTCGATGTCGCGGCTCGGTGTCTGCTTCGGGTTGCGCTCGCGGACGCGGTCGAACAGGTACTCGTACAGCTCGCCCAGTGCGATCCAGCCGTCCTCGTCGCGGTCGGCTTCGCCCGTTCGCAGGCCCTCCACCAGGGCCGCCGTGAACACCGATGGCTGCGCGACGCCGCCTTCGGCCAGGCGGGCGCCCTCGAAGGCGTACTCGATCGAGTTCGACGCCGTGATGACCGCGCGGCCGCGGCCGCCGCGGAAGCTGTCCAGGACGTTCGCGTCGCCCGACGCGCGGACCGCCACGCCCTGCCCGAACGCACCGCCGTAACAACAGTCCAGCAGCAGCACCACACTGCGCGAGCGGCTCTGCCGCAGGCACTGCTGCACGAACTGCGCGGGCACCGCGGTCGACCGGAGGCGGTCCGGGCGCGTGTTGCGGGCGGCGAAGAACAGCTGGCCCGCGTCGTCCTTCAAGCCGTGGCAGGAAAAATGGAGCAGGAGGACGTCGTCAGGGCGGCCCTCGGCGCAGAGGTCCTCGACCTCCGCCTGCACCACGTGCGCGGTTTCGTTGCGCACCACCCGGACCTCGAAGTCGCTGATCGCGCGGTCGGACAGCACCCCGGCGAGCGCGTCCGCGTCCGCCGCGGGGGAGCCCAGCCGCTGCAGCCCCGCGTTGTCGTACTCGCCGTTGGCGACGATCAGGGCCCGCCTCCGCCCGGACATACCGGTAGGGAACGCCCTTCGGGCGCGTTACGGCAAGCAGCCGAACGGGCACACCTGACCTGCGACGGGCCGGTGAATCGTTCCCGTCGGCATACTGGACGCACTGACGCACCAGGAGTGGCATTTGGAGACCATCGGCTCACAGCGCCCGGGCGGCCGCACCGAGCGCACCCGCCTCGCCGCGCTGAACGCGACGCTCGAGCTGCTCGGCGAGCGCGGCTACGCGGAGCTGACCGTCGAGGCGGTCGCCGAGCGCTCCGGCGTGCACAAGACGACGCTGTACCGCCGGTGGGAGTCCGCCGAAGGCCTGGTCGCGGCCGCCCTGCTGATGGGGACCGAGCAGGAGTGGGCCGCGCCGGACACCGGGTCGCTCGAAGGTGACCTGCGCGGCATCAACGCCGAGCTGGTGCACTACTTCACCTCGCCGGGCGAGCGTGAGCTCCCGACGGCGTCGATCTCGGCGGCCTTCCTCTCCGCCCGTGCGGCGGACGCGCTGCAGGAGTTCTACGTCGACCGCCACGCCCGTTCGGCGGTGGTCGTCGACCGGGCCGTCGAGCGCGGGGAAGTCCCCGCGGGCACCGACGCCGTCGAGGTCGTGCGCGTGGCGTGCGGGCCGATCTTCTACCGCCTGTTCGTCTCCCGGGAGGGAGTGTCCACACAGGACGCCAAGATCGCGGCCGCTGCCGCCGCGGCGGCAGCGAAAGCCGGGGTCTTCACAGCGAACGGTGGAACCGCACCACTTCCAGGGTGACGCCGTCGAGCGTCTCGGTCCCGGTGGCGCCGTCGGGCCGCCAGCCCTGCCGCGTGTAGAACGCCTTCGCTCGTTCGTTCGCAGCGAGCACCCACAGGACGGCACTCTCGCCAGGCAGCTCGTCGACCACGCGGTCGTGCAGCGCCCGGCCGAGGCCGCGGCCCCAGCAACTCGGCAGCAGGTACAGCGCGTACAGCTGCCCGGGTCCGAAGGCCGCGAACCCGACGACGACCCCGGCGTCCTCGACGACCAGCACCCCGGCGCCGTCCTCGATGCGCCGGGCCCACTCCGCCGCCCGCTCCGGCGCCGAGAGCCCGGCCAGGAAGTCCTCCGGCAGCAGGCCCGCGTACGCCGCCCGCCAGGACGCCACGTGGACCTCGCCGATGGCCGGGGCGTCGGCCGCGGTGGCCGCCCGGATCAGCTCTTCTCCAGGTACTCCGCGCGCTCGACGTCGACGACGTCGGCGACCAGCTGCGCCAGCCCCCGGTACTTCTGCAGCTCCGGGTCCTTCGTGACGATCTCCTGCGCCAAAGCCCGGGACTCGGCGATCACATCCTCGTCGCGCAGCAGCGACAGCAGCTTGAGCGTCGAGCGCTTCCCGGACTGCGCGGCGCCGAGGATGTCGCCTTCGCGGCGCAGCTCGAGGTCGAGGCGCGACAGCTCGAAGCCGTCGGTGGTCGACTCGACCGCCGCCAGCCGTTCGCGCGTCGCCGTGCCGTCGAGGGCCTCGGTGACCAGCAGGCAGACCCCGGGGTTGTTGCCCCGGCCGACCCGCCCGCGCAGCTGGTGCAGCTGGCTGACGCCGAAGCGGTCGGCGTCCATGATCACCATCGCGGTCGCGTTCGGCACGTTGACCCCGACCTCGATCACCGTGGTCGCGACGAGCACGTCGAGCTTCCCGGCGGAGAAGGCCCGCATCACCGCGTCCTTGTCGTCGGGGTGCATCCGGCCGTGCAGCACGCCGACGCGCAACCCTTGCAGCGCCCCGTTTTCCAGGTCCGGCGCGACGTCGAGGACCGCGAGCGGCGGCCGCTTGTCACTCTTGTCCGACGGTGGCTCGTCGCCGATCCGCGGGCAGACGACGTAGGCCTGGTGCCCCTTGCCGACCTCTTCCCGGACGCGTTGCCAGATCCGGTCGAACCAGGCGGGCTTCTCGGCGACCGGCACGACCGTGGTCGAGATCGGCGACCGCCCGACCGGCATCTCGCGCAGCGCGGACACCTCCAGGTCGCCGTAGACGGTCATCGCGACCGTGCGCGGGATCGGCGTCGCCGTCATGACGAGGACGTGCGGGCTGGTGTCCCCGGCCCCGCGGGTGCGCAGCGCGTCCCGCTGCTCGACGCCGAAGCGGTGCTGCTCGTCGACGACGGCGAGGCCGAGGTCGGCGAACTCGACGTGGTCCTGGATCAGCGCGTGGGTGCCGACGACGATGCCCGCCTCCCCGCTGACGATCTCCAGCAGCGACTTCTTGCGCTCCTTCGCGCCCATCGACCCGGTGAGCAGCGTGACGCGCGTGGCGTTCTCCGCGGCGCCCAGCTCGCCCGCCTGCCCGAGGTCGCCGAGCATCTCCCGCAGCGACCGCGCGTGCTGCGCGGCGAGGACCTCGGTCGGCGCGAGCATCGCGGCCTGCCGCCGGCTGTCGACGACCTGCAGCATCGCCCGCAGCGCGACGACCGTCTTGCCCGAGCCGACCTCGCCCTGCAGCAGCCGGTTCATCGGGTGCTCGGTGGCCAGGTCCGCGGCGATCTCGTCGCCGATCCCGCGCTGGCCCGCGGTCAGGTCGAAGGGCAGCCGCTTGTCGAACGCGTCCAGCAGGCCACCGGTCGTGTGCGGGTTCGCCTTGGCCGGGCGCGAGATCGCGGAATGCCGCCGCTGCGCGAAGATCAGCTGGACGGCCATGGCCTCGTCCCACTTGAGCCGCTTCTTCGACGCCTCCAGGTGCGCCCAGTTCTCGGGGCGGTGGATGCCGCGCAGCGCATTGTCGAGGTCCGCCAGCCGGTGCAGGCGGCGCAGCTCGGCCGGCATCGGGTCGTCGTCGACCTCGAGGACGTCGAGCACCTGGCGCACGCACTTGGCGATCGACCAGGTCGGCATGCCCTGCGCCGCCGGGTAGACCGGGATGATCGCGGCGAGGAAGTCCTCCATCGCCTCGGCTTCGCGGTCGGCGTCGAACAGCTCGTACTCGGGGTTGGTCAGCTGCAGGGTGTCGCGGAAGGCGGACACCTTGCCGGCGAAGAGGCCCGTCTTGCCGGGGACCAGCTCCTTCTCCCGCCACGCCTGGTTGAAGAACGCGCAGGTGAGCCGGCGTTTCCCGTCGGTGATCACCATGTCGAGGATGGTGCCGTTGCGGGCCTTCATCCGGCGCTTGCTCACCTTTTCGATGCGCGCCAGCACGGTGGCGTGCTCGCCGAGCTCGAGGCCCGCGATGTCGGTGAGCTCCCCGCGCTCGGCGTAGCGGCGCGGGTAGTGGCGCAGCAGGTCGCTGACCGTCTCGATGTCCAACGCCGTGGCGAGCGCCTTCGCCGTCTTGGCGCCCAGCAGCAACGGCAGCTTGTCGCGCAGTCCGGCCATCGGCTATTCGACTCCCATCAGCAGCACGGCCTCCGCCTGGCCGCCGGTGTAGCCGGCCAGCTCCGCCTCGGGGTGCTCCAGCCGCAGCTGGTCCGCGAGCTCCTCGGCGACCCCGGGCGGCGCCGCGGCCCCGCTCAGCACCGTCACCAGCTCGCCGCCCAGCGCCAGCATCCGGTTGAGCACCTTCATCGCGGCCGCGACCAGGTTCGTCTCCGACGCGGGCGCGGGCTCGATCAGCACCACCTCGTCGTCGACCAGGCCGACGACGTCACCGGACTGGGCCCGGCCCACCCAGGTTAGCGACTCCTCGCGCGCGATCCGCAGTTCGCCACGCCTGGTCGCGGCGGCCGCTTCGGCCATCGCGACGACGTCGTCGTTGGTGCGGCGCCCGGCGTCGTGCACGGCGAGGGCGGCCAGCACCTGCACCGGCGACGCGCACGGGATGACCACGACGTCGCGGTCGGCGGCCATCGCGTGCCCGGCCGCGACGTCGGCCGCCGCGGTGAGCGCGACGCTGCCCGGCAGCACCGTGACGTGCCGCCCGGCGGCCTCGTTGAGCAGGCCGATCACGTCCTCGACGCTCGGCGTCTCGCCTTCGGGCACGGCCAGGACCGGGATGCTCTCGGCGCGCAGCAGCTCGGCGAGCCCGCCGCCGTGCACGACGGCGACGACCGTCCGGTCGATCCCGCCGCCGGGCTCGATCGGCGTCGGGGTGAGCAGCGGCTCGACGCGGATCCTGCGCGGCCGGCCCAGCGCGAGCCCGGCTTCGATGGCGGCGCCGATGTCGGCGCAGTGGACGTGCACGGCGTGGCTGCCCGAGCCGTCGCCGGCCACCGTGACGCTGTCGCCGAGGCCGCTCAGCTCCTTGCGCAGGGTCGGCAGGCTCGCCTCCTCGACGCCGTCGAGGAGGTACATGACCTCCCAGGCGTAGGCCTGTTCTTCGGCCGTGGGCACTTCCAGCGCGTGGTCCCGTTCGAGCGCGGTGCCGGTGAGCACCCCGACCAGGGCGTCGAGGACGGCGACGAGCCCACGGGCGCCGGCGTCGACGACCCCGGCCCTGGCCAGTGCGGGCAGCTGCAGCGGAGTCTTCTCGAGGGCGTGCGCGGCTTCCTTCGCGGCCGCCAGGGCGACCTCGGTCAGCGACCGGGTGTCCCCGCGCACGGCGAGGGCGACGGCGTGCAGCACGGTGAGGATGGTCCCGGCGACCGGGCGGCTCACGGCGCCGGTGGCGACCTCGTCGGCGTGTCCGAGCGCCTGGGCCAGCCACGCGCCGTCCAGGTCGCCTTCGGCGCGGTCGGCCAGCCCGCGCACGACCTGGGAGAGGATCACGCCGGAGTTGCCCTTGGCCGAGGCGACGGCGCCGCGGGCGAGGATCTTCAGCGCTTCGGGGGCGGACTCCGGCTCGGCGGTGTCGAGCGCGGCGGCCGCGCCGGTCATGGTGAAGAGCATGTTGGAGCCGGTGTCGGAGTCCGCGACGGGGTAGACGTTGATCTCGTTGATGGCCGGCCGCAGGCTCGCCAGGCTGTGCACACAACCCGCAGCCCAGGCCGACACCGCCGCCGTGTCCAGCACCCGCACCCCGTAACCTCCTGACCGATCTCGGGCAGGGTATCGACCCGGTGCGTCACTCCGCTGAGCCACTGGTTACTATGGTCGAGTTGCCCAGTGCATCTGGGCTCATTTCTATGACCCAGATCCAAAGGAGTTCGACGTGGCTGCCGTGTGCGACGTCTGTGGCAAGGGACCCGGCTTCGGCAAGTCGGTCTCGCACTCCCACCGCCGTACCAACCGCCGGTGGAACCCGAACATCCAGACCGTCCACGCCAAGGTGGGTGTGTCCCAGCGCAAGCGCCTGAACGTGTGCACCTCGTGCATCAAGGCGGGCAAGGTCGTTCGCGGCTGAGGCGAGAAGAGTTCGAAAATGGCGGGTGCTCCTCGGAGCACCCGCCATTTTTTACGTCTACTTCAAGAAGTCCAGGAGGAGCGGCTTCAGCGCCTCCGGGAACGCGAGCACGCCGTGGTCCTGCCCCTTCAGGACCTCGTGACGGGCTCCTGGGATGGCTTCGGCGGCCACGCGGGCGCCGGCCTTGAGCGGCTCCGGGCTCGCGCCGCCGCCGATCACCAGCGTCGGGGCCGTGATGCGGGCCAGGTGGTCCAGGCGGGGGCGGCCGCCCGGGCCGCAGATCGTCAGGTCGTACGGGAGCGTGTGCGCGAGCGCCGTCAGCCCGGCCCACGCCGGGGACGCCTTGATCCCGTCGAGCATCGCCTCCGGGGTGCCCGCGAGCACCAGGAACGTCGCCACCGCGCCGTCACGGTCCCCCGCCGCGAGCTGCGCGCGCACCTCGTCCAGGACGTCGGGCCGGTCTTCCTCCGGGGTCGCGTACGGCGGCTCGTACGCCACCAGCTTCTCGATCGGCAGTCCGGCGGCCGCCGCTTCCAGGGCGAGGACCGCCCCCGACGAGTGCCCGAACACCGAAGCCGCGCCGCCGGCGTGCGCGATCAGCGCCGCGACGTCCTCGACCTCCCGGTCCACCGTGTACGCCGACGTGTCACCGCTGTCGCCGCGGCCACGCCGGTCGTAGGTGATGGCCGTGAAGTCCGTGGCCAGCACTTCGGCCAGGCCGGCGACCGTCGTGCGGTCGTTGAACGCGCCGCCGATCAGGATCACCGGCGCGCCGCTGCCGCGCTGCTCGAAGAAGAGGGAAGTGCCGTCGGCCGATGTGACGTTCATGTGTCCTCCAGGGTCCGTTTCCCCTTGGTCGGAGCCGCCACCGGCGATCCGGACACCGAACCTACGGGAGTTTCCAGTCGACCGGCGTCGCGCCCTGCTGCTCCAGGAGCTGGTTGGCCCGGCTGAACGGCCGTGACCCGAAGAAGCCGTTGTGCGCCGAGAGCGGGCTCGGGTGCGCCGACTCGATGCACGGGACCTCGCCGAGCATCGGGCGCAGGTTGCGGGCGTTGCGGCCCCACAGGATCGCGACCATCGGCTCCGACCGGGCCGCGAGGGCCTTGATCGCCTGCTCGGTGACGTCTTCCCAGCCCTTGCCCTGGTGCGAGTTCGACTTGCCCGGCTGCACCGTCAGGGCCCTGTTGAGCAGCAGGACGCCCTGGTCGGCCCACGGCGTCAGGTCGCCGTTGGCCGGCAGCGGGTGGCCGAGGTCCTCGGCGTACTCCTTGTAGATGTTGACCAGGCTCTTCGGGATCGGCCGGACGTCCGGCGCCACCGAGAAGCTCAGGCCCACGGCGTGCCCGGGCGTCGGGTACGGGTCCTGGCCGACGATCAGCACCCGGACGTCGTGGAACGGCTGCTTGAACGCCCGCAGCACGTGCTCACCCGCCGGCAGGTAGGTCCGGCCCGCGGCGATCTCCGCGCGGAGGAACTCCCCCATCGCGGCGACCTGCGGCGCCACCGGTGCGAGGGCCTGCGCCCAGCCTGCCTCGACGATGTCCTCAAGCGGTCGTGCGGTCACGGCGCGCGAGCTTACCGGGCGTGGCCGGCGTCACCCGCGCGGGTCGAGGCGCCGCAGCTCGGCGCGGAACCGCTGCCCCCGCTGGACGTACGAATCGACGACGAGGGCGATGTTCTCCGCGCTGAACGACTTGTTCTCCCGCGTCTTCGCCGGCACCCCGAGCGCGATCTCCCCGGTCTTCACGTGTGACCCGTACGACAGCACCGCGCCGGCGCCGACCATGCCGCCGTCCTCGATCACCGAGCCGTTGAGGACGACCGAACCGGACGCGATCAGGCAGCCGGTGCCGATCGTCGCGCCCTCGACGTGCACCGAGTGCCCGATCGCCGACGACGGCCCGAGGATCGTCGGGTGCCGCTCGGTGCAGTGCAGGACACAGCCGTCCTGGACGTTCGACCGCTCGCCGATCTCGATGTACCCGTGGTCGCCGCGCAGGACGGTCTGCGGCCACACCGACGCGAACGCGCCGATCCGGACGTCGCCGATCACCGTCGCGTCCGGGTGGACGTAGGCGTCGGGGTGGATCGTCGGCTCGAGCTCACCGAGTGCGTAAATGGCCATGCCGCCTCCGGGTGACTGCGGTTTCACGTGCGGTGCGATTGGATCACGGCATCACCGCGAACCGGAAAGCCAGTACCGGGAGCACCGCCCTCGTGCTCCTGCTCGTCGTGGTGACCTGGGTGCTCAGCCTGCCGACGGCGTCGCCCGCCCGGGCGAACGGCCTGGCCGCGACCCCGCCGATGGGCTGGAACAGCTGGAACCAGGTCCGCTGCTACGACCTCACCGAGGACGTCGTCAAGCGCGCGGCCGACGCGCTCGCGGACACCGGGCTGCGCGACGCCGGCTACCGCTACGTCGTCGTCGACGACTGCTGGCAGGCGCCGAAACGCGCCGCCGACGGCTCGCTGGAAGCCGATCCGGCGCGGTTCCCGCACGGCATCGCCGACCTCGCCGACTACGTGCACTCCCGCGGCCTGCTCTTCGGCATCTATTCGGCGCCCGGCAGCCGGACGTGCGCGATGGCGAACGACGCCTACCCGGCGGCCGGCATCGGCTCGCTGGGCCACGAGCGCCAGGACGCCGAGACGTTCGACCGCTGGGGTGTCGACTACCTCAAGTACGACTGGTGCAACGCCGACACCGTCGACGGCCTCGACCGGAAGACGGCGTTCGAGAAGATGCGCGACGAGCTCGCCGCGCTGCCCCGCCCGATCGTCTACGCGATCTCCGAGTACGGCGTCTCGAGCCCGTGGACCTGGGCGCGGCCGGTCGCGAACCTGTGGCGGACGACGAACGACCTGGTCGCGACCTGGGACTCGGTGCTCACGACGATCGACCAGCAGGCCGCCGTCGCGACCCACAGCGGCGCCCCGGGCGGCTGGAACGACCCGGACATGCTGCAGGTCGGCAACGGCACCCTCACCGCGGACGAGGCCCGCGCGCACTTCAGCGTCTGGGCGGTGCTGAACGCACCGCTGTTCGCGGGGACCGACCCGGCGAAGCTGAGCGACGCCGACCTCGCGACGCTGGGCAACCCCGAGGCGATCGCCGTCGACCAGGACTTCGCGGGCGGCCAGGGCCGCCGGCTCGCCGCCGGCGCGGGTCACCAGGTGTGGGGGAAACCGCTTTCCGGCGGCGGGTTCGCGGTGGTGCTGCTCAACACCGGCACCACCACCGCGACCGTGTCCGCGGACGTCCCGGGCTCGTGGAACGTCCGGGACCTGTGGGCGCACAGGGACGTCGGGAGCGACGTCTCCGCGGTGCTGCGCCCGCACTCCGCGGCCCTGCTGAAGCTCACACCGAAGTGAGGTCCTTGCCGTAGCAGCGGCTCGACTCTTCGCCCTTGTACACGCCGAACTTCGGGATCTCGGCATAGCCCGACGACGTGTACAGCGCGATGGCTTCGGGCTGCTTGGTCCCGGTCTCCAGGATCGCGCGCTTGCGGCCGCACAGCGCCGCCGTGCGCTCCAGCTCGGACAGGATCATCCGCGCGAACCCGCGGCCACGGGCGGAATCGGCGACGTACATCCGCTTGAACTCGGCGTCGCCGTCCCGGAAGTCCGGCGCCGGGCCGTCGTGCGCGCGCCAGGCGCCACAGGCGACCGCTTCCTCGCCCTGGTAACCGACCAGGAAAACGCCCTGCGGGGGATCGAAGTCCGCCGGGCTCATCGGGGTGGCGTCTTCGTCGCCGTAGCGCTCGACGTACACCTGCTGCACCGCGGCCATGAGCTTGGCCGCGTCGGGGTGGTCGTAGGGGACCGGAACGATTCTCACGTCCGCCGACTTTAGTTCAGCGCCAGTGGGTCCATCCGGCTTCTCGGGTAAAAGGCTTGCCGTCCACGGTGATCCCGGAATCCGCCATCGTCACGACACCGATCGTGCGCCAACCTTCCGGCAGCTCGGCGAACGGCGGGAACGTGGCAACGAGAGCGTGATCCTCCCCACCGGTGAGCACCCAGTCCAGCGGATCGGCGCCGAGCGCTGCGCCGACTTCGGTGAGCCGCGCGGGCACGTCGAGGTCGGCAGTACGGACGTCGATCCCGACACCGGAGGCTTCCCCGATGTGCGCGAGGTCGGCGAGCAGGCCGTCCGAGACGTCGATCATGGCCGTGGCCCCGGCCAGCGCCGCACGGGGACCGGCCTCGTAGGGCGGCTCAGGGCAGCGCTGGGCGTTGACCACGCCGACCGGCGACCGGAACCCGCGACCCAGCACGGCCAGCCCGGCCGCGGCCCAGCCGAGCCGTCCGCAGACCGCGAGGACGTCGCCGGGCCGGGCGCCCGAGCGCGTCACCGGCTCGCGGTCGCCCAGGTCGCCGAGCGCCGTGACACTGATCACGAGCTGGTCGGCGCGGACCATGTCACCCCCGGAGACGCCGATGCCGGCGCGCTCGGCCTCGGCCCACATGCCGTCGGCCAGCGCGGTGACGACCTCGCGCGGGGTGTCCGGCGGGCAGGCGAGGCCGACCAGGACGGACGTCGGGGTGGCGCCCATGGCGGCGATGTCGGCCAGGTTGACCGCGACGGCCTTGCGCCCGACGTGCCCGGGCGGCGACCAGTCGAGCCGGAAGTGGACCCCCTGCACGAGGACGTCGGTGCTGGCGACCACCCGGCCGTCGGGCGCGGCGACGACGGCGGCGTCGTCCCCCGGCCCGAGCAGCGTGCCGGGTGGCTGGCGCCGTCCTTCGGTGACGGCGCGGATGAGCGCGAACTCGCCGGTCTCGGCGACCGTTGCGTCGTTCGGTGACACCGGTCACCTCTGCTTTCTCCACCGGGACAAAGATCGATCACCGATAGTCGGATGGCCTATGTTTTTCCGTGAGCTGGCGATACGTTCCTACCTTGAGCCGACCGATCCCGACGAAAGGGCGCGCCGTGGTCCACGCATACATCCTCATCCAGACCGAGGTCGGCAAGGCGGCCGCGGTGGCGGCCGAGATCTCCAGCATCCCGGGTGTCACCAGTTCGGAGGATGTCACCGGACCGTACGACGTGATCGTCCGCGCGGCCGCCGACAGCGTCGACCAGCTGGGCCAGCTCGTGGTCGCGAAGGTGCAGAACGTCGAGGGCATCACGCGGACGCTGACCTGCCCGGTGGTCCATCTCTGAGCAGTGTCGTTCCTGGGGGGCCGACCCCCCAGACCCCCCGAAACTGCGTCAGTGGTGTAGTGGTCGGGTGCCTGAATCCGACACCGGCGCGCCACCCCGCGTGGTGCTCGTCACCGCAGCCGCGCTCGCCGTCGCCCTGGCGGTCGCCGTCGCCGTGTTCGCGCTGACCCACCGCTCTTCGGAGCCGGAGGCCGGCCCGCTGCCGCTCGTCCCGGTACCCGCCCCCGAGGCGGGAGCCCCGGCGTGCACGACACTGCTGGGCGCGGTCCCGACGGAGCTGACGTCGAACGGCACCGCGCTGAAGGTCCGTTCACTGGCTTCCCCGGCCCCGCCGGCGACGGTCGCCTGGGGTGACCAGGAGCCGCTGGTCCTGCGCTGCGGCCTGGGCCGCCCCCCGGAACTGACCCCGACGGCGGCCCTGCGCCTGGTGAACAAGGTCCAGTGGCTCCAGGTCCCGGGCGACGGCGCGTCGACGTGGTACGTGGTGGACCGCGAGGTCTACGCGGCGCTGACCGTGCCGGACAGCGCCGGGACGGGACCGCTGCAGCAGATCTCGGACACCGTGGCGGCGAAGCTGCCGGTCAGGCCGCTGCGGTTCTCCTGAGGCTCAGCGCAGGCCGGTGCCCCGGGCGACCGCCGTCTCGATGAGCGTGGTCAGCAGCGTCGCGTAGTCCACGCCGGTGACCTCCCACATCTTCGGGTAGGCCGACTTCGTCGTGAAGCCCGGCATCGTGTTGACCTCGTTGATGGTCAGCTCGCCGTCCTCGCCGACGAAGAAGTCGACGCGGGCCAGGCCCTGGCAGTCCAGCGCGCGGAACGCCGCCACCGCCATCGCGCGGAGCTTCTCGGTGAGGGCGTCGTCGAGCTTGGCCGGGATGTCCAGCTCGGCGTCGTCGCCGAGGTACTTGGTTTCGAAGTCGTACCAGGCGTCCTCGTCCTCGGACAGCACCCGGATCTCGGCCGGCAGCGACGCCTCGACGCGGCCGTCCGGGAACTCGAGGACACCGCACTCGACCTCGCGGCCGACGACCGCCGCCTCCACGAGGACCTTCGGGTCGGTCGCGCGGGCCAGCTCGATGGCCGGGTCCAGGTCGGCCCAGGACGCGACGCGCGAGATGCCCACCGACGAACCCGCGCGCGACGGCTTGACGAACACCGGCAGACCCAGCCGGGCGCGGTCGGTGTCGTCCAAAGTGGACTGGTCACGGCGGAGCGCGGCGAAGGTGCCGACCGGAAGCCCTTCCGCGGCAAGGAGTTTCTTCGCCGTCTCCTTGTCCATGGCGGCCGCGCTGGCCAGCACCCCGGGGCCGACGTACGGGATTCCCGCGAGCTCGAGGAGGCCCTGGATGGTGCCGTCCTCGCCGAAGGCGCCGTGCAGCACCGGGAAGACGACGTCCACCTGGGACAGCAGCTCGCTTTCGCGACCGGGCTCGACGGCCACGAGGCCCTGGCTCGACGGGTCGCCGGCGAGGACGAGACCCTTGCCGTCGTCGACGGACGGGAGTTCGCGGCCGCGGATGGCGAGCTGGGCGGAGTCGCCGGTGCCGAGCACCCAGCGGCCTTCGCGGGTGATCCCGACCGGCACCGCCTCGAACCGCTCCGGGTCGAGGTTGCCCAGCACACTGCCCGCGGACAGGCACGAGATCGTGTGCTCGCTGCTGCGCCCGCCGAACACGACCGCCACCCGGATCTTCTCGCTCATGGTGAGCCACCGTACCCGGTGACCTCGGCGAACAGCCGAGCCCCGTGCGCCGGACGGACCGCCGCGAGCGGTGAGCGCAACCTGCCCGGGCGGTCTCGCGTCTGATACGTCGAGGGACGGCTGGGCCCGGAAGACGAGCCATCGCGCGGCCGGCTTGGGCCCGGAATACGAACCAACGCCCGGCCAGCTTGGGCCCGGAACACGAGCCAACGCCCGGCCGGCTTGGGCGCGGAACACGAACCATCCCCCGGCCGACTTGGGCCCGGAACACGAACCATCCCCCGGCCGGCTTGGGCCCGGAACACGAGCCACCACCCGGCCGGCTTGGGCCCGCCCTCCTTGGGCGGGCTTCCGGCAAAGTCGGATTCGCGCGGCCGAGCTGCCGTCGGCGACTGCCACCCCTGCGGCGGCGGGCCGCGTCTCAGCTCGCTCCGACCGCCACCTTTGTGTCGCAAACCGGGTACCGGACCGTGCCGGGGCTCAGGATGCCGCAATGTCGTTCGAGAGTCCGGTCGCGATGGTGCGAGTGACTCATTCATCTCATTTGAGCAGCCACCGCACCGGTGTCCCCTGCGGCGCCCCCGACCGGCCAGGGCCCGCCCTCCCTGGGGGCCCCCGCCTGACCCAGCGTATCGGCGAGGACCGACACAAAGCCGCGAAAGCCGGTTCCCGAAGCCACGTTGTCCACATCACGACCGGGCTGTGGACAACAGCGCACGGGATCACCGCAGCAGCGACACCAACGTCGGCAACGCCGCCACCAACGCGTCCCGCGCACACCCCGCGTACCCGATCGCCACCCCGTGCGCCGTCGGCGTCCCCGCGAAGTGCCGGGCCAGCCCGTCCAACCGAATGCCCCTCCGCTCGGCAGCGGCGATCACCGACGTCTCCACCTCGGCCGACGCGAACGGCACCACCAGGTGCGCCCCCGCGTCGTCACCGCGGACCGGAACATCAGCCGCCGCCAGGGCGCCCGCCAGCAACGTCCGCCGCTCCGCCATCTCGCGACGCAGTTTGCGCAGGTGACGGCCCAGATCCCCATTGCGGGCGAACTCGTACAGCACCCGCTGCCCCGCCGGGGACGGCCGCGTGCCCGTCAGGTCGCGGTAGGCCAGCACCGCCGACGTGATCGCCTCCGGCGCCACCATCCAGCCCGCGCCCAGCGTCGGCGTGAGGATCTTCGACGTCGTCCCGAGATGCGCCACGACGTCGGGCGCCAACGCGGCCAGCATCGGCAGCGGCGCAACGTCGAAGCGCAGTTCGCCGTCGTAGTCGTCCTCGATCACCAGCATCGACGACGCCCGCGCCAGCTCGACCAGCGAAACCCGGCGCGCCGCGCTCAGCCGGCTGCCCATCGGGTACTGGTGCGCCGGCGAGCAGTACACCGCCCGCGCGCCCGCCGGGATCGCGTCCGGGCGCAACCCTTCGAGATCCACCGGGACCCCGACCACCCGCATGCCCGCCCGCAGGAACGCCTGCACCGCACGCTGGTACCCGGGCTCCTCGACGGCGACGAGGTCCCCGCGCTCCAGCACCGCGGCAGCCAGCTCGACCACGGCGGCGGTCGTCCCGCCGGTCGCCAGCACCGAACCGGCGGCGAGGCCGCGGTGGCGCAGCAGGTGCTCCGACACGGCCGCGCGGTACTCCGGCAGCCCGGCGCGGTGCGCGCGGATGAGCGGGTCCGGGTCGGCCGCGGCGCGCCAGGCTCGGCGCCACGCCGCGCGGTCCAGACCGTCCGCCCACGGCGTGCCGGGACCCAGGTCGAGCAATGACGGCGTCTCGGCTTCGGGCGTCGGGACGGCGGGGGTCGGCACCTCGGCCGAGGACACCGAAGGCGGCGTCGTCACGTACGTGCCGGAGCCGTGCCGCCCGGCGATCCAGCCCTCGGCGTGGAGCTGCTCGTACGCCGCCGACGTCACCGTGCGGCTGACGTTGAGCCGGCTGGCCAGCGCCCGCGTCGAGGGCAGCCGGTCGCCGCCGCGCAGGTGCCCGGACGCGGCGGCCTCGCGCAGCGCGTCGGCGAGCTGGACGGCGAGCGGCGTGACGGCCGAGCGGTCGAGGCTGACCGGGAGCGCGGTGTCGGCGTGGGACACGGGACCTCCTCAAGTGGACTTCCCAAGTGTACGAGAAGTGGACGTTTTCCGATGCCACTGAGCCGCGAGACGCTGGTCGCATGCTCTCCACCACGCCCCGCACGACGCTCGGCCGCAAGAAGAACCGCGCGGCGACCGACCGCGAAACGCTGTACGAAGTCCTGGACGAGGGCCTGATCTGCCACCTCGGCGTCGTCCGCGACGGCGTGCCGCTGGTCCTCCCGACCGGCTACGGCCGCGACGGCGACACGCTCTACCTGCACGGCTCGACCGGCGCGTCGAGCCTCCGCAGCGCCGCCGGCGACCTCGACGTCTGCGTCACCGTGACGCTGCTCGACGGCATCGTCTACGCGCGCTCGGTGAACAACCACTCGATGAACTACCGCAGCGCGGTGATCTTCGGGAAGGCCCAGCCGGTCGTCGACGCGGAGGCGAAGATGCACGGCCTCAAGGTGCTCACCGACCACCTCGCGCCCGGCTCGTGGGAGCACGCGCGCGACGTCAACGCCAAGGAGTTCGCGGCGGTCAGCGTGCTGTCCCTCGACCTGGCCGAAGCGTCGGTGAAGCTGCGTGCCGAGGGCCCCGACGACGAGCCGGACGACGTCGGCGCGGACGCCGCGTGGGCCGGGGTGCTGCCGGTCCGGACGGTCTTCGGCGAGCCCGAACCGTCCACCGACCTCTCCCCCGGCTGGACGACCCCGCGGCACGTCGCCGAACGCGGCTGAGGCGTCCCTGTCGATCCGCGGGGCCGCCGTTCGTATGAGCGGTGACCGACGGACGAAAGGACACTCGATGCGCGCGCTCAGCGTCACCATGAACGTCACCCTCGACGGGGTCGTGCAGAGCCTCGGCCGCCCCGACGAGGACACCCGCGGCGGCTTCACCCACGGCGGCTGGGGCGGCCGCTACCAGGACGACGTCCTGGCGACGGAGATGGCAGCGGGCATGGCCAAGCCCGGCGACATGCTCTTCGGCCGCCGCACCTGGCAGGACTTCCTCGGCGCGTGGGCCGGGCGGACCGACGGCAACCCGTTCACCAAGCACCTGGACGCCGCCACCAAGTACGTCGCCTCCACCACCCTCGACGACGCCGGGGCGTGGCAGAACTCCGTACTGCTGAAGGGAAACGCGACCCGGACGGTCGCCGAGCTGAAGGCCACGCCCGGCAACGACCTGTCGGTCGTCGGAAGCGCGTCGCTGGTGCGCGCCCTGCACAACGCCGGGCTCGTCGACCACTACGCGCTGCTGATCCACCCGCTGGCCCTCGGCGGCGGCGCACGCCTGTTCCCCGATGCCGGGCCGGTCACCGAGTTCACGCTCACCCGCAGCGTCACGACCACGAAGGGCGTCATCATCGCCTACTACGACCGGGTCAGCGGGCGAGCGGAAGCCTGACCGTGAACACCGTGCGGCCGGGCGCCGACTCGACCGACACCGTGCCCCCGTGGGCGGTGACCAAGGACTGGACCACCGACAGGCCCAGTCCCGTCCCGCCGTTCCCGCGGGTGCGGGAGTCGTCGACGCGGAAGAAGCGGTCGAAGATCCGCTCCTGGTCGGCCGGGCCGATGCCCGGCCCGGCGTCGGTCACCCGGACGACGGTTTCGGAGCCCGACGCCGTCACCGAGAGGTGCACGGCGGTGCCGGGCGGGGTGTGCACGGCCGCGTTGGCCAGCAGGTTGTCGAGCACCTGCCGCAGCCGCACCGGGTCGGCGTCGACCACCGCGGCTTCGGCCGACGTCGTCAGCTGGTGGCCGGGCCGGCCCGCGGTGAACGCGTCCGCCGCGTCGCCGGCCAGCTCGGCCAGGTCGACGCGTTCGGGCCGCAACGGCGTTTCGGCGGCCCGCGCGTCGAGCCGGGCCAGCAGCAGGAGGTCGTCGACGAGCACGGTCATCCGCGCCGTCTCCTCGCGGATCTTCGCCAGGTGCGCTTCCCGCTCCTCGGGTTCGTTCGCCGCGGCGTAGCGGAAGAGGTCGGCGTACCCGCGGATCGACGTCAAGGGTGTGCGCAGCTCGTGGGACGCGTCGGCGACGAACCGGCGCAGCCGCTCGTTCGCCTCGGTCTTCGCCGCCAAGGACGAGTCGATGTGCGCGAGCATCACGTTGAACGCCGTGCGCAGCTCGTCGACCTCCGCGCCGCCGCCGGTGCCGGCCGCGCGCACCGGCAGGTCGGGGTTCGCGGTGAGGTCGTGGGAGGCGATGTCGTGCGCGGTGCCCGCCATGTCGGCCAGCGGGCGCAGGCCGCGGCGCAGCACCAGCCGGCCCACGACCAGCAGCACGGCCAGCGCGAACGCGAACGCGCCGGCCTCGACCCAGATCAGCTGCTGCACGGTCCCGTTCAGGTCCTGCTGCGGCGCGGCGCTCAGCAGCACCGAATCGGTGTCGACCGGGCAGGCGCGCACCCGGTACGGGCCGTCGTCGCGCAGGTAGATGTTGCGGGTGACGTCGCCGCCGAGCGCGTCGACGGCGATCTTCGCCAGCTGCTTGGTGTCCTTGGGCAGCTTGCCGCCCGGCTCGGGCGTCGCGACGCCGTCCCGCACGTGGTAGAGCGCGGAGTACCAGGAGTAGACCGACTGCGGGGAGCCGTGCGTCTCGCGCAGCAGCGGCACCTGGGTGTTCTGGCTCTTGGACAGCTGCTCGTCGAGCCGCCGGTCGAGGTAGCCGTGCATGATCCCGACCGTCGTGACGCCGACGACGGCGAACACCACCAGGGCGAGCGCGCCGAGGCCGAGCGTGATGCGGGTGCCGAGCCGGGTGCGCCGCCAGGCCCCGTACCACCGGCGGAAGAACCCCTTCACCGGTTGACCTGGCGCACGACGTACCCGACGCCGCGCACGGTGTGGATCAGCGGCTCACCCGCGCCCGCGTCGACCTTGCGGCGCAGGTGCGAGATGACCAGTTCGACCACATTGGACCGGCCGCCGAAGTCGTACTCCCAGACGTGGTCGAGGATCTGCGCCTTGGTGAGCACCGACGGCGAGCGGCGCATGAGGTAGCGCAGCAGCTCGTACTCGGTCGGCGTCAGCTCGGCGGGCGGCTGCTCGCCGCGGCGGACCTCGCGGGTGTCCTCGTCGAGCGTCAGGTCCCCGACCTTCAGCACCGCGCCACGCGCGGCGGGCTGGTGCGCGGCCCCGGTGCTGCGCCGCAGGACCGCGCGCAGCCGCGCCATCAGCTCCTCGACGGAAAACGGTTTCACCAGGTAGTCGTCACCCCCGCGGGTGAGCCCGGCGATCCGGTCGGCCGTCGCGTCCTTGGCCGTGAGGAACACCACCGGCACCGCGGTGCCGTTCTCCCGGAGCCGGTCGAGCACGGTGAAGCCGTCCAGGTCGGGCAGCATCAGGTCGAGCACGACGATGTCCGGCGCGAACTCCGCGGCCCGGCTCAGCGCGGCCTTGCCGGACCCGGCCGTGACCGCCTGCCAGCCCTCGTACCGGGCGACGGTGGCGACGAGGTCGGCGATGTGCGGCTCGTCGTCGACGACGAGCAGGCGCACGGGTTCGGTCGGCTGCACCACCCCATCTTCTCCCGGCGGCCGAGTCCCCGGCGACCGGTGGCCGGGGCCGACAGGAATCCGACAGCCGGTACCCAGACTCGCCACAGGCTGCCTGGCGAGGCTGGCCTTCGTGAACCGAACCGAAGGGGGATCCGTGTGACCAGCATGACGCAGACCGCCGAGGCCACGCGCCCGGCGATCCGCCCCCGGATCGCCGCGAAATCCGGCCTCTTCCTTTTCCTGGGCGCCAACGTGGCCGCCGTCACGGTCCTCTTCACCGAGGCCGGGCTCTCGGACAACGTGCTGATCACGATCGGCAGGCTGGCCGGGCTGTACGGCGCACTGGCCATGGCGTTCCAGCTGCTGCTCGTGGCCCGGCTGCCCTGGCTGGACCGGCGGCTGGGGATGGACCGGCTCACCTCGTGGCACCGCTGGACCGGCTTCACGATCCTGTGGACCCTGCTGGCGCACCTGGTGTTCATCACCTTCGGCTACGCGGAGGTCGAGAGCAGCGGCGTCGTCGACGAGCTCGTGGAGATGGCCAACCGGCTCGAGGGAATCCTGCGGGCGCTGGTCGCCTTCGCCGTGATCCTCATCGTCGGCGCGGCTTCGGCGAAGTTCGCGCGCAAGCGGATGGCCTACGAAACCTGGCACTTCGTCCACCTCTACACCTACGCCGCGGTGTTCCTGGCGTTCAGCCACCAGGTCGCGCTCGGCCAGACCTTCACCAGCTCCCCCGCCGCGAAGACGTACTGGTGGGCGCTCTGGCTCGGCGCCGGCGCCGCCGTGCTCGCCGGGCGCGTCGTGCTGCCGCTGTGGCGGAACGTGCGCCACCAGCTGCGGGTCACCGCCGTGGTTTCCGAAGCCCCCGACGTCGTTTCGGTGTACATGACCGGGAAGCACCTGGACAAGATGCCGGCCAAGGCGGGCCAGTTCTTCCTCTGGCGGTTCCTCACGAAGGACCGCTGGTGGCAGGCCAACCCCTTCTCGCTGTCCGCCGCACCCGACGGCCGCACGCTGCGCCTGACCGCGAAGGCGCTCGGCGACTCCAGCGCGTCGCTGCGCTCCCTGCGGGTCGGGACGCGGGTGTTCGCCGAAGGCCCGTACGGCGCTTTCACGACGATCCACCAGCAGCGGCCCGACGCGCTGCTCGTGGCCGGCGGGGTCGGCATCACGCCGATCCGCGCGCTGCTGGAGGACATCGAAGGCCACGTCGTCGTGCTGTACCGGGTGCGCACCCAGGCCGACGCGGTGCTGCTGCCCGAGCTGAACGCGCTGGCCAAGGCCCGCGGCGCGATGGTGAGCGTCCTCACCGGACCCGACCAGGCGGTCGGCCCCCGCGGCACGATGCTCGGCCCGGCGAACCTGCACATGATGGTGCCGGACGTGCACGAGCGCGACGTGTTCGTCTGCGGCCCGCCGGGGATGACCTCGGCCGTGCTGCGCAGCCTCCGGGAGCTGCGGGTGCCGAACCGCCAGGTCCACGCCGAACGTTTCAGCCTCGCGGCCTAGGGGGATTGCTGTGAAGAAGACCATCTTCGTCGTCGCGCTCTCGATCGCGGGGTTCATCGCGGTCTGGCGGTTCGAGCCGGAACCGTTGCGCAGCACCGCTGTCGCGCAGGCGCCGCCGCCGAGCGTCAGCGCACCGTCCACATCGGCCCCTCCGCCGTCGACCGGCACCACCACGTCCACTCCGGACAGTGCAAACGCGACGGTCACGACCCAGGGCACCCCGGAGTCCAGCAGCTACGGCACCGTGCAGGTCCAGGTGACGTTCACCGGTTCCCGGCTCGTCGCCATCACCCTGCTGCAGGCGCCGGACAGTGGCCGCGCCCTCACCGCTCTGCCGCGCCTGCAGGACGAGGCGATCCAGGCGCAGGGGGCCGGCATCGACACGATCACGGGCGCGACCGAGACCAGCGAGTCGTACAAGACGTCGCTGCAGGCCGCCATCGACGCGAGAGGCAGCAGATGACGACGCGCGTCGACCAGGTGATGGGCCTGCCGATCTCGCTCGACCTGCGGGACGAAGAAGATTTCAGCGAGGTCGTGGACGAGGTCTTCGCCTGGTTCCGCGACGTCGACACGCGGTTCTCCCCGTTCAAGGAGGACAGCGAGGTCAGCCGCTACGACCGCGGCGAGCTGACGGCGGCCGAGCTGAGCGACGACCTCCTGGAGGTGCTGGAGCTCTGCGCGTACTACGAGCAGCTCTCCGGCGGCGCGTTCCGCGCGCGGCTGCCCGGCCGCGGCCTCGACCCGTGCGCGGTGGTGAAGGGCTGGGCGGTGCAGCGCGCCGCCGACCTGCTCAAGGCCGAGGGCGCGACGACGTTCTGCCTCAACGCCGGCGGCGACGTCGTCACCGCGGGCGAGCCGGAACCCGGCCGTCCGTGGCGGGTCGGCGTGCGTCACCCCGAGCAGCCCCTCGCCGTGTGCGCGGTGCTGGAGTCGCGCAACGGCGCGATCGCGACGTCGGCCGCCTACGAGCGCGGCTCGCACATCCTCGACGGCCGCTCGGGCGCCCCCGCGACCGGGCTGATGAGCGTCACGGTCGTGGCCGGGGACCTGGTCACCGCCGACGCGCTGGCCACCGCGGCGTTCGCGATGGGCGCCGAGGGCATCACGTGGGCGGCCGACCGGCCGGACTGCGAGATCCTCATCGTCGACGACAGCCGGCGGGTGCACCGGACCGCGGGACTCGCCCTGGCTTCCTGACGGCGTCGCCCAAAACCGGTCGCCTCCGCGCGGGCGCTCGGCCAGACTCGGGGCATGCCTTCCGCCGTGTTGCACGTGTCCGTCGACTGCGCCGATCCCTACACGCTCTGCCAGTTCTGGAGCCAGGTCACCGGGAAACCCATCCCGGACATCGACTCCCCCGGTGACGACGAGGTCGGCATCGAGCTCGAAGGCGGGATCGACCTGCTGTTCCTGCGCGTGCCCGAGCCGAAGACGGTGAAGAACCGGCTCCACCTGTGCCTGCGGCCGGACGACCCGCGCGACGAGGAGGTCGACCGGCTGATCGGCCTGGGCGCCACCCTCGTGCACGACCGGCGCAACCCCGACGGCACCGGCTGGGCCGTGCTCGCCGACCCGGAGGGCAACGAGTTCTGCGTGCTGCGCAGCGCGGCCGAGCGCGCGGCGACGTCGTGACGGACTCGTTCGCGGTCAACAAAGCGAACTGGGACGAGCGCGCGGTGCTCCACGCGGCGTCGCCGGACTACCGGTTCGCCGAGCTCACCGCGGATCCGGCGTTCCTCAGTCCCGTGGTGCGCTTCGACCGGCCGCGGCTGGGCGACATCGGCGGCCTCCGCGGGGTGCACCTGCAGTGCCACATCGGCACGGACACGGTGTCGCTCGCCCGGCTGGGCGCGCGGATGTCCGGTTTGGACTTCTCGGGCCCGGCGCTGACCGAAGCGGCGCGGCTGGCGAAGGCGGCGGGCGCGGAGATCGACTTCCACGAGGCGAACGTCTACGACGCCGTCTCGGTGCTGGGCGCGGGCGAGTTCGACCTGGTCTACACCGGGGTCGGCGCGCTGTGCTGGCTGCCGTCGGCGGCTCGCTGGGCCGAGGTGGTCGCGGGCCTGCTGCGCCCAGGCGGGCGGCTGTTCGTCCGCGAAGGACATCCGATGCTGTGGACGCTGGACGAGACGGCCGACCCGGCGTGGCCGCGGTACCCGTACTTCGAGCACGCCGAACCGCTGGTGTTCGACGAACCGGAGTCCTACGTCGAGACCGAGCGGCCGCTGACCCACAGCGTCAGCCACTCGTGGAACCACTCGCTGGGCGAGATCATCACGGCGCTGCTGGACCAGGGTCTGACGCTGACGGCGTTCACCGAGCACGACAGCGTGCCGTGGAACGCGATCCCCGGCCAGATGGAGGCCGACGAGACCGGCAACGAGTGGCGGCTGAAGGACCAGCCGTCGCGCGTGGCCGCGAGCTACACGCTCCAGGCGGTCAAGGCTGCCTAAGGTGGCGGCATGCCCTTGATCGCGGTCGCCACGCTGGGCGGCACCATTTCGATGGCCCCGGACACCGGCGAAGCGGGCGGCGCGGTCCCCCGCCTCGGCGCGGCCGACCTCCTCGGCGGCCTCGGCGACCTGCCGATGGACGTGCTGGCCGAGACCCTGGCGGGCGTCGGCAGCGCGTCGCTGGACTTCGCGACGCTGCTGCGGTGCGTCGACTGGGGGCTGCAGCAGGGGGCGGACGGGTTCGTCGTGGTGCAGGGCACGGACACGCTCGAGGAGACGGCGTACTTCCTGGACCTGCGCTGGCCGTCGGAGATCCCGGTGGTGGTCACCGGCGCGATGCGCCACGCGGGCCTGCTCAGCCCGGACGGCCCGGCCAACCTGCGCAACGCCCTGACGGTGGCGGCCGACCCGCGCAGCCGCGGCCGCGGCGCACTGGTGACGCTGAACGACGACGTGCACGCGGCGCGCTGGGTGCGGAAGGCGCATTCGAGCCACCTGGACGCGTTCTCGTCGGCGCCGGCGGGCCCGCTCGGCATGGTGGTCGAGCACGCGGTGCACTATTTCCATCCATCCCCGCCGCGGCCGCCGGTCCTGACCGGCGACCAGTTCGACGGCCTGGTCCCGGTGGTGGAGGCCGGGCTCGACGATTCCGGCGCGGTGCTGGAGTTCGCGGCGTCCCAGCCGGGAGTGCGCGGCGTGGTGCTGGCGGCAACGGGCGCCGGGCACGTGTCGGCGGGCACTGCCGACGTCGTCGAGCGGCTGCTGGCTTCGCTGCCGGTGGTGGTCGCCTCACGAACGGGAGCGGGCCCGACGCTGCGCTCGACGTACGGCTTCCACGGCTCGGAGTCGAGTCTGATCACGATGGGCGCGACGATGGCAGGCTGGCTGGACGCGCGGAAGGCCCGGATCCTGCTCCAGACCCTGCTGGCGGGCGGCGCGGACCGGGAGACGATCAACCGCGAGTTCCGCCTGCGCGGCGACCTCGACTGAGCCGGGTCAGTGCGGCGGGGTGCTTTCGGTTTTGGCGGACTCCGGCGGGCGGCCGGAACCGCGCCCCGCGTAGTCGGGAGTCAGGACGGACCGGGCCGGGGAACCGTTCGGCGCCTTGGCCTTTCGCGTCTCGCGGTTCCGAGCCGGATCTGGTGAACCCGGCTGGGCGAGCCGCGAGACGAATCCCGGGGCGAACCCGTAGATCACCAGCGCCGCAGGAGCGTCTTTCACGAAGCAGCGTGTTCCAGCAGCTCAACCGCGAGTTCCGCCGACGCGGCGACCTCGACTGAGCCGGGTCAGTCGAGGACCGGGCCGCCCAGCGGGTCGAGGTGGTACGAACGCATCTCGCGCTCCGCGTCGCGGTAGACGTGCACCGAGATCGCCGGGTCCGGGCCGTCGTTGCGGACCTCGTGCACGTACCCCGGCCCGAACACCCGGGACTGGCCCGCCGCGAGCGCGTGCAGCTCGGTGACCGCGCGGCCGCCCGGGGCGCGGCGGGCGACCGCCTCGGTCAGGCGGCCGCTGACCACCGTGAACGCGCCGCTGGCGAACGCGTGGTCGTGCAGGTCGGTGTGCTGGCCCGGCAGCCAGCTCATCAGCCACACCTCCTGCCGCTCGTCCTTCGTGACGAGCGTCGCGAACCGCTCGTCCGGGTCGTAGCGCAGGAGGTGCTTCCAGCGCTCGCGGTCGGCGGCGACCTCCAGCGCGACGCGCACCGGGTGGCGCAGCGCGGGGTTCTCGGGACGCAGCAGGGTGTTGTCGGGAACGGCGAACATGAGGGTCCTCACGGAAGCAGAAAAGGGGTGTCGAACTGGGTCGTGCGGTCGGTCAGCGACAACAGCGACACGCGCACACGACGGCGCAGAGGTCATGGCGACCCCGCAGCTCAGTCATCCCGTGCGCGAACATACGACCAGGTTGGCAGCCACCCCGGAACCGGTCAAGACCTCTCAGCAACCGGGAAGAAGGTCACCTCCGTCAGGACCACTCGTGCTTCTGCGAGCGCCCCAGCAGCTCCGCGCCGGCCCGCCGCGGGTCGACGCCTTCGTGGCAGACGCGGTGCATCGCGTCGGTGATCGGCATGTCGACACCGAGGCTCAGCGCGAGCGCGCGGATCGACGAGCACGACATCACGCCCTCCGCGACCTGCCCACCGGTGGCCGCCTGGGCCTGCTCCAGCGTCTCGCCGCGGCCGAGGCGCTCACCGAAGGTCCGGTTGCGCGAAAGCGGCGACGAGCACGTCGCCACCAGGTCGCCGACCCCGGCGAGCCCGGCGAACGTCAGCGGGTCGGCGCCCAGCTTCGCGCCGAGCCGGGCCATCTCGGCCAGGCCGCGCGTGATCAGCGTCGCCATCGTGTTGGTGCCGAGGCCGAGGCCCGCGGCCATCCCGGTGCTCAGCGCGATGACGTTCTTGCACGCCCCGCCGAGCTCGCAGCCGACGACGTCGGTGTTGGTGTAGGGCCGGAAGTAGGAGTTGGCGCAGGCCCGCTGGATCGCGACGGCGCGCTCGTGGTCGGCGCACGCGAGCACCGCCGCGGCCGGCTGCCCGGCGGCGATCTCCTTGGAGAGGTTCGGCCCGGTGACGACGACGACCTGGTCGGCGGCCATCCCGACGATCTCGCCGATCACCTCGCTCATCCGCTTGAGCGTGCCGAGCTCGACACCCTTGGCGAGGCTGACGAGGATCGCGTCCGGCGGCAGCAGGGGGCGCCACTCCGAGAGGTTCGCCCGCAGGCTTTGGCTGGGCACCCCGAACACGACGGCCTGGGCGCCATCGAGGGCCTTCGTCGGATCGCTGGTGGCGGTGATGTTCTCCGGCAGCACGGTGCCGGGCAGATAGGCGCTGTTGACGTGCCGCTCGCGGACGTCCTCGGCGACCTCCTCGCGGCGCGCCCACATCGTGACGTCACGGCCGGCGTCGCCGAGGACCTTCGCGAAGGCGGTGCCCCAGGAACCGGCGCCGAGCACGGTGACCCGCTGGACGTCGGCGCGCATCAGGCGGGGTCCCCCGGCTTCGCCGGCGGCGGTTCTTCGTGCCGGACCTCGCCGAGCAGCCGGGTCACCTCGTCCATCATGACCTTGGTGACCTCACGCAGCTTCGACGCGCTGCGGACGCTGCCCTCGCGGTAGGCCGAGAGGTCGAGCGGGTCGCCGACGCGGTGGGTGATGGTCTTGCGCGGGAAGGGCTTGAACTTCTTGGTGTAGCCGTTGAAGAGCTCACTGGTGCCCCAGCGCGCGATGGGGATCACGGGGACGTCGTTCTGCAGCGCCAGCCGGGCGGCGCCGGTGAAGGACTCCTTCGGCCAGCCGGCCGGGTCCTTGGTGATGGTGCCCTCGGGGTAGATGACGACGACCTTGCCGTCTTGAAGGGCCTGGTGCGCGGCCTTGAGACTGTCCCCGGCGGCGGCCGAGCCGCGCGAAACCGGGATCTGCCCGGAGCCGACGAAGACCTTCCCGAAGACGGGGGTCCGGGTGAGGCTTTCCTTGCCGAGGAAGCGCGGAACCCGCTTCGCCCGGTGCACAAAAACGGCGTCGACGACGGGATCGAGGTGCGAGATGTGGTTCAGGACGAGCAGCGCGGGCCCCTGCCGCGGCACCTTCTCATCGCCGACGTAGACCCGCCGCGCAATGCCGGTGAGCGGGTAGAACACAGCGGCGGCCAACCCCACCCAGAAGCCGCCCTTCTCACGCCGGGCCACGATCTCCTCCTCCACGTCACACGTCTGCGTCAGATCCTGCCGCGCCGGGGTCGGCGCAGTCCAGGGAGGGTGGGTTCAGCCTGTTCCGCGCAGGCCGAGGGGCCTTTCGGGGGTGACGCCGGGTGCGTGGTTGGTTCCGGTGCGATCGGCGGGGTGGGTTGTCGCGAATGGGTCATTGGGGACGTCCGGCGTCCCGAATGAGTCATTCGCGACCCTCGAGACCCGGCGAGCAGGCAGAGGCTTCCACGGGACCGGCCGGTCGGTTCCTGCGCGATCACCCGAGGTGGGCTGTCGCGAACGGGGCCAGCCGGTCGGTTCCGGTGCGATCGGCGGGGTGGGTTGTCGTGGATCGGTCATCCGCGACACCCGCGGCCCGGGGAGCAGGCAGAGTTCCGCACCCCCACCTGCGGTCCTACCAGCCATCAGCCCCGCCCCAGCAGAGCCCACCCTCCCTGGGGGCCACCCCGTCGTCAGCGTATCGCCCCCCACCGCCAAAACCCCCGCCCGCAAACCCCCACCCCCGAAGTTGTCCACAACACCCGCACCCTGTGGACAACCACCCCCGCACCCCCACCCCCTCCCCCGCTTTCCGGTAAAGATGGACACGTGGACGTGGACCTGGTCGTGCCGATGAAACACCCCCGCGACGGCAAGTCGCGCCTGCGCGGGGCCATCCGCACAGACCTGCACCCCGCGCTGGTCCTGGCCCTCGCCGCCGACACGCTCGCCGCCGTCACGTCGGGTGGGCAGGTGCGGCGCGTGCTGCTCGTCGCCGCCGATCCCCGAGCCGTGGCCGACCTGGCCGACCTCGGCATCGAGATCGTCCAAGAACCGAACCGAGGCGGCCTCAACGAAGCCTTCCGCCACGGCGAGAACCTCCTCCGCGCCGACGACCCGCACGCCGTGGTCGGCGCCCTCCAAGCCGACCTGCCCGCCCTCCGCGCCGGGGACCTCACCGACGCCCTCGCCGAAGCCGCCGGAAAACGCGCCTTCGTCGCCGATCGCCAAGGCACCGGCACCACCCTCCTGCTGTCCGCGCCCGGCGCACCCCTTGACCCCCACTTCGGCGTCGGCTCGGCGAAGAAGCACGCCGGCTCCGGCGCGACCAGCCTCCGGCAAGCGCTCCCCAGCCTGCGCAGCGACGTCGACACCCCGGAAGACCTCGCCCACGTGCGGGCCCTGGGTGTCGGGAAACACACTGCTGAGCTGTTCACCTGACCTTCACCGCGGCCTGCGCAATTCCGCGTGGCTTGGTGAAGAATGGGAGCCGTGAGCACAGACGACGGCAGCACGCCCGCACCGCGGAGGCGACGGAACCCGGCCACCGGATCTTCGGAGACGGCGAAGAAGACCAGCACCCCCAAACCGGCCACCGCCAAGAAGACTCCGTCGAAGTCGACCGCGCGCGACACCGCCGCCCGTGCCACCGCCGGGAAGGTCAGAGTCCGCAAGAGCACTCCGGCGACCACCCGCAGCCGCAGCTCCGTGCAGGGCAACGCGCGCAACGCCGAGGAGTTCCGCGCCGTCCCGTCCGCGCCGCCCGCGGTCACCGCCACCGCGCCGACCGCCGCCGAGACGCTGCCGGACGATCGGTACTTCAACCGCGAGCTCTCCTGGCAGGACTTCAACGCCCGCGTGCTCGCGCTGGCCGAGGACGAGTCGCAGCCGCTGCTCGAACGGACGAAGTTCCTCGCCATCTTCGCGTCCAATCTGGACGAGTTCTACATGGTGCGCGTCGCCGGCCTGAAGCGCCGCGACGAGACCGGCCTGCTGGTGCGCAGCGCGGACGGGCTCACCCCGCGCGAGCAGCTGGACTACATTTCCAAGCGCAACCAGGACCTGGTCGAGCAGCAGACCGGCGCGTTCGAGAAGGGCCTGCGCCCGCTGCTGGCCGAGCACGACATCCGGATCGTCGGCTGGGCCGACCTCACCGGCGCCGACCAGCTGCGGCTGTCCAGCTACTTCTCCGAGCAGATCTTCCCGGTGCTGACGCCGCTGGCCGTCGACCCGGCGCACCCGTTCCCGTACATCTCCGGCCTTTCGCTCAACCTGGCCGTCACGGTCCGCGACCCGGAAGGCGGCACCGAGCGCTTCGCGCGGGTGAAGGTGCCGAGCAACGTGCCGCGCCTGATGCGCGTCGAGACCGAGCGCACCAGCCGCACCGCGACGTTCCTGCCGCTCGAAGAGCTCATCGCCGCGCACCTGGGCGAGCTGTTCACCGGCATGGACGTCACCGAGCACCACGTCTTCCGCGTCACCCGCAACGCCGACTTCGAGGTCGACGAAGACCGTGACGAAGACCTCCTGCAGGCCCTCGAGCGCGAGCTCGCGCAGCGCCGCTTCGGGCCGCCGGTGCGCCTCGAGGTCGCGCAGGACATGAGCGAGCACATGCTCGAGCTGCTGCTGCGCGAGCTGGACGTCGACCCGGCGGACGTCGTCGAGGTGCCCGGGCTGCTCGACCTGACCTGCCTGCACCAGCTGTCCGGTGTGGACCGCAAGGAGCTGAAGGACCGGCCGTTCGTGCCGGCGACGCACCCCGCGTTCGGCGAGCGCGAGACGCCCAAGAGCGTCTTCGCGACGCTGCGCGAGGGTGACGTGCTCGTGCACCACCCGTACGACTCGTTCTCCACGAGCGTGCAGCGGTTCATCGAGCAGGCGGCGGCCGACTCGAAGGTCCTCGCGATCAAGCAGACGCTGTACCGCACCTCGGGCGACTCGCCGATCGTCGACGCGCTGATCGACGCCGCCGAGGCGGGCAAGCAGGTCGTCGCGCTGGTCGAGATCAAGGCGCGCTTCGACGAGCAGGCGAACATCACCTGGGCGCGCACGCTGGAGCGCGCGGGTGTGCACGTCGTGTACGGCCTGGTCGGGCTGAAGACGCACTGCAAGGTGTCGATGATCGTGCGCCAGGAGGGCTCGACCATCCGCCGCTACTGCCACATCGGCACCGGCAACTACAACCCGAAGACCGCGCGGCTCTACGAGGACATCGGCCTGTTCACCGCCGACCCGAGCATCGGCGCGGACGTCACCGACCTGTTCAACGTGCTCACCGGCTACTCGCGGCAGGACACCTACCGGACGATCCTCACCTCGCCCCACGGCATCCGCCGGGGCATCGTGCGGGCGATCGGCGAGGAGATCGAGCTGGCCCGCGCCGGGCAGCAGGCCGGGATCCGGATCAAGTGCAACTCGCTGGTCGACGAGCAGGTGATCGACGCGCTCTACCACGCGTCGCAGGCCGGGGTGCCGGTCGAGATCGTGGTGCGCGGGATCTGCACGCTGAAGCCGGGGGTCGAAGGGCTGTCGGAGAACATCCACGTCCGGTCGATCCTGGGCCGGTTCCTGGAGCACTCGCGGATCTTCCACTTCCGCGCGGGCGGCACGCACTGGCTGGGCAGCGCGGACATGATGCACCGCAACCTCGACCGGCGGATCGAGGCGCTGGTCCGGGTCAAGGACCCGAAGCTGACCCGGCAGCTCGACGACATCTTCGACTCGGCGCTCGACCCCGCGACGCGGTGCTGGGTGCTGACCGCGAGCGGCGAATGGTCGCCGTTCCCCGCCGACGGCTCGCGGGTGCGCGACCACCAGCTCGAACTGGCGAAGCTGCACGGGGCCGCCGGATGACCCAGGAGGTACGGGCGGCCGGCGCGGTGCTCTGGCGCCGCGCCGGGAGGACGACGGAGGTCGCCCTGGTGCACCGCCCGCGGTACGACGACTGGTCGCTGCCGAAGGGAAAGCTCGACCCGGGCGAGACGATCGCCGAAGCCGCCGTCCGGGAGGTGCGGGAGGAGACCGGGTTCGACGCGGTCCTCGGCCGCTACCTGACCCGGTCGGCGTACCCGGTGCCCGCGAAGAACGGGTCCGGGACGGTGCCGAAGACGGTCGACTACTTCGCCGCCGAAGCGGTGTCCGGCGAGTTCGCGGTGAACCACGAGGTCGACGAGCTGCGCTGGCTCGACGCGTCGGCGGCGGAACGCGCGCTGACGCGGCCGGAGGACGTCCGGGTGCTGCGGACGTTCTGCGAGCTGCCGGTGGGCCTGACGACGCTGGTGCTGGTGCGGCACGCGAAGGCGGGCAAGCGCGACGACTGGAACGCCGACGACGACCTCCGGCCGTTGTCGGACGCGGGACAGCGCCAGGCGTCGGCGTTGCGGCGGGTGGTCACGCTGTTCGGGCCGGACCGGGTGCTCTCGGCGCCGCGGCTGCGGTGCGTCCAGACGGTCCACGGCATCGCCGAGGACATCGGCGCCGACGTCCGGCACGAGCCGCTGCTGTCGGAAGAGGGTTACTGGCCCGACCCGGTGCTGGGGCTCGCGCGGCTGCTGGCGATCGCCGGTGACGGCGGGACACCGGTGATCTGCAGCCAGGGCGGGGTGATCCCGGACCTGGTGAGCGTGCTGGCCGACCGCGACGGCGTCGAGCTGGCCGCGGCGCGCGGCGGGGTGGTGCCGAGCAAGAAGGGCTCGTTCTGGGTCCTGTCGTTCCGCCCGCCGACTGTCCGGGACGGCCCGCTGCTGCTCTCGGCGGACTACCACCCGAGTGCGTTGCCCACCCCCTCTCCCAGCCACTCCTGACCCGGGCGGCCGGCGCACCGGCGCGACAGCGTCGTGACAGTGGACCTTGGTGTACTGGTCCCGGGCCCCGTTGGGCTGCGCCGGGCTAGGGGTACGGCGCATCCCGCGCGGGGAGTCGTCCCGCGGGCACCGTCGCCAGCAGGGCCTGGATCTCCGCGCTGCGGGGGTCCCCGAGGCGCTGGCTGACGGTCAGCGCCTCGGCCCAGTGGTCACGGGCCTCGCCCAGCCGCCCGGTGCGGTGGTTCAGCCGGCCCAGCGTGATGTGGACGTCGATGGTGCCGTAGTCCGCGTTCAGCTCCTTCAGCTCTTCGAGCGCCTCGAGACCGGCCTTCTCCGCTTCGTCGTGCCGTCCGGCGCCTTCGAGGGCCTCGGCGACGTTCCCCAGCGCGAGCGCCGCGTGGTAGCGGTCGCCGAGCTCGGCGAAGGCGACTCGCGCGGCCAACGCGGCTTCGGCGGCGTGGTCGTAGTCGCGCAGGCCGATGCGGCTGGCGCTGACGTTGAGGAGCGCGTGCGGGACGAACGTGCGCTGCCCCTGGTCGCGGGCGAGGTGGACGGCCTGGAGCGCGTGGCGTTCGGCCTCGGCGTACTCGGCGCGGACGTAGTAGGCGCCCGCGAGGTTGGACAGGATCGCCACCGTGAGCGCCGTGTTCTCGCCGGTCTCCGACGCCGCGCGCGCCTCCTCCAGCGCTTCGAGTGCCTTGTCCGGCTGCAGGGTGCGCAGGTACGCCGAGCCGAGGTTGTTGGCGCTGTATTGGAGGCCGGTGCTGTCCCCCGCATCGCGCGTCGCGGTGACGGCGGTGCGCGCGGTGGTGATCCAGTCGTCGCGGTCGTGGCGCTCGGCGAAGAACCCGCGCAGCAGCCAGGCCAGCTTCCAGGCGTGGCCGGGCCGGCCGTGCTCGGCGGCGACCCCGACGAGCGCGGTGAGGGCCGGGCGTTCGGTGGCGTACCAGGCGATCGTCTGCTCGTGCTGGGTGAACCGGACGGCGGGCACCGGCGCGGGGTCGAGCGTGATGTCCTCGGTGAGCAGGTCCGGCCGGACGAGCTTGATGGCTTCGGCGACGGTAGCGAGGTACCAGTCGAGCAGCCGTCGCAGCGCCGCCGCGCGGTCGGCTTCCGTCGTCTCGGTCTCGACGAGCTCGGCCGCGTAGACGCGCAGGAGGTCGTGGAACTGGTAGCGGTCGGTGCCGGGCTGGTTGAGCAGGTGCGCGGCGGCGAGCTGGTCGGCGAGCTCACGCGCCTCGCGCAGTCCGGCGCCGGCGAGCGCGGCGGCCGAAGACAGGCTGAAGCCGTGCCCCGGGTGCAGGCCGAGCAGCCGGAAGAACCGGGCGGCGGCCGGGCGCAACGCCTTGTAGGACCAGGAGAACGCGGCCCGCAGGTCGGTGCCGGCGTCCTGCGGGTCGCGCAGGGTGTCGAGCCGCAGCCGCTGGTCGCGCAGCTCCTCGACGATCCCGGCCAGGGAGACGCCGGAGAAGCGTGACGCGCGTTCGCCGGCCAGCGCGAGCGCCAGCGGCAGGCGGCCGCAGAGCTGGACGAGCTCGGCGACGGCGCCGGGTTCGGCGGCCAGGCGCCGGGGTCCGACACTGCCGGCGAGCAGCGCGGTGGCGTCGCGGTCGTCGAAGGAACGCAGGGCGATCCGGCGGGCGCCGTCGCGGGCGACCAGGCCGCGCAGCTGGTTGCGGCTGGTCACGACGACGAGGTTGCCCGTCCCGGGCAGCAGCGGGCGGACCTGGTCGGCGTCGCGGGCGTTGTCGAGCAGCATGAGGGTGCGGCTGCCGGCCAGCCGGCTGCGCAGCAGCGCCGAGCGTTCTTCCACTGTGGAAGGCAGGGTCTCGGGCGGGACACCGAGGGCGCGGAGGAAGCCGGCGAGTGCGGCCTCCGGCGTCACCGGGGTGTCCGCGGAGTGGCCGCGCAGGTCGAGGAACAGCTCACCGCCGGCGAAGCGGTCGCGGACGCGATGGGACCAGTGCACGGCCAGCGACGTCTTCCCGACCCCCGCGGTCCCTTCGATGACCACGATGCCGGACGCGCCCCCGGGCGGGAGCCGGTCGAGCTCGGCGAGCTCCGGCTCGCGGCCGGTGAACCCGGCGACGTCGAAGGGCAGCTGCCGCGGCACGGTGGCGCCGGCGGCCGGCCCGGCGTCGGCGGCGAGCAGCTCGGCGTGCAGCCGGCGCAGGCTCTCCCCCGGCTCGACCCCCAGCTCGTCGGCCAGCAGCGCGCGCAGCCCGGCGTAACGGGCCAGCGCTTCGGCACGGCGGCCGGAGCGGGCGAGGGCGCGCACCAGCCGTTCCCACAAGGACTCCCGCAGCGGGTGCTGGGCGACGAGGTCGGTCAGCTCGGCGACGAGCCGGGCGTCGGGGACCAGTCCGGCGTCGAGGTCGATGCGCTGCTCCACCGCGAAGAGGTACCGCTCGGTCAGCAGCGGGCCCCATTCCGCGGTGAGCGCGGGTGAGCCGACGCCTTCGAGCGGTGTGCCGCCCCAGGCGTCGAGGGCGGTGGTGAGCAGGTCGCGGCGGCGCGCGGGTTCCGTCGCGGCGGCGGCCTGGTCGAGCGTGCGCAGGAACCGCAGGGCGTCCACCCGGGACGGGTCGACGACGAGCCGGTACCCGTCCGGTTCGGTGACGACGGTTTCCTCGCCGCACAGCCGGCGCAGGCGCATGACGTAGGTCTGCAGGCTGCCGCGGATGTGCGCGGGCGGGGCTTCTCCCCAGACCCCGCGGGCGAGGGCGTCGATCGTCACCAGGCGGCCCGCGGACATCGCGAGGGTGGCGAGCAGCGCGCGTTGCCGCGAACTGGTCAGCACGACCGGCGAGCCGCCGGCGGACGCCTGGAACGGACCGAGCAGCCGGATCTCGATGGTGGTCGCCCCCAGGTTCGCTCCGCGCACCGCCGGGCCCCGCCGGACGCGGGCCCCGAGGAGGCAGCGTGGCACCACTCGGCCGGGCGCTCAAGCCACTTTGCGAAATTGCCCGGAACCGGTCCCGGGAACGGGTTCGGCCGGGCGGGAAGTCCGATGGGGACGGCGAATCACGTTGCGGGGTCGGTTGATCACGCGAACCGGGTGCGGCGCAGGACATCGCGTTCGGGCGAAAAATTGTTCATGTTCGCGACGGTGAAAACAGCGGCCGTGGGAAGGCCCCGCACACCTCGGCGCGGGGCCTTCCCACTCGCCTCACTTCTTCTTCGCGGCCGTCGAAGCCCGCCTCGCCGGCGCCTTGGCCGCGGCGGGCTTCCGCGGTGCGGCCGCCTTCGTGGCGGCGGGCTTCGCGGCTGTCGTCTTGGCCGCCGTGGTCTTGGCCGCGGTCGTCTTCGCGGCCGCCGCCCGCGGAGCGGCCGCCTTCGCCCGGGTGGTCGTCGTCTTCGGGGCCGCCTTCGCCGCCGTCGCACGGGTGCGCGTGGTCGTCGCGGGCTTCGCCGCCGCGGCACGGGACGCGGTCGCGCGGGGCGCAGTAGCGCGGGTCGCCGTCGTGCGTGACGCCGTCGCGCGGGTTCCGGCCGCGGCACGCTTGACCGGGGTGGCCCTCGCGAGCTTCTTCGCGCCGGAAACGACGTCCTTGAAGGTGGTCCCGGCGCGGAAGGCGGGCACGTTCGTCTTCTTGACGCGCACGGCTTCGCCGGTGCGCGGGTTCCGGGCCGTCCGGGCCGCGCGGGCGCGCTTCTCGAACACCCCGAAGCCGGTGATGGTGACCTTTTCGCCCTTGTTGACCGTCCGGATGATGATGTCGACCAGACCGTCGACCGCCGCGGCGGCGGCCTTCTTGTCGCCCAGGCGCTCGGTCAGCGCCTCGATCAGCTGGGCCTTGTTGGCCATCGCAGTCCTCCCGGGAAGGAGCCCCTCGTCCTCGGCCGCGCCGGCCGATCTGCACCACGGTATTACCAAGGCAGCGCAAATCCAACCGGCCCGCGGGCGCCTTTCCGTTGCCCCGGGGCGGGTTCCGCCTCCCGGCGGCGATCTCCGGCGACTTGTTCCAGGACGCGCAAAAAGGGCGGGATCCCTTGCCCGGCAAGGAATCCCGCCCCGGAGACGGACTAGCTCGCGGCGACCGGGGTGGTCGTCGGCTTCCACGACGGGCGGGCCGCCTCGAAGCCGTCGATCTCACCGGCATGGCGCAACGTCAGCGCGATGTCGTCGAGGCCTTCGAGCAGCCGCCAGCGGACGTAGTCGTCGATCTGGAAGGGCGCGGTGAAGTCCTTGGCGCGCACGGTCTTGGTCTCGAGGTCGACCGTCACCTCGGTGCCCGGCTCGTTCTCGAGCAGCTTCCAGAGCAGCTCGACGTCGTGCTGCTCGCACTGCGCGGCGACCAGGCCGCCCTTGCCGGAGTTGCCGCGGAAGATGTCGGCGAACCGGGCGGAGACGACCGCGCGGAAGCCGTAGTCCATCAGCGCCCAGACGGCGTGCTCGCGGGAGGAACCGGTTCCGAAGTCCGGGCCCGCGACCAGCACGCTCCCGCTCTTGAACGCCTCCTGGTTGAGGATGAAGTCCTCGTCGCCGCGCCAGGCGGCGAACAGGCCGTCCTCGAAGCCGGTCCGGGTGACCCGCTTGAGGTAGACCGCCGGGATGATCTGGTCGGTGTCCACGTTGGACCGGCGCAGGGGGACGCCGACGCCGGTGTGCTGGGTGAACGGTTCCATGGTGGGTGCTCCTCTCGGGAGGTCAGGCGGTGACGAGGTCTTCCGGCGACGACAGCGTGCCCCGGACGGCCGTGGCGGCGGCCACCAGCGGCGAGACCAGGTGCGTCCGGCCACCCTTGCCCTGCCGGCCCTCGAAGTTGCGGTTCGACGTCGACGCGCTGCGCTCGCCCGGCTTCAGCTGGTCCGGGTTCATGCCCAGGCACATCGAGCAGCCGGCCTGGCGCCACTCGGCGCCCGCCTCGGTGAAGACCTCGTCGAGGCCCTCCTCTTCGGCGGCCTTGCGGACGCGCATCGAGCCGGGAACCACCAGCATGCGGACCGAGTCCGCCACCTTCCGACCGCGCAGCACCTCGGCCGCGGCGCGCAGGTCCTCGATCCGGCCGTTGGTGCAGGAGCCGAGGAAGACGGTGTCCACCGAGATCTCGCGCAGCGGCGTGCCGGGCTTGAGGTCCATGTACGACAGGGCCTTCTCGGCCGCGACGCGGTCGTTCTCGTCCGGGATCAGCTCGGGGTCGGGCACGTCGGCGCCCAGCGGGAGGCCCTGGCCGGGGTTGGTGCCCCAGGTCACGAACGGCGTCAGCGCGGCCGCGTCCAGGTGCACCTCGGCGTCGAACGCGGCGCCGTCGTCGGTGCGCAGCTGCCGCCAGTTTTCGACCGCGGCGTCCCAGTCCGCGCCCTGCGGAGCGTGCGGACGGCCCTTGAGGTATTCGAACGTCGTCTCGTCCGGGGCGATCATCCCGGCGCGGGCGCCGGCCTCGATCGACATGTTGCAGACGGTCATCCGGGCTTCCATGGAGAGCGCCTCGATGGCCTCGCCGCGGTACTCGAGGATGTAGCCCTGGCCGCCGCCGGTGCCGATCTTGGCGATCACCGCGAGGATGATGTCCTTCGCCGTGACGCCGGGGCGCAGCTGCCCGTCGACCGTGATCGCCATCGTCTTGAATGGACGGAGCGGCAGCGTCTGGGTGGCCATGACGTGCTCGACCTCGGACGTCCCGATGCCGAAGGCGATGGCGCCGAACGCGCCGTGCGTGGAGGTGTGGCTGTCGCCGCAGACCACGGTCATGCCGGGCTGGGTCAGGCCGAGCTGCGGGCCGATGACGTGCACGATGCCCTGCTCGGCGTCCCCCATGGGGTGCAGCCGGACACCGAACTCCTTGCAGTTGCGGCGAAGGGTGTCGACCTGGGTGCGCGAGACCGGATCGGCGATGGGGAGCTCGATGTCGACGGTCGGGACGTTGTGGTCCTCGGTCGCGATGGTGAGGTCGGGGCGGCGCAGCGGCCGCCCGGCCAGCCGGAGGCCGTCGAAGGCCTGCGGGCTGGTCACTTCGTGCAGCAGGTGGAGGTCGATGTAGAGCAGGTCCGGTTCGGCGCCTTCGCCTCGGCGCACGAGGTGGCTGTCCCACACCTTCTCCGCCAGCGTGCGGGCCTTGCCGGTCGGGCTGGTCATCTCCGGCTCCTTTCCACGGTCACTGTGGTGGTGGAACTCGGGCGCACACCTGCGGAACCGGTGCGAGCCGCGAACGGAGGGGCGCAGCTCGAGTTCGGGTTTCCCAGATACTGGACTTCCCAAAGTGCGGGACGCTAGTATCGGTTCGTGGGACAGCATAGCGGTATCGGAGTACTGGACAAAGCAGTGGCCGTCCTGCAGGCGGTCGCGGACGACCCCTGCGGCCTCGCGGAACTGTGCACGCGGACCGGTCTGCCGCGCGCCACCGCGCACCGGCTCGCGGTGGGCCTCGAGGTGCACCGGTTGCTGCGCCGCGGCCCGGACGGACGCTGGCGTCCCGGTACCGCGCTGGCCGAGCTCGCCGGCGGTTCGACGGACCCGCTGCTCGACGCGGCGGGCGTCGTCCTGCCGAAACTGCGCGACGTCACCGGCGAAAGCGTTCAGCTGTACCGGCGTGACGGCGTCCAGCGCGTGTGCGTCGCGACGGCCGAACCGCCGTCCGGCCTGCGGGACACGGTGCCGGTGGGCTCCCGGCTGCCGATGACGGCCGGCTCGGGCGCGAAGGTGCTCGCGGCGTGGGCGGATCCCCACACGCAGCGCACGATCCTGGCGGACGCGGTCTTCGGCGAGCGCACGCTGCTGGAGGTGCGCCGGCGCGGCTGGGCGCAGAGCGTGGCCGAGCGCGAGCCGGGCGTGGCGAGCATCTCGGCGCCGGTGCGCGATTCGGCGGGCACGGTCGTGGCGGCGGTGTCGGTGTCGGGCCCGATCGAGCGCATCGGCCGCAAGCCGGGCGCCCGCTGGGCGGCCGACCTCCTCGCGGCGGCGGACGCCCTGCAGGAACGCCTGTAACTCCCGCCCCAGGAGTCACAGGCCGGCGTGCACCGTTCGGGGGAACCTCGCAAAGCCCGCGTATTCGGTGACCGCGGTCACGTCTCCTTCCTGTCGGGAGCACAGAGGGGGAAGACCATGGACACCGAACTGAACCGCCGGGCGCTGGCGATGTTGAGAGCGGTCGGCGCCGGGCGCGCCGAGCTGACGTGCAGCTGCGAGCCGGACCTGCGGGTGGACGGCCTGCCGTGCTGCGACCAGGCGACGGCGCACGACCTGGCGCGGGCCGGCCTGATCCGCCCGGCGCGGGTGGTGGCCGTCGGGCAGTGGACGCGGGCGGAGCTGACCGACGACGGCCGGGAGGCCCTCGGCGAGACGCTCGCGGCGGCCTGAAGCAACCGTTCGGGACACTCGCGCGTGTAGCCGCAAAGAGGCACCGCGAGGGGGAGCCATGAAGATCGTTCCGGGACTGCTGGGCGCGTGCCTGGTGCTGACCGCGTGTTCGGGGCAGCACCAGGCCGCGGCGCCGACCGTGACCGTGACCGCGCCGCCGACCCTGCCGGCCACGCCGTCCGCCGACCCGGCCACGCTGAGCTGGATGGACGGCTTCTGCTCGGCGGTCAACGGCTACCGCAAGCGCACCGAGGCCGAAGCGGGGCAGCCGCAGGCCGAGCCGACCTCGATCGAGGAGGCGCAGAAGGCGCTCAGCGCGGCGCTGGGCGGGATCTCGGCCCGCGCGGGCGAAGTCGTCGACAAGCTGAACGCGCTGCCGCCCGCCCCGGTCCCGCTCGCCGAGAAGGTGCGCGCGGCGTTCACGACGAAGTACACGACCTCCCGCGACCGGGCGGCGAACGCCAAGACCGTGCTCGACCGCGCGAAGCCGGGTGACCAGGCCTCCCAGGAGCCGGCGTCGAAGGCCATGAGTCTGGCCCAGCAGGACCTCGACGGCACCTACGACCCCGTGGCCCCGCTGGTGGAGTCGCCGGAACTGATGACGGCGGCGGCGAGCGCGCCCGGCTGCAAGGCCTAGCGGCCCTTAGTCAGCGCCGCTTCAGGGACGCCTGCAGCGGCAGCGACCGCGACGAGTCGCCCACCTGCACCGTGAAGCCGCCCTTCACCGGCGACCACGCGTGGCTCGCCGCGTCCCACACCGAGAAGTCCCGCTGGTCCAGGTGGATCGTCACCCGGCGGGACTGGCCCGGCGCCAGCTCCACCCGCTCGAAGCCCTTCAGCTGCTTCGGCGGCTCACCCGCGGCCGCCGGGAAGCCCAGGTACAGCTGAGCCACTTCGGCGCCCGCCCGGCGTCCGGTGTTGCGGACCGTGAACGTCGCCGTCGCGCCGTCGCCGGTGGTGCGGACCGACAGCCCGGAGAAGGCGAACGTCGTGTACGACAGGCCGTACCCGAACGGGAACAGCGGGGCGCGGCCCTGCGCGTCGAACCAGCGGTAGCCGACCTGCAGGCCTTCCGAATACGTGGCCACGCCGTTGATCCCCGGGAACTGCGCCGGGGTGTTCGCCGGGGTGTCCGCGTCCGCCGCGGGGAAGGTGATCGGCAGCTTCGCCGACGGGTTGCTGTCACCGAAGAGCACACCGGCCACCGCGGCGCCGTCCTGCTGGCCCGGGTACCACGCCTGCAGGATCGCCGGCACGCTCGACGCCCACGGCATGAGCACCGGCCCGCCGCTCTTCACCACGACGACCGTGTGCGGGTTGGCCGCCGCGACCGCGGAGACCAGCGCGTCCTGGTTGCCCTCCAGCGCGAGGCTCGGCCGGTCCTTGCCCTCGGCTTCGTTGTCGCCGACCATCACGACGGCCACGTCGGCGGACGCCGCCAGCGCGGCCGCCCGCGCCGGGTCACTGCCGTCGTCGAGGGTCACCGCCGCGCCCGGGACGCGATGCCGCAGCCCCGGCAGCGGGTCCACTGTGGACGTCGGGATGACGGCCGAGCTGCCGCCGCCCCCGGTCTTGGCCTGCGTCGCGAACGGCCCGACCAACGCGATCGACTTCACCGCACGGTCGTCGAGCGGCAGCTGGGCGTGGTCGTTGCGCAGCAGCACCATGCCGCGTTCGGCGAACTGCTTGGCGGCCGCGTCGTGCTCGGCGGTCGGCAGCGGCGTGAGCACCGGCGGGTGGTCGAACTGCCCGAACGCGAACATCGTCCGGAAGCGCGGCAGCAGCAGCTCGTCGACGCGCTGTTCGGTCACCTGCCCGGCCAGCACGGCCTGCTTCATCTTGTCGCCGTACCAGGTGCCGTCGATCATCTCGAGGTTCATGCCCGCGTTCGCCGACCCGACGGTGCTGTGCGCGGCGCCCCAGTCGGACTGGACGAACCCCTTGAACCCCCACTCGTCGCGGAGCTTGCCCTGCAGCAGGGCCTGGTTCTCGCAGACGTACACGCTGTTGATCTGCGGGAAGGCGCACATCACCGAGCCGGCCCGGCCTTCGGTGACCGACTGCTCGAAGTGCGGCAGGTAGATCTCGTTGAGGGTGCGCTCGTCGATGTGCTCGTCGATGCTGAAGCGCTGGGTCTCCTGGTTGTTCGCCGCGTAGTGCTTGACCTCGGCGATGGTGCCGTTCTCCTGGATGCCGCGGATGTCGGCGGCCGCGAGCGCCCCGGCGAGCACCGGGTCCTCCCCCATGCCTTCGAACGTCCGGCCGTTGCGCGGCACGCGGGCGATGTTGATGTCGGGCGCTTCGGACACGTTGTGCGCGAGCGCGCGGGTCTCGCTGCCGATCAGCCGGCCGTAGCGGCGCGCGACGTCGGTGTCGAAGGTCGACGCGAGCGCCATCGTGGCGGGCAGCGCGGTCGCGGGCTTCTGCGGTTTGTCGTCGGCGGGGCCCATGCCGGCCGGGCCGTTGGCGATGCGGAAGCCGGGCACGCCCAGGCGCGGGATCGGCGGCACGAACCGCTGGTGCTGGGCGTCGGGCTGCAGGTGCAGCTGCGAGATTTTCTCGTCGAGCGTCATCGCGGCAACGAGCTCCGCGGCCCGCCGGTCGGGCGACTGGCGGGCGTCACGCCAGGGTTGCGCGGCGGCCGCCGCCGGCGTCGCCAGCGACAACCCCAGGACTACCACGAGAACGAGCCGGCCGTGACGCATCGCAGTCTCCCTCGGCACCGAACGGGATCGACGGCGGACAAGCTAACCCATACGTGACGGGGAAACATAGACTCGATAGTCGTTCACGTACTTGAATTCGAGAGTGGACTCAACCATTTCCCCGGCTCAGGCGTGGAGGCGGCAGCACCGAGAGGGGACGAGTCATGGTCAAGAAAACACTGATCGGCCTAATGGCGGCGAGCGCGGCAACCCTGGCCCTGGCGGCCCCGGCGAGCGCGGCCGAGGTCAGCTGGGGGCTGACGGCACAGGTCGAGCCCGGCGGCCGCGTCGACGCGGAAACCCGCGCGGCGGTCGGCAACGGCTGCACCCCGGCCACACCGGTCACGTCGAAGGGGTTCGCGGCGCCGCTGCAGTTCACCGAAGGCGGCAACTTCGGCCGCGCCGGCGGCCACACGACGGCAATCAAGACGCCGGGCAGGTACACGGCGACGTTCACGTGCTCGGACGGCCGCGTCGCCACGGGGTCGTTCACGATCCTCGGCACCCCGCCGCCGAGCTCGACGGCCAAGCCGAAGCCGCCGACGACGAAGCCCCCGGCAACGTCGACGAAGGCGCCCAAGCCGGCAAAGCCCCAGGTCGCGGTCAAGCCGGCGGGAGCACCGCAGACGGGCGACGGGTCACTGAGCTGACCCTCCACAAAGGACACCCCGGGGCGGCGGTGGTCTCCCCAGGCCCCCGCCCCGGGGCCCGGCCCGGGGTCGGCCGGGGTCGGCCGGGGTCGGCCGGGGTCGGCCGGGGTCGGAAGGTGAGGATGCACGCCGCCGCCGGTCCGGGCCCGAGTCGTTCCGGCCGGTGAGGATGCCCGCGGCCGGTCTCGGCCCGGCTCGGCGACGAATCGTCCGCCAGCCGCCGGAACCCCGACCTCGGCGAGCCGTGGCAGGCCCGCGTTCGGCCACTTCGGCAGAGCGGAGCGGCGTTCCCGCCATTCCAGCCGAGCGGCAATGCCACGCTCCCGTGCCCGGCCTGCGGCCACGGGCAAGGCGCACGCCGCCCCGCCCGGCACGCGGAAGCCGATCAAGGGCCGGTGGCCCTTCGGCCGAGCGCCCGGATGCTCGGCGAGCCGCCGCCTGCCCTTGCGACTTGGCGAGCCGCGGCGGGCACACCGGCGGAGCGGAGAGCCGCCTGCCCCTGCGCTCAGCGAGCCGCGGCCGGGTCATCCGGCCGAGCGCCAGGATCCTCGGCGAGCCCCGCCCTCCCTGCGCCTCAGCGAGCCGCGGCCAGCCGTAGTGCCCGATAAACGAACTGCTGGTCCCCCAGCCGATGCCGCAGATCGCGCTCCAGACCAGCGATCGGGTACAGGTTCTGCGGCGCCCGCGAGTCCTTGTACTCCACCGACGCGAACCGCCCCAGCACCGACTGCGTCAGGTTCGCCAGGTCCGCCACCTCCGCACGCCCCAGGTGCGGAGCCGCCTCGACGCGGACCACACCCGCCCACGGTGGGCCGCCCGGGGAGGGCAACCGCAGGTACCACGAGTGCCGGACCCACGTGGTCCCCATCAGGAACACCGGCGTGCGCTGGTGCGGCCCGAGGTCGCCGACCATCGTGTTGAGCTCGCCCGGGAGGTACGTCGTCTGGTGGCTCTTGATGAACCCGACCGCGCGGGGCAGGTGCGTGCGGCCGCTCAGCGGGCCGTCCACCACCAGCAGGTCGCTGCCGACGTGCCCCTCGATCGCCCGGCGCGCCTCGGTCGCCGTCTCCAGCTCGACGTCGGCCAGCTGTTCCTGCAGCGCCGAGGACAGCACCACCGGCAACGGCTTGTCGTCCTTGGCCGTCGCGCGGAACGGCTCGTAGACCCCCGCCGACGTCGGGATGCCCTCCGCCTCCGCCGCGACCGTGAACAGCCCGCGCCGGACGTTCGCGCCGACGACGTGCGCCCGCCCCGCGCAGCAGCACACCACTCCCGCCGCGTACGACGCGCAGATCCCGATGGACGCCGAGTTCCCGGCCGGGTCGTCGATCCAGACGCGGGCGTCGATGCGGCGGACGCCGTCGACGAACAGCACCGCGTCCGGCGGTGAGGGCACCGGCGACGGGTCGATCGGCGCCCACTCGGCCGCCGGCACCTCGACGTCGAGCGCGACCTCGGCCTGCGACCGGGCGAGCTCCTCGGCCTCCATCGAGCTGCCGTAACCCGGGTCCCACGCGTCGATGTTGAAGCTCATCCCGGCCACCGCCGTCATGCGCCCTCCCTGCTGATGTGCGAGCCGGTGCCGTCGCGGGTGACCTGGAACCGCACCGGCACGCGCTCGGCCAGCGCCGGCACGTGCGTGATCACCCCGACCATCCGGGAGCCGGACGCGGAGAGGTTCTCCAATGTGGACGCCACGACGTCGAGCGTGGCCTCGTCGAGCGTGCCGAAACCCTCGTCGAGGAAGATCGACTCGAGCTTGGTCGCGCCGTCCGCCGCCATCGCCCCGAGCTGCGACGACAGCGCGAGGGCCAGCGAAAGCGACGCCTGGAACGTCTCCCCGCCGGACAGCGTCTTCACCGGGCGCCGGGCGTCGGCCTCGTTGTGGTCCACCACCAGGAAGTCGCCCTTGTCGTGGGTCAGCTCGAACTGCCCGCCGGACAGCTCCAGCAGCGACGCGGACGCCTCCGCGACGAGCGTGTCGAGCGCCCCGGCGATCAGCCAGCGCGGGAACTTGTCCGAGCGCAGGAGATCCGCGAGCAGCCGCGCGACCTGCGCCTCCGACTCCGCCGCCGTGATGTCGCCGTGCAGGCCCGCCACGCGCGCGACCCGCCGCCGCATGTCGTCGTGGTCACCCTCGGCGCGCGCCCGGGCGGTGGCGACGGCGACCGGGACACGGTCCCGCACCGGCCCTTCCGGCAGGTCGACCCCGAGCGCGGTGACGTCGCCGGCGACGGCGCGTTCGGCCACCCGCAACGCTTCCGCGGTTTCTTCTTCGGCGGTCTTCGCGACGGCCAGCCGCTCGCGGTGGTCCTTCGCCTGTCCGGACGCCCAGTCCGTGAGCGCGGACCAGGCGTCCAGCAGGCTCTCACCGTCGATCGGCGGAGCGCCCAGACCGACGAGGGGATCGCGGGCCCGGGACAGCTTCTGCCGTTCGGCGTCGACCTCCTTCGTGACGCTCGCCTGGCCGTCCGCCGCTTGTTTCGCATTCGCGCGAGCGGCCCGCAGGGCGCCGTCCGCGGCCTTCGCGGCTTGCTCGAGCTCCGCGACGCGCGCGAGTTGTTCGGTGACCACGTCGGCGGACGGCGCGTCGGCCAGCATCGTGACCAGTTCACCGTGCCGGCGCCGGGCGGTCGCCAGCTCGGTGGTCGCCGACTGCTCGGCCAGGCCGGCGTCGACAGCGCGGGTGCGCCGCTGCTCGGCGTTGCGCTCGGCGGCCGCGAGATCGTCCGCGGCCACGACGGCTTCCTTGCCCGCGGCTTCGGCGGCCGCTTCGAGCGCGGCCAGCGCGGTCCGCCGTTCCTCCAGTGAAGAAGCCGCCCACGCGGTGAGCCGCTGCCAACCGGCCGGGACGTCGTCGCCGTCGATCGCGGGCGCGCCCAGCTCGACGAGCGGGTCGCGCGCCGCCCGCAGGGCTTCCCGGGCCGCCGCGGCCGACCGCTCGACGACGTCGGCGTCCTGCTGCGCCGCCGCGCGTTCGGCGCGGGCCGCGGCCAGTTCCTTGTCCGCGGCGACGGCGGCTTCGGCGACGCGGGAGCGGCCCTCGATCGTCGCCGACAGCCACTCGCCCCGCTCGCGCACAGCGGCGACGAGGTCCGCGAAGTCCTGCTCGGAGAAAGAGGCCTCGACCGGCCGCCGCAGCACCGCGGACTCAGGCGGCCCGTCGACTTCGGCGAGCACCAGCCGCAGTTCTTCCGCCTGCGCGGCGGCGGACACGGCCGCGTCGGTGTCGCGGTCCGCCGCCCGCTCCAGCTTGCGCACCGCCGTCTCGGCCGCCGCGCGCTCGCGTTCGGCCCGCTCGACCCGGTCACGCGCCTCGGCCAGGTGAGCGTGGCCGCCGGAGTCGGGCAGGGCCGAAACTTCCTGCTCGCACACCGGGCACGGGTGCCCGACGGCGAGCCCGGCCCGCAAGGCCAGTGCCTGTCCCGCTCGTTCCGCTTCGGTCAGCGCGGTCTTGGCCGCGGTGAGTTCGGTGTCGGACTGGGTGAAGGCGGTTCGCGCCGTTTCGAGCTCTGCGCGGCGCGCCGCCTGCTCGGGCGCGGCCTTCCGTTGCGCTTCACACAACGCATAAAGGGTGCGGGCGTCCGAACGGGCGGCGGCGAGCGGCGCGACGTCCGGCTGGGCGGCCAGCGCGGCACGCGCTTCGGCGTCCGCCGCTTCGGCCGCGGTCAGCCGGGCGGCCGCGTCCGCTGTGCGTTTCGCCACCCGCGCCGAATCCGCCGACAGGTCCCCGAGATCCGCCGGCGGCCGCAGCCCGGCCAGCCGGTCACGCTCCTGACGGGCCCGCGCGGCTTCCGCGGCCGCGTCTTCGGCGGCCCGCGCGGTGGTGTCCCGCGTCTTCCTCGCCGCTTCGACGACGGACACCGCTTCGGTCACCGAAGCCGCCGCGGCGGCTTTGGCCTCCGACGCCGTTTTTGCCGCTTCTTCCCGGCGAGGCAGCGCCGACTCGGTGTCGGCGAGTTCGGTACGGGCGGCCCGGATCCGCTCCAGCCCGCTCCGGTCGGGCGCGGCGGCCAAAGCGGCGCGGGCCGTTTCGTCCGCCTTTTCGGCCTGCTCCAGCCCGGCCCGCGCGGCCGTCGCCTCGTCGGCCGCGGCACGGCGCCGGGTTTCCAGGTCCTCAACACCGGCCGGGCGTTCCAGCGCGTCAAGGACACTCAGTTCTTTGGTAACTGTCGTGACGAGCAGCCGGGCGTCGTCGTGCGCACGCGTCGCGTCGTTCAAGCCCGGCAGCGCGGTGTTCACCCGCGCTTCCAGCTCCGCGAGGGCCGTCATCCGCGTGGCGAGCTCGGCGACGGCTTCCTCGGTCGCGTCGGCGTAGTTGCCGAGCTGCTCGGCGAGCACGGCGGCACGCTGCTTCTGCTGTTCGGCCGTCACCCCGGCCCGGCGGCCGATCCGCTCGTAGACCTCCAGGCCCAGCAGCTTGATCAGGATCTTCTGCCGGTCGGCGGCCTTGGCGTGCAGGAACTCCGCGAAGTCGCCCTGGGGCAGCGCCACGCAGGTGCAGAAGTGCTTGAACGTCAACCCGAGCAGGCGTTCGATCGCCGGCGTCACCTCGGAGTCCGCGGCCACCGGGTCGGCGTCGTCCTCCGGGCCGCCGAGCGCGGTCGGGTCGGCGAGCCGTTCCAGGCGCACGTTCTTCACGCTGACCGTGGGTTTCTTCCCGCCGCTGCGCCGGACTTCCCGGACGACGTGGTAGCGCGTGCCGCCGGCGTCGAAGACCAGCCGCACGGTGGCACGGTTCGCCGTCGGGGCGAGCGCGGGCGCGACGAGCCCTTCGTGGTCCCAGCGGGCGACGGAGCCGTAGAGGGCGAAGGTGAGCGCGTCGATCACCGTGCTCTTGCCCGCGCCGGTCGGCCCGACGAGCGCGAAGTAGTCCGTGTCCTCGAAGCTGACCTCGGTCTTGTCGCGGAACGACGCGAAACCGGTCATCTCCAGCAGCACAGGCCGCATCTCACACCCCGCTCGTCTCTTCGTCGTGCAGCCGCGCGAAGAGCGCCTGCACCCTCTTGTCCTCGACCGTCCGCTCGTCGCAGTAGGTCGCGAACAGCTCTCCCGGTGACCGGTCCGCGACCGCGCGTTCGCCGCCCGAAGTCGTCACCGGCGCGGCGAACTCCGGGTCGATGCGGATCTCGAGCGCGTTCGGCAGGGCTTCCTGGATCTCCTCGCGAAGCCCGGCCCTGGTCGTTTCGCGGACGTAGACCCGGAGGTAGTCCTCGCCGAACTCCTCGGCGCGGCCGACGAGCTCCGCCACCGTGCCGTGGACCGTCCGCAGCCGCCGCCCCGCCGTCAGCGGGAGGTCCGTGATCTTCGCCGGTGTGCCCGGACTCACCTCGACCGACAGCACGACACTCGTGTTGTCCTGCTCGCCGAAGTCGACGGCGAACGGCGAACCGCTGTAGTGCACCGGGCACGGCGCGGGCAGCGACTGGCGCCGGTGCAGGTGGCCGAGCGCGACGTAGTGCGGATCGGCGCCGAACGCCGTGGCCGGGACGTGGTACTCGAAGATCGACTGCGCCGCGCGCTCCCCGCCGCCCATCGTCCCGCCGGTCACCGTCAGGTGGGCCATGAAGAGGTGCACCGCGCCGTCGGTGAACCCGGACTTGAGGTGCGCCAGGATGTCGCGCACCCGCTGGTCGTACTCGCCGACGTTGTCCGCCGGGGTCCCGGCCAGCAGCTCGGCGGCGCGCACGGCGTAGCGCTGGGAAAGGAAGGGCAGCACCGCGACTTCGACGCGCTCGCCGGTCGAGCGGGCGTCGAACGCCACCACCCCGCCGTCGGCGGCCGGGCGCGGGGTGCCGACGAGGTGGATGCCCGCCTTGCGCAGCAGCGGCCGGTAGGCCTCGAACGTCGCGGCGTGGTCGTGGTTCCCGGCGATCGCAAGGACCTCGGCCCCGGTGTCGCGCAGCGCCATCAGCGCCTGCACCACGAGCTCCTGCGCGGCCGCCGACGGCGCCGACGTCTCGTAGAGGTCACCCGCGACGAGGATCGCGTCGAAGGGCTCCTTCCTCGCGATCCGGACGATTTCGCCGAGCACCGCGCGCTGCTCGTCGAGCCGGTTGCGCCCCTTGAGCGTCTTGCCGACGTGCCAGTCGGAGGTGTGCAGGAACTTCACTCGGCTTCCTTCCGTTCGGGTAGCGGGCGGAGGCGGGCTCAGAACGGAGGCGGGTCGTCACCGAACGGATCGCTGCTGCCCGTGGGCAGGCCGGCGAAGGGATCGGACTTCGGCGTCGCCGTGGTCGTCGGCACCCGGCCGGCCTCGGAAAGCCGCGTGGCCCAGGCCGGGAACGGGAAGCCGACCGCGATCGGCACCGGGATCTCCGGCTGGCTCACGAACATCGTGCCGGGCGTCGCGAGCGTCGCGCGGACCCGCTGGCTGGCCGGGAGGAAGCCGTACTCGGGGCGCGAAGCCTCGGCGGCGTCGAGGCGCCCGACGATCCGCACCGAGCTGTTGCTGACGATCCGGCGTTCGACTTCGGAGGCGGTCTGCTGCGCGCCGATGAGGATGACGCCGAGGGAGCGGCCGCGCTCGGCGATGTCCAGCAGCACCTCCTTGATGGGGCTGCTGCCTTCCCGCGGCGCGTACTTGTTGAGCTCGTCCAGCATCGTGAACAGCAGCCCGCCCGCGCCGGCCGCCTCCTTGCGCGCGGTCTCCGCCGCGAGCGTCACGCCGACCACGAACCGCTGCGCGCGCTCGACGAGGTTGTGGATGTCCACCACGGTCACCTGCTGGTTCTCCGTGGACAGCTTGCGGGCGGCGTGGTCGGTGAGGTCACCGCGGATGAGCCCGTTCAGCGCGCGCTGGCTCGAGCGCAGACGGCGGATGAACGCGTTGACGGTGCCCGCGCCGGTGACCGCACCCGCCCAGCTCGCGCGGGTTTCCTCGTCGGTGACACGCTCGCAGATGACGTCGACGAGCTCGGCGTAGGTGCGGCACAGGACACCGTCGACGTTGGCGGCGCCGTCCTTCCCGGCCGGGGTGCTGTCGAGGCGCAACCGGTTCGCGACCTGGTGGATGACCATCGTGTACTGGTTGCGCTCGTCCTCGGCGTCGGCGAAGACGTAGGGCAGCAGGTCGCCGGCGCAGAACTCCGCGATGGTCCACCAGAAGGCGCCGACGCCCGAGGTCCGCCCGGTGACGTAAGGCTTCCCCGTGGTGTCCGACGGCGTCGGCGGGGCGTAGAAGCCGACCGAGGCGAAGGGCTCCGCCGGCAGGCCCAGCTTGGCGTACTCCTCCTGCAGCTTCGCGTCGAGGTGGATGTTGGGGGTGTCGAGGAACAGCAGGTCCTCGCCCTTGACCGAGAAGACGAGGGCCTTGGCGTTGTGGGCGTTCGAGAGGGCGCCGCCGCGGAAGATCGAGTGCAGCAGGAACAACGCGAACGACGTCTTCGTCGCGACACCCGAGACCCCGCTGATGCTGACGTGCGCACCCCGCGTGCCGTCGAGGAAGTCCAGGTTGAGGTACACGGGTTCGCCGTCACGGCCCAGCCCGACCGCCACCTGGCGGGTCATGTTGTCGAAGTACAGCGCCTGCGCGCGATCCTCTCCCTTGGCGCGCTCGACGACCGACCCCGGCCGCGGCGGCACGTAGCATTCGGGCTCGACGCGGGTGGTCGCGATCTCGGCGATCTCCTGCACCTGCGCGGGCAGGACGCCGTCGGAGATCAGGAAGACGTCACTGCCGAAGCTGGCGCCCTCGTGCCGCGCGCTCACCTGCGTCACGACCCCGTAGGACGTGACTTCGCCCAGGCCAGGGAGTTCCCGCCGGGTCACGACCACGTCGTCGAGCTGCAGATAGGCTTCCGGATCGATGGCCACGTGGAACTGCAGCGGCGTCGAGTCCTCGGTGCCCGCCACCCGTCCGACGACGGTCGTGAGCGTCTCCTGGTCCACGGTTCTCCCTGTCCGCCCGGCTCTTCCTCCGGCCGCAGACTAGCTCGCCGGTCCGACAGTCCCGCGCCCAACACGGCGTTGCGGCCGTGGGGTACTCACGGTGTCGCCGCAGGCCACGGCTGCGCCGAACGAGTGAGTTCACCCTTCGGGGAAGATCTTTCGGCCGTCGCGGACGATCCCGGCGGGCTCCTCCGGTTGTGCCGCAACGGGCCCGCCGGTCCCGCCCGGGAGGTCGCGGCGGGCGGGCCCGGCGTTACCGCGCCCGCTTCCGCCTGGCTCCACTGCGAAGCGGCGTCCGAGCGCCCTCCGGAGGGGCCGCGATCCCCGATCGCTGCGCGGGATCGGGGCCCGCGTGGGCTCCGACACACGCGGGGAGGGCCGCTCCGGCGTGTCGGGGCGAAAAAGTCTCCGGAGGGGCATCGGGTCCTATATGGACGACCACTGTGGACGGCGGTGTGACAGGGTTTTGCCTGCTCAGGGCCATGGTCGACCTCCGGGGCCGGTTCGGGGAGCCGTCCGGGGAGAGCCGCCGGGGAGGCGGAACCCGCCCCCGTACAAGGAAATATTTCGACCCCCGGTTGGATTTTGTGCGGTATTGGTAATACCGTGTGCAGTGTCGGCCGAGATGGGCCGTGTACGAGTAGTTCCACTATGGAGGACTGGAATGACGAACAAGGCCCAGCTGATCGAGGCGCTGTCGGAGCGTCTGGGCGACAAGAAGGTGGCTTCGCAGGCCGTTGACGGTCTGGTGGACATCATCATCCGGACGGTCAACAAGGGCGAAAAGGTCAACATCACCGGCTTCGGGGTGTTCGAGAAGCGCGCCCGCGCCGCCCGCACCGCGCGCAACCCGCGCACCGGTGAGGCCGTCCGCGTGAAGAAGACCAACGTGCCCGCCTTCCGCGCCGGGACCACGTTCAAGGACGTCATCTCCGGCTCGAAGAAGCTGCCCAAGGCCACGCCGGTCAAGCGCGCCACCGCGGCGTCGACGACCACGCGTGCCGCCGTCGCCAAGGCGTCGGCCCCGGCGAAGACCACGAGCACGCGGGCCACCACCCCGCGCGCCGCCGCGGCCAAGCCGGCCACCGCCCGCGCGACGGCCACCCGGACCCGCGCCACCGCGGCGAAGCCGGCCGCCAAGGCCACCGCCACCAAGGCGGCCCCGAAGACCGCGGCCAAGGCTCCCGCCAAGGCGACCGCGGCCAAGGCCACCACCACGCGGGCGAAGGCCGCCGCCAAGCCGGCCGCCACGAAGACCGCCGCGGCGAAGAAGACGACCGCTGCCAAGGCCCCGGCCAAGCGCACGTCGGCTGCCAAGAAGAAGTAGTTCAGTACCGAACGCCGGAAGGGCCCCGCACGAAGCTCGTGCGGGGCCCTTCCGGCGTTTCCGGGCCCTCGGGTCGACAGCGGGTCTTCCGGTGCCTCTGGGGCGTTCCTGTGGCTCACCGGTCAGCGGGATGGCGCAGCGCCGTGCGGGGGCGCTTCAGAGCTCGGCCCAGGCACCCCGGGACTTCGCTGTCGGGCACTTCCGGAGTTGCGCCGGATTGTGGTGAACACCGTTTCCCCGTCACCGATCCCCTCCCTGGCACAAAACCGGAACCGGTCCCGCCGAGCGGACCACCGAGCCGGGTGGACTGCTTTCCCGTCCCACCCGGCCACCCGACGGGGTGAATGGGCCCCCGCGCAAAACTCCGCGATTCACCGCCGACGGTTGCGCCGCCGTCCGGCGGGGTAGCCGGAGAAGCGGGAAGCCGCACCACTCGCGGCGCGGCGCCCGGCGAGGAGTTGTGATGACGGAGAACGAAAACCGGCCGGAGGATCCCGACGCGGAACTCGCCCGGACCCGGCAGAACATCCGGGAAGCCAAAGACGCCGCCGAGGCGGCCGGTCTCGCCGACCCGCCCGAGGCCGACGCCCCCGAGGCCGGGGAAGGGGATCAGCCCGCCCAGCACGGCGAACAGGGCACGACGCCGTCGTAAGAGGGCGGCATTCCGACGCCATTTCCGGTCCAATCGGGAGGCCGGCGCCGGAGTGTGTTCGCCGTCAAGCCGCGGAGAATTGCCGTGCGGATCCCCGAGTGGATACACTCCACCGAAGAACGTCGACCATTGTGCAACTTGTCACACGTCGTGTTCTCGGACGCACATCCAGCTGAGGAGTTTTCCCGTGGCCCAGAAAGTCCTTGTCGAGATCCTGGACGACATCGACGGCAGCACCGCCGCCCAGACCGTCCAGTTCGGGCTCGACGGTGTGACCTACGAAATCGACCTGTCGGACGAAAACGCGTCGGCCCTGCGCGACGAGCTCGCCCGCTTCATCGCCGCCGGCCGTCGCATCGGCGGCCGCAAGGTCCGCGTCGCGACCGGCCAGTCCACGACGACCAGCACGACCGACCGCGAGCGCAACCAGCAGATCCGCGCGTGGGCCAACTCCAACGGCTACGAGGTCTCCGAGCGCGGACGCCTGTCGTCCGAGGTGATCTCCGCCTACGAAGCGGCTCAGGTCGCGGAGGCCGAAGCGCCCGAGCCGGCCCCGCGCAAGCGCGCCCCGCGCAAGAAGGTCGCCGCCGCCAAGAAGTGACCACGGTGGCCACGTGCATCACTGGGGAGAGATCACGGGAGCCGGCCCGGGGGGGGGGGGGGGGGGCCCCCCCCCCCCCCCCGAAAGACCCCCGTTGGGGGAGAAGACGGGGGAGGGGGTTTCTGGGGGGGGGAACAAGAGAAGAGGTGGGGGGGGGAGGAAGGGGCTG
>NZ_JBVJOW010000010.1:439734-523235 GCF_055582965.1 Amycolatopsis sp. NPDC104863
CAACTGCGTCAGTGATATCGCCCCCCCCCGCCCCCCCCCCTCCCCCCCCCCCCCCCTCCCCCTCCCCCACCCCCCCCCCCCCCCCCCCCCCCCCCCCCCACCCCACCCCCCCCCCCCCCCCCGCCCCCCCCCCCCCCCCCCCCCCCCCCCCCCCCCCCAGGCCCGCTTTGGGGGAAGAGTGCGGTGGCGGGTTTGTCTGGGGATGGCCACGCGGCAGTCGGTGGAGTGAGGGGACCGGGCTCGGCCGCACGCGGGAGCTGAGGGCAGACCACGCGAGCGCAAGCGAAGCGAAGGGCACCCGGCCTCCGCCGCACGAGGGCTGAAGGCGGACCGCGCCGGCGCACGCGAAGCGAAGGACACCCGGCCTCCGCCGCACGCGATATGAGGGAGACCTACCCCTGCCGCACGCGATGCGAGGGGCCGCTCGTGTCTTGAGGGAGACTCGACCCAGCCGCACGTGAAGTAAGGGCCCATCGGCCGCACACGACGGCCGGCGGCCCAACCTCTACCGCTCGCACGGGCTGAGCGCCCAACCACGCGGCGCACGCGACATAAGGAAGACGGGCGCCTGCCGCACCCGGAGCGAGGCCCTCCGCCGCACACGAAGGGCCGGAGATCCAGCCTCACCGCCCGCGAAGGGCTAGGGGCACCACGCCGCCGCACGCGAAGTGAAGGCCCCTCCGCCGCGGGCGAAGTGAAGTCCCCCTCGGCCGCACACGCAGGGCGGGAGATCCGGCCCCCGCAACACACGCACAGCCAGAGATCCAGTCCCACTGCCCGCGAAGGGCTAGGGACACCACGCCGCCGCACGCGAAGTGAAGGCATCTCCGCCGCGACAGAAGTGAAGGCCCCTCCGTCACACCCGAAGGGCCGCAGGGCCGACCTCCGCCGCACCCCGAGGGGCCGCAGGCCCGGCCTCCACCGCCCGCGAAGGACCGAAGGCGCAACCACCCTGCCGCACCCCAAGCGAAGGACGCCCGGCCTCCACCGCACCAAGCGAGGGCGACCGAGCCCCCCCACCCCGCGAAGCGCCCGAGGCACAACCACCCCACCACACCCGAAGCGAAGGACCCACCACCCCACCACCCGCGAAACAAGCGAAAACCACCCCCACCACCCACGGAACGAAGGCCACCCAAGGTCCACAAAACCCAGCCCCGCCAAGATCTCGAACCCACCGGACACACAACAACGGCCGCAACCAGAATTGGTTGCGGCCGCAGGGTTTCCGATTGTCCGTCCGCCGGGGAGTTGCGGACGAAGTCCCTTAGTTGTATCCCATTTCGTCGGGCGAAACGCCGTTGTACCCCATTTCGTCCGGGCTGACGACGGTGACGACCGGTCTGGTGCTCGGGCCGCTGGTGGCGGCGGACGCCGTGGTGGCGCCGAGGACAGCCGCAGCTGCGAGGATGTTCAGCACGGCCGCGGCGCCGAGGGCGACCGCGCGGTGAACCCGCATCATTCCTCCGGGTGGTCAATCGTACGAGACTGACTTTTCGGGCTGGGCGACGATTGCAGAACAGCCCTAACCGGAGACGAATGGCCGGTTAATGGACTGCCAACGCCAGGAGGACAGCCGGACCTGGAACAGTTTTGCGAACACCAGGCCAAATGGATGTTTCCCGCACGGAAATCACCGGCGACCAACCCACGGGTCGGTCGCTCCGCGTACACCTCTTGTTAAACAAGAGTTTCCCTTCTATTATCGTCTGTGTGCACGCGCTCACGGACGGTGCTGAGCTTCTGGTCGGCCGGGACGGCGAGCTGTCCCGGCTGGCCGGCTGGGTCTATGACGTGGCCGCCGGGCGCGGGCGGGCGGTCCTCGTGGACGGCGAACCGGGCATCGGCAAGTCCGCGCTCGTGCGCGCCGGCTGCGCTCTCGCCGCCGAGGCCGGGTGCCAGGTCTACCAAGGCGCCGGTGACGAACTTGGCCAGGACCTCCCCCTTCTTCCCCTGCTGGACGCCCTGCGCATCAGCGCGGCCGCGCCGGACCCGCGGCGGGGCGCAATCGCCGGGCTGCTGCGCGGGGAGTCCGCCGCCGGCAAGAGCGTCGACCTCGCCGCCGCGGCCGCCGAGCAGCTGCACGCCCTGGTCGAAGAACTCTGCCAGACCGGGCCCGTCGTGCTCGTGGTCGACGAGCTGCACTGGGCCGACCGGACGACGGTCGCCACCTGGAGCCGGCTCGCCCGCTCGGTGCGGCAGCTCCCCCTGCTCCTCATCGGCGTGCTGCGCCCGGTGCCCCGCCGCGACGACCTGCGGGCGCTGCGCCGGATCGTCGAGCCCGCCGAACGCCTGCGCGTCGGCAGGCTCCCAGAAGCCGCCGTGCTCGAACTCGTCGCGACGCTGGCCGGCGGCAAGCCGGGCGCGCGGCTGGAAGAGCTGGCCGACGGCGCGGCCGGCAACCCGTTGTACCTCACCGAACTGCTCGGCGCGCTGACCCGGGGCTCGTGCCTGGCCGTCGACGAAGCCGGGATCGCCGAGCTGACCGGCGGGCCCGCGCCGGACTCGCTGCCCGAGGCGATCGCCGACCGGCTGGGCTTCCTGGCCGAACCGGCCCGGACCGTGCTGCGGGCCGCGGCGTTGCTCGGGGCCGGCTTCTCGGTCGCGGACCTGGCGACCGTGTCGGGCGCCCGGCTGCCCGACCTGCTGCCCGCGCTCGACGACGCGCGCGACGCCGGCGTGCTGGTGGCGGCCGGGGAAGACCTGGCCTTCCGGCATCAGCTGATCCGCACGGCTCTCTACGACGAAATGCCCGTCGCGGTCCGGATCGCCTGGCACGAGGCCGCCGCGCGGGCGCTGGCCGAGGCCGGCGCGCCGGTCGAGCGGGTGGCCCGGCAGCTGCTGCCCACGGTGTCCACAAAGGACGGAGCCGAGCCGGTGCCGGACTGGGTGGTGGGCTGGCTGCTCCGCGCGGCCGCGCCGCTGATCGGCCAGGCTCCTGCCGTCGCCGTCACCCTGCTGCGGCGGGCGTTGCGGGACGTCGCGCCCGGCGACACCACGATCGCGGTGCTGGCCGGCCGGCTGGCCGACGCGCTCTACCGCGTCGGCGACATCGCCGAGGCCGAGCGGGTCGCCTGCCGCGCGCTCGCCCGGGCCACCGACCCCGACCTGCTCGTCGACCTGCACACGACGGTGACGCAGTGCCGCGGGATGACCGGGCGCTCGGCCGAATCCCTCACCGCGCTCAAGGAAGCCGTGACCGGGCCGGGCCTCGAAGCCCGGCACCGGGCCCGGCTGCTCGTGCTCACCGCGCGCACGCACCGGGACCTCGGCGAGGTCGACACCGCCGCCCGCGTCGCCACCGCGGCGCTGGCCGAAGCCGGCGAAGACCGCTGGGCCAACGGGTGGGCGCTGCACGTGCTCAGCCTCGTCGCGATGATGCGCGGCGAGTGGACGGCGGCGCTGCCGCTGTTCGACCGCGCGATGGCCACCGCCCACGGTGATCCGGCGCTGCTCGACCTCGGGCTGCTGCTGCGCATCAACCAGGCCGTGACCCTCGGCGCGCTCGACCGCTACCCGGAAGCGCTCGCCGCCGCCGCCCGGGCGCGCGAGCTCGCCGACCGCACCGGCAGTGTCGTGCGGCTGACGCAGGTGCAGAGCGCGCTCGGCCAGCTGCTGCTCGGCAGCGGCCGGTGGGACGACGCGCTGGCCGAGGTCGACGTCGTCCCGGACGACCTCAAGGACCCGAGCGTGGCCTGCTGCGACCACGGCGTCGCGGCGATCATCCACTTCCACCGCGGTGAAGCGGCCGCGGCGCGGCGGCACCTCGACGTCGCGGCGCCGTTCTCGGAACGCATCGGCGGCCGCGTCGTGGAAACCCTGGCCCGCGCGCGCAGTCTCGACTTCGAACAGGCCGGCGCGACGGCCGACGCGCTCGCGGCGCTGACCGCCGGCTTGACCGGCGAAGACGAAGGTGAGGACCTGCTCGGCGACGCCGCCCGCCTCGCCGTCGCGAACGAAGACGAAAACACCGCGGCCGGCATCGAAGCGCGGGCTCGCGCGCTCCTCGCCGGTTCCGCCCTGCCGCACCGCAGCGCCCTCGCCCAGTACTGCGCCGGCCTGGTCCACCGGGACGCGGCGACCCTGCTGCAGGCCGCCGACGGCTACCGAGACGCCAGCCGCCCGCTCCCCCGCGCCAAAGCACTGGAAGCCGCCGCGGTCGCGTTCGCCGAGGCCGACGACCGCGGTTCCGCGCGGGCCGCGTTCACCCACGCCCTCGACCTCTACACGGAGCTCGGCGCGCAGTGGGACGTCGCGAGGCTGCGCGCGCGGTTCCGGGCGTTCGGCATCCGGCGCGGCCCGACGGTGAAGCACCGCCAGGTCACGCACGGCTGGGACAGCCTGACCCCGACCGAGGGCAAGATCGCCGGGCTGGTCGTCGAAGGCCTGTCGAACCCCCAGATCGCGGCCCGGCTGTTCCTGTCTCCGCGTACGGTCGCCACTCACGTCTCACACGTCCTGACCAAGCTCGGTGTGCACTCCCGCATCGACATCGCCCGGGAAGCGGCCCGCCACCAGTCCGCGTCGGGCTGAGAAGGGCCGAGAATCAGACCCGGCTCCGGGACCGGCTCCACAGCGGCACGACGTACCACCACAAACCGAACCAGCCCATCGCCCCGGCGGTGATCCAGCCGGCGACCACGGAACCGACCGTGACGCTGAGGATCAGCAGCAGCGCGCAGCTGATCGCCAGCATCAGCAGCGTCAGGCCGAACAACGCGAACCGGTTCGACGCCCGCACGAGCTGCCGCTTGAGCCGCCGCCGGAAAACCAGGCGGTGGAAGGCGGCCGGCGCGATCAGCAACGCGTTGGCCGCGGCCCCGAGGACGAGCGCGCCGACGTAGACGTTCCGTTCGAACCCGGTCAGCGTCGTGAACCGCGGGGTGAAGGCGACGGTCAGCAGGAACGCGAGCAGCAGCTGCACCCCGGTCTGCGCCACCCGCACCTCCTGCAGGATTTCGGCGTAGTTGCGGTCCAGCCGCTGGGTGGGGGTCTCCCGGCGGGCGATCAGGTTCCACTCGTCGTGCGCGTCCACCGGCGCGAGGGACGGGTCCACGGCGAGGCTGTCGAATTCGTTCACCTTCATGTCACCGACAGTGCTCCGGGGAGCGCGGGGAGACATCGGTCGACCGACGGATCTTGGAAGCCGATCAGTAGACGCCGTGCAGCAGCTCGGTCACCTCGGCCTCCGACGGCGGGCGCGGCGCGTTCTTGGTGACGGCGTCGGCGACCGCGGCCGCGGCGATCGCCGGGAGGTCGTCCCGGGTGACGCCGAGCTCGCGCAGCGGGCGCTTGATCTCGATGGCGCCCGAGATCTCCCGGACCGCTTCGATCGCCGCGTCGCTCCAGCCGGCCGCCGGGGTGACGTGCAGTGCGCGGGCGGTCGCTTCGTACGCCGCTTCGGCGGCCGGAGCGCTGAACGCCATGACCTCCTCGAGGACTGCGGCGAGCGCAACCCCGTGCGGGGTGCCGGTGTGCGCGGTCACGGCGTGCCCGATGCCGTGGACCAGCCCGAGCCCGGACAGCGTCAGCGCGTGGCCGGCCAGGTGCGCGCCGAGCATCAGCCCGGCGCGCGCTTCGAGGTCATCGCCGTCGCGGTAGGCCACCGGCAGCCAGCGCCCGACCAGGCTGACCGCCTGGGCGGCGTAGGCCGCGGAGAACGGCGTCGAGCCCAGCGAGGCGAGCGACTCGATCCCGTGCACGAGCGCGTCGAGACCGGTGGCGGCGGTGCCCCGCGCGGGCAGGCCGAGGGTGAGCTCCGGGTCCAGCACGGCGATCCGCGGCTTCACCGACGAGTGTCCGATGTAGACCTTCCGGCGTGCGCAGATGTCCTCGGTGACACCAAAACCGTTGGTCTCGGCCCCGGTGCCCGCCGTGGTGGGCACGGCGATCAGCGGCAGGCCCGGCTCGGCCTCCCACAACCGGTCCGCGTCCGCCGCGGCGGACCCTGGGTTCCCCGCAAGCAGCGAGATACCCTTCGCCGCGTCGAGCGCCGAGCCGCCGCCGAGGGCGAGGACGGCGGCGTCGCCGAACTCGCGCAGGCGGGCGGCGCCGCGGTCGAGCTCGGCCGTCGACGGGTTCGGGCCGACGTCCTCGTGGACGCCGTGCTCGAGCCCGGCCGCCGCGAGGATCCGCTCGACCCGCCCGACGATCCCGGTGGCCCGCAGGCCGCGGTCGGTGACGACGAAGACCCGGCTTCGGCCCAGTGCTTCGACGAAGCCCGGCAGTCCGGCCACGACACCCGGGCCGAACTCGGTGCGGCCGGTCGGCTCGACGGTAAGGCGCACGGCGACTCTTCCCTTCAGACGGCCGGGACGGCGGGGTCGAGGGGATCGGGCAGCCGGAAGTCCGCACCCGCCCACGATTCGTAGAGCCGGACCGGGCTCATCTCGCCCGCGCGGTCGCCGTAGACCGCCTTGGCCCGGCGGAAGACCTGCTCGACGAGCGCGGACAGCTCGGCCGGCACCCCGACGTCGCGGGCGAGGTCCACGGCGAGGCCGAGGTCCTTGCACGCCAGCACCATCGCGAAGGAGTCGTCGTAGTCGCCGTCGACCAGCACGGACAGCACGTCCCGCTCCAGGAAGTGCGACGCGGCTGGGCTGGCCAGCAGCGCCGAGCGCAGCACGCCGAGGTCGACCCCGGCCTTCACGCCCATCGCGAGGACTTCGGACGTCGCGACGACGTGGGCGAACCACAGCAGGTTGATCATCAGCTTGACGGTGTACCCGTGGCCGGCCGCGCCGACGTGCAGGATCTTCTCGGGATCGCCGAGCACTTCCAGTAGCGGCAGGGCGGCGCGGAAGTCACCCGCGTCACCGCCGACGAAGATCTGCAGGGTCCCCGCTTCGGCGCCGCGGGCCATGCCGCTCACCGGGGCGTCGAGCCGGCGCACCCCGCGGCCGTCCAGGACTTCCTCCGCCACCCGGCGGGCCACCGCGGGGGTCGAAGTGGACATGTCGATCCAGAGCGCGCCCGGCGCGAGCGCCTCGGCCGCGCCGCCGCGCAGGAGGACGTCCTCGACCACGCGGGGGGTCGGGAGCATCGTGACGAGCACGTCCGCGTCGACCGCGCAGGTGGCGGGGTCGTCCACCCAGCGCGCGCCGAGGTTGAGGTGCTCCAGCGCCGCTTCGGAGCGGACGTCATGCACCGTGACGTCGTGGCCGGCGAGGATCAGGTGGCGGGCCATGGGCGCGCCCATGGCGCCGAGGCCGATGAATCCGATCTTCATGCTAAGTCTCCGGAAGGTCGAGCCAGGTGGTCTTGAGGGCGGTGTAGGCGTCGATCGCGTGCAGCGACTTGTCGCGACCGGCGCCGGTCGCCTTGAAGCCGCCGAAGGGGGTGATCACGTCGCTGGCGTCGAAGGTGTTGATCCACACCGTGCCGGCGCGCAGCCGGCGCGCGACGCGGTGAGCGGTCGTGACGTCGCGCGTCCAGACCGACGCCACCAGGCCGAAGTCGGTGTCGTTGGCCAGCCGGACGCCTTCTTCGGGTGTGCCGTCGTAGGTCTGCACCGCGAGCACCGGCCCGAAGACCTCCTCGCGCGCGATCGTCGAGCCCGCCCGGACGTCGTCGACGATGGTGGGTTCGAGGTGCAGGCCGTCGCGGGTGCCGCCGAGCACGATCGTCCCGCCCTCCTCGCGGGCGGTGTCGAGGTAGCCGAGGACGCGGTCGAGCTGGACGTCGTCGACGAGCGGGCCGAACACCGTCGCCGGGTCGAGCGGGTCGCCGATCCGGAAGGTCTCCCCGGTGAGCTTGACGATCTCGGTGAGCAGCTCGTCCTTCAGCGCGGCCGGCACGACCAGCCGCGAACCGGCGTTGCAGGTCTGGCCGGCGTTGTAGAAGATGCCCCACGCGACCGCGGACGCCGCGGCGGAGAGGTCCGCGTCGGGCAGCACCAGCTGCGGCGACTTGCCGCCGGCCTCGACCGCGACCTGCTTGCCGTTGGACTCCCCGGCGTAGACCTGGAAGAGCCGCGCGACCTCGGCCGAGCCGGTGAAGGCGATCTTGTCGACGTCCGGGTGCCGCCCGAGCGCCTGGCCGGCGACCTCGCCGCGGCCGGGCACGACGTTGAGGACACCGTCTGGCAGCCCGGCCTCGCTCGCCAGCCGGGCCAGCAGCAGCGACGCCAGCGACGTCTGTTCGGCGGGCTTGAGCACCACCGAGTTGCCGGTGGCCAGCGCCGGGCCGAGCTTCCACGACGCGATCAGCAGCGCGTAGTTCCACGGCACGACCGCGCCGACGACCCCGAGGGGCTCCCGCGTGACCCAGGCCAGCGCGTTTCCCGGGGTGGGCGCGACTTCGTCGTAGGTCTTGTCGATCGTCTCGGCGTACCAGGCGATCGTCTCGGCCGCCTTGGCGACGTCGACGCGCTGCGACTCGCTGATCGGCTTGCCCATCTCGAGCGTGTCGAGCAGCGCGAGCTCGGCGGTGTTCGCCGTGATCGCGTCGGCCCAGCGCAGCAGGATCCGCTTGCGCTCGCGGGGCGGCAGCTCGCGCCAGCGGCCATCGTCGAAGGACTCGCGGGCCGCGCGCACGGCCCGGTCGACGTCCTCGGCGCTGCCGGCCGGCAGGTGGGCGAGCACCCGGCCGTCGCGCGGGGACACGCTCGGAAACGTTCCGTCCGAAGTGGACTCGACGAACCGGCCGCCGACGAACGGTCTCGTCTCGGGGGTCAGCCGGCCCGCCGCCGCCACCCAGTCCTGGTGGGTCAGATCCGCCACCGCCGCACCGCCTCCTCGTCCAGTTCGATCCCGAGCCCCGGCCGCCGGGGCACTTCCAGCTCCCCCGCCGACGTGATCATCACGGGCTCGGCCAGCATGAAGTCGCGACGCTCCGGTGTCCACCCCGGCGGGTCCCAGGGGAACTCGAAGAACGGGCCGCCGCCGACGCCGGCCGCCACGTGCAGGTTGGCCAGCACGCCGATGCCGTTGGTCCAGCTGTGCGGGGTGAACGCGCGGTGCTTCAGCTGCGCGAGCTCGGCCAGCGTCCGGGCCCGGTGCATGCCGACCGCGAGCACGACGTCCATCTGGTAGACGTCGAGCACGTCGTCTTCGAGGTAGCGCAGCAGCTCCGGCACGGAGTGGTGCATCTCCCCCGCCGCGATCCGCACGCCCGGGTTCTCCGCGCGGAGGGTCTTGAAGCCCGCGACATCGGCGTAGGGCAACGGTTCTTCGACCCAGAAGACGTCCAGCTCGGCCAGCCGCCGCACCAGCTTCCGGGTCTGCGCCAGGTCGGCCGCGGGAGCCGTGTCCCCGGCCATCCGCCAGGACTGGTTGAGGTCGACCATGATCTCGAAGCCCGGGCCGAGCGCGTCACGCACCGCGGCGACCGCGGCCACCCCGGCGTCGGCGCGGTCGCGGTCGATCCGGATCTTCATCGCGCGGAACCCGGCTTCCCGGGCCCGCAGCGCGGTCTCGACCCGCTCCTCCGGCGGCTTGAGCTCGGCCGAAGACGCGTAGGCGGGCACCGACCGGGCCGAGTTCCCGAACAGCGTCGCCACGGGCAGGCCGGCGACCTGGCCGATGATGTCCCAGAGCGCGACCTCCAGCGGCCAGAAGCAGCCGCCGTGGAAGTTGGCCGTCTCGATCGCCTTGACGTGCCGGACGATGTCGAGCGGGTCCTCCCCGAGGAACAGGTGCTCGACGGCGGCGAAGCCGGCCATGGTGTCGCCGGAGCCGATGCCGGTGACGCCTTCGTCGGTGTGCACCCGCACGATCGTGGCGTCGAAGTGCCGGCGCGGGTCCGGGTCCCAGGCCGCGTTCAGCGGCGGGTCGAGCTCCAGGCGCAGCCGGTCGAGGGTGATGGCCGTGATCTTCACCGGGCCACCGCCGGCTCGGTCCGGCGCAGGACGTCCGGATCCGGGGTGTAGAAGGGGTTCGCGGCGCCGGCCCGGGCGGCGTCGAGGACGTCGGTGACGTGCGGGGTGCCGAGCACCGCGGCGCGGATCGCCCGGGCCGCGGCGAGCCGCTGGTTCGCGAACGCCTCGTCGAGGTCGTCCACGGCGGGGTTGACCCAGATCGCGGCGATCAGCAGCAGGTCGCCGGTCTCCCCGGCGGGCAGGTCTCCCGCCTCGACGGCGTCGGTGACGCCCTGGGCAAGCCCGGCCTGCGCGGCGCCCCAGGTGGCGCGCTGGTGCAGGTCGGTGCCGGCCGCCGCCTTGGGCACGAACAACGTCGGCGGCTGCACGGGCACGGACGGCCGCAGCACGGTCACGAACGGCACGTGGCCCGCGCTCGGCGTCGCGAGCGCGGTCGCCCACGCGGCTTCCACCGGACCGCCGCGCCGCCCCAGCACGACGTTCGTGTGGGCGGCGTTGGCGCCTTCGCCGACGAAGGCCTCGCCGACGAGGGCGGTGGACGCGAAAGTCATGGGGTGCTCCAGATCGAGGGGAGTGCGGCCGGAATCGACGGTAAGAGCGCCCCGAAACGGCGGGCAAGGGACGGCCCGAGATTGCAACCGGGGTTGCGCTGGCGCCAACCACACCGCGTGGTTAGCTCTGCCCAATGGTTACCAATCCGGTCACAGCCACGGCCAACCAGTTGCGCAGCAACGGCCACGTGCCGCTCGATGGGGGCCTGCTTTTGACCGGATTGGTAACTTTGGTCTGGTGAACACCCCGGACGACGCCGCCCGGCAGCAGGGCCACGGCCTGCGTCGCGACCTCGGCCTGCTGGAGGCGCTCGCCTCCCCCGAGGCCCAGCGGGCCGGCGAGCTGGGCGTGGTCCGGCTCGCCCAGCTCACCGGCCGGGAGAAGAGCCAGGTTTCGCGCGCGCTCAAGGCGTTGGCCGAAGAAGGCGTGGTCGAGCGTGACCCGGACACGCTCGGCTACCGGCTCGGCTGGCGGCTGTTCTCCCTCGTCGCCCGAACGGTGGAAGACCGGCTGGCCCGCGCCGCCGAGCCGGTGATGCGCGAGCTGTCAGCCGATCTCGAGGAGACCAGCCACCTCTGCGTGCTGCGCGACCAGGAGGTCCTGACGCTGCTGTCGGTGTCCGGGCACTCGTTCCGCGTCCACGGCTGGGAAGGCCGCGGCGTCCCGGCCCACTGCACGTCGGCCGGACGGGTCCTGCTGCTCGACGCGACCCCGGACGAGCTGTACGTCCGGTTCCCGGCGCAGGCGCAGCTGCTGCCCGAGCTGTGGGCGAAGATCGGGCAGAGCCGCCGGGACGGTTACGCCCGGGTTTACGAGGAGTTCGAAGAGGGTCTGGTCGGGGTCTCGGCGCCGATCCGCGACTTCCGCGGCCGGGTGGTGGCGGCGGTGAACATCTCCGCGCCGACGTCGCGACTCGGCTCGGACCTGGACGCGGCGGGCCGCACGACGGCCAAGGCGGCCGCCCGCGTGTCGGCCCACCTCGGCTGGGAGGGCCCGAACCCGCCGCCGGCCGCCCACCTCACCTGATCCACCGGGATCGAGGACCGCGGCTGTCCGCTTTTGCTGCCAAAGTGGACCGGGTCAGCGTCCCCAGCCCCATGGAGCACCCCGATGAGCCGACAGGTCCAGGTCACGTTCGACGCGCACGACCCGCGAGCGCTGTCCACGTTCTGGCGCGACGTCCTGGACTACGAACACCCGGCCCCACCCGGCGCGCCCGCGGGCGGCGACCCGCTCGCCGCGTGGGACGAGTTCCTCGCGCGCATCGGCGTGCCGGAGGACCAGCGCAACTCACGGTCCGCGATCGAAGACCCGGACGGCGAGGGCCCGCGGTTGTTCTTCCAGCAGGTCCCGGAGAACAAGACGGCGAAGAACCGCGTCCACCTCGACGTCCGGGCGGCCCCGGGTTTGCAGGGCGAGCAGCGGATGGCGGCCCTCGAAGCGGAGTGCGAACGCCTGGTCGCCCTGGGCGCGTCACGGGTGCGCCGGTTCGAGCCCGAGCCCCCGCTCAGCGGCGGGTTCATCGTGATGACCGATCCGGAAGGCAACGAGTTCTGCCTGGACTGACGGGGTGGCCTGGCCGCCGCAGCCAGGAACTGTCCTGTATCCGTTTTCCGGGCACCTGCGGCATGTTGGTGCCCGGACCACGCTCGAGCCCACCGCCCGGCGGCGGCCGGGGAGTCTCGTCACGGGTGAACGGACCACACCGCCGGCCACCGATCCGCGAGCTTGCCCTGAGGCGTCAGCCCGTATCGGAGGAACTCCTGGAGCAGCAGCTCGTTCCGATCCTGACGGAGGACGCGCTTGATCTTTTCTCCCACGTCGCACCCGTGGACCAAGGCGACAAAATACTCGTCCAGCGCCTTGGTGAGCTGACCGCATCGCACGAAGTAGTCGGCAAGTGCGACCCGGGAAGCCAGGTCTCCCGCATCGCGGCCACGCACCAAAAGCCGTTCGGCCTGCTCGACTTTCTCGTATTTGAAGAGGGCTGTCGCCGTGCGCACGACCGCGTCGGTCACCGCGCGGTTCACCTGATCTTCGACCAGGGCGACCGCCTCTCCGGCGTTGTCTCCGTGCTTGCAGGCCAGAATGATCGCGGTGTGGACTTCGCTGAAGATCCCGGCGCGTTTCTCCGCCTGGCTCAGGCGCCGCTCGGCTGACTCGTACCGCCCGAGATCAAGCAGCACGTCGACCGTGCGCAGCCAAGCCGGCGCGTGCCCGGCCAGCGCGGCCGCCGGCAGGCAGAATTCGGCGGCCACCACCAGTTTCGGATAGACGTTGTCCAGCAGCGTGGTTCCGGTGTTGGTCAAGTAGCTCGACCGGGCCGCCCGTTCCCGGTAGCCGGCCGCCAGCAGACCTTCGGCGACCCAGCTCATCGCCTCCCCGCGACCGACCCGGGCCCGTCGCGCGTACTTCTCGGCCGCCACGTGGAACGACCTGTCGTTGAGCAGCGAATCGCTGACCGGAACGAGCACCTGCGGATCGCTCAGGTCGGCGTCTTCCAGGTACCACTCGATCGCTTCGGCTGTCTTCCCGGACCGCCCGAGCGCGGCAGCCACCGCTTCACGCAGACCTGTGACTCGTGCGCCGGCCTGCTCGGCTCGGCGCACGAACCCGGTCGCTTCGTCGACCCAGCCCGCCTCCGCCGCCACCTCGGCCGCACGCACCCAGCCGTGGGTGTCCCCCAGCTCCGCAGCCCGCCGAAATCCTTCGAGGGCGCGCTGCAGCAGGCCTTTTTGCCCGAGGAGCTCGGCGATCCGGGTCAGCACCGCCGGATCGTGTACAGCCGCGGTGGCCGCGTGCTGAAACGCCGCATCCAGGAGGCCTGCCTTGGCGTAGATCATCGCCACCACCGCCCGCGCGCCATCGTCGTAGGCGACCGCGGTGTCGCACCACGACAACGCCTCCTCGGCCCGGTCGTGCTCCGCCAGCAGCCGGGCACCATGGACGTAGGCAAGATGGTCTCCGCCGCGTCCGCGATCGGCCAGCCACTCGAGGGCGCCACTGATGGCCTCTTCGTCCCGGGTGATCATCAGTTCGACGATCTTGCTTCGTGTGTCGACGTCCTTTTCGTCCAGCAGCGCCGTGAGCCAGTCGATCGCGGGCTCGAAACGATTCCCCGTGCGGCCGTCCCACAAGCCGCCCTCGCGTCGCTCGTCGGTCATCATGTCCGCGGCCACCCCGGCAGCGTCGGCATCACCCCCTTCCGCCAGCTCTCGGTAGTGGGCAACCGCCGAAGCCGGCTTCTTCTCCGCGAGGGCCATCGCGAACAGCAGCCGCGTGCGATCATCGGCTCGCGTTTCACGCCCGAGCAGTTCCACGGCTTCGACCCGGCGGCCGGCGGCGATCAGCATCTCCGCCGCCTCCATCCTCGCCTCGTCGCAGCCGCCCTCGATGAGCCGGTCGTACACGCTCAGCGCATCGTCGATTCTCCCCACCTGGCGGAACACTTCGGCGAGCCCCTTCCCCGCGCCCGGGACACCCTCGTCGATCGCGCGCCGGTACAGCCGGTTGCACTGCAGCAACAGACCTCGCCGCCGCGCCTCGTCCGCCAAGCCGATCAGGCTGTCCTTGGCGGCCGCGGCCACGAGCGCCGACCACAGGTGATCATCGGCCTCGGCCGCCGGTTCACCCTTCAGCCATCGGCGCTCGACGTATTCGTCCAGCTGGAACCAGCGACCGCGGCCGTCCTCGGCATGCCCGGGTGCCGGTTGGTCTCCGAGCAGGCTCAGGCCTCCCGCACCTCGCCGGGTCAGCTCGGCCAAGGCGGGGGAAAACCATTCGTCGTCCAGCGCCGCCCGCACCGGCCGGCTCATGAACCCGGTCGCGCCGAGTTCGATCAGCCGGCGGGGAATCGAGCGGCCGTGCCCGATCCGCCGGACCGCGATGCAGAACTTCAGCACGGCACGCGCCGGCGGGCTCGCCGTCGTGAAAGCCACGTTCAACCACGGCGCGGCGGTCAGGTACTGGATCACGTGCCCGTCGGTGGCCCGGACGGCCGCCTCGGCGAGGCGGGGATCCCCCATTTCGATGGCTCGCCCGACTTCGGACTCCGTGAAGCTGTCCGGCACGGCGATGTGGCGACCGGTCAGGAGCAGCATCCTGGCCTGCTGGTACTCGTCGACGCCGGTCGCGGACGGCATCGCCGTGACGGTCTGCCAGCCCCGCGGGGTGAAGGTGCACAACAGGAGGAACGGTCCGTGCCCCGGGTCGCCGAGCAGCCTGCGCAACGCGCGTGCGACGTCATTCCCGGTCTTGGCACCTTCGTCGGAGAAGTACCGTTCGCCGGGCCCCAGCCAGATCACGGATTTGGGCGGCAGCTTGGCCATCTCGGCGAGCAGGGTGACCGGGTCACTGGGGCTCGTGCCCGGCCAGACGTGCCAGTCCGCCAGGAGCGGCTGGGATTTCCCCTCGGCGCTGTGGTTGATCAGCTGCCACATCGCGCGTTTCTTCCCCGTCGAACGCTCGCCGATCAAGGAAATGATCACGGTCTCGCCCCGGGCGATTCCGGCGGCCGCATCGAGCAGTTCCTGATCCAGGCCACGCTGAAGGTACGGCGTCGAACTGCTTCCGGCCCGGCCCGGCGGCCCGGGAATCTGCAGGACCCCGAGCTGCTCGGCGCGGCAGCTGAGCAGGGGCAACGCCTCACAACCCGCCGCGGTATCCAGGGCAGGGCCGAGTTTACGAGCATTCACGTGCGGTTCACGATTCCTTCGCGACAGAGCGCCGGCGGTCGACCCGAGAAGGTCGGTGAACACGCAGTATTCGTTACCTCTTGCCGACAGTTTTCACCCGATCGTGCAACCATTTCGGCTGGTCAGAAGAATTTCGAAGGCCTTCACCTGTCCCCGCTCGTTGACGGGCGCGGGGTGGGTATCCTCGTGAGCCCGCCGCACAATCATGGGAGTGGAATGGACCGGAATTCACGGATCGTCGAAGTGGAGCTCCCGGACGGCGAGATCGTCCACGCCGAGGTTCGCTCGACCGGCGGTACCGACGTCTCGGTCGCCGACCGGCTGCAGCTGGACCAGGCCGGTGAAGCGCTGACCCGAATCGGCGGCTGGGCCGCGAGGACCGTGCGGGCGGGCGTGCCGCAGCGTCCCGACGAGTTCGAAGTGTCGTTCGGACTCAAGCTCGGCATCAAGTCGGGGAAGCTGATCGGCATCCTCGCCGAGGCGAACGGCGAAGCAAGCCTCACCGTTCGCATGAAGTGGGACAAAACCCGGGACGACGGCGACGACCCCGCCGCCACCGGCATCGCATGAACCGGCCGCCCGCCACGACCGACCGGTCACGACGCGGCGTGGTCCGGTTGAGCGGGCCGTCCGGCTTTCTGGGAACGGGCTTCCTCGTCGCTCCGCGGATCGTGCTCACCTGCGCCCATGTCGCGGTGGACAGCCCGGACGTGGTGCTCCCGGACGGGACACGGGCGGCGGTCGCGAACACCCGGCTCGTCCCGGCCGACCGTGGAACGGGCGGCTACCACGCGTTTCCCGACCTCGCGATCCTCACGCTCGAGGAGCCGGCCGACCACCCGTGGCTGTCGCTCGACGTAACCGGTCCGGCGCCCGGCGACCGGCTCGAAGGGCTCGGCTTCTCCACCGCCACCCCCGGGCCGGGCGTGCAGCCCGACAGCCTGCTGGTCATCGTCGCCGGAGAGTCGGGCGGCTACCGGCGGATCATCGGCGACCAGGTGGTGCCCGGGTTCAGCGGCAGCCCGGTACTCGATCCGGTCACCAGGCTCGTCGCCGGGATGGTGAAGGCGTCCCGGGACCAGGACGGCGTGCTCGGCGGCTGGATCATCCCGGTGACCGCCATCCACGAGACGCTCGCGGAGTGTGGAACGACGTTGCCGCCTCTGGTGCCGGACGCGCCCGTTCTTCCGCTCTCGCTGGAAGATCTGCTGCGGACGTATCGGCGGACCGGCACCGAGACCCCGTATCCGCTGCGCGTGCCGGACGCACCCGGCCTCGCGAGCCTCTACGTACGGCAGCGGGTTCAGCCGCCGGCCGACCCGGCGGAGGAGCAGGCCGGGCGCCCCGATCCCGCGGTCCGTGAAGTGGCCGAAGTCCTTCGCGAACACCGGAAGTGCGTGCTGACCGGGGAACCCGGCATCGGCAAGTCGACGCTCGTCCGCCACTTCGCGGCCGCGTCGGCCGGCTGGTGGCTGGACGCGGCGGACAGCCTGACCACCGATCCGGCGGCGGCACCCTACGGCCTGGTCGTGCCAGTCCAGCTGGCGGCACGGGAACTCGCCGGGTCGACGGTGCGAGCGGCGATCACCGCGGCGACTGGTATGCGCCCCCAGATCCGGCCGGTGGGGAACGTACCGGCGGCGGAGTGGCTGGTATTCGTCGACGGGCTCGACGAAATCCTCGTCGGTGACGAGCGCCGGCGGATCATCGCCGCGCTCGCGGAAGAACTGGCCGACCCGGCGCTGCCGTACCGGCTGGTCATCACCAGCAGGCCGCTGCCCGGCCGGGAGCTGGCGCCGTTGCGCGTCGCCGGCACGGCCGACTACGAGCTCTGCCGATTCACGCACGAGGATCTCGGCGACTTCGCTCGCCGCTGGTTCGCCGCCGAGGACGACCACGCGGCAGACCACTTCCTCGATCGGATCGACCACGCCCGGCTCGGCGCGATCGTCTCGGTACCGCTGCTGGCCACGATCGCGGCGACCGTCTTCACGGCCGACGGTAAGCACTTGCCCCCGAGCGGCTACGGCCTGTACGACCGGTTCGTGGGCTACCTGCTCCAGGAGCGGCAGCCGGAAGTCCGGACCAGGCAGGCTTTGCGTGACCGCCTCGGCACGTTCACGGCACGCGGCGAAGCGATCGCGGATTGGCTGTTCGACGAACGCCGTGCCCTGCTGGCCCATCTCGCCCGCCACCATCTCGGCGGCGCGGGCCGGTCCCTGCTGGGGGAAGCCGTCCGCTACCTGACCACGCGGTCTCCCATCCCGGTGCCGGTCGACGCCGTCCCGGACTGGCCCGGCCTCGTCACGAACCTGGTGCTCAGCACCGGCGTGCTCGTCCAGCACGGCGAGGACTTCCGGTTCCTGCACCACAGCTTCGCGGAGTTTCTCGCCGCCCGAGCCGATGCCTTCCGGTCCGCGGCACAGTGGGTGGACGAGGCGCTGGACCCGGCACAGCACCACGCGGCGATGTTCGTGCTCGACCTGTGGGCGCGGCAGCCCGGCGCCGACGCCGACGCGCTGGTGGCGGAACTGGCCCGGAGCGGCCGTACCCGCGCGGTGCTGGCCGGCCGGATCCTCGCCGCGGGCGTGCCGGTCGCCGCGGCGACCGAGGAGACCGTCGTCACCAGCCTGCTGCGGCACCTCCGCAACCCGAACTTCGCGGACGGCGACGTCACCGCCGTTCTGCGCACCCTGCCGGGCAGGCGGACTCTCGCCGACGGGCTGCGGTCGCTGATGAGCGACCGGCGAGGGCACAAGCTGTGCCGGATCCGCGCGGCGGAACTGCACGCCGCGCGGACGCTCGGCCGCGTCTCGGACCCGGCGGCCGGGTTCGCGGTGCTGCACGAGATCGCCGAAGACGCCGTCACGGACGTCTCCAGCCGGACCCGGGCGGTCGAGACACTGATCCACCTCGGCGAGAAGAACCGGTGGGTCCCGGCGCTGCGCCGAATCGGCACCGGACCGCTCACGCCGGGCTTCGTCCGCCGGCGGACCGCGGAGGCGCTCATCGACGCGGGCGAGGTTGCGGCCGGCGTTGGGATCCTGCGTGAGCTGGCCACCTCCGCCGGCCAGTCCGCGAGCAGCAGGGTGATCGCGGCCGCGGCACTCGTCGGCTGCGGGGAGGAGCAGACCGCCGTCGACGTGCTGCGGTCTCTCGCCGACGCAGCCGACGCGGATCTGGACAGCAGAGCCGAAGCGGCGCAGGCACTGCTCTACGCCGGGGACCGGTACGGGCTCGACGTGCTGCGGCACCTGATCTCCTCGGTACCGCCGAACCAGCGGCCACGCGTGGCACGCGAGCTGATCGACGCGGGCGACCGCGAACGAGGCGTCGCCGTGCTGCTCGGCATCGTCGGCGATCGCCTGGGCGACCTCTCGGTCCGGGTGGCCGCGGCGGATGTGCTGGCCGACACGGGGCACGGCCCGGACGCCCGGCCCACGATCCGCCTGGCGGTCCGCACCAGGGCCGGAGTAGCGGTGCGTCTCGCGCGGCTGTCGATGCGGGCGGCCGTGACCGCGGTCGCCACCAGGACGTCTTCCCTCACCGCCGGCGACCGGGACCGGGCGCTGTGCGCGTGGCGGCTGGTGCAGCTGGGCGAACCACGCCTCGGCCTCCGGACACTGCGCAGGCTGAGCACCCGGAGGTCCATATCGGACAGTGATCGGATCCGGGCCGCGCAGCTGCTCTTCGACGTCGGCGACGTCGCCACCGCGGCACACGCATTGCGTGAGGTCGCCACCCAAGCCACCGGCTTGGGCGCCGAAGTCCGGACTGAAGCCGCCAGAACCCTCGCCGAGTACGGCGAGCACAAGACCGGCACGAAGGTGCTGAACGAGGTCGCCACCGACCCGGCAACGCCCGCGGCCGACCGGTTCGCCGCCGCGACCACACTGCTCGATCTAGGAGAAACCGACCGGGGCCTGGACGCGCTGCTCGAACTGGCGCGGGGCATGGACGGTGCGACCCGGCTGCACGCCGCGCGGACGCTGCTCGAGCGAGGCCAGCTCGATTTCAGCGTCGCGGTGTTGACCGAGCTGGCCCACGATCGCTCGCTGGACGCCTACGTCCGGCTCGCCGGCGCCACTCTGCTCGCCGACAGCTGGCCGCCCGCGGAGGCGGAACTGATCCTCAACGACCTGGCGATGACCATCGACGACGAGGCCGGGATGATCGCGGCGGTGCGCGCCTTGCTCGACCGCGGGTTCCGGGAGGACGGAACCCGCCTGCTGCGCCGCCTCATCATGGGCAAGCTGCGGTTGCGGGGTCCGCTCGAGGACGCTGTCCACCTTCTGGCGAAGGCAGCCGGCTCCGCCGTCGTCCGCGCACTGCTGCAGGACCTGGCGGCCACGGGACCGGCCGAACTCCGCCCGTGGGCGACCGAGCTGCTCGTCGTCGCGGCCGACTCGGCCGAGGCCGGTGCCGCGCTGCTGGCCGGTTTGGCCAGGGACAGCACGGTTCACGAGGACGACATGTGGCGTGCGGCAGCCGTCCTGGCCGAATGCCACGGGCCGGAGGAGCTGGACGCGTTCCTGCGCACAGTCAGCACCGACCCGGCGGTCCCGGTCCTGCGCCAGGCGGGAGCGGCCCACCAGCGGGTCCGGCTGGGCAACAACCTCGGGCTGGACCGGCTCGTGCGCTGTGCCGTCGAGCCGAACCAGCTCGAAAACCCGAGGCTGCTGCAGATGTACGCCCTCAACCTGCTCGAGACCCTGCCCGCGTCGGCCCGGATGACCTCGGCCCTCGCCGAGATCGCCAGGAGCAAACACCATCACCCGGACGTGTGCGCCCAGGCGATGAAGGTCCTGGCGGACAAGGATCGCGGCTCGGCTGTCACCACTCTGAACAGCATCTTGGACGACCCGGACTGGTCTTTGGTCAAGCTGGCCAAGACGGCTGCGCTGCTCGCCGAGCTGGGCGAGCGCGGCACCGCGGTGCGGAAGCTGCGTGAGATCATCGACCGGAGCGACCCCCAGAATCGCTGGCGCCCCGAGGCAAAAGCCACCCTGCGCGCCCTCCGCCTGCTGTAGCGGCACTGACGGTACGTGCGGCCGGCTTTCCGGTCAGCCGATGACGTCGATCTCGAACGGTTCGGCGGCGCTGTACTCGAGGTCGGCCCACACCGCGCCGGGCAGCGTGAACCGGCGGTGCGACAGCAGCCGGGCGTCGTACTGCGGGTTCTCCTTGGGGTTGTGACCGCTTCCGGTCCGGTCCGAACCCCACGCGAAGATGTTGCCGACCCACATCGGTTTCGCGACTCCCTCGGCGTCGAGCCGCGGCCGGACGATGACGGCGGCGCCGTCGCTGCCGGACAGGTTGAGCCGGACGGTGTGCTGGCCGGCGTCGGGCGAGGTGACGGTGATGCGTTCCATGATCTCCACTCCGGTTTCGGGGGGCTGGGGTGCCGGCGAATCGACGCCCGGCCAGTAGTCGGCGACCACGGAGACGTCGATGCCGGGCGCCACGCCACTGTCCCGGGGCGCCGGGGCGCAAGCCAACGCGGTGGCCGGAGACGCACCGAGCAAGCCGGTCCCGGTCGCGGCGACCACCGTCAAGGCTTTCAAGAAGTCGCGGACGACTGGCAGCCCAGGACTCGCTGCGCTGAGGCCATCATGCCCTGGGGCAAAGCGTGTCCGACAGGCATCTCGCCGGCGACACACTTCTGCGACGCTCGGAAATTCACCGAACTCGCGCTCGTCAGTACCGGCTTGCCGGGCGGCTGCTTCGCCGAGTCACTGCACGTACTTCGGGAGCGAACCCGAGTTCTTCCCAGCGTTCGTGGTCGATCAGCTCGCTCATGCGACCACGAAGCACTCCGTGCACGGTCGACACGTCGAAGGACCGGCGTCGGGGCTCGTCCGGGCTCGCGTCGTACAGGTCCACCAGTCCTCGAATCTTCTCTGCCGTCGGCAACGGTGCCGACTCGACAGCGCGAAAGAAGGGGGCCAGGTTACAGTCCTGCGCGGCCAGTGCACTCAGCACGTCGTCCCGAACGGCCTCCAGCGCGAGCCCGCGGCGCAGTCCGAGGATCGCCCGTCCCAAGGCCGCCGCCGGGTGTCCCGAGAGATCCAGCTCGGAAAGGGCCGAGATCAGCGCCCGGTCCATTGTCACGGCACCATCGCGGTAGGTCACTGCGATGAGCAAGTCGACGAAGCGGGGATGCTGGTCCAAGGCACGCAGCACCCAATCGATCAGGGCCTCGGTCTCGCGAGAAGGTAACCCGATCGGACCGGTCGAAGTGGATGTTCGACGCGATCAACGGCAACCGTTCCGAGAAGCAAGGCTCACGCGACGACGACACGCTCAACAACCATCCGCAGACCAAACGCAAATACGTCCTTCGCGGGCGAGTCGTCCACAGCTGCGGTCGGCGCATGACCGGCGACACGAAAGGCAGGGCGGCGGCGTACTACCTCTGCTGGCCGCGTAAGAACAACCGGGCGACACCGCACCTGCACCCCGGCCTGCCGGCGTCGATCCGCGTCCGGGAAGACGAGCTCTTCGAAGCCATCTGCCGGTTCTACGCCGACCGGCTCTTCGGCCCCGAACGGCGCGCGATCCTCGATCCGAACTGGGAACCGTCGACGATCACGCTGTCACCGAACGAGAAGCCGAGCGCGCTCGCCGCCAGAAGGTCCTCGCGACGATCGCCCGCCAGCAGGACTCGATCATGAAACAAGCCCGCGAAGGCGATCCGGACGACCCGTTCGCTGCAGGGCTCCGCCAAAGCTACAACGACCTCGAGAGCCAGAAGAAGGTTGCTCTCCAGGCCATCGCCGAGCTCGACGCGGCCGAAGAGAAGGCGGCGCCGGCTGCGGCCGACCTCAGTCGGCTCGACGCACTCCCCTACCTCGCCGTGAACCTGGCGAAGGCCCCGCAGGAGCTGCTGTACGGGCTGCTCGAGGCCACTCAGCTCAGTGTTCAGGTCCACGGGCTTGGCGATGAGGTGACGATCACGGTTAAACTACCTGGTGATCAGCTACCCAAGACGGCGGAAGCCGCGGAAAGGGTCTCCGACGCCATGACATCCACAGAACCGAAAAACGCAGCCGGCCTGGGCCAAGCTGCGTTCGGGTTGATGCTGCTGGTACCCCCGATGGGATTCGAACCCACGCTACCGGCGTGAGAGGCCGGCGTCCTAGGCCGCTAGACGACGGGGGCTTAGGATCTTTCCCTGGTTTCCCAGGGGCTTTTCTGTTTTTCTTACCGGAGAGAACTTACCAGAGGCGATTTCTCGACCTGCAGGGGGGTCACTCTCCGCAGCTGGGGTACCAGGACTCGAACCTAGACTAACTGGACCAGAACCAGTCGTGCTGCCAATTACACCATACCCCAGTGAGGTACCCTGCCGACCTGAAGAACCGGTCCGGCTCAGCACCACACGAGAAGAAATACTAGAGCACCCCGTTCCGGACCGTGAAGGCGGGGGTCCCACTGACCCGCTGCGCCGGGACGCCGATCGTCGCGTACTCCGAAACCAGCAGCTCAGGCAGCTCGGCGAGACCACTGACCGTGTGGACGCCCTCCGGGGCCCGCTCGCCGATGCCGTCGCGGTCGAGCCAGACCGCTCCCAGGCCCGCGTCGCGGGCGCCGATCGCGTCGGTGTCGAGCTTGTCGCCCACGTGGACGGCCTGGGCGGGAGGACAGCCCAGGCCGAGGCACACCGTGTGGAACATCACCGGATCGGGTTTTGCCACCCCGAGCTCGCCGGCGATGGCGACGTGGTCGAAGTACGGGGCGAGGCCGAGGTCCGCGATCTTCTTGCGCTGGTGCACCCCGGACGCGTTGGTCACGGCGGCGAGCAGCAAGCCCGCGGCGCGGAGCCAGTCGAGGCACTCGATGACGTCGTCGAACAGCTGCCACGAATGGTCGAGCAGCTCTCTTCGGCGACGCTCGAAGGAGCTCACCTGCTCGGCGTCGGCGAGGATTCCCAGCTCCCCCAGGAAGCAGTCGGTGCGGCGCTGGTGCATCGTCGCGTAGTCGATCTCACCCGCGACGACCAGTGCGACGTGCTCCTCGGTGATCAGGTCCCACAGCGGCCACAGGTCACCCCGGCCGGTGAGGATGTGGAGGACGCGGCGGATCGCGGCGGTGCAGTCGATCAAGGTGTCGTCGATGTCCAGGCACACCAGCCGGAGCTCGGGCGGCGCCCAGGGCTCGGACGCCGCCGCGGCGGGGGCGGTTCGCGAAGGGGTCCGGGGTGCCAGGGCGAAATCCACCCAGTGAGGCTAGGGCAACCGCAGCGTTCGCGACGCTGCCAAAGAGGTGATTGCCGGTGGCCCGTTCCGGCGCACCGGCTCTACTCCCAGTTGGCGAACCGTCTTCTGTTGGTTATCCAGCGAACCTTATTCAGCCGTCGGCCGGCGCCAAGTCGCGGCAGGCAGGCGGCTTGCGGTCCGTGGCGCCGTCCTAACCAGAATAAGGTTCGACCAGTGCGCGCCGAAGACGTCCCAGTGAGACATCACGGCCGAGCAGCTCCATCGATTCGTACAGCGGCGGCGAAACGGTCCGCCCGGTGATCGCGACGCGGACCGGCGCGAAAGCCTTGCGGGGCTTGAGACCCAGACCGTCCACAAGGGCGTCCTTGAGCGCCTGCTCGATGGCCGCGGTCTCCCACGACGGCAGCGCTTCGAGGGCCGCGATCGCCGCCGCGAGCACCGGCTGCGCGGCTTCGCCGAGGTTCTTCGCCGCGGCGTCCTCCTCCGGCGCGAACTCGTCTTCCGCAACAAAGAGGAAGCGCACCATCGGAACCGCGTCCGACAGCACCGTGACGCGTTCCTGCACCAGCGGCGCGATCGCGCTCAACCGGGCCGCCTGCTCCTCGCTCGGCGGTTCCGGAAGGACACCGGCCGTGACGAGATAAGGCGTGACGCGCTTCACGAACTCCGCCGCCGGCAAGGCCCGCACGTGGGTTCCGTTGATGGCTTCGGCCTTCTTGACGTCGAAGCGGGCCGGGTTGGCGCTGACCTTCGTGACGTCGAAGGCGGCGACCATCTCCTCGACGCCGAAGACGTCGCGGTCGTCCGCGATGGACCAGCCCAGCAGCGCCAGGTAGTTGAGCAGGCCCTCGCGGGTGAACCCGCGGTCGCGGTAGTTGAAGAGGTTCGAAGAAGGGTCGCGTTTGGACAGTTTCTTGTTGCCCTCGCCCATCACGTACGGCAGGTGGCCGAACTGCGGCGTGAACTCCGCGACGCCGACGCGCTCCAACGCGGCGTAGAGCGCCAGCTGGCGGGGCGTCGAGGGCAGCAGGTCCTCACCGCGCAGCACGTGCGTGATCTTCATCAGCGCGTCGTCGACCGGGTTGGTCAGCGTGTACAGCGGCTCGCCGTTGGCGCGCACCAGCACCGGGTCCGGGATGGTGCCCGCCGGGAAGCTGATGTCGCCGCGGACCAGGTCGGTCCACGCCAGGTCGACGTCCGGCATGCGCAGCCGGAGCACCGGCGCGCGCCCCTCGGCGCGGTAGGCCGCGCGCTGCTCGTCGGTGAGGTCGCGGTCGAAGTTGTCGTAGCCGAGCTTCGGGTCGAGGCCGGCCGCCTTGCGCCGCGCCTCGACCTCGTCGTTCGTCGAGAACGCTTCGTACAGCTCCCCCGCTTCGAGCAGCTTCGCGGCGACGTCGGCGTAGATCGCGCGGCGCTCACTCTGGCGGTACGGGCCGTAGGGGCCCCCGACCTCGGGGCCCTCGTCCCAGTCGATGCCGAGCCAGCGCAGCCCGTCGAGCAGCTGCTCGTAGGACTCCTGCGAGTCGCGCGCGGCGTCGGTGTCTTCGATCCGGAACACCAGCTGACCCTGGTTGTGCCGGGCGAAGGCCCAGTTGAACAGCGCCGTGCGGATCAACCCGACGTGCGGGGTGCCGGTCGGCGAAGGACAGAAGCGCGCGCGAACCACCGATGTCTCACTCATAGCCCGATCAGCGTATCCGCCCTCACATCGCTTGACGCCGGGGACCGGCCGGGTGCATCCTCAGCTTATTCAACAAGCGATGAATAGATGGGGAGATGATCGAGATGGAGCGCACGGGGTGCGTCGTCATCGGAGGCGGGCCGGCCGGGATGGTCACGGGCCTGCTGCTGGCCCGGGCGGGTGTCGAGGTGACAGTGCTGGAGAAGCACGCCGACTTCCTGCGGGACTTCCGCGGCGACACGGTGCACCCGTCGACGCTGACCCTGCTGGACGAGCTGGGCCTCGGCGAGAGGTTCCACGCGCTGCCGCACAGCGAGCTGCGCGCGGCGGGCTTCCCGGAGGAGGACGGCACGCTGATGAAGCTGGCCGACTTCACCCGGCTGAAGGTCCCCCACCCGTACATCGCGATGGTGCCGCAGTGGGACTTCCTCGACCTGCTCGCCGAGAGCGCGCGCAAGGAGCCGACGTTCGTCCAGCGCATGGAGACCGAGTGCACCGGACTGGTCCGCGAACACGGCCGCGTCGCCGGAGTCACCTACCGCACGAGCGCCGGGGAGACCGGGGAAATCCGCGCCGACCTGGTAATCGCCGCCGACGGCCGCTGGTCGCTGGCCCGGCGTGAGGCCGGCCTGACGCCGCGCGAGTACGACTGCCCGTTCGACGTCTGGTGGTTCCGGCTCTCGCGGGGCGAAGGGGAGGAAGGCGGCATGCTGCTGCCGAAGATGCGTGACCGCCGCTTCGCCGTGCCGCTCCCCCGGCCCGACTTCTACCAGGTCGCCTACCTCGCGCCGAAGGGCGAGGACCTGCGGAAACAGGGCATCGAGGCGTTCCGCGAGAACGTGACGCAGATCTGCCCGGAGTTCGGCGACCGCGTGCACGAGCTCGAGACGATGGACGACGTCAAGTTCCTCGACGTGCGGCTCAACCTGCTGCGCGCGTGGCACGTCGACGGGCTGCTCTGCATCGGCGACGCGGCCCACGCGATGTCGCCGATCGGCGGCGTCGGCATCAACCTGGCCGTGCAGGACGCGGTCGCGGCGGCGACGCTGCTGGCCGAGCCGCTGCGCCGGGGCCGGCCGACGCCGGCCGCCCTGGCGAAGGTGCGCGCCCGACGCCTCGCGCCGACGCTGCTGGTGCAGGGGCTGCAGCGCCTCATGCACCGGACCGTGGTGCGCGGCGTGATGAGCGGCAAGCGCAACGGCCCGCCGGCGCCGATGATCAAGGCGTTCGCGCGGTTCCCGCGGCTGTCGTACGTCCCGGCCCGGCTCCTCGGCCTCGGGCTGCGGCCGGAGCACGCCCCGGCGTTCGCCCGGCGGCCGATGGAGCCGGTGGCCAGGGGTTACTGATCCGGCCAAAAGCAGGCCGGCCCTTCAACGGCACGTGCCGTTGCCACGAAAGCCATCCGGCCGTGACTGTGGTCGGATCAGTAACGAACGGCACAGCTAGACGTTCTCGACCGGGTTGGTCAGGGTGCCGATGCCGTCGATGGTGATCGAGACGCTCTGGCCACCCTCGATCGGGCCGACGCCCTCGGGCGTGCCGGTGAGGATGACGTCGCCGGGCAGGAGCGTCATGACGCCGGAGACGAACTCGACCAGCTCGGGGATCTTGTGGACCAGGTCGGACGTGCGGCCGTCCTGCTTGAGCTCGCCGTCCACCTCCGAGCGCAGCGCCAGGTCGGACGCGTCGAGCGACGTCTCGATCCACGGGCCGAGCGGGCAGAACGTGTCGAAGCCCTTGGCGCGGCCCCACTGGCCGTCGGACTTCTGCAGGTCGCGGGCGCTCACGTCGTTCGCGACCGTGTAGCCGAGGATCACGCTCGCCGCGCGGGCGGCGGGCACGTTCTTCACCGGCTGGCCGATGACGATGGCCAGCTCGCCCTCGAAGTCCACCCGCCCGACGTTCGAGGGACGGCGGATCGGCGCGTTCGGGCCGACGACCGTGGTGGACGGCTTGAGGAACAGCATCGGGGCGCTGGGCACCTCGTTGCCGAACTCGGCCGCGTGCTTGGCGTAGTTGCGGCCGACGGCGATCACCTTGGACGGCAGGATCGGCGCGAGCAGCCGGACGTCGGCCAGCGGCCACCGCTTGCCGGTGAAGTTGGGGTTGCCGAACGGGTGCTCGGCGATCTCCAGGACCTGGGCGTCGTCACCGTCCCCTTCGACCGAAGCGAACGCGACACCACCGGGATGAGCAATACGGGCTAGGCGCACGCGGTCAGTCTACGTGCGCCCAGCGCGTGACTCAGGCCACGGTCGTGCTCTTGTGCACCAGCGCGTCACACAAGGCCAGCCAGCTGGCCTCGACGATGTTCCCGTGCACGCCGACGGTGGTCCACTCGCGTTCGCCGTCGGTGCTCTCGACCAGGACGCGCGTCACCGCGTCGGTGCCGGGGTGGCCCTGGAGGATGCGCACCTTGTAGTCGGCGAGCTCCACACTGTCCAACCAGGACAGGTGCGGGGAGAGCGCCTTCCGCAACGCGGCGTCGAGCGCGTGAACCGGCCCGATGCCCTCGGCGGTCGCGATGACGCGCTGGCCGCCGACGTGCACCTTGACCGTCGCCTCGGCCATGACCTCGCCGTCCGGGCGGTGGTCGAGCACCACGCGGTACGACTCGAGCTCGAACGGCGCCTCGGCCGGAACGTCGGCCTCGGCGCGCAGCAGGAGTTCGAGGGAGGCGTCGGCGGCTTCGAAGGACCAGCCTTCGGATTCGAGGCGCTTGACCTTCGTGATCGCGCTCGTCAGCGCTTCGGGCCGGCCGGCAAGGTCGACCCCGAGCTCACGTCCCTTGAGCTCGAGGCTGGCCCTGCCGGCCATCTCGGTGACCAGTACCCGCATGTCGTTGCCGACGGAAGACGGATCGATGTGGTTGTACAACAACGGATCCACCTTGATCGCGCTCGCGTGCAGTCCCGCCTTGTGAGCGAAAGCCGACGCCCCTACGTAGGCCTGGTGGGTGTAGGGGGCGAGGTTGGCGATTTCGGCAAGGGCATGGGAGACCCGGGTGAGCTCGGCGGCGCCTCCGGTCGGGAGGACCTCCATCCCGAGCTTGGTCACCAGGTTTCCCGTCACGGCGAAGAGGTCGGCGTTGCCGGCCCGCTCCCCGTAACCGTTGGCGGTGCACTGGACGTGCGTCACGCCGGCCTGCACCGCGGCGACGGAGTTCGCCACGGCGCAGGAAGTGTCGTCCTGACAGTGGATCCCGAGCCGGAATCCCGTCTTTTCCTTGATGGTTTTGACAGTCTCGGCGAGGCCCAGCGGCAGCTGTCCGCCGTTGGTGTCGCAGAGGACGAGGACGTCGGCGCCCGCGTGCGCGGCGGCGTCGAGGACCTTGAGCGAGGTTTCGGGGGAATGTGCGTAGCCGTCGAAGAAGTGCTCGGCGTCGAGGAAGACCCGCCTGCCTTCCTTGACTAGGAACGCGACCGTGTCGCGGACCATGGCACAGGCCTCGTCGACGTCGACGCGGAGAGCGCGTTCGATGTGCCGCAGATCGGACTTGGCGACGAGAGTGATGACGGGTGCTTCGCTGTCGAGCAGGGCCCGCACCTGCGGATCGACGTCGGCCGTGGTGCCGGCCTTGCGTGTCGCGCCGAACGCGACGAGCGCCGCGTGGTTCAGCTTCAGCTCGCCCTTAGCGGCGCGGGCGAAGAACTCCGTGTCCTTGGGCAGCGCCCCCGGCCAGCCGCCCTCGATGAACCCGACGCCCAGCTCGTCCAGCAGCCGCGCGACGGCCAGCTTGTCCTGGACGGAGTAGGAGATGCCCTCACGCTGCGCACCGTCGCGCAGGGTCGTGTCGTAGAGGTGGAAGGCATCGCCGAGCGGGGTATCGGCGGGCTCCTGGCGGGTCACGGTCTTCTCCTAGCGAGTTCGGGCGTTTCGAGGCAACAAAAAAACCTCCCGCATGGGTGCGAGAGGTTGCGCGCCGGGGGCTCTTGTGGAGCTATCGTCCGGCGCGCTCGATGATAATGATCGCGAAGCTGGTCACGGTCGCATCATGCCACAGGGTTTTGGCGAAAGTCCACAACCTGGGTCAAGCTCCCACCATCCGGGAAAGTCCCCGCGCACCCCTGCCCGCGGTCCCCGCCCTCCCATGGGGCGGCCCCTAGGTCCAGTCTATCGGCGATCACGGACAGGACCGCCGGAAAACCGTTCCGCGGTCGTGGTTGTCCAAATCACGGCGGTGGTGTGGACAAGCCGCGGTCCGTTGTTCGCGCGCCGGCGTGCGAATGGACCGTTCGCGCCGCCGGACAGCACGTCACGGCGGGCAGACCGTTCGCACCGCGAACCGGCGCGCCCGAGCGCAAGCCGCCCCGTCCACGCGTCGAAGCGGTACGAACGGACCCTCCCAGCCCTCACGACCCCACGCACGAAAAAGCCCCGCACCGGATTCGGTGCGGGGCTCCTCCGAGTAAGAGATCAGCCGGCAGTACGCACGTTCGACGAAACCAACGCCGCCAGCCGGTCGCCGATCGCCGTCGTCGCTCCCGGCGAAGCCTGGTCCCGCGTCGCCAGATCAAACGCCACCGAGGCCTCGATCCGCCGCGCCGCTTCCTTCTGGCCGAGGTGGTCCAGCAGCAGCGCCACCGACAGCACCGCCGCCGTCGGGTCGGCGAGACCCTGGCCCGCGATGTCCGGCGCCGAACCGTGGACCGGCTCGAACATGCTCGGGTTGCGGCGGGTCATGTCCAGGTTGCCGCTCGCCGCCAGGCCGATGCCGCCGGTCACCGCCGCCGCGAGGTCGGTGAGGATGTCGCCGAACAGGTTGTCCGTCACGATCACGTCGAACCGGGACGGGTCGGTCACCAGGTGGATGGTCGCCGCGTCCACATGGGAGTACGCGACCGTCACCTCCGGGTGCTCCAGCGAGACCTCTTCGACGATCCGCGACCACAGCGAGCCGGCGAACGACAGCACGTTGGTCTTGTGCACCAGCGTCAGGTGCTTGCGCGGGCGGGCCTCGGCGCGGGCGAACGCGTCGGCGACCACGCGCCGGACGCCGTACGCGGTGTTGGTGCTGACCTCCGTCGCGATCTCGTGCTCGGTGTCCTTGCGGATCAGGCCACCAGTGCCCGCGTACGGGCCTTCGGTGCCTTCGCGCACCACGACCATGTCGACGTCGCCCGCGTCGGCCAGCGGCCCCCGGACACCCGGGTACAGCCGCGCCGGGCGCAGGTTGACGTGGTGGTCCATCTCGAAGCGCAGGCGCAGCAGCAGGCCGCGCTCCAGGATTCCGCTCGGCACCGTCGGGTCGCCGACCGCGCCCAGCAGGATCGCGTCGTGCTGACGGAGTTCGCCGAGCACCGACTCCGGGAGCAGCTCACCGGTCGCGTGCCACCGCGCGGCGCCGAGGTCGTAGTTCGTGATCTCCGCCGTCGGTACTACCTCGCCGAGCACCTTCAGCGCCTCGGAGACCACCTCGGGCCCGATCCCGTCACCTGGGATCACCGCGAGCCGCATCCACACACCTCCGTCGACGTGGCCACCGGATGCACCGATGGCCCACCGCAACAAAACGCCAGCAGCCGGAAGGTTACCGGCCGTAGACAAACCGCCGTAGCCGCACCACCCTTATGCCGCATCCTCCCGCAGGGTGAGACACCCGTTCGGGTGAACAACGAGGCGGGCGTCCCCGGCGGAAAACCACCGGGGACGCCCTGTTCCTGCAAAAATCGATCTTGCCGCGGACTAGCGCCGACCAGCCCCGATCGGCTGACGGGCGGTGGCCGCGGCCGCGTCCACCTTGACCACGTTCGCCCGGTTCCCCGCGGCGTTGTGGTGCTCGATGGCGAGCAGCCCGAGCGCCTTGTCCGCCGCGGCCGACTCCGCGTTGCGGGTGACGACCAGCGCCGTGCCCGGCTTCGCGACGTAGCCCAGCGCGGCGTCACCGCCGCCCTGCACCGCATAACCCGGCGCGAGCGCGTCGAACGAAAGCGGCGTGCCGACGTAGTCGATCAGCCCGTTCGTCGTGCCCGGAGCGACGTAGAAGCCGCTGACGCCCACCGTGTAGGAGACGCGGTGGCTGTCGGCGTTCGCGTCGATGCCCAGCGCGGCCAGGGAAACCGGCAGCGTCAGCACGTTCGTGTCGAACACGTTCGTGTCGACGTCGCCGAGCTGGCCGTTGACGGCCTGGACGTCCACCTGCGGGAAGCCCGGGGTCAGCGCGACCGTGACGGCCAGCAGGACGTCCGTGGCCGTCGCCTTGGTCACGTACGTCTCGAAGTCCGGCACCCCGTCCCCGGTGGTGTCGATGTCGACGAACGGCGAGGTGTTGCTGCCGATGTTCGCCCAGTCGCCCCACGTGGACAGCCCGAAGGCGAGGATCGCGTTCTCCGGCTCACCCTGCTCCTTCGCCAGCGGCGCGGTGGAAGCCGCCCCGATGTAGCGGAGGTCGCCGCCCTTGGCCGTCTTGTTCACCGTGCAGTCGGTGACCACGTCGGCGTCGCACTCGGGCAGCTGCGGGGACTCCGCCTGCAGCTCGAGCACGCTGATCAGCGAGCGGTACTTCTGCACGCCGGAGCCCTGGTCGACGCCCTTGCCGGTCAGGTTCAGCACGGCCTGGGTGGCGTCCGGGCCGAACTTCACCGACTGCGGCGTCGAAATCGTCGACACCGGCTTGGGCGCGGCGTACACCGAAACCCGCAGCGGCACCTTGGCCCCGCTCTTCGGGGTGAAGGCGACACGGCCGGAAGCGTCGGCGACGAACTGCCGCGCCAGGCCGGCCTGGGTGGCCTGCATGGTCGGGTCCATGACCTTGCGCAGGGCCTTCGGGTCGGCGATCTTCAGCGTCACCTTGACCTTCGCGGTGCCGCGCGGCGAGAGCTTCACCGACGGCGTGTCCACTGTGTACTCGACACCCGGCAGCGCGTTGACCGCCTGGTAGGCCACGGTGTACTCGGCGGGCGTGACACCCTTGTTGACCAGCTTGATCGTCTTCGACAGCGTCACCGGCCCGGCCGCCTCGACGGTCCCGAAGCTGACGCTCACCGCGCCCGGGTCGTCCTGGACGTAGGCGAGCACCTGGTTGTCCAGCGCCGCCTTGGCGTCGATCCGGCCGCTGCCGACGCGCTGCGGCGCGAAGGTGTGGCCCGCGCCGTCGGAGACGTCGTGGCCGGCGGTGTCGACCACCGACGCCTTGACCTCCTCGACCGACCAGTCCGGGTGGGACTGGCGGACCAGCGCGGTGATGCCCGCGGTGTGCGGGGCGGCCATCGACGTGCCGCTCAGGACCGTCCGGCCGTTGCCGCTGCCGCGGAACGCCGAGGTGATCGTGTCACCCGGCGCGGCGACGTCCGGCTTGAGCGCCGGGCCGCGGGTGCCGCGCGAGGTGAACGAGCTCGGGGTGTCCACGATGGTCTTGTCGTAGGTCTGGACCGAGGCGCGCCCGGCGCCGTAGAGCCGGAGCTGCAGCGTGCCCGCGGTCAGCGACGCGCGCAGCGTCTTGGTCGCGGACCCGGTGAACTGGAACATCGGGATCGCCGCGTTGCCCGCGATGCCCGCACTGAAGTGCTCCAAAGTGGACGACAGCAGCGCGCCCTTCGCCCCGGCCGCCTGGGCGTTGTTCGCCCGGGCCGCCGAACCGCAGGCGCGGGTCGAGTCGTTGTCGTCCCACTCCAGCCAGACGAACTTGCCGGCGGCCTTGGCCTTGTCCGCGGCGGAGTACGGCGCGCAGCCGGCGTTGTTCGCCGCCGACAGCGTGACGACCGGAGCGGTCAGGTCCAGCGTGTCGTAGCCGGTGTAGTTCTGGCTGTACTGGCCGGTCTTCTGACCCGCGGCGTTCGCGGGGGCCTTCGCCTCGGCGGCGTCACGCAGGACGCCCGCGTCGCGGGTGCTGGCCACGGTGAGCGCCTCGGGCGTGTTGCCCGGCGAGCCGGCGATGTCGTTGATGTCGCCGCCGTTGCCCGCGGAGATCACCGGGAGCACGTTGTTCGCGGCGAGCTTGCGCACGAACAGCGAGTCCGGGTCGTCCGGGGCGCCGAAGTCGGAGCCCAGCGAGAGGTTGACGATGTCGAGGTGGTCGGTGAAGTCGCCGTCGCCGTCCGGGTCGAGCGCCCAGTCCAGGGCCTGCGAGGTGACGTTCGTCGAGCCCGCGCAGCCGAACACCTTGATGGCGTAGAGGAGCGACTTCGGCGCCGTGCCCGGGCCGATCTTCATCGCGTCGACCTTCTTGGCGTCCAGCTTCTGGTAGTCGCCCTTGAAGGTCTTGCCGTCCGCGGTGACGCCGAAGCCGCCGATGGTGCCGGCCACGTGCGTGCCGTGCTCACCGCAGGCGAGCGGGTTCGGGTCCGGCTTCGGGGTGGTCTTGCCCGGCGTCGCGGCGTCGTAGTCGTTGCCGACGAGGTCGGTGCCGCCGACCACCTTCGCGCTCGGGAAGAGCGGCGTCGGCTTGGTGCTGTCGACGCCCTTGTACGCGGCCTGCGTGCCGGGGCCGCCGAAGTCGGCGTGGGTGTAGTCGATGCCGTCGTCGATGACGCCGACGCGGACGTTGTCGCCGAACTTGCCGGTCTGCTGCCAGGCCGCGAGCGTGTTCGTCAGCTGCTCGGCGCTGGCGTTGGTGCGGGTCTTCGGCACGACCGTGCGCACCGAAACGACATCCGCGCGCTTCGCGACTTCACGCAGCTTCGCGGCGTCGGCGGTGACGACCACACCGGGGACGGCGTTGGCGGTCTGGGTGACGACCTGCGGCTGGGCGTCGGCCGAGCGCAGCTGGCCGAGCACCGAGTTCACCGCCGCCGTCGTGTCGTTCTTGGCGGCGCGGGCGGCCCGCTTCGCCTGTTCCTTGCCCTGCGGCTGCGCGGCGGTGAACGCGTCGACGGCGGGCTTCTTCGCCAGCTCGACGAACGCGGTCACGCGGCCCTGCGCGGCGCCCAGGCGGGGGGAAAGCTTGCCCTGCAGTTTCGCGTCGTCGATCTTCGCCGGTGCGACGCCGTCCGCGAGCGGTGCGTCTGCGGCGCTCGCGACCGGCGCGCCCAGCGCGGCGGCCAGCACGACGGCGAAGAACGCCGTCGTGACACGAGCGGGTAAGCGGGATCTGCTCATGGGTCGTCCCCTTACTCGAGGTCTGGACCCGAACCTGCCTGCCGCTCCTGGCACCCCCGACGGTGAAGCACGGCAACCGCGCCGTGCCCTCGACGGCGCGTGGTTCGACCTCGCGGGGAGAACCTAATGCCCCAAATCACCTACTTACGTAGGCAAAGGACTCCGTTATGTGAATGTGATTGCCCGGTGAAGGCCCCTTCGGGGTGAAGGGGCCTTCACCGTTTCGGGTCAGTTGAAGTCGACGGCGCGGATCGTGTGCGCGCCCACCGAGGCGCCGATCGGCTCCAGCAGGTGCGCGTCGATGTGGCGGTCGACGCGCAGCAGCATGACCGCGTCGGAGCCGTCGGTGGTCTGGCTGATCTGCGCGGCCTCGATGTTGATGCCGGCCTCGCCGAGCAGCGTGCCGACGCGGCCCATCACACCCGGGCGGTCCGGGTACTCGACCAGCAGCACGGTGCCCTCGGCGCGCAGGTCGAACCCGCGGCCGTTGACCTCGACGAGCTTCTCGACCTCGTCCAGGCCGGTGCACGAGCCGGAGACCGTCAGCACCTGGCCGTCGGCGTGCACCGCGCGGACGGTGACCAGGCTGCGGAACTTGGGGCTCTCCGACTCGGTGGTCAGCTGCACTCCGACACCGAGCTTCTCGGCGAGCTGCGGCGCGTTCACGAACGTGACCTGGTCCTCGACCACGCCGGTGAAGACCCCGCGCAGCGCCGCGAGCTGCAGCACGCCGGTGTCCTCGGCGGAGATCTCACCCTTGACCACGACGTCGACCGTGCTCGGCGCCTTCGGGTTCAGCGCGGTGAGCAGCATGCCGAGCTTCTGCACCAGCGACAGGTACGGGCGGACGTGCTCGCCGACGGCGCCGCCGCCGGAGACGTTCACCGCGTCCGGCACGAAGTCGCCGCGCAGGGCCAGCAGCACCGACCTCGCGACATCGGTGCCCGCGCGGTCCTGCGCCTCGGCGGTGGACGCGCCCAGGTGCGGCGTCACGACGACGTTCTCCAGCTCGAACAGCGGGCTGGCGGTGGTCGGCTCGGTGACGAAGACGTCGACGCCGGCGCCGCCGACGTGACCCGCGCGCAGCGCGTCGGCCAGGTCCTGCTCGACGATCAGCCCGCCGCGGGCGGCGTTCACGATGATGACGCCCGGCTTGGTCTTCTTCAGCGCCTCGGCGTCGATGAGGCCCTTGGTCTCCGGTGTCTTCGGCAGGTGGATGGAGATGGCGTCGGCGCGGGTCAGCAGCTCGTCGAGGGTGACGAGCTCGATGCCCAGCTGCGCGGCGCGCGCGGCCGAGACGTAGGGGTCGTAGGCGATCAGCTTCGTGTCGAACGCGGCGAGGCGCTGCGCGAACAGCTGGCCGATCTTGCCGAGGCCGACCACGCCGACGGTCTTGCCCTGCAGCTCGACGCCGGAGAAGGAGCTGCGCTTCCACTCGCCGCCGCGGAGGCTCTGGTCGGCGGCCGGGACCCGGCGCGCGACCGCCAGCAGCAGCGCGACGGCGTGCTCGGCGGCGGAGACGATGTTCGACGTCGGGGCGTTCACGACGAGGACACCGCGCTCGGTGGCCGCGGGGACCTCGACGTTGTCCAGGCCGACCCCGGCGCGGGCGACGACCTTGAGCTGCGTGGTGGCGCCGAAGACCTCGGCGTCGACCTTGGTGGCGGACCGGACCAGCAGCGCGTCGGCGCTCTTCACCGCCTCCAGCAGCGCGGATCGGTCCGTGCCGTCGACGTGCCGGACCTCCACCTCGTCACCGAACACACTCAGCACGGAGGGGGCGAGCTTCTCCGCTATGAGAACGACGGGTTTGCTGGGCTTGCTCACGATGCGGCTCCCACTATCTGGTCACTTCCAGGACGCTGTGTGTCGACAGACGGACTCAGCACGTCGTTGTGCCCCGGTCGAGGCGGAGTTTAACCCGCTGGACCGCCCCCTGGCTTCCCATGGTGTTAACTCGCTCGTAATCCCTCGAAAACAAGAGCCAGCAGGCGCTGCATGCCTTCCTCGCCGGGCAGGTGCGCGCCCGCCCAGGAAGCCGCGTGGAGCAACAGAAGCAGCTCGTTCGTCGTGACGTCCTCGCGCAGCTCGCCCGCCCGCTTCGCACGTTCCACTAGATGGGAACCGGCCTCGCGCATTGTGTGGCACGAAGCGTACAAGCGTGACGTTTCGTCGTTCAGCGCGTCGGCGGTCAGTTCGACCAGGCCGCGGAAGGTCCCGGTGGTGTCCCCCAGGCCGGCGAGCCAGGCCTGGAGCGCACGCAATGGCTCGGGGTGGGTGAGCAGCTCGCGTGCCCGCTCGGCCTGGCCGTCGAACCGGGCCCGCAACAGCGTTTCGAGCAGGGCCTCGCGGGTCGGGAAGTGGCGGTAGAGCGTGCCGATGCCGACCCCGGCGCGGCGCGCGATGTCTTCCAGGGACGCCTCGACGCCGTGTTCGGCGAAGGCGCGCTGGGCCTCTTCCAGGAGGCGCTCGTAGTTGCGGCGGGCGTCCGCGCGCATCGGCTTGACTTCGGTCATCGCCCTTCCGACCCTACCGGGTAGCCAATCGGAGGTAGCCTCCGTATATTAACCGGAGGCAGCCTCACATTACTGGAGGGACGAGGATGACCCTGGTCGAAGACACCCGCGCCCGGCTCGGCGCGATCGGCGCCTGGCTTCCGAGCGCACCCCTGAACACCCCCGCGGACGTCGAGCGCGCGGCCACCCGGCGGCTGGCCGGGCTCGGCTACCGCTCGGTCTGGAGCGGCGAAGGACCGGGCGGCCGCGAAGTGTTCGCGGCGTTCGGCGACCTGCTCGCGTCGGTGCCGGACGTCGTGCTCGGCACCGGCATCGCCAACGTCTGGGCGCGGCCCGGGGTGACCGCCGAAAAGGGCGGCGCCACCCTCGCCCAGGCCCACCCCGGCCGGTTCGTGCTCGGGGTCGGCATCGGGCACGCGTTCCAGGCGGCGAAGCGCGGCGAGGAGTACCGGCCGATCGACCGGATGCGCGCCTACCTGTCCGAAATGGACACCGCCGCGGCCGAAAACCCTTCCACGGTGGCGTTTCCGCGCGTGCTGGCCGCCGTCGGGCCGAAGATGCTGGAGCTGTCGCGCGACCACGCCGACGGCGCGCACCCGTTCGCCCAGCCCGTCGGGCACACGCCGTACGCCCGGGAGGTCCTCGGGCCGGACAAGCTGCTGATCCCCCAGCAGACGGTGCTGCTCGGCACCCGCGAGGACGCGCGGGAGAGCGTGCGGCGGCGGGTGGCGCAGTCGCGCGAGTTCGCTGTCACGGCCTACCTCGCGGGCTGGAAACGGCTCGGTTACACCGAATCCGACATCGGCGGGCCGAGCGACCGGTTCGTCGACGACCTCGTCCTCTGGGGTGACGGCGGAACCATCGCGAAGCGCCTGGACGAGCTGCTCGACGCGGGCGCGGACCACGTGCTGCTGACACCGTCCGCGGCCACCTTCGAGTCCACTGTGGACATTCTGGCCGAGCTGGCCCCGGCGGTGCTCCGATGAGCGTCGGGATCTGGCGGTTCTTCGACGGCGCACCGGTCTCCGAGGTCCGTGAGACAGCCGTGGAGCTCGAAGAGCTGGGCTTCGACGCCGTCTGGTTCGGCGAGTACGCCGGCCGGGAGGCGTTCACGCAGGCGGCGCTGCTGCTCGCGGCGACGTCACGGCTCACGGTGGCGACCGGGGTCGCGCGGTTCGACCAGCGTTCGCCGCTCGCCGCGGAAGGCGCGATCCGGGCCCTGGGCGAGGCCTACCCGGGCCGGTTCATCGCGGGGCTGGGCGGACACCGGCCGGGCGCGCGGCCGCTGATGGCGTTGCGCGAGTACCTGGCCGGGATGGACGCGGCGGAGCTGCCCGGCCTGCCCCCGCCGTCCCCACGCCCGCTGAGAGTGCTCGCGGCGCTGGGCCCGAAGTTGCTGGATCTGGCGGCCGAGCGCGCCGACGGCGCCCACCCGTACTTCGTCCCGCCGGAGCACACGGCGATGGCGCGCGAACGGCTCGGCCCGGGCAAGTACCTGGCCGTTGAGCAGGCGGTGGTCCTGGACGCCGCGCCGGACGTCGCCCGAGAGCACGTCGCCGGGTACGTGACGCCGGCGGAGCACCACCGCACGAACCTGCGCCGGCTCGGTTTCACCGACGAAGACCTCGCCGACGGCGGCAGCGACCGCCTGGTCGACGCGATCGTCGCGACCGGCGAACAGGCGGCGGCCGACCGGATCCGGGCCCACCTCGACGCGGGCGCCGACCACGTCTGCGTCCAGATCCTGGCCCCTTCGAAGGACTCCCACCGCAGGCTGGCCGCCCTGCGGCCGTGACCGAGGTAGGGTGGCGGGGCGCGGTGAGGGCCGCGCCCCGTCCGCGGAAAGGGCCGAGCCCACCCCCGCTCCACCGCACCACCAGCTCCGCACCTTCTTTCCTGCCCGGTGCCGGCGGACCACGGGCGACGAGGGAAGGAAGGCACGATGGGCACGCTGCCCGCCCAACCCAGCCTGGACCAGCTGCGCAAGCGCGCGAAGGACCTCGCACGCGCCGAAGGCGTCAAACTCTCCGAAGCGCAGTTCCGGATCGCCCGGGACCACGGCTTCCCGAGCTGGCCGAAGCTGCAGGCGTACGTCCGGCGCGTCACCGAACACGGCGAAACGCTGCAGCACCCGTACCACCAGGACGTCCACTACTACGCCGAGCGGGCGCTCGGCCTGCTCGCCTCGGCCGAGGACGAGACACCCGGCGCTCGCGAGCCGTTCGAACGCTGGGCGCAGCCGCTGACCCAGGCCGGCGCCTTCACGGTCGTCGCGCGCGAACACGGTTTTGACTCCTGGCGCGCACTCCAGAACCACATCAAGTCCCTTGTGGACAGTGGAGAGCCGTTCGCCCGGGCCTACCGCGCGGTCGAAGCGCGGGATCCCGAGGCGCTGGAGGCGCTCCTGACGGAGTTCCCCGGCCTGGTCACCGCCCGCGGCACCAACGGCAACGACCTGCTCGGCATGGCCGGGGCGACCCACGACGAGCGGCTCAGCCGGATCCTGCTCGACCACGGCGCCGACCCGGCACACGGCAACGTCCACGGCTGGACGCCGCTGCACCAAGCCGCGTACGCCAACCTCCCGCTCCTGCTGGACATGCTCCTCGACGCGGGCGCGCCGGTCGACGTCTCCGCGCGCGGTGACGGCGGCACTCCCCTGGTCGTCGCGCTGTTCTGGGGGCACCGCGAGGCCGCGGAGAAGCTGGCGCCCCACAGCCGGGCGCCCGGCAACCTGCGCGTCGCGGCCGGGCTCGGCGACGCGGACCTCCTCGACGAGCTCCTGCGACCGGGCCAGCCCGCGGCCGGCGCGCACCGGGGCTTCTACCGGCCCCACAGCGGCTTCCCGAAGTGGCAGCCGACCGACGACCCCGCCGAGGCCAAGAACGAAGCCCTGGCCTGGGCCGCCCGCAACAACCGCGCCGAAGCACTCCGCACGCTCGTCGCCCGGGGTGCCGACGTGGACGCCGACGTCTACCGCGGCACGGCCCTGACCTGGGCGGCCGCGACCGGGCGGGTCGTCGCCATCCGGACGCTCCTCGAACTCGGCGCCGCCGTGAACCACCTCGGCACTTTCGGCGGCCCGAACCACGGCGAAGGCGTCACGGCCCTGCACCTCGCCGCGCAGTCCGGGCACCTGGACGCGATCCGCGTCCTCGTCGAGCACGGCGCCGACCTCGGCGCGCGGGACGCGCTCTTCGACAGCACCCCGGAGAAGTGGGCCGAAGTGTGCGAGCAGCCGGCCGCGCACGACCTCCTGCGCACCCTGTAGACAACCGGAGTCTGTAGTCCGTATCTTCGAAGACGGACTACAGACTCCGTTTTGCCCACTGGGAGGACCCATGACCAGCCCCCGCGACGTCTTCGACGCCCTGTCCGACGGCATCAGCGAAGGACGCTTCGCCGAGCTGTCCGCGCTCTACGCCGAGGACACCGTCGTCGAACACCCCCAGGCCGTCCCGCGGCCGACGCGCCTCGAAGGCCGCGCGGCCGTCCACGAGCGGTTCGTCGGCACCCTCGCCGCGTCCGTCCGGCTCAAGCGCAAGAACGTGGTCGTCCACGAGACCACGGATCCTGAGGTGATCGTCGCCGAATACGACTACGACGCCGAGTCCGTCGAGACCGGCCGGACGACCACGACGGCCAACATCCAGGTGCTGCGCGTGCGCGACGGTCTGATCGTCCATTCCCGCGACTACCACGACTACCTGCGGCTGGCCGTGCTCAACGACGGCGTCGACCAGCTGGTCAAGGCGTACGAACAGGCGCCGCCCCGGGAGCTTTCACCGGTCACGCCGGAGAGCGCGGACACGGTGTTCGAGAAGCTGGTGCACGGCGTGGCCGGCGGCCGCTGGGACGAACTCCCGGACCTGTACGCGGAGAAAACACACGTGACGCACCCGTTCCTGCCGGGATCGGCCGTGGTGCGGACGCGGGACGAGCTGCGCGAGCACTTCGCGGCGGGCAAGGCGCTGAACCCCCGGTTCGCGGTCGCGGACCTGGTCACCTACCAGGGCGCCGATCCGGAGGTGCTGATCGGCGAGTTCGCCTACCAGGGCGAATACGCCGGGAAGCCGGCGCGGATCGCCAACATCTTCTCGATGCGCGTGCGTGACGGCCTGGTCGTCGAGTCCCGCGACTACGGCGACCACCTCGGCATCGCCGGGGACCTCGGCCAGATCCCCGAGCTGGCGGCGAAGGTCTAGGCCTCCGCGAGGTCCTCGGGCAGGTCGAACTCGCCGTCGCGGACGCCCTTCACGAACGCGTCCCACTCCCCCGGCGTGAAGACGAGGATGACGCCGTCCGGCTTCGACGACTGCCGCATCGCGGTGTAGGTGACACCGTCGGTGTGCTCGATGAAGGCGTACTCGACGCAGTCGTCGAGGGTGACCCCCTCGGGCTCGGCCCGGATCCACTCGGCCTGGGTGAAGTCCAGGTGGTGCCGGATGTGCGCCTTGTCGTCGACCGGCTGCTCACTCATGTCGCAAGCGTAGCGAAACGGCCACTGAAAGCACTGAAGGGGACGCCCGGAGCGGGCGTCCCCTTCAGCGTCCTGGAAAAAAGACTCAGGCGGTCTCGGTGATCGGCCGGTCCACCCACGACATCAGGTCGCGCAGCTTCTTGCCGGTCGCCTCGATCGGGTGCTGGTTGCCCTGCTCCTCGAGCTTGGTGAAGTTCGGCCGGCCGGCCTCGTCCTCGGCGACCCACTCGCGGGCGAACGTGCCGTCCTGGATCTCGCCGAGAATCTTCTTCATTTCTTCCTTCACCGCCGGCGAAATGACGCGCGGGCCGCGGGTCAGGTCGCCGTACTCGGCGGTGTCGGAGATCGAGTAGCGCTGGCGCGCGATGCCGCCCTCGTACATCAGGTCGACGATCAGCTTCAGCTCGTGCAACACCTCGAAGTAGGCGATCTCCGGGGCGTAACCGGCCTCGGTGAGCACCTCGAACCCGGTCTGCACCAGCGCGGACGCGCCACCGCAGAGCACGGCCTGCTCGCCGAAGAGGTCGGTCTCGGTCTCCTCGGTGAACGTCGTCTTGATGACACCCGCACGCGCGCCACCGATGGCGGCTGCGTAGGAGAGGGCGAGCGCCTGGGCGTTGCCGGAGGCGTCCTGCTCGACCGCGATGAGCGCCGGGACGCCCTTGCCGTCGACGAACTGGCGGCGGACCAGGTGGCCCGGGCCCTTCGGCGCGACCATCGCGACGTCGACGTTGGCCGGCGGCTTGATCAGGTCGTAGCGGATGTTGAAGCCGTGCCCGAAGAAGATCGCGTCGCCGTCCTTGAGGTTCGGCGCGATGTCCTGCTCGTAGATGAAGCGCTGCTTCGTGTCCGGCGCCAGGATCATGATCAGGTCGGCCTCGGCCGACGCCTCGGCCGGGGTGAGCACACGCAGGCCCTGCTCCTCGGCCTTCGCCCGCGACTTGGACCCCTCGGGCAGGCCGATGCGGACGTCGACGCCGGAGTCGCGCAGGCTCAGCGAGTGGGCGTGGCCCTGGCTGCCGTAGCCGATGACAGCGACCTTGCGCCCCTGGATGATCGAGAGGTCGGCGTCGTCGTCGTAGAAGATTTCCACTGCCATGGGGGTTACTGCTTCCTTTCCTGACTTACTTCTTTAACGCGGTGATGTGGCGGTGATGGAACGGGCGCCCCGCCCCACCGCGACCATGCCTGACTGCACCAGCTCACGGATGCCATACGGCTCCAGCATCCGCAGCAGCGCACCGATCTTGTCGGACGTCCCGGTGGCCTCGACGGTGAGCGCCTCCGGAGAGACGTCCACCACCTTGGCCCGGAAGAGCTGGACGGTTTCGAGGACCTGGCTGCGCACGGTGTTGTCGGCGCGAACCTTCACGAGCAGCAGTTCGCGCTGCACGGCGGTCGACTGCTCCAGCTCGACGATCTTGATCACGTTGACCAGCTTGTTGAGCTGTTTGGTCACCTGCTCGAGCGGTAGCTCTTCCACGGCGACCACGATCGTCATGCGGGACACCTCGGGGTTTTCCGTGGGCCCGACGGCGAGGGACTCGATGTTGAAACCGCGGCGGGAGAACAGGCCCGAGACGCGCGCGAGCACACCCGGCTTGTTCTCGACCAGGACACTCAGCGTGTGGACGCTCATCTCAGCGCTCACCCTCCCCAGCGGCTTCGGCGGCGGCCTCGGTCGTCTCCACCGAAACCTCGTCGTCGTCGAACAGCGGCCGGATGCCCCGGACCGCCATGATCTCGTCGTTGCCGGTCCCGGCCGCGACCATCGGCCACACCTGGGCATCCTTCCCGACGACGAAGTCGATCACGACGGGACGGTCGTTGATCTCCATCGCACGGCGGATGGTGGCGTCGACGTCTTCCTTCGTCTCGCACCGCAGGCCGGCGCAGCCGAGCGCCTCGGCCAGCAGCACGAAGTCCGGGATGCGGTGCTTGTGCGTGCCGAGGTCGGTGTTGGAGTACCGCTCCGAGTAGAAGAGGTTCTGCCACTGCCGGACCATGCCCAGGTTGCCGTTGTTGATGACGGCGACCTTGATCGGCGCGCCCTCGATGGCGCAGGTGGCCAGCTCCTGGTTGGTCATCTGGAAGCAGCCGTCACCGTCGATCGCCCACACCGGGGTGTCCGGGACGCCGAACTGCGCGCCCATCGCGGCCGGCACGGCGAAGCCCATGGTGCCGAGACCGCCGGAGTTGATCCAGGTGCGCGGGTTCTCGTACTTGACGAACTGCGCGGCCCACATCTGGTGCTGGCCGACCCCGGCGGCGTACACCGCGTCCGGCCCGACGAGCTCGCCGATCCGCTCGATGACGTACTGCGGCGACAGCGAACCGTCGTCCGGCCACTCGTAACCGGCCGGGTAGGTCTTGCGCCAGTCGTCGGCCTGGGTCCACCAGTCGGTGAGGTCCGGCTTGCCGCCGTGCTCGAACTCCGTCTTCACGGCGGTGATCAGCTCGCCGATGATCTCCTTGCAGTCGCCCACGATCGGGACGTCCGCCTTGCGGTTCTTGGAGATCTCGGCCGGGTCGATGTCGGCGTGCACGATCGCGGCATCCGGCGCGAAGGACGACAGCTGGCCGGTGACGCGGTCGTCGAACCGCGCGCCGAGGGCGATCAGCAGGTCGGCGCGCTGCATCGCGGCGACGGCGGCGACCGAGCCGTGCATGCCCGGCATGCCGAGGTGCTGCGGGTGCGAGTCGGGGAACGCGCCGCGTGCCATCAGCGTGGTGACGACGGGGATGTTCGTCAGCTCGGCGAGCTGCTTCAGCTGCTCGTGCGCCTCCGCCTTGATGACGCCACCACCGACGTACAGCACCGGGCGGCGCGACTTCGCGACGAGCTTCGCGGCTTCGCGGACCTGCTTGCCGTGCGGGCGCAGCGTGGGGCGGTAGCCCGGCAGCCGCAGCTCGGTCGGCCAGGAGAACGACGTCATCTCCTGCAGCACGTCCTTCGGGATGTCCACCAGGACCGGGCCGGGTCGGCCCGTGGACGCCAGGTGGAACGCCTCGGCGATGGTCCGCGGGATCTCCGCGGGGTCCGTGACGAGGAAGTTGTGCTTGGTGATCGGCATGGTGATGCCGCAGATGTCGGCTTCCTGGAACGCGTCGGTGCCGATCAGCGCCCGGCTCTGCTGGCCGGTGATGGCCACGACCGGGACGGAGTCCATGTTCGCGTCGGCGAGCGGGGTGACCAGGTTGGTCGCGCCCGGGCCCGACGTCGCCATGCAGACGCCGACCTTGCCGGTGGCCTGCGCGTACCCGGTGGCCGCGTGGCCCGCGCCCTGCTCGTGGCGGACCAGGACGTGGCGGACCTTCGTCGAGTCCAGCAGCGGGTCGTAGGCCGGCAGGATGGTGCCGCCCGGAATGCCGAAGACCACCTCGGCGCCGACCGCCTCGAGCGAACGCACGAGCGACTGGGCGCCGGTGACGCGCACCGGGGTTCCCGCCGGTGGCGCCGGCTTCGGACGTGCTCCGGGAGCGCCGGGCGTGGGGCCCGGCTTCGTCGGATTTGTGGCACTGGTCATCGGGGTCTGCCTCGTGGGTCTCGGTGTCACTCGTTCGGGTCGGTTTTGTGCGGTGGGGCCAGGAATCTCTTGCCTCGGGCAACAAAAAACCCTCGCCGACCGTAAGGTCGCACGAGGGTCGCGCGTCGACGCAGCGGAAAGTCTTCCCTAAGCGTCGACGCGCTTGGGAAGTACGAGGCCGGTCAGCGGTGTCACGCGGGTGACGCTAGTCCGAAGGTCTCGCGAGTGTCAACTCTGCGGGATGGTGAGTCCGCATGCTGGACACTCCGCCGGCAGACGTCACCCGGGTTCGGGCGGCCCGGAGCGGCGGTGCACCATTTCGGCGTGGCCGAAAAAGAGCAGGACGAAGGCCGGAAGGCCGTCTTCCGCATCCCCCGCACGTCGTACATGGCGATCGCCCTCCTGACGATCTGTGTGACGCCGATCGCTCTCGGGGAGATCCCGTACCTGCAGTGGCTCTACATCTTCCCGATCGTGCTGCTCGTGTTCGTGATCCGGACGCGCACCATCGCGAACCGCGAAGGCCTGTCGACCCGGACGATGTTCGGCAAGCGCGACGTGCCGTGGTCGGCGCTGAAGGGCCTCGCGATCACCAAGTCGCGCGTCCAGGCGGTGCTGAAGGACGACACGAAGGTGCCGCTGCCGACGGTGCGGACCCGGCACCTGCCGGTGCTGTCGCTGGTCAGCGAGGGGCTGGTGGCCGATCCGAGCGGGCTGCTGGAGCCCGAGGACATCAAGCCCGCGAAGCCGGAGACCTCGCCCAGCGAGTAACCCCGGACGCCCGTGCTCTAAATTGGTAGGACCAGTTTCGCCGGAGTGTCCCGAACCTCCGCCTGGCCCACCATCCGACCTGGGAGTTCGCCGTGCCGCCTCTCCGTTCCCGGACCACCACCCACGGCCGCAACGCGGCGGGCGCCCGCTCGCTCTGGCGCGCCACCGGCATGACCGACAGCGACTTCGGCAAGCCGATCGTCGCGATCGCCAACTCCTACACGCAGTTCGTGCCCGGCCACGTGCACCTCAAGGACCTCGGCGAGATCGTCGCCGGCGCGGTCAAGGAAGCCGGCGGCGTCGCACGCGAGTTCCACACGATCGCCGTCGACGACGGCATCGCCATGGGCCACTCCGGCATGCTCTACTCGCTGCCCTCGCGCGAGATCATCGCCGACTCGGTCGAGTACATGGTCAACGCGCACCAGGCCGACGCCCTCGTCTGCATCTCCAACTGCGACAAGATCACCCCGGGCATGCTCAACGCCGCGATGCGGCTGAACATCCCGGTCGTGTTCGTCTCCGGCGGCCCGATGGAGGCCGGCAAGGCCGTGGTCGTGGGCGGCGTCGCGCAGGCCCCGACCGACCTGATCACCGCGATCGCCGCGTCGGCCAGCCCCGAGGTCGACGAGGACGGTCTGTCGATCGTCGAGCGCTCGGCGTGCCCGACCTGCGGCTCGTGCTCCGGCATGTTCACCGCGAACTCGATGAACTGCCTCACCGAGGCGCTTGGGCTTTCCCTGCCGGGCAACGGCTCCACGCTGGCCACGCACGCCGCGCGCCGGGCGCTGTTCGAGGAGGCCGGCCGGACGGTCGTCGAGCTGTGCCGCAAGTGGTACGAGCAGGACGACGACTCGGTGCTGCCGCGCTCGATCGCGTCGAAGGCGGCGTTCGAGAACGCGATGGCGCTCGACATGGCCATGGGCGGCTCGACGAACACGGTGCTGCACATCCTCGCCGCCGCGCAGGAGGGCGAGGTCGACTTCACGATCGCCGACATCGACGCGATCGGCCGGCGCGTGCCGTGCCTGTCGAAGGTGGCGCCGAACTCGGACTACCACATGGAAGACGTCCACCGGGCGGGCGGGATCCCGGCCATCCTGGGCGAGCTGTACCGCGGCGGGCTGCTGAACACCGAAGTCCGGTCGGTGCACTCCCCCGACATCGACTCCTGGCTTTCCACTTGGGACATCCGGGCCGCGTCGCCTTCGTCCACTGCCCTCGAGCTGTTCCACGCGGCCCCGGGCGGAGTCCGCACGACGCAGGCGTTCTCGACGGAGAACCGCTGGTCGTCCCTGGACACGGACGCGGCGGGCGGCTGCATCCGCGACGTCGAGCACGCGTACACGAAGGACGGCGGCCTGGCGATCCTGCGCGGCAACCTCGCCGAGAACGGCGCGGTGATCAAGGCCGCGGGCATCGACGAGGATCTGTGGCACTTCGAGGGCCCGGCGCGGGTGCTGGAGAGCCAGGAGGAGGCCGTGTCGGCGATCCTCAAGAAGGAGATCCAGCCGGGCGAGGTCCTGGTGATCCGCTACGAAGGCCCCGCCGGCGGCCCGGGCATGCAGGAGATGCTGCACCCGACGGCGTTCCTCAAGGGCTCGGGCCTGGGCAAGAAGTGCGCCCTGATCACGGACGGCCGCTTCTCGGGCGGCTCGTCGGGAATCTCGGTCGGCCATATCTCCCCGGAGGCCGCGGCGGGCGGCCTGATCGCCCTGGTGGAGAACGGCGACCGGATCCTGCTGGACATCCACGAGCGCCGGCTGGAGCTGCTGGTCGACCCGGAGATCCTGGCCGAGCGCCGCTCGAAGATGGAGGCCGCGGAGCGCCCGTGGCAGCCGAAGGAGCGCCAGCGCCCGGTGACGGCGGCCCTGCGCGCGTATGCCCGCATGGCAACCTCGGCCGACACGGGTGCGGTCCGCGACGTGAACAAGTAAATCCGGCCCAGGCCGCGAGGGGGACCCCCGGTTTCAACGTTACCGGCAGGCACCGACAGTTTCGGGCCGGGAACCGGGGGTTGTCCCCAGCCTCACCGCGTCAGGACGATGACCACCACCGCGGCCGCGGGCATCGCCTGCTCGCGATGGGCGCAGCTGTCTCGCAGGCCGCCGAAAGCACGAAGATCTGGCCAGTCGGCCTGAACTGGCCGAAGCCGCACTTGCCGAAACCCGAACGCAGACCACTTTGGCCGCCTCGGGTGTACACCAGCTGAGACAGCCGTCGTCGTCACCGCGTCAAAACGATAACCACCACCGCGGCCGCCGCGGCGAGCAGCAGCGAAACCAGCCCCAGCGGCAACGGCCGTCGCCGCCACGGGGTGTTCCGCTCCAGCGAGATCGGCCCGGCGCCGGTGAACAGCAGGCTCAGCGCCGACGCGCCCAGCAGCAGCTCGAACTCGAACCCCTGCCCCTGCTGCTCGAAGAACCCGCCGTGGAACTTCGCGTAGACGACGTTCGCCGCGACCCCCAGCAGGCCGGCCGCGGCCAGCGGCGTGAACAGCCCGACGATCACCAGCACCCCGCCGCCGACCTCGGTGACGCCGGCGATCCACGCCAGCAGCGTCGTCTGCTTGTGGTAGCCGAACGTCTCCAGCACCCGCGCGAACCCGCCGATGCCCGGCCCGCCGAACAGGCCGAACAGGTGCTGCAGGCCGTGCGCGCCCATCGTCACGCCGAGCGCCAGCCGCAGGATCAGCAGGCCGAGCCCGAGCCCGCCCTGCCGAGGGCCGTCGTCGGCGCTGTCGTCCTCGACGCCCGACAGCAGGCTGGTGGGCTGCTGCGAAAAATCGTCTCCACTGCTCACGCGCGAAGGGTAGGGGATCCGCATCGGCGTGGCGAGCCGCCGCGCTAGTACTCCCCGTGCACGAGGTTGTCCGGCAGCTCGCCCCCGGCGTACCGCGCGATTTCGGCCGCGGCGACGGCGTACGAGCGCCCCCGGACCCCGCGCACGGCCCCGCCGACGTGCGGCGTCAGCAGCAGCCCCGGCGCCGTCCAGAGCGGGTGCCCGGCGGGCGGCGGCTCGGGGTCGGTGACGTCGAGAGCGGCACGCAACCGGCCCGTGGTCAGTTCGGCGACCAAGGCACCGGTGTCCACCACGGCGCCCCGGGCGACGTTGACCAGCACCGCGCCGTCCCGCATCTCGGCGAGGAACTCCGTGTCCACCATGCCGCGGGTGCGCGAGGTCAGCGGCACCATCAGCACCACGACGTCGTGCAGGCCGAGCAGCCCCGGCAGCTCGCGCACGCCGTGCACTCCCTCCCGCGCGGTCATCCCGACCATCGTGCAGCGCGCGTCGAACGGCTCCAGGCGTCGCCGCAGGTGTTGTCCCAGGTCACCGGCGCCGACGACCAGCACGCGCTTGCCCTGCAGCGTGTCGGCGGTCTGCCGCTCCCAGCGGCCCTCGCGCTGCGCGGCGGCGAAGACGTCCAGCTTCCGGTACATCGACAGCAGCGCGGCGACGACCCACTCGGCGGTGCTCCCGCCGTGCGCGCCGCGGCAGGTGGAGAGCAGGACGCCGTCGGGCACCTTGCCGACCCAGTCCTCGGCGCCCGCGGCCAGCAGCTGGATCAGCTTCAGGTTCGGCAGCGCGCGCCAGAGCTCGTCGCCCGGCGGGTGCTTGCCGGGGATCAGCACCTCGGCCTTCGCGGCCTCCGGCGGCACCGGCTCGCCCCACTGGTAGCGCACGGGCAGGACCCGCGGGACCTCGGCGAGCACGGTCAGGCCCTCGTCGTCGGGCACCAGCACGGTCAGCGTCATGATCCCCAACGTAATCGAGGAGTGCTCACCCATGGTTCACGCACCGGGCCCTAGGCTGGTGAATCATGCGAACCCGCTACCGGACGGCCCTGCTGGCGATCTTCGCCTGCGGCGCCCTGCTGCCCGCCGGGTGCGCGCGGTTCGACGACACCGCGGCGGGCCAGACGTTCAGCCCCGCGCCGGTCGCCAGCCCCGAGTCGCCGCCCGAGGTCCAGGGCCCCGGCGCGGACTCCGGCGGCGACGGCAAGCAGGCGCGTCCCGGCCAGCCGGCCACCCCCGTGCCGCCGCCCCAGGGCTGCAAGGACTTCGACCCCGCGGTGATCACGACCTGCCTGGACACCGTCGCCGCGGTCGCCGGGCTGCCCGGCGACGGCTCCACGCCGAGCGCGCTGGCGGGCGAGCGCAAGAGCGGCCGGGTGATGCTCGCGACGGCGGGCAAGGACGCCACCGACTTCGCGAAGCTCGACGTCCAGGCGGCCGGTGACGGCGGCCTGACCGGCCTCGCACTTTCGCCGTCGTACGTCGAGGACCAGCTCGTGTTCGCTTATGTGACGACGGCGGCCGACAACCGCGTCGTGCGCTTCGCGAAGGGCCAGCCGGCCAAGCCGGTGCTCACCGGCATCCCGAAGGGCGCGACCGGCAACCGCGGCACCATCAGCACCGACGGCCAGGGCGCGCTGCTGGTCGCGACCGGAGACGCGGGCAACCCGAACGCCGCCGCCGACCCGAACTCCCTCGCCGGCAAGATCCTGCGGATCGACACCTCCGGCAAGGCCGCCGCGGGCAACCCGAACGGCTCGCTCGTGCTCGCGGCCGGCCTGCACGCGCCGGGCGGGCTGTGCGCGTCCGCCGACGGCGGCCGGATCTGGGTCACCGACCGGCTCGCCGACAAGGACGCCCTCTACCGGGTGCAGGCCGGGCAGCCGCTCACGGTGCCGGCGTGGACGTGGACGGAGAAACCGGGCGTCGCGGGCTGCGCGGACTTCGTCGACTCGACCGGCTACGTCGGGGTCGCCACGTCGCTGGCGGGCAACCTGCAGGACGTCCCGGTGTCGAAGGAAGGCGCGGTCACCGGGAAGCCCCTGGTCGTCATGGACGGCAAGACCGGCAAACCGCCGGTGACCTACGGGCGCCTCGCCGGGATGAGCATGATCAACCCGCAGCTCGCGGTGGCGGGCACGGTCAACAAGGACGGCGGCGCCCCGGTGTCGAGCGACGACCGCGTCGTGCTGATCACCCCGGCGACCTCCGGTGGCGGAAACGGCAAGGACTGACGCGGTGACCGATCCCTTCCGGTTCTACCGGGAACAGCACCTGCACGACGGCCCGGTCTACAAGGCCCCGGACGACGTCGTCGCCGGCTGGCGGGAGCTCGCCGAACAGGCGCGGGCCGAGCTCACCCGGATGGGGTTCACCACGTCCGTGGTGCCGGAAAGCGGCGACCCGCACGGCCTGCCGTACGGCGCGCACATCTGGGTGAACCACGTCGAACCGTTCGGCGTCACGCTCGACTGGGTCGCCCCGGTCACCGGCACGCCCGAGTTCACCGAGAAGGTCCTGACCCAGGACGTGCGCAGCGGCCTGTTCCCGTACGTGGTGAACGTCGGCGAGATCATCGTCCGGACCTTGAGCAGCGTTCTCCACGAGGCCGGCTTCCGCGTCCTGACCGACCACGCGGGTGGCAACAGCTTCCACTACCGCGTCCTTGAAGCGCCCCGGTTCCCGCGGGTCTGACTAGGGCTTCAGCTCCACCCGCCGGCCCTCGGCCGACGACGTCAGCCCGGCTTCCGCCAGCTGCAGCCCGCGCGCGGCCGAAAAGAAGTCGTAGCGGTGTTGCCGTCCGGCGACCACGTCCCGGACGAACTCCTCCCACTGCGCCTTGAAGCCGTTGTCGAACTCGGCGTTGTCCGGCACTTCCTGCCACTGGTCGCGGAAGGGCTCGGTGGCCGGGAGGTCCGGGTTCCAGACGGGCTTCGGCGTCGCGGACCGGTGCTGGACGCGGCAGCGCCGCAGGCCCGCGACCGCGCTGCCCTCGGTGCCGTCGACCTGGAACTCGACCAGCTCGTCGCGGAAGACCCGCACGGCCCACGACGAGTTGATCTGCGCGATGGCCCCCGATTCGAGCTCGAAGATGCCGTACGCGGCGTCGTCCGCCGTCGCCGCGTAGGCGTCACCCTGCTCGTCCCACCGGCGCGGGATGTGCGTGGTCGCTTTTGCGGTCACGGCCGAAACGCGGCCGAAGAGGTGCTCCAGCACGTAGTTCCAGTGGCAGAACATGTCGAGCACGATGCCGCCGCCGTCCTCGGCGCGGTAGTTCCAGCTCGGCCGCTGCGCCTCCTGCCAGTCACCCTCGAACACCCAGTACCCGAACTCGCCGCGCACCGAGAGGATTCGTCCGAAGAACCCACCTTCGACGAGCCGACGCAGCTTCCGCAGGCCGGGCAGGAAGAGCTTGTCGTGCACGACGCCGTGGCAGATCCCGGCGTCCCGCGCGAGCCCGGCGAGCTCCAGCGCGGACGTCAGCGTCTCGGCCAGCGGTTTCTCGGCGTAGACGTGTTTGCCCGCGGCGATCGCGGCGCGCACGGCCGGCTCGCGGGCCGACGTCAGCTGGGCGTCGAAGTAGATCTGGACGTCGGCCAGCGCCGAGCCGACGTCGGTCGTCCACGCCGTAAGGCCGTGCCGGTCGGCGAGGTCCTTCAGCTTCGCGGCGTTGCGCCCGGCGAGGATCGGCTCGAGCTGCACGCGGCTGCCGTCGGGCAGCTCGACCCCGCCCTGGTCGCGGATGGCCAGCACCGACCGGAGCAGGTGCTGCCGGTAGCCCATCCGGCCGGTGACCCCGTTGAGCAGCACTCCGATACTGGTCTGGTTCATGGCCGGCCTTCCTGGTCGAGGACTGTCTCAGTGGATGTCGTATTCGGCGCGCCGTCCGCACATGCCGAAGCCGTCCGGGTTCGACGGCGTCGCGACCCGCACCCCCGACTGTTCGAGGTGGCTCCCGTCGCCGTCGGCGAGCGCCTTGAGGTGGGCGCCGGTCAGCTCGGCGGCCTTGAGCGCCCCCGCCTGCCAGCGCGGAACCCAGTCGCCGATTTTCGGCGACACGAGCGCGACGGCCGCCCGGTGGAACGCCCGGAGCGGCTCGGCGTCCCCGTCCAGGAGGGCCTCCCGCAACGGCAGATAGCCACGAACTGCCAGGTCACGGCGTCGCCGTGCCGCGTCGTCGGTTTTCGGCAACACCGCCGCCTCGGCGTAGGCGACGGGATCGGCGAGCACCTCGGGCGGAAAAGTGAACACGGCGTCCCCGGCCTCGGGCAGCCCGCTGTTCTGCATGAGCACGGTTACCCGCAGGCCGCCGCCCTGCACCATCCGGTGCACGGTTCCCGGCGCGAACCACGCGATCACCCCGGCTTCCAGCGGCGTCTCGGCGTAACCGCCGACGCTCAGTGTCTGGACCGCGCCCTGGCCGCCGGTGACGACGTAGGCCTCGGTGCAGGCGAGGTGCAGGTGCGGGCTGCCGCCGCAGACGCCGTCCTCGGCTTCCCAGTCGTAGGCCCGCAGGTGCGAGACCCCGATGCCACCCGGTAGGGGGAATTCGTCCATGGCCGGCCCTTCAGAATCCGTGACTCTCGAGGTACCGCGTCACCCGGTCGCGGTCCCAAGCCCCGTCGGCGACGACGATCCGGTAGCGATAAGTGAAACTCTCCCCCGGCGGCAGGGCGAACTCTTCGAAGAACGCCCACGAGATGGCCACCGTCGGCGTGCCCTCGGAACGGACGAACCAGTGCGACTCGTGGATCGCCCGGTCGTTCTCGGGCGCGTGGGCGAAGAGCAGCGTCGAGTGCGCGTCGACGTCGTCGTGTTCACCGACAAACGCAAGCCACGGCGCCTGCGCGCCCATCATGGCATCCCCGCCGAGCTCACCGGGCCCGAGGACGCGCCCACCGCTGAAGTCCCGCGGCCCGCGCCAGTGCAGCCCGGTGTAGCCGGCCAGCTCCCGGCCGGCGGTGGTCGGGCTGCCGAACACGAGCGGCGCGTCGCGGACGTTGGTCAGCTCGATCGCCCAGTCGATGGCCCACGCGCCTTCGTCCGGCTCCACCGAGTGAACGACGATGTCCCGCCGCTCCCGCGCCCAAGCGGCACCGCCGTTGGCCACCCAGGTGAGCCGTTCGGAGACACTCAGCCGGTCCCCGTCGACGGCGAAGGCGGCAAAGTCGTCGTGCCGCATCGAGCCGATCCGGTCGGGCAGGTCCTGGTACCAGTCACCGGGGACGTAGGTGTGGCCACCCCAGAAGTTCTGGCCGGAGAGGTGGCTCGCCGTCATCTGCAAGCCCTTGTGCCAGCGGTGGTCGGCGGGCCGGTACCCGCTGACGCGCCGGCCGCGCAGGGTGCGCAGCGGGTGGGTGTAGGGCTTGCGGGACTCGTAGGCCACGGGATCGGGCTTGTACACATAGGACATCAGCTGCACCCCGGCCGCCTCGACGCTCACGTGGTCCCCGTGCCGGTGCGTCACGGTGATGGGCGCGCTCACCGCGGGTCCCCCGCCATCGACCGGTAGAAGGCGTCCCCGGCCCCGATCTCCCCGCGTCGCACCCCGACCCCGGTGTGCGCGGACTTGTACAACGCCGCGACGAACTCCAGCACCCGCCGCCCATCACCCCCGCTGCAGGGAGGCCGCCGCCGTTGCCGAAAAGCGGCAAGAACCGGAGCCAGGGCGGCAGCGTGCGAACTGCGAACGTCGTCAGCCGGCGGCGCACTGACGTCGGGCGTATAGCGCCAGTCGTCGTTGCCGTGGCCGTAGAGGTGGGTGAGCTCGGCGGTGGCCCGCTCGCAGTCGATCCGGATCCGGCTCACTTCGTCCGGCGAAACGACACTGTTGACGACGGTCGCCAGCGCCCCCGACTCGAACCGGACGAGCGCGGTGGAGACGTCCTCGGTCTCGACGTCGTGCACGAGCCGCGCGACCATGGCCCGCACCTCGGCCCAGTCGCCGAGCAGGTGGAGCAGCAGATCCATCTGGTGGATGCCGTGCCCCATGGCCGGCCCGCCCCCCTCGGTCTCCCACCGCCCCCGCCACGGCACGGAGTAGTAGCCGGCATCGCGGAACCAGGTGGTCTGGCAGTGCGCGACGAGCGGACGGCCCAGCGCGCCCCGGGAGAGCAGCTCCCGGAAGTGCCCGGCGCCCGAGCCGGAGCGCTGCTGGTACACGAAGGAGACGTACGGCCCGCCATCCCGCTCGACCCCGGCCATCTCGTCGTACTCGGCGAGCGACCGGCACGGCGGCTTCTCACACCAGACCCAGGCGCCGCTTTCCAGCGCCAGCTTGGTCTGCCCGACGTGCAGCCCGGGCGGCGTGCAGATCGACACAAGATCGGGTTCCTGCTCGACGAGCAAAGTACCGAGATCGCGATAAGGCTTGGCGTGCTCGGTCCCGGCGCAGAAGGCGACGGCCCGGGTCTCATCGATGTCGGCGACGGCCACGAGGTCTGTGTCGTCGTGATGAGCCCGGTAGGCGACGTGATGGCTGTCGGCAATGCCTCCCGCCCCGACGATGGCAACGCGTAAACGCTTTCCCTGAGCCAACTCCGGACCTCCTCCCCAGCACCTCCCGCCGCGGCTTCACCCGGCCGCCGCGTACCGCGGATCTCGGCGCCCCATCCCGCGGCTCTGTCGCCCCACGGGGTCCGACGCTCGCGACCGCCACTTCGACCGTCTCAGAAAGCGCTTTCTCGCGCAACGCCCGAGTCGAACTGTCAACGTTGTCACCCAGGACGGTCGACCGAACGGACGACTCAGCCACCCATCGGGGCAGGGATCGCGGAGCGGCGGACCCCGCCGAGCTGCTTGGGCGGGTTCCCGCCCGGTGGCTCGACCGGGTGGCTCGACCGGGTGGGCCAGGCCGGCATCGCGGAGCGTCGCGTCCGCGCCGCCCGGCGATCAGCGGGTCTTGCTGCGGGGCTCGCGTTTCCGCGGCTGCCGGGTCTCCGCCCGCATCGCCCTCATGTCCAGAAAAGCAGCCACACCCGAGACGAGCGCGGCGAACAAACCGAGGAACCGCCCGAAGCCCGGACTGATGGCGATCCCGGCGGCGTCGAAGATGCCGCGCTGGTCGGCGTCGAACTGCCAGTCGAGCGTGACCCAGCCCAGCACCATCAGCAGCAGCGCCGCCGCGGCGACCACCAGCCACAGGTGCGGCAGGCCGCTGACCCGCATGGTCCGGATTCGCCCGAAAAAGACCACGACCAGTCCGGCCAGCAGCAACGGCAGTGGCGGGCACCAGGCGAAGAATCCCGAGTGCCAGGCGTCGCGGACGACGTCACTGTGCTGAAGCTGCGCGAGGACGTCTTCGATGTCCGGTCTGTTGGTGCTCAGCGTGGTCCACGGCAGGAACGTCGAACCCAGCGCGAGCAGCCCGGCCGCCAGGCCGAGCCACTCGCGCCAGGTGACGCTCTTGACGGAAAACGACGACAACGTCAGGAGCCGACGCGCTCGATGATCAGCTCGCGGACCCGTTTGGCGTCGGCCTGCCCCTTGGTCGCCTTCATGACCGCGCCGACGATCGCGCCCGCCGCGGCCACCTTGCCGCCGCGGATCTTCTCCGCGACGTCCGGCTGCCCGGCCAGGGCCTCGTCGATCGCGGCGAGCAGCGCCGAGTCGTCCGAGACGACTTTCAGCCCACGCTTCTCGACAACCTCGCGCGGCTCGCCCTCACCGGCGAGCACACCCTGGACAACTTCCTTGGCCAGCTTGTTCGTCAGCTCGCCGGACGACACCAGTCCGATGACCTCGGCCACCTGCTTCGGCGCGATCGGCAGATCGGCCAGCTCGACCTCACGGGCATTCGCCTCCTGGGCGAGGGTGTTGACCCACCAGCCGCGCGCCTCGTCCGGCGACGCGCCGGCCTCGACCGTGGCCGCGACCAGGTCGACGGCGCCGACGTTCAGCAGGTCACGCAGGGCTTCGTCGGAAAGTGACCACTCCGTCTGGATCCGCTTGCGACGCTCGGACGGCATCTCCGGAAGCGTCCCGCGCAGCTCCTCGACCCATTCCCGCGACGGCGCGATCGGGACCAGGTCGGGCTCCGGGAAGTACCGGTAGTCCTCCGCGGTCTCCTTCGTCCGGCCGGACGACGTGGAGCCGTCGGCCTCCTGGAAGTGCCGGGTCTCCTGCTTGATCGACCCGCCGTCGGCCAGGATCGCCGCCTGCCGGGTCATCTCGTAGCGAACGGCCCGTTCGACGCTGCGCAGCGAGTTGACGTTCTTCGTCTCGGTGCGCGTCCCGAACTCGGTCGCGTCCTTCGCCATGAGCGAAACGTTCGCGTCGCACCGCAGCGAACCCTGGTCCATCCGGACGTCCGACACGTCGAGCGCGCGCAGCAGGTCACGCAGCGCGGACACGTACGCCCGCGCCACCTCGGGAGCCCGCTCGCCGGTGCCTTCGATCGTCTTCGTGACGATCTCGATCAACGGCACGCCGGCCCGGTTGTAATCGAGCAGCGAGTGCTCGGCCCCGTGGATCCGGCCGGTGGCGCCACCGACGTGCAGCGACTTGCCGGTGTCCTCCTCCATGTGCGCGCGCTCGATCTCCACGCGCACGACCTCGCCGTCGTCGAGCGTGACGTCGAGGTAGCCGTTGAAGGCGATCGGCTCGTCGTACTGCGACGTCTGGAAGTTCTTCGGCATGTCCGGGTAGAAGTAGTTCTTCCGGGCGAACCGGCACCACTCGGCGATCTCGCAGTTCAGCGCGAGACCGATCCGGATCGCACCCTCGACGGCCTTCCCGTTGACCGCCGGCAGCGCGCCGGGCAGACCCAGACAGGTCGGGCAGACCTTCGTGTTCGGCTCGCCGCCGAACTCGTTCGGGCAGCCGCAGAACATCTTCGTGTTCGTGTTCAGCTCGACGTGCACTTCGAGCCCGAGCACCGGGTCGAAGCGTTCGATGACGTCGGCGTAGTCCATCAACTCGGCCACGGCAGTCACTTCGTTCCTCCCAGCTCCGGGACCTTGTGGATGAGCGCTCCACCGGCGGCGGCGTCGCGAGCGGCCTCGTAGGCGGCGCCGACCCGGTAGAGCCGGTCGTCGGCCAGCGCCGGGGCCATGATCTGCAGGCCGACCGGCAGCCCGTCCTCGTCGGACAGCCCGCTCGGCACGCTCATCGCGGCGTTGCCGGCCAGGTTCGACGGGATCGTGCACAGGTCGGCGAGGTACATCGCCATCGGGTCGTCGACACGCTCGCCGATCTTGAACGCCGTGGTCGGCGTCGTGGGCGAAACGAGGACATCGACCTTTTCGAACGCGGCGGCGAAGTCACGCGTGATCAGCGTGCGCACCTTCTGCGCCGAGCCGTAGTAGGCGTCGTAGTAGCCGGACGACAACGCGTAGGTGCCCAGCATGATCCGCCGCTTAACCTCGGCGCCGAAGCCCTTCTCGCGGGTGAGCGACATGACCTCTTCGGCGCTGTGCGTGCCGTCGTCGGCGACGCGCAGGCCGTAGCGCATGGCGTCGAACCGCGCGAGGTTCGACGAGCACTCGCTCGGCGCGATCAGGTAGTACGCGGGCAGCGCGTAGACGAAATGAGGACAAGACACCTCGACGACCTCGGCCCCGAGCGCCCGCAGCTGCTCGACCGCGGCCTGGAACGACCGCTCCACACCGGGCTGGTAGCCGTCGCCGCCGAACTCCTTCACGACGCCGACCTTGACGCCCTTCAGGTCACCGGTCATCCCCTGCCGAGCGGCAGCGACAACCGGCGGCACCGGCGCGTCGATCGAGGTCGAGTCCCGCGGGTCGTACCCGGCGATGACCTCGTGCAGCAGCGCGGCGTCGAGCACGGTCCGGGCGCACGGCCCGGCCTGGTCGAGCGAAGACGAAAAAGCGACAAGCCCGTAGCGCGAGACGCCGCCGTAGGTCGGCTTCACACCAACGGTGCCGGTCACGGAGCCGGGCTGCCGGATCGACCCACCCGTGTCCGTCCCGATGGCGAGGGCTGCCTCGAAGGCCGCGATCGACGCCGACGAGCCACCGCCCGACCCGCCCGGGATGCGGGCGTGGTCCCACGGGTTGTGCGTCGGGCCGTACGCCGAGTTCTCGGTCGACGACCCCATGGCGAACTCGTCCATGTTCGTCTTGCCGAGAATCACGACACCGGCCTCGCGCAGCTTGCGCGTCACCGTGGCGTCGTACGGCGGAATCCAGCCTTCGAGCGTTTTCGAACCACAGGTCGTCGGCACGCCCTCGGTGGTCAGGACGTCCTTCAGCGCGAGCGGCACCCCGGCCAGCGCCGACGCGGGCGCCTGGCCTTCGGCGAGCCCCTCGTCGACCTTCTTGGCCGCGGCCAGCGCGCCCTCGGTGTCGACGTGCAGGAACGCGTGGATGTGGTCGTCGACCTCGCCGATCCGGTCCAGGTGCGCCTGGGTCACCTCGACGGCCGACACCTCGCGCGCGTGGATCTTCCCCGCCAGCTCCGCGGCGGTCAGCTTGATGAGCTCGGTCACTGCTCTTCCCCCAGAATCCGCGGCACCCGGAAGCGGCCCTCTTCGGCGGCCGGCGCCCCGGCCAGCGCCTGCTGCTGGGTGAGCCCGGGAACGACGACGTCCTGTCGGAAGACGTTCGTCAGCGGCACGGCGTGCGACGTCGGCGGCACGTCTTCGGCGGCGACCTCGCTCACCTTGGCCACCGAGTCCAGGATCTGGTCGAGCTGGCCGGCGAAGACGTCGATTTCGTCATCGGTCACGGCCAGCCTGGCCAGCTTCGCGAGGTGCGCGACCTCGTCTCGGGAAATGTTGGGCACGCGGGTGACTCCCGGGTTGTGCTGTGCGGGTTGTCTCGGAAGCTGCAAGTCTATGGTGGCGGCGCGGGCGGACTCGACTGGGTTACGCCCGGCGCAAGCCGGGTGCCGTCCGGCGACGCTCGCATCCCGCCCGGCGGACAGCAGGTCCCGCGAGCCGGGTGGGTCTGTCACAATCGGCGACCGGCATCGAGCGTCCCACGGCAAGGCTGGGACGCCAGAGGTGAGAGGGGCGCGTGGTGTCGTTCCTGATCCGGGTCCTCCTTCCGGACAGCCCGGGGACCCTCGGCGCGGTCGCCACGGCGCTCGGCACGGTAGGCGCCGACATCCTCAGCGTGGACGTCGTCGAACGCGGCACGGGCATCGCCGTCGACGACCTCGTGGTCGAGCTCCCGTCCGGCCGGCTGCCCGATGCGTTGATCACAGCGGCCGAGAGCGTCGACGGCGTCGAAGTGGACGCGGTCCGCCCCTACGCGGGCGTGCTCGACACGCACCGTGAACTCGAACTCGTCGAAGAGATAGCCGCCCAGCCCAAAAGCGGACTCGACATCCTCGCGGAGGGCGTCCCCCGCATCGTGCGCGCGGGCTGGGCGATGATCGTCGAACACGCGGAAACCGGCGCGATCCGGCTGGCCTCGTCGAGCGCGGCGCCCGAGACCCCGATCACCGACCTGCCTTGGCTGCCGCTCGAGCGCGCGACGGTGCTCGACGGAGAGGAAGCCTGGATTCCGGAGACGTGGAAGGAGCTCGGCACCGAGCTCGCCGCGACCCCGCTCGGGAAGCCGGGTAAGGCACTGCTGGTCGCCCGCCCGGGAGGCCCGGCGTTCCGCGCGGCCGAGGTCGCCCGGCTGGCCCATCTCGCCGGGATCGTCGCGGTCGTCCTCGACGGCTAGCTCCGCGTTGTCGAAAAGGGGACGAGTCCACGCGGACTCGTCCCCTTTTCGGCAAACGCCAGGTCAGACGTCGATCTGGTAGGCGATCAAGCTGATGTGCGGGAACGGCCGCCAGTCCCGCTCGGCCAGCCGCGCAAACCCGAGACGCTCGTAGAGCCGGTGCGCGCTGTGCATCCCCGCAAGGCTGCTCAGCACCACCTTGGCGAGCCCCAGCGCCCGCGCACGGTCGAGAACGGCGCGCGTCAGCGCCTCGCCGACACCACGCCCACGCGCCGACGGCGCCACCGCGAGCATCCGGAACTCCAGCTCCCCCGGACGTGAGATCTCGGCGTACGGCGACCCCGGCCGCACAACGGTCACGGTGCCGAGCACCTCCCCCGCCGCGTCGACGGCGACGAGCACCTCGGCCAGCTCAGCCCGGCTCGCGACGTCACGCAGCTTCGCGTCGTAACCGACGTCGCCGGCCAAATGACCATCAACGTCGTAGGCCTGGACCGTGACCTCGCCCGCCGCGGCGTACTCCTCCGGCCGCGGCGGCCGGATCTCGACATCACCCATCCGTCTCCCCAGACTCCTCTTCGGCGGTTTCCTCACCGGTCGGTAGCGCCACCTCCTGCGCCGCTTCGGGTCCCCGCTCCAGCAGGACGCGGAAACCGCCTTCGTCCAGCACCGGCACCTTCAGCTGCACGGCCTTGTCGTATTTCGTGCCAGGCGAGTCCCCGACGACGACGAACGAGGTCTTCTTCGAGACCGACCCCGCGGCCTTGCCCCCGCGGGCCATGATGACCTCTTTGGCCTCGTCGCGGGAGAAGCCGTCGAGAGAGCCCGTCACCACGATCGACAGCCCTTCGAGGTTGCGCGGGATCGACTCGTCGCGCTCCTCCTCCATCCGCACGCCGGCCCGTCGCCATTTTTCGACGATCTCCCGGTGCCACCCGACGTCGAACCACTCCTGCGTCGCGTGGGCGATGGTCGGGCCGACACCGTCGACGTCCGCCAGCTCCTCCTCGGTGGCCTGCTCGATCCGCTCCATCGAACCGAACTCGAGCGCCAGGGCCCGCGCTGCGGTCGGACCGACGTGCCGGATCGACAGCGCGACCAGCACCTTCCACAGCGGACGGTCCTTCGCGGCGTCGAGGTTCGCGAGCAGCTTTCGCGCGTTCGCCGACAACTCGCCGGCCTTGGTCTTGAACAGCTCGACCTCGGCGAGACTGTCCTCGTCCAGGTCGAAGACGTCACCCTCGTCGGCGACCACCCGAGCGTCGAGCAGCGCGATCGCCGCCTCGTAACCGAGGACCTCGATGTCGAACGCACCCCGGCTGGCCACGTGGAAGAGCCGCTCCCGCAGCTGCCCCGGGCAGAACCGCGTGTTGGGACAGCGGATGTCCTTGTCGCCCTCTTTCTCGTAGGCGAGCTCCGTGTCGCATTCCGGGCAACGGGTGGGCATGACGAACTCGCGTTCGTCGCCCGTGCGCGCGTCCACCACCGGCCCGAGGACCTCCGGGATGACGTCCCCGGCCTTCCGGATGACGATCCGGTCGCCGATGAGCACGCCCTTGCGCTTGACCTCCTGCTGGTTGTGGAGCGTGGCGCGCGCGACGGTCGACCCCGCGACCTTGACCGGCTCGGTGACGGCGAACGGCGTCACCCGCCCGGTCCGCCCCACGCCGACCTTGATGTCCAGCAGGGTGGTGATCGCCTCTTCCGGCACGTACTTGTAGGCGATCGCCCACCGTGGCGCGCGCGACGTCGTACCCAGCCGTCGCTGCAGCGCCACCTGGTCGACCTTGATGACGACGCCGTCGATTTCGTGCTCGGCGTCGTGCCGGTGCTCGCCCCAGTAGCCGATGTGCTCGACGAGCTCTTCGGCCGTCGACAGGACCTTGCTGTACGGCGACACCGGCAGCCCCCACGCCGCCAGCGCGTCGTAGGCCTCCGACTGGCGTTGCGGCTCGAAGCCCTCACGCTTGCCCAGCCCGTGACAGATCAGCCGCAGCCGGCGTTCCCGGGCCACCTTCGGGTCTTTCTGGCGAAGCGAGCCGGACGCGGTGTTGCGCGGATTCGCGTACGGAGGCTTGCCCGCTTCGACCATCTTCGCGTTCAGCTCGAGGAAGTCCTCGACGCTGATGTAGACCTCACCGCGCACCTCGACCAGGGCGGGCACCGGGAACTCGTCGGTGCCGGTCAGTTGCTCCGGCAGGTGGTCGATCGTGCGGACGTTCAACGTGACGTCCTCACCCGTGCGCCCGGTACCGCGCGTGAGCCCCCGCGTGAGGTGGCCGTTTTCGTACAGGAGGTTGATCGCCAGGCCGTCGATCTTCAGCTCGGCGAGGAATTCGGCGCGCCCGACCTCCTTCTCGACGCGCTCGTACCAGGCCAGGAACCCGTCCTTGTCGAAGACGTTGTCCAGGCTGAGCATGCGCTCGAGGTGGTCGTAGGTGGTGTATTCGGTCGAGAAGGTGCCACCGACCAGCTGGGTCGGCGAATCGGGGGTGACCAGCGCCGGGTGCTGCTGCTCGATCTGCTGCAGCTCGCCGAGCAGCTCGTCGAACTGCCCGTCGGAGATGATCGGCGAGTCCAGGACGTAGTAGCGGAACTGGTGGTTGCGCAGTTCCTCCGCGAGGGCGGCGTGCCGCTCGCGCACGTCGGCCGGGACGTCGGTGACGTCCTCCGCGGTGATCTGGTCCTGAGGGGATTCGGTGCTGCTCACGGGTGGTGAGCCTAGTCGGCGGCACCGACATTTTCGTCCGGTCCACCGGCCAGTCCGCGGACCAGGTCACGGAGCTCCAGAAGGGTGATCGCGCCGGCCGGCTCGGCTTCCGCGGTCTCGACGCGCCGTAACCGTTCGGCGGCGAGACGTTCACCCAATGTCGCGTCGAGGGGCAGGAAGGTCATGGTCTGCCGCGTCGCGTCGTCGAGATCACCGAACCCCGGGTGGAAGACGGCGACGTCGACGACGTGCTCGTCCTCGTCGACCTGCGCGACCACGCGGACGTCGGCCAGCGCGATCTGGTGCGCGCCGAGGTTCACCGTGACCTCGGTCGGATCGGGCACCGGCGGGACCGAGTCGTGGTACTCCCAGATCGCGTCCTCGGGCGGCGCGGCGACGCGCCAGGCATCCGTGAACGGCCGCACCTCCGGGTCTTCCTGACCGGTCACGACCAGGGCGTAGATCGCCCGGCGACCACGTTCGAGCGAAAAGTGCAGCCGTGGGTGCAGCGCCTCGACAAGCTGGCAGAGCTCGTGCTCCACCCGGTGCGGCTCACCCTCGCCGAGCGCCGCGCTGACCATCGGTAGCAGCTCGAACCAGCCATGCCAGAACGCCTCCGCGGCCGCCGCGGGGTCCTCGGGCACGCGCTGTTCGGGCCACGCGGTACGCGGGTCGGGCGGATCGGCGTCGGTGTTCTTGCGGCGGAACAGGCGCATGGCTACGGGTGGTCCTCGTTCGATCGGCTACCCCGACACGCTACTTGCCGAGCCGGGCGCCCGTCGGCGAGTTGACGGATTCCGTCACCAGCCTTCCGGCGGCTCCACGAAGGCCTTGCCGAGGTCACGCGTCAACGCGAGGACCCGGCGCATCCAGTCCGGTGTCGCGCCGGCGAGGCCACAGGCCGGGGTCGGCACGGCGCGTTCGGCGAGGACGCTGCGGTTGAAGCCGAGCCGGTCGGCCAGCCGGAACGCCGGCTCACCGACGTCTTTCAGGCTCAGCGGGGACGCCGGCGCGGTGGTCGGGACCGCGCCCAGGAAGAGTGTCGCGCCGCCGTCCCAGACTTCACCGATCTCGTCGAGGAAGGCCGCGGAAGCACCGTCGAGGACGGCGAGGTCGAAGGCCAGCGCGTCCGCGCCGGCCGCACGCAGCAGACCGAGCGGCGGTTTCGCGGCGCAGCAGTGCAGGATCACCGGGCCGCCGGTGATCTTCTTCGCGCCGTCGATCACCGTGGCGAGCAGGTCGCGGGCCTCGGGCTCCGGTACTGCCGAAACGTTCCCGTAGCCGGACGGCGTCGACAGTCCCCCGGCCAGCACCGTGGGCAACGACGGCTCGTCGAACTGGACGACCACCGGCGCCCCGGTCCGGGCCTGGACCTCCGCGACGTGTTCGGCGAGCCCGTCCAGCAGGGACGACGTGAAGTCCCGCAAGGCGCCGCGATCGGTGAGGACCCGGTGGCCGCGGGGCAGCTCGATCCCGGCGCCCAGCGTCCACGGGCCGGCCAGCTGGACCTTGAAGGCCGGCGGTGTGGCACCAGCCGTCTCCCGCGCCTCCTGGACGGCGTCGAGATCCCAGCGCAGCAGGTCGACGGCCCGGCGGTGGTCGTGACCCGGCCGGGCAGCAACGCGATAGCCGCTCGGCACGACCTCGATGGCCAGGTCCACCAGCAGCGCAGCGGTCCGGCCGAGCATGTCGGCGCCGACACCGCGGGCCGGAAGTTCCGGCAAGTGCGGGAAGTCGGGCAACTCGCCGAAGACGACCGCGGCCGCCTCCGCGGCATCTGTGCCCGGCATCGAACCGATCGCCGTCGCGGCACCCATGGGCCAAAGTCGCTCAGTCACGACCACTGATTCTGGTCGACCACGTGTCCACGGCGCCGACCGGGCTGCCGCGATGCAGACATTCGCCGCATTTCCTTCTACGAGCACCATCGGCGGGTTCACGCGGATAGGCTGACCGGCCATGACGAGTTCGCCACCGCAGCCGGGCTGGTACCCCGACGCGCGGGACCCCCGTCTGCACCGTTGGTGGGACGGACAGACCTGGACGGCCAACACCCGACCGGCCCACCAGGCGCCGCCACCGAGCGACTCGACGCCGATCGAGCTCGACATCGAGCTCGGCCACGACCCGTCCCGCATCCAAAGCCAGGTCGGCCGCGCGACGCGTGGCCGCGGCAGCGGGCGAACCGGTGGCGGGACGCTGTTCACCGAGCCGATCCTGGTGGTCAACCAGCGGGCCAAGCTGATCGAGATGGCCAACGAGTTCGGCGTCTTCGACCAGCAGGGCAACCGGCTCGGCGGAGTCGTCGAGGTCGGCCAGAGCACGTTGAAGAAGGCGATCCGCCTCCTGACCAAGTACGACCAGTTCCTGACCCACAAGTTCGAGGTCCGCGACGCCAACCACAGCACCGTGCTCAAGGTGACCCGGCCGGCGAAGGTGTTCAAGTCGCGTTTCCTCGTCACCAGGGCCGACGAAACCCCGATCGGCGAGATCGTCCAGGAGAACGTCTTCGGCAAGATCCGCTTCGGCTTCGTCGTCGACGGCCGCCCGGTCGGCGGGATCTTCGCGGAGAACTGGCGCGCCTGGAACTTCTCGATCCGCGACCACGCCGACACCGAAGTCGCCCGGGTGACCAAGACCTGGGGCGGTTTCGTCAAAGCTGCCTTCACCACTGCCGACAACTACGTCGTGGAGATCCCCCACCCGCTGCCGGATCCCCTGGCCAGCATGGTGGTCGCCGCGGCCCTCACGATCGACACCGCCCTGAAGCAGGACGCCGACTGAACGAGTGACCGGCGTCTCAGCTTCTCCAGGTGGACAGCGGGCCCGGCACGGCTCAGGGTGAAGAAAGGCCGGGACGCCGAAGTCTCGCCGGGACGGAGGTCACCGTGGAACCGTTGCCGGAAAGCAGCGACAGGAACTGGACCGAGCCCGGAATCTACGAGGTCTCCGCCGGCGTCTACCGGATCCCGTTGCCGCTGCCCAACGACGGCCTGCGCGCGGTCAACGTCTACGCGGTCACCGATGGCGAGAAACTGGTCCTCGTCGACTCGGGCTGGGCATTGGCCGAAGCGCGGCAACAGCTCGCGGACGCCCTCACCGGCATCAACGCCGAGCTCGGCGACGTCAGCGAGTTCCTCGTCACCCATGTGCACCGTGACCACTACTCCCAGGCTGTCGTCCTTCGCCGGGAGTTCGGCTCGAAGATCGCCCTCGGCCAGGACGAAGAGCCGTCACTCAAGGTTTCGGGCAATCCCGACCGGCTTCCGATGGAAGCCCAGATCGACCTCCTGTTCCAGGCCGGCGCGGGCGAAGTCGTCGACGCGTTGGCCCGCGACTTCGGAACGAATCGGCGACACACGGAGGCCGACCTCTGGGAGGCGCCCGACGAGTGGCTCACTCCGGGACCTCGCCCGATCCTGCCCGGACGCGAGTTCGACGTCGTCGCCACTCCAGGACACACCACCGGGCATGTCGTTTTTGTCGACGAGACCGCCGGCCTGCTGTTCTCCGGTGATCACGTGCTGCCGCACATCACACCCTCGATCGGCTTCCAGCCCGTCCCGGCCGAGTTGCCGCTCAACGACTTCATCGCCTCGCTACGCCTGGTGCGCGCCATGCCGGATCGTCGCATGCTTCCCGCGCACGGTCCCGTGTCCGAAAGCGTGCACACGCGGGTCGACGAGCTGCTGGAGCATCACCGGCAACGCCTCGAGACGATGGGCTCGCAGATCGCGGCCGGCGCAAGCACCGCATTCGAAGCCGCTCACCGGATCGGCTGGACTCGCCGCAACCGCAAACTGTCCGAAATGGACTCGTTCAACCAGACCCTCGCCGTCCTGGAGACCGCGGCACACCTCGACCTGCTGGTGTCCCAGGGCAAACTGACCACGCAAGCCGTCGACGGTGTTCGGCACTACTCGATGCCCTGAGCAACTCGACCACCCCGGGTAGCCGACTCGTCGCAGTTACACCACTCGACCGGCTTCCTGCATACTGGGCGAAATGGATGTCATCAGACGTGCCCGCGCAACGGACATCGAGGCGCTCGTGCGCCTGTTCGGCGCACCGGGTGAGCCGTTGGCAGCCGCGCTTCGAGAGCTCATGACCACGCCGCACGTCACGCTCGTCGTGGCCGAGGACGACAACGGCGTCGCGGGGACGGCCCAACTGACCGTGCTGCGAGGACTCGCCTGGGAAGGCGCCACGCGTGGCCTGCTCGAAGGCATTCGCGCTGTCCGGCGTGGCGTCACCAGCGCTCTCCTGGCTTGGGGAATCGACGAAGCTCGCCGGCGAGGCTGCACGCGGCTCCACCTGGATTCGGGGCTCGCCCGCGCCGACCTGCGAGACTTCTACGCACGCTTCGGGTTCGCACACAGCTACCAAGGGTTCACCCGCGCCCTGTGATACTGACGCCGTGATCGACTACACCATCCGCAGGGCGCAGCGGGACGACATTGGCGCGATCGTGCACATGCTGGCCGACGACCAGCTCGGCGCAACCCGCGACGATCCCGCAGACCTTGCCCCCTACCTGCGAGCCTTCGAGGAGATCAACGCAGATCCGAACCAGCTTCTGATGGTCGTCGTAGCCGGCGGCGAAGCTGTCGGAACCCTTCAACTGACGATCATTCCCGGCCTGGCCAGGCGTGGGGCACTCCGCGGCCAAGTCGAGGCAGTGCGGATCCGCTCCGACCACCGAGGCTCCGGACTCGGCGGGGATCTCATGCAGTGGGCGATCGACGAGTCTCGACGCCGCGGATGTGCACTCGTGCAGCTCACCTCGGACGCCTCCAGGACGGAGGCTCACCGCTTCTACGAGCGCCTCGGTTTCGAACCGAGCCACACCGGCTTCAAGCTCAAGCTCTGAGCAGCTGAATTCTCGATACCCCATACGTTTTCCGTCTGTCTACATCGGACATAATTCGGATCGAACCTCCCTCGGAATCGACAGCGCACTCGCGCGCATCCGCGAACGATCCCGAATCAATTCGAGTACGTCAAGTCGCGGAGGGCGCGAAAGGGCCGTTCGCGCCCTTCCGTCACCCTTTCTTCCGAACCTCGGTGACTTTTCTTGCGAATCGCCGTACGGTCGCGCTCATGACCCCTTCACAACCACTCCGCAAGCTCACCCCTCCTACGGCATCCCAGAATCCGCACGACATGCTTCCGGGCACACTGAGATCGGTTCGCGCCGAGCCGGATGCGTTGCAGCGCATGAAAGACGAGGAAGTCGTCGATGTCATCCGCGACACCGACGCGGAGATCTCCAAGCTGCAGGCCGTTCAGCTACGGGCGATCGCGGACCTGAGTGTGCGCAGAAGACGGGCGCCCAGCGCAGCCTCGGAAGTGGCTCTCGCGTTGTCCGTCACGGAACACCGTGCCAGTGCAATCGTTTCCGCGGCAACCGCACTGATCGCACGCCTTCCCCGCATGCTGAACCTCATGGATAGCGGGAGGCTCGACCTCTACCGCGCCATGAAGGTCACCGATGCGACGTCATGGTTGTCCGGAGATCACCTGCGCATCGTCGACGCGATGCTCGAGGACCGGGTTCCGGGACGGAACGCGACCCAAGTTCGCCGAGCCGCGGCTTATGCGGCCGCCAAGGCCGACCCGGAAGGAGCTGCGCTCCGCAACGAACGAAAGCTCAACGAGCGGCGGCTCGCGCTGCATCACCAGGACACCGGCGTGACACATGTGTCGGTCAACAACGCACCGACTGACAAAGCGACAGCCGCCTACGCCCGCATCGACCGGGCCGCGCGGGCACTGAAGACTCCGGACGAGTCTCGAACGCTGGACCAGCTCCGAGCAGACGTTGCCATCGACCTGTTGCTCAGCGGCACCGGCGGCCCGAGCGAGCGTACCGAGGTGTTCCTGCACATCGACCTGGCAACCTATCTCGGCCTGAACCAGTCGCCGGCGGCTCTGGCGGGCCGCGGGCCCATCGCAGCGCCAGTTGCCCGCCGCATCATCAGCGGACCCGATACCACGCTGCGGCGAGTTCTGACCGACCCACGCAACGGCCAGGCGCTGGAGCTTTCGCCTACGCGTTACCCGCTCACTCCGGCGCACGACGAGTTCATCCGGGTTCGGGACAGGGAGTGCCGGCAGCCCGGATGCATACGTCCCGCACAGAGTTGCGGGATCGAGGCGACACGAGCGCAAGGTGAGCCAGACGAGGTCGCGGCTCAGCCGGTCACCTACTGCTCGCGACACCGCAAGCTCAAGGGCCAGCCTGACTGGGACTACGCAGTCGCCCCTGACGGCACCGTGAACGTCGCGACACCAGGCGGCCGAGTGCACTCGACAACAACGCCGTCGATGCACTCCGGCCGACGGCGTGCCCACAAGGCCCGCAGGAAGCCACGGAGGTGACCAAGCGTCAGCGTGTGCTCGAGATCTTCGCGCTGCCGAGTACGACGTCCCCGTTTTCGGAGTCCGGTCGGTAGAGAACGACGACCTGGCCAGGCGCGACTCCGCGCAGCGGCTCACGTAGGTGCACCGACATCGTCTCGGAGTCGACGTCAGCAACCGCATCGACGATACCTCCGTGCGCCCTGACCTGAACCACGCACTCGGTCGGCTCGGTCAGCGGCCGGCCACTCGGCCAGATCGCGCGATCGGCTTCGATCGCGGTGACGCCAAGCCCAGCTGCGGAGCCGACCTTGACGGAGCCGGAGACCGGTTCGAGCGAGAGAACGTAACGAGGACGGCCGTCCGGTGCCGGAGCTTCGATCCCGAGGCCCTTGCGCTGCCCGACCGTGAAGCCATGTACCCCGGTGTGCCGACCGAGCACCGCGCCCGTTTCGGCGTCCACGAGCTCGCCCGGATGCTGTCCAAGGCGGTTCTCCAAGAACTTCTTGGTGTCACCATCGGGGATGAAGCAGATGTCGTGACTGTCCGGCTTGTTGGCGACGGACAAGCCGCGTCGCTCCGCCTCGGCCCGCACCTCCGTCTTCCACGAGTCGCCCAGGGGGAACATGGCGTGGCTGAGCTGCTCCGCGGTCAGCGAGGCCAGCACGTAGGACTGGTCCTTGCCACTGTCCACGCTTCGGCGTAGCTCGGGCACGCCGTCCACGACCGAAAGTCGCGCGTAGTGGCCCGTCGCGACCGCGTCGAACCCGAGCGCCATCGCCTTTTCGAGGAGAGCCTCGAACTTGATCTTCTCGTTGCAGGTGACACACGGATTCGGCGTGCGACCGGCGGCGTATTCGCCGACGAAGGTCTCGACGACCTCTTCGGTGAACCGCTCCGCAAAATCCCAGATGTAGAACGGGATTCCGAGAATATCGGCGGCTCGCCGGGCGTCGTGCGAGTCCTCGATGGTGCAGCACCCGCGCGAGCCGGTCCGCAAGGTGCCTGGTTTGGCCGACAGCGCCAGGTGCACGCCGACAACGTCGTGTCCGGCGTCGACCGCGCGTGCCGCGGCGACCGCCGAATCCACTCCTCCGCTCATCGCGGCCAAAACCCGCATTGCCTTACACCTCTTGCTTCTGGGTCTGCTTACGCATCCCGGCCAGGCCGGCCTGACGGGCGCGCGTGACGACTCCGCCGATCTCGGCCGCCACGGCATCAATGTCCGCGGCGGTGGACGTGTGGCCGAGAGAAAAACGGAGAGAACCACGAGCTGCCGCCGGGTCGGCACCCATGGCAAGCAACACGTGGCTTGGCTGGGCGACTCCAGCCGTACATGCCGATCCCGTCGAACATTCGATGCCCTTGGCGTCGAGCAACATCAGCAAGCTGTCGCCGGCGCACCCGGGGAACGTGAAGTGGGCATGGCTGGGTAGCCGCTCGCCGGATCCGCCGTTGAGGACGGCGTCGGGGACTGCACGCTGGATGGTCTCGATGAGCCCGTCTCGGAGCTCCTCAAGGCGCTTCGCGTATTCGGCTTGGGTCGTGACGCTGGCTTGGACCGCAGCGGCAAAACCGACGATGGCCGGGACGTCGAGAGTGCCCGATCGGACGCTCCGCTCCTGGCCGCCGCCGTGCAGCACGGGCACGCAGGTCACGTCGCGTCCGAGGAGGAGGGCTCCCACCCCGAACGGACCGCCGAGCTTGTGTCCGGTCAGCGTGAGGGCTGCGGCGCCGCTCGCTGCGAAGTCGACTGGAACCGCGCCAACAGCCTGGACCGCGTCGGTGTGGAGCGGAATGTCGAATTCCGCGCAGACTGCGGCGAGTTCGGCGATCGGATTGATCGTTCCGACCTCGTTGTTGGCCCACATCACGGTTGCCAGCGCCACCGTTTCGGGTTCCGCGGCGATCGCGGCGCGGAGGACCTCGGGTGAGACTCGGCCCTGGCTGTCCACCTCCAGCAGCGTGACCTCGGCGCCGGAGTGGGATTCGAGCCATTCGACGGTGTCGAGCACCGCGTGGTGCTCCGCGGCACCGCACAGGATGCGACGGCGCTGCTCCTGCTCGTCGTGGCGGGCCCAGTAGATGCCCTTGACCGCGAGGTTGTCGCTTTCGGTGCCGCCGCCGGTGAAGATCACTTCGGAGGGGCGGGCGCCAAGCGCCTCAGCGATCGTTTCGCGGGCTTCTTCGACCAGGCGGCGGGCTCGGCGGCCCGAAGAATGCAGCGCCGAGGCGTTGCCCACGGTGGACAGCGCCTCAGTCATCGCCGCTATGGCGTCGGGCAACATCGGAGTGGTCGCCGCGTGGTCGAGATAGGTCATCGCCCCTTCAGGGTAGTCCGCTCCAGCGCGTGACGAAGCCCACCCTGGCCCGAGAAGTGGGCTGTCACACCTTTGACGGCCACCGCCCCGTCAGCCGGACGCCCAGCAGCGCGAGTGCCACCAAGGCCGTCGTGAGCAGGGCCATCGCCGGGGACGGGGCGAAGACCGAGCCCACGACACCCAGCAGGACGCCGCCCAGACCGATGAGCAGCGCCGAGCCCACCCAGTCGGCGAGCTGCATCGCCGAGGTGTTGAAGCCTCGCTCACCTTCGGGTGAGTAGCGGAGCAGAAGAACCGAGATCGCCGGCATCGCGATGCCCATGCCGGCGCCGCCGACCGCGCAGGCCACGAACGCGGTCCAGCCGGGGAACCAGGGCTGCGATACCAGCCCGAAAAGGACCAACCCTGCCGCGACCAGCCAGAACCCCGTGCGCAAAGACGCCTCTCGCGACCAGTTCAGAAACCGGCCTTGGGCCGCCGATGCCGCGGACCAGCCCAACGCTGTGATCGTCAGCGGCAGGCCGGCGAGGGCCGGGCTGTAGCCGTGGACCGCGCTCATCGTCAGGGGCAGGTACGCCTCCATCCCGGCATACGCGCCGGCGATCAGTGCGCGCGAGGCGACGACCGTCGGCAGGCCGGGGCGCGAAGACAGCGTCCCGACCGGCAGGAGCTTCCGGAGCGCGTAGCCCAAAGCCACGAGGCCGACCAGGCCGTAGCCGAGCGCGAGCAGCGACTGGTGCTGGGCCGCCCAGGTCAGGGCCGCCACGCCGAGTGCGGCGATGATCGCCTGGGGCACGCTCGCGCGGGGACCGTCGGCGGCGGGCGTGTGCGTCGGCAGGCGGCGGACGACCACCACCAGCATGACCACGCCGGCGACCACGAGCGGGACCAGGCCGAGGAAGACCCAGCGCCAGCCGACGCTCACCGTCAGGACGCCGGCCGCTGAGGGGCCGATGACCGCCGGCAGGACCCAGGCCGCGGCGTTCGCTGCATAGATCACCGGGCGCTCGTGGTCGGTGAACGTCAACGCGATCAGGAGCGAGACCGAGACCAGGAGCAGACCCGAGCCGAAGCCCTGCAGCGCGCGGCCGAGGAGGAACGTCGGCATCCCGGTCGCCGTTCCCGCGACGACCAGGCCGGCCGCGAACAGCACCGGACCCGCAAGCAACGCCGGGGACGGACCGCGGCGGTCGCCGATCCGGCCTGAAAGCACCGTGGCCACGACGCTCGAGATCAGGAAGATCGTGAACGGCCACGAGTACAGCGACAGGCCGTGGAGCTCGGCGACCAGCGTCGGCATCGCCGTCGCGACGCCCATGTTCTCGAATGCGACCAAAGTGACCACGAGCAGCAGCGCGATCGTCGTCAGCCGGTGTTCCGCGCTCCACAGCACACTTCGGCGACCAGGGGCCGAGTCGATCGTCGAGGTCATGATCCGAAGCGTGCAACCTCCAGCCCGCTGGAGGTCAAGCCGGTTCAGGCGGATCGGTGCGTCACCGGTTCCAGCCGCAGGTCACGGGCGAGCGCGGCGGCCTCGCCGCGAGAGCTGACGTCGAGCTTGTCGAGGATGTTGCGCACGTGGAACTTGACCGTGTGCTCGCTGAGCTGCAGTTGTTCGGCGATCTGCCGGTTGCGCAGGCCCTGCGAGATTCCGGACAGCACCTCGAGCTCGCGCGGGTTGAGCCGGTCGAGGGGACGCAGCTCCGGCGGCTCCGCGACGCCGAGCGGGAGGACCGCGGTGACCGTCGTGCCCCAGCCGGGCACGGCGTCGACCTCCCAATGGCCGCCGAGGGTCGTGAGGCGCTCGGTCAGGCCCCGGGCCGGGACCGCGTCGGCGACCTCGGGACTGTCGTCGCGGACGGTGATCCGGAGCACCGATCCGTCCGGCCGCCAGGACGCCCGGAGGCGCGTGGTCGCGGAACGGTCCAAAGCCGCGAGCACCAGGCCGCGGGTCAGGGTCCGCGCCGTGTGGGCGATGTCCTGTGGGAGGGACGCGTCGCCGACCGGGTCAACCAGGTCGACATCGACGTCGGTGTGGCGCACGAGGTCGGCGAGCTGGGTCTTGAGCACCGCGAAGGCCGCGCCCGCCTGCTCCGCGGACAGGGCCTGGTCGCGATCGACGACACCTTTCAGCTCCAGCAGCGCGTCGGCGGCGAGGTCGACAGCGGTGCGACGGGCGACGGTGTCGGAGAGCCGTCCCGAGCGGAGGACCGCCAGCAGCGTGGTCAGGGTCGCTGCGTGGGTCTGACCCAGGTCGGTGATCGCCTGGGCTCGCGCGGTCGCCGCGGCGAGGTTGCTGGCCAGGATGTCCGGGCCCGGGTCGGTCGCGCGCTGGCCCGCGTCGGTGCTGAGGATGTGCCACAGCTGCCCGGCCAGCTCCAGCTCCGCGGGCGGCAGCTCCGAGCTCTCCGGCACGACGGCGAGGACGGCGCCCTTGCCGACAGGCGGAATCGAAGAGAGCAGGACGAGACGCCGTTCGACGCCTCCGAGGACGCCGTCCACCACCAGCGCCCGGCCCGGCTCACTGCGCTCGACCAGCCGCTGCAGCTCGACGCTGGTCACCGCGCGGGCGATCGTCTCGTCGCCGACGACCTTGATCGGGCTACGGGGACAGTCGCCCGTCTGCATGGCGGCCGCGTGGTGCGGGATCAGCTTGCCCAGCTCGGTGGAGAACCGGTGGAGCAGCTGAGGCCGCGGAGCCGACAGCAGCCGCTCGACGACGCCCAGCACGTGTCGCGGATCCGACCAGGATGCATCCATGCCGTCCAACGTAGGCGGACTCCGGTTGGGACGACCTGCTCGTCCGGCTAGTGAACACTGCTCGTCCGGGTGGTTCGGCGGGCCCGCCCGGCGGGTTGACTCGCTGAGGAGGACATTCGAACACCGAAGATCACCGAACGAGGAGCGCCGAAACACCATGCGAGCGATCACCTTCTCCGCCTACGGCGGGCCGGACGTCCTGCAGCTGTCCGAGGTGCCGGTGCCGGAGCCCGGTCCGGGCCAGGTTCGGCTGGCCATCCGGGCCGCCGGCATCAACCCGATCGACTGGAAGATCCGCAGCGGCGCCATGCAGCAGAACTTCGGCGTCTCCTTCCCGCACACCCCCGGTCTCGAGGTGGCCGGGGTCGTCGACGCCGCGGGCAAGGGCGCGGAGTTCGCCGTCGGTGACGAGGTCTTCGGCTGGTCCGAGACCGGTGCCTACGCCGAGTACGCGCTGGCGAAGACGCTCGCGCCGAAGCCCGCGAGCCTGTCGTGGGCGGACGCGGCCGCGCTGCCGGTCGCCGGCGAGACCGCGCTTCGCGTCCTCGGACTGCTCGACGTCCGCGAAGGCGACACTCTGCTGATCCACGGCGCCAGCGGCACGGTCGGCCGGTTCGCCGCGCAGGTGGCCGTCGCCCAAGGGGCAACTGTCATCGGCACCGGCGGAAGCCGAAGCCTCGACGACCTGAAGTCGCTCGGCGTCGTGCCGGTGCTTTACGGCGACGGCTGGGTCGAGCGGGTCCGCGAAGCCGCGGCAGGGCCGGTGGACGCCGTGTTCGACGCCGCCGGGCACGGGGTGCTGCCCGGGTCCGTCGAGCTGCGGGGCACCAAAGATCGGATCATCACCATCGCCGACGCCGCCGCGTTCGAGCTGGGCGTCACCTTCTCCAGCGGCGGCGAGCAGTCGCGCGAGGTGCTCACCGGGATCGCCGGCTGGGTGACCGACCGCGGCGTCGGCATCGCGCAGGGCAAGAGCTACCCGCTGGCGGAAGCGGCGGCCGCGCAGACCGAGAGCCAGGGCGGGCACCCCGGCGGGAAGCTCACGCTCGCCGTGAGCTGAGCGTTCGCCGGATTTCGGCAACACGCGCAAACGGGCCTGTCATCCACGATGACAGGCCCGTCGTCGTCAGAAGAACCGCAACCCGGGCCCGTCGCCGGATCGCGGCGACCGGGCCCGGATCACTTCGCGGGAGGCGAAGCCAGGGGCGCAGGGCGCGGGGCCCGGCTGCGCTGCTGGGCCGGGATCTGGACCGTGCCCAGCGCGGAATGGACGGCCGACTCGGCGAGAGCTGCCAGTTCGCGGCGGGTCTCCGCCCGGCCCGGGGCGATCTCCGGGCAGATGTGGACCTCCAGCACCAGGCCGCGCAGGGACGCGACCCGCCGCAGCGACGCGATCAGCGACTCGGGGCCGATGAACGCCGGACGGCTCGTCTCGCGGCCGTCGGCCAGGCGGTAGCGCAGCGCGATCGGACGGACCGGGACACCGCCGTCGATGGCCGCTTGGAACGTCGCGGTCGTAAATCGACCAGACGCCAGGCCGCACCACGTCGTCCCCTCCGGGGTGACGCTCACCAGCGAGCCCGACCGCAGCGCCTCGGCCAGCTCGGTCATCGTCGCGGGCAGCGTCTTCAACCGCTCGCGGTCGAGGAAGATGCTGCCGCCGCGACGGACCAGGACGCCCAGCACCGGCCAGCTCGCGATCTCCTTCTTGGCCAGCGCGCGCATCGGCCGCAGCGCGTTGATCGCGACGATGTCCAGCCACGAGATGTGGTTGTTGACCACCAGCGCGCCACGCCCGGCCGGCGCGGTGCGGAAGTCGGCGCCGCCCCGGATGTCCAGGCGGACGCCGAACGCCCGCAGCACGCCCTGGAAGATCAACCGGACCCGGTACTCGCGGCCCCACGAGACCAGCAGCAGCGGCGCCGTCGCCAGCGCCGCGAGCACGACGAGGATCGCCGCGGTGAAGCGCAGCACTCGTCGCGGGAAGCCGACGACCGGGTCACCTTCGGTCAGGCAGCCGTCGCCGCAGGGCGACGTCGGCATCCAGGCGTGGCTCATACCTGGACCCCGAGGAAGAACTTCAGGTACCGCTCGTCGACGTTGTGCAGGTCGAGCACGACGAAGAAGTCCGCGACCCCGAAGTCGGCGTCGAGCGCGGGCGGGCCGTAGGCCTTGGCGCCCAGGCGGACGTAGCCCTTGATCAGCGGCGGCAGGATCGAACGAGCGGGGCGTTCGATCCCCGACGCGTCCCACGGGATCAGCGGCGAGACGCGGGTGGCTTCGTCCGAGTAGTGCTTGGTGCGCAGGACGTCCCAGACGCCGGCGGCGAACGAACCACCGTCCACCAGCGGGACCGACGCGCAGCCGGCGAGGTAGCGGTGGCCGGAAAGCAGCATGTAGCGGGCGATGCCGGCCCAGACCAGGCTGACGACGGCGCCGCTGCGGTGGTCCGGGTGCACGCACGACCGGCCGGTCTCGACCAGGTGCGGCCGCAGGCTGTCGAGCGCGCTCAGGTCGAACTCGCTGTCGGCGTACAGCTTCCCCGCCTGGGCGGCGCGCTCCGGCGGGAGCATCCGGTAGCAGCCGACGATCTCGCCCGTGTTGTCGTCGCGGACCACGAGGTGGTCGCAGAACTGGTCGAACTCGTCGACATCGAGCCCGGGCTGCGGTGAGTGCAGGCGCGCGCCCATTTCCTCGGCGAAAACCCGGTGACGCAGCTTCTGCGCCGCAACCACTTCTTCGTTCGCGTGAGCGACGAGGAGGGAGTACCGGGGGGCGTCCGCGGGGAGCTCGGCACCCGCCTGATCAGTGCTGACGAGAAGCTGTGACGTCGTCATGGTCAAGGTTTACCTGCGCGGAGGAAACCGCGGAGAGTGCCATCCGATGACCGATTAGTGCACGTTCAGTTAATTGCGGGTTCTCAGGCTTCTCTCAGGTCACAGAGACGCGCGAAGGGCCTTCCGGGCGTACCCGGAAGGCCCTTCGGACGTACAATCAGCCCTTGCGCTTCTCGACCGCTTCGGTCAGCTGCGGCGCCACGTTGAACAGGTCGCCGACGATGCCGAAGTCGGCGATCTCGAAGATCGGCGCCTCCGCGTCCTTGTTGACGGCGATGATCGTCTTCGACGTCTGCATGCCGGCGCGGTGCTGGATCGCCCCGGAGATGCCGAGCGCGATGTACAGCTGCGGCGACACGGTCTTGCCGGTCTGGCCCACCTGGAACTGCGCCGGGTAGTAACCGGAGTCGACGGCGGCACGCGACGCGCCGACGGCAGCGCCGAGCGAGTCGGCCAGCTTCTCGACGACGTCGAACTTCTCCGCCGAGCCGACACCACGGCCACCGGAGACCACGATCGAGGCCTCGGTCAGCTCCGGCCGGTCACCGCCGGTCACCGGCTCGACGCCCGTGATCTTGGTGGACTTCGCCGCGTCGACCGCGGGGACCTCGACGGTCTCCTCGGCCGCCGCGCCCTCGGCGGGCTCGGCCTCGACCGCGCCCGGGCGGATGGAGACGACCGGAGCGCCCTTCGCGGCCTTCGACTTGACCGAGAACGCGCCACCGAAGATGGACTGGTCGATGACGCCGTCGCCGTTGACTCCCACGGCGTCGTAGATCAGACCGGAGCCGAGCCGGACGGCCAGCCGCGCGGCGACCTCCTTGCCCTCACCGCTGGCGGTGACGAGCACGGCGGCCGGGGACGCCTGCTGCGCGAGCGCGGCGAGCACGTCCACCTTGGGCGTGACCAGGTAGTTCGCGGCGTCGTCGCCTTCCGCGACATACACCTTCGCGGCGCCGTGCGACGCCAGCGCCTGCTTCGCCTTGGCGGCGGTCCCGGTCGGGCCGACGACGACAGCCGACGGCTCACCGAGCGCGCGGGCGGCGGTCAGCAGCTCGAGCGTGACCTTCTTGACCTCACCGTCGACGTGGTCGACGAGGACGAGTACTTCAGCCATGTTCTTGGATCCTCCTCGAAGAGCCGTTGTCAGATGAGCTTCTGGCCGACCAGGTACTCGGCGACCTTCGTGCCGCCGTCACCCTCGTCCTCGACCTTCTCGCCGGCGGTGCGCGGCGGCTTCGGCGAGGACTCGGTCACCGTGGACCACGCGTTCGCCAGGCCGACCTCACTCGCGTCGACACCCAGGTCGGCGATGGTGAACGTCTCGACCGGCTTCTTCTTCGCGGCCATGATGCCCTTGAAGGACGGGTAGCGCGGCTCGTTGATCTTCTCGCCGACGCTGACCACCGCGGGCAGGTTCGCCTCGAGGTGGGTGAGGCCGTCCTCGGTCTCGCGGGTCGCCTTGATGGTCGAGCCGTCGACCGTGACCTCGCGGGCGTAGGTGACCTGCGGCAGGCCCAGCAGCTCGGCGAGGATCGCCGGGACGGCGCCACCGCGGCCGTCGGAGGACTCGTTGCCGGCGATGATCAGGTCGTAGCCTTCGACCTTGCCGATCGCGGCGGCGATGACCTTCGCGGTGGCGATGGCGTCGGAGCCGTGCAGCGCCTCGTCGGAGACGTGGATGGCCTTGTCGGCGCCCATGGACAGCGCCTTGCGGATGGCGTCGGTCGCGCGGTCGGGGCCCACCGAGATCACGGTGACCTCGCCCTCGCCGGCTTCCTTGATCTTCAGCGCTTCTTCGACGGCCTTCTCGTTGATCTCATCGAGGACGGCGTCGGCGGATTCGCGGTCAAGGGTGTGGTCGGACCCGTTGAGCTTCCGCTCCGAGTAGGTGTCCGGTACCTGCTTGACCAGGACGACGATGTTGGTCATGGGTCTTCTTCGACCTCCCGGTTGTGGCCCGCGGAAGCACCACGGGTCAGTGCTCTACTGGCCGGTAGATTAGGGGCATTCGGCCGCCAGGACCCGCCGAGGTGACGCCATTCACCTGGATGCGCAATCTAGTGGGACCATCGTCCCGGTAGTCGACCGGTTACCCCACCCGAACCGCCGTTCGTCCGATCGGACCAACTACGGCCTACTCGCAGTAGGTCGTTAGGGGTTAACCTCCCGCACCATGCCCGCGCGCATCGCCGTCATCACCGACTCGAGCTCCTGCCTCCCCGACCTCGTCGCCTCCCGCTGGGCCATCGGGGTCGTCCAGATCCAGCTGAACATGGGTGGTCATTTCGACGACGAAAACCGCTTCGAACGCGGCGAGGTCATCGACGCGATGAGAGCCGGGCAGACGATCACCACCTCGCCCCCGGACCCGGGGGCGTTCTTCTGGACCTACCAGGAAGCGGCCGCCTCGGGCGCGACCGCGATCGTCAGCGTCCACATCTCCGGCCGCATGTCCGACACCGTCCGCGCGGCCCGGGAGGCCGCCCAGCAGGTCCGCATCCCCGTGCACGTCCTCGACAGCCGCACCACCGGCATGAGCCTCGGCTTCGCCGCCGTCTCGGCGGCCCGGGCGGCCGCGGCCGGTGCGGACGCCGACCGCGTCATCGAAGCCGCCGAACGCCGGTGCTTCACCAGCACCGAGTTCATCTACGTCGACACGCTGGAGTACCTCCGCCGGGGCGGGCGGATCGGCGCCGCGCAGGCCATGGTCGGCACCGCGCTCTCGATCAAGCCGCTGCTCACGGTCAAGGACGGCGAGGTCGCGCCGCTGGCCCGCGTCCCCGGCACGCGGCGGGCCCTGGCCAAGATGGTCGACCTCGCGGTCAAGAAGTCCGGCGGTTTCCGCGCCGACATCGCCGTGACGCGCTTCGGAGCGAGCGACCACGAGCTCGAGATCGGCCGGCAGATCGAACGCCGGGTGCCCGCGATGGCCGAGAGCATGGTCGTCGAAGCGAGCACGGTCATCGGCGCGCACCTGGGCCCCGGCGCGCTCGGCATCACGGTGTCGCCGGTGTACTGACCCGGCGTCCGGGGACCACCAGGAGGACGAGCGGCACCAGCACGGTCAGCCCCGTCAGCGCGATGATGAGCACCTGGTCGATCGTTTCGAAATGCGACACGTGCCCGAGGTGGTAGAAGAAGTGCGGCACGCCGTAGAGCAGTGCTGCGACCGAAGCCAGCCGGGCCGCGGCTGTGGTGCCGATCACGGCGGCGCCGATCAGCGTCGCCGCGAGCGCCAGGTTGAGCCCGCCGAAGTCGCGCAGCAGGTGCTCGTTGAAGGGGCCGTCCATGGAGACCCAGCCCGTCCGGACGCCGGGAAAGTCCTGGTAGAAGCCGGTTGGTGTGATCAATGGCCATAGCCCGATCGGGACCTCGATCAGGCCGAAGAGGACGAGCAGAACGCGGGTGATTGTCCGTTGCATGACCACGGAACGACACGGCCGGGCCGGACGTGACAACCGCTAGGGTCGCGGAGGTGACCACCCCAGCCACCCGGGCCGAGGCGCTGCATCTGACCGGCGAACGGACCGTCCCCGGCATCCCCGAGGAAAATTACTGGTTCAGGCGCCACGAAGCCGCGTACGCCGCTCTCGTCCCTTTTTGCGCGAACGCGACGGTGCTCGAAGCCGGCTGTGGTGAGGGTTACGGCGCCGGGCTCATCGCCGCCGCGGCCCGCCGGGTGCTCGCGCTGGACTACGACGTGCCGACCACCGAGCACGTCGCCCGCCGCTACCCCGAGGTCGACGTCGCGCGGGCGAACCTGGCGTTCCTGCCGGTGCGCGACGCCGTGGTCGACGTCGTGGCCAATTTTCAGGTCATCGAGCACCTGTGGGACCAGGCCGGGTTCCTCGCCGAGTGCCGGCGCGTGCTCAAACCGGGCGGAAAACTGCTGGTCACGACCCCGAACCGGCTGACGTTCACCCCGGACAGCGACACACCGCTGAACCCGTTCCACACCCGCGAGCTCGCGCCGGCGGAGCTGGCCGGGCTCCTCACCGACGCGGGTTTCGAGGTCGAGACCCTGCACGGCCTGCACCACGGCGAGGCCGTGCGCGCGCTCGACGAGCGGTACGGCGGTTCGATCATCGACGCCCAGCTCGACGTCGTCATGGGCTCGCTGCCGGGTCAAGCCGTCTGGCCGGCGGCGCTGCTCGCCGACGTCGCCGCGATCGAGGCCACAGGCTTCACCATTCACGGCGAAGACCTCGACGCGAGCCTCGACCTGGTCGCCGTGGCGGTGCGCCGATGAGCGAAGGCACCTTTTGCCTGGTCGTGCACAGCCACCTGCCGTGGCTGCCGCACCACGGGAGCTGGCCGGTCGGCGAGGAATGGCTGTACCAGGCCTGGGCGCACTCCTATCTGCCGATGGTCGACCTGCTGGAGCGCTTCGCCGCCGAAGGCCGCCGCGAGGTGCTGACCCTGGGTGTGACGCCGGTGCTCGCCGCGCAGCTCGACGACCCGTACAGCATCCGCGCCTGCCACGACTGGCTCGGCGACTGGCAGCTGCGCGCCCAGCACGCGTCGACGCTGTGGCGAGGTGACCCGCTGTTGCGCGAGCTCGCGGCAGCCGAATACCGGACCGCGGTCCGCGCGGCCGACGAGCTCGGCACGCGCTGGCGCCACGGCTTCTCCCCCATCCTGCGGTCGTTGGTCGAAAACTCGACGATCGAACTCCTCGGCGGGCCGCTGGCCCACCCGTTCCAGCCCCTGCTCGACCCGCGGGTGCGCGAGTTCGCGCTGAATGCCGGTCTCGCCGACACGGCGCTGCGGCTCGGGTCGCGGCCCGAGGGAATCTGGGCGCCGGAGTGCGGCTACGCGCCTGGTATGGAAAACGACTACGCGGCCGCGGGCGTCCGGCGCTTCCTGGTCGACGGCCCCTCGCTGCGCGGCGAGACCTTCGCCGCGCGGCCGGTCGGCGACACCGACGTCCTCGCGTTCGGCCGGGACCTCGAAGTCACCTACCGGGTCTGGTCGCCGAAGGCCGGCTACCCCGGCCACGTCGCTTACCGCGACTTCCACACCTGGGCGCACGAGGTCGGGCTCAAGGCGTCGCGGGTCACCGGCAAGACGGTCGAGCCCGCGGACAAGGCGCCGTACGACCCGTCGCTGGCCGCGGACATCCTGGGGCTGCACGTCAAGGACTTCGTCGACACCGTGGTGACGCGGCTCCGTTCGCTCAAAAAACAACACGGGCGCGAGGCGCTCGTGGTCGCCGCTTACGACACGGAACTGTTCGGGCACTGGTGGCACGAAGGACCGGCCTGGCTGGAAGGCGTGCTGCGCGCGCTGCCCGAGGCCGGGGTCCGGGTGACGACGCTGAAGGGCGCGGCCGAAGCCGGGCACGTCGGCGAGCCGATCGACCTCCCAGCGTCGTCGTGGGGGTCGGGCAAGGACTGGCGCGTCTGGGACGGCGAGCAGGTCAAGGACATGGTGGCCGCGAACACCGCGATGCAGCGGCGGCTGCTCGACCTCGTTGCCGGTTTGGCGACCACGGCCCGCGACACCGTCGCCGACCAGGCCGTCGCCGAGGCGATGCTGGCGCTCGAGAGCGATTGGGCGTTCATGGTCACCAAGGACTCCGCCGCCGACTACGCGCGGCGCCGCGCGGCGGTGCACACCGAGCGCTTCGACGCCTTGGCCGATTTGCTGCGACGCGGCGACCGCGCACGGGCCGAGGAGCTGGCGGCCGCCTACCGCGCCGACGACGGACCGTTCGGGCACCTCGACGCCCGGGCGCTGAAGCACGATTGAAAGGGACTCACCGGATGGGGATCCACGAAATTCCGCTCAAGACCCTCGACGGCCAGGACAGCTCGCTGGGCGCGCTGACCGGCAAGGCGCTGCTCGTGGTCAACGTCGCCTCGAAGTGCGGCCTGACCCCGCAGTACTCCGGCTTGGAACGGCTCCAGGAACGCTTCGGCGGCCAGGGCTTCTCCGTGGTCGGTTTTCCGTGCAACCAGTTCGCCGGCCAGGAACCGGGCAGCGCGGAGGAGATCCAGACGTTCTGCTCGACGACTTACGGCGTCACGTTCCCGCTGTTCGAGAAGATCGACGTCAACGGCGAGGACCGGCACCCGCTCTACGCGGAGCTGACCAAGACCTCGGACGCCGACGGCGAGTCCGGCGACGTCCAGTGGAACTTCGAGAAGTTCCTGATCGGCTCCGACGGTGCGGTTCTGGCCCGGTTCCGGCCGCGCACCGAGCCGGAGGACGACGCGGTCGTCAAGGCCATCGAAGCCGCGCTGCCGGCGTGACACGGGGCGGGGACCTCGTGTCCCCCGCCATTCCCGGAATTCACCGGATCGACGGGTTCTTGCGGCCATCCGGGTACCACGGAAACAGTACCGAAAATGATTTCCATGATCCGGTCGGGCGGATCACGGGTGATCAGCCTGCCGTTTTCCCCGCTCCGCACCGAATACTTTTCACGACGCCATTCCGGCGCCGAAGTGCGGAGAAGGGATCATGGGATGACTACCTCCAGGCGACGGGCCGCGCTGGCCGCGTTCCCGGTGGCACTCGGGCTGCTGCTGGCCGGCCCCGCGGTGGGCACCGCGTCGGCCGCGCCGTCCTCCGACGCGGCGAGCCAGGCTCGCCACTGCTTGCTGTGCGTCGGCCACCACCATCACCACGGGCACATCCACATCCTGGGCCTGCACCTCGGCCTCTGGCTGCACCTCTAGGTCCCGGTCGTGGGGGGGGGGGGGGGGGGGGGGGGGGGGGGGGGGGGGGGGGGGGGGGGGGGGGGGGGGGGGGGGGGGGGGGGGGGGGGGGGGGGGGGGGGTGGGG
>NZ_JBVJOW010000011.1:0-110876 GCF_055582965.1 Amycolatopsis sp. NPDC104863
ATCACCGCCCACGCTTTGTCCGTGAGCTCACCGCGACCAACCACCCAGCACAACTACCAGAGGTCCAGCTCAACCGCTTACAGGACACGCCCTAGCCGACGCCTTCGGGAGCGGCGCCGGCGGCGATCAGACCAATGCGTCAGTCTTCCCGGCCAACGAAACCCCCAAATACGTCTTTGACAGTCGTGGCAGACTCGCACCGTGCCCTACGACCACCTGCGTGTCCTGGCCCACCCGCTGCGCATGCGCATCCTGTCCCTCCTGACGGGCACGGCGATGAGCGCGGCCGAAGCGGCGCGAGAGCTGGACGACACGCAGGCCAACATCAGCTACCACTTGCGCCGCCTGCACGAAGCGGGCCTGGTGGCGGTGGCCGAGGAGGTCCAGATCCGCGGCGGCCGGGCGAAGCGCTACCGCCACCACCCGGACTCGGGCCGCCGCCTGACGCGCCACGACCCGGCGGAGGAGCAGCTCTTGACGAAGGCCATCGCGGGCGAGCTGCTCCGGCGGGCGAGTTCCCGTGCGGCGGATCGCCCGGCATCGCTGACGGACGCGGAGCTGTGGGTGGACCCGGCGGTCTGGGCGGGGTTGCTCGAGCGGGCGACGGCGTTGAGCCAAGAGCTGCACGACGCGGCGCAGCCACCGCGAACCCCGGGGACGGTGCGGGTCAGCGCAAGCGTGGCCCTGTTCGAACTGGGCGAACCGCCGTGAGCGCGCGGCCTGGGAGGTACGACGCCGGTGCCCGTCGGCGCGCTCGCGGAGCGGCTAGAGCATCTCTATTGGCCGTCGTCGCGGCGAAGCGGCTACGCCCGCGTCCGCGACCAACCACAAGCAGCCGCGTGAACGCTCGTTAACCGAGCCACCTGAACCCCGCCGCCAAGCTTCGCGCGAATCCTCTTGTCCCGCCGGTCGTCACCCTCGCCGTCGAGTTGTCACCCACGCCCCCGGAGCTTCTCCCATGAACCCACTGCTCGCCCCGCTACGCGAGACCCGCTTCCGCGCCCTCGTCACCGGCCGGACGTTCGCCGACTTCGCCAACGCCGTCGCGCCCTTTGCACTGGCCTTCGCGGTTGTCGATCTGACCGGGTCGGCCGTTGATCTCGGGATCGTCGTCGGGGCGCGGTCGATCGCCAACGTTTTGCTCGTGCTGTTCGGCGGCATGCTGGCCGATCGGCTGCCGCGGTCGGTGATCCTGCAGGGCACCGAAACCGCCGCCGCGCTCACCCAGGCCGCCATCGCCGCTAGCGTCCTTTGTGGATTCGCCTCGATCCCGCTGCTGGTCGGGCTCAGCCTGCTCAACGGCGCCGTCTCGGCGATCTCCCTGCCCGCAGCCGCCTCGCTCACGCCGTTGACGGTGCCTTCCCCGTTGCTCGCCCAGGCGAACGCGCTGGTCCGGCTGCTGTCGAACGTCGGCCGCATCGCCGGCGCCGGGCTCGCCGGGATCCTCGTCGCCTTCGTCGGCTCCGGCTGGGCGCTCGCCGGGAACGCCGTGCTGTTCCTCGCCGCCGCGCTGTCGTACCGCCGGATCCGGCTGCCGCGCGGAGAGCGGATCCCGGGCAGCCGTCCGCTCGCCGAGCTCGCCGTGGGTTGGCACGAGTTCCGCGCCCGCTCGTGGGTGTGGCTGGTGGTGCTGCAGTTCATGGTGGTCAACGCCGTGAACGCGGGCGCGCTCCTGGTGATCGGCCCGCTCGTCGCCGACGAGACCTTCGGCCGCACCGGCTGGGGCCTCGCACTGGCCGTGCAGACCGCGGGGTCACTGCTCGGCGGCATCGTCGCCGCACGCTGGCAACCGCGGCGGATGCTCCTGATCGGCGTCGCACTGGTCATGGTCGACGCGCTGCCGATGCTCGCCCTCGGCGAGACGCCGTACCTGCTGCCGCTGTTGTTCGCGATGTTCCTGTCCGGGATCGCGATCGAGCAGTTCTCCGTCGCGTGGGACGTGTCCCTGCAGGAGAACATCCCGCCCGCCAAGCTCGCCCGCGTCTACTCCTACGACATGCTCGGCTCGTTCGTCGCGATGCCGCTCGGCCAGATCAGCGCCGGTCCCCTAGCCGAAGCCGCCGGCCACGAGGCAACACTGCTCGGCGGCGCGGCCCTGGTCGTCGCCACGACGGCGCTGGTGCTGGTCAACCCGCAGGTGCGCGGCCTGGTCCGCCACGCACCGATCAGCTCGGGCGAACCAGGATGAAGTTCAGCAGGCTCGCACTGAAGACGACATCGTCCCCCGCGTCGACGAGCTCGACGTGCGTGCGCACCAGCCCACGATCCGGCTTCGAGCGGGAGAGCCGCGCCTCGGTGACGGTCGCCCGCAACCGCAACACGGCCCCCGGCCGCACCGGACGCGGCCACCGCAGCTCGTCGACGCCCGGGCTCCCCAGACTGGACACAGTGGACAGGTAGTGGTCAGCGTAGAGCCGCATCATCAGGCTGGCGGTGTGCCAGCCACTGGCGATCAGCCCGCCGAACGGCCCCTCGGCCGCGGCGGCCGCGTCGGTGTGGAAGCTCTGCGGGTCGTAGCGCCGGGCGAATTCGAGGATCTCGGTCTCGGTGACCTCAACGCTGCCGCAGTCGTAGGTCGTGCCCTGGACGTAGTCCTCGAAGTAGCGATCGCTCGTCATGGCCGCAGCGTGCCACAGACGAAAGGCTCAGGATCGATTGCTCCCACGGCACGCGGTTGTCCCCACCCTCAGCCGGTTGTGGACAACTCCGGCGCGAAACCCCCGAAAAGCCAGAACCGCCCACACCGCCCGATAGACTGGCCAGGGGGCCGACCCCCGGGATAGGGCGGGCCCTGGCCGGGATCGCTCAAGCGCGAGAGGTGCACTCGCTTTGGCCACATAGAGCTGCTGGCTCGGGTCGCGGAGAGCTGCAGGTTCGCCCGGCGCGAGAGCTGCTCCGGTCAACGTCCCGCGCGAGGTTCCGGCGTCAGGTCGCGGTGGCCGTCGAGGCGCCACCAGTTCTCCAGCGTCTCGCGCAACGCCTTCAGCAACTCGCCGCCCGTCTCCAGCGGGACCAGCGCCGCCTTGCCGTCGTCCACCCGGACCGCTGCCGCCAGGCGGTCGCCCTGCTCGATCAGGCCGACCACCACCCGGGTTGGCTGTCCGGCCGCGTCTACCGTGGGAATGGCTCGTTCGTACCGCCAGCCTGGAGCGTTCACCCGGCCGACAGTGGCACAGCTTTCTCCGCGACGGCCCGGGTTTCACCCTCAAGTGTGGTCAGGCGGGCGCCCAGGGCCGGACTTCCTCCAGGAGCTTCGCCACGGCCAGCACGAGGTCGTCCGAGTGGCGCGGACCGACGATCTGCAGGCCCACCGGCAGCCCCGTGGACGTGCGCCCGGCCGGGACGCTGATCGCCGGCTGCTGCGTCATGTTGAACGGGTACGTGAACGGCGTCCACTCCGGCCACTCGCTCAGCCCGCTGCCCGGCGGCACGTTGTGCCCGGCTTCGAACGCAGCGATCGGGATCGTCGGGGTGATCAGCACGTCGTAGCGCGTGTGGAACTCGCCCATCAGGATGCCCAGCGCTGCTCGCTCGGCCGTGGCGTCGAGGTAGTCGCTCGCGCTCCACGTCTTGCCCAGCTCCCAGACCTTCCGCAGGCCCGGGTCGGTCCGGTCCTCGGAGCCCGGCGGGAACGAATCGAGCAGCTTCGCCGCACCCGACGACCACAGGACGTCGAACGCCGGCTTCGGGTCGGCGAACCCCGGGTCGGTCTCCTCGATGTGCAGCCCCGCGTCGCTCAGCGCGCGCACCGCCGCCGCGACGATCTCGGCGATCTCCGGGTCGACGTCGACATACCCGAGCGTCGGCGAGAAGGCGGCGATCAGGCCGCGCACGTCCCGCCGGACCGCCTCGCGGAACGACGTCACCGGCGGCGCCAGCGCGGCCGGGTCACGGTGGTCGGGCATCGACAGCACGTCCAGCAGCAGCGCGGTGTCGTCCACCGACCGCGCCATCGGTCCGGCGTGCGACAGCGGCCCGAACGGGCTCGCCGGGTAGAGCGGGATCCGGCCGTGGGTCGGCTTGAGCCCGACGATCCCGCAGAACGACGCCGGGATCCGCACCGAGCCACCGCCGTCGGTGCCGACCGACAGCTCGCCCATCCCCGCCGCGACGGCCGCGGCACTGCCGCCGCTCGAGCCCCCCGAGGTCTTCGACGGGTCGACCGGGTTGCGCGTGATGCCCTGCAGCGGGCTGTCGGTGACGCCCTTCCAGGCGATCTCGGGCGTGGTCGTCTTGCCGAGCAGCACCAGGCCGGCCTCACGCATGCGCGCGGCGACCGGGCTGTCGACGTCCCACGGCTGATCCGGGCTGATGCTCTTCGAACCCCGGACGGTCGGCCACCCCTGCGTGAGGAACATGTCCTTGATCGAGGACGGCACGCCGTCGAGCAGGCCGATCGGGTTGCCGTCCCGCCAGCGGATCTCGGACGCCTTGGCCTGTTCGAGCGCCCCGTCGGCGTCGACGAGGCAGTAGGCGTTGCACTCGCCGTCCCGGTCCTCGATGGCCTGCAGCGCGTTTTGCGTCGCCTCGACCGGCGAGAGTTCGCCGGTCGCGTACGCGGCGACGAGCTCGCTGGCGGTCAGCATCCTGTCGTTCATCCGGCTCCCTGGTTCCCCGACGGCACGTAGCCGAGCGACTTGTCGACGACATTGCGCAGCGGCTCCCCAGCGCGCCAGCGGCGGAAGTTCTCGGCGAACACCTCGACCAGCGTGTTCCGCCAGCCGATGAAGTCCCCGGACATGTGCGGTGAGACCAGCACGTCCGGCATGCGCCAAAGCGGGCTCTCCGCGGGCAGCGGCTCGGTGTCGAAGACGTCGAGCGCCGCGCCGGCGATGGTCTTGTCCGCGAGCGCCGCGACCAGGTCCGAGGTGACCACCAGCTCGCCCCGCCCGACGTTCACGAACCGCGCGGACGGCTTCATCGCGGCGAACGCACGCGCGTCGAACATGCCTTTGGTGTGCTCGGTCAGCGGTGCGACGGCGACGACGTAGTCAGCGTGCGGCAGAAACTCGGTGAGCCGCGAAGACTCGTGCACGACGCCGAAGTCAGGGTCGCCGGTACGCTCCCGCCGGCCTGCGCCACTGACCCGCATCCTTGCGGCGCGCAGCAGCCGCGCGATCGCCCGGCCGATCGGCCCAGTGCCGACGACCACCACCTCGCGCCCGGCGATGCGCTCGCTCTCGCGGTGCTGCCAGCGACCCGCGAGCTGCAGGTCGCGAGACTTCGCGAAGTCCTTCGCGAACGCCAGGACGACACCCAGGACATACTCCGCGATGGCGTCGTCGAAGACTCCGCGCGAGTTCGTGAGGACGACGTCGCTCTCGACCAGCCCGGGGAACAGCACCGGGTCGACGCCCGCGCTGGCGATGTGCAGCCAGCGCAGCCGGTCGGCGGCGTGCCAGGCGCCCGGCACCGCCGTGGAGAGGAAGTCGTAGACGAAGAGTGCATCCGCTCCGGCCAGCGCATCTGCGAGGCCGGCCGCGTCCGTGTAACGCACAACCGCCCCGGATTCGACAGCACGCATGTCCGGTGGACGGTGCTCGCCGCAGAGCACGGCCAGGACGGGAGTTTCCCGGTTTTCCGAGGCGATCACGTTGACACGGTAAAAGCGGCTCGTATGATTGTCAACAATCCGAGGAATGACCCCCGGAGCACCGGACGTGTCAAGTTCAGACGTATTCCGGAGGCTGAGCCTTGGATTTCGACTTCCTGGCGTTCGACGGCCCGCTGGCGCAACGCGGCATCGGGGTCATCGCGCCCTTCGACCTCGCACTGGAGCGCGAGCTCTGGCGATGGGTGCCGATGGAGGTGTCGCTGCACCTCGCCCGGACGCCGTACGAGCCCGTGCCGGTGAGCATGGAGATGGCACGTCTCGTCAGCGACAGCCACCACCTGGCCGGCGCCACCCGCGACGTGCTGCACGTCGAGCCCGAGGTGGTCGCCTATCTCTGCACGTCGGGCAGCTTCGTCAACGGCGTCGACTACGAGCGCTCCCTGACCAAGGCGATCTGCGACGCAGGCGCACCGGACGCGGTCACCACCTCGGGTGCGCTCGCAGAGGTGCTGCACCAGCTCGACCTGCACCGTGTGTCGGTGCTGACGCCCTACGACGCCGACCTGACCGCAGCTCTGCACGACTTCCTGGGCGAACTGAACGTCGAGACGGTGGCCAGCGACCACCTCGGGCTGGGCGGCGGCATCTGGAAGGTCAGCTACCGGACGATCGCCGAGCGCATCCTCGCCGCCGACCACGGCGACGCCGAGGCGATCTTCGTCAGCTGCACCAACCTCCCGACCTACGACCTGATCGAGCCGCTGGAAGCTGCGCTCGGCAAGCCGGTGCTCACGGCCAACCAGCTGACCATGTGGGCGTGCCTGCGCCGGATGAACCTGCCGATCGTCGGACCCGGGAAGTGGCTTCGTGACGTGTCGTGAAGGATTTCCTTGACCGGCCCTCTAGGATTGTCGACAATTTGCGTCCCTCCGGAGGTTTCGTGACCACCATCGGTTTCATCTACCCCGACCACGCGGCCGAAGACGACTACCCGCTGGCCGAGCAGCTGCTCGGCGGCGCGGCGGCCGACGAGGGCGACATCCGGCTGGCGGTCGAGCACATCTACGGCACCGACAAGCACGCGGTCGCCGAACTGCTCGACCTCGGCAGCGAAGCCCGTCTCGCCGACGGCGCCGCCCTCCTCGGGAAGCACGAACCGGACGCGGTCGTCTGGGCGTGCACCAGCGGCAGCTTCGTCTACGGCTGGGACGGCGCGCGCGACCAGGCCGACCGCCTCGCCGCCGTCGCCGGGGTGCCGGCCTCCAGCACCTCTTTCGCGTTCGTGCACGCCGCGCGTGCTCTGAACGTCAAGCGGGTCGCCGTCGCCGCGAGCTACCCGGACGACATCGCCCAGCTGTTCGTGGACTTCCTCAAAGCTGGTGGCGTCGAAGTCGTCGCAATGGCCAGCGCCGACATCATCACCGCCGCGGAGGTCGGCTCGATGACGCCGGAGGCCGTCATTGAACTCGCCGTCAGCCACGACCACCCGGACGCCGACGCCGTGCTGGTGCCGGACACCGCGATGCGGACCCTCCAGGAGATCAACGCCGTCGAGTTCGCGCTGAAGAAGCCCGTTCTGACCGCGAACCAGGTCACCGTCTGGGAAGGCCTGCGCCTGACCGGGCAGCACCGGCTCGTCCGCTCGCTCGGTGCGCTCTTCCGGCATCTGCCGGACGGGAGCGCCTGAGATGGCCCTGCCACCGGGCATGCTGCCCGAGATCGAGCCGGTGAGCCGCGAGTCGACGGCCGCGGTCATCGCGCGTCAGCTGCGCGACGCGATCATGACCGGCGCCCTCCCGCCGGGCACCCAGCTCGGCGAAACCGAGCTGGCCTCACGGTTCCAGGTGTCACGGGGGCCACTCCGGGAAGCGATGCAGCACCTGGTATCCGAAGGCCTCCTGCGCAGCGAGCGGCACCGTGGGCTGTTCGTGATCGACCTCGAGCCCGGCGACGTCTACGACATCTACGCCGCCCGCTCTGCGATCGAACGCGCCGCGATGATTCGCGCCGTGCGTGGCGGGGAACGGGACCGGATCGCGGACGTCCTCGAGCACACCGTCACGGAGATGGCGACGGCCGCGAGCGAAGACGACCCGAGCGCGCTTTCCACGGCGGACCTCAAGTTCCACGAGGCCCTCATCAACGCCTCCGGCAGCAAACGGCTCGTCCGGATGGCCCGGACCCTGCTCATCGAGACGCGGATGTGCCTGACCGCGCTTCAGAGCACCTACCAGCGGGTCGAGGAACGGGTGGAGGAGCACACGAAGCTCATCCAGGCCCTGCGCGACGGCGACGAGGAGACGGCGCTGGCCCTGCTCGACTCGCACATGGAGGACGCGGTTCAGCGGCTCGCGCCGGGGACGAGCCTCAAGGAGGGGCAAGCCCCGCCGGTGCCGGGAAACGCGGGATCGGAGCGCCGACGCCCGTGATCTGACGGCCGACACGCGTGATCGCAGAGCCGACATGCGTGGTTGCGAGGTCGGCACACGCACCCGGACGAACGGTTCGCGTGCCGGAACGGATGACGCGCGCACCCGGACGGTCTTTTCGCGCACCGGAAAGAACGGCACGCGTACCTGGACGGACGGCACCGGTATCGGGAAGCAGCCCACAGGCACGCCGCACCCGCAGTCAGCGCGCATGACGGACTCCCAGGACCGGCTGGCCACCGCGGCCGTCACGGAAATCCGCGGACCACGGGAAACGGCCCTCCGGATCCGCGTACACCAGTTGCAGCGCGCGGACTCCCGGGCCGTACAGCGCCACCGCGAACACCAGGTGCGCGGACGGCTCCGTGACCGGAACGACCTCGATCGGCGGTTTGCCGCGCAACACAACGGATTCTCCCGGCGAGGGCGGCGTTGCGTGCAGCGCGTGCAAAGCCATGTCGTTGAGCAGTTGCGCGGCCTCCGGCACGGGCAGGCCGGTCACGACCAGTTCGGGCAGGCCGTACCCGCTGAGGCCGATGGTGTAGGCCCACGGCGGGTACAGCCCGCTCCCTTCCACGCCTTGCACAAGCCAGCCCCGGTCGGCCACGCCGTCCCGAAGCCGTTCCACGTACCCGGATCTGTCCGGGTCCTCGCATTGCCGGCACATCGGTGCCTCCTCCCCCTTGGTGGACTTGGGGCCACCGTGCCGGAGGGCACCGACAAAAACTCAGCCCAGCGCTTCGGCCACCGCCGTGCCGAGCCGTTCTGTGGTATGCGTGCCGCCGAGGTCGGGGGTCCGCACGCGGCCCTCGTCGAGCACCCGGTCCACCGCGGTCCGGATCGCTTGCGCGGCAACGGTTTCGCCCAGGTGTTCGACCAGCATCGCGGCCGCCAGGATCTGCGCCACGGGGTTGGCGATCCCCTGCCCCGCGATGTCCGGAGCACTCCCGTGGACGGCCTCGAACATCGACGGGAATTCACCCGATGGGTTGATGTTGCCCGACGGCGCCATGCCGAGTCCGCCGGTGATCGCGGCCGCGAGGTCGCTCAGGATGTCGCCGAAGAGGTTCGACCCCACGATGACGTCGAGTCGGTCCGGCGCCTGGACCATCCGCGCCGCCAAGGCATCCACGTGCATCTGTTCACTGTGGACATCCGAATACCCGGCCGCGACCTCGGCGAAGATCTCGTCCCAGAAGGGCATCGAGTGGATGAGCCCGTTGGACTTCGTCGCCGAGCAGACGCGCAAAGACCGCGTCTGCGCCAGCTCGAACGCGTACCGGATGATCCGTTCGACACCGACGCGCGTGAAGACCGACTCCTGCAGCACGAACTCGTCGGGACGCCCGGCGTTGTGCCGCCCGCCGATCGCGGAGTACTCCCCTTCGGAGTTCTCGCGGACGATGACCAGCTCCAGCTCCTCGGCCTTCCGGCCGGCCAGCACGGACGTCGTGCCCGGCAGCAGCCGCACCGGACGCAGGTTGACGTACTGCTGGAACGCGCGCCGCAGCGGGATCAGCAGGCCCCACAATGAAACGTGGTCCGGGACACCGGGGAAGCCGACCGCGCCGAGCAGGATGCCGTCGAACGCCGAGAGCTGCTCGACGCCGTCGTCCGGCATCATCGCGCCGAGCTGGGCGTACCGCTCGCAGCTCCAGTCGAACCCCGTCCATTCCAAGGAGAAGCCGAAGAGCGCGGAAGCCCGGTCGAGGATCTTGCGGGCCTCGACCGTGACGTCCACGCCGATCCCGTCGCCGGGGATGCTCGCGATGCGGTAGGAGCTCACAGGGCCACCGCGATGTACTTGGTCTCGAGGAACTCCTCGATGCCGACCGTGCCGCCTTCGCGACCGAGCCCGGACTGCTTGATCCCGCCGAACGGCGCCGCCGGGTTCGACACGATGCCCTGGTTGAGCCCGATCATGCCGGCTTCGAGCGCCTCGGAGACGCGCAGCGCGCGCTTGAGGTCGCTGGTGTAGACGTAGGAGACCAAGCCGAACTCGGTGTCGTTCGCCTTCGTCACCGCCTCTTCTTCGGTGTCGAACGGCGTGATCGGGGCGACCGGCCCGAAGATCTCCTCGTGCGTCAGCCGCGCCTCCTGCGGAACGTCGGTGAGCACGGTGGCCTGGTAGAAGTGGCCCGGACCGTCGACGCCGGAGCCGCCGGTGAGCACCTTCGCGCCGCGGTCGGTGGCGTCCTTGACCAGCTCCGTCACCTTTTCGACGGCCTTGCCGTCGATCAGCGGTCCGACCACGACGTCCTTCTCCGTGCCGCGGCCCATCGGCAGGGCTTGCATGCGCTCGGTCAGCCGCCGGGAGAACTCTTCGACGACGCCGCGCTGCACGTAGAACCGGTTGGCGGCGGTGCAGGCCTCGCCGATGTTGCGCATCTTCGCCTGCATCGCGCCGTCGATGGCCGCGTCCATGTCGGCGTCGTCGAAGACCAGGAACGGCGCGTTGCCGCCCAGCTCCATCGACGTCCGCAGCACCTTGTCGGCGCACTGCTCCAGCAGCTTCCGGCCGACTCCGGTGGACCCGGTGAACGAGAGCTTGCGCGCCCGCCCGTCGCGGATCAGCGGCTCCATCACGCCGCCGGAGTCGCTGGTGGTGATGACGTTGAGCACGCCTTCGGGCAGTCCGGCCTCGGCGAGGATGCCGGCCAGCGCGAGCATCGACAGCGGCGTCTGCGCAGCCGGCTTGATCACCGAAGTGCAGCCCGCGGCGATGGCCGGGCCGATCTTGCGGGTGCCCATCGCCATCGGGAAGTTCCACGGCGTGATCAGCAGGGTCGGCCCGACCGGCTGCTTGGTGATGAGGAACCGGCCCGTTCCGTTCGGGGCGGTCGCGAAGCCGCCGTCGATCCGGACGGCCTCCTCGGCGAACCAGCGGAAGAACTCGGCGGCGTAGGCGATCTCGCCCTTCGACTCGGCGAGCGGCTTGCCCATCTCGAGGGTCATGAGCAGGCCGAGCTCGTCCTGGCGCTGCATCAGCAGCTCGTACGCCCGGCGCAGGATCTCTCCGCGCTCCCGCGGCGCCATTTTCGCGAAGTCCGCTTGGGCGGCGACGGCGGCATCCAGAGCTGCAACGCCGTCCGCCGGGGAGGCGTCGGCGACCTGGCACAGCTCTTTGCCGGTGGCCGGGTCGACCACCGGGAACGTCTTCCCGGACCCGGCGGCGACCCACTTGCCGCCGATGAACAGTTCCTTGCCGACCGCGTCGACGACGCCGGACTCGGTGCTCGCGCTCATCCCGACTGCTCCTCACGTGTTGTCCCGAGGGCCATGCTATGGATATTGTCAACAATCGACAACCCGCTCAACCGACCAAGGAGCACGCTGCCATGGCCCAGCTATCTCCGCTGCTCAAGCAGGCAACGCCCGTCGTGGTCGACCACGGTGAAGGGGTTTACCTCTACGACGTCGACGGCAAACGCCACCTCGACTTCACCGCCGGCATCGGCGTGACGAGCACCGGGCACTGTCACCCGCACGTCGTGCGCGCGGCACAGGAGCAGATCGGCAAGCTCGTCCACGGGCAGTACACGACCGTGATGCACCAGCCCCTGCTCGAGCTGACGAAACGGCTCGGCGAGGTCCTGCCGAGCGGGCTCGACTCGCTCTTCTACTCGAACTCGGGCAGCGAAGCCGTCGAAGCTGCGTTGCGGCTTTCGCGGCAGGCGACAAAACGTCCGAATGTCATCGTCATGCAGGGCGGCTTCCACGGCCGGACCGTCGCGGCGGCGTCGATGACGACGTCCGGAACGCGGTTCAGCGCCGGCATCGGCCCTCTGATGGCGGGCGTGCACGTCGCGCCGTTCCCCTACGCCTACCACTACGGCTGGGACGAGCAGACCGCGACGAAGTTCGCGCTGCGAGAGCTGGACTACCTGTTCCAGACGGTCAGCGCGCCCAACGAGACCGCTGCGATCTTCGTCGAGCCCGTGCTCGGCGAGGGCGGGTACGTCCCGGCGAACACCGAGTTCATGGCCGGCCTGCGCGAGCGCGCGGACCGGCACGGGATCCTGCTCGTCGTCGACGAGATCCAGACCGGTTTCGGCCGCACCGGGAAGTTCTGGGGGCACGACCACTTCGACGTCTCCCCCGACATCGTGCTCATCGCGAAAGGCCTGGCCAGCGGCTTCCCGCTGTCTGGCATCGCCGCTTCGCAGGAGCTGATGGCGAAGGCGCTCCCGGGTTCGCAGGGCGGCACGTACGGCGGCAACGCCGTCTCGTGCGCCGCGGCGATCGCGACGCTCGAGGTCATCCAGCAGGAGAACCTGGTGGAGAACGCCGCCGAGCGCGGGCGCCAGCTGCTCGAAGGCGCGCGGGTGATCGCGGACAAGACGCCGGCGATCGGCGAGGTGCGGGGGCTCGGCCTGCTGGTCGGCTCGGAGTTCACCACCGCCGACGGCGAGCCGGACGCCGCGACCGCGGCCGCCGCGCAGCAGACCGCCGCCAAGAACGGGCTGCTGCTGCTCACCTGCGGGCCGTACATGAACGTCGTCCGCATGGTGCCGCCGCTGATCGTCAACGCCGAACAGGTCGACGACGCGCTGCGCACCTGGGGCGAGGTCGTCGCCTCCGTCACGGGGAGCTGAGCATGGCCCGGTACATCACGATCACCCTGGACAAGCGCGGGGTGACCTGCCGGGCAAGGCTGCTCGACGACGAGGCGCCGCGCACCTGCAAAGCGGTGTGGGACGCGTTGCCGCAGAGCGGCTCGGCCTATCACGCGAAGTACGCGCGCAACGAGGTCTACACGCTCGTGCCGCCGTTCGCGGAGCCGAAGCCCGGGCGCGAGAACCCGACGATCACGCCGATCCCGGGCGACGTCGTGTACTTCGGGTTCGAAGCCTGGGAGATCGGCAACCCCGCGTACGGCTACGACGAAGACAGCGAAGCGCACAGCGACCAGGGCGCGACCGACCTCGCGATCTTCTACGGGCGCAACAACCTGCTGATCAACGGGGACGCGGGCTGGGTGCCCGGCAACGTGTTCGCCACGATCGAGGAGGGCCTGGCCGAGATGGCGGCGGCCGCGCAGGACCTCTGGTTGCGGGGCGTCGAGGGCGAGACGCTCTCGTTCGCGCGAGCCTGAATCCTTTACCCGGCAAGGGGACGCCGGGTGCGGAACTCCGCACCCGGCGTCCCCTTTTTGCGTTGCCCGCCACCCGAAAGGGTGATCATCGCGAATTCACCTTTCGTGTCCGGTGATCACCACATCGAGCTACGCGAGTGCCCAGGATGCCGGATCAAGGTCGGAACTACCGACGGTGATATTCACCCCGCTCGCTACCTAGAGTGGTTGACCGCCAAAGCGGGCACCCCGGCGTCAAACACGAAGGGATTACGCGTTTAGCATGGGAAGATTCCGCGGTGGCGGCGTCGTTCAGGAATGGCTCTTTGACACCTCGCCAGCACGGTGAAAACCTGATTCCGCTCTCCACGGAGAGCACTCCAGGGAATCCATGAGTTATTCGACAAGGAGCCATTCCATGCAGATGTTCGCCCAGCACGCCCACTACTGCCACGACATCCTCACCGGCGCGCTGGCGCACCTGGCGCACGTTCTCGGCTGGCTCGTCTGACCCAGGCGGGAGCCGGACGCACGGCCGCGGGAAACCGCGGCCGGGCCGCTTTCACGCCAGCGCGTCCAAGCGCTGGAAATCGTCATCGGAAAGCGTGATTCCGACGGCGGCGCAGTTTTCTTCGAGGTGCGGAATCGAAGACGTTCCAGGAATGGGAACCACCACCGGTGAACGGCGCAGCAACCAGGCGAGGGACACCTGAGCGGGTGTCGCGCCGAGGCCGGCCGCGACCTTTCCGAGCACGCCGCCCGCCGTCGCGTGGTCACCCCGTGCGATCGGCAGCCACGGGACGAACGCGATCCCCTCGCGCTCGCAGTACTCGAGGACGTCGTCCGACGCGCGGTCCGTCAGGTTGTAGCGGTTCTGCACGCTCGCGATGGGCGTGATGGCCCGCACTTCGGCCAGCTGCGCCACACTGACCTCGGACAACCCGATCCGGGCGACCTTGCCCTCCATCCGCAGCCGGGCGAGCGCACCGATCTGGTCGGCGAGCGGCACCTGCGGGTCGAGGCGGTGCAGCTGCAGCAGCTCGAGCCGTTCAACGCGCAGCCGCCGCAGCGAGAGTTCCGCTTGCTGCCGCAGGTACTCAGGCCGGCCGAGCGGCACCCACTCGCCCCGGCTCGGGCGCGTGTGGCCGCACTTCGTCGCCACGAGCAGTCCCGGATAGGGGTGGAGCGCGTCGGCGAGCAGCTCTTCGTTCAATCCCAGGTCATAGGCGTCGGCGGTGTCGAAGAAGGTCACGCCGAGCTCGGCCGCGCGGCGCGCGACGGCAGCGGCGCCGTCGGGCACGTGGTCCCAATCCGTGAGCCGCATGGCGCCGAAACCCAGCCGCCGCACGGAAAAGCCGTCTTCGAAGGTGTGCGTCGATGTCATGCCGGGAAGCATCACCTGGCGCGGAGTCACCCACCAGAGATTTAGTCAGGACTAAATCCTCGTCTGTAATCGCCTGATCACCGGTTTCATCCGGATTTCATCAACCCTCCCTAGCGTCCGCCGCGGCAGTGATCAACTGACGGAGGGGACTGCGAAGTGAAGAGGTTGAAACGGCTTTCGCTGATCGGCGCCGCAGTGGCGGCGCTCGTCACCGGATTCGTCACCGCACCGGCCGCGCACGCCGAAGGCGCGCACTACTACATCCTGATCGGCGGCACCTGCAACGGGAACGCGGACCAGTACCAGGAACCGTGGCTGCGCGGCGGGATCCGCAAGGTCGTGAACTACCCGGCCGGCGCGTCCGGGCTCCCGGGACCGTGCGGCGCGACACCGATGGACCAGAGCGTCGCCATCGGCCGTGAGGAGGCGAAGCGCGTCGCCCAGGATTCGTTCAACGAGGACCCGGGCGGCGAGTTCACCGTCGTCGGGTACTCGCAGGGCGCGATCGTCGCGAACTTCCTGCTGAACGACATCGCGGACGGCGTCGTGAACGTCGACCGCGGCCACTTCAACGCGAAGCTGTACGCCGACCCGATGCAGCCGGTCGGCCCGCCCGGGCTCGGCATCAGCGCGGTGATCCCGGCCGGCGCGGGCGCGCCGTCGCCGTTCGGCGGGTACGTCTCGTTCGGCCCGGGCCGAACGGACTTCGGCGGCATCCCGTACATCCGCTACTGCATCCAGACCGACGGCGTCTGCCACTTCAACACGCCCGAGGCGCCGGGCGGCTACTTCGCCCAGCACTGGTGCTACGTCGAACGCCCGATCATGGCCGACACGCTCGCCGACGGGGTCTACACGAACTCGTCGATCGAGCTGCCGCGCCAGGACTGCCGGCCGCCCTGGCCGATCGGCTGAGTCGCTCCTCCGGGCGGGCGCCGGGTGCGGTGCCCGCCCGGCCTCGTCCGCGCCTGAAGAACATGAAAATCCTTCATAGCGGCGTACCGGCGGTACGTACTACGCTGCGGTAACCACAGCAACGGCGCGGAGGAGAGACTGTCGATGGGCGACGTGGCAGCACGGCTGGCCGAGATCGTCGGGGACAAGAACCTGCTGACCGGCGACGCGATCTCCGAGGACTATGCGCACGACGAAGCGTTGACGGCGGAGCCGCAGAAGCCCGCGTACGTCGCGAAGCCGGCAACCGCCGAAGAAGTCGCGGAGCTGCTGAAAGCCGCTTCGGAGCACAACGTGCCCGTAACCGCGCGCGGCTCCGGAAGCGGCTTGTCCGGAGCTGCACGTCCCCGCACGGACGGCCTGCTGATCTCCTTCGAGCGCATGAACGCAGTCCTGGAAGTCGACACCGGGAACCACGTCGCCGTCGTGCAGCCCGGGGTCACGCTCGCCGAGCTCGACGTCAAGACCGCCGAAGCCGGGCTCAGCTACACCGTCTATCCCGGTGAGCTCAGCGCGAGCGTCGGCGGGAACGTCGGCACGAACGCGGGCGGGATGCGCGCGGTCAAGTACGGCGTCACGCGCAACAACGTGCTCGGCCTGCAGGCCGTGCTGCCGACCGGCGAGATCATCCGGACCGGCGGCAAGACGTCGAAGATCTCCACCGGCTACGACCTCACGCAGCTGATCATCGGCTCCGAGGGCACCCTCGCGCTGGCCACCGAAATCACCGTCAAGCTGCACCCGCGGCTCACCCACGGCGCCACCGTGCTCGCCCCCTTCGGCGACTTCGACCAGGTCATGGCCGCCGTCCCGGCGATCGTCTCCAGCGGCCTCGCGCCGCACATCCTCGAGTACATCGACAACATGACGATGGCCGCCATCGTCTACAACGAGAAGCTCGAGCTCGGCGTCCCGGACAAGATCCGCGAGACATGCGACGCATACCTGGTCGTGGCGCTGGAGAACCGCGAGGGCGGGCGACTCGAAGAGGACGTCGAAACCGTCGGCGAGCTGCTCAGCGAGCTGGGCGCGGTCGACGTCTACGTCCTGGACGGCGGCGCCGCGCGCAAACTCATCGAGGCCCGCGAGAAGGCCTTCTGGACCGCGAAGGCGGTCGGCGCCGACGACGTGATCGACGTCGTCGTGCCGCGGACCGCCATGCCGCAGTTCATCACCAAGGCGCGGGAGCTCGCGATGGCCGCGGGCGGCGGCGCGCTCGGCTGCGGGCACGCCGGCGACGGCAACGTCCACCTCGGGATCTTCTGTAAAGACGCGGACCGGCGGAAGCAGCTGCTCACCGATATCTTCTCCTACGCCATGGAGCTGGGCGGCGCGATCTCCGGCGAGCACGGCCTCGGCCGCACCAAGGCGGGCTACCACCAGGCACTCGAGGATCCGGCGAAGATCGAGCTGATGCGCCAGATCAAGCAGAGCTTCGACCCTGCCGGGATCCTCAACCCCGGCGTTCTCTTCCCCGAAGGAACCGCATGAGCGAGATGAACGGCGCCCAGTCCCTGATCCGCACGCTGGTCGACGCCGACGTCGATGTGTGCTTCGCGAACCCCGGCACGTCGGAGATGCACTTCGTCGCCGCACTCGACTCCGTTCCGGAGATGCGCGGAGTGCTCGCGCTGTTCGAAGGTGTGGTCACCGGCGCCGCCGACGGTTACGCGCGCATCGCCGGCAAGCCCGCCGCGACGTTGCTGCACCTCGGCCCCGGCCTGGGCAACGGCCTCGCGAACCTGCACAACGCACGTCGTGCGCACACGCCGATCGTCAACATCGTCGGCGACCACGCGACCTACCACAAGCAGTACGACGCGCCGCTGGAATCGGACATCGAGGCCGTCGCGGGCTCGCTGGAAGGCTGGGTGCGCCGCTCGGAGCACACCAAGGACGTCGGGGCCGACGCCGCCGCCGCGGTCGCCGCCGCGCAGGACGCGCCCGGCCGCGTCGCCACGCTGATCCTGCCCGCCGACGCCTCGTGGGGCGAAGGCGGCGAGACGTGCGCGCCGATCCCGCCGCGCGTGCCGCAGGCCGTGGACGCGACGACCGTCAAGGACGTCGCCGCGGTGTTCGGCGCCGGTGAGCCGGTGGCGCTGCTCGTCGGCGGCAGCGCGTGCCGCGAGGAAGGTCTGCGCGCGGCCAGCCGGATCGCCGCCGCGACCGGCGCGAAGGTTTTCGTCGAGACGTTCCCGTCTCGTCTCGAGCGTGGCGCGGGACTGCCGGCGATCGAGCGGCTCGGGTACCTCGCCGAGCAGGTCACCTACCAGCTCGACGGCGTCAAGCACCTCGTCGTCGCGGGGACGAAAGCGCCGGTGTCGTTCTTCGCCTATCCCGGCAAGCCGAGCGACCTGGTGCCCGAAGGCGCGCAGGTGCACACGCTCGCGTCCGTCGGCCAGGACGTCACGCGCGCACTGAACGAGGTCGCCGACCTCGTCGCCGCAGACACCGAGCCGGTGCTGCAGCAGGCGTCCCGGCCCGCGCTGCCGAGCGGTCCGCTGACCCCGCAGAACTGGGTCGACGTCATCGGCGCGCTGCTCCCGGAGAACGCGATCATCGCCGACGAGGCGAACACGTCCGGCCTGCTGCTGCCGACTGCGACGGCCGGCGCGCCGCGGCACGACGTGCTGACGCTCACCGGCGGCGCGATCGGCTACGGCATGCCGGTCGCGACCGGCGCGGCGGTGGCGGGACGGGACCGTCCCGTCCTGAACCTGCAATCGGACGGCAGCGCGCTGTACACCATCTCCGCGCTGTGGACGCAGGCGCGGGAAAACCTGAACGTCACGACGGTGCTGCTCAACAACCGCGCGTACGCGATCCTGCGGCTGGAGCTGCAGCGCGTTGGCGCGGCGTCGGGCGGGCCGAAGGCGAACGACCTGCTCGACCTGTCGCGGCCGGACATGGACTTCGTGAAGATCGCGGAAGGCCTGGGCGTCCCCGCGACGCGCGCGACCACCGCCGAAGAGCTCGCCGAGCAGCTGCAGCGCGCGTTCGCCGAACCCGGTCCGCACCTGATCGACGCCGTGGTGCCGCCGCTGCTCTGAACCGGACTATTCTCCCGTCACACCGAGGACGAGGAGTGGCGATGAGCGAAGACGAACACGCGAAGCGCGGTATCGATCTCGAGAGACCGAACGCGGCGCGCGTGTACGACTACATGATCGGCGGCAAGCTCAACTACGCCGTCGACCGCATGTTCGCCGACCAGATCATCGGGGTGCTGCCGAACGCGCGGCACATGGCCCTGGTCAACCGGGCGTGGCTGCGGCGGGCCGTGCGGTTCGGCGCGGAGCAGGGCATCCGGCAGTTCCTGGACATCGGCTCCGGCATGCCGACCGTCGGGCACGTGCATGAGGTCGTCCAGGCGATCGACCCGGAGTCGCAGGTCGTCTACGTCGACAACGAACCGATCGCCGTCGCGCACAGCGAGATCGTGCTGGAGGGCAACGACAACGCGGCCATGGTGCAGGCCGACGCCGAGTACGTCGACGACGTGCTGGAGCACCCGACCACCGAGGCGATGCTGGACTTCGACCAGCCGGTCATGGTCGTCATGGCCGCGTTCGTGCACTTCATCCCCGACTCCCGCGACCCCGCCGGCCTGATCTCGAGCTACTTCGACGCGTTCGCGCCGGGCAGCTACCTGGCGTTGTCGTCGGGCACGTGGGAAGGACAGGGCGAGGAGTCGCGGCGCTCGGTCGCGCTGTACGAGAAGAGCGGCACGCCGTTGACCCTGCGCTCCCCCGACGAGATGCGCGCGCTCGTGAAGGGCTTCGAAATCCTGGCGCCGGGCGTGGTGTTCACGCCGGAATGGCGTCCCGACGAACCCCTCGAGGACCCGCCGGCGCTGTCGGGCGGCCTCTCCCTGGTGGCGCGTCGGTGACCGACGAGCACGCGAAACGCGGGATCGACTTCGACAAGCCGAACGCGGCGCGCGTCTACGACTACCTGATCGGCGGCAAGCTCAACTACGCCATCGACCGGATGTTCGCCGAGCAGATCCTCGCGGTGCGGCCGGAGTCCCGGGACCTGGCCCTGCTGAACCGGCGGTGGCTGCGGCGGGCCGTCCGGTTCGGCGCCGAACAGGGCATCCGGCAGTTCCTGGACATCGGCTCCGGCATGCCGACCGTCGGGCACGTGCACGAGGTCGTCCAGGCGATCGACCCCGCGTCACGGGTGGTCTACGTGGACAACGAACCGGTCGCCGTCGCGCATAGCGAGATCGTGCTGAAGGGCAACGACAACGCGGAGATGGTGCAGGCCGACGCCGAAGTCCCGGCCGACGTCCTCGAGCACGAGACCACCGAGCGGCTGCTGGACTTCGACCAGCCGATCATGGTGGTCATGGCCGCGTTCGTGCACTTCATCCCGGACGAGCGCGACCCGGCCGGGCTGGTCGCGGCGTACCGCGACGCGCTCGTCCCGGGCAGCTACCTGGCGCTGTCGTCGGGCACGTTCGAGGGGCAGGGCGAGGAGGTGCGCCGCGCGGCGCAGCTCTACCAGCAGAGCGGCACGAACGTCTTCGCGCGCTCGCGCGAAGAGCTGCGCGCGCTGGTGGACGGGTTCGAGATCCTGCCGCCGGGAATCGTGTTCACGCCCGAGTGGCGGCCGGACGACCCCGGCGAAGTGGGAGAGCACCCGGAGCTGGCCAGCCAGCTGGCTCTGGTGGGGCGGAAGAACTGAATCGGCTCTACGTCGTCACGCATCCCGAGGCGACGCATCACGTGGAGGGCCGGGTCGGCGGCTGGTTCGACTCGGCACTGACCGCCCGCGGCCGCGTCGACGCGGCGGCGATCGCGGCGCGGCTGCGCGAGCTGATCCCGGCGGCCGCGCCGATCGAGCTGTACAGCTCCGACCTCCGGCGGACCGTCGAGACCGCGGAACCGATCGCGAGCCTCTTCGGGGTCGAACCCGTGCTCGTGCGCGACCTCCGCGAGAAGTCCTACGGTCTCGCAGGCGGACGCCCGCAGTCCTGGCTCGACGAACGCTTCGTCCCGCCGCCGGCGACCGGCGAGCGGCTCGACCACAACGAGGGCATCGAAGGCGGCGAAACCAAGCTGGAGTGGGTCACTCGCGTGTACCGCGCGATGGACCGCGTCCTCCGGTCCGGCGGCGAGCACCAGGTGGTCGTCACCCACGGCGGGTCGCTGAGCTGGGTCGTCGCGGCGTGGCTGGGCCTGCCGCTCTCGGCGTGCGCGCACGTGTCGTTCCGGTCGAGCCCCGACGGCATCACAGTGCTGCACGAAGACGACCACTTCCACAACCGCACGCTGCACACGCTGAACGACACCGGCCACCTGACCGAGGGCCGGTGATCAGCTCACTGCCCTGCGTGTCCGGCTATTCTCGCGTCATCCCCCGAGCCCTGGAGTGGCGGATGACCGAAGACGAGCTCATGCGGCGCGGCATCGACCTCGAGAAGCCGAACGCCGCGCGCGTGTACGACTACATCCTCGGGGGCGAGCTCAACTACGCCGTCGACCGGATGTTCGCGGAGCAGGTCCTGACCGCCCAGCCGAACGCGCGCGAGCGGGCGCAGCTCAACCGGCAGTGGCTGCGGCGCGCCATCCGGTTCGGGATGGACAACGGCATCCGGCAGTTCCTCGACATCGGTTCGGGCATGCCGACCGTCGGGCACGTGCACGAGGTGGCCCAGGCCATCGACCCGCGGTCGCGCGTCGTGTACGTCGACAACGAGCCGGTCGCCGTCGCGCACAGCGAGATCGTGCTGGAAGACAACGAAAACGCCGCCATGGTGTTCGCCGACGCCGAGTTCCCGGACGACGTCCTCGAGCACGAGACCACCGAGATGATGCTGGACCTGGACCAGCCGGTGATGATCGTGATGGCGTTGTTCGTGCACTTCATCCCGGACGAGCGCGACCCGGCCCGGCTGCTCGGCACCTACCGCGACGCGCTCGCGCCCGGCAGTTACCTGGCGCTGTCCTCCGCGACGCACGAGCTCCAGAGCGACGGCACCGCGCGCGCCGTCGCGATGTACCAGAAGAGCTCGAACCCGGTCATCCCGCGTTCGGCCGACGAGCTCCGTGCGCTGGCCGACGGCTTCGAGATCGTCGACCCCGGCGTGGTGTTCATCCCGGAATGGCGGCCGGACTCGCCCGCGGACGTGCCGGTCAACCCCGCGGAGTGCGGCGGCCTGGCGCTGGTGGCGCGCAAGAACTAAGCGACGCCGACCAGCTCCGGCGCCACCCGCGTCTTCGGCACGAGCGCGGCCAGCACCACTCCGGTCAGCGCGGCGAACGCGGCCACGGCGAACGTCGCGCGGAAGCCGAACAGGGACGGCACCGAAAGGCCGCCGACGCTGATCGTCAGCTGGGCCAGCATCGCCGCCATCACGGCGCTCGAAATCGCCGTGCCGACCGAGCGCATCAGGGAGTTCAGGCCGTTCGCCGACGCCGTTTCGGTGACCGGCACCGAGCCCATGATCAGCGCGGGCATCGCCGCGTACGCGATGCCGACACCCGCGCCGATGATCACCGACGCCGTGATGAGCTCCAGCGCGTTGTCCATCAACACGATCGCGAACAGGTACCCGACCGCGATCACCAGCGCGCCGCTCATCAGCGTCGGGCGCGGGCCCAGCCGCGTGATCAGCCGCGCCGACACCGGCGACAGCAGCATCATCACCAGGCCGTTCGGCGCCAGTGACAGCCCGGACTCCACCATCGTCTGACCGAGCCCGTACCCGGTCGACGCCGACGCCTGCAGCAGCTGCGGGAACGACAACGCCATCGCGTACATCGAGAACCCGACCATGATCGACGCCAGGTTCGTGAACAGCACCGGCCGGCGCGAGGACACCCGCAGGTCGACCAGCGGGTCGCGGCGACGCAGCTGGTAAGCGCCCCAGCCGACCAGGATGACGACGGCCGCCGCGGCGAGCCCGAGCGTCGGCGCGCTCGTCCAGCCCCAGGTGGCGCCCTTGACCACCGGCAGCAGCAGGCAGAGCAGACCGGCGGCCAGCCCGAACGCGCCGAAGTAGTCGAACGGCGCCGGCGTGCGCACCGGCGACTCCGGCACGAACTTGACGATCAGCAGTACGAAGAACAGCCCGAGTCCCGCGGCCATCCAGAACAGCACGTGCCAGTCGGCGTTCTCGGCGACGATCGCCGCGACCGGCAGCCCGATCGCGCCGCCGACCCCGAGCGTCGCGCTCATCAGCGAGATCGCGCCGCCGACGCGTTCGGGCGGGAGCTCGTCGCGCATGATGCTGATGCCGAGCGGGATCACGCCCATCGCGCAGCCCTGCAGGCCGCGGCCGAGGATGTGCAGCGCCAGCTCGCTCGACGTCGCGGACACGACCGAACCGGCGATGAGCAGCGCGAGGCTGACGAGGATCATCCGCCGTTTGCCGTAGAGGTCGCCGAGCCGGCCGCTGACCGGGGTGATGACCGACGCCGCGAGCAGCGTCACGGTGACGACCCAGGACGCGTCGGCGGCGGAGGCGTTCAGCAGCCGCGGGAACACCGGGATCAGCGGCACCACCAGCGTCTGCATGAACGACGCGACCAGCCCGCACGAAGCGAGCACCACGACGATCGCGCGCGCGGACCGCCCGGGACGGGACACCAGCACACCCCCGGTGTGTAGTTAGTACACATCATGCAACTTCATGCACTGTACCTACGGGATGGCGGGTTTCGTCTCGATTGGTGCTCTTGTCACAGCCAGGTGCGCACGCCTCCGTGTCCGGAGCAGGTGCCCGAGCGGTGCTGGCTGTAGCTGTAGCTGCCGTCCTTGCAGAGGGCCGTCGCGCCGGCCGGGTTGTCGCTGGGCCGGTGGACGCAGTTGCCGCTCGAGTTCACGTAGTAGTCGGCGCCGCATTCGGCGGGTTTCGGCGCGGCCTGCGCGGTGGTCTTCGGGGCCTTCGGCTTGGTCGCGGTCGTCTTCGGCGCCGGTGCGACGGCCTGCGGGGTGGTCACAACCGGCGCTTCGGAAGTGGTGGCGGGCGCTTCGGTCGTGACCGGAACGGAATACGTCGGCGTCGAATACGTCGATGTCGGCGTTTCGAGGACACCGACGTTTCCGACGTCCTTCGGTGGCACCGAACCGACACCACAGCCCGCGACCAGCAGGCCTGCCGCCAGGACCAACCCCAGTTTCTTGCTCACTCGCACTCCTTGGCCACGCGAATCAATGCCGACTGGTCGGTGGCGGGAAACCCTTTGTTACAAACGAAAATCCCGTTCGCGGACGGCGATTACGCTGTGAGCAAATCCCGCCCTTCGCGCACGGCCCCGGCCGCAAGCTGCGCGAAGCGCCCTAAACTCGGCGTATGCGGCGCTACCTACCCGAGCTCGCGGTCACCGTCGCGGTGCTCGTGGGCACGCTCTTCGCCGTGCTCAGCGACCACGACGAGCCAGGCCACCACGCCGTTCTGGGCTGGGTGCTCACCGTTCTCTGCTGTGCCGCTCTGTTCTTCCGGCGCCGCCACCCGCTCGGCATCGCCGGGTTCGCGCTCCTCTGCTGTGCGCTCTACTACCCGCTGACCGATCCCGACGGCCTGGTGCTGCTGGCCTTCGCGTACGCGCTGTACGCGGCCGCGGCGGCCGGGAGGATCCGCGGCGCCGCGCTGCTCGTCGTCGCGGCGATGGCGGGCGTCGTGGTCGGCGAGATCAGCTCGCGGACCGGGCGGCACGTCGACAACTTCGCGTTCTTCCTGATGACCGGCTGGTTCGTGGCCCTGGTCGCCGGCGGCGCCGTCACGCACTACCGCGCGGAAGCCGAGCGCACGAAGGAGGCCGAAGCCCGGGCGCGCGCCACCGACGAACGCCTGCGCATCGCGCGCGAGCTGCACGACGTCCTGGGCCACCACCTCGCGCTGATCAACGTCCAGGCCGGTGCGGCGCTGCACCGGCGTGACCCCGCGCAGTCCGAAGAAGCGCTCGGCACCATCAAGGACGCGAGCAAGACCGCGCTCCAGGAGCTGCGCGCGACGCTCGGCATGCTCCGCCAAACCGGCCAACCGGGTCTCTCGCGGGTCGCCGAGCTGGCCGAGTCGGTGGGCGCGTCCGGGCTGACCGTCCGCACGGAGATCGACGGTGTCGCCCGCGACCTGCCGCCGGACGTCGAGCACGCCGCGTTCCGCGTGGTGCAGGAAGCGCTGACGAACGTCGCGAAGCACGCTGCCGCGAAGACCGTCGTCGTCCGGCTCCGTTACGGCGCCGACGAGCTGTCCGTGCAGGTCGACGACGACGGCCGCGGCGGAGCGGCGGAGCCCGGAAACGGCATCCGCGGCATGGCCGAACGCGCTCGCGCACTCGGCGGCGAAGTGACGGCGGCGCCGCTCGAAAGCGGCGGTTTCCGGGTGCGCGCCCGGCTGCCGGTGCGATGATGGGCCGATGATCCGGGTCCTGCTCGTCGACGACCAGCGGCTCGTCCGGGCCGGTTTCCGCTCCATTTTGGACGGCGAGGCCGACATCGACGTCGTCGCCGAAGCCGCCGACGGACGCGAAGCCCTGCAGGCCGCGCACGACCATCACCCGGACGTCGTCCTGATGGACATCCGGATGCCGGTGCTCGACGGCCTCGCCGCCACCCGGCACCTCCTTGCGGACCCGGCGCTCGAAGGAACGAAGGTCGTCATCCTCACGACGTTCGACCTCGACGAGGACGTCTACGGCGCTTTGCGCGCGGGCGCGAGCGGGTTCCTGGTCAAGGACACCGAGCCCGAAGAGCTGATCCACGCGGTGCGCGTGGTGTCCCGCGGCGACGCGCTGCTGGCGCCGTCGATCACCCGGCGGCTGATCTCCGAGTTCGCCGCGCGGGTCACGCGCCCGGCCGCAGCTCCGGCGCTCGACCGGCTCACCGACCGCGAACGCGAAGTGCTCTCCCTGGTCGCGGCAGGCCTGTCGAACGACGAGATCGCGCGGGAGCTCACGCTCAGCCCCGCGACGGCGAAGACGCACGTCAGCCGGATCATGACCAAGACCGGCACGCGCGACCGCGCACAGCTCGTCGTCCTCGCGTACGAGTCCGGCGCGGTGACGCCGCGCTGGCTCACCCCCTAGCCGTACTCCCGCGGGGGTACGGGAAACGCCTTAAGGGACACCGCCGGGAGCACGTCAAGTGTCCTCCGCCGCGCGACGCGGAGTAGGGCCTCACCGGCGAATCCTTGTCGCCCATGGACACCATCACTCGCACCACCGGGGGACGGCTGGCGCGCTTGGCCGGCTGGGCGCAGCGTCACCGGTGGCTCGCCGTCGCACTCTGGGCGCTGGTTCTCATCGGCGTCACGTTCACCTCTCGCCTCGCCGGCGACTCCTACCACGACGACAACTCGCTTCCGGGCACCGAATCCCAGCAGGTCGTCGACCTGCTGCAGCACACCGCGCAATCGGGCGCGAGCGCGCAGATCGTCTTCAAAGCCGAGAACGGGCTCGCAGGTCAGCGCGCTGCAGTCGATGCAGTTCTGGGAAATGTCCGATTGCAGCCGCACGTGAGGGCAGTGACCGAGCCGTTCGAGACACTGTCGCCCGACGGCCGGATCGGCTACGCGACCGTCACCTTCGACGCGGCGTCGGCCGACCTCCCGTACGACGACCTCGTGAAGTTCACCGACGTCGCGAAGCAGACCGGCGTCGTGCAGGTCGCGCTCGCCGGCGATCCGGTCGAGCGGGTCTCGGGAGGCGGCGGCCCCGCGGAGGGCGTCGGGCTGCTGGCCGCGCTGGTCATCCTCGTCTTCCTGTTCCGCTCTCTGCTCGCCGCCGGTCTGCCGGTGATCACCGCGGTGTTCGCCGTCGGCAGCACGCTGGGCGTGATCACGCTCGTCTCGCGCTACGTCGACATCGCGAGCTACACCGCGCCGCTGATGATGCTGGTCGGGTTCGGTGTCGGCGTCGACTACGCGCTGCTGATCTTCTCGCGCTACCGCGGCGAGATCCTCGCCGGACACGACCGCGACAGCGCGGCGCGGCGAGCCCTCGACACCGCCGGCCGCTCGGTGCTGTTCGCCGGGACGACAGTCATCATCGCGTTGCTCGGCCTGCTCGCGCTCGGACTCGGCGGGCTGCGCGGGGTGGCGGTGGCCGTCGCGCTGACCGTCCTGATGACGATGCTCGCGTCGGTGACGCTGCTCCCCGCGCTGCTGTCGCTGTTCGGCAAACGGCTCGAACGCGGCATTCGCCGTCACGCCGCGAAGCGCGACCACGGCAAGGCGTGGCGCCGGCTCGCCGACGGCGTCCAGCGGCGTCCGCTGGCTCCGCTCGCTCTCGGGCTCGCCGTCCTCATCGGCCTGTCCCTTCCGGCCGCGGGCATGCGGCTCGGCTTCGCCGACTCGAGCACCGACCCGGCCGGATCGACGACGCGCCAGGCGTACGACCTCCTGGCCGAGGGCTTCGGGCCGGGCTTCAGCGGCCCGCTCGCGATCGTCACCGAAGACGGCGACCCCGGCGCGCTGCAGCAACGGCTCGCGTCGACCCCGGGCATCGCGCGCGTGCTGCCGCCGACGGGCCCGACCGTCCTGGTCTTCCCGACGACGTCACCCCAGGACGAAGCGACGGCCGAACTGGTGACACGCCTCCGTACCGACGTCCTGCCGACGTTGCCCGGTCACTACCTGGTGGGCGGTTCGGTCGCGGCCGCGACGGACTTCGCCGACGCCGTCGCCGACCGGCTGCCGCTGTTCGTGCTGGTCGTCGTCGGGTTGTCGGCGCTGCTGCTGATGGTCGTGTTCCGGTCGATCCTCATCCCGCTCAAGGCCGCGCTGCTGAACCTGCTGAGCATCGGCGCCTCGCTCGGCGTGATGACGCTGGTGTTCGGCGACGGCTGGTTCGGCGCGCAGCCCGGCCCGATCGAGGCGTTCGTGCCGGTGATGATCTTCGCGATCGTGTTCGGGCTGTCGATGGACTACGAGGTCTTCCTGGTCTCGCGCATGCACGAGGAATGGCGCCGCACCGGCGACGCACGGCTGGCGGTGCGCGAAGGTCTCGCGTCGACCGGCGGCGTGATCACCGCGGCCGGCGCGATCATGGTGCTGGTCTTCGGCGCGTTCCTGCTCGACCCGTCGCGGATGCTGGCGCAGTTCGGTCTGGGCCTGGCGGTCGCGGTGCTGCTGGACGCGCTGGTGATCCGCTGCCTGCTCGTCCCGGCGATCATGCGTCTGCTAGGCGAACGGGCCTGGTGGCTGCCGCGGTGGCTGGACCGCCGGCTCCCGCACGTCGCGCTGGAGCCCTAACTCCCCCAGGTCGTCGGCGTCTCGGACAGGCGGAAGTCCAGCGTGCCGCCGGTGCGCTGGAAGGACGCGTCGAGCTTCCAGTCCCGCTGCGGCCGTCCGCCGCGGCGGACTTCCTGGACGTACTTCCCGCTGCCCGACGTCGTGATCCGGATGGGCGCGCCGCCCGCCGGCCGGATCACGGCGCTCGAGAACAGCGGACTCGAGAGCAGCAGCTCCGCGGAGCCGGGCGTCCGCGGGTAGAGGCCGAGCGCGGCGAAGACGTACCAGGCGGACATCGTGCCGAGGTCGTCGTTGCCGGGCAGGCCGGACGGCCCGGTCGTGTAGACGGAGCTGACCAGCTGGCGCACGGTTTCCTGCGTCTTCCAGGGCTGCCCGAGCTCGTTGTACAGCCACGGCGCGTGGATGTCGGGCTCGTTCGTCGGGTCGTACTTCAGCGGGCCGCCGCCCTTGAGCTGCCAGTTGCCGTTCGCGTCGTGGAAGAAGCCGTCGAGCCGGGTGACGGCGGTGGTCTTGCCGCCCATCGCATCGGCGAGCCCGGAGACGTTCTGCGGGACCATCCAGGTGTAGGCCGCCGCGCTGCCCTGCGCGAAACCGCGGTCGCTCGCCGGGTCGAACGGCGTCACCCAGCCGCCGTCGACGTTGCGCGCCTGCGTGTAACCGGTGGCCGGGTTGAAGACGTTGCGCCAGTACTCCCCGCGCGCCTGCAGCTCTGCAGCTTCGCGAGTGCGACCCAGCAGCTCTGCGAAATGTCCGATTGCGGAGTCGGCGACAGCGTCTTCGAGCGTCTCGGCTGCGCCGCCCCAGCAATGGCAGACGTCGTTGGGCGCGTAGTGGGAGGTCAGGTACTGCGCGAGGTTCGGGCGCTGGCCGACGCACTGGCCCGGGCAGCCGCCGTCCTGCAGACCTTCCGGCCGCGGGACGGTCGCCTGCTTGTACAGCGAGTCGAACGCGCCGCGGTAGTCGAAGTTGCGGACGCCCATGGCGTAGAACGTCGCGACCGTGGCGGCCGACGGGTCGCCGGTCATCACGTGGGTCGCGCCGTTGACGTGCACCCAGCGGTCCCAGACACCGTCGTTCTGCTTCGCGTAGTTGTAGAGCGACTGCGCGAAGTTCCCGGCGACGCGCGGTTCCAGCAGTGCGAGCAGCTGGATCTGTGCGCGGTACTGGTCCCAGCCGGAGAAGTTCGAGTACTGCGCGTCCTGCCCGCGTTCGACGCTGTGGGGCTTTCCGTCCATCCCGAGGTACTGGCCGTCGATGTCGCTGACGAGGTTCGGCTGCTGCAGGCTGTGGTAAAGCGCGGTGGTGAAGACGATCCGCTGGTTGGCGCTGCCGCCCCCGACGTCGACGCGGCTCAGCTCGGTGTTCCAGGCTCGCTTGGTCCGCTCCGCGATCGTGTCGACCGTGGACTTCCTGGGCTGCTCGGCCTGGAGGTTACGTTCGGCGCCGTCGAGGGAGACGTAGGAGATCCCGATCCGCATGGTGACCTTGCTGCCCGGCGCAAAGGTGACGTAGCCGCCGGAGCCGCGCCCGGCGCGGTCGTTGCCGGTCGCGTACCCCTCGCCGCCGGTCTGGTCGGTGCCGCCGGGCTGCAGGGTCGCGTCCTTCCAGGTCCCGGTGCCGGTGACCGGCTGGTCGAACTGCGCGGTGAAGTAGAGGCGGTAGTAGGACTTGCGGTTGTTGACGCCGCCGTTCGCGCGGCGGCCGCAGAAGGCGCCGGTGAGCACGGACCCGGTGACCTTGCGGTTCGCCGCGTCGATGTGGGTCTCGGCGTCCTCGCTGCCGTTGAGTGAGTTCGAGGTGCGGAAGAGCAGACTGGCCGGCTTCTGCGCGGGGTACTGCAGGGTGCCGATCGCGGTCCGTTCGGTGGCGGCGACATCGGTCGTCACGGCGCTGGCCAGGCCGAGACGGTACCGTCCCGGCGACGCTCCCTCATCCGCGTGGCTGAAGTTGCTCGCGTAGATCGCATCGGTGGTGTCAGCGGTCGGCGAAGAGGTGACGTCGCCGGCGAACGGCAGGATCGGCACGTCGCCAGCGGCGCCGGGGTTGCAGCCCGCACCGTTAACGTGCGTTAACGCAAAGCCGCGGATCCGGGTGGTGTCGTACTGATAGCCGTTGGCGGCGCCGGTGGATGTCTGGTCGCCGCGAGTGCTGGTCGGGCTCCAAGCGAGCATCCCGAAGGGCGCGGTGGCGCCGGGATAGGTGTTGCCGTCCCCGGCGGAGCCGATCAGCGGATCGACGAAGTCGGCAGGGCTCAGATCAGCGGCGGCTGACATCGTTGTCAACGCGGAGGCGAACAGGGCGGCGGCCAGTGCCACCGTGACGGGACGGCGCATGGGCGGAGATTAACCCGCGTTCGATGGCCTTCGGGCGAACTGGAGCGGACAAACAGGCGGACACGCACTTTGGCGCCCGTGCCCAACGCAGTAACAAGTAGATCACCTCGGCGACGCTCGAGTGCGGCGCGGCGACCTCAACGGCGCCCAAGTGACCGTCGCGAACGAGAAGAACGAGATCATCGGCGTCACCACTCTCAAGCTGGTGAAGCTCGACGACCCCGATCTGGCAGCTCTGGCTGTCTACAACCGGACGTTCACGTTCACCTTCACCGGGATCGAGAAGGGCGCAGCGCGCTACGGCTTCCATGCCGGGGACAACACCCGCGCCACCGTCTGGAAGACCGAGGCCGAAGCCGCCAAGGAGGTCGACCTCGTCGTGAAATGACGAAGGCCGCCACCGAAGTGACGGCCTTCGTCGTTCACGCCTTATTCGTAGATCTCGCCCTTGGCGGCCTTCTCCACGAGCGAAGCCGGCGGCTCGAAGTGGTCGCCGTACCGGGCGGCCAGCTCACGCGACCGGTCGACGAAGCCCTGCAGGCCACCCTCGTACTGGTTGATGTACTGGATGACGCCACCCGTCCACGCCGGGAAGCCGATGCCGAAGATCGAGCCGATATTGGCGTCCGCCACCGACGTCAGCACGCCCTCGTCGAAGCACTTCACCGTCTCGAGCGCCTCGGCGAACAGCATCCGCTCCTTGAGGTCCTCGAACGGGACCTCGGCGGAACCGGACTTGAAGGCGTCACGCAGGCCCGGCCAGAGCCCGGCGCGCTTTCCCTCGTCGTCATAGGAATAGAAGCCCGCGCCCGTCGAACGGCCCTTGCGGTCGAACTCGTCGACCATCCGGTCGATGACGCCCTCCGACGCGTGCGCCTTCCACGTGCCGCCGGCCGCCTCGATCGCCTCGCGGGTCTCCTTGCGGATCTTGCGCGGGAGGGTCAGCGTCAGCTCGTCCATCAGCTGCAGCGGCGGCGCCGGGTAGCCGGCCTGCGAACCCGCCTGCTCGATCGACGCCGGCTCGACGCCCTCGCCCAGCGCGGCGACGGCCTCGTTGATGAACGTGCCGATCACGCGCGAAGTGAAGAAGCCGCGGCTGTCGTTGACGACGATCGGGGTCTTCTTGATCTGCAGCGTGTAGTCGAAGACCTTCGCCAGCGTCGCCGGCGACGTCTTCTCGCCGCAGATGATCTCGACCAGCGGCATCTTGTCCACCGGCGAGAAGAAGTGGATCCCGATGAAGTCCTCGGTCCGCTGCACGCCCTCGGCGAGCGTGGTGATCGGCAGCGTCGAGGTGTTGGAGCCCAGCACCGCGTCGGCGTTGACGACGCTCTCGATCTCGCCGAACACCTTGTGCTTCAGCTCGACGCTCTCGAACACGGCCTCGATGACGAAGTCGACACCCGCGAAGTCGGCCGGGTCGGCGGTCGGCTTGATCTTCGCCAGCAGCGCGTCCGACTTCTCCTGCGTGGTCTTGCCGCGCGAAAGGGCCTTCTGCTCGAGCTTGGCCGCGTAGCCCTTGCCCTTCTCGGCCGCCTCCTGCGAGACGTCCTTAAGGACGACGTCGATGCCGGCCTTCGCGGACACGTACGCGATCGCGGCGCCCATCATCCCGGCGCCGAGCACACCGACCTTCTTAGCGGTGTACTTCTCGAAGCCGTCCGGCCGCGAGCCGCCGGAGTTGATCGTCTGCAGGTCGAAGAAGAACGCCTTTGTCATGTTCTTCGAGACCTGGCCGGTCGCGAGGCTGATGAAGTAGCGCGTCTCGATCAGGATCGCGGTGTCGAAGTCGACCTGCGCGCCCTCGATCGCGGCGGCCAGGATCGCCCGCGGCGCCGGCATGTTCGCGCCCTTGATCTGCTTGCGCAGGTTCGCCGGGAACGCCGGGAGGTTGGCCGCGAAGCTCGGGTTGGACGGCGTGCCGCCCGGGATCTTGTAGCCCTTGACGTCCCAGGGCTGGACGCCGCCCTCGGGGTTCGCCTTGATCCACGCCTTCGCGGCGGGGACGAGCTCCTCGACCGTGCCGACCAGCTCGTGCACCAGGCCGAGCTCCAGCGCCTTTGCCGGACGGTGCCGCTGACCCTGCAGAAGTACGTTCAGCAGCGCGCTCTGGATACCCAGCAATCGGACAGTGCGCACAACGCCACCGCCGCCGGGCAGCAGGCCCAGCGTCACTTCGGGGAGGCCGATCTGGCTGCCCTTGACGTCCGCGGCGATGCGGTGGTGCGTCGCCAGCGCGATCTCCAGGCCGCCGCCGAGCGCGGCGCCGTTGATCGCCGCGACGACCGGCTTGCCGAGCTGCTCGATCCGCCGCATCTGGCCCTTCATCAGGCCGGACGACTCGGTGAACTCGACCGCGTTCTCGGGCTTGGCCTGGATGAGGTCGTTCAGGTCGCCGCCGGCGAAGAAGGTCTTCTTCGCGGACGTGATGACAACGCCGGTGATGGAGTCCTTCTCGGCCTCCAGACGGTCGACCGTGACGCCCAGCGACTCGCGGAAATCAGCGTTCATCGTGTTCGCCGACTGCTTCGGGTCGTCGAGGGTCAGCGTGACGATGCCGTCCGCGTCCTGCTCCCAGCGGATGGTCTTGCTCTCAGCCATTAGTGTCCTCACACCCGCTCGATGATGGTGGCGACGCCCATGCCGCCGCCGATGCACAGGGTCACCAGGGCGCGGCGCGCCTGGCGGCGTTCGAGCTCGTCGACCACGGTGCCGACCAGCATCGCGCCGGTGGCGCCGAGCGGGTGACCCATGGCGATCGCGCCGCCGTTGACGTTGACCTTCTCCTCGTCGAGGTGCAGGTCCTTGATCCACTTGAGCACGACGGACGCGAACGCCTCGTTGAGCTCCCACAGGTCGATGTCCTCGGGCTTGAGGCCCGCGGTCTTCAGGACCTTCTCGGTGGCCGGGGTCGGGCCGGTGAGCATGATAGTCGGCTCGGAGCCGATCGACGCGGTGGCCACGATCCGGGCGCGCGGCGTCAGCCCGAAGGTCTTGCCGATCTGCTCGGAGCCGACGAGCACCAGCGCGGCGCCGTCGACGATGCCGGAGGAGTTGCCGCCGGTGTGGACGTGGTTGATCTTCTCGACCGAGTGGTACTTCTGCAGCGCGACGGCGTCGAAGCCGCCCATCTCACCGATCATCGAGAAGGCCGGCTTGAGCTTGCCGAGGCCCTCGACGGTGGAGCCGGGACGGCGGTGCTCGTCGTGGTCGAGGACCGTGACGCCGTTGATGTCCTTGACCGGGACGACGGACTTGGCGAAGTAGCCACCGGACCAGGCCGCCTCGGCGCGATCCTGCGAGCGCACGGCCCAGCGGTCGACGTCCTCACGCGAGAAGCCCTCGATGGTCGCGATCAGGTCGGCGCCGGTGCCCTGCGGGACGATGTAGTTGTCGTACGCGGTGGCCGGGTCCATGAACAGCGCGCCGCCGTCGGAGCCCATCGGCACGCGCGACATCGACTCGACGCCGCCCGCGATGATCAGGTTGTCCCAGCCGGACCGGACCTTCTGCGCGGCGGTGTTGGTGGCCTCCAGGCCGGAGGCGCAGAAGCGGTTGAGCTGCACGCCGGCGACGGTCTCGGGCAGGCCGGCGTTCAGCGCGGCGGTGCGCGCGATGACCGCGCCCTGCTCGCCGACCGGGGAGACGACGCCGAGCACGACGTCGTCGATCACCGCGGGGTCGAGGTTCGGGTGGCGGACCTTGAGCTCTTCGATCAGGCCGACCACCAGGTCGACCGGCTTGGTGCCGTGGAGGGCACCGCCCTTGTTCTTGCCGCGAGGCGTGCGGATCGCCTCGTAGATGTAGGCCTCGCTACTCACAGAACCTCTCCTCGCGAGCGGTGGACGTCGTCGTTCCGTGGCCGATGATACCGACCGGTAGTGCTAATGGCCATTAACATATCGCCGGATAACCCCATGGTGTCAATGGGTTGCGGGTGTGCCGTTAGCCGCTATCGTTCACTCACCATGACCGAAGTCCGCAATGCGCGCCCCCGCGACCGCAAGGCCCAGCTGGCCGCGGTGGCGGCGGAGCTGTTCCGCGCCCGCGGCTTCCCTGGAGTCGGCATCAAGGACATAGCGGACGCGGCGGGCGTCACCGGGCCGGCGCTGTACCGCCACTTCGCGGACAAGCAGGCGATCCTGGCGTACGTCGTCCTCAGCGGGTTCGAAGACCTGGAGTCTGCGACGGCGGAGGCGCTGTCGGACTCCGTTTCGCCCGCTGAGCAGCTGGAATCGCTCCTGGGCCGGCTGGCGACGCAGGCCGTCGAACGCCGCGAGATCGCCGCGCTGTGGCGCTGGGAAGGGCGTCATCTCCCGAAGGAGGACCAGCGGGAGATCGCCCGCCGGTCGGCGCTCGCGCTGACGGCGTGGGCGAAGGCGCTGCAGGTCCGGCGCCCCGATCTACCGGGCGAGGACGCGGAGCTGCTCTGCTGGGCGGCACTGTCCGTGTTCGGCAGTGTGTCGGTCCACCACACGTCGGTGGCGCGCCGCCGCTTCGCCCAGTTGCTCGTCGAACTGGCCCTGGGTGTGCTCGACACCACACTCCCGCCACCGGCGGTGTCGGAGCCGCCGTTGTCGCGCCTCGGCACCCCGTCCCGCCGCGAGCAGGTCCTGGCGGAGGCGACGACGCTGTTCGCCCAGCGCGGCTTCCACGACGTGAGCATGGAGGACATCGGAGCGGCGGCGGGCATCGCGGGCCCCAGCGTGTACCGCCACTTCCCGAGCAAGGCGGCCCTGATGGTCGCAATCGGACATCGCGCGGCAGACAGGTTGGCGTTGGCGGCCGAGCGGGCACTGCAGGCCCCGGACGAGCGCACAGCCCTGCGCCGCCTGGCGGCGTCGTACGTGCACACGATTCTGCACACGCCGGAGCTGCTGGTGTCCTTCTCGGCGGACCGCGTGACGATGCCGGACCGCGACAAGGCGGACCTGCTGCGGGTGCAGCGGGACTACGTGGCCCAGTGGGTGACGCTGCTGTCGGAGGTGCGCCCTGCACTACCCCCGCGTGAAGCGAAGATCACCGTGCACGCGGCGTTAACGATCGCTAACGACCTGGCCCGGACACGGCGAGTGGCGGCCCGGCCGAACTTCGAAGCCGAGCTGACCGCGCTCCTGCACACCGCCTTGGGTGTGCAGGAACGCGGCTGATCGGTTACAGCGGCAGGGGGTCGAGATCGCAATCCGCCCGCACGCCGGCGACCGCCGACACCGTCGCAGCGTGCGACTCTCCGAGCACGCGACGGTAGCTCCTCCGCACATCTTCGAGAAGCACGTCCGCGTCGGACTCGCTGCCCAGCTCTCGCAGGTCCAGCGCCCGGTTCAGGCGGACGGCCAGAGTCGTTGGGTGGCCTGCACCGAGTACGCGCTCAGAACGCGCCGCCAGCTCCGCATCGAGCCTCGCGGCCGCCTCGATCCTGCCGAGCGCGAACAAGTCACTCGCGAGATTGATCGCGCACGCGATGCTCAACGGATGGTCTTCGCCGAGCCGCCTCTTCAACTCTTCGAACGAGTGCTCGTCCAACGCGCGGGCGCGCGCCGGATCACCCTTCAGACGCAGCGTCACGCCGAGATCGGCAGCCGCGGCGAGCGTGTGCGGGTGATTCTCTCCGAGTCTCCGCCGATAGCGCTCGAGCACGTCTTCGCCCAGCGTTCGAGCTGGTTCGAACTCGTTGGCGAGGCGAAGGTCCACCGAATGTCCCAGTGCGGCGGCAAGCGTGCTCGGATGGTCGGCGCCGTGCCGGCGCAGCGACCGCTCGAAGACCCGGCCGGACAGGTCCCGGGCCTTCTCGCGAGCACCGTCCTTGCGACACGCGATCGACAGGTGCAACTGCTGGCGCAGGACTCCCAGATCGTCATCGCCCTGGCGTCCCCACCACAGCTCCACGACACGCTCCTGCTCGGCACGAGCCCAGCCGTATTCGCCGAGTTCGCGGCAGGCAAGGATCACCAGGACCCAAGTGCTCATCGTGCCGGCGTTGTCCCGGCCGAGCACTTCGCAGCGACGCTCGTAGGTGTCCCGGCCACGGTCCGCGGCGGCTTGATGGTCGCCGGTGAGCAAGAGCGCGACGATGAGGTCATGCGACGCGGCCAGCGTGATCCGGGCGTCCTGACCGAACCGTGCGACAGCGTTACGGAAGATCTCCTCGTTGAGCCGGCACGCGGCGCCGAAATCACCACGGGCCTTCAAGATCAGCGCATAGGTGAGTTCGGCGTCGACCGTGTCCACCGAGTTCAGCCCCACCAACTCCCGGTAGCGGTCCAGGGTCCGCCGGCCGAACTCCTCGGCGTCGGCGTAGCGCCCCACGCTCCAACGCAGGAAAGCCACACGTTCAGCGAGTTTCAACTCCTGGATCGGGGAGTCTTCAAGCGGTGCGTCGCCGCGCGACTTCCGCGCCAGTCGCTCGGCTTCCCACGAGCCGAAGGCGCTTTCCGCGAGCGTGAGCGCCCCGTCGTGGTCACCGCACCGGCACAAGACCTCGATCAGGTTGATCACGAGCCGGCGTGCGTCCGCGTCGACGGAGGCCACCAGGTCCGCCTCTCCCACGTGCGGCAGCAGCTCCTGGTACCGAGGCCACTGCGAGGGAGAAGCCGGGTCGCCCAGTTCCAAGTTCGCCAGCAGCCGCTGAGCCTGATGACGCAGCTGAGAACGCCGCTCTTCGCCCAGCCGGTTCCGCACCACGAGCTGCACCAGCCGATGCAGCTCCAGCGTGTCGTGGCCGTGGTCGAGCCTCGCGAGCCCCAGCAGGTTGATGTCGCCGATGGCCTGGCCCAGGCGAACGGGGTCTTGCAGAAGCCGATCGAGGACCTCGGGCATCGAGCCGGCTCGCACCTGTCCGAACCAGCTGCGGTTGACAGGCCCGGCCGCGAGGAACGCGCAGAGGGTGAGCAGCGTGTAGGCAGCCGGGTTCCGGCGTTCGAGTTCATCGAGCGAAACGTTCCACGCCGCGGCCACCGACCGCTCGTAGCCCGTCGGCGCGGACGTGTCCAGGATTTCTGCCGACTTCGCGTTGAACAGGCGTACGTACTCCGGAATCGGCATGCCGGTAGCGAGAAACCAGGCTGCAGCCTGCTCGATGGCGAGCGCGAGATCATGCAACGTCCGGGCGATCAAGTCGGCGTGCCCGTCCGTGAGGTTCGGGACACGACGGCTGAGGAGTTCCTTACTCTCCTTGCGCCCGAGCACAGGAACCTCGAACGATCTGGCGGCACCCGACCAGCTCGGGTTCCGGGAAGTCACCAGCACCTGACCGGAGCCGGTCCCCGGGAAGAATCGGCGAACTACATCGGGATCCTGCGCCGAATCGAAGACCAGCAGCCAGCGCCGGTAGGGCCGGCCGAGCCGCAGCGCCTCGCGGACCGCCGGAACCGCCGTGCTCACCGCGTCCGAGCCCGGCAGTTTCAGCCGTTGCGACAGCTCGGTAAGCGAAGCACGGATTTCGGTCGGCTCCGTCGCCTGGATCCACCAGACGATGTCGTAGTCCTGAAGGTGACGGTAGATGTACTCCACGGCCATCTGGGTCTTACCGATGCCGGCCATTCCGTACAGTGCTGCGGGAAGCATGGCCGTGGTGCTGTCGCGAAGCCGCTCTGTCAGCTGGTCGAGCAGCTCGTGCCTTCCGGTGAAGTTGGGGTTCCTCGGCGGCACGCTCCCCCAGATCGGCGGCAATCCTTCACCGGATCCGTTGCCCTGCCCGTTGCCAGACATCTTTCACCACCACCCATCGGATGACTGTCCATCGACCCGGACGAGACGGTGGACGGTGATTGTTCGAGGTACGCAATCCGCTTGTTCGCCTTTCGGCGGCGTCGTGGCACTCACCGGCCGCACAGTAGTCCCCGGCCAATGATCCCCATCGGGCGATCTCCCTATTCCGGTTCGGCCACGGAGCGCACAATGCTCAAAGGAGTGCACCTGCGGCCGAAAAGGTGGTCGAGCGTAAGGCACACGCATTCCCGGGTCAACCGGGTCATGGCGTTCTACGCCACCACCGGCCACCTGCACGAAGAGAATCTCACCGATATCCGGGCATTCTGAAGACGAACCTCTTTGTCGAGAACCCACGAATTGCGGCTGACACCGGTCAGTGAACGGCGAGTCGGCCACGCAGGGTAGCGTCGGCGGCTTACGAACACGGTCGCCGGACCCCGGATCCGGGCAGCACCGGCACCCGCAGTAGGATCGTCGCCTCTGTCCTACCATGCACCTTGCGAGGGATTTGATGCGATCTCGTGGCGGCAGCGGGAAGCCCGGGATCGAATCGGAACTCGTCGATCTCGGTAACGTGCCGCTCTCCGCGTTGCGGAAACTCGATGATGTGACACTTCACCGCTCATTGCGTCACGCGGTCGAGCGAACCGCACACATTCTGGTCACCGCCAGCGGCAGCCAGGGTGCAAAGCGGGTCGACTGACACACCGGAAGGGTTAACTTTGCCCACCACCAGTGACGAACCGACACTGTTCCGGCACCAACTGCCCTGGGACGACTTCAGCCTTCTCGCCCGTGCGCAAGACGGCCCGGTCACGGTGGGCAAACTGCGCGCGGCAGAACGCAGTCGCCGCCTCCTGCTGCTTCGCGCCCTCGTCGACCTTGCCGCCGGTCCTGAGTCCAGTGGGCCTTTGCCGTCACCGGAAGCCGCGTGGAACTTGATGGTTCGCAGCCAAGAAGCGGCGCCTGAAGCCCTCGATCTGATTCTGGCCCACCCCTACACCGGGTCATGGGCAGGTTATTCGACGCGAATAGTCCATCAGAAAATGAATCCGCCGGGACCGACTTGGTTCCACCTCGGATATCTGAACGCGGTCGCCGCCGCGGCCGCCATCCACGCCGAAATCGAATTCTCGATCCGGATACCGATGTGGGCCGGCTCCGCGGTTCTGCCGACCTTGGGACTCGCGTTCTTCCCCAGCTCGACCGAATTCGATTCGGCGGAAGTGCGACGCACCGGCAAAGGCGTCGAAATCGTCCGTTCGGACGAAATCGTGCGGGTTCCCGCGAATCCGCGTGACGACGCGCCAGGCTGGTCCGGCCTGCGCCGGCTGACTTTCCGATCCGCGGAGCGGAACCTCGAGCTGAGCATCGACGATCTCGATCCCTATCGCGGCCTTTTCGGTCCCCGAGCACCCGAAAGGCTCAGCGACCAGGACCTGGCCACTTGGCGGACCATGATCGACCAGGCCTGGCAGCTGATCGCCGGGCATCTCCCGGAGTTCGCCGACGCGTTGTCCGCCGGAATGGATTCGATAGTGCCGGACCCCCCGTTCCCATTTCGGTTGCCGAGCGCGTCGACGGGCGAGGCTTTCGGCAGCGCCGTGATATGCCGGCCGGACGACCCGGCTCAGCTCGCCGCCGCGCTGGTCCACGAGTTCCAGCACATCCGGCTCGGCGCGCTGCTGCAATTGATCCCGTTGCACTCGGACGACCGCAGCGAACGTCTCTACGCGCCCTGGCGCGACGACCCGCGGCCGATCGGCGGTGTGCTGCACGGGGTCTACGCGTTCTACGGCGTGACGATGTTCTGGCGGGCTTTCTCGGCCGGCCACCCGGACGACGAACTGGCCTCGTTCGAGTACGCGCATTGGCGCGGACAGGTCTGGCGCACCTTGAGAGTGATCCGTGACGATGCGAACTTGACCGAGGACGGCCGCAGTTTCCTCGACGAAATCGCCTCGAGGCTGGCCGAGTGGCAGCTCGAACCCGTTCCGGACCGGTCCGCCGCCTGGGCCGGAACCCTCGCCGCCGATCACTACGCGGGTTGGCGGCTCCGGCACCTTCGCCCGCCCGCGGCCACCGTCGCCGGCCTCGTCGACGCTTGGCGGGCAGGGCTCGCCTGCCCGCCGGTCGACGACTCCGGCGACCTGGACACCTGTTCCGACGGTGAGTGGGAAGAAGCGCGAGCCGACCTCGTTCGGGTCCGGCTCGGAGTCAACGGCGCCCAGCGACTCGCCGAAGTCTGGTCGCAGGTGCCCAGAGCCCTGCCGGGCGACTACGCCCTGGTCGAGGGCCGCGTCCGGGCGGCGGCCGAGGAGTACCGCGCGACGCTGACCGCCGATCCGGACAGCCCAGGCGCGCTGATCGGCCTCGGCCTGGCGTTGCGTGGCGGCGACGAGCCGGCCGCGCGCGCGCTGCTTCAACGGCCGGAGCTGGTGCGCGCGGTACATCGCGGGATCCGGTCCGGCTCCGCGGCCGGGCCGGAAGACGTCGCCGGCTGGCTCGCCGGTGGCCTGACCTAACGCCGTTCACAGCGGGGTCGGGTCGATGTCGCATTCGGCCCGGCGGGCGCTGTCCGCGGCCAGCGTCGCCGGGTGACCAGGGCGAAGCGTGCGGCGATACCGGGTGAGCACCTCCTGCTGCTGAGCCACCGCCTCGCGGATCCGGCCGAGTTTCTGCAGGTCGAGCGCTCGGTTCAGGCGCACTGCCAACGTCGTCGGGTGGTCTTCGCCAAGCGACCGCCGGGCGCGGGCCAGTGTTTCGGTGTCCTGGTCCAGCGAGCGCTGCGCGTCGCCGAGAGCGAACCAGTCGTTCGCCAGGCCGATCGACGCCGCGAGGGTGTGCGGGTGGTCCAGACCCAGCCTTCTTCGCAGCTCCCGGTAGGCGGGCTCGTCGATGCCGAGCGCGCTCTCCACATCTCCGAGCAACCGCGAAGTGATGCCGGCGTCGACGCGAGCCGCGAGGGTATGCGGATGTGTCTCGCCGAGGCCGGCCCGGTACAGCTCGGCTGCCTCCCAGCCGAGGTCGCGAGCCGCATCGAGGTCCCCCGCGTGCCTGAGGTCGATCGAGTGGGCGAGCACGCACGGAACGGTGTCGGGGTGTCCGGGCCCGTAGCGGAGCCGGAACCAATCCAGCGCGCCGCGTGAGAGGGCCAAGGCAGACTCGTAGTGCCCGTCCTTCCGCCGGGCGACCGCCAGGTGGTATTCACGTCGGACGACGCCGCTGTTGTCCGCGCTGAAGAGCCGACGGACCCGCTCCACGATCTTCTGCTGTTCCCGATGAGCCCAGGAGTATTCCCCCAGCTCACGGCCGGCGATCACCAGGATGTTCAACGTGCTGATCGTGGCCGCGTTGTCGTAGCCCAGTGACGCCGAACAGCGTTCGTACGTCAGCTCGGCCAGTTCGCGAGCCGCTTCGTATTCGCCGGTCAGCAGCTGCGAAACGACGAAGTCATGAGCGGCCGTCAGCACCTTCGGGTCGTCCATGCCGAGGAGGTCCCTCGCCCTGGTGTAGGTCGACGAATTGAGGTCGCGAGCAGCCGCGAAGTCGCCCCGTGCCTTCAAGGTCACGGCGACCGAGAGCTGGGCGTTCAGTGTCTGCTCGGCGTCGTCGCCGATGGTTTCCTGGTACAGCGTCAACGTCCGCTGGTTGATCCGGGCGGCCTCCTCGTACCGGCCGAGCACCCAGAGGAAGAAGCCCAGCCGTTCGGATGCCTCGAGGGTCTGGGGATCGGCCTCGCCGTGGGTCTCGATCCAGATCCGGACCACCGTTTTCGCCAGCGTCACCGCTCCGGCGTGGTCGCCCCAGTAGTGGAGAAACCTCAACACGTTGATGACGAGTTCCCGGGCCCACGGATCATCGCATTCGACGAGCTCGGAGGCTTGGACGTGGGGCAGCAACATCTGGTAGAGCGGCCACTGCCTCGCCGCCGCCGGGTCACCCGGGTCTCGGTTGGCGAGCAGCATGTGCGCGCCGTGACGGATCACCCGGCGATGTTTCTCGCTCATCCGGTTGCGCAGCACCAGCTGGACGAGCCGGTGCAAGAGCACCGTGCCACTGCGATGGTCGAGCTTCGCCAGCTGGCACCGGTTGATGTCACGCAGTGCCCGGTCGAGCTGCGTCGGGTTGCGCATGGCGGTGTTCAGCTCAGGCGCGATGGAGACCCCGCGGACGGCGGAGAACAGGTTGCGCGAAATCGGTTCGGGCGCGAAGAACGCGCAAACCTGCAGCAGCTGGTTGGCGGCCGGGTTCCGGGTCCCCAGCCCGTCGAAGGACACGTTCCAGGCCGCGGCGATCGGCATCTCGTACTCGGTCGGCGCGAAGGTGTCGACGATCTCCGCGACCTTCTCGTCGAAGAGCCGCACGTATTCCTCTACCGGCATCCCGGTTTCCGCTCGCCACGCGGCCGACTGGGCCAGCGCGAGCGGCAGGTCACCGAGTCTGCCCGCCAGCTTGGCGGCCTGCTCACCGGTGATCGCCGGATCCCTCTGCCGCAGCAGTTCGACACTCTCCGCCCGGTCGAACAGGCCTACCACCACGGAGCCGGGGACAGCCTGTGCCCACGTCGGGTCGCGAGAAGTGACCAGCAGCCGGCCCGGACCGTCGAGAGGCAGGAAAGGCTCGAGGGCATCGGGGGTCTCCGCCGAATCGAGTACGAGCAACCACCGGCGATAAGGCTTTCCGGTTCGGAGGGCTTCGATGGCCGCGGGCACGGCGGTGATCGTCTCCTCCGCGCCCGGCAACCGCAGCTGCCGCGCGAGTTCGGTCAGGGATGCCCGGATCTGCATGTCCTGGGCGGCTCTGACCCACCACACCAGGTCGTATTCGTGCAGGTGCCGATAGGTGTACTCCACCGCGATCTGGGTCTTGCCGATGCCACCCCAGCCGCAGAGCGCGGCGCTCGTCCCCTCCCGGAGTCCGGCCGCGAGGCGATCCAGCAGCGCCTGCCTGCCGACGAACTCGGAGTTTCGCGCGGGCACCGAGCCCCACACGTCAGGGGCGTCGGTGGCGATCTGACGGATCTGCCGCAACGGTCTCGCGGCTTCGTCCCGGGCGTCCGTGACAAGTTCTTTGCGCGGCAGCAGTGATCCCCCGGGGTACTCGGCGCTTCCACCCGGCCTCTCCGGCACCGGCTCCACCGCGTCGAGGGGTGCCTGATCGCCTCCTGAACCCTCTTCCCCGGTCCGAGTCTCTTGTTCCAGCGCGTGCAACCGGTCCGCACGCAGGGCGTACGGGCCGGAGAGCGCGCGCATCACCGCCCGTTCCAGTGCCACTTCCGAGGCTCGATCGGCGTGTGGCTCGGGAAAGGGAGTGTTGTCAGGATCGTCCAGGGCGTCGCTGATCCGCAGCAACGCCGGGTGCCGGCCGCCGAACCTCCGCCGGGTCGTGACCACAACCTCAGCCGTTTCCGCCCGCCGCCCCGCCGCGAGCAGCGCCTCCCGCACCGAGCCCGAAAACTCGAAAACGACGTCGTCCCAGTACTTTCCCGGATCGACCGGCGGCGCCTCCAGCAGTCCGCTGGTGAACACCTCGGCCAGGTGGGCCGTATCCGCCTCGGGCATCAGTTCCGCTCGCACGAACCGGGCGATCGGCAGGCTGACCGGCACCGCCGCCAGGAGCGTGGCGAGCCGGAACGCCGGCGGCGACGCCACACCGAGGAACCGCCGTACTCGCTCTTCTCCGGTCGGCTGTACGCCGGGCTCGGCCGCCCGGGCTTCCTCCGGCGCCGGCTGGTCCCGGGCGAGCAGCACCGTGGCGTGCAGGGGTTCGGTGTTGACCCGGGTGAGCAACTGCGCCCACCACGCGAACCAGCGCCCCGCGAGTTCGATGACCGGAACGGGGACCGCTCCGGCGAACGCCCTTTCCGTGTCGGGGAACGTCATCCAGGCGTCCGGCAGCTCGAAGCCGTAATGGCGGTTCGGCCGGAACGCACCCGGAGTGCGCAGCAGTGCGCGGTGCAACGGCAGTCCCCCGCGGTTCCACATCCGCTGCGGCAAGAGGTGCACGACGGCGACCGGCATCGTCCGGCCCCACTTCGCGAGCAAGGGCGACACCAGATCACGGCGCCAGGCCTCACCGACGCCATCGGTCAGCACGAGCACCAACCGCCGGCCGGTTCGATCGACCAGCTCACCCGTGCTGTGTTCCGGCGCGCCGGGCGTACCACCGCGCAGTACCGGCGCGATGTGTCCGTTCCCGGTTCGGCTCTCGGTCTCCAAGAGCTGGGTGCGGATGGCTCGGAACGCGCCCAGCTGCTCGGTCAGCGCGAGGAAGGCCGAGACCTCCGGTTGCCACAGCGCCATCGACGGTCCGGCGTCGACGACGACGGTCAGGTCGAGACGCCGTGTTCGCGCCGGCTTGGTCACCGGCAGCCAAAGCCCTTCCTCGATGGCCCGCTCGGCGGTGAGCTCCTCGTCGAGGACGCGGTCCTCGGCACGGGGTGAGGGACGCAACTGCTTCAGCGGCCGAAGCGCACGCAGGATCTCCGCCGCGCCGGGCAACGACGGCGGTGGCGCACGCCCGGCAGCTCCCGGTCGCCCGGTCCCCGGCCCCTCACGGGTGAAACCCGCGGCGAACTGGGGCGGCGGCGCCTCCGCGGGATCGGGTTCCGGCAGGGGCCCCGGGGCAGGTCCGGGCGGTGGGCTGTCCGGCTGGACGGCCGGTTCCGGGTCGGCCGGGATCTCGACCGTCGCCGAGGCGGGTGACGCACGGTCGGGATGTCCGCGAACGGCCGCGAGCCACAGTGCGTCTCCGAGTTCGGTCCAGGAGAGTGCGGCCTCGTCCGGATTCCCCGGTGGCCGGTCCACCACTTCAGGGCACCATCGAGTTCAGCTGCCGCCACAACGCGTCCACCAGCCGCGGCCACGACTCGGTGTTCTGGCCGTAGGCCCCGGAAGTCGCCAAGTACACCGCCTCGAGCAGCTTGTCCGCGGGCAGTCCACCGTGCGCCTCGCTGCGGCTGACGAAGTCCTCGATGATGCGGGAGCGATGTTCGTCCGCGGGATCGAGCGCGTGCGCCGCGACCATCGCGGTGAGCTGCCGGACGTCGGGGTTGCGCATCTCCAGCCGCAGGCACCGGCGGAGGAACGCGGGCGGGAAGTCCCGTTCGCCGTTGCTGGTGATCACGACCACCGGAAACGCCCGGCACCGCACCCGTCCCGCGGTGATCGTCGCCGTGGCGTCCGGGTCGGCGGTGAAGACCTCCACCTCGGGCGTCCGGCTGCGCACGCGAGCGAGCTCCGGGATCAGGAATTCGCCGTCCTCGAACAGGCTGAGCAGGTCGTTCGGCAGGTCGGCTTCGCTCTTGTCGAGCTCGTCGATCAGCAGGACGCGGGGCACCCGCCGGGCCAAAAAGCCGGTCCCGAGCTCGTTGAGCCGCAGGTACTCCCCGATCGGCGGTTCGACCGGCCTCGCGCCGTCCTCGGCGGGAACCGCGAACCGGGCGCCGGCAGCTTGGGCACGGGCGATCGCGTCGTAGCTGTACAGCCCGGTGTTGAGCGTGGTGTGCGAGGTGATCGGCCAGCGCAGCACCCGTCCCAGGTTCAGTTCCCTCGCGATCCGGTAGGCGAGGCTGGACTTCCCGCTGCCGGGGCGTCCGGTCACGAGCAGTGGTCGCCGGAGGTAGAGAGCAGCGTTGACCATGTCGACCTCGTGCGCGTCGACGTGCTCGGCGGGGAGGTACTGCTGGGAGCCCAACCGCCGGAAGCTCTCGCCTTCGTCGTCCGGAACGGCCTCGGCCTCGGCCTCGGGAAGCGGGCTACCGTCGAACGAGCGCCACGGCGGCGCCGGGGGCAGGCGCTCGGCCAGGTCGCGATCGTCGCCGCCCGGTCGGCCCGTGCCGTGGTAGATCCACCAGTCCGGCGTTTCAGGAAGCCCGGTCGCGCTCATCGGGATTTCCCGGCTGATACGGCGCCTCGTCGAGAAAGACCATCCGGCCGGGATCGTCCCACAAGAGCACCAAGTCGCGGGCAATACGCATGTCCACCGGAATTGTCTCCTGCCGGAATGCGGCCCGGCGCGAGGCCAGCGCCCGCGCGGGAAGATCGCCAAGACCACCGTCGTCGACGAGCCACGCGACCACCTCTCGTAGAACTTCCGTGGAAGCCTCGGGATGCCATAGTAGTGCCGGCAGTCCCGACCGCAATCCTGCTGCCAGACCGTCTTCTCCGGGGCGTGGCCGTTTCGGCGGCGGAGAAGCGAGCACCATCATCACCCACTGTTCATCACTGAGTATGGCGTCGAGCAAGTGACGTTCCGCAGTGTCTTCATGCCGGCAGTAATACACCCGTTCGGCCGATGGATCGTCGGCCATCGCTTCCCACCGTATCCGCCAGGCCCGGTGCCACTGCCGGGAGAACATCCTTTCCAGAGAACGGACGACGATCGGATAATCCAGGAACAGCGGACGCGGATCTCCCGTTTCGCGCTCCTTGCACCAACGGTGCACGGGCAGGTTCAAGAGCGTCCGGGGAAGCACGAACTCGAGCGCCACCTCGCCGCGGTATTCCGACCAGGCCCGCTCCGCGTCGACCACCAGCCGGTCGACGCAAGCTTCGAGATCACCGCCTTCGACGGTGAGGATCCCGCCACGGACCGGCGGCCATTCGGCTGCGTCCTCCTGCCGCCAATAGGAAACGATGTGCCGGCCGGGATCGATGCCGTCGAGCTCCACCATGATCATCAAATGCAGCCTGCTGCCGACCGGCGCTCCCGGTTCCCGTTCCGCCCGCAGTTCTCGCAGCCGCTTCTCACCTTGCAGCCGCCGCGCCTGGCCGGTGTTCCAGTCGCGTAACTCGTCCCCCAGCGCGCGAGCGCACTTCCCGGCGATGAGCTCGACGAACGCGAGCGCCGGAGGCAGACCGTGCGCCGGCGTGTTCAGCTCGGACAACAAACAGAAGGCCTCCCACGCGTCCCTCGGTTCGGCGACCGGAACCACCGCTGGGCTCGCAGCCCGGCGCAGGAGTGTGACCAGCCGGGCCGGTGTGAACCCGGTCAGAACCGAACGCAGCCAGACCGTTTCCTGTTCGGGGAGCAAGTCGTGCATGCGGGGCTCGTGCACCAGCTGGCGCACCAGGTCGGATTCCGGCGAGTTCGGCCGCATCATCCGCACCACGTGGGCCAGCGCGTTCATCCCGCCGTCGGCCTTCGCGCAGGCGTTGACGACCTCGATCAGATGATCACGACCTGTCGCGTGATCCGAAATGGTCAGCGGAAAGCCCAGGTTGTCGTGAATCAGCTCGAGCAGCAGCGACCGGCTCGAGCGGTCGGCGGCCAGACCGGCGGCGGCCAGAACGTTGACGATCGCTTCCCGGACCGCGACCCGGGCCCCGGAGAAAGCGTGGAACTCACGACCGTGCCCGTAGGACCCTTCGCCCGCAGACACCTGACGAACCACCTCCCGGCAGCACAACGAAGATCGTGATTGTACCGAGCCGAAACCGCCACTGAAGGGCAAAAGGTGGACACAATTCAGACGGCCGCGTTCCGCAACCAGGCCGCGATCAGTTCGGCCAACCGTTCGACCTGTGGAGAGCGAGGTTCGAGGGTGCGCACGGCCGCGAGCAGGTCGCCGAGTCCGCGCTCGAAGCGCAGGCAGGTGAGGGCCATCGCGATCACGTGCAGCCGATCTTGGGCGTGATAGGGAACGATATCGGCGATCTCCCGGCGCGGGAACATTTCCAACAGCAGGCGACGGCTTTCCGCGCTGCGGACGCACGGCACGTCGAGAAGGGCGTCCACGAGCTCAGGTAATGCATCGTGCGTCGAAGAAACAACAGCCACAGCGCCATTGACGACAGCGCCGAGCTGACGCAGCCAGGCCGTCGTCGTCGTTTCCTTGACAGAAACCGAAATCTGCTGGTAAGCCGAAGGCATCGCAGCCGGGTCGTGCGCGACGACCTCCCGGTAAATGGTGTCGGAGGCGATCAGGGCGAGGTCGGCACCGGACACCTTCTGCGCTGCTTTCGCCTCGGCCGCGTCGAGCAGCCGGAAGGTGAAACTGACGGCCTTGCTGACCGCACCGTGACTCGCCTGCTGGACCTCACCCGCGTGTAACGCGACGCGCAGCTGGATCCTCGCCTCGTCGGCGTGCACCGCGTTGTGCCGGCGCAGCTCGCCGAGCATGCGGTCCGGCAGGTGCGCGAAGAGATCCGCTTTGGCGACCTGAGGCGGCAGCAGGATCATCGCCCCGTCGCCCGTGTTCTCCACGAAGCAGACGTCCCACGGGACGCCCGATTCCGCGAAAGCCGTCCGAAGGACGTTCCAGTAGCCCTCGTGCACCTCGTGCAGGTGGAGCATCGTCCGTCTCGGATTGTTGTAGCCGGCGACGTCCACCGCCATGATGGTCCGGTGCAGCGCAGCTGGAGTCAGATGCACGACCCACCTCCCCACGTCCCGGTCCCATTGTCCCAGACACATGCACGCCCGGCCATGTTCGCGGACAGCGTTACCGGGAAAGCGGGGCTCCTTGTCCTTGTTTCGTCCATAATTCGGCGTGCCCACGAGACGACTGCACCTGGTGAGCGCGGATGAGGACCACCGCGTCTCGACCATCGAGCTCTTCTTCGACCTGGTCTTCGTCTACGCCATCACCCAGACCACCCAGCTGATGGCCGACCACCTGAGCCCGCTCGGGGTCGGGCAGGGGGTGACCATGCTCGCCGTCCTGTGGTGGTGCTGGTGCTCCTATGCCTGGCTCGGGACCACCATCCATGTCGACCACGGGATCGCGCGGCTGGCGATGTTCGGGGCGATGGCCGTGATGTTCCTCGTCTCGCTCACCATCCCCGAGGCCTTCGTCGACTTCCCCGGCGGGTTGTACGCGCCCGTGCTCTTCGTTGTCTGCTACGCGCTCGTGCGGCTGTTGCACCTCGTCGCCTACCTCGGCGCCGCGAAGCACGATCCCGGGTTGCGCAAGGTGCTGTTGCGGATGTTCGTCGGGCTGCTGCCGAGCGTTGTCCTGCTGGGGATCGCCGCCTTCCTGAGCGGGCCGTGGCAGCTCGCGCTGTGGGGCGTCGCGTTGCTGGCCGACTACCTCAACGTCTACTTCGCCGGGCCCGAAGGCTGGCGGCTGAACTCGCCCGCGCACTTCGCCGAGCGGTTCGGGCTGATCGTGATCATCGCGCTCGGGGAGTCGATCGTCGCGATCGGCATCGGGATCGGGGCGCTGCCGATGTCGTGGCTGGTCACCGGCGCCGCGGTGTGCGGGCTCGCGCTGGCCGCCGGGATGTGGTGGACCTACTTCGACGTCGTCGCGCGCGTGTCCGAGCACCGGCTGACGCGGGCGACCGGCGTCGAAAGGGCGAAGCTCGCCACGGACTCCTACACCTTCCTGCACCTGCCGCTGATCGCCGGGATCGTGCTCGTCGCCCTCGGGCTGAAGAAGTCCTTCCTCTACATCGCCGACACCGAGCACCACACCCCCGGTGAAGCGCTCCACGGCGTGCCGATCTGGACGCTCACCGGCGGGCTCGCGCTCTACCTGATCGCGCTGAGCGCCCTCCGCAAGCGCAACCTCGGCAGCTGGAACCACCAGCGGCTGGTCGTCGGCGTCCTGCTCGTCGCGGCGACGCCGTTGCTCGAACACGTGCCGGCCGCGGTGCTGCTGCTGATCGTCGCCGCGGTGGTGCTCGGGCTCATCACCTTCGAACGGCTTCAGTTCGCGGAATGGCGCAAGCAGGTGCACGCCGACCACTCGTAAGTGAGCCCACACTGGCGCGCAGCCCGATACCGCGTTAACCTACTCGCGAGTAGGTAACGGGATGGAGGGCCACATGGCTGCGCCAAGGAAACGGGACGCGATGGGCTGGGGCCTTTCCGCGCTGACCCGGCTGGCCGGGAGCAGGGTCGTCGACCGGGCGGGGCTGCGAAAGCCCATCGAAGGCCTGGTCACCGCGGGGACGCGCAACGGCTTCCGCGTCGCCGGCGCGGCGACCCGGTCGTTCAAGTCGGTGCAGAAGCTGGGCAAGCCCGCCCGGCTCACGCAGGCTGCCGACACCGGGCTGTTCGACCTCACGCCGAGTGAGGACCAGCAGCTCATCGTCGAGACGGTCACGGAGTTCGCCGCCGAGCAGCTGCGCCCGGCCGCCGCGGACGCCGACGCCAAGCTCGAGGCGCCCGAAGGACTGCTGAGCCGGGCCGCCGAGCTGGGCATCAGCCTGGTCGGCATCCCCGAGGAGCTCGGCGGGGTCGGCACCGAACGCTCGGTCGTCACCAACGCGCTCGTCGCGGAAGCACTCGCGCACGGGGACCTCGGCCTGGCCGTGGCGGTGCTCGCGCCGTCCGCGGTCAGCACCGCGCTGGTCAGCTGGGGTGACGAGCAGCAGCAGGCCGACTACCTGCCCGCGTTCGTCGGCGAGAACGTGCCGGCCGCGGCGCTCGCGCTGCAGGAACAGCGCGCGCTGTACGACCCGTTCAAGCCCGCGACGAAGGCGCGTCGCACGCCTAAGGGCTACCAGCTCGACGGCGTGAAGTCGCTGGTCCCGCGCGCGGCGCAGGCCGAGCTGTTCATCGTCTCGGCCGACCTCGAAGGCCGCGGACCGGCGCTGTTCCTCGTCGAGTCTTCGAACACCGGAGTGACGATCGAGGGCGAACCGGCGATGGGCCTGCGCGGCGCCGCGACCGGCAAGCTGCACCTGGAGAAGGTGTCGCTGCCCGCGGGCGCGCTGCTCGGCGGCGGCAAGCTCGACGTCTTCACCGATCTCGTCCGGCTGTCGCGGCTGGGCTGGGCGGCGCTGGCCGCCGGCACCGCGAAGGCCGTCCTCGACTACGTCGTGCCCTACGTCAACGAGCGCGTCGCGTTCGGCGAGCCGATCAGCCACCGACAGGCGGTGGCGTTCTCGGTCGCCGACATCGCGATCGAGCTCGAGGGCCTGCGACTGGTGACACTGCGCGCGGCGGCGCGGGCCGAGCAGGGCAAGCCCTACGCCCGGGAGGTCGCGCTGGCGCGCAAGCTGGCCGTCGACAAGGGCATGCAGATCGGCAGCGCGGGCGTGCAGCTGCTCGGCGGGCACGGCTTCGTGAAGGAGCACCCGGTCGAGCGCTGGTACCGGGACCTGCGGGCCATCGGCGTCATGGAAGGCGCCGTCCTTCTCTAGGCTTTCGCGAAAGGCGTTAACGATGATTAACCTGGAAGCTCCCAAGAAGGCCGGTGCCCTGATCAACCAGGCGTACCAGGCCGCGGCCGAGGTGTTCCGGCCGATCTCGCGCAAGTACGACCGCGCGGAGCACACCTACCCGGCCGAGCTGGACATGTTCGCGGCGCTGCTGGACGGGCTCAACTCCTCCGGCGAGGGCGGCGCGGGCGCGGCGGGCGTGCGGCGTTCGAAGGACGAGAAGGAGAAAGGCAACCGCAACGGCGCGAACCTGAACGTCGTCCTCGGCACGATCGAGATGTGCTGGGGTGACGTCGGCCTGCTGCTGTCGATGCCGCGTCAGGGTCTCGGCAACGCGGCGATCGGCTCGGTCGCGACGGACGAGCAGCTCGAGCGCTTCTCCGGCATGTGGGCGGCGATGGCGATCACCGAGCCCGCGTTCGGCTCGGACTCGGCGGCGGTCGGCACGACGGCCCGCCTCGACGGCGACCACTACGTCCTGAACGGCGAGAAGATCTTCGTGACGTCCGGCGAGCGCGCCGACGCGGTGGTCGTGTGGGCGACGCTCGACAAGACCAAGGGCCGCGCGGCGATCAAGTCGTTCGTGGTGGAGAAGGGCACGCCGGGCTTCGAGGTGGTGCGCGTCGAGCACAAGCTCGGCATCCGCGCCTCCGACACGGCGGTGCTGCGCTTCGAGAACTGCCGCGTCCCGGCGGAGAACCTGCTGGGCACACCCGAAATCGACACCGCCAAGGGTTTTGCCGGCGTCATGCAGACGTTCGACAACACGCGCCCCCTGGTGGCAGCGATGGCGATCGGTGTCGCCCGGGCAGCGCTGGAGGAGACGCGGCGGATCCTGTCCGAAGCCGGCGTCACGATCGACTACGACCGCCCGGCGAACACCCAGCACGCGGCGGCGGCCGAGTTCCTCCGCCTGGAGGCCGACTACGAGTCGGCGTACCTGCTGACGCTGGAGTCGGCGTGGATGGCCGACAACCGCAAGCCGAACTCGCTGCAGGCGTCGATGGCGAAGGCCAAGGCGGGCCGCTCGGTGGTGGAGATCGCGCTGAAGTGCGTCGAGTTAACCGGCGCTTACGGCGAAGAGTCGCTGCTCGAGAAGTGGGCGCGGGACGCGAAGATCCTCGACATCTTCGAGGGGACGCAGCAGATCCAGCAGCTGATCGTCGCGAGGCGCATCCTCGGGAAGTCCAGCGCCGAACTGAAATGAGCGGTGGGCGGTCGGCCTCCGGTACTCTCGCGGTCCGGAGGCCGATCGTGACCGAACCCGTCGAGACCCAGGTCGCCATGGTGTACGAGCCTGGCGACGTCACTCCGATCAAGACGCCCGAAGAGTGGGACGCCGAAGGCTGGGACGCCGATCGGCAGCAGCCCAAGACTCTCGAAGAAGCCCGCGCCGCGCTTGCAGCCCGGATCGCCGCACATGACGCGCCCGAAGCGGACGCCGGCGCCTACGACGCGCTGGAGGGCTGAGCCCTGTACGTCCCCTGGCTCGTCGACGCCGCTCGCAGCACCGGCTATCCCGTGGTCGAGGTCGCCGGGTGGCAGACGCGCGGGCACGGCGGGATGCGCGTTGTCGAAGGGGTGGTCGGGCACCACACCGCCACCGCCGATTCCGCGCCCGGGGACTACCCCTCGCTCGGCGTCGTCACCCACGGCCGCCCCGATCTCGCCGGGCCGTTGTGCAACCTCGGGCTCGGCCGCAGCGGGACGATCTACGTTGTCGCCGCCGGGTGCGCGTACCACGCCGGTGCGTCGCGCTGGCTCGGGTTCTACGACCTCAACGACGAGTTCCTCGGCATCGAAGCGGAGTCCGCGGGCGCCGGTGTCTGGACCGAAGCGCAGCTGGACGCCTATCCGAGGCTGGTCGGCGCGCTGCTTCGGTACATGTCTCGCGGCGTCGAGCGCTACGCCGGTCACAAGGACGTCTGCGTTCCGCCCGGCCGCAAGATCGACCCCGTCGGCATCGACACCGCGTGGCTTCGCGAGCGGGCCGCCAACCCGTCGGGCGCCGGGCCCGTCGGACGCGCGGAGGTCGAGATCCTGGAGCGCGTCACCGTCACTCCGCCGGACAACGGCGAGCACATCGTCCGGGTCTTCCTGTCCGGCGGCGCCGGAGCGGCGGTGGTCGTCCGGCCGCGGCTGGGCGGCGACGGCACCGCGCGGCCGATGTGGGTGCCGGGCATCTTGGCGTGGGGCTCGGACCACGCGGGCATCGGCCACGACCCCGCGCAGAGAGCGGGTTACGACGCGAAGCTGACGTCGCACCGGCGCTACGAACTACCCGGCGCGGTGTGGGCCGACGTCCGCTACAGCGCGGCGGAGCCGTTCGAGATCGACCTAGTCGGCTGAGATCCGGTCATCGAGGAATTCGTCCAGGTAGCGCCACGTCGTGCCGCGGGCCTTGCGGCCGGTCAGGACGCCCAGGTGACCGCCCGGGGCCGTCTTGAAGCGGACCTCGGGCGCCTTGTCCAGCAGCTCGACGACCCGCTCCACCGACGGCCGGGGCGCGATCGTGTCGTTCTCGCCCGCCACCACCAGCGTCGGCACGCGGACCGACGACAGCGAGATGATGCGGCCGTTGAGGTCCACCTTGCCCTCCGCCAGGTCGTTCGTGCGGAACAACCGGTGGTACAGCTGGCCGAACGTGCGGCCCGGGTAGGCGTACATGTTGCTCATGAAGTGGTCGACCGCCTCGATCTGGGCGAGGTAGTCGCGGTCGTCGAGGTGCGAGAGGATCGCGATCGGCTTCGTGATCTCCTTGCTGATGCCCGTCGCGCGGAACACGCGGCTGACCAAATAGGACGGTGCGCCGCCGAACGCGCGGTAGATCGGCGTCAGCAGGTGGCCGCCCGTGAGGTCCACCAGCGGGCGGAACGGCGCGACGATCGGGATCGCCGTGAAGTCCACCGGCGAGCCGATCGCGGTGATCGACGCGATCGGGAGGTCCGGCTGGTCGGCGTTCACCAGCAGCGAGAAGATCCCGCCGAGCGACCACGACACCAGGTGCACGGCCTGCCCGCCGTTGTCCGCGCTGACCTTGCGGATCGCGCGCGGCAGCACCTCGTCGATCCAGTGCTCGATGCCCAGGCGCCGGTCGGAGAAGGCGACCATGCCGTAGTCGACGAGGTAGGCGTTGCGCCCGTCCTCGACCAGGTGCTCGATCAGGCTGCACCCGCGGCGCAGGTCGAAGCAGATCGCCGGCGCGGCCAGCGGCGGCACCAGCAGCACCGGCGGCCCGGACACCTTCCCGCCGCTGTGCGTCATCCGGTACACCGAGCGGTTGGGCCCCTGGTCGATCAGCACCCGCGGCATCGGGCGCAGGTCGGCGACGCCGCCGTGCAGCACCTTGCCGACCACGTTCGACGCCGCGGCGGCCAGCCGTGCGGGCGGTGAAGCCATTTCTCGGTCCTCCTGGACGTCCCCCGGGCACTTCCCGCCAATCTTGCCGGGTCAGGCCGGTGGACTCAACACCCGCCCCGTCCAATTCGGACAGACGCTAGGCCGTCCGAGTTACTCCGGGGCCGTCCCGGGAGCGCTCTCCGCGGCGCGCGCCTCGTAGTCCGCGCGAGCCGGGGAATGGGCCGCTGAAGCCAAAAGCTGGTCCGCCTTCAGGGCTCGCGCGAGCGCTTCGGCGGCTCGCCGCGGAAGCAGTCCCGTGAGTTTGCCCATAGGACCCAACGAGCGGGGCACGAAGACGTCGAACCGGGGCTTCCGCAACGTCGCCACGACGGCGTCGGCGACGTCTTCCGCGCGCACCGACTTGAACAGCTTCGCCTCGCCGAGGCCGCTCGCGAGCTCCGTCCGCACGATCGCGGGCATCACGCACGAGACGTGCACGCCGGTGCCGTGCAGCTCCAGGTGCACCGCTTCGGACAGCCCGACCACGGCGTGCTTGGTCGCGCAGTACGTCGCCGCGCCCGGAAAGCCCGCTTTGCCCGCGAACGACGCGACGTTGACGATGTGCCCGCTGCGCCGCGGCCGCATCCGCTTCGCCGCCTCGCGCGTGCCGTGGATGACCGCGTGCAGGTTGATCTCGAGCTGACGCCGGGTGGTCGCGTCGCTCTCCTCTTCGAGCAGGCCCAGCGGCATGATCCCGGCGTTGTTGACCAGCACGTCGATGCGGCCGTGGCGGCGCTCGACCTCGTCGAGGAACTCCGTGAAGCCGCGGGTGTCGGTGACGTCCAGCGGCAGCGCCTCGGCGTCCAGCTCCCCGGCGGTTTTCTCGGCGCGGACCTGGTCGAGGTCGCCGATCACCACCCGCGCGCCCAGGCGGGCCAGCGCCGACGCGGTCGCCGCGCCGATCCCCTGCCCGCCGCCGGTGATGACGACGACCTTGCCCGCGAGCGTCTCGGCCATGGCGACTCCTTCGTCTGTTGGCACCGCGTCAACAGTGTCGCTCGCGAAGCCCGATCGCGCTACCCGACGCGTTGCTCCAGCACCTGGCCGACCCACTCGTCCACGGAAAACCGGACGGTCGGTTTGAAGCCCTGGCCCTCGTAGTAGCGCTGCAGGGCGCCGTCGCCACCCGCCCAGCAGTCGACACGCACGAGGTCGATGCCGCGCCGCCGCGCCTCGTCGAGCGCGTACTCGACGAGCCGCGCGCCGACACGCCGGCCGGTGAACCGCCGCGACGTGATCAGGAACCGGACGTACAGCTCACGCTCGTCCACGGCGGGCACGTGCGGGTCGTGCTCTTCGGAGACGATCAGCGCGCCGGCGGGCTCGCCGTCGACCATCGCGATCCGCAGGCCGGGGTCGGCGGCCATGCCCGTGACGCGCTCGACGCGCTTCGGGACACCGCTCCACGGCTCGGTGCCCCACTGCCCGGAGCTGCCCCGGGCGACCAGCCATTCGACGGCTTCGTCGAAGAAGCGCAGCAACGTGCCGACGTCCCCAGAGTCACCCGATCGGATGACGGTGTTGTCCATGCCCCTTGTCTACCGGACGGCGGGCACGCGCGGGCCGCTTTCAGGCGACTCCGAGGTGGCGCGAGATCAGCATCTTCTGGACCTCGCTCGTGCCCTCGCCGATCTCGAGGATCTTCGCGTCGCGGTAGAAGCGGCTCACCGGGTACTCGTTCATGAACCCGTAGCCGCCGAAGATCTGCGTCGCGTCGCGCGCGTTGTCCATCGCCGCGTTGGACGCCACCAGCTTCGCGATCGACGCCTCCTTCTTGAACGGCTCGCCGCGCAACATCTTGGACGCCGCCTGGTAGTAGGCCAGGCGCGCGGTGTGCGTGCGGACCTCCATGTCGGCGATCTTGAACTGGATCGCCTGGTACTCGCCGATCCGCTTGCCGAACGCCACGCGGTCCTTCACGTACTGCAGGCACTCGTCCACACAACCCTGCGCCAGGCCGACCGACAGCGCGGCGATCGCGACGCGGCCCTCGTCCAGAATGGACAGGAACTGGGCGTAACCGCGGCCCCGCACGCCGACCAGGTTCTCGACCGGGACGCGGACGTCCGAAAAGGACAGTTCGTGCGTGTCGGAGCAGTTCCAGCCGACCTTGGAGTACTTCGGCGCGACCTCGAAGCCCGGGGTGCCGGACGGGATGAGGATCGCCGAGATCTCCTTGCGGCCGTTCTCCATCACGTCCGTGACGGCGGTGACCGTGACCAGCTTCGTGATGTCGGTGCCCGAGTTCGTGATGAACGCCTTGCTGCCGTTGACGACCCACTCGTCGCCGTCCATCGCGGCACGCGTGCGGGTCGCGCCCGCGTCCGAGCCGCCGCCCGGTTCCGTCAGGCCGAAGCCGCCCAGCGCCGTGCCTTCGCACAGCGACGGCAGCCACTTTTCCTTCTGCTCCTGCGTTCCGAAGCGGAAGATCGGCATCGCGCCGAGCGAAACCCCGGCCTCCAGGGTGATCGCGACCGACGAGTCGACCCGGGCGAGCTCCTCCAGCGCCAGGCACAGCGCGAAGTAGTCACCGCCCATGCCGCCGAAGTCCTCGGGGAACGGCAGGCCGAACAGGCCCATCTCGCCCATCTTCGCGACGATCTCGTACGGGAACTCTTCCTTCTCGTACAGCTCGCCGATCACGGGCGCGACCTCGGCGTGCGCGAAGTCCTCGACCGTCTTGCGAAGGGACTCGTACTCCTCGTCCAGGCGGAAGTCGATCACTGCTGCTCCTCTTGGGGCGTAACTATGGCAAGGGTTTCGTCGAGCGCGACCTGTTGGCCCGCCCGGACGGGAAGTTCGCTGACCACACCGTCGATCGGCGCGGTGACCGTGTGCTCCATCTTCATCGCCTCGACGACCAGCAACGGCGTCCCGGCCTTCACGACGTCACCCGCGGCGACCTTGACGACGAGCACCGTGCCCGGCATCGGGCTGGTGACCGGCCCGGCGCCCGCGGCCTCACCCCGCGCCGAGAGCACGAACTCCTGCTCTCCGAAGGGAAAGCTCAGTCCGTCGCGCGCCAGCCAGACCGTCCGGTCCAGACCGCAGGCCTGGCGGTAGCGGTGGAACCCACCGGCCTGCCGGACCTCCAGGACGTCACCCTCGCGACGCGCGGAGACCTCCACCGGCGCGGTGTCGTCGACCTGGACGACCGCGGCCGACGGCGTGCCCTGCACCCGGACCACGGCCGTGGCCTGGCCGGACTTCAGCCGGAACGTGACCCCGCCGGAACCGCCCATCCGCCAGCCGTCCGGGATGTCCCACGGGTCCACAACGGACCCCGACGGCTGCAGCTCCAGCAACCGGTCCAGCGCGGCGGCGACGAAGAACTCCGCCGGGACGTCCGAAGAGACCAAAGTGGACAGCCGGCGGTCGACCAGCTCGGTGTCGAGACGCCCTTCGCGGACGTCGGTGTCCGCGAGCAGGCCCCGCAGGAATGCGGTGTTGGTGCCGACGCCCAGCAACGCGGTGTCGGCCAGCGCGCGGTCGAGCCGGTGCAGCGCGGCCGCGCGGTCCGGGCCCCACGCGATGACCTTGGCCAGCATCGGGTCGTAGTTCGAGCCGATCACCGCGCCGCGCGTCATCCACGAGTCGACGCGGACGCCGTCGCCGGACGGCTCGTGCACCGCCAACACGGTGCCGCCGGTCGGGATGAACCCGCGCGCCGGGTCCTCGGCGTACACCCGGGCTTCGACGGCGTGCCCGTTCAGGACGACGTCGTCCTGCGCCACGGACAGGTGTTCGCCCGCCGCCACCCGGACCTGCCACTCGACGAGGTCGAGGCCGGTGACCAGCTCGGTCACCGGGTGCTCGACCTGCAGCCGGGTGTTCATCTCCATGAAGAAGAACTCGTCCGGGTCGTGCGCCGAGAGGATGAACTCGACGGTGCCCGCGCCGACGTACCCGACCGAGCGCGCGGCCTCGACCGCGGCCGAGCCCATCTTGGCGCGCGTGGCCTCGTCGAGCAGCACCGACGGCGCTTCCTCGATGATCTTCTGGTGCCGCCGCTGCAGGCTGCACTCACGCTCGCCGAGGTGGATGACGTTCCCGTGCGTGTCGGCGAGCACCTGGATCTCGATGTGCCGCGGCGTCGTGACGAACCGCTCCATCAGCAGCGTGTCGTCGCCGAACGAGCCCTTGGCCTCGCGCCGGGCGGACTCGATGGCCGCGTCCAGCTCGTCCGGACCGTGGACCAGCCGCATGCCCTTACCGCCACCACCGGCGGACGGCTTGAGCAGCAACGGGTACCCGACGCCGGCGGCGGCCTCGGCGAACCCGCCGGCCGGGATGTCCACATCGGACGCGCCGGGCACGACCGGGACCCCGGCCTTCGACACCGTCGCCTTGGCGCGGATCTTGTCGCCCATGGCGTCGATCGCGCCGACCGGCGGCCCGATGAACACGAGCCCGGCGGCTTCGCAGGCCCGCGCGAACTCGGCGTTCTCCGCCAGGAAGCCGTATCCCGGGTGCACGGCCTGCGCGCCGGAAGACACCGCGGCGGCCACGATGGCCGGGATCGAAAGGTAGCTGCGGGCGGCCTCCGCGGGCCCGATGCGCAGCGCCGTGTCCGCCTCGCGGACGTGCCGGGCGTCGGCGTCCGCGTCGCTGTAGACGGCGACCGCGCGGATGCCGAGGGCCCGCAGCGTGCGGATGACCCGGACCGCGATCTCGCCGCGGTTGGCGACCAACACTGAGTCGAACATGCTCACATCCGGAAGACGCCGTAGTTGACATCGGACAGCGGCGCGTTGGCCGCGGTGGAGAGCGCGAGACCGAGCACCGTGCGGGTGTCCGCCGGGTCGATCACGCCGTCGTCCCACAGCCGCGCGGTGGAGTAGTACGGGCTCCCCTGGGCCTCGTACTGCTCGCGGATCGGGTCCTTGAAGGCCTCTTCGTCCTCGGTGGACCACTCGCCGCCGCGCGCCTCGATCGAGTCGCGACGGACCGTCGAGAGCACCGACGCCGCCTGCTCGCCGCCCATCACCGAGATCCGCGCGTTCGGCCACATCCAGAGGAACCGCGGCGAGTACGCCCGGCCGCACATCGAGTAGTTGCCGGCGCCGAACGAGCCGCCGATAACGACCGTTAACTTCGGCACCCGCGCGCACGCGACGGCGGTGACCATCTTCGCGCCGTGCTTCGCGATGCCACCCGCCTCGTACGCCTTGCCGACCATGAAGCCGGTGATGTTCTGCAGGAACAGCAGCGGGATCGAGCGCTTGTCGCAGAGCTCGATGAAGTGCGCGCCCTTCATCGCGGACTCGGCGAACAGGACGCCGTTGTTCGCGACGATGCCGACCGGGTGGCCGTGGATCCGCGCGAAGCCGGTGACCAGCGTCGAGCCGTACTCCTTCTTGAACTCCCCGAAGCGGCTGCCGTCGACGATCCGCGCGATCACCTCGCGCACGTCGTACGGCGTGCGCGGGTCGGTCGGGACGACGCCGTACAGCTCCGCGGGGTCGACGGCCGGCGCTTCGGTCGGCAGAACGTCCCACGGGCGCGGCGTGCGCGGCCCGAGCGTCGAGACGATCGAGCGGACGATCCGCAGCGCGTGCGCGTCGTCGTCGGCCAGGTGGTCGGTGACGCCGGACTGGCGCGAGTGGACGTCGCCGCCGCCGAGCTCTTCCGCCGTGACGACCTCGCCGGTCGCGGCCTTCACCAGCGGCGGGCCGCCGAGGAAGATCGTGCCCTGGTTCCGGACGATCACGGCCTCGTCGCTCATCGCCGGGACGTACGCGCCGCCCGCGGTGCAGGAGCCCAGCACTGCAGCAATCTGCGGGATGCCGCGTGCGGACATCGTCGCCTGGTTGTAGAAGATCCGGCCGAAGTGTTCACGATCCGGGAAGACCTCGTCCTGCCTGGGCAGGAACGCGCCGCCGGAGTCCACCAGGTAGACGCACGGCAGGTTGTTGTGCAGCGCGACCTCCTGGGCGCGCAGGTGCTTCTTCACCGTCATCGGGTAGTACGTGCCGCCCTTGACGGTGGCGTCGTTCGCGACGACCACGCACTCCCGGCCGGAGACGCGCCCGACCCCGGTGATGATGCCCGCGGACGGCGCTTCGTCGTCATACAGTCCGTTTGCTGCCAGCGGCGAGAGCTCGAGGAACGGCGAACCCGGGTCCAGCAGTGTGTCGACGCGGTCGCGCGGGAGCAGCTTGCCGCGCTCGACGTGCCGGGTGCGCGACTTCTCGGGGCCGCCCAGGCGGGTGGCTGCCAAACGTTTGCGGAGGTCCTCGACCAGCTCCGCGTGCGATGTCGCATTGCGGGCGTAAGCCTCGCTGTCCGGGGCTGCAGACGTCCCCAGTGCCGGCGTGTCCATGGGCTCCCTCGAAGTTAGCGGTCGTTAACCTCCGGTCCGATGTTAGCGACCGCTAACGTGGGTGTCCAGTCGCCGGATTGCGGCAAAGGGCCCCCTCGCGGACATGCCGGCCGCGAGGAGGCCCTTCAGGACGTGAGGTTCAGCCGATCGCCGCGCGCAGCGGGGCGTAGTAGCCGCCCGACTGCCCGGCCGGCGTCGGGTGGTAGGACTCGACCACCGGCCAGGTGAGGCTGTGCAGGTAGTCGTCCGCCGACGAGCAGATGTTGTGGCCGACGAAGGACGGCCGGACGTCGACGAACGTCGCCCCGGCCGCCGAAGCGCGCTGCTGGAGCACCGACGCCAGGGTGTCCGCGCCGGAGTTGATCGCCGAGCGCTTGGTGTCGCTGAGCCCGACCCAGCAGGAGCCGGGCACGGTGTAGAAGCGCGGGTAGGACAGGACGACGAGACGCGCCCCCGGCGCCTTCGCCTTGATCGCGTTGTAGGTGTTGGTGAGCAGCCCCGGCAGGGTGTTGTTGATGTAGGTCTTCGCCGTGTTGACCCGGTTGACGCAGTCCGAGTCGCTGCCCAGCGTGCAGGTGGTGATGACGTCGGTGAACCCGGCGTCGTTGCCCCCGACGGTGACGGTGACCAGCGTCGCCCCCGCGGGAATCGAGTTGGCCTGGTTGATCACGTCGCCGGTCTTCGCTCCCGAGCAGGCGAGGAAGGCGAACGACGTGCCGCTGTGGGCGTTGGCCCAGAGCTGCCCATACGCGTTGGAGCTGCGGTAGCAGCTCCCGGAGCTGCCGTAGCTCCCGGCTCCGGTCCCGGAGGAATAGGAGTCGCCGAGCGCGGCGTAGACGGTCCCGGCGGCCTGGGCGAGGCCCGTGACGCCGAGGGTGGACAGGACGACGGCCCCCAGGGCCGTGCTCAACCGCAGTAGTGGACGCAGGAACTTACGGGTGCGAACAGCCATGGTCACTCCTCTGTGACAGAGCCGACTGAAATAGCACAGCAGGTGCAGCTCCCACGAGGAAGGACGATTACCTGTAAGTAACTCTCTTGGCTCACGACTTAAGTGCGGTGACCAGCAACTCGAGCGCGGCGACCGGCAACTCGGGGGCCGGGACCGGCAACGGAACCGCCGGAAGATGCCGCCGGAACCGTTGCCGGTCCGGGCGGCATCCGGGCCCCCCTCAACCGGCGCGACGCTCGTACAGCTCGCCTGCCAGCTCGCGGCCCATCAGGCCGCCGAACAGGCCGGCCGCGACCCCCGCGACCAGGCCGGCCGGCCCGGCGATCAGCACCCCCGGGGCCAGCCCGGCCAAGACCGCCCCGACGACCCCGCCGAACGTGCTCACCGCACCCAGGCTCATCGGCGGGCGCTCGGGGTGCCGGTAGTAGTACTCCTCCACCGGCGCGGTCTCGGCGCGCTCGTCGTCGGCCTCCGGGACCGCCCGCTGCCCGAGCCAGACGGACTCCGGCACGACGATGTACCGCGGCAGCCGCGGCGACCGGTACAGGCCGGCTCGCGCCCGGGCGGCGCGGAGCGACAACCTCGGCCGCTCGGCGATGCTGACGCCCACGTGTCAGCCCACCCGGACCGTGCCGTTGCCGCACACGACGGCCGACGAAGCGCTGGACGCGCCCACGCCCTGAGAAGACGTCCGGACCGTCTTGCACGGGCCGATGTCCCGCACCGGCCGCTGCGGCGGGACGACCTGCTTGCGCACCGTCCGCGCGGGAGTGGCCTTCTCGTGCTTCGCAGCTTTCTTGCGTCCAGCCTGTTCGTGCGACGCGTCGTGCTTGTGGTGGGTGTCCGGTCGCAGCGTCTTCCGCAGCTGCGCCAGATCGTCCTTGATCTTCGAGAGCTCCTGCTCGGCCGCCGTGACGTGCTGCTCGGCGTGCGCCAGGACCCTCTCCGCCGGACCGGCCACGGCGGCCGGGACAACCGGCTTGGCCGCCGCCTGGACCACGAACCGCTTGCGCTCGGGCTTCGCCTGGGTCGTGGCGGCCTTGACCACCCGGTGCGGCGCGGCCGTCGGCCGGTGTCCCGCGGGGGTTGCCACGCGGATCTTCTTCGCCGGCGTCACCTTCTTCGCCGGGCTGACGGCCTTAGGCACCGTCGCCGCCTTAGGCGCTGTCGCGGTCTTCGGCGCTGTCGCGGTCTTCGGCGTCGTCGCGGTCTTCCCGGTCGACGGCTTCACCGCCGGCGCCGGAGCCGTCTTGACCGCCGGTGGGGTGCCGGGCTGCGCGACCGGTGCGGGCGCCGGACCGCTGTCGGTGACGAACGCGTTGGCCGCCGTCGCCCCGAGCGCCGCGGTGGCCAGCCCGGCGATCCCGTACACCGCGGCCCGGCCCACCCTGTTCGCTTTGCTCATCGTCTGCTCCCGGAAATCGAGCCGTTGCTTCCACGGGAGATCGTCGCCCGGGCACGTCCAACACCGGTACAGCGCAAGTACATCAGGCTTCGGCGAGCAGGAACCCGGCTCCGCGGCGGGCGTGCACCACCGGGGGCGGCCCCAGTTTCCGGCGCAGCCGGACGATCACCGCGTCGACCACGTTGGAGGACGGCGCGACCAGCTCGTCCCACGCGACCGCGACGAGCTCCTCCCGGGACACCACCGCGCCCCCGGCCGCCAGCAACCGGTGCAGGACGGCGAACTCCTTGGCCGTCAAGGAAACCAGGCGGCCACCGCGGCGCACTTCGTGGCGGCCGGGGTCGAGCTCGAGGTCGCCGTGGCGCAGCGGGAGCGCGGTCTCCGCGCCGGTCCGGCGGCAAAGGTTCCGCACCCGCGCGACCAGTTCCGCGACGGCGAACGGCTTTCCGAGGTAGTCGTCGCCTTCGGTCAGCCCCGCGACGCGGTCGGCGACGCTGTCGTGCCCGGTGAGGAACAGCACGGGCACCGTCCAGCCGCCGGCCCGGCGCTCGCGCACGAACGGCAGCGAGTCGCCGTCCGGGAGCATCCGGTCGAACACCGCGCAGTCGTGGGAGTTGACGAAGAGCAGCTCGTCGGCCGACGCGAGATCGGCCGCCGCGTCGACCGCGAAACCCGCGTCGCGCAAGGTGAACTCGACGGCGGCGCGGATGTCCTCGTCGTCCTCGACCACCAGCACTCGCACAAAGGGAACGATAACGCGGTCACGCGACATGGGCGCCCGGTGGCCCGGCCGCCAGCCGGCGCAGTACCGGGTGGACGGTGTACCGGCCGGCGACGCGTGCGGTGACCAGGTTGCAGTCGACGAGCCGTTCCAGCAGCCGCCGTGCCTCGGGCGCGCCGATCCGGAGCCGCCGCGACACGCGCAGCGGGTCGACCTGCCCCTTCGAGCAGAGCGCGAACACCTTCCGTTCGGCGACCGGCAGCCGCCGGACGCTGGAGGCGAGCGCGGCCGCGCACCCGCTGCCCTGCCCGATTTCGCCGTCGAGCCAGGCGAGGACGTCCGAGGGCCGCCAATGGGGGCGCGCGGCGAGCCGGTCGGCGGCGGCCCGCACCAGCCCGGGCAGGCCGCCGCACAGGTCGAGCAACGCGCGCAGCGTCGCGGGGTCGGCATCGAGCCGGTCGTCGCCGGCGCCGGCGCGCAGCAGGTCCTCGGCGGCCGAGTCCGGCAGGGGCGCCAGCCGCAGCCGGCGCGCGCCGGGGACGTGCCAGTCCCCGGTCCGCGTCGTGATCAGGGTCAGCGCGGTGGACCCGGCGGGCAGCAGCGGCGCGACCTGCGCCTCGCCCGCCGCGTCGTCCAGCACGAGCAGGATCCGCCGCCCGGCGATCCGGGACCGCCAGAGCGCCGCGCTCTCCCCGAGGTCGGTGGGCACGGCGCCGACGCCGGTCGCGCGCAGCAGCCGGTCCAGCACCTCGGCCGGGGTCGCGGCGCCGTGACGCAGGTCGACGTGGAACTGGCCGTCCGGGAACTGCCCGGCCAGCCGGTGGGCCAAAGCCACGACGAACGCGGACTTCCCGACCCGCGGCATGCCTTCGACCAGGGCGACGCGCACCGGCGCGGCCAGCACCTCGCTCGCGTCCCGCAGCTCCGCCTCGCGTCCGGTGAACCCGGGCACGTCCCGGGGCAGCTCGCGGCGGGGGCCGAACGGGACCGGCGACGGGCCGGCCAGCGCGCGCTCGTGCGCCGCCAGCAGCATCGGGCCCGGGTCGACACCGAGCTCCGCGACGAGGGCCCGGCGGGCGTCGCTGTAGGCCGCCAGCGCCTCCCCGCGCCGTCCCGCCGACGCGAGCGCTTCCACCAGCAGCGCCCAGGTTCCCTCGCGCAGCGGGTCTTCCGCCGTCAGCGCGCGCAGGGCCGCGACCGCGTCACCGTGCCGGCCGGCGGCCAGCCAGGCCCGGGCCCGCGTCTCCCGCAGCGACCAGCCGAGCTCGGCCAGCCGCGCCGCCGCCACGGCCGTCGCTCGCCCGGTCACCCCCTCGAACGGCCGCCCGCGCCACAGCGCGAGCCCCTCGGTGGCCAGCGCGGCGGCACTCGCATGGTCGCCGGCGGCGAGCCCGTCCCCCGCGCGGATGGCCAGGTCCGCGGCGAGCCGCGCGTCCAGCTCGCACTCCGCGACGCGGATCCGGTAGGCGCCCGGCCGGTGCTCGATGCGGCTGCCGCCGTCCGGCGCCGGGAGCACCCGCCGCAGGCGCCAGATGTAGGTCTTCAGGTTGGCTTCGGCGGATGGCGGCGGGCGGCGCCCGGCCCAGGTCGTGTCGACGAGCTCGTCCACCGACACCCAGTCGCCCGCGCGCAGCAGCAGGCTCGCCAGCACGAGCTCGGGCTTGCCCGGGCCGAGCTCGATCGCCCGGCCGTCCGCGTCGCGGGCCGCCACCGGCCCCAGCACCTGGAAGAGCACCGTTCCTCCTGCCCCCGGCCGCCCCTCGCGGCCTCCGGCAACCACCTTGCTCCGCCCTCCATGACGTTTCGATGACATGATCGGCCGGAACGAGGAGGGGGTGGGGGACCCGATGACCCGGGTGCTCGTGGTGGAGGACGACGACGACCTGCGCGCGGCCGTCGTGACCGACCTGCGCGCCGCCGGTTTCGACGTCGGGGAAGCCGGCGACATCACGACCGCGGACGCCGCCCTCGCCGCGCGCCCGCACGCGTGCGTCGTGTTCGACCGCGTGCTGCCGGACGGCGACTCGATCGGGTACGTGCGGCAGCGCCGCGAGGCCGGCTGGACCGTCCCGGTGGTCTTCCTGACCGGCCGCGCCGACGTCGCCGACCGCGTCGCGGGATTCGAACACGGCGCCGACGACTACCTCGGCAAGCCGTTCTCCGTGGCCGAGCTGTGCGCGCGCGTCTCGGTGCTGTGCCGGCGGCCGGCCCCGCGCCCCGGTGTGCTGCGCGTCGGTGACCTCACGCTCGACACCGTCCGCCACGAGGCCGTCCGCGGTGGGACCCCGCTGGCGCTGGGCGCCCGCGAGTTCTCGGTCCTGGAGTTCCTGATGGCGCACCCCGGCGCCGCCGTCAGCCGCTCGGACCTGATCGAGCACTGCTGGGACGGCAGCACCGACCCGATGTCCAACGTCGTCGACGTCGTCGTGCGCCGGATCCGGCGGAAGCTCGGCCCGCCCGAGCTGGTCCACGCCGTCCGCGGTCGCGGCTACCGCTTCGGGCTGCCCGGATGAGCGCCTCCTCGGCGAGCCGGCTCGGCCGCGTCCGGTGGCTGCTGGTCTGGGTGTTCGCCGGGTTCAACGCGGTCGGCCTGATCCTCTTCTGCTGGCTCCTGGTCCGCGACGACGGGCGGCAGCGGGACCTCACACTCGACGCGCAGCTGCAGCGCGTCACCTCGACCGTGACCCGGCTGGTCCACTACGACAACGCGGCGGTGACCGTCGACGCGGCGCGCGACCCGCTGACCGGTGAATGCCCGCAGTTCGCCGTGCTGCCCGCCGCGGACGGCGGCTTCGCGCCGTTCCGGTCGGCGCGGACCTGCGTGGCCGTCGGTGAACCGGCGTTAACCGAGCTGGCCAGGCAGGCCGCCGCGGCCGGCACCCAGCTCACCACCACGATCGACGGCGGCGACGGGCCGGTCCGCGTCCACGCGGAGCCGTTCCGCGAGCCCGGCGGCCGCTTCACCGGCGCGGTGGTCGCCGCCGTCGACGCCGGCCCGTCGGACGCCGCCCACGACCAGCGCGCGCTGCTGCTCGCCGGCGCCTGCGCCGTCCTCGTCGGGGTCGCCGGCGCGGCCGGGTACTTCGCGGCCGGGCGGGCCCTGCGGCCGGCCGGGAACGCCCTGCGCCAGCAGGAGATCCTCATCGCCGAGACCGCGCACGACCTGCGCACGCCGGTCGCCGCGCTGCGGGCGCTGGCCGAGACCGCACTGCGCAACCCCGCCCGCAGCACGGATCTGCTGCCCCGCACCGTGCGGCTGGCCGGGCGGATGGGCGCGATCATCGACGGGCTCCTCGTCCGCGCGCGGCTGTCGGCGGGCGCGGACCAGTTCGACCTGCGGCGGGTCCGGCTCGACGAACTCGTCGCGGCCGTCGTCCGCGAAACCCCGGCCGGCGACGCCCAGGTCACGCTCACGGCCGCGCCCACCGAGGTCGAGGCCGACCCGGTCCTCGTGCAGCGGGCGGTGGCGAACCTGCTCGACAACGCCCTGCGCTACGGCCACGAACCCGGCACGCTCGCGATCGTGCACATCACGGTCGCCGGCGGCCGCGTCACGGTGGCCGACCACGGTCCCGGGGTCGACGCCGGACGCGCGCAGGCCGCGTTCGACCAGTTCTCCGGCGAAGGCTCCTCGAGCGGGCTGGGCCTGTCGATCGTCCGCTGGGTCGCCCAGGCCCACGGCGGCGAGCTGCGCGTCTACAACGCCCGGGAAGGCGGCGCGATCTTCGAGCTGGTGCTGCCGATCGGGGCGCCGGAAGCCTGAGCCCGATGTACTCCGGATGGACCACCGGAGTACCGCGATCGACTAATCTGCCCGGGTGGGTGAGGGAGCCAGGGGGCGGGTCGCCGGACGACGGCTGCGGTCGCGGCTGCCCGTCGCGCTCGTCGCGGCCGGCGGCGCCGTGGCCGTCACGCTCGCGCTGACCGGAGCCGGCAGCCCGGGTGCCGGGCTGTCCTTCACCCCGGCGGGGCACTGGGTCGTGAACGCGGCCTCGGGGCTGGTCGCGCACGTCAACGGCGCGGGCCGGACGGTCGACGCGAACGCCGCCGTGCCGGACCTGGCGCCGGGTTCTCCGGTGGCCCAAGGGGATTCCAGCGCCTACGTCGTCGGGCCGTCGCGGATCACGGAGTTCGGCAAGTCCGATCTCGCGGTGACCGGCGGGGTCCCGGCGCCGGTCACCGGTGAACGTCCCGTCGTGTTCGAAGTGGACGGTGGGCCCTACCTCGTCTACCGGGACGCGGGCACCGTCGTCCGGCTCGGCCCGGCGATGACGGTCGTCCCGGCCGGCGGTCCGCTCGGTGAGCCGGTCGCCGCGCGCGGCGGCCGGGTATGGGTGAACCGGCCCGCCGACGGCGCGATCTGCGACCTGGACAAGGGGGCCGACCGGCTCGCCTGCCCGGCGGCCGCGCCGGCCGGTCACTCCGGTGGGCTCACCCTGCTGGGGGAAAAAGCGATCTACGTCGACACCACCGCGCGCACCTTCAGCCTGGTCGGCGCCGGCGGCCTCGAGCCCGCGGTCGGCCTGGGCGTCGACGTTTCGCCGTCGGCCCGGGTGGCCGGTGCGGACACCGCGGGCCGCATCGCGCTCTTCGACCCGGTGGGCAGCCGCCTGCACCTCGTCGACACCGCGGGCCTGACCCGCGACCGCCCGGCCGCGCCGCCGGTCACGATCGCCGTCCCGCCGGGCGACTACGCGACACCGGCCACCACCGGCGACGCCGTCGCGCTGCTCGACCGGCACAGCCACACCCTGCGCACCTACGGCCCGGACGGCGGCGGCCGCAGCGTGCGAGCGATCCCGCCCGAGCCGGGTGACACGCGCATCAGCCGCGGCCAGGACGACCGGCTGTACGTCGACGGCGACAGCGGGAAGCACGTCGTCGTGGTCGATCCCGACGGCTCGGTCGGGGACGTCGCGGTCGGCGAAGACCGGGCCGCGGACCAGCCGGTCGCGCCGCCGCCCGCCGACACACCGCCGTCACCGCCGCAGGAGCCGAAACCACCGGTGGGCCGGCCCGATCCGGCCAAACCCCCGAAGACGGTGGTCCCGCCGTCGAGCACCACCCGGCGCGCGGCGCCGCCCCCGGTCACCGCCCAGCCGGCCACCCCGCCGGGGGTGCCACCCGGCCTCCGCGCGACGGTCTCCGGCTCCGGCGCGCGGGTCCAGTGGTCGGCCGCCGCGGCCAACGGCGCCGCGGTGACCGCGTATCGCGTGTCGTGGTCCCTCGCGGACGGCTCGGGCGCGGGCGCGCTCGACACCGCCGGAACCGCGCGCACGGCCACGATCCCCACGCTTTCCGCCGGCGCGAGCTACACCGTGCGAGTGGTGGCGGAAAACAGCGCGGGCCGTGGCGCGGCGGCGTCGACCACGGTCACCCGTGCGGCGCCGAAGCCGGCGATCGCGCTGTCGCAGGGCGCCCGCCCGACCGGCGAGTACCACGACTGCGAACAGCCGGACGACACGCCGTCGTGCGGGTGGATGCACATCAGGATGACCGGCTTCGCGCCCAACACGACCTATCACCTGATGCCGCACTCCAGCGACTCCGGCTACTCGAACGACGGCGCCGACGTGCGCACCGACGCCACCGGCGCGCTCACCACGAACAACTTCTTCTACTACGGCGTCGGCAACCGCGTGTGGGTCACCGCCGGCGACGTCAAGTCCCCCACGATCACCTGGAAAGCAGTCTCGTGAGCACCTCCGCAGCCGAGGTCTACCGCGCGCTCGCCGAGAACATCGGCCGGGTCGTGCGCGGGAAGACCGAAATCGTGCGCCTCACCGTCGCCGCCCTCTTCGCCGAAGGCCACCTCCTCCTCGAGGACGTCCCCGGCGTCGGCAAGACAACGCTCGCGCACTGCCTCGCCCGGAGCATCGGCGGTTCGTGGCACCGCATCCAGTTCACGCCGGACCTGCTCCCCGGCGACATCACCGGGGTGACCGTGTACCGGCAGCGGGACGAGGACTTCGTCTTCCACCCGGGCGGGGTGTTCGCGAACATCGTCGTCGCCGACGAGATCAACCGCGGCACGCCGAAGACGCAGTCGGCCCTGCTCGAGGTGATGGCCGAACAGCGCGTCACCGTCGACGCGGTGAGCCACGAGGTGCCCCGGCCGTTCCTGGTCGTGGCCACGCAGAACCCGATCGAGATGGCGGGCACCTACCGGCTGCCCGAGGCGCAGCTCGACCGGTTCCTGATGCGGCTGACCGTCGGCTACCCGGACCTCGCCACCGAGGTCCTCGTGATCATGAGCAGCACCGCCGGGGTGAGCCCGGCCGACCTGCCGGCCGTCGTGGACGTGGCCACCGTCGCCGCGGCGATCGCGGAGGTCCGCGCGGTGCACGTCGACCGGGGCGTCTGCGAATACGCCGCCCGCCTGGCCGCGGCGACGCGGGAGCACCCGGCCGTCCGGTTCGGGGCCAGCCCGCGCGGCAGTATCGCGCTCGTGCGGGCCGCGCAGGGGTTCGCCGCCACCGGCGACCGCGCGTACGTGACCCCCGACGACATCAAGGACGTCGCCGTGCCGGTGCTCGCCCATCGCCTGGTCCTCACGGCCGAGGCCGAGCTCGGCGGCCGGGCCGGCACCGACGTCGTCCGCGAAGTGCTGGACTCGGTCCCGGCGCCCGGACCGCTGACCACCACGCGGTGAACGCGCGACCGACCGTGCGCGGCTGGACCGTCCTGCTCCTGTCCGTCCTCGCCTTCTCGGCCGGGGAATGGTTCGGCTTCGACCTGCTGCGCGGGCTCGGCGCGGCGGGCCTGGGCACCCTGGCGGCCGCCGCGCTCTTCACCTTCCGGCGCGTGCGGGTCGAGGTGACACGGTCTGTCCACCCCGACAGGGTCACGCGCGGCGAACCGGCGCTCGCGCGGCTGGTCGCGACGTCCCGCGGGCGGCAACCCGGCTTCTTCGCCACCGACCGCGCGGGCCGCTTCACCCGCACGGTCCGGGTGCCGCCGTCGCTGCCCGGAGTGACGCGGACCCTGCAGTACGAGCTGCCGACGTCGGTCCGCGGCCGGCAGGAGGTCGGCCCGCTGCGGCTGCACCGCGCCGACCCGCTGGGACTGGCCGTCAACGAGCTGCCCGCCGGGGACACCGCGACGCTGTGGGTGCACCCGCGCCGGTACCCGGCCAAGGCGCCCGCCGCCGGGTACCCGCGCCACCACCACGAAGGCGTCGTCACCGACCAGGCGCTGCGCGGCTCGACCGACCTGCTCGAAGTGCGCCCCTACCAGCCCGGGGACGAGGTCCGGCACCTCCACTGGAAGGCCTCGGCGCGGACCGGGCAGCTGATGGTGCGCGACTACGCCGACCCCGAGCAGCCCCGGTTCACGCTGCTGCTCGACACGCGGCGCGGGGTGTTCCCGCCCGCCGCGTTCGAGGAAGCCGTCGACCTCACGGCGTCGCTGCTGGTCGCGGCCGGGCAGGCGGGGCGGCACAACCGGCTTGTCACCACCGGCGGCGTGGACCGGACCTTCGCCGGTGGCGGTGAAGCCCTGCGGGTCCTGCTGGACGAGCTGAGCGAGCTCGGGCCGACCGCGCCGGACGCGGGCCCGGTGCCGGTTTCGCTGCTGCGGGGCGCTTCCCGGGGCGGCTGCCTCGCCGTCGTCACCGCGGCCGCGGACCCCGGCGCGCTGGCCGCGCTACGACCGGCGTTCGCCGCGATGTTCGTGCTCGAGCTCGGCGTGGCCGGCGGCAACGCGCGTTCGGCCCCCGGGTTGCTCGTGCTGCGCGCCGGCACCGCGGCCGAGGCGGTCGCGCGGTGGAACGAGGTCGCGTGATCCCGCGCCTGGCCGTGCTCGCCGCCACCGCCGTCGCGGGCCTGCTGTTCCAGCCCGTGTTCGGGCTGCCGGAGCTGCTGCTCGCGGTACTGGCGCCGGTCGCCGTGCTGGCGCTGGTGGCCGAAGTGTGTCACCGGCGCCCGGAGCTGCGCACCTGGCAAGCGGTGCTGCTCGCCGTCGCGGGCCTGCTGGCCGTCATCGAGACCGTGCTCTTCCGGACCACGCTCGCCGGACTGCCCACTGTGGACACTCTGCGCGCGCTCCTCGCGGGCGCGACCGGGTCGTGGCGGGAGACGCTGAGCTCGACCTGGCCGGCCCGGGCCGAGCCGGGACTGCTGCTGTTCGTGCCGCTGCTCGTCGTGCTCGCCGGGACGGCCGGGGTGGAGCTGCTGACCCGGCTGCGCCGGCCGCTCGTGGCCCTGGCGCCGAGCGCCGTGGTCGTGGTGCTCAGCCAGCTGTTCTCCGCGGCCGCCGGCTGGACGGCGCTGCTCGCGGCGCTCGCCTACGGCGCCTGCGTGGCGGCCGCGCTGCTGCCCGCCGGAGGCGGCCGGCTTTCCGGCCGGACGCTCGCCGCCGCGGTCCCGCTCGGCGCCACGGCGCTGGTGGCCGCGGCGCTCGCCGCGCTCCTGCCGTCGCAGCCGGCGCCGTCGCTGCAGGACCGGCGCCCGGCCGCGGTCGCCGTCCGGACCGCGAGCCCGCTCGACGAGATCCCCGCGCGGCTGGCCCGGCCCGCGGAGCCGGTCTTCGACGTGAAGGGCCCGGCGAACACCGACCGGTGGCCGGTCGCCGTCCTCGACGACTTCGACGGCGTCGAGTGGCACTCCGGCGACGACTACCGCAGCCTCGGACGGGAGCTGGCGCCGCCCGGTTCGCTCACCGTCCCGGTGCACCGCGAGACCGCCACGCTCTCCGTACGTGCCGGCCAGGGCCCGTGGCTGCCCAGCCAGGCAGCGCCGGCCGCCGTGGTCGGGACCGCGCCGCGCGTCGAAGAGCACCAGGGCTCGCTCCTCGCCGAGGCACCCGGCCAGGCCGTGGACTACACGCTGAGCTGGTGGGCCCCGGACGCCGCGACCGGCTCCCGGGTGGACCCGGCCGCGCCCGGCGGCCTCGGCAGCCTGGGCACGATCCCGCCCGGCGTCACCGAGCTCGCCACCACCGCGGTGCGGGGACTGCGCCCGACACTGGAGAGCGCACTCGTCCTCGAGCGGTTCTTCCGCGAGAACTACCGCCGCGCGACCGGCCCGGAGCTGCCGACCGGCCACGGCTGGCCCCAGCTGCGCGAGTTCCTGCTCGACACCAAGCGCGGCACGAGCGAACAGTTCGCCACGGCCTACGTCGTCCTCGCGCGCAGCGTCGGCATCCCGTCCCGCGTGGTCGTCGGCTACCGGCCGCCGCCGGGCCGCGACGCCGGCAGCGGGTACACCGTCCGCAACGGCGACGTCCTCGCCTGGCCCGAGGTCGCGGTGGCCGGCGTCGGCTGGGTGCCGCTGGACCCCGGCGGCAGTGCGGCCGGCAGCGGCGCGCCGTCGGGTGCGTCCGCTCTCGCCGCGAAGGCCCGGGCGTCCCTCGCGCCGTCCGCACAGCTGCGGGACCCGCCGGTCGCTCCTCCCGCCCCGGGCGGGTCCGCGCCGGCCGCGGACGGCTCGTCGCGGGTCCGGTTCCCGCTCGGGACGATCTTGACCGTGCTGGGGGCGCTGGTCGTGCTCGTGCTCGCGGGGGTGCCCGGCGCGAAGGCCGCACGGGCTCATCGACGACGGCGACGGCCCGGCGCCGGGAGCGTGCTCGGCGCGTACGAAGAGGTCCGCGACCGGCTGCGCGACCACCGGTTCCCGGTGACCGACGGAATGACCGTGCGGGACTACGCCGGGCTCGTCCCGGACCCGGCCCCGCTCCGCACGCTGGCGTCACTTGTGGACAGTGCACTGTGGACCGGCCGGCCGGCCGGCGAGGAGCCCGCGGCGGCGTGGCGCGCGGTCGCCGACGTCCGCGCCGGTCTGGGCGGGAGCCTGGGCTCGCGGTTCCGGGCGGCGCTGGATCCCCGCACCCTGTTCAGCCGGGGCTGATCAGCGGTTGCAGGTCGCGCCGCGGATCGGGCGGGACGCGCTCTGGAACGTGCGGACGCCGTCGGTGGCCTGGACGAGGAAGCAGTACTTGAGCCCCGGGGTCACCGGCTCCCGCAGCGTGCGGTCCTGGCCGGTGAAGCGGGTCGTCGCCGCGGCGCCCTCGGCCGCGACGACCACGGCGAACCGGAGCTGCGCGCCGTCGGCGTGCCAGGTCAGCTCGACGGCGGTCCCCTGGTCCACCGGCGCGTCGAGGACAAGCGTGGCGGGCGGCGGCGCCGCGGGGACCGAGGCGGGAGCGGGCGGCGGCACGAGCGGCGCCGGCTCCTCACGCAGGAGCACCACCGCGACCGCCACGACGACGGCGACCATCACCGGCACGGCGATGAGCACCCCCAGCCGTCCGGAGGACTTCGGCGGGGACGGCGGCCCGGCGACCGCGACGAGCGCACGCTCGGGCGGCGGGGCCGTCGGAACGGGCGCTGCCGCGGCGGCGGCCAGGCGCTCCGCGACGTAGGAGGCGTCGATCGGCCGGTCCGCCGGCTCGGCCGACAACAGCGCCCCCACCAGGCCGAGCAGCTCAGGCGGGACATCAGGCCGGTCGGGCGGCGGGACCGGTTCGTTGAGGATCCGCAGCACGTGCGCGGCGGGGTCGCCGGACGGTGGCCGTCCGTGCGGCGGGTACCCGGTCAGGGCGAAGTGGAGCACCGCGCCGAGACCGTAGAGGTCGGTCCGCTCGTCGGTCACCGCCGCGCGAAGGGTCTCCGGCGCGCGGTACCCCGGCGCGGCGGTGTCGGCGGCGAACGCGTCGCGCAGCACCGTGCCGGCGTCGGCGAGCAGCGGTTCGCCCTCCGGCCCGAAGAGGACGTTGTCCGGGGACACCCCGCCGTGCGCGATCCCGGCGCCGTGCAAGGCCACCAGCGCGACGGCGACGGCCTCGCCGAGGGCGAGCACGTCCTCGCCGTCCAGCGGCCCGGCGCTGCCGACGAGCTCGGTCAGCGACTGCGTGCAGAGGGCCATCCGCAGCGCCACCCGCCCGTCGGGCAGCGCGTCGACGGCATCGGGCACCAGAAGCGGCGCCCCGGCCGCCAGCGGGCGCAGCCGGGCCAGCTCCCGCTCGAGCCCGGCGCGCACCCGCCGCGGCAGCGGCCCCGGGAAGACCTTGAGCGCAAAGGCGCTCTGCCCGTCTTCGGCGACCCCGGCAAGCACGGTGGCCACGGGCCCGTCCCCGACGGGGACAAGATCGTCGAGCGGGTGGTCGATCGTCATCGCGGCGTGGTCCTGTCCGGTGGCGGGTCCTCGGGGTCCCAGTTTCGCACCCGGTCCCGGGGTCCGGACCCGAGCGCGCGAGCACGGCCGTCACCCTCACGCCGACGGCGGCCTTCGCCGTCCCGATCGCGGCTCGCCCGGCGCAGTCCTCCACCTTCGGCCCACCTCTCGTTCAGTGGCCGAAAAGCTCGTCCTCGAGCGCCTGCTGGTCGACCTCGACCTCCAGGCCGAGCGAGCCGCCGATGCCCGGCGACACCCCTTGCTTGGTCTTGAACCGGACCTTCCGGTCGTCGGTGACCTCGATGCCGGCGCCGGCCTTGGCACCGAACCCGAGCCAGGCTTCGGGCGACGCTTTGAACGTGATCGGCCCGAGCGGCAGGGTGTATTCCGGGAGGCTGGCGGTGACGCCGGCCTTGACCTCGGCATCAGCGCCGATCCGGTCCTTGCCCACGCTGAGCGTTCCTTCCCCCTTCAGCCCGACGTGGTATTCACCGCCGACGGCCCCGTTGCCGGCGGACCAGGTCCCGTGGTCGTAGTCCGCGTGCCCTTCGGCGCCGAGGAGCTTGCCCTTGGGCAGGTCGGGCGGCGTCACTTCGCCGTCGACGTCGGACCCCTCCGACTTGACGTGCACGCCGTACTTGTCCGCGGCCGCGGCGAGCTCCAGGACCCGCTGGGCGAACCAGGTCTGCCCGCGCTCACAGCCTTCCTGCCCCTGACAGAAGGGGGTGAACGGAATCGGTGACGGCGGCGGCAGGGGCAACCCGTCATCGGCCTTGAAGGCGGCGACGGTGCCGGGAACACGGTGCTGGGCGGGCACGACGGTCCGCCGGCTCTTCACGTGCGCGGCCGCCTCACCGGCGACCTTGAGCACACCGAGCCCGGGAACAGCACTCGCGGCCGCCAACGCGGTCCGGTCCCGTTGCGCCGGCTTCTCCGCCACCTTCCGCGCGGCCTGCACGGCGTTGAGCGAACGCATCCCCGGCACCGCCCCGGCGGCGGCCAAGGCCGAACGTACGTCCTTCTCTGTCAGATCGCCGGAACGCGCACTCCTCACCGGCGACTTGCCGCCACCCGAGTCCGCGACTTTCCGCGCGGCGTCGACGGCTTTCAGCGCGCCCATTCCGGGCACCGCGCTCGCCACCCGAACCGCGGCGTCCCTCTTCGCCCCGTCCTTCTTCGAGCGCGACTTCGACGAACCCGACTGCCCGTCCTTCGCCGACGACGACACCTTCCGCGCCGCATCCACCGCCTTCAACGCACCCATCCCCGGCACCGAACTCGCCACCCGAACCGCGGCGTCCCTCTTCGCCTCATCCTTCTTCGACGACGACTTCGACGAACCCGACCGCTCCTCCCTCGCCGACGACGACGACACCTTCCGCGCCGCATCCACCGCCTTCAACGCGCCCATCCCCGGCACCGCACTCGCCACCCGCACCGCCGCATCCCTCTTCGCCTCATCCTTCTTCGACGACGAGCCCGCCTTGGCAGCGGCGTCCCTCACCGGGGTGCTCTTCTTGGGCGGAGCCGGCGTCTTCGCCGCGGACTCCGTCACCTTCCGCGCCGTGTCCGCCGCCTTCAGGACCCCCATGCCCGGGACCGCGCTCGCCACCTTCAGCGCGGTGTCCTTGGGCGCCGGGGCGCCGGATGCCCCGTCCGGGATCGTCTTGGCCTCCGCCGCCGCTGCCCCCAGCAGGGCGAACGCCACCGACACGAACCCGCCGGACAGCGTGTACAGCACCGCGCGCCGGACCCCGTCACCGTTCTCCACAACCGCCTCCCGATGTGCCGGCCCGCAGCTTCGCTCCGGGAGGTCCACCGGCGATCCACTCCGGGTACACCGGGTCGTGACCAGCGTCACAACCTGCAAGAAGTTAGCGATCGCTAACTTCCGGCCTTAATATGGCCAGATGCCGGCCAACCCCACGCCACTCGTGAACGGCGAGAAGGCGAGCAGACGTGAACAGATCCTGGCCGCGGCCGCCGAGCTGTTCGCCCACCACGGCTTCCACGGTGTCGGCATCGACGACATCGGCGCCGCGGTCGGCATCTCCGGACCGGCGCTCTACCGGCACTTCCGGAGCAAGGACGCGATCCTCGGCGAGATGCTGAACTCGATCAGCCGCTACCTGCTCGACGGCGGCACGGCGTGGGCGAACCGGCCCGGCTCGCGGGACGACACGCTGACCGGACTCGTGGCGTTCCACGTCGGCTTCGCGCTCGCGCACCCGGCGCTGATCACCGTCCAGGAGCGCAACCTCGCGAACCTCACCGACGCCGACCGCAAGCAGGTGCGCGCGCTGCAGCGCCAGTACGTCGAGGTGTGGGTCCGCGCGATTCGCGAAGCCATGCCGGAACTGGGAGAACGGCAGGCGCGGTCGGCGGCACACGCCGTGTTCGGGTTGATCAACTCGACACCGTACAACCGCCATCTCGGTGACGCAGAACTCGCGGAACTGCTCTCCCGGCTCGCGCTGGGTGCCCTCCGCGCGGCCGGATGACCGACCCGGATCAAGGTATCCCCACGAGTGGCGTCGCTGGTGTTTGATGGGGCACGTGGACCCGGACTGGAACGAGCGGCTCGTCGAGAAGGCCCAGCGCGCGTTGACCGCGCTGAGCGTCGGTGACGACGCCGAAGCCCTCGTCGAGGTCGCCCCGACGGCCGTCGAACCGCAGGCCCGCGCGGACGAGACCAAGGCGCTGATGCTGCTGCTGTTCGGCGAGTGCAGCGCCATGGTGTCCACCCTCGGCGACGGCGGCAGCGCGCCGGTCAAGGTCCAGGTCTTCGACGAAGACGGCGAGGAGGTCTCGATCGACCAGGCCGACCCGCCGGTGCGGACCGCGGTGCGGACACTGCTCGCGGAGGTCCACGGCAACACCGAGGCGGCGCAGGAGCAGGTCGAGATCGCCCTCGCCAACGCCGCGCCCGACGAGGTGGACAGCCTCGTGCTGCAGGCGTTGCGCTGGACGATCCGGCTGTCGGTGGAGTGCCTGGACCGCGACCTGCCGGTGGCCCCCTGGATCTCGGAAGCCGTCTCGGACTAGGCCGGACGCAGGGACCGCACGATCGGCGCCAGGTAGAGCTCGGCGAGCCGGCGGCGGCCGGCGTCGTCGTCCACCGGGAGCACCGTGTCCGGTGTCAGGACCAGCGACACCACGACCCGGATCAGCAGCTCCGCCATCCCGTCGATGTCCTCGGCGGGCAGGCTGAGCCGCCCGGCCGCGATCTCCGCGTGGAAGTGCGCCGCGATGCGCTCGCGCGCGGCCGCGAACAGGCCGCCGGCCTGGACGGTCAGGTGCGGCAGGATCAGCTCCGGCTCGGTGCGCAGCAACCGGTTCAGCAGCCGGTGGCCGCGCAGGTACACCAGGGAGAAGCTCAACCCCTCGATGAGCTTCTCCTCCGGTGTCGCCTGCGCCTCCAGCACGGCGTCGACCTTCGTCAGGAACCGCTTCATCTCCCGCAGGACCAACGCGCTGAGCAGCTGGTCCTTCTTGGGGAAGTAGCGGTAGATCGTCACCCGCGAAAGGCCGACGCGGCGCGCGACGTCGTCGACGGTGAACCGGCGCAGCCCGAAGTCCTCGGCCTGGGTGAGCGCCGCGCCCATGATCCGTTCCGCGGTCTCGTCGCCGGGCAGCTCGGCTTCGAGCGCGTGTTTCAGGAGGTCGCGCATGACCCAACCCTAGGCGACTTTACAACTTGACGGAACTTGTTTCATACGTTCTAGTGTTTCAGGACACAGGGAGGCACGGATGGGTGATCGCGAAGCGACGGCCGAGAGGCTGCTCAAGTCGAGCGCGCGGCTCTCGTACGACCCGGACGTCGATGTCCACTGGGCCGCGCCGCTCAACGAGGACCAGTTCTTCATCCCCGAGCGGCTGGTTTCGCTGTACGGCACGCCCTTGTGGGACACGCTGACGCGGGAGCAGCGGATCGAGCTGTCGCGCCAGGAGCTGGTGAACACCGTCAGCGTCGGGATCTGGTTCGAGATCATCCTGATGCAGATGCTGCTGCGCGCGTCCTACCACCAGGACCCGACCACCCGGCACGTGCACTACGCGCTCACCGAGATCGCCGACGAATGCCGGCACTCCACGATGTTCGCGACGCTGATCGAGCGCGTCGGCGGCCGGCCGTACCGCAACAACCGGTGGCTGCAGCTCTCCGCGCAGGCGCTCCCGGTGATCCTGCACGGGCCGGCGATGTGGGTCGCGACGCTGATCGGCGAGGAGATCTTCGACGCGCTGCAGCGCGAGCACCTCGACGACGAGTCGGTACAGCCGGTGGTGCGCGCGGTGATGCGGATCCACGTCACCGAAGAGGCGCGGCACGTCCGGTACGCGCGGGACGACCTGGTCCGCGAACTGGCCGACGCGCCGTGGTGGCGCAAGGAGTTCGCGCGGATCGTGGTCGCCGTCGGCGCGCTGCTGATGTCCCGGCTGCTGTCGCGGCCGCGGCAGTACCTGCGGGCCGGCATCGACCCGGGCGCGGCGGTCGCGGCCGCGCGGGGCAGCGCGCACCGGCGGGAGACGCTGGCCTTCGGCGCGCGGAAGCTCGTGCGCTTCCTGCGGGAGAACAACCTGATCGGCGGCCCGAGCGCGGTGCTGTGGCGCCGCGCCGGAATGCTCTAGCGGAGGGGAAGTCATGGCGCTCAAGGATCTGCTCGCCGCGGGAACCGGCCGCCTCGCGGACCGCATCACGACGGCGGGCGACGAAGCGGGAGAGCGGGCGGACGACGTCGCCTGGCGGGTCGCGAAGCTGTCCGACAAGGCCGCCGAGCGGCTCGGCGACTACGCCGCCGACGCGTCGCGCCGGGTCGCGAACGGCTTGGTGCGCTGGGGAGAACGGGTCACCGGCCGCTGACGCCGCCGGAGCAGGACCTCGACGACGGCCAGGTTGACGACCCAGCCGAGCGTCTGGCCGATCGGGATCAGCGTGGCCGCGCTCGCCGGGCCGACGCCGCCGAACGGGATCTGCGCCAGCAGGAGCACCGGCACGAGGACGCGTGAGGTGACGGCGAGGAACGTCAGCGCGTAGTTGCGCATCATCCACGCCCGGTGCGCGGCGAAGTCACGCCGGCGCGCCGCCCGGTACGCGAGGCCGCCGGTGACCAGCCACAGCACCCCCGCGGTGGTCAGGCCGAGCTGCGTGACGAGCCGGCCCGACCAGAGCGCGACCGGGATCGTCGCCAGCGCCGACGGCAGCACCCCGGCGAAGAGGTAGACCCGGCCGATGGTCCGGTGGACGCGCCGGCGAGCCCGCACCTTCGGCACGAACTGCAGCGGGCCGAGCACGAGCGCCACCGCGGCCGTGAAGATGTGCGCCACCAGGACCGCGTACTGCAGGCCGTCGCGCACGGCGAGACGGCTGTCCTCGACGTCGAGGCCCAGGTACGGGTAGGTGAGCACCGCGCCGAACCCGATCGCGACGGCGAACATCAGCCAGGCTTTCCGCATGCCGCCACGATCCCGCGGCGGGACCCGCGCGGGCATCCGCCCGGGAGCGGCGCGTGCCCGTACGCACGCCGACGTACTAGCTCAGGAGCGTCTTCACCAGCGCCGCGATCTGCGCCGTCTCGATGAGGAACGAGTCGTGGCCGTACGGCGAGGAAACCACCGACGGCTCGGCCGTTCCCGGGATCCCGGCCGCGATCTCCGCGGACTGGTACAGCGGGTACAGCCGGTCGCTGTCCACCCCGCCGATCACCGCGCGGGCCGTCACGCGGCTCAGCGCGGCCGCCACGCCGCCGCGGTCGCGGCCGACGTCGTGGGTGTTCATCGACTCCGTCAGCACCAGGTAGCTGTTCGCGTCGAAGCGGCCCGCCAGCTTCTCGGCGTGATGGTCCAAATAGGACTCGACGGCGAACCGCCCGCCCCGCAACGGGTCTTCCTCGCCCTGGTACGACCGGCCGAAGCGCTGGGTCAGCTCCGGCTCGCTGCGGTAGGTGACGTGCGCGATCCGCCGGGCGACCCCGAGCCCCCGGACCGGCCCCGAAGCCGCCGAATAGTAGTCACCGCCGTGGAAGTCCCGGTCGCCGCGGATCGCGTGCAGCTGCGGCGCCGCCCACGCGATCTGCTCGGCCGACGCCCGGGCCGTCGAAGCCAGGACCAGCACCGACGCCACCCGCGCGGGCAGCGTCACCGCCCACTCCAGCGCGCGCATGCCGCCCATCGACCCACCGACGACGGCCGCCCAGCGCTCGATGCCGAGCGCGTCCGCCAGCACGGCCTCCGAAGCCACCTGGTCCCGCACGGTCACCACCGGGAACCGGCTCCCCCACGGCTCGCCGTCCAGCTCCGACGAGGGGCCGGTCGACCCCTGGCACCCGCCGAGCACGTTCGGCACCACTACGAACAGCTCGCTGGTGTCCAGCGCCTTCCCGGGCCCGATCAGCCCGTCCCACCAGCCCGCGCTGGGGTGGCCCGGCTCGACCGGCCCGGCCGCGTGGCTGTCGCCGGTCAGGGCGTGCTCGACGAGGACCGCGTTGGACGCGTCGGAGTTCAGCGTTCCCCAGGTTTCGTACGCGAGGGTGAAGCCGGGCAGCACGCCACCGGCCTCCAGCGCGAGCGCGCCGGGGCCGGTGACGAACTTCCGGCGGCCCGGCGGATCCCCGATCCGCCAGGCGCCGGTGACGGGCTCACCCGTCACAGTTCCGCCTTGGCCGCCCGGAATCCGGCCTCCAGGTCGGCCTTGAGGTCCTCGATGCCTTCGAGCCCGACGGCGATCCGGACCAGGCCGGGCGTCACGCCGCTGGCGAGCTGCTCCTCAGCCGAAAGCTGGCTGTGGGTGGTCGACGCCGGGTGCACGATCAGGCTGCGGACGTCGCCGAGGTTCACCAGCTGGCTGTGCAGCTCGGTGCCGTCGACGAACTTTCGGCCCGCCTCGACCCCGCCGCGCAAGTCAAACGACAGGACCGCGCCCGCGCCGCGCGGCAGGTACTTCTGCGCCGCGGAGTAGAACGGGCTGGACGGCAGGCCGGCGTAGTACACCTTCTCGACCTCGTCACGCTGCTCCAGCCACTCGGCCAGCGCCTGCGCGTTCTGCACGTGCCGCTCGACGCGCAGCGACAGCGTCTCGATGCCCTGCAGGATCAGGAAGCTGTTGAGCGGCGCGATCGCCGCGCCGGTGTCGCGCAGGATCTGCACACGCGCCTTCGCGGCGTACGCGCCCGGGCCGAGCGCCTCCCAGTACTTCAGGCCGTGGTAACTCGGGTCCGGCTCGTTGAAGCCCGGGAACTTCGCCGGGTCCTTGCCGAAGTCGAACGTGCCGCCGTCGACCAGCACGCCGGCCACCGTGGTGCCGTGGCCGCCGAGGTACTTCGTCGCCGAATGGACGACGACGTCGGCGCCGTGCTCGATCGGGCGCACCAGGTACGGCGTCGGCACGGTGTTGTCGACGACCAGCGGGACACCGGCCTCGTGCGCGGCGTCGGCGACGGCGCGGATGTCGAGGACGTTGCTGCCCGGGTTCGCCAGCGTCTCGGCGAAGAACAGCTTCGTGTTCGGCCGGACGGCGGCGCGCCACTGCTCGAGGTCGTCCTGGTCGTCGATGAACGTGACCTCGACGCCGAGCTTCGGCAGCGTGTAGTGGAAGAGGTTGTAGGTGCCGCCGTAGAGCGACTGGCTGGACACGAAGTGGTCACCCGCGCCCGCGAGGTTCAGGATCGCCGCCGTGGTCGCGGCGGAGCCGGAGGCGAACGCCAGGGCCGCGACACCCCCTTCGAGCGCCGCGACGCGCTGCTCCAGCACGTCCTGGGTCGGGTTCATGATCCGCGTGTAGATGTTGCCCGGCTCGGCGAGGCTGAACAGGTCGGCGCCGTGCTGGGTGTCGCGGAAGACGTACGACGTCGTCTGGTAGATCGGCGTGGCCCGCGCGCCGGTGGTGGGATCCGGCGCGGCGCCCGCGTGGATCTGCCTGGTCTCGAAGGACCACGCCGAGGTGTCGTCCGCGCTCATCGGTTTCTCCTTGCGGCTCAAGGGGTTCGTTCGGCTCGAAGCTACTTGCGCCGAACGGAGTACCCAACCGTTCCCACGTCCTGAGAGCCTAGCCCCTTGCTTCCGAGATCTCTCTCTGTCTAAGATATTTAGCAAGGGAGATTCACAGGCATGGAGGTAGTCATGGTGGAGCGGGTGCAGGTCCTGGTCGTGGGGGCCGGGCTGGGCGGGCTGTCGGCGTCGTTATTCCTGGCGCAAGAGGGAGTGGACGTGCTGACCGTCGAACGGCACGCCGGAACGTCGGTCCATTCGCGGGCCGCCGGGCAGAACTGGCGCACGATGGAGCTGTTCCACTGGGCAGGAATCGACCGCGACGTGCTGGCGGCGAGCCCGAGAGCGTCACAGGGGCTGCGGATCACGGTCGCGACGAGCCTCGCCGGGCGCGTCCTGCACCAGCTGATGGAAGACGGCAGCGAGTTCGACGTCTCGGCCGCCACGACGATGCCCGCCGGGATGGCCGGGCAGGACGTCGTCGAGCCGATCCTGCTGGCGCACGCCGAGAAGGCCGGCGCGCGCGTGCGGTTCCGCACCGAGCTCACCGACCTGGCCCAGGACGACGACGGCGTGACCGCGACCCTGCGGCACCGCGACTCCGGCGAGGAGACGGTGGTGCGCGCCGACTACGTCGTCGCGGCCGACGGCGGCCGCAGCGGCATCCGGGCCCGGCTCGGCATCGGGACCACCGGGATGGACGCGCTGAGCCACTGCCTCGGCGTCGTGTTCGACGCCGACCTCGGCGACCGCGTCCAGGCCGGCGTGACCGACCTCTTCTACCTGCAGCACGGCGACTTCACCGCCGGGCTGGTCAACACCGACGTCCCGAACCGGTACGTCTTCGCGCCGGACTACTTCCCCGAAAAGGGCGAAAGCCCGGCGGACTTCGGCCACGACCGGCTGGTCTCGATGATCCGCGCGGCGACCGACCTGCCGGAGCTCGAGCCGGAGATCGTCTGGGTCGGCTCCTGGGAGATCGCCGCGCGGCTGGCCGACCGCTTCCGGTCCGGCCGGGTCTTCCTCGCCGGCGACGCGGCGAAGGTGACCCCGCCGACCGGCGGGCAGGGCGGCAACACGGCCGTCGGCGACGGCGCGGACATCGCGTGGAAGCTCGCGGCGGTGCTGCGCGGCGACGCGGGTCCGGCGCTGCTCGACACCTATGAGGCCGAGCGGAAGCCGATCGCCCGGATGATCATCGACACCTCGCTGCACAACATGAAGCAGCGGATGCACCCCGACCTGGACGTCTCCGGGCTGACCGAGCCGGTGGACGCCCTGGCGGCCATCCTCGCGTTCCGCTACCGCTCGACGGCGGTGCTCTCGGAGGAGCCGGACGACGGCGCGCGCGTCGAGGACGTCCTCGCGCCGACCGGCCGTCCCGGCTTCCGCGCGCCCGGCCTGGCGTCCACTGTGGACCTGCTCGGGCACTCGTGGGTGCTGCTCTGCGCCGACGGCGGCTGGGAGCGGGCCGCGGCCGACATCGCGGCCGAGACCGGCGTCCGCCTCGACTGCCACGTCGTCGACGACGATGTCTTCGCCGCGCGATACGGGCTGTCCGCCGGGGGCGCGTCCCTCGTGCGCCCGGACGGCATCGTGGCCTGGCGGGCCCGGGAGGCCGTCGAGGACCCCGCGGGTGAGCTGTGGCGGGTCCTGAACGCCGTCTTGTCGCGCTAGCCGCGTCAGTCGCGCTGCTGCAGCGCGGAGCGGTTCCCCTCGGAGTCGGTGAACATCGACCACCAGCCCCAGGGCTGCTTCTCCGGCTTCGCGGGGAATTCCACACCTTTCGCCGACAGCTCTTCGTAGGTCTTCTCGACGTCGTCAGCGTAGAAGAAGTTCGACGTCGACAGCTGCTCGCCGTCACTCCGGCGACGATCCTCGGGGCTCTCGCTGAGCACGAGGATCGTCCCGTTGGGGCGGTGACCTCGACCCAGCGCCGGCCCTGGTCGTCGTGAGGCACGTCGGTCGTGATCGCGAAGCCGACCGTCTCGGACCAGAACGCCTTGGCGCGCGCCTGGTCTTCGACGCCGACGGCCTGGCCGAGGAGCTCCCGGGCGAGGACTCCCGATGACGTTATTACCGGTTAACCCCGGCCGGCCGCGAAGCCGCGTCGCGTGAGGCATCGCTCCTGCGTCGCCTGGTGGCCGCGGCCGACGACGCGAATCTGCGAGAGTCGGCGTGAGCCGACCGCTCGGCCTGGTGCCGCACCTGTTCGTGTGCGACGTCGACGCGGCGCTTTCCTTCTACACCAAAGCGTTCGGCGCGGTGGAGCTGTTCCGCACGGTGCTGCCGGACGGCACCGTGCTGTTCGTGGAACTGGCCGTCGGCGACGCGCGGCTGCTGGTGAGCCAGGAGATCGCCGCCCTGGACGCGCTGGCGCCGTCGACGATCGGCGGCACTCCGCTGCTGCTGACGCTGGAGACCGCGGACCCGGACGACCTCGTCCGCCGGGCGGTCTTCTCCGGCGCGAGCAGTACACCCCGGAGGACATCGACGCGCGCAAACCGCACGAGGTCTAGCTGCGGCCGAGCACCCAGTGGAAGGTGGCTTCACCCTCCGGCTCGTGCATCGTCACGACTTCGTCGACGACCAGCGTGAAGCCCGCTTCGGCGAGTAAACGACGGTTAACCTCCGGCGCGTGACTGCTGAAGAACATCGGTGTGCCGAGCCAGTCGGCCTCGACGCCGTCGCTTTCGCTGCAGCCCAGCGCGGCGAGGAACCAGCCGCCCGGCCGGAGCCAGCGGGAGATGCGCGTGAACAAGGCGCCCTGCTCGTCGCGCGGGACGTGCAGCACCGAGTAGAACGCCGTGACGGCGTCGAAGCTCGCGTCCGGGAAGGTCACCCCGGTCATGTCGCCCTTCTCGAACCGCGCGCCGGGGACGTTCCGCCGCGCGAGCGCGAGCTGCGTCGCCGACAAGTCGACACCGACGACGTCGTGCCGCTCGGCGAGCAGTGCGGTGCACGGGACACCGGCTCCGCAGCCGAGGTCGAGCACGGCAGCGCCGTCCGCGAGCCGGTCGGTCAGTTCGCCGAGGAGCCGCAGCCGTGCGTCGTCCGGGATCCGCGCGCTCCACTCGAGGTAGCGCTCCGCGGAGCTGTCGTAGCCGGATTCGACGATCCCCCGCGCATCGGTCACGCGCTCGACCCTACCGAGCCGTCCAGGGGTTTCTCGGCGAGAATGACGCCGTGGTGTCGGTACGCAGTGTCGTCGACCGGGTGGGGCCGACGCTGCTCCACGCGCTCCAGGTGCCGGACGACTCGCCCGCGGTCGCCGACGTGGTCATCGCCGAGCCCGGCGGGGCCGTCACCCTGGCCGCCGGGGACCTCGTGCTCGGCGTCGCCACGACCGGATCCGAGGACGCCGCCGAGCTGGTGAAGCAGAGCGCCGGACAGGGTGCCGCCGCCGTGCTGCTGAAGCCGCCCGTCGCCGGGAAGCCGGCTGTGAAGCGGGCCGCGAAGGCCAGCGGGATCGCGCTGATCCAGGTGCACGCGGCGACGTCCTGGGCGCAGCTCGTATGGCTGCTGCGGACCGTCCTCGACGCGCTCGCCGACGAGTCCGAAGACCTCGATCCCGGCTCGGGTGACCTGTTCCGGCTGGCCGACGCGGTCGCGAGCGTCGTCGACGCGCCGGTGACCATCGAGGACACCAACTCGCGCGTGCTCGCCTACTCCGCGCGCCAGGACCTCACCGACCCGGCGCGCGTCGCCACGATCATGGGCCGCCGCATCCCCGACGACGTGCTCGCGCGGTTCCGCTCGCGCGGGGTGTTCCGGGAGCTGTCGCGCGGCCGGCAGACGATCTTCGTGCCCGCCCAGCGCGACGGCACGCTGCCGCGGCTGATCGTCCCGATCCGGATGGGCGGCGAGCTGCTCGGCTCGATGTGGGCGGTGGTCGCCGGCCCGGTGTCCGACGAGCGCGCTGCCGCCTTCGCCGACGCCGCCCCCGTCGTCGCGCTGCACCTGCTGCGCCGGCGCGCGCACACCGACGCACAGCGCCGCGCGTCCGCAGAGCTGCTGCGCGGAGTGCTCGAGGGCCGCGCGAACCCGCGCAAAGCGATGGCCGAGCTGGACCTGTCCGACGAGCCGCACCGCGTGGTCGTCATCGAGGTCACCGGCGGCGACGGGCGCGACGCGGAAGGTCTGCGGCTCGCGCTGCTCGAACGGATCTCCCAGGGCATCGGCCGCCGCCCGGTGGCGACCGAGCTCGGCGGGCTGCTCTACGCCGTGGTCCCGGACCGGTCCGGCCCCGGCGGCTGGGCGGAGCTGCGCGACGCTCTCGTCGCGACGGGACCGTCTCGTCGTAGCGGAGCTCCGCGCGCCGCGGCAGGCGCGCCCGGCGAGATCGGCGACCTTTCGGCGTCGCGTGTGCAGGCCGACGAAGCTCTCGGCCTGCTGCGCGCGGAGATCCTGGACGAGCGCGTCATCACCTTCGACGAAGCCTGGACGGCGTTGACGCTCCACCGCGGCGCAACGGCGGCCGCCGCGGCGAAGGTCGCGGAGCTCGGCCCGCTGGGCATGCTGCGCGCGCACGACGAAGCGGCGAAGGCCGGTTACGTCGAGACGCTGTACGAGTGGCTGCGGCACCCCGGCGACCCGCGCGCGGCGGCGCGGGAGCTGCGGATCCACCCCAACACCCTGCGCTACCGGATGCGGAAGCTGCTCGAGCTGGTGCCGCTGGACCTCGACGACCCCGACGTCCGACTGGCGCTGCTCACGCAGCTGGTGGCGCTGCGCTGGAGCTGACGGCACAGTGGTGATCAAGACCCTGGAGGCCTCGCGTTGACCACTGAGATCCGGCCCTACCGCGACCGCGACCGGGCCGCCGTCTACGCCATCTGCGTCGACACCGCGGCCGCCGGCGCGGGGGTGCGAGGGCGGTACCGCACCGACGACCTCGTGCCCGACACCGCCGCCGGGCCGTACCTCTTCCTCGAACCGGAACACGCCTACGTGCTCGACGACGGCGGGCGCGTGGCCGGGTACGTGATCGGCACGGCCGATACGGCGAAGTTAGTCGCCGCTTACCAGGAGCAGTGGCTGCCGAAACTCCGCGAGCGCTACCAGCCGCCGCCGGGGCCGCCGCGCACCGAAGAGGAGCGGCGGCTCGACACGATGTTCCACCCGGAGCGGCAGCTCCGGCCCGAACTGGCGGCGCACCCGGCGCACCTGCACGTCAACCTGCTCGCCGGGCAGCGCGGCGCGGGCCACGGGCGGGCGCTGATCGACACGTTCCTCGCCTCGGTCGCGGCGGCCGGGGCGAAGTCGTGCCACCTCGCCGTCAATCCCGAGAACGCCGGTGCCCTGCGCTTCTACGAGAAGCTTGGCTGGCAGCCGGTCGAGACCGCCGCCGCGGACCGCGTCTACCTGACCCGCCCGACCGGCTAGCTCACACGACCAGCAGCGTTTTCCCCAGCGTGGTGCGGGATTCGATGGCCGCGTGGGCGTCAGCCGCCTTTTCGAGCGGGAAGCGCTGGCCGATCACCGGCGCCAGCCGGCTTGCCGCGGCCTCCGCCAGCGCCGACTCCGTGAACGCGCGCATCTCCGCCGGCCCGCCGAGCGAGCGGACCAGGGAAACCCCGCGGGCCGCGGCTTCCTCTTCGGGCACTTCGGCCCACGCGCCGCCCGCGAGGCCGTACATCGCCATCCGGCCGCCGCGGCGCAGCAGGCCGAACGCAGCCGTGCCGATCGTGCCGCCCACGCCGTCGAAGACGACGTCGAGCTCGCCGATGCCCGCCGTCCAGTCCGGGCTGCGGTAGTCGACGGCGACGTCCGCGCCGAGCTCGCGCACCTGCGCCAGCTTCGCCGGACCCCCCGCGGCGCCGACCACCTCGGCGCCTGCTGCCTTCGCGAGCTGCACCAGCAGGCTGCCGACCCCGCCCGCCGCCGCTTCGACCAGGACACGATCGCCGGGGCGCACCCTGGTCGTGTGCACCAGTCCAGTCGCGGTGCGGCCGTCCGCGAGCACCGCCACCGCCACGTCGAGCGCGAGCGCGTCGGGCACCGGGAAGACCGCCGCCGCGTCCACCGCGACGCGCTGCGCGTACCCGCCGGAACCGCCGGTCGAGGTGACCACTCGCTGCCCCGCCAGCTCCGGATCCGCCCCCAGGCCGACGGAGCTGATCACGCCGCCGACGCCGTTGCCGGGGACGACCGGCAGCACCGGACGGAACGGTCCCGTCCCGGCGCGCGTCTGGGTCTCGACGAACGTGATGTTCGCGAACGTCACCTCCACCAGCACCTGGCCGGGCCCGGGGACGGGGTCCGGCGCATCCCCCGGCTCCAGCGCTTCCGGCCCGCCGAACTCCCGCAACCACACAGCTCTCATGCCTGCACGCTGCAACCTCCAGCGCGGTCGAAGTCAACGGCCTTGTCCGCACAGAACCATGAATGCGGCAAAGAAATGTTCGCCCAGCACGATGACACCGCCGTCCGGGTGGTTCACCGTGAGTGGCACCACCGCACCGAAATCCGGACGCAGACCGACCCAGGAGGCCGACCGTGCGTATCGCCGTTCCCCGTGAAATCAAGAAGCACGAGTACCGGGTCGCGCTGACCCCGGCCGGGGTGCACGAGCTGGTCGGCCGCGGGCACGACGTCTTCGTCGAGACCGGCGCCGGGGTGGGCTCGTCCATCACCGACGAGGAGTACGTCGCCGCCGGCGCGAAGATCCTCGCCACCGCCGACGAGACCTGGGCCGAGGGCGAGCTGGTGCTCAAGGTCAAGGAGCCGATCGCCGAGGAGTACCCCCGGCTGCGCGCCGACCAGGTCCTCTTCACCTACCTGCACATCGCCGCCGACCGGCCGCTGACCGACGCGCTGCTGGCCGCGGGCACCACCGCGATCGCCTACGAGACGGTCCAGACCGCCAGTGGCGCGCTGCCGCTGCTCGCCCCGATGTCCGAGGTCGCGGGCCGGCTGGCCCCGCAGGTCGGCGCGTTCTCGCTGATGAAGCCGAGCGGCGGGCGCGGTGTCCTGCCCGGCGGCATCCCCGGCGTGCACCCGGCGCGCGTCGTCGTCATCGGCGGCGGGGTCGCCGGCCTGAACGCCGCCCGCGTCGCGCTGGGCCTCGGCTCGGACGTCGAGATCCTCGACACGAACGTCGACCGCCTCCGCCAGATCGACAACGACTTCGGCGGCCGCATCCGCACGGTGACGTCGAACCGGCTGTCGGTCGAGGAGTCCGTGCTGCAGGCCGACATGGTCGTCGGCGCGGTGCTGGTGCCGGGCGCGAAGGCGCCGAAGCTGGTCTCGAACGAGCTCGTCGCCCGCATGAAGTCCGGCAGCGTGCTCGTCGACATCGCGATCGACCAGGGCGGCTGCTTCGCCGACTCGCGCCCGACCACGCACGACGACCCGACCTACACCGTGCACGAGTCGGTCTTCTACTGCGTCGCGAACATGCCGGGCGCGGTGCCCCGGACGTCGACCTACGGCCTCACGAACGTCACGCTGCCCTACGCGGTGCAGCTGGCCGAGCACGGCTGGAAGGCCGCGCTGCAGGCCGACGCCGCGCTGGCCAAGGGCCTCAACACCCACGCCGGCGCCCTGACCAACGGCCCGGTCGCGGTCGCGCACGACCTGCCGCACACGCCGCTGGACACCGTCCTCGCCTGACCTACCTCACCCGAGCGGGCCCCTGTCGTTCTCCGGCAGGGGCCCGCTCCCCTTTCCGCAGCAGCCGGCGTCCGTACGCGATGGCGGGCAGCTCGACCCACCTCCGCAGACCGCACGCGAAGAGCAGCGCGACGGCGGAAGTCGCGACGGCCTTGCCGAGCCCCGTCGGCAGCAGGAGCCCGGTCACGCCCGCGGCGCCCGTTTGCGCGAGGTAGAGCGCGTAGGACCGGTCGCCGACGAACTTCAGCGGACGGCTCGCGAGCAACCGCCGGACCGGGCCCTGCGAGATCGCCGCCACGAGCAGCAACGCCGATCCCCCGGCGTACACCGGGACGACGAACTGCCAGTGGCCGCCGAAGGACTGTCCGAGCGGCTTGACCGAGAGCTGCAGCACGCAGAAGCCGAGCGCCACGCCGACCGCCGCGGCCGGGCTGGTCAGCGGCCGCAGCACCGCGAACCCGCGCGGGTGGTGCAGCGCCAGCGCGAGCAGGCAGCCGACCACCAGCGAGCCGTAGTGCACCGAGAGGCTCGCCCACTGGTGCGCGGGAGCGAGCGGCAGCACCCCGAGCACGACGCCCAGCGCGCCGGCGCCGATCAGCAGGCGCAGCGCGGTCTTGCCGGTGCGCGCCGTCAGCACGAGCAGAGCGGGCCAGACGAGGTAGAACTTCTCCTCCACCCCGAGCGACCACGACGTCGGGTACGGCGTGTTGAAGTCGACGACCTCGTTGAGGAAGGTCAGGTAGAACGGCATCGCGTCGACGAGCCGGCTGCTCTGGTAAACGCCGGTTAACGTCACCGCCAGCGCCGTCAGGCCGAGCAGCAGGAAGTACACCGGCATGATCCGGAAGACGCGGCGGACGTAGAAGTCGCGCAGGGAGATTCCGCCCGTGCGGTCTTCTTCGCGCAGCGCCAGCGTGGTGATGAGGAAACCGGACAGCACGAAGAACAGCTGCACGGCGATCCACCCCTGCAGCCGGTCGACGACCGGGCCGCCGTAATGGAAGAAGACGACGGCCAGCGCGGCGAGCGCGCGCAGGCCGGTGAGGCCGGGGAACCACGACGACGCCAGGTACTCGGCGTGGCCGAGCGGCCGCCACCAGGGACGATTGATCATGACCGCAGCGTCGGCCGCGGACGCTGAACCGGACCTGAAGCGAGCTTAAGACGTCTTCAGCTCCGGGAGCCGGACGACGAACCGGCTGCCCTCTTCGACCGACGCCGTGCCGCCGTGCGCGCGGGCGATGTCCGCGACGATCGCGAGGCCGAGGCCCGAACCGCCCTCGTCGCGGGCGCGCGCGTCGTCGAGACGGACGAAGCGGTCGAAGACGCGCTCGCGGTCTTCGGCCGGGATGCCGGGTCCGTCGTCGGTGACCGTCAGCACGGCTTGGCCGTCCACAGTGGACACCGTGACGGCCACCCGGGAGACGGCGTGCCGTTCGGCGTTGTCGACGAGGTTGCGGACGAGCCGCTCCAGGCGCGAGCGGTGACCGTGCACCACCGGCGTCCCGGCGACCTCGATCTCCGCCCGGCCGGCAGCCGCCGCTTCGACCACTTCGGACAGTGCCACCGGCTCGAGCCGGTCCGGGCCCGCATGGTCCAGCTTCCCGAGCAGCACCAGGTCGGCGACGAGGTCCTGCAGCCGCGTGACGTCGAGCAGCGCGTTCTCGCAGGACTTCCGCCAGTCGAGCCGGTCGGGGTGGGCCAGCAGGACCTCGAGCTGCGTCCGCAGCGACGCGAGCGGGGTGCGCAGCTCGTGCGACGCGTCGGAGGTGAACCGGCTCTGACGCGTCACGGCCTCGTCGAGCCGCGCGAGCATGGTGTTCATCGTCCCGGCGAGGCGCGCGATCTCGTCGCCGCTGCGCGGGGCTGGCACCCGGCGGCTCAGGTCGTGCGCGCCGATCTCGGCGACCTCGCCGCGGATCGCCTCGACCGGGCGCAGCGACCGGCGGACGGCGAGCCACGCGATCACGCCGATCAGCAGCGCGACCGCGGGAACGCCGGCCGTCAAAACGGTCCGGACGGAGTCGACGGCGGCCTGGCCCTCGGGATCGATCGCGACGCCGGCGTAGACGTCGTACGCGCTGTCGCCGCTGTCGGCGTGGACGACGTGCAGGACGAGGTCCTCGTCGAGGTCGGCCAGCTCGGGAGCGCACGGGACGGAGTCCCGGCCGGCGCGGTCGAACCCAGACGGCGGGAGCGTGACGTCGGCGTCGTAGGCGGCCAATGTCGCGTCGAGCAGAGCCGGGCAGGCCGCGACGCGCTTGCCCGTGCGGTCGGTGACCTCGTAGATCGAGTCGCGGACGAGCAGCGGCAGGTCGGCGGGCCGGGCGCCGGTGTTCAGGAGCTGGACGACCGCGTCGGCGTGGGCGTCGGCCAGCTGCGTGGCGGCGTTGCGGAGGCGGCCCTCCGCCTGGAGCACGAACCACACGGACACCGCACCGAGCGCGACGGCGGAGGCGGCGAACGCCGTCAACGCCACCCGGAAGCGGGTCGAGCGGAAGAACCTACGCACCGGAAGCCACCACGAGGTACCCCGCGCCGCGGACGGTCCGGATCGTCTCGCTCCCGAGCTTCCGGCGCAGCGCGCTGACGTGGACCTCGACGAGGTTGGCGGTCGCGGAGGCGGCGAAGTCCCAGAGGTTGTCGAGCAGCTCGGCCTTGGTGACCACCTGGCCGGGGCGGTGCATGAGGTAGGCGAGGAGGGCGAACTCCTTGCCGGTGAGGGTGACGTCGGCGGCGCCGCGGCTGCAGGTCCGGCCGGCCTGGTCGAGCTCGAGATCACCCAGTTTGAGGACCCCCGCCCGGGTGGCGCCGCCCCGGCGGATGAGCGCGCGCAGCCGGGAAAGGAGGACGCCGTAGGAAAAGGGCTTGGGGAGGAAGTCGTCGGCGCCGGTGTCGAGGGCCTCGATCTCGTCGTCCTCGCCGTCCTTGGCGGTGAGCATCAGGATGGGGGTGCTGTCGCCCTGGTCGCGCAGCCGGCGGCAGACGCGGTAGCCGTTCAGGCCCGGCAGCATGATGTCGAGGATGATCGCGGAGTACGGGTGTTCCCCGGCGTACCAGAGGGCGTCCCGCCCGTTGTGGGCGACGTCGACGGCATACCCCTCGGCGCTCAGCCCGGCCCGCAGCGCCTCGGCCAGCCGCCGCTCATCCTCGACGAGCAAGATCCGCATCGAGCCACGATCGCACACACGCAGGTCAGAAGGTCGTACTTACCACGCCCCGGAGCAGACAGACGCTGGAAGCCGCGACGACGGCACCGTGGGGGTCCGGGGGCTCGGCCCCCGGGCAACAGGGATGAGCTGGTTCGAGGGCGAAGCCCGAAGAAAAAAGCGAGGGCGACCCGCTCAACCAACCTGGGGGTCATTGGGAGCGGGCCGCCGGTTACTAGCTTAGAGGGCTTCGGCCGGGTTTGCGCCACCGGGTCGGCAAGTCGAATGAATTTTTTGCCGGCCCGGTCCACCCCGGTCACCGCACCCGTCCTTGAATCCTCAGGTCACGGCCCCGGCACCGCTTCCGGCGCCGCCACGGACCGGTCGCGGAACGTGACGAAAGTCGCTCTCCACCGGTTCGAGCGTTCCCTGCGCGCGGGCGGCGCGGGTAGGGCAGGATGACGCCCCATCAGCGGGAACGTTAGGGGACGGTATGCACGACGGCAGTGGCCGGATTGTGGTGCAGAACCTGAGCAAGCAGTTCGGCCCGGTCAACGCGGTGCAGAACCTGAGCTTCACGGTCGAACCGGGTTCGGTGACGGGCTTCCTGGGCCCGAACGGCGCCGGCAAGACGACGACGTTGCGGATGCTGCTCGGGCTGGTGACGCCGACCTCCGGGACGGCGACGATCAACGGGCGCCCGCACTCGCAGCTCGGGAACCCGGCGCGGGTCGTGGGCTCGGTGCTGGAGAACGAGGGGTTCCACCCGAGCCGGACCGCGCGCAACCACCTCCGGGTGTACGCGGCGGCCCTCGGGGTGCCGGACCAGCGCGCGGACGACGTGCTCGGCCTGGTGGGCCTGGGCAGCGCCGCGGACCGGAAGGCCGGCGGCTTCTCGCTCGGCATGCGGCAGCGGCTGGCGCTGGCGACGGCGTTGCTGGGTGACCCGCAGGTCCTGGTACTGGACGAGCCGACGAACGGCCTCGACCCCGAAGGCATCCTGTGGCTGCGCAACTTCCTGCGGTCCTACGCGCGGGAGCAGCGGCGGACGGTCCTGGTCTCGAGCCACCTGCTCAACGAGGTCGAGCAGCTGATCGACCAGGTCGTGATCATCAGCCAGGGCGTCACGCGCTACTACGGCTCGCTCGATCAGCTGCGCAAGGGCCAGCAGTCGCGGGTGCTGGTGCAGCCGGCGGACCCGGCGGCGCTGGTGAAGGCGTTGCAGGAGAACGGCATCCAGCAGGTGTCGCCGACGCCGGACGGCCGGGTCGCCGTGGCCGGGTCGAGCGTCCAGCAGATCGGTGACCTGGCCGCGAAGGCCGGGATCGCCGTGTACGGGATGCAGGAGGAGCACGCCGACCTAGAGCGGATGTTCTTCCAGCTGACGCAGGGTCAGTTCGCCGGCGGGCCGGCGGGGTACCCGCCGCAGCCGCAGTACCAGGGCCCGCCGCCCGGGTACCAGGGGCCGCCGTCCGGTCCGCAGCAGTACCAGCAGGGCCCGCCCTCGGGCCCGCAGCAGCAGCAGCAGTACTGGGGAGGTCCGCAGCAGTGATGGGCAACCTGATCAAGGCGGAGTTCCGCAAGACGCTCTCGCTGAACACCTGGTGGGTGCTGATCATCCCGCTGGCGCTGGTGGCGTTCTGGCTGACGTTCGTCTGGGGCAAGATCACCAACGACTTCGCCGACTTCCTCGGCTCGGACGACGCGCGCCAGGTCAGCGAGACGATCGGGCTCGACCCCGCCAAGGTGCCGGTGGGCCTGCTCGCGATCGCGCACGGCGTGAACATCGCTCAGCTCGTGCCGGGCCTCTTCGGCATCTTCGCGCTGGCCGGCGAGTACCGCAGCAAGACGATCACCACGACGTTCCTGACCGCCCCGAACCGGATCTCCGCGCTGACCGCGAAGATGCTGACCTACATCGCGTGGGGCGCGATCTACGGCCTGATCAGCTTCGGCGTCTCGGCGGCCGCGGTGATGGCCTCGGTCGACTCGGGCCGGTGGCCCAGCACGGGCCAGTGGCTGGCCGCGCTCGGCGGGACGATCCTCGCGTCGGTGCTGGTGACGTTGTTCGGCATCGGGTTCGGCGCGGTGCTGCGCAACGTGCCGCTCGCGGTGGTGCTGTTCATCATCTGGTTCCTGATCGTGGAGAACGTCCTGGTGATCGTGTTCTGGCTCTGGGGTGACGTCAGCATCCTGGGCGGGATCCTGCCGAACGGCACCGCGAACGGGATCGTCGGCGGCATCGCGGCGGACGCGTTCGGCTTCAACTCGCTCAACCTGCCCGCCAGCGTCGACTCCGGCGCGCAGCTGCTCCTGCAGTACACGGCGAGCGCGCCCGGCGTGCTCTCGTGGTGGGCTTCGGCGCTGATCTTCTTCGCTTGGACGATGCTGTTCTTCGGCCTCGGCTGGGCGGGCAACCAGCGCCGCGACATCACGTAGTCCCGGCGTCGTCGGAAGGCCACCTCGAGCTGCTCGAGGTGGCCTTCCGCGCGTTCGGGGAAATATTTTGTCGGTGCCGGCGCTTACTGTGACAACGTGACCCTCGCTCCGCCCCGCTCCCGTCAAGAGCTCCCACCTGCCGAGACCGTCGGCTGGGTCCGCAGGCTGTCCGCCGCGGCGTGGGAGCACCGCGCGATCGTCGTGCTGTCGCTGGCCGCCGCCGTGCTCAGCGTCGGGGTGCAGGCCGCGAGCCCGCTGCTCGTGCGCGCGGCGGTGGACGACGCGGTGGCGGGGCAGACCGGCGCCCTGCCCGGGATCGCGACCTTCCTGGTGTCCTTGCAGCTGGTGGCGTTCGGCACCGCGTTCCTGCGCCGGTACTTCGGCGGGAAGCTCGCGCTGAACGTCCAGCACGACCTGCGCCAGCGCGTGTTCAACGCGGTTTCGCGGCTGGACGGCGGAAAGCAGGACGCGCTGCGCACCGGCCAGGTCGTCTCGCGCGCGATTTCGGACCTGCAGCTGGTCACCGGGATCCTGATGCAGATCCCGCTCTCGTTCGGCTCGGTGATCTTCGCGCTGCTGTCGTTCGTCGCGATGCTGTGGATGTCGCCGGTGCTGACGCTGATCGCGCTGGTCGTCACCCCCGCGGTCGGCATCATCGTGACGCGCAGCCGCAAGCGCCTCTTCCCGGCGACGTGGTCGGCGCAGCAACGCGCGGCCGATGTCGCGCAGCAGGTCGAGGAGACCGTCACCGGCGTCCGCGTCGTCAAGGGCTTCGGCCAGGAGACGCGGGAAGTGAGCCGGCTCGAGAAGACCGCGCGCAAGTTGTTCGGGGAGCGGCTTCGCGCGGCGAAGCTGTCCGCGGTCCCGACGGCGACCACCGCGGCCCTGCCCGCCGCCGGCCAGGTCGCCGTGCTCGGCATCGGCGGCGTCCTCGCGCTGAACGGCTCTATCACGCTCGGCACCTTCCTCGCCTTCGCGACCTACCTCGCGACCCTGATCGGCCCGGCCCGGATGCTGTCCGGCCTGGTCGTGCAGGCCCAGCTGACCCGCGCCGGCGCCGAGCGCGTGTACGAGCTGATCGACGCGCAGCCGGAGGTCGTCGACGCTCCCGACGCTCGCCCGCTGCCGGAGGGGCCGCTGGGTGTGGAGCTCGACGGCGTCCGCTTCGGATACACCCGCAGCGAACCGGTGCTGGACGGGCTTTCGGTCACCGCGAACCCCGGCGAGACCCTCGCGCTGGTCGGCACCGCGGGGTCGGGGAAGTCGACGATCTCGTTGCTGCTGCCCCGCTTCTACGACGTCCACGCGGGCTCGGTGCGGGTCGGCGGCCTCGACGTCCGGGACGTTCCCCTGCGGCAGCTGCGCCAGGCCATCGGCGTGGTCTTCGAAGAGGCGTTCCTGTTCTCCTCCTCGATCCGGGACAACATCGCGTACGGCCGCCCGGACGCGAGCGACGAGGAGATCGTCGCCGCGGCGCGCGCGGCCGAGGCGGACGAGTTCATCCGCGCCCTGCCGGAGGGCTACGAGACGCTGGTCGGTGAGCGCGGGCTGACGCTCTCGGGCGGGCAGCGGCAGCGGCTGGGGCTGGCGCGGGCCCTGATCACCGACCCGCGGATCCTCGTGCTCGACGACGCGACGTCGGCCATCGACACCGTCACCGAGGCGGCGATCCACGACACCCTGCGCTCGGTCACCGCGAGCCGCACGACCCTGCTGATCGCGCACCGGCGTTCCACCCTGGCGCTGGCCGACCGGATCGCGGTGCTGGACGAGGGCCACGTCGTCGACGTCGGCACCGAGGCCGAGCTGATGGCGCGCTGCCCGCTGTTCCGCGAGCTGATCGCCGGGCCGGGTGACGACGTCGAGGAGAAGCACCGCTGCGAAGGCCTCGACTGCGGCCCGGCCGGGATCACGCCGTCGCTGTGGCCGCGGGCCGAGCGCGACGAGGTCGAGGACCTGGCCGAGGCGGCACGCCGGCGCAGCGGCGACCCGAACAGCAGCGGGTTCGTCGGCGGGGGCGGCGGCCTCGACGTGCCGCCGACCCCGGAGCTGATCGAGGGCGTGCGGCGGCTGCCGGCCGCCACCGACGAGCCGCAGCTGTCCGATGTGGACGTCACCGCGCCCGACCCGCGGTTCCGGCTGGCCGGGCTGCTGCGCCCGGTCCGCTGGCCCCTGCTGCTGGTGATCGGGCTGGTGGCGGCGGACGCGGCGGCGTCGATCGCGCTGCCGGGGCTCTACCAGTTCGGCGTTGACCACGGTGTCCGGACGGGTGTCGAGTGGATGATCTGGCTCGCCGCCGGGATCGGCGCGGCGGTGATCGCGGCCGACTGGCTGGTGGTGTTCGCGCAGACGCGCCTGACCTCGCGGGTCGGCGAGACGGTGCTGTACGCGCTGCGCGTGCGCAGCTACGCGCACCTGCAGCGGCTCGGACTCGACTACTACGAGCGGGAGCTGTCCGGGAAGATCATGACCCGGATGACCACGGACGTCGACGCGCTCTCGACGTTCCTGCAGACCGGGCTCGCCACGGCGGTGGTCAGCGCGCTGACGCTGGCCGGGATCACGGCCGCGCTGCTGGTCACCGACGCCGGGCTGGCGCTGTTCGCGCTCGCGATGGTGCCGGTGCTGGCGGTGGCCACGGTGATCTTCCGGCGCGCGGCGTCGAAGGCGTACAACGAGGCCCGCGAACGGGTCAGCGTCGTGAACGCGGACATGCAGGAGAACGTCAGCGGGCTGCGCGTCGCGCAGGCGTACACGCGCGAAGACCGTTCCGCGGCGGCGTTCGCCTCGCGCAGTGACGACTACCGGCGCTCGCGGCTGCGGGCGCAGCGGTACGTCGCGACGTACTTCCCGCTGGTCGCGCTGATGTCCGACCTCGCGATGACCACGGTGCTGGTGGCCGGTGCGAACCGCGTCTCGGCGGGCACGCTGTCGGCCGGGGTGCTGCTCGCGTTCCTGCTGTACCTGCAGCAGTTCTTCTCGCCGATCCAGCAGCTGTCGTCGGTGTTCGACGGCTACCAGCAGGCGCGCGTCGGCCTCGACCGGATCGGCGACCTGCTGCGGACGCCGACGTCGGTGCCCGCGGCGGACAACGCCGTGGCGGTGCCGGAGCGGCTGCGCGGCGAGGTTTCGTTCAAGGAGGTCGAGTTCTCCTACACCGGCGCGGAGAGCAAGGCGCTGGCGGAGTTCTCGCTGGACGTCGCGGCCGGCGAGACGATCGCGCTGGTCGGCGCGACCGGCGCCGGGAAGTCGACGGCGGTGAAGCTGGTGGCGCGCTTCTACGACGCCACCGGCGGCGAGGTCCGGGTCGACGGCACGGACGTGCGCGAGTACGAGCTGGCCGGGCTGCGGCGCCGGATGGGCGTGGTGCCGCAGGAGGCGCACCTGTTCTCGGGCACGGTGGCCGACAACGTCCGCTACGGCCGGCCGTCGGCGTCCGACGCCGAGGTGGAGGCGGCGGTCCGGGCGGTCGGCGCGTTCGACGGCGTCGCCGCCCTCTCGGCCGGGTTCCTGCAGCCGGTGGGCGAACGCGGGCGGTCGCTGTCGGCCGGGCAGCGCCAGCTGGTGGCCCTGGCCCGGGCGGAGCTGGTCGACCCGGACGTCCTCCTGCTCGACGAGGCGACGGCGGCCCTGGACCCGTCCACGGAGGCCGCGGTCCTGCGCGCGACGGAGCACCTGGCCCGCCGCCGCACGACGTTCGTGGTCGCCCACCGCCTCGCGACGGCGTCCCGCGCGGACCGCATCGTGGTCCTGGACCACGGCCGGATCGTGGAGACCGGAACCCACGAGGAGCTCCTGGCGGCGAACGGCTACTACGCCCGCCTGTGGTCCCTCGGCTGACCGCCGAAAGTTCGTGGCCGCGTGCCCGGAGCGCTGGGAGCATGGCGGGCATGTTCGAAGAGAAGCGGGTTCCCGACCGGCAGGTACGAGCAGCGCGGACCGAGACGACGGTCCGGGTCTACCAGGCGTGCTCACCGGCGGTCGCCGACGCCGCGCTCGAGAAGCAGACGTTCGCGGGACTGGACGGCACGACGTGGCTCACGCCGTCGTTCCGGTGGGCGGCCTACGACAGCGGCAACGGGAGCAAGCCCGGCCACGAGCGCATCCTCGCGGTCGACATCACCCGCGAGGGCTTCGAGTGGGCCCTCTCGCACGAGGGTCCGGTGCTCATCCAGTGGGACGCCGAGCGAGACCTCGACCACACGCCGCTGTACTTCGAAGCGATCCGGATCGGCTTGACCGGTGAAGCGACCGTGCAGTACTCCGGGGAGTGGATCACCGCCATCACCGACGTCACGGCCGTGATGCGCGACATCTCCGGGCTCCTCGCCACCGACCAGCTGCACAAGGCGGTCAAGCTCGTCCCCCACGAGCCGCCGTACCCGCTCGGCTGAGGCGGTACAGCTAAGGCATCGCCCGCCACTTCAGCGAGCCCATCCCGGCCGCCTCGACGTCGGGCTGCGAGGCCCACCGGACCGTGCCCGGCCGGACGTGCACCCCGGCGCCGACCAGCCAGTCCGGCTCGTCCGGCGACACGTGCTCCATCTCCTCGAAGTCGGCCAGCGTCGGCCAGACCGCTTCGCACGAGTCGCACATCAGCACGACCGTGCCGGACTCGGTGACCAGGGGCCGGACCAGGCCCTGGTCCCAGAACGACGGACATTCGACCAGCCACATCCACCCAGGAGAACCCGCGCCGGTGAACACCCGCGGGCGACGGCGCGAACCCCGCCTGAAACCCCTCGAAACCCTGTACCGGGTACAGGGCTTAAGGTTCCCTTAGCACATCTTGATCGAGTCAGTGACCGATCCCCTAGTGCGCCACGCCTCACACAGGCCGGTTCCATCACATCGGCGTCACCGAGGGGGTTAGCCTGGTAGGCGCATCAACGGATTCAAGATCGAGATCGAGACGGATAGAGGCGAGCCCAAGCCGTGTCCAGCAGCAGCCCTGCGTCACAGTTCGGCCCCAACGAGTGGCTGGTCGAAGAGATGTACGACCAGTTCCTCGCAGACCCCAGCTCAGTCGATGCCGCGTGGCACGACTTCTTCGCGGACTTCAAGCCGACGCAGAGCGCCCAGGCCAAGGCGGACAACGCCCGGCAGAAGGCCGACGCCAAGCCCGCGACCAACGGCCAGGCGTCGGCGCCGTCGTCGAAGGCGGTGCAGAACGCGGAGTCCGCGGCCAAGCAGACGTCGACGCCGCCCGCGCCCGCCAAGGCGGCGCCCGCGAAGGCCGCCCCGAAGCCGGCCGCCAAGGCCGCGCCGAAGGCCGAGGCCAAGACGGACGCGAAGCCGCAGGCCAAGGACGAGCCGGAGTCGAAGCAGCTGCGCGGCGCCGCGGCCGCCATCGCGAAGAACATGGACGCCTCGCTGAGCGTCCCCACCGCGACCAGCGTGCGCGCGGTCCCGGCGAAGCTGATGGCCGACAACCGCATCGTCATCAACAACCACCTCAAGCGCACCCGCGGCGGCAAGATCTCCTTCACGCACCTCATCGGCTACGCGATGGTGCGAGCGCTGAAGAACTACCCGAACATGAACCGGCACTACCAGGTGATCGACGGGAAGCCGTTCGCGATCACGCCGGAGCACGTCAACTTCGGGCTCGCGATCGACATGAAGGGCAAGGACAACTCCCGCACGCTCGTCGTGGCTTCGGTCAAGGGCTGCGAAGACATGTCCTTCCTGCAGTTCTGGCAGGCCTACGAGGACATCGTCAAGAAGGCCCGCAACAACAAGCTCACCGCGGACGACTTCGCCGGCACCACGATCTCGCTGACCAACCCGGGCGGCATCGGCACCAACCACTCGGTGCCGCGCCTGCAGGCCGGCCAGGGCGCGATCATCGGCGTCGGCGCGATGCAGTACCCGGCGGCGTTCGAGGGGACCAGCGAGAAGACGCTGGTCGACCTCGGCATCAGCAAGATCATGACGCTGACCTCGACGTACGACCACCGCATCATCCAGGGTGCGGAGTCCGGCGAGTTCCTCAAGCGCATCCACCAGCTGCTGCTGGGTGAAGACGGCTTCTACGACGACGTCTTCACCAGCCTGCGCCTGCCGTACGAGCCGATCCGCTGGGTCGCCGACATCCCCGAGGGCCCGGTCGACAAGACCGCCCGCGTGATCGAGCTGATCGACGCGTTCCGGATGCGCGGTCACCTGATGGCCGACACGGACCCACTGAACTACCGCCAGCGCAGCCACGCCGACCTGGACGTCCTGTCCCACGGCCTGACGCTCTGGGACCTCGACCGCGAGTTCCCGGTCGGCGGCTTCGCCGGCCAGGAGCGGATGAAGCTGCGCGACATCCTCGGCGTGCTGCGCAACTCGTACTGCCGCACGGTCGGCATCGAGTACACGCACATCCTCGACCCCGAGGAGCGCCGCTGGATCCAGGAGCGCGTCGAGATCCCGCACGAGAAGCCGGACCCCGCGGTCCAGAAGTACGTGCTCTCGAAGCTGAACGCCGCCGAGGCGTTCGAGACGTTCCTGCAGACCAAGTACGTCGGCCAGAAGCGCTTCAGCCTGGAAGGCGGCGAGACGGCGATCCCGCTGCTCGACACGCTGCTCGACAAGGCGGCCGAGCACGAGCTCGACGAGGTCGTCATCGGCATGCCGCACCGCGGCCGGCTGAACGTGCTGGCCAACATCGTCGGCAAGCCGATCAGCCAGATCTTCCAGGAGTTCGAGGGCAACCTCGACCCGGGTCAGGCGCACGGCTCCGGTGACGTGAAGTACCACCTCGGCGCCGAGGGCAAGTACTTCCGGATGTTCGGCGACGGCGAGACGAAGGTGTCGCTGACGGCGAACCCGTCGCACCTGGAGACCGTGGACCCGGTGCTCGAGGGCATCGTCCGCGCGAAGCAGGACCTCCTGGACAAGGGCGGCGAGGGCTACACCGTGCTGCCGGTCCTGATGCACGGCGACGCGGCCTTCGCGGGCCAGGGCGTCGTCGCCGAGACGCTGAACCTGTCGCTGCTGCGCGGGTACCGCACCGGCGGCACCGTGCACGTGATCGTCAACAACCAGGTCGGCTTCACGACCGCGCCGGAGCACTCGCGCTCGTCGCAGTACGCCACCGACGTCGCGAAGATGATCGGCTCGCCGATCTTCCACGTGAACGGCGACGACCCCGAAGCCGCGCACTGGGTGGCCAAGCTGGCCGTCGAGTACCGGCAGGCGTTCCACAAGGACGTCGTCATCGACCTGATCTGCTACCGCCGCCGCGGCCACAACGAGGGTGACGACCCCTCGATGACGCAGCCGGCGATGTACGACATCATCGACACGAAGCGCTCGGTGCGGAAGACCTACACCGAGTCGCTGATCGGCCGCGGGGACATCTCCGTCGAAGAGGCCGAAGCCGCGCTGCGCGACTTCTCGAGCCAGCTGGAGCACGTCTTCAACGAGGTCCGGGAGCTGGAGAAGCACCCGGCGAAGGCGAGCCCCTCGGTCGAGGAGGAGCAGCAGGTCCCGGCCAAGGTGGCGACGGCGATCACCACCGAGACGCTGGAGCACATCGGCGACGCGTTCGTGAACGTGCCCGAGGGTTTCACCCCGCACCCGCGCGTCAAGCCGGTCATGGAGCGCCGCCACAAGATGTCCCGCGAAGGCGACATCGACTGGGCTTTCGGCGAGCTGCTCGCGTTCGGGTCCCTGGCGATGGAGGACCGCCTCGTGCGGCTGTCCGGGCAGGACTCGCGGCGCGGCACGTTCACCCAGCGGCACTCGGTGTTCATCGACCGCAAGACGGGCCAGGAGTACTCGCCGCTGCAGAACCTGGCCGAGGGCCAGGGCCGCGTGATGATCTACGACTCCGCGCTGTCGGAGTACGCGGCCGTCGGCTTCGAGTACGGCTACTCGGTCGCCAACCCCGAGTCGCTGGTCATGTGGGAAGCGCAGTTCGGTGACTTCGTCAACGGCGCGCAGACCGTCATCGACGAGTACATCTCCTCGGGTGAGGCCAAGTGGGGCCAGCGCTCGGACGTCGTGCTGCTGCTGCCGCACGGCCACGAGGGCCAGGGCCCGGACCACACGTCCGGCCGCATCGAGCGGTTCCTCTCGCTGTGCGCGGAGGGCTCGATGACGGTGGCGGTGCCGTCCACCCCGGCGAACTACTTCCACCTGCTGCGCCGCCACGCCCTCGACGGCATCCAGCGCCCGCTGGTCGTCTTCACGCCGAAGTCGATGCTGCGCAACAAGGCCGCGACGTCTGCGACCGAGGACTTCACCGGCCAGAGCCGGTTCATGTCGGTCATCGACGACGTGACGCCGGACCCGGCGAAGATCCGCAAGGTGCTGCTGACCTCCGGGAAGCTGTACTGGGAGCTGGTCGCGGAGCGGACCAAGCGCGAGGCGCACGACGTCGCGATCGTGCGGATCGAGCAGTACTACCCGCTGCCGAAGCGGAAGCTGGTGGCGGCACTGGAGCGCTACACCAACGCGAAGGACGTCGCGTGGGTGCAGGAGGAGCCGGAAAACCAGGGTGCGTGGCCGTTCTTCGGCCTGAACCTGCCCCGGAAGTTCCCGGAGCTGCTCTCGGGCCTGCAGGTCGTGTCGCGCCGCCCGATGGCGGCGCCGTCGGCCGGCTCGTCGAAGGTGCACGAGGTGGAGCAGAAGGCGCTGATCTCGAAGGCGTTCGACTGATCGCTTGACCACGGAGAAGGCCCCCGCACGATGGTGCGGGGGCCTTCGCCGTTCTCAGCCGAGTGACTGCGAAGCGGCTTCCGCCAGCTTGTGCGCGTTGCGCCGGCAGCGGTCCACGTTCCGGTCCTGCTCGTCGGCCGCCTGGACGAGCACGATCACGTCGACGTTGCCCTGGTAGAACCGCACCCCGCACTGCAGGCTGTCGCTGCCGTGCGGGTCGGTGTCCGCGGCCTTCGTCGCCCGCCCGATCCCGGCGGTGATCGGCTTGCCGCCGTCCTCCACCGCGTTGTCGTACCCCGCCGCGGCGTACCGGGTGCCCGCGCCCGAACCGGGCTCCACCGACTTCGACAGGTACATCGTCACCTGCCCGGACGAGGACCCGGACTTCATCCAGGAGCAGCTCAGCTGCATCAGCTCGAGCTCGTCGTCCGAGGAGCTGCCGGGCTCCGGCGGGGCGTCGCGCACCAACGGCGGCAGGCCGTTCATCCGGCTGCCGACCTCCGGGCACCGCGGCAGCGAGGTGTACTTGTCCGGCTCGCCGGCGGGTGACGTCGTGGGCGCCGGCAGGGACCGCTTCTCGTTCCCGGGCGTCAGCAGGAAGAACGCGCCGACACCGACGCCGGCCAGCACGAGGACGCCGGCCACGACCAGCACGACGATCAGCGCGGTCTTCCCGCCGGACTTCGGCGGCGGGTAACCGGGATACTGTGGGTAATAGGGTCCTTGCTGCACGATCCGGACATTAGGCCAAACACTGCGTCGAGGTCGGCGTTTCGGGACAAACCACCCGGACGGTCCGGAATCGATTTCCCTCTTTCGCCGGTTCGCGGCAAGGTGACCACCATGCTGATCCGCCGCGAAACCCCCGCCGACCACGCCACGATCCACACGATCCACAGCGAGGCGTTCCGGCGCGAACCCGGCGTGACACCGGTGGAGGCGCCGCTGGTGGACGAGCTGCGCGCCGACGGCGACCTGGTCGACGCGCTGTCCCTGGTGGCGCTGCGCGGCGGCGAGCTGGTCGGGCACGTGTGCTGCAGCCGGGCCCGGGTCGGCGACGACACGACGTCGGCGGTCGGGCTCGGCCCGCTCGGAGTGCTGCCCGCACACCAGGCGACGGGCGTCGGCTCGGCCCTGATGCACGCGGTCCTCGCCGCGGCGGACGCCCTCGGCCACGGCCTGGTGGTCCTGCTCGGCAGCGACGTCTACTACCCGCGCTTCGGCTTCGTGACGGCGTCGACGCTCTCGATCACCGCGCCGGACCCGAGCTGGGGCAAGCACTTCCAGGCGCGGGCGTTGACGGGGTACAAGCCGGCGCAGTCGGGCGCGTTCGAGTACGCACCGGCGTTCTCGCGGATCTAGGACTTCAGGTTGTTGCGTGCCAGGAAGTCTTCCGCGATGTCCAGGGGGTTCCGCTTCTCCTCCGTGAACTCGACGTTCAGCCGCGTCAGCTGATCGGTCGTCAGCGCCGCCGAGACGCGGTTCAACGCGGCCGTCTCGGAAGGCGACAGCGTCCCCTTGGCCACCAGCGGCACGATGTTCTGCGCCGGGAACATGTTCTTGTCGTCGACCAGCGGCACGAACCCGTTCGCCTGGATCGTCGACGACGTGCTGAACAGGTCCGCCACCTGGACGTCACCCGACTTCAGGGCCGCCACCGTGACCGGGCCGCCGGTGTCCGTCGTGCGGATCTCCTTGAACTCGCAGCCGTAGAGCTTCTTGATCTGGTCCTTCCAGCGGCTGCTCCACTGGCCCGGCCCGCCGAACACCAGCTCGCCGCAGCGCTTCCCCAGGTCCGAAAACGTCTTGATGCCCGACGAAGCCAGCTGTGCCCCGACGACCAGCAGGTCCTTGTCCTCGGCCGGTGCCTGGTCCAGGACTTCGAAACCCGCGGGAATCTTCTGGCGAAGCTGCGCGTAGACGTCCTGGGACGTCGTCGCGGAAGTGTTCTTGTCGAAGTACCGCAACAGGTTCCCGCTGTAGTCCGGCACCACCGACAGCGACTTGTCCTGCAGCGCCTTGACGACGACCTCGCGGCTGCCGACCGGCGGCCGCACGGTCACGTTCGTCGCGCCCGCGTTCTTCAGCGCGCCGGCGTAGATCTGGGCCAGCAAAAGGCTTTCGCCGACGTCGGACGCGCCGATGATGATGTCCCCATTGGACCCACCCTCGCCGCCGCCCGCCAGCGGGTTGCCACAGCCGGCCACCAGGACCAGGGCGGCCACCACAAGACCGAGCCGCTTCATGCCGCCACCTTCTTGCCGGTCGCCGCCGCGGCCGCGAGGCGCACACCACGCGGCACCAGCGCGCGGTTCAGCAGCGCGAACAGGACGTCGAGCACGATCGCGAGCAACGTCGTCAGCAGCGCGCCGGCGATCACCTCGGAGTAGTCCAAAATGGCCAGTCCGTCGAGCAGGAACCGGCCCAGGCCACCGAGTCCGACGTACGCGGCCACCGCGGCCGTCGCCACGAGCTGCAGCACGGCGTTGCGGATCCCGCCGAGCACGAGCGGCAGCGAGATCGGCACCTCGACCTTCCAGAGCCGCTGCCAGCCGGTCATCCCGATGCCCTGGGCGGCGTCGACGACACCGTGGTCGGTCGCCTGCAGCCCGGCGTACGTGCCGGCCAGGATCGGCGGCACGGCCAGCACCACGAGCCCGATGATCGTCGAGGTGACGCTTTCGGTGAAGAGCAGGAACAAGAACGTGACGAGCCCGAGCGTCGGCAGCGCGCGAATCGCGTTGCCGACGCTCACCAGCGCGACACCGCCGCGTCCGGTGTGGCCGACGAACAGTCCTAACGGGACAGCGATCACCAACGCGATCACGAGCGCCAGCACCGTGTACCCGAGGTGCTCCAGCAGCCGCTGCGGGATGCCGTCCGGGCCGGACCAGTGCGCCGGGTCGCCGAACCAGTGGAAGAGATCGGTGATCATGCGACGGCCACCCCCGCGTTCCCGGCCCGTTCCCACGGTGTCAGCAGGTTCCGGATCCCCACCAGGACCAGGTCGACGACCAGGGCCAGCACCAGCGTCAGCACGATGCCGACGACGATCGGCGAGAAGTACTCACGCTGGAAGCCGTCGGTGAAGAGCACCCCGAGGCCGCCGGTGCCGATCAGCGCGCCGACGCTGACCAGGCTGATGTTGCTCACCGACGCGACGCGCACGCCGGCCGCGAGCACCGGCACCGACAGCGGCAGCTCGACGGCGAAGAAGAGCCGCACCGGCTTGTAGCCGACCGCCGTCGCCGCGGCGGTCACCGGCGGCGGCACGGCGTCCAGCGCGTCGAGCACCGGGCGGACCAGCAGCGCCGTGGTGTAGATCGTCAGCGCGACGACGACGTTGACGCTGTCGAGGATCTTCGACCCGATCAGGCCGGGGATGACGACGAACAGCGCGAGCGACGGGATCGTGTAGAGCAGGTTGGCCAGCACCATGAGCACCGACCGGGCGGGCGCCCAGCGGTGCCCGAGCCAGCCGGCCGCGATCGCCAGTACGATGCCGATGACCAGCGGCAGCAGCGCGAGGTAGACGTGGTCACCGAGGTCACCGAGGATCTGTTCGCGGTTGTTGCCGCTGCCCAGGTACCGCCCGAGCTCGTCGAAGAAGCTCATGACGCCTGGGGCGTCGCCTCGATCACGTCCAGGACCTGTCTGGCGACGACGCCGCCGAGCACGCGGTGGTCTTCGTCGACGACCACGCCGAGGCTGGCCGGGGACGACAGCGCAGCGTCGAGCGCGCCGCGGATCGGGGTGCCGTGGATCCACAGTGAACCGCCGGCGACGAGGTCTGCTTCGGACAGTGCGCCGTCCACTGTGGAGTTCGGCGGCAGCCAGCCGCGGGGCTGCTTGTCGGCGTTGACCCCGAGCCGCCAGCCGTCGCTCGCCGGGACCGTCGCGCCGATCTCGACCAGCTCGATCTCCTTGACCTCGACGCCCTCGGCGGAGAGGAAGGACAGACCGCGGTAACCGCGGTCGCGCCCGACGAACGACGCGACGAAGTCGTCCACCGGGTGCCGCAGCACGTCGGCGGGGGTGCCGTACTGGGCGAGCTTGCCGCCGACGCGCAGCACCGCGACCTTGTCGCCGAGCCGGACGGCCTCGTCGATGTCGTGCGTGACGAACACGATGGTCTTGCCCAGCTGCGACTGCAGCCGCAGCAGCTCGTTCTGGAGGTCCTCGCGCACGATCGGGTCGACGGCGGAGAACGGCTCGTCCATCAGCAGCACCGGCGAGTCCGCGGCGAGCGCGCGGGCGACGCCGACCCGCTGCTGCTGGCCGCCCGAAAGCTGGGCCGGGTACCGCTTGCCGAGCTCGACCGGCAGGCCGATGGTCTCGAGCAGTTCGGCGGCCCGCTTGCGCGCCTTCACCTTGTCCCAGCCGGACAGCAGGGGCACGGTGGCGATGTTGTCCAGCACCGTCCTATGTGGAAAGAGCCCGGCGTGCTGGATGACGTAGCCGATGCCGCGGCGCAGCAGCGCGGGATCGCCCTCGGCGACGTCCTTGCCGTCGAGCAGCACCTGGCCGCCGGTGGGCTCGACCATCCGGTTGATCATCCGCAGTGACGTCGTCTTGCCGCAGCCGGACGGGCCGACGAGCACGGTGATCGTGCCGTCCTCGACCGTCAGGTTCAGCTTGTCGACGGCGACCGTCCCATCGGGATACTGCTTGGTCACGTCGCGGAATTCGATCGTCACTTGCCCACTCCCCATGTCAGGTCCAATCGACCGTAGCCGAGTCGGCGGTGGTTGGCACGCTGTTCCGGCAGGTGGTGACTGAGGTTTATTCTGGTTAGGTCGCCGCGTCCCGCGCCCGGAACGATTGGTCGGCGCAGAAGTCATGCGGCGGCCGACGGCTGAATAAGCCTCACTAGGGTTGTGGTCCGTGAACGCTCTCGACGATGTCCTCGCCAAGCACGGCGTCGGCGTCCGCCCGCTGCACCGCGTCATCGACCTGCTGCGCACGGGCGACCACGACCTCGGCGAGCTGGTCCGGCTGAGCACGGCGCCCCGGCGCAGCGTCGAAGACGTCCTCGCCGCTTTGGGTGACGACCTCGACCGCAGCGGCGACCGGCTGCGGATCTCCCCCGGCGTCGCGGCGTCGTACCTGCAGTACAGCGCGCCGGGTTACGCCGACCCGCTCGACGAAGCCGTCGCGACGCACGAGCTGCTGCCGAAGGTCGCCGAGTGGGTGGCCGAGGTGCCGCCGCCGCTGGCCGCGCTCGACCACGTCCAGGCCACGCCGGAGACGGTGCTGCGCCGCGCGTTGTGGCTGGACGCGCGCTACGACCTCGCGTCGGCGCGGCTGCTGTTCCTCGGTGACCACGACCTGACGTCGCTGGCGGTGCGGGCGGTCTGCCCGGCGGCGTCGCTGACCGTCGTCGACCTCGACGAGCGGGTCCTCGCCTACCTGGACGACCGCGGCGAGCGCGAGATCCGGACCGCGCACGCCGACCTGCGCGTCGGCCTGCCGCCGGCGGTGAACGGCTTCGACCTGGTGTTCAGCGATCCGCCGTACACGCCGGAAGGCATGGGCCTGTTCGCCGCGCGCGGGGTGCAGGCGCTGCGGGAGCCGAGCGAGGGACGGCTGCTGTTCGCGTACGGCTACAGCCCGCGGCACCCGGCGCTGGGCGCGCAGGTGCAGCGGTCACTGGCCACGCTCGGGCTGACGTTCGAGGCGATCCTGCCGGGCTTCAACTCCTACTTCGGCGCGCAGGCGATCGGCAGCGCGGCGGACCTGTACGTCTGCCAGCCGACGGCGAAGGCCAAGAAGGTCCGCAGCGGCAAGACGATCTACACGCACGGGCCGCAGTCGGTCGAGGCCGCCGGCACAAAACCGGCGCTGCTGGAGAAGCTGAAGGAGATCGCGACCGCGGACGGGCTCTCGTTCGAGTCGCGCCCGGTGGACTGGTCGATCTCCGGCCCCGAGGGTGACGCGGTGGCGATGGACCTCTCGGCGGACCCGGGCCCGTGGCTGCTGCGCACCCTGCTGGGCACGAACGCCCGCAGGCTCGCGCTGCTGCTGCCGAACGCGCACCCGGACCTGGCGGACCAGGCGTCCCAAACCGCGCTCGCGGACCTCGTCCGCGGCAAGTACACGCTGCGGTACCGGCGCAGCACCCCGGACAACCGGCACGCGGTGGTGGTCGCGGACGCGGTGGAGCACCAGAGCGAGGTGCTCACGCGCGCCCACGCCCGGCTGGCGAACGTCGCCCTGGACGTCCCCGAAGACCTGCGGGACCTGCGCCTGGTCGACGTCCCCCGCCACCGCCTCGCCGCCCTGGTGGGGGGGGGGGGGGGGGGGGGGGGGGGGGGGGGGGGGGGAGGGGAAGAGCACAGGGCGGGAGCACGATAATAGCGCGACGGGGGAACCCG
>NZ_JBVJOW010000011.1:110886-236126 GCF_055582965.1 Amycolatopsis sp. NPDC104863
GCCCGCTCTCTGGGTCTGGCCCCCCCCCCCCCCCCTCTCCCCTCTCTCTTCTTTTGTGGGTGGCCCTCTTCGTCCACCCCCCCCCCCCCCCCCCCACGACAGCTGCGGCAGGCTGCTCAGGCCGTGACGCCGTCGGCTTCCGCCGCCTTCGCCACCGCGGCCGCCACCTCGGGGGCGACACGCGGGTCGAGCGGCGACGGGACGATGCGGTCCGGGCCCAGGTCGTCGGTCGCGACCGAGACGATCGCCTCGGCGGCCGCCAGCTTCATGTTCTCCGTGATCGCCCGCGCGCCGGAGTCGAGCGCGCCGCGGAAGACGCCGGGGAACGCCAGCACGTTGTTGATCTGGTTCGGGAAGTCGCTGCGCCCGGTGGCCACGATCGACGCGTAGCGCGCGGCGACGTCCGGGTGCACCTCCGGGTCCGGGTTGGACAGCGCGAACACGATGCCGCCGCCCGCCATCCGGCCCAGCAGCGACTCGTCGATCGTCGCGCCGGACAGGCCGAGGAACACGTCCGCGCCTTCGAGCGCCTCGGCGAGGCCGCCGCGGAGGCCCGCCTTGTTCGTCGTCGAAGCCAGCCGCTGCTTGATCGGGTTCAGGCCGTCCCGGTCGGTGTGGATGATGCCGCGCGAGTCGAGCACGGTGACGTCGCCGATGCCGGCCTCCTGCAGGATCCGCGCGCAGGCGACCCCCGCCGCGCCGGCGCCGGAGACGACCACGCGCTGGTCGGCGATCGCCCGGTCGAGGACCAGGTTGGCGCCGCGCAGCGCGGCCAGCGTGACGATCGCCGTGCCGTGCTGGTCGTCGTGCATGACCGGGCAGTCGAGCGCCTCCTTGAGCTTGTCCTCCAGCTCGAAGCACCGCGGCGCGGAGACGTCCTCGAGGTTGACCGCGCCGAAGGACGGCCGCAGCCGCACCAGCGTCTCGACGATCTCGTCGACGTCGGTGGTGTCCAGCACCAGCGGGATCGAGTCGAGGCCGCCGAAGGTCTTGAAGAGCACCGACTTGCCCTCCATGACCGGCAGCGACGCGCTCGCGCCGATGTCACCCAGGCCGAGCACCGCCGTCCCGTCGCTCACCACGACGACGAGCCGGTCCGCCCACGTGTACCGCTTGGCCTTCGCGGCGTCCTCGGCGATGGCGCGGCTCACCTTCGCCACCCCGGGGGTGTACGCGATCGAAAGGTCACGCGGGCTGGAAATCGGCCGGGTGGCCGCCACCGAGAGCTTGCCGCCCTCGTGCCCGGTGAAGATCTCTTCGTCGGTGACCGGCGCGACGGCGCCGGTAGGGTCGCTCATGGGGTTTCCTGTCGTCGGTTCCGTGATTCCTCCAGTAGGAATGACGGAACTCGCGGTATGGACGTGGGTCACTGGAATTACTCCTGGGCCTGCGAGCGGGGGACCACAACAGCGGGAGCGAAGGCGCACCCAACTGACGGGCTGACTCCTCCGGCACGGCAGCCCAGCGCGGTAGCGCCGGCCTGTCGGCGAGGCGTCACGTCGGCCATCGGTGCCGTGGGTCTGGCGATGGCCGCGGACGCGGCGGTCCAATCATTGTGACAGGTCCGCCCGCGCGGTGGACCCCTCGGTGCGGTTGATGTCACACCGGCGCGTATTTCCGGCAATTCCCAAGACGTCTGTCCGGTTTTTATGGCACCGGATAAGCTGGGGCCATGCAATTCCGCCGGCTGAACATCCCGGACGCCTACGTGTTCTCCCCCCGGGTCTTCCCCGACGACCGTGGCCACTTCCTCGCCCCCTTCCAGGAGGACGTCTTCCGCGAGGCGGCCGGCCACCCGCTGCGGCTGGGCCAGTCCAACGAGAGCGTGTCCCGCCGCGGCACCATCCGCGGCATCCACTTCGCCGACACGCCGCCCGGCCAGGGCAAGTACGTCTACTGCCCGCGCGGGTCGTTCCTCGACGTCATCGTCGACCTCCGCGTCGGCTCACCGGCGTTCGGCTCCTGGGACAGCGTCCTCGTCGACTCCCGCGAGCACCGCGCCGTCTACCTCGCCGAGGGTCTCGGCCACGGCATCTTCGCCCTCGAGGACGACACGGTGATGGCGTACCTCTGCTCGGAGCCGTACAACCCCGGGGGCGAGCACGGGATCACCCCGCTCGACCCCGCGCTGGGCCTGCCCTGGCCCACGGACATCGAGCCGGTCCTGTCGGACAAGGACCGCGCCGCGCCGACGCTGGCCGAGGCCCGCGAGCAGGGCCTGCTCCCGCTGTACGAAGACTGCGTCGCCTACTACGACAAGCTGCGTTCGGCGCACTGATCATCGCCGAGCTGGGCGAATTTCGTGCTTGCGGATTTAGTAAGCGCGCATATAGTCTGCTCGCATGACACTTTTCGAGTACGAGCACACCGAGACGTCCACCGCGCCGGCCGCCGCGATCTGGCCGCTCTGGGCCGACACCGCCCGCTGGCCGGAGTGGGACGCGGGCGTCCGCTCGGTGGTCGTCGACGGCCCCTTCGCCGCCGGCACGAGCGGCACCATGACGATGGACGGCCTGCCGCCGATCCCGTTCACGCTGACCGAGGTCACCGAGGGCCGGAGCTTCACCGACGAGACCCGGCTGCCGGACGCGCACCTGCGGTTCGAGCACGTCCTGACCGAGGCCGGCGGCGGCACGCGGATCACCTACCGCGTCACGGTCGACGGGCCCGAGGGCTTCGGCGAACAGGTGACGGAAGACACCCCGGACGCCATGCGCGCGCTCGCTCGCCTGGCCGAGACGACCCATGCGGCATCCTCGCGGGTATGACCGCCCCGGAGTCCCGCCTGCCCGGCCCCGAGCGCAGCCCCGGCTTCCTGCTGTGGCGCGTGACGCTGGCCTGGCAGCGGGCGATGCGGGCCGCGCTGGCCCCGCACGACCTCACGCACGTCCAGTTCGTGCTGCTCACGACGACGTGGTGGCTCACCCGCTCGGGTGAGCCACCCACCCAGCGGCAGCTGGCCGAGCAGGCCGGGACCGACACGATGATGACCAGCCAGGTCGTCCGCAAGCTCGCCGAACGCGGCCTGCTCGCCCGCACCGACGACCCGGCGGACGCCCGTGCGAAGCGCCTCGAAGTCACCGAAGCGGGCCTGGCCCTGGTCGCGAAGGCGCTGAAGGACGTCGAAGCCGCCGACGCCGAGTTCTTCGCCGCCACCGACGACGGTTTTGTCGGATCGCTGGCGAAGCTCAGCCCCTGAAGTCCTCGGCGAGCACTCGCTCGATGTTGCGCTCGGCCAGCGCGGTGATCGTCACGAACGGGTTGACGCCGGTGCTGCCCGGGATGAGCGAGCCGTCCGTGACGTACAGGTTCCGGTAGCCCTTGACGCGGCCGTAGCCGTCGGTCGCCTCGCCGAGCACCAGCCCGCCCAGCGGGTGGTAGGTGAAGCGGTTCTCGAACGGGCGGGTGTCGCCGAACAGGTCGTGGCGGTAGATCGTCCTGTTCGCCCGGTTGACCTTGTCGAACAACGCCTTGGCGGCGTCGATCGACGGCTGGCCCTGCGACGCCGTCCAGCGCAGCTTCGCCGAGTCGCTCGCGGCGTCGTAGGTGAAGTGCCCGCGTTCGGGGTTCTTCGTGATCGCCAGGTAGAGGCTGACCCAGGTCTCGATCCCGGCGGGCACCGGCGCGATCTCGGCGAACGCCGGGTGCACCGGGTCGGACCGGTTGTCGATGCCGAGCGCGGGCATGCCGGACTGCAGGCTGCCGGTGGTGTCCCAGACGTGGTTGGCGCGGCCGCACATGACGTTGCCGTTGGTGCCCCACCCCTGCCCGACGGCCTCGGGCAGCTCCGGCAGCCGTCCGGTGTCGCGGGCGCGCACCAGCAGCTCCGTCGAGCCGAGGCTGCCCGCGCCGAGGAACAGGTGCTTCGTGGTGACGTGCCGGGTCGCGAGCACCGTGCCGCGCTCGTCGCTCTCGCGCACGACCAGCGTGTACGCGCCGTCGGGCTGGTGGATGATCTCGCGGACCTCGTGCAGCGTCCTGATGGTCACCCGGCCGGTGCCGAGCGCGGCGGCGAGGTAGGACTTGTCGAGCGAGCGCTTGCCGTGGTTGTTGCCGTAGATGACCTCGGACGCGTCGGCCGAGCGCGGGACCGTGCCCGCCTCCTCCCGCCGCAGGTAGTCCATGTCGTAGACGCTGGGCACGAACACCGTGCCGAACCCGGCCTTGCGCGCGGCCTTCCGCGAGACGCGGGCGTACTGGTACGACCGGCAGGTCTCGAACCACCGCGGGTCGACGACGTTGACGCCGAGCGCGGCGTTCGCCCGCGGGAAGTACTTCCCGTACATCTCGGCGGCGTCGACCGACGGCAGGATCTCCTCGAAGTAGGACCGCTTCGGCGTCACCGCCATCGCGCCGTTGACCAGGGAACCGCCGCCGACCCCGCGGCCGAGGTACACCGCCATGTCGCCGTAGTTCACGCGGTCGAGGACACCGGCGAAGCGCCCGATGTCGCGGTTGGCCAGGTCGAGCCAGAGGAACGACGCGAGCGGCGCCTCGGTGCGGTCCTTGAACCACATCGCGCGCTCGTCCGGGGTCAGCATCGGGCAGAAGACCTTGCCGTCGGCGCCCGGGGTGGTCCACAGCCTGCCCATTTCGAGCATCAGCGTCGGCACGCCGGCCTCGCCGAGCCGCAACGCCGTGACGGCGGCGCCGTAGCCGGTGCCGACAACCACCGCCGGGGAGTACTCCGGCAGCGGCGCGGCGGTCGCGGGCCGCGTCGAGACCGTGGTCAGCCCGAGGGCGGCGGCGGAGTTGAGGGCGGCGAGGCCGAGGAACCGGCGGCGGGAGAAGGCAGACATGTGCCGATCATGACCCAGTTCAGTGAACGGTGTTAACTAATCAGAACGCGTTTCACCCGGTCGAGGGAAATTTCGGGTCTTCCCCTGGGGGCGATCCCGGATGTCCGCGCCGCGCGGTGCGAGCAAGCTCACCGCATGAAACTTCTCGCACTGGGGGTGGCCGCGGTCGCCGTGGCCGCACTGGGGGTCGCGCCCGGGACGGCGTCCGCCGACGAGCTGCCGACGTTCGATTTCGCGGACTGCCCGGCACCGCCGTCGAACGCCGACCCGGGCACGTGGCGCTGCGAAGCCTTTGTTTCCCAAGGAAAACTGACGATCGGCGGCCGGGAGATCCCGCTCGGCGAGCTGCGGCTGACGTTCAGCGAGGGCCGCGTGAACGGCCAGTACGCGCAGGCCTTCGGGGCCCTGCGGCACGCGCCGGTGCGCGTCCCCGGCCTGGCGGGCGCGACGATCCAGCTGCGGTACGGCGGTTTTTCGGACTTCCAGAGCAACAACGAGCGGCGCGGCGAGCTCGACGTCTACGCCGTGCTGCGCCACCCGTTGCTGCGCAAGGACTGCAGCATCGGGACCGCCGCGAAGCCGCTGCACACCGTCGTCCACGACGACCCGGCGGTGCCGCCCACGGTGATCTCGCAGGACCCGCCGACGTTCCACTTCGGCGTGGTCGACCCGGACCTGAAGCTGCCCGCCACGCAGGGCTGCGGCGCGCTCGGCCGGCTCGCCGACCGGCAGCTGGGCCTGCCGTCGCCGTCAGGCGAGAACACGTTCCACCAGACGACGTACGTGCAGTACAAGCCGCTCTAACGCTTCTTCGGCGTCACCCAGATGGTGATCGTCCCGGTGACCACGGCCCGGCCGTTCGTGTCCGAAATGGTCACCGGGACCGGCAGCTCGAAGCCTTCGTCGCCGAACTCCGGCAGCTCCGGCACCGACGCGACCGCGCGCAGGCTCGTCTCCGCCTTCGCGACGTACTCGACGGTCATGCCCTTCGGCAGCCAGCGGTGCGTCGGCGGGACGGTCGCTTCGGCGAGCATGCCCATCGCGATCTCGGCGAGGTTGCAGGCCGCGATCGCGTGGAACGTGCCGATGTGGTTGTAAACACCCCACCACTTCGGGGCACCGACCTCGCAGTGCCCGGGCCGCAGCTCGCGCACCGAGGGCAGCACCGTGCGGAAGTACGGCACGCGCAGGCACATCGCGGCGCTGAACAGCTGTTTCCCGCCCGGCTTCGCGGCCAGCTTGTGCCACAGCGCGAACGTCGGCGTCTCGGACATGCGGCTCTCCTCCAGCTTAGCTACTGCTCAGTAGCTAAGCAGACGCCCGGCCGCCCGGCAAACCCCCGGATATATTCGCCCCTGTGGCGAACCGTCTCTTCCTCCTCCGGCACGGCCAGACCGAATGGTCGGTGAACGGACGGCACACCGGCCGCACCGACATCCCCCTCACCCCCGCCGGCGAAGGCCAGGCGCTCGCCGCCGGCGGCACGCTCCGGAGCCTGCTCGGCGGCCCGTCGCTGGTGCTGTCGAGCCCGCGCGCGCGAGCGCTGCGGACGGCCGCGCTGGCCGGGCTGCGCGTCGACGACGTCACCGAGGACCTCGCCGAGTGGGACTACGGCGAGTACGAGGGCATCACCACCCCGCAGATCCGGGAAACCGTGCCGGGCTGGACAGTGTGGACACACCCGATCCCCGGCGGCGAAAGCGCTTCGGAGGTCTCGGCCCGCGCGGACCGCGTCCTCGAGCGCGCCCGCCGTGACACCGAAGCCGGCGACGTGATCCTGGTCGGGCACGGGCACTTCAGCCGGGTGCTGGTGGCCCGCTGGGTCGGCCTGCCCGCCACCGCCGGTGTCCACTTCGGCCTGGACGCGGCCGGCATCGCGGTGCTCGGCGACGAACGCGGCGAACCCCAGATCGAACACCTCAACCTGCCGCCCGCCCTGGAGGACTGACCGTGCCCGACAACCGCATCCGCCGGATCCGCCCCGACGACGTCGAGGCCGCCGTCGGCCTGGCCTACGCGCTGGCCGAGTACGAACGCGCCCCGGACGACTGCCACCTGACCACCGAGCAGCTGCACGAGGCGCTGTTCGGCGACGCGCCGAAGGTGTTCGGGCACGTCGCCGAGGTGGACGGCGAGATCGCCGGCTTCACGATCTGGTTCCTCAACTTCTCGACGTGGCGGGGGGTGCACGGGATCTACCTGGAGGACCTCTTCGTCCTCCCGGCCCACCGCGGCTCCGGCCTGGGCAAGGCACTGCTGGCAGCTTTGGCGGCCGAGTGCGTCGCGAACGGCTACGCGCGGCTCGAGTGGTCGGTCCTGGACTGGAACCCGGCAACGGAGTTCTACAAGGCCCTCGGCGCGGTCCCGATGGACGAGTGGACGGTCAACCGTCTCACCGACGCACCCCTGCAGGCCCTGGCCGCCCAGGCGTAACCCAGGTGACCAGAGCCGGAACTCGCGTGATCAGACCCGGATCCGGCGTGATTGAGGCCGTAACTCGCGAGTTCCGGCCCTAATCACGCGAGTTCCGGCCTCAATCACGCAAGTTACGGGCCCAATCACGCGAGTTGCGGGGGTGAGCACGCCGGGTCAGTCCTCTTCGTGGCCTTCGCGCTCGGCGCGGCGGCCCGCGAGGCCGCCGCGCTCGGCCGCTTCCGACTCGGTCTCGCCCTCGCGCAGGCCCAGCGCCCAGGCCCGGGACGGCGCCCGGAACAGCAGCACCAGGATCGCGACGCCGAACAGCGCGACCGGCACCCCCCAGAGCGGCTGGCCGGACGGCCCGAGCAGGTACCAGCCGAGCCCGATCAGGATCAGCGCGATCACGACCCCCGGCGAACGCGCGGCCGTTTGGCCCAGCACGAGCCCGGCCGACGCGGCCAGGAACGCCAGCGCCACCACGATGTAGGTGCCGGCGAGGACGAAGACGTTGTTGCCCGGCAGCGTCGGCGTGCCCAGGCCGTCCACCAGCACCACCACCCCGAACACCAGCAGGGCGAGCGACGGCACCGCGGTGACCACGCCGGCCAGCCGGACCTCACGGGGAGCGGGCGAGAGCTTCACTGCGGCGGCCTTCCGGGGTCCTTTGCGGGAGCACAGTGGACCCGACCAGGGCGAGTCACCGTGCGTGAGCCATTTTGATCGTATGCCACCCGGTCGGCCGTTTTCCCGGGACCGCCCGGGCGCTGAGAATTCAGGTGTCGTCGATGAGCGGGCGGTCGCCCGGGTGCACTTGTCACGACGAGCGGGGACACTCGCACGTGAAGGAGGACCGCCGGGCACAGGGTCGCGAAGGTGCTGTTCCCAGGGTTGCGCCCGTCACCATGCGGCGCCGGAAGGTTCTCGGGCCGCCGGAAGTCACCTACCCTGCGGTAGTGCGCGCAATCCTCGTCGTGAACCCCCAGGCCACCTCGACCACCGCCGGTGGCCGGGACGTCCTGGCGCACGCGCTCGCGAGCCAGGTCAAGCTCGACGTCGTCGAGACGGACTACCGCGGGCACGCCATGGCGGTCGCGCGCTCGGCCGCGCGCGACGGGATCGACCTGGTCGTGGCCCACGGCGGCGACGGCACGGTCAACGAGGTCGTCAACGGCCTGCTGGCCGACGCCGACGGTGATCCGACGCAGATCGGGCGCGTCCCGGCCCTGGGTGTCGTGCCCGGTGGCTCGGCCAACGTGTTCGCGCGCGCCCTCGGCATCTCCGCGGATCCCGTCGAGGCCACCCACCAGCTGCTCAACGCACTGGAGAACGACCGCTCGCGCCGCGTCGGCCTCGGCCTGGCCGACGGGCACTGGTTCACCTTCAACTCCGGCCTCGGCTGGGACGCCGACGTCGTCGGCCGCGTCGCCAAGCGCCGGGGCAAGCAGACGACCGCCGGCCTCTATATGCGGGCCGCCGTCCGCTCCTACTTCCGGCCGCCGCTGGGCCGGCCGGCCCTCACGATCCGCGTCCCGGGTGAGGAACCCGCCGAGGCGCTGACCGCTTTCGTGTCGAACACCGATCCGTGGAGCTACCTGGGCGAGCGTCCGGTCCACCTCAACCCGGGTTGCTCGTTCGAGACGGGACTGGGTTTGTTCGCGTTGAACGGTCTGGGGTTGCCCACGGTGTTCAAGCATGTACGCCGTGCTTTGGCTACGAAGAGCAACCAAAAGGGCAAACGTCTCGTGCGTCACGACGACCTGCCGATGATCCGCATCGACGCAGCTGAACCGGTAAACTTCCAGGTGGACGGCGACCTCGTCGGCCAGCGGACCAGGGTGGAGTTCTTCAGCGTCCCCGACGCACTCACAGTGATCGTGTGACGACGGGACCGCTGATCGCCTGCGGCAAAGTGCAAGCTGCCGTTCGTCGACGCAGAAGCTCCACTCACCGCATCAGCCTTCCCTTCGGGCGGCTGTTTCGGAGAGAAACCGCAGGTCAGAGGGGTCGCTCGGCCGGGTGACCTGACTCACCGATCTTCAAGAAACCCTTGTCGAACGCGGTGCTTCGTGAAAGCATTCACAAGCACCCGGAAACATGACCGCCATAAAACGACTGTGGCGCGGCCCTCCCGCGCCATATGAAGGAGCTCACGAACATGGACTGGCGCCACGACGCGGCCTGCCGAGACGAGGACCCCGAGCTGTTCTTCCCGGTGGGAACCAGCGGTCCTGCTCTGTCGCAGGTAGCTCAGGCGAAGGCCGTGTGCCACCGCTGCACCGTCGCTTCCGACTGCTTGGCCTGGGCTCTGGCCAGCGGCCAGGACGCGGGCGTGTGGGGCGGCATGAGCGAGGACGAGCGACGCGCGCTCAAGCGCCGCCGTACGCACATCGGCACGCGTACCAACGCCTGATAGTTCCACTCGAAGCACCAGCTTTACCCCGAACCATGCAGGAACTTCACCCGGCGGGCATTGTTGTGCCCACGCCGTCTGGGGTGATACCTACCCGGTTCGAGCTTAACAACCGAGGTGAAACCACCTGGCAACGGGTGTGCTGAAACCTCACCAGGACTTCAAGTCCTCCCGCGAGACGTTGAACGGCCCGGCACACGAGCACCACGTGCCGGGCCTTCAACGTCTGTCCCTCCCGCGATCCGCACCCGATCACGTCCACCGCACCGGAAATGCCCGGCGGCGCGTGAGTCCAAACGCGACTGTCTAAAGGCGACGCGAAAGGGGGATGCGCAGCGCGGCCTCGGTCCCGGACACCCGGGTCGACGACTCCTCGGCGCGCACCTTCCGCAGCGACAGCGAGCCGCGCAGCTCCGACTCCACGAGCGTCCGCACGATCTGCAGGCCCAGGCCGTCCGACCGCTCCAGCGAAAACCCGGACGGCAGGCCGCGGCCGTTGTCGCGGATGACGACGTCCAGCCAGCGCGCCGAGCGCTCCACGATCAGCTCGACCTTGCCCGAGCGGCCCGCCGGGAAGGCGTGCTCGATGGCGTTCTGGACCAGCTCGGCCAGCACCATCACCAGCGGGGTCGCGATCTCCGCGACGACCACCCCGAACGAGCCCTTCCGCGAGAGCCCGACCTGCGACTCCGCGGTGGCGACCTCGCCGACCATCGGCAGCACGTTGTCGAGCAGCTTGTCGAGGTCGACCCGCTCGTCCACCGAGATGGACAGCGCCTCGTGCACCAGCGCGATCGACGTCACGCGCCGCACCGACTCGGCGAGCGCGAGCCGCGCCTCCTCCGACGACGTCCGCCGGGACTGCAGGCGCAGCAGCGCCGCCACCGTCTGCAGGTTGTTCTTCACCCGATGGTGGATCTCCCGGATAGTCGCATCCTTGGACAGCAGCGCGCGGTCGCGGCGTTTGACCTCGGTGACGTCGCGGACCAGCACCAGCGCGCCGGCCGCCTGCCCCGCCGGCCGCAGCGGCAGCGCGCGGAACAGCACCACCGCGCCGCGGCGCGAATCGGCTTCGGTGCGGCTCGACGGCTTCCCGTCGAGGGCCTCGATGATCCGGTGGGACACCTCGGTCGCGTCGAACGGGTCGCGGATCAGCGACCGCGTCAACGGCGCCAGGCGCGTCCCGACCAGGTCGGACTCGTGCCCCATCCGGTGGTAGGCGGACAGGCCGTTCGGGCTGGCGAACACGACCGTGCCGCTCGAGTCGAGCCGGATCAGGCCGTCCCCCACCCGCGGCGACGTGTGCGTGTCGGTCGCGTTGGAGCCGCTCGGCGGGAACGTGCCGTCGACGATCATCTGGCACAGGTCGCCGGCGCTGCCCAGGTACGCGATCTCCAGCGGCGAGGGCACCCGCGGCGCGGCCAGGTTCGTCTCGCGGCTCATCACGGCGACGACGTCGTCGTGGAAGCGCACCGGGATCGCTTCGCGCCGCATCGGCAGGTCGCGGTACCAGTGCGGGTCCTCCTCGCGGCAGATCCGCTCCTCGCGCATGGCCTTGGCCAGCTGCGGGTGCTCCTCGACCGTGAACCGCGTGCCGACGACGTCCTCCGGGTGCGCGGTGGGCGCCGTGGTCGGCCGCGCGTGCGCGACGCAGACGAAGTCACCGCCGTCCGGCTGCAGCTCCTCGGTCACCGGGACCCAGAGCAGGAAGTCCGCGAAGGACAGGTCGGCCAGCAGCTGCCACTCGGCGACGACGGTCTGGAGGTGGTCCGCCGCCTCCCCCGGGAGGCCGGTGTTGTCGGCGAGCAGTTCGGCGAGCGTCGACACGGTTACTCGACCGTCCCGAGCACGTCGCCCTGCTGGACCCGGTCACCCTTCGCGACGGCGAGGCTGGTCAGCGTGCCCGCCTTCGCACTCACGGCGGGCAGCTCCATCTTCATCGACTCCAGGATCAGCACGGTGTCCCCGGCGTTCAGCGCGGCGCCCGGCTCGGCGACGACCTGGAGCACGGTGCCGACCATCTCGGCCCTGATCTCGGCCATCAACACCCTCCTCGCGCGCCACCGGACCAGCCCCATCCAACCAGAACGGGACGTCATGACACACTTGAGAGGTTGACCAGCTTTGACGACGAGGAGTGAACATGTCGAAGCGCGCTCGCAAGCGTCGCAGCCGGAAGAAGAACGCCGCGAACCACGGTGGCAAGCCCAACTCCTGAGCCGGCGCCGGCACGCAAAAGGCCCCCACACTCCAGGTGCGGGGGCCTTTGTCGTGCTCGGGCGCTATTCGGAACGCTGCTCGAGGGTGATCTCGGTGCGTTCGACCGTCACGCCGCCGCGCGTGGCGACGGTCTGGCGGATCGACGCGCGCAGCCGGCTCTTCAGCTCGGCCGGGGCGTGGTCACCGCCGCACTTGCGGGCCAGGAGCTGCTTGATGTGCTCGTCGATGCCGTACTCCTCGAGGCACGGCGGGCAGTCCTCGATGTGGGCGCGCAGCGCGGCGTCACGCTCGGCGCTGCACTCCCGGTCGAGGAGCAGGTAGATGTCGGCGAGCGCCTCTTCGCAGCGGACCTTGTCGGACGCGCCTTCGCACATGTCGTTCATCGCCCGGCCACCTCTTCCTTGGCGCCACGGATGAACCCGCGCTCGGTCGCGACGTCGGCGAGCAGGTCGCGCAGCTGGGCGCGGCCGCGGTGCAGGCGGGACATCACGGTGCCGATGGGGGTGTCCATGATCTCGGCGATCTCCTTGTACGCGAAGCCCTCGACGTCGGCCAGGTAGACGGCCAGCCGGAACTCCTCGGGCAGCTTCTGCAGGGCGGCCTTGACGTCGGTGTCGGGCAGGTTGTCCATCGCCTCGACCTCGGCCGACCGCAGCCCGCTCGAGGTGTGGCTCTCCGCCTTGGCGATCTGCCAGTCGGTGATCTCCTCGGTGGGCTGCTGCACCGGCTGCCGCTGCCGCTTGCGGTAGCCGTTGATGTAGGTGTTGGTCAGGATGCGGTACATCCAGGCCTTCAGGTTCGTCCCGGCCTTGAACGACGCGAAGGCGGCGTACGCCTTCAGGTAGGTCTCCTGGACCAGGTCCTCGGCGTCGGCGGGGTTGCGGGTCATCCGCATCGCGGCCGAGTACAGCTGGTCGAGCAGCGGCATCGCGTCCCGTTCGAAGCGCTCGGCGCGCTCCGCCTCGGTCGCTTCTTCCGGCGCTGAGTTCTGCGTGCTCGGCAAACCGTTCCCTTCCCGCTCGGCGTCGACGCGCGTGCGCGCATACGGCGACGTCGAGTTTACGCGGGGGCCGGGCACACCGCGGTTCGCCGGTGCCTCGGGGCGGCGACGGCTGCGAGAGCGTGTGGTGGCAAGGGTGGTGGTCACGTCCCGTACAACCGATCGGGGGCAGTGGACATTCCCTAGACTTCCGTCCCATGGCTGGCAAGGGCACCCCGGCGACCGCGGCGTTGACCAAGCAGAAGGTGGCGCACACGCTGCACGCGTACGACCACGACCCGCGCGCGGAGTCGTTCGGCCTGGAGGCGGTGGAGGCCCTGGGCCTCGACCGCGCGAGGGTGTTCAAGACCCTGGTGGCCGAGGTCGACGGCCGCTTGACGGTGGGCGTGGTCCCGGTCACGGGCCAGCTGGACCTGAAGGCACTGGCGGCCGCGGCGGGCGGTAAGAGAGCCAAGATGGCCGACCCGGCGGCGGCCCAGCGGGCGACGGGGTACGTGCTGGGCGGGATCTCGCCACTGGGCCACCGGAGCCGGCTGCCGGTGGTGGTCGACCAGTCGGCGGAGAAGTTCGAGACGGTGTTCTGTTCGGCCGGACGGCGGGGGCTTGAGGTGGAGCTGGCCCCGGGGGATTTGATCCGGCTGACTGGGGCTGTTGTGGCGGCGATCGCGGCCTGACCTGCGGGTTTATGGCCCAGGGGCCCGCAGAGCGGCCCCCACCGGTCCCGAGGTGCGGTGCGGACCCGGGAACGGTCCTCGTCGTAGGTGACGTCGCGGACCCAGTGCTCGAGGCGGCCGTGCCCGATGCCGGTACTGGTGTGGTGCTCCCCGGCCGGCCAGGGCCGGGCGGTGAAGCGGGCGAGCAGGCGATACTGGTCCTGCTCGCCGAGAACGCCCCGCCTCGGTGAGTCAGCATCGAGAGCAGATGCACCCCGGCCCCGCCGGTGCGGGCGAAGGCGCCACGCACGGATTTGCCGTCCACCGCGATCGCTTCCGGTGCGTGCTGCCCGGCGACCTGGTGCACGTCGACATCAAGAAACTCGGCAACCTCCCCGACGGCGGCGGCTACCCACCTGCCGGCCGCAGGTCAGGACGCCTAAGGCAGCAGCAGGCCGCTCGCACCGACGAGCATGGCGGCAGCGAGCAGCCGGATCGCCCAGGCCACGAAGCGGTACTTGCGCTCGGCCGCGCGGGAGAACACCCAGATGTGCTGCGTGAGGTTCTTCGCCAGCTCGTCAGGCTCCCCGAGGATCGCGAGCGCGGCAGCGCGGTATTCGGCCGCCGAGCCGAACGCGGCGATCGTCCCGTAGTGCGAAATCGCCTGGGTGCCCAGCCGACGCGCTCGCGGGACGACCGTCCAGATCGCCAGCAGGACGCTGGCCGCCCCGAGCACGATCGCCACCGACAACGCCACCGCGGCCGGCACGCCCGGGGCGGGTGATCCGCGCAGCCGGGTCGCCGCCACCGCCAGGACGGCGCCGCCGACGGCGAAGGTCGCTCCGGCCTTGGTGTCGGCCGTCCGGATCCACTCGCTCACGACCTGGAGCGTCCGCCAGAGGTCGTCGTGCACCGCGTCGTCACCCACGCCTGGGAATGACGGACGGAAACGCTTCAACCCAGCGGGCGCAGCACCCGCGACAGCCACTCCGTCGCCGCCCGCGCCACCGTGTCCAGGTCCTTCGACAGGCTGTGGTCGCCGTCGACCAGGACGATCTCGTGGTGCGGGCCCGCCTTCGGGCGGCCGAACGGGTCACTCTCGCCCTGCAGGACCAGCACCGGGACCTCGACCGCGTCCAGCTCCGGCTGGCGCGTCTTCTCCGGGCGGCCCGGCGGGTGCTCGGGGAACGCCAGGCACAGCACCGCCACCGCCTGCCCGGCCGCCGCCGTCCGGCAGGCGACGCGGGCGCCCGAGGAGCGGCCGCCGAACACGAGCGGCAGGGAGTCGAAGCGCTCCGACAGCTCGTCCGCGATCGTCAGCCACGCCGTGTCCAGCTGGTTCGCCGGGGCCGGCGCGCGGCGGCCGGCCACCCGGTACGGCTGCTCGACCAGCGCCACGTGCACGCCGGCGCCCTGCGCCGCGCGCGTCACCGCGACCAGGTCCGCCGCGCCGAGCCGGCCTCCCGCGCCGTGGCCGAGCATGAGCACCGCCACCCCTTCCTCGGCGCAGTGCAGGTAGACCCGGGCCGGGCCGTACGCGGTTTCGATCGCGAGGGCGGTCATGACTTCGGCACGTCGAACAGCGCGCCCTCTTGCGCCGGGTCGACGCGCTCCAGCAGCTCCGGGCCGTTGTTGCGGACGTTGTTCACCCGGCTCGAGATCGGCCGCAGCTCCAGCGACGACACGATGTTCTCGGGTGTCGGCACCAGCAGGTCCTTGACGTCTTCGCGGTCCGGGTCCAGCCAGCCGTCCCAGTGCGCCTTCGGCACGATCAGCGGCATCCGGTGGTGGACGTCGGTGAGCTGCCCGGCGGAGTCGGTCGTGATGATCGAGAAGGTGATCAGCGGCGCCGCGTCCTTGTCGTCCTTCGGGTGCCAGCTCTCCCAGATCCCGCCGAACGCGATCGAGGAGCCGTCCGGCTCCGTCATGTAGAACGGCTCCTTCTCCTTGCCGGTGCGGCGCCACTCGAACCAGCCGTCGGCGGGCACCAGGCAGCGTCGCGACACGAGCGCGCGGCGGAAGGCGGGCTTCTCGGCGGCGGTCTCGGCGCGCGTGTTGATCATCCGCGAGCCGACCGACGGGTCCTTGGCCCAGAACGGCACCAGGCCCCACTTCATCATCCGCAGCGAGCGCTCGGCGGGCTCGTCCTCGAGTACCTGGCCCTCGTCGTCACGCGGGTGCCGCTGGACGACCGTGACCACGGTCTTCGTCGGCGCGACGTTGTGGTCGGCGCGCGCGTGGCCTTCGGTGAGGTCGATCGCGTCGAACTCCTCGATCAGCTTCGCCGGGTCCTTCGTGGCGGCGTAGCGGCCGCACATGACCAACCTCCTCGCGTACCGGAACAGCCGGGACGCCATCGTTACACGCAGGCCAGGGCCGTGGCGAGCGGCGTGGGATCATTCGGGTGGGCACCGGTGCACGAGAGGACGACGGGTTTGGCGCGCAACGACTGGAGCAAGCTGGACGAGTCCGACGTCCGCGTGCGCCCCGGCAAGGGCACCCGGCCTCGCAGCAAGCGCCGTCCCGAGCACGCCGACGCCGTCAACGCCATGGTCATCGGCAAGGACCGCGGCCGCTGGACCTGCGCGGTCAACGCCGACCCCGGACGGGTGATCACCGCCATGCGGGCCCGCGAGATGGGCCGGACGCCGGTGGTGGTCGGTGACCGCGTCGGGATCGTCGGTGACGTCTCCGGCAAGCCGGACACGCTCGCGCGCATCATCCGCGTCGACGAGCGCAGCAGCTCCCTCCTGCGCACGGCCGACGACACCGACCCGTACGAACGGCTGGTCGTCGCCAATGCCGAGCGCCTCCTGATCGTCACCGCGCTCGCCGACCCGCCGCCGCGCACCGGCTTCATCGACCGCTGCATCGTCGCCTGCTACGCGGGCGGCGTCGAGCCGGTGCTGTGCCTGACGAAAGCCGACCTGGCCAGCCCGGACGAGCTCCTCGCGGGCTACGCGGGCCTCGACATCCCGGCGATCGTGACCCGCTACGACGAAGAGCCCGAGGGCCTCGCGGAGATGCTGAAGGACCGCGTGACGGCGCTGGTCGGGCACTCCGGCGTCGGCAAGTCCACGCTGGTCAACCGCCTGGTGCCGGACGCCGAGCTGGCCACCGGCGTGGTGAGCGCGGTCGGCAAGGGGCGGCACACGTCCGTCGCCGCGGTGGCGCTGCCGCTCCCGGACGGCGGCTGGGTCATCGACACGCCCGGCGTGCGGTCCTTCGGGCTCGCGCACGTCACCGCGGACGACATCGTCGACGCCTTCGAAGAGTTCGCCGCGGCCGCCGAGGAGTGCCCGTCGGGCTGCGGGCACCTCGGGCCGCCCGAGGACCCGGACTGCGCGCTCGACGACGTCGTCACCGACGGCACGGCGCTGCCCGAGCGGCTCGCCTCGCTGCGGCGCCTGCTGGCCTCGCGGGGTGGCCACGAAGTGACTCGCGCCACGGATTCCTGAGGCAACGCGGAACCCGATGCGGATCGTCACCGTCACATCGGTAACCATTCGCCCGTTCGGGCGATATGCCGAGCGGAAGATCCGATCCTGAGGGGATTTTGATGCGTAAGACCACCCTGGTCGCCGCCAGCGCCGTCGCGCTGGCGCTGACGCTGTCGGCGTGCTCCGGCAACTCCGCCACCGGTACGGCCCAGCCGGCCGCGGGCCAGTCCCAGCCCGACGGCGGCAGCGGCCTCGCCTCGCCGTTCACCGACGCGATCCAGCTGGCGTCGGCGTCGAAGCAGGGCACCGAGAAGTCCAAGTCCGCGAAGTTCACGATGGAGGGCTCGGTCGCCGGCCAGACCCTCAGCGCGACCGGCGCGATGGCCATCGACGGCGCGAACACCAAGTTCTCGATGACCAGCACCGCCGCCGGTGAGACCACCGAGATGCGCATGGTCGACAAGGTCATGTACATCAAGCTGCCCGCCGAGCAGCAGAAGGAGATGGGCACCGACAAGACGTGGGCCAAGATCTCGGCCGACGGCACCGACCCGATCTCGCAGGCGATGGGGAGCGCGCTTTCGCAGTCGGCGGAGCAGAGCGACCCGAGCAAGATCCTGGACCAGGTCTCGAAGGCCGGCCGGATCATCTCTTCCGACCAGGCCGAGCTGAACGGCAAGCAGGTCAACCACTACAAGGTGGAGCTCGACGTCGCCAAGGCCGTCGACCAGTTCACCGGCCAGGTCCCGGCCGCGGCGCGCCAGAAGCTCACCGACATGCTCAAGGGCAAGGACCTCAAGATCCCGGCCGAGCTGTGGCTGGACAAGGACAACCTGCCGGTGCAGGTCACGATGGACCAGACCTCGATGATGCAGGCGCTGGGCATGCCCGGCGGCACCGAGTCGAAGTTCACGATGAAGTACAGCGACTGGGGCACCCAGGTCGACGTGGCGGCCCCGCCCGCCGAGCAGGTCGTCGACCTCGGCGAACTGATGAAGAAGGCCGGCCGCTGAGCTAGCGACGGTGCGTAGCGGCGGCTCCCCCGAACGGGTTCGGGGGAGCCGCTGTGTTTTTGTTGTCCCCATGCGCAAAGCCGCCGTCGTGCTGGTGCTCGCCCTGCTGGCCGGCGCGTGCTCCGATCCGCCGCCGCCCCCGTCGTTCTCCGACGCCCGGGCGCTGGCCGACGCGGCCACGGCGGCGACCACGGCCGGCGGCTCGGCGAAGTTCGCCACCGACGTCGCCGTCGGCTCGGTGCGGTCGAAGGGCCAGGGCCAGGCGCGCTTCGGCGCCGGCGGGACGTCCCAGGTGATGACGACGGACTTCATCGGCGAGCCGATGGAGCTGCGGCTGGTCGGCGGGAAGCTGTACGCGAAGGTGCCGGAGGGCTCGCGCGACGAGGTCGGCGCCGGGAAGCCGTGGGTGGTGGTCGCCCAGGACGGCACGGACCCGTTTTCGCAGGTCCTAGGCGGCAGCCTCGCGCAGCTGGCGGCGCAGAACGACCCGGCGCACACGCTCGGCGAGATCCGCACGGCGGGCACGATCGTCTCGGCCGAGCGCACCGACCTCGGCGGCGTGGCGGCCGAGCACTACCGCGTCGACCTGGAGCTGGCCCGGCTGGGCAGCGACCTGCCCGCGGGCCTGTCGGCCGACGAAGCCGGGCGGCTCGGCGGCAAGTTCCCGGTGGAGCTCTGGCTCGACGCCACGCACCGGCCGCTCCAGATCGTCCTCTCGCCGGCACTGCAGGGCGGCGAAGCCCGCATCACGACGCGCTACAGCGACTGGGGCGCACCGGCCGACATCCAGCCGCCGCCCCCGGGCGAAGTCGGCTAGTCACGTCTTCTCCCGCCGTCTCGTCCAGGCCGCATGAGCAAACGAGTGATGGTGATCGGGGCGACGGGCGTGCTGGGCCGCCCCGCGGTGCGGCGGCTGCTGGAGGCAGGGCACGAGGTGAGCGGCCTCGCGCGGTCCGCCGACCGGGTCGCGGCGCTGGAGGCGACCGGCGCGAAGCCCGTGACCGGCGACCTGTTCGAGACGTCTTCGCTGGTCACGGCGTTGCGCGGGCACGACACGGTGCTGAACCTGGCCACGCGGATTCCGCCGAAGCCGACCAGCCGGTCCGCCTGGGCCCTCAACGACCGCGTCCGGCTGGCCGGGAGCGCGGCGCTGGCCGCGGCGGTCCGGGAGGTCGAGGAGGTGCGCACGGTCGTCCAGGAGGGGATCACGTTCGTCTACGCCGACGGCGGCGACCGCCTGCTCACGGAAGACGCTCCCCTGCGCCCTCGCGGCGTGACGGCGTCTTCGGTGACGGCCCACGAGAACGTGGCGGCGTTGACTGATCGCACGGTGGTCCGGCTCCGGATCGGCACCCTGGTGGGCACGGACGCACTGACGGCAACGCTCCTGGCCGCGGCCCGGCGCGGGGCGCCGCTGATCATGGGCTCGCGGCAGGACTGGACCACGGCGATCCACCCGTCCGACGCGGCGGCGGCAGCGGTGGCGGCTTTGGACGCGCCTTCGGGCGTTTACAACGTGGGGGCGCCGGCGGTGGTGAAGGGTGTGCTGGGTGAGGCGATGGCCGCGGCAGCCGGGGTCCGGAAGGCGCGGGCCGTGCCGAAGTGGCTCCTGTCGCGGGTCCCGATGGCCGAGCCGATGGCGCGGTCGCAGCGGGTGGATTCGGCGAAGCTGACGGCGGCCACCGGGTGGCGGTGTGAACGGCCGGTGCCGGGGCCGGAGTGGTTCACGGAGGACTGACCCACAAGTTGTCCACAGGTGCACCCACCTGTGGACAACTCAGAGAAGCTCCAGCAAGAACGGCAGTTCCTGCGGCGCGTACCAGGCCAGCTCGTGGTCTTCCGCGTCCCCCAGCGTGAACTCCGCATCGGGGTCGCCCAGATCCGCCGCGTCGATCACCGCAGACGCGGCGGCCACCGCCTCGGCCGCCTCGGCCGCGTCCACGTGGATGGCCGCCACCGCCGAAAACGGGATCGGGCCGCCGATGCGGACCACCGGGGCGTCGAGGTCCGGGCGCAGCGTCACGCCCTCGACGTCCGCCGAAATCACCACCCGGCGTGGCTCGCCCTTCTCCTCCGCCGCGATCAGGCGCAGCGAGGCCCGGGCCGCGTCCAGCAGCGCCGCGTACTCCAGCTCTTCGTCCGAACCGCTCGAGTACGCCTCGCGCAACGCCGGCGTCAGCGCGAACGCCGTTCCGCTGCGGGCGCGGAACTCCCCCGAGGTCTCGAGGTCGCGAAGCATCGCGATGGTCGCAGGCAGATAGACCCTCACCAGTGCGCACCCTTCAGCTCTTCCAAGGACTCTTCGATCATCCCGGCCACGAGGTCGACGTCGAACGCGGCCTTGCGGTCGCCGTTGAGTCCGAAGTAGACGCCGCCGTGGTACGACGTCACCCCGATCGCCAGCGCCTGGGTGCGCATCAGCGGCATCACCGGGAACATCTCGACCAGTCTGGCCTCTCCCGCGTACATCGGCATCTGCGGGCCCGGCGAGTTGGTCACCATGACGTTGAAGATGCGCCCGGACAGCGACCCCGCCGCCCGCGCGCCGAGCGAATGCAGCGTGGCCGGCGCGAAGCCGCCGACCTTGAGGAGCCCGCGCGCCGCCACCGAACGGCCCGAGTCGAGGTGCTCGGCCATCGCGTGGCCGATGTGCTGCAGCCGCAGGACCGGGTTCGGCTCGCCGACCGGCAGGTCGACCAGGTACGCCGCCACCTGGTTGCCGACCAGCGCCGGCGTCGAGTACTCCGCCGTCTCCGCGTCGCGCACCGCCAGCGGCACCAGCGCGCGGATCGTCGCGTTCGGGTTCAGCGACTCCTCGCGCGAGAGCAGCCACTCGCGCAGCGCGCCCGTGATGGCCGCGAGGACGACGTCGTTGACCGTGCCGCCGTGCGCCGCGCGGATCTTCCGGTAGTCCTCCAGCCGCGTGCGCACCACGGAGAACACCCGGCCGCCGGACACCCGGACGTTCAGCGGCCCGGACGGCGCCGGCTTCACCAGCGTGCGCAGCGTCGACGCCACCCCGCCGACCGTCTCGGCGAGCTTGCCCGCCGTCGCGAACGCGTCGTTCGCCGCCGACCGGACGTTCTCCACGACCTCGCCCGGGCGCTGCACGCCCTCGCTGATCGCGTCCAGCACCAGCTGCGTGCGGTTCGGCTCGCGGCGCGGCGTCCAGATGTCCTCGAACGGCTCCGGCTCGGCCGGCGTCGGGTCGAGGATGAGCTGGCCCAGCTCGATCGTGCCGACTCCGTCCACAACGGACTGGTGCGTCTTGGTGACCAACGCCACGCGGTCGCCGGACAGCCCCTCGATGAAGTACGCCTCCCAGAGCGGCCGCTCCGGCGCCAGCCGCCGCGACATCAGCCGGGCCACCAGGTCGAACAGCTGCTCGTCGCTGCCCGGCTGGGGCAGCGCCGAGCGCCGGACGTGGTAGTTGAGGTCGAAGTCGACGTCGTCCACCCACACCGGCCGCGCCAGGTGCCCCGGCACCTCGGCGACGCGCTGCCGGTATCGCGGCAGGTAGGCCAGCCGCGCCCCGACGAGGTCGAGCAGCTGCGCGTAGCTGAACCCGGAGCGTGGCCGCTCGAAGATCGCCACCCCGCCGACGTGCATGGGGGTCGCGTGGTCCTCGAGGTAGAGGAACGAGGCGTCCAGCGCGGAGAGGCGGTCGGGCATGAGGCGATCGTCGCACAATGCGAGACTGCCCGGTGTGGGTGATGAGTCGACTGTCTCGCCGAAGGACCGCTTCCTGACCGTGTACGGCCGGAAGCCGGTGCTCGAAGCGCTGGCGGACGACGGTCTGCAGGTGGACAAGGTGATCCTCGCCGACACCGCCCGGGGCCCGGGCGCGGTGGAGATCCAGCGCGCGGCGAAGGCCGCGGGCGTGCAGGTGCAGCGCGCCAGCGCCCACCGGGTCAAGGTGCTCGCCGGCAACGGCAAGCAGGACCAGGGCGTGCTCGCCGACGTCGTCGCGCCGCGGATGCGCGCGCTCGAAGCCGCGCTTTCGGACCGGCGGCCGCCGTCGCGCGTGCTGCTGCTCGACGGCATCACCACCCCCGCGAACGTCGGGATGATCCTGCGGACGGCGACCGCCGCCGGGCTGGACGGCGTGATCGTGCCGCGCCGCGGCGTCGCGGCGCTCGACCCGCTGGTGGTCAAGGCTTCGGCCGGGGTCGCGTTCCGCGCGCCGGTGCTGCGCTGCGGGTCCGCGCGCGACGCGGCCGAGATGCTCACCGAAGCCGGCTTCGGGATCTACGCGCTGGGCGCGTCGGCTCGCACCACGGTGTTCGACGTCGAGCTGCCGCAGCGCGCGGCGTTCGTGCTCGGCGGCGAGACGGCCGGGGTCGGCGCCGAAGTCGGCGAGCTCGTCACGGGATGGCTGTCCATTCCCATGCCGGGTGACGTCGAGTCGTTGAACGTCTCGGCCGCGGCGGCGGTCCTGTCTTTCGAATTGGTGCGCCGGGGCCGCTGACCGTCTCACCCGTCCGGGAACAGCACGTCCAGTTCGGCGAGCGTCTCCTCGACGGACCGGTGGTGCACGCCGACCATCCCCGCCTCGACGGCGCCCCGGATGTTCGCCGCCGAGTCGTCGACGAAGGCGCACCGCGCGGCGGGCAGCCCGAGCCGGTCGGCCGCGATCCGGTATACCGCCGGATCCGGCTTGGCCACGCCGACTTCGCCCGAAAACACCAGCGCGTCGAAATAGTCGAACATCGTGTTCTTGACCTCGTTCGACGCCCCTGGCGCGTTGGACAGCAGCGCGGTGCGGACGCCTCGTTCACGGACGGCCGCCAGGTAGTCGTAGAAGCGGCCGGCGTCGGGATCGGTGAGAACCCCGGCGAAATCGACCAATAACCCCTTCAGCACCCGGCACACCATAGCCGGGTGGCTACGCGGTGTCTCGCCTAGCGCAACACTGCCGGGGAATCCATCCCTTCCGCGGTTCTGTGCCTAATCGAGCGATTCCTGTCTCCTTTCCGGCCGGTTCCGCCCTCTAAGCGGTGGACGCGGCGAAATGCCGAGTCCGGGAGGGGAGAAAATGATCGACGAACATCGCCTGAGAACGCTCGTCCACTACGAAGCGCCACGCCGGGCTGACCGTCCGGCAGCGCTGACCCCGGAGGAGCACCGCCACGCCGCAACCCGGTGGCCGGTGCCCCGCCAGCTCGAATCGGGTGACGTGGGCTTGCTGCTGAACATGCTCCTCGAGGCCTACGACGGCCGCCGCCCGGCGGCGCAGATCCGCGCGCTGGTGGCGCCGGAGGTCTACGCGGGACTGAGCGCGCCGCGGACGCGCCAGCCGCGGCACCGGACGCAGACGGTCCACACGTGCACGGCGGTCCCGGACGTGATCGAAGCGTGCGCGCGAGTGGAGGCGGACGGCCGGTCGTACGCCCTGGCGGCCCGCTTCACGCGGACACCGTCGGGGTGGCGTTGTGTGCGGTTCGCGTTGCTGAAGCCGCAGCGTCCGGCCCGGCTGCCGCAGCGAGCAGCGGCGTGAGGCGGGTGAAGAGGGCACGCTCCCCGCCGCCGCTGGCCGGCGGCCGCCGTGCGAAGTGGACAGCGCGGGGTGCGAAGTGGACAGCGCCCATGGCCCACGGTGCGAAGTGGACGCCGCGGCGCGCTCGGCCGATGCGCGCAGGTGGCAGCGGCAGCCAAGTCGGGCCACCAGCCGCCCCCAAGGCCACGCAGTGCGAAGTGGACCCCGCGGCGGCGGAAGCCTCATCTCCGCCGACCGTCGTCGTCGCGGGCGTCCCTACGCAAAACCGGGGGGGGGGGGGGGGGGGGGGGGGGCGGGGGGTGGGGGGGGGGGGGGGGGGGGGGGGGGGGGGTACTGACGAGAAAAACCCCCCCCCCCCCCCCCCCCCCCCTCTCCCCCCCCCCCCCCCCCACCCCCCCCCCCCCCCCCCCCCCCCCCCCCCCCCCCGGTTCCGTGGTCACCTCGTCAGCGACGCGGGCCCTTCTTGCCCTTCTTCGCGGCGTCGCGCTGGGCAGCGCGGCGGTCACGGCGAGTCCCCCCGCCGCCTCCGCTCGCGGGCTCGGCTCCGCCGTCGGCGTGGGACTCGACCTCGCCGTCCTCGCCCGGGCCCGACAGGGTCACGCCCGGCTGCTGGCCGCCGCCGCCGAGGCCCTTGCCGCGGAGGGCGGCCGGGACGGACTCGGTGTCGGTTGTCGGCGGCTGGGGCGGCGCCGGACGGGCGTGGCGCCCCTCCGCCGCGGCCTGGCCGTTGCCCGAGCCGACTCCCGCCGGCAGGGCGGCCGCGTCCTCGGCCGGGGGCGCCTCGGCGCGCTCGACCTGCAGGTTGAACAGGAAGCCGACGGCCTCCTCCTTCAGCGAGTCGAGCATCGCGCGGAACATGTCGAAACCCTCGCGCTGGTACTCGATCAGCGGGTCGCGCTGCGCGAGCGCCCGCATGCCGATGCCCTGCTTGAGGTAGTCCATCTCGTACAGGTGCTCGCGCCACTTGCGGTCCAGCACCGTCAGCATCACCTGGTGCTCCAGGGTCCGCATGCCGTCCGGCCCGACGAGCGCGTTGATCTCGGCTTCGCGCTTGTCGTAGGCGTCGCGGGCGTCCTGCAGCAGCGCCTCGCGCAGGCCGTTCGCGTCGAGGTCGCCGTCGTCCATCAGGTCTTCCCAGTCGAGGCTGACCGGGTAGAGCTGCTTCAGCGCCGTCCAGAGCTTCTCGTGGTCCCAGTCCTCGGCGTAACCGTTGGCCGTCGCACCGTCCACATAGGCGTTGACGACGTCCTCGAGCATGCCCTCGATCTGGTCGCGCAGGCTCTCGCCGGCCAGGACGCGGTGGCGCTCGGCGTAGATCACCTTGCGCTGCTCGTTCATGACCTCGTCGTACTTGAGGACGTCCTTGCGCTGCTCCATGTTGATCTGCTCGACCTGCGTCTGCGCGCTCTTGATGGCCTTGGAGACCATCTTGTGCTCGATCGGCACGTCGTCGGGCAGCCGCATGGTCGTCATGACGCGCTCGACCATCGTCGCGTTGAAGCGGCGCATGAGCTCGTCGCCGAGCGACAGGTAGAAGCGGGACTCGCCCGGGTCACCCTGCCGGCCCGACCGGCCGCGGAGCTGGTTGTCGATGCGGCGCGACTCGTGGCGCTCGGTGCCCAGCACGTACAGGCCGCCGGCTTCGCGGACCTCTTCGGCCTCGGCCTTCGACTCTTCCTTGACCTTCTCCAGGACGGCGGGCCACGCGGCCTCGTACTCTTCGGAGTGCTCGACCGGGTCCAGGCCCTGCTCGCGCAGCACGTGGTCGGCGATCAGGTCGGGGTTGCCGCCGAGCACGATGTCCGTACCGCGGCCCGCCATGTTCGTGGCGACCGTGACGGCGCCCTTCTGGCCGGCGCGCGCGACGATCAGCGCCTCGCGGTCGTGGTGCTTCGCGTTCAGCACCTCGTGCGGCACGCTCAGCTTCACCAGCAGCTTCGACAGCCGCTCGGACTTCTCGACGCTCGTCGTGCCGACCAGGACCGGCTGGCCCTTCTCGTGCCGCTCGGCGATGTCCTCGGCGACCGCCTCGTACTTCGCTTCCTCGGTCTTGTAGATCAGGTCCGGCTGGTCGGCGCGCACCATCGGCCGGTTCGTCGGGATCGGCACCACACCCAGCTTGTAGGTCTGGTGGAACTCGGCGGCCTCGGTCTCGGCCGTACCGGTCATGCCGGACAGCTTCCCGTAGAGCCGGAAGTAGTTCTGCAGCGTGATCGTGGCGAGCGTCTGGTTCTCGGCCTTGATCTCGACCTTTTCCTTGGCCTCGATCGCCTGGTGCATGCCCTCGTTGTAGCGGCGCCCGTGGAGCACGCGGCCGGTGAACTCGTCGACGATCGCGACCTCGCCGTTGCGGACGATGTAGTCCTTGTCGCGGTGGAAGAGCTCCTGGACCTTCAGCGCGTTGTTCAGGTACCCGACCAGCGGGGTGTTCGCGGCCTCGTACAGGTTGTCGATGCCGAGCTGGTCCTCGATGAACCGGACGCCCTTTTCGGTGACCGCGACGGTGCGCTTCCGGACGTCGACCTCGTAGTGGTACTTCGAGTTGATCAGGTTCGTCTTCTCGACGCGCTCCCGCGAGCCCATGGTGGTGGTGTCGATGCCGTTCATCAGCGGGGCGAGCCGCGCGAACTCGACGTACCAGCGCGACGACTGGTCCGCCGGGCCCGAGATGATCAGCGGCGTCCGGGCCTCGTCGATGAGGATCGAGTCCACCTCGTCGACGATGGCGAACTGGTGCCCGCGCTGCACGCAGTCGTCGAGGCTCCACGCCATGTTGTCGCGCAGGTAGTCGAAGCCGAACTCGTTGTTCGTGCCGTAGGTGATGTCGGCGTTGTACTGGGCGCGCCGGACCTCCGGCTGCTGCTCCGAGAGGATGACGCCGACCTCGAGCCCGAGGAAGCGGTGGATGCGGCCCATCCACTCCGAGTCGCGCTTGGCCAGGTAGTCGTTCGTCGTGACGACGTGGACGCCCTTGCCCGGGATCGCGTTGAGGTAGGCGGGCAGCACGCAGGTCAGGGTCTTGCCCTCACCGGTCTTCATCTCGGCCACCTGACCGAGGTGCAGCGCGGCGCCGCCCATCAGCTGGACGTCGAAGTGGCGCTGGCCGAGCACCCGCTTGGCCGCCTCCCGGACGACCGCGAAGGCCTCCGGCAGCAGCTCGTCGAGGGACTCGCCATCGCCGTTCCGCTTGCGGAACTCTTCGGTCTTGGCCCGCAGCTCGGCGTCGGTCAGGTCCTTGACCTCGTCTTCGAGGGTGTTGATGTGATCGGCGATCCTGCCCAGCCGCTTCACCATCTTTTGCTCACCCGCGCGGAGCAGGCGGTTCAGCACCATCCGGTCGACCTCACTAGCTGATCATGACTGCGCCCGGGCCGGTCCCGGGCAGGTTTTCCCGCGGCGGCCGCCGTGGTCGGCGCCACCGTCCCACCCCATCGTAGGGAACGGTGGGCGTCGTGTGCACACGCCGTAGGTCCTGACATGCGGATGGCCCGCACGCGGGCGCGTGCGGGCCATCGGCGAGGCCTCCTTCGAACCGGCTCAGCCGAGCCGGATCACGCCGTAGTCGAAGCCTTTCCGCCGGTAGACCACGCTGGGCCGGCCCGCATCCGAGTCGTTGAAGAGGTAGAAGTCGTGGCCGACCAGCTCCATCTCGTAGAGAGCCTGGTCCACCGTCATGGGCTCCGCGGTGTGCTGCTTCTCGCGGACGACGCGGCCGGGCTGGTGACCCAGGTCGTCGTCGGCCCAGCTCTGCTGCTGCGGCAGGTGGATCTCTCCGGCGACCGCGAAGCCGTTCGTCTGCGGTTCGGCTTCGGGGGCGTCCAACACCGCGGTCTGCGCGGCGGGACTGGCTGCGGCCGGGGATCCACCACCCGGCAGTGCCGAGGTCGCTTCGGCGACCGACTCCGGGCGGCTGCGCCCGTAGTGCACGCGCCTCCGGTCGTGTGTCCTCCGCAGCCGGTTCTCCAGCTTCGTGACTGCGGAATCGAGCGCTGCGTAGAAGTCGGCGGCACACGCTTCAGCGCGTACGGCCGGGCCACGCCCCTTTCCGGTGATTTCGACGCGCTGGCAGCTCTTGGCCTGGCGCCGATTGGGTTCGTGGAACAGCTCCACGTCGTACCGGATGACTTTCCTGTCGTAGCGCTCGAGGCGGGCCAGCTTTTCGCTGACGAGTGCCCGATAGTGGTCGGGCACCTCCACGTTGCGGCCCTTAACGACGATGTCCATACACGACCTCCCTCGCTGAGATGACTGCGAGCTGTTGAGTTCACACACGGCGCCGGTATTGCGGGGACGGAAGCCCGGATCGCGGGCTGAGAAGGAGTTCGGGAACGGTTCACGACGTCTCGTGCCGGAGCCCGAACGCGGACTCAGCGCACCTCCGGCGCCAGGGACATGGGCTCGTCACCTCCCTGCCTGCGGGGATTGCTGATTGCGGAGCACGTTAGCTTCCTCACGCCCGTTGCAACAGCCCCCGAGCCGGGGGATGTCGAGGAATGAGACTCCGTCACCCGGCGCAGTGAGCGGGGGGTGAACACCAGAAAACACCCGCTGGTCGGACGCGGTGCACGCAGCGTGCTTTCACACGGACGGCGCATCGCTGCCGGCTGGTGGACGCCGAGGGTGACGGCCCCGTCCGCCGCAGCCGCCACTCCGGTGGAGTGGTGTGGCGGCCGAGTGGTCGTGATCAACACCCTCATGCCCGGACAACGGGCGCGAGGCGGGTTGCGTTCCCGGTGGATGTCACTCGTGTAGGTGACGGTGGGGTCACCCGGTCGCGAGGGTTGTTTTGGTGGTTGCTCCTTTTGCTGGTGGGGGTTGGTGGTTGGGGTTGTGCTTGGGAATGGTGGAGTGGGTTCGCGCGATGGGTTGAAAACGGTCTTGGGCTCACCTGCATCTCACTTCGCGGCCGGGTTGGCGCGGGAGCCGGGACGATGGCTCGCTCGGCTTGAGTCGCTCGCCGAGGTGGCACGTGCGCCGGTCTCACCCGGCCGCGGGAGTTGTTTGGTTGCTCCTTTGCCGGTGGGACCGGGTGGTCGGGTCGGAGGCCGCCGCGGCCGGAGGTTGACGGGCCGGTGTACACGACGGGCTGAACGCCGGCTGCATCTCGGTCGGCAGCTCGGCCTCAGCCGCCCGCCGAGGTGGCACGTGCTCGGGCACCGGTCTCACCCGGCCGCGAGAGTTGTTTGGTTGCTCCTTTGCCGGTGGGACCAAGTGATGGGATCGGCGACGGTCGCGGCTTGGAGGTTGGGGGTGCGCGGCGGTTGAAAGCGCTCTTCGGCTCGCCTCCATCTCACCTCGCTGCCGAGTTGGCAGGGGTTGCGACGATCACCGCCGCGCCCCTCCTCCGCACAGCAGCGCAGCAGGATCCGTGGGCCGCCGAGGCCCGGAACGGTGGCTCGCCCGGCCCGACCAGCCCGCCAAAGTGGCGTCTCCCAGGGCGCCGGTTCTCACCCGGTCGGCAGCTCGGCCTGACCCGCCCGCCGACGTGGCACCTCCTCGAGCGCCGGTCTCACCCGGCCGCGAGCAGGGTGAGAACAGCCGCGACCTCGAAACCCTCCGAAGCCAGCGCTCGGACACAAGCCGCGGCCGTGGCTCCCGTGGTCACCACGTCGTCCACCACCACGATCGGGAAGCCCGGTGGTGGCCGGCCGGATTCGCGGAAACGTAGCCTTCCGGCGAGGTTGGCCATGCGCTCCGCCCGGTCCAGGCCGACCGCGTCCCGGGCTCCGCCCGCCAGTTCCAAAGCCGGGGCGACGACCACCTCGAAACCGCGCGTGACCAGGGAACTTGCCGCGAAAGAGGCCAGCCGCTCGACGTGCGGGCCGCCGCGCACCCGCGACGCCGAGGGGCGGCTGGGCGCCGGGACAAGGCAAATCACCCGCGGCGGGGGTGTGGCGAGGGCCGCGCGGGGCGCGGTGGCGGCATCCGCCGAGAACGCCGGAGAGGCGCCGCCCAGCTCGGTCGAGCGGGCGGACGAGCGGGCGGCCCAACCCGGCGGACTGGCCCGAGCCGCGGAAACCCGCAACGGCAACACAGCCAAAGCCTCTGCCAAAGCCCGCCCCAGCGACGGCGCTAAATCCCGCCGTCCCCGCTCCTTGTACGCGATCAGCAACCGCCGCCCGACCCCGCGGTACCGGGCCAGGGCGAACACCCGCACCACACCCGCAGTCGGGACGCGGACCACCTCCGACACCGAGCCCCACACCTTCGCGCACTCCGCGCAGCACGGCGCCCCGCGGGCTCCGCACGCGGCGCAGCGGCTCGGGATCAACAGATCGAGCAGTTTCCTCAGCACACGGACAGTGTCACCACCGGCACCGACAGTTTCGAACGTCCGGACGTCACCCGAACCGGTGAAACACGATCAGCCCGGGTAGAACGGGTCCGCGTCCTTCATCGTGTGGTTCTGGGGCCGCCACACCTCGCCCAGGGCCGACGCCGTCCACAGGCCGCTCGCGTCCGCCACCACGATCTGGCGGCTGGGGGCCGCCGTCACGCCGTGGACCGGGACCGTCAGGTTGGAGCTGTTGAACGCGTCCATGCGCTGGCCGTCCACCGTCACCTTGACCACCGGCTGGGAGTTCGACCTCGTCACCGCCACCAGCGAGTCCGGGCCCACCCAGTCCACGTCGACGACCTCCTGGAGGTCGTGCGGCTGGAGGTGGCGGGGCTCGCGCAGGGCCACCGTGTCGTTCGTGCCGACCACCGAAGCCACCCACAGCTGGCCGTTGACGATCGCCGCCACGCGGGCGCCGTCGCGGGAGAACCGCAGCTCCGTGATGCCGCCCTGCTGGGTCAGGTCCGTGGCGTTGACCTGCAACGGCGTCCACTGGCCGTTCGGGCCCACCACCAGGCGGCCCACCGAAATCTGGTCGACCACCGTCCACACCTCGCCGGTGCCGGGCCGCCACGTCGGACGGCTCAGCGTGCTGCCGCCGAGGGTGACCGGGGTCAGGTCGTGGCCGAGGTCGCCGATCCGCAGCCGGACCTGGCCGCCGTCGCGCTCCACCACCGCCAGGCGCTTGCCGTCGATCGACTGGGCCGCGCTCACGACGTCGTAACCGCCGTTGCCCGCCGGCCCGGGCACCGGAGCGCCGTCACCCAAGGAACGGACGCGGCCGCCCACCGTCATCAGTCCCAGCAGCTCCAGGCTGAGCGACAGCGGCGCGCCGTACGCGGGCAGCTCGTTCGACCGCCAGTCCGGGTGGTTCGCCACCAGCGGGGCGCCGTCGGCGAGGATGCGGATCCGCGCCGAAGTCACGTACTGGAGCGAAAGGACGATCTGCGCCGCGATCAGCTTCCGGACCTCGTCGGGAACGCCCGTCAGCCCCGACAGCGGCACCACCAGCGTCCCGTCGTCGAGGCTCTTGACGTTCGTGTCGATCTCGATCGGCTCGCCGAGCAGGTTGCGCACCGCGCCGGCCAGGCTCGTCGACGGGCCGTTCACCAGCAGGTCCATCACCTTGCCCGGCAGCCCGGACTGCGGCTTCGCGACGACGTAACGCCGGTCCTGGACGAACGTCGCCGCCGTGTCCGAGTAGAAGCTCACCGGCACCGCGGTGTAGTTCTCGCTGAAGTCGGACTCGGTCGCGTACAGCTCGGGCGGCGGGTCGATGATCCGCCACTGGCCGCTCGCCTGCTTGCGGACCTTCACCTGCACCAGCGCCGAGCTGTAGTCCGGCACGAACGCGCTGTTCTGGTCCAGCGTGCCGATGTCGATCCCGCGCACGTTGACGACCACGGTGTTCGGGTCGGGCTGCGGGTTGGTGTCGAAGACCGTGCCGAAGGTGTTCTGGATGATCGTGAGGCTGCGGCTCGGGCGCCAGTTCGCGCGCCCCGCGTCGTCCAGGTAGGCGCGAGCGGCCGCGTAGCCCTGGCCCGGCTTGAGCGTCGCGCCGATGAAGTCGCGGACCAGCGTCAGCGCGTCGATGCCCGGCTGCGGCTCGGGCACGACGTCACCCGAGCCCTGCCCCTGGCGTTCGCCCGAGACGACGACGGGCTGGGACTCCAGTGGCACGTTCGCGCAGCCGGCCACCAGCACCAGGCACGCCAAGGCAATCAAAAGCCGTTTCAATGCCCGATTTCCTCACGTTCGGCGAAGATCGCTTCCGGAGCAGGCACCTCGATGATCCCGAGCGGCACCTCGGCGGCGACGCGGTCGGGCGGCGGCAGCACCAGCGGCGGGTCACCGGCCGGCACGTCCTGGCGGCGCGGCAGCAGGAGCCGGAAGCAGGCGCCCTGGCCCAGCTCGCCCCACGCGTCGAGCTCGCCGCCGTGCAGGCGCGCGTCCTCCTGGCTGATCGCCAGGCCGAGCCCGGTGCCGCCGGTGCGGCGGTTGCGCGACGGGTCGGCGCGCCAGAACCGGTTGAACACCAGGTCCGCCTCGCCGAGCCGCAGGCCGACGCCGTGGTCCCGGACCGTGATGGCGACGGCGGTTTCGTTCGCCCCGACCGTCAGCACCACCGGCTTGCCCTCGCTGTGGTCGACGGCGTTGGCGAGCAGGTTGCGCAGGATCCGCTCGACGCGCCGGGCGTCGACCTCCGCGACGACCTCCTCGTCGGGCAGCACCAGCTCGACCGAGCTGCCCGCGTTGCCGGCGATCACCCGCACCTGCTCGACCGCGCGCGTCGCGATCGGGCGGACGTCGATGAACTCCGCCGACAGCTCCTCGACGCCGGCGTCGAGCCTGCTGATCTCCAGCAGGTCGCCGAGCAGCGCCTCGAACCGGTCGAGCTCGTCGACCAGCAGCTCGGTCGAGCGCGCGAGCCCGGCCGGGAACTGCTCGCGCGACGCGTGCAGCACGTCCGCGGCCATCCGAACGGTGGTCAGCGGTGTGCGCAGCTCGTGCGAGACGTCGGAGGTGAACCGGCGCTGCAGGCCGCCGAACTCCTCGAGCTGGCGGATCTGGCCCTGGATGCTGGCGGCCATCCCGTTGTAGGACACGGCGAGCTTCGCCAGGTCGTCCTCGCCGAGCACGGTGAGGCGCTGGTCGAGGTCGCCGCCGGCGAACTGCTCGGCCGCCGCGGCGGCCTGCCGGACCGGGCGCACCACCTGGCGGGTCACCAGGTTCGTGATGCCCGCGAGCAGGAGCAGCAGCACGAGCCCGCCGACCAGCAGCGTGTTCTGCACGGTCGAGACGGTGTTCTGCTCGGTCGTCAGCGGGAACAGCAGGTACAGCTGCAGCGGGCTGGCGACGGTGTTCAGCGGCGTGCCGACGATCAGGTACGTCGTGCGCATGCCGGCGCCGTCGGTGACCGTGTGCTCGAGCCAGCTCATCTGGTCGGCCTCGACGAACTGGCGCAGCCGCGGCGGCACGTTCTCGAACGGGCCCGCGGACGCCGACACGGCGCCGGACTGGTCGCGGCCGCCGCTGGCGAGCACCGGGACGAACGTGCCCGCCGCCGAACCGGCCGCGTCCTGGCTGGTCGGCGTGATCGCGATCTTCTTCAACGCGTTCTGGAGCCGGAGCGTCATCGCGTCGTAGTTCTCGCCGCCGAGCCCGACCAGCTCACCGGCGGCGGTGTCGGCGGCCGCGCGGGTCTGCGCGATCGCGGCTTCGCGCTTGGTGTCCAGCAGCCGCTCGGTGATCTGGTTCTGCAGCACCATGCCCAGCACGAACACGACGGCCGAGGACAGCGCGAGCGTCGACACCGTGACGCGGAACTGCAGCGAGTGCTTCCACAGCTCGTTGAACGCGACCGCGCGCCGGCGCGCGAAAACGACGACACGCCGGACCAGGCGTGCCGTCGAACGCGCGAACGCGGGAAGCCGTCTCGGGGCCTCGAGGGTCATCGACTCATCACGGCGGGCCGGCCTTGTACCCCACGCCGCGAACGGTCAACACCACCTCGGGGTGTTCCGGGTCCTTCTCGACCTTCGAGCGCAGGCGCTGGACGTGCACGTTCACCAGGCGCGTGTCGGCGGCGTGCCGGTAGCCCCACACCTGTTCGAGCAGCACCTCGCGGGTGAACACCTGACGCGGCTTGCGCGCGAGCGCCACCAGCAGGTCGAACTCCAGCGGGGTCAGCGGGATGGCCTTGCCCTCACGCGTGACCTCGTGGCCGGGCACGTCGATCGCCAGGTCGCCGATCGTGAGCGACTCCGCGGGTTCGGCCTCGGTGCGGCGCATCCGGGCGCGGACCCGGGCGACCAGCTCCTTCGGCTTGAACGGCTTGACGACGTAGTCGTCGGCGCCGGACTCCAGGCCGAGGACGATGTCGACGGTGTCGCTCTTGGCGGTGAGCATGACGATCGGCACCCCGGACTCGGCGCGGATCGCCTTGCAGACGTCGATCCCGTTCATCCCGGGCAGCATCAGGTCGAGCAGGACGAGGTCGGGTTTCAGCTCACGCAGCGCGGGCAGCGCGCGTGAGCCGTCGGCGACCACGGCCGTGTCGAACCCCTCCCCACGGAGCACGATGGTGAGCATCTCCGCGAGGGCGGGGTCGTCGTCGACCACGAGAACACGTGCCTTCATGTCCACATATTCGCACTAGTTCCGGCGCCCGCACGCACGACCCGCGTGTTTGACCACCAGAAAGATCAAGATCGGCACCGGCCCCTGCTCCATCCGGGTGCCCCTGGACGGTCCGTGAAGGCCGGGACGCGGCCTTCACGGACCTGCGGAGGAAGGCTCAGGGAAGGGCCGGGACGGGCGCGTCGACGAACACGGCGCCGTCGGTCACGACCACGCGGTGGGTCCGCACCGGCGCCTTGGCCGGCAGGCAGGTGGGCACGCCGGTGCGCAGGTCGAACCGCGCCGCGTGCAGCGGGCATTCGACGAAGCAGCCCTCGAGCCAGCCGTCGGCGAGGGAAGCGTCCTGGTGGGTGCAGGTGTCGTCGATCGCGAAGAAGCCGTCTTCGGTGTGGAACAGCGCGATCGGGACGGGCCCTTCGATGCGGAGGGACTCCCCCTCGGGCAGGTCGGCGGTGGCGCAGGCGCGGATCATCGGGGCCTCCGGGAACGGGTGACGGGAAACCGGGACAACGGGTGAAAGTTGCGCATCGCGCGACACTGCGCTTCCTGCGCAACAATCCGGTTCCGACGGCGGCCGCGTCAAGAGATTCGCCCACTCAGCCGATAGGGACGGCGCAAAACGGATACTGTTGCGCTATGCGGAACCAGGACTCGGGCAACGCAACTCAAAGCCAGGTGCAGTCGGTCGACCGCGCGATCAGCGTCCTCGAGCTGCTCGCCCGGAACGGCGAAACCGGCATCACCGAAATCGCGGGCGAGCTGGGCGTCCACAAGTCGACGGCGTCGCGGCTGCTCAGCGTCCTGGAGTCCAGAGGCCTCGTCGAGCAGCTCGGCGAACGCGGGAAGTACGCGATCGGGTTCGGCATCGTGCGGCTGGCCGGCGCCGCGACCGGCCGGATGGACCTGGCGAAGCTCGGCCGCGTCAGCTGCCGCACGCTGGCCGAGGAGCTCGGCGAGACCGTCAACATCGCCATCGCCGACGACGGGGTCGCGATCAACATCAGCCAGGCGCGCGGCGCGGCGGCGATCACCACGCAGAACTGGACCGGCCAGCGCACCCCTCTGCACGCGACGTCCAGCGGCAAGATCCTGTTGGCGTACATGGGCGACACCGAGCGCAAGCGGGTGCTCAAGCGGAAGCTGGAGCAGTACACCCCGCGCACGACCGTCGAGCCGGACGAGCTGATGACCGAGCTGGAACGGGTCCTTGAAGACGGCTTCGCGGCCTGTTACGAGGAGCTCGAGCTCGGCATGCACGCGGTCGCCGTGCCGATCCACGGCCCGGGCGGGGACGTCGTCGCCGCGATGAGCGCGTCGGGGCCGTCGTACCGGCTGTCGAAGCAGCGGGTCAAGCAGATCGTGCGGCCGATGACCGACGCGGCCGACGAGCTTTCCGCGCAGCTGGGCTACTTCCGGGACTAGGGGTACAGCCGGGCCATCGCCGTGATCGTCTCCGCCAGGTGCGTGACGAGCTCGGCCGGGGCCAGCACCTGCGCGTCCGCGCCGAGCCGCAGCAGCCCGGCGGCCGCGTGGGGCACGCTTTCCAGCGGGATCGTCGCGCGCTGCCAGCCGTCGGCGTCCGGCGGTTCGAGCGTGCGCAGCGCCAAGCGGGTGGCCCGCGGGCCGAGGATGTCCGGCAGGGCGGCGATCCCCGCCGGCGAGAGCCGTACGACGGCCGTCTCGGCGGCTTCGCTCTCTTCGTATCGTTCGACGTGCTCACGCCAGAACTCCGCCAGGTCGAAGCCTTCGGGCCGGGTGAAGTGCTCGTCCAGCGCCGTGAGCCGTTCGATGTTGGTGACGCGGTAGGTACGCGGCCGCGGCCCGGCGACCAGGTACCAGACCCCCGCCTTGAGGACCAGGCCGAGCGGGCGCAGCCGCCGCGTCACGACGCCGGGCGTCGGCGACCAGCGGCGGTAGCGGACCTCGACGACCTGGTCCTGCCACAGGGCTTCCGCGGCCGCGAGCAGCTGCGGCACCGGGTCCGCTTCCCGGTACCAGCCGGGCGCGTCGAGGTGGAACCGCTGCCGGATCCGCACGGACGCGTCGCGGTACGGCGTCGGCAGCGCCGCCATCAGCTTCAGCTCGGCCGCGGCCACCTGGGCGCCCAGGCCCAGCTCGGCGGCCGGCTGCGGCAGGCCGGTGAGGAACAGCGAACCGGCCTCGCCCGCGGTGAGGCCGGTCAGCCGGGTCCGGTAGCCGTCGAGCAGCTGGTAGCCGCCGTTCGGGCCGCCCTCGGCGTAGATCGGGACACCCGCGGCGGCCAGCGCCTCGACGTCGCGGTACACGGTCCGCGCGGTCACGCCCAGCTCGGCCGCGAGGCGCGACGCGCTCATCCGCCCGCGGTTCTGCAGCAACAGCAGCAGGGACACCAGCCGGCTCGCACGCACCCGGCGAAGTCTGCCAGCGACCACTGACAGAAGATGTCAGTGACGGCGGCCCAAGATCACCGGCATGACCGATTTCGCCTTCTTCCACGGCTCCTGGACCGTCGTCAGCCGGCGGCTCCGCACCCTCTTCGCCGGCAGTGACGACTGGGACGTCTTCCCCGGCACCACCACCTGCACCCCGCTGTTCGACGGCGGCGGCAACACCGAGGAGATCCTCTTCCCGGACCGCGGTTTCCGCGGCTTCACGCTGCGCCTGTTCGACGTCGAGCGGAAGGAGTGGTCGATCTACTGGGCCAACAGCCGCACCGGCGTGCTCCAGCCGCCGGTCGCCGGGACCTTCACCGACGGCCGCGGTGACTTCTACGGCGACGACGTCCACGAGGGGAAGCCGATCCGGGCGCACTACATCTGGTCGGACATCACGGACACCTCGGCCCGCTGGGAGCAGGAGTTCTCCGCCGACGGCGGGCAGAGCTGGGAACCCAACTGGGTCATGGAGTTCACCCGGGCCTGAGCGGGCACCTTTTCGGGCGCTTGACAGTGCGTCGCGCATGACGCACTTTGTTGCCGAAGACGCAACTTCGTCGCCCCGGAAGGGAACGCGATGGCAGCACGGCCCCGGGTGGTCGTCCTCGGCGCCGGCCTCGTCGGCTGCGCACTGGCCGACGAACTCACCGAACGCGGCTGGACCGACGTCACCGTCCTGGGGGTCGACGACGCCGGCGACCAGCCGGGGCTGGTGTTCCGGACCGACCCGGACCGGACGCTGACCGAGTTCGCGAAGTACACCGTCGCGAAGTACGCCGGTCTCGACGGCCAGTGGTGCTTCAACCCGGTGGGCAGCCTGGAGCTCGCGACCACTCCGGACCAGGTCACGGAGCTGAAGCGGCGGCACGGCTGGGCGACGTCGTGGGGGGTGCGCGGGTTCCTGCGCACCCCCCACGAGTGCGCCGACCTGCACCCGCTCCTCGACCGGACCCGCGTGCTCGGCGGGTTCCACGTCCCTGGCGACGGCCTCGTGCACGCCCGGCGCGCGGCCGAAGCTCAGGCTCGGCGGGCGAAAGCGCGCGGAGCCCGCTTCACCACCGAGAAAGCCGTGACGATCGAGCGTGCGGCCGGGCGCGTCACCGGCGTGGTCACCGCGGCCGGGCGGTTCCGTGCCGACGTGGTCGTCTCCTGTGACGGCTCGGGCGGGCTCGTCGGGCTGAGCGTCCCGCAGGTGGCGCTGACCCACGAGTACTCGCTGACGTCGCCGCTGCCGGATCTGGCCGGCCACAACGACGAACACGTCCAGGCGGGCAAGCCCGTGCTGCGTCACCTCGGGACCGGAAGGTACGTCCGCGAGCACGTCGACCGGCTCGGCTTCGGTGTCGCAGCGGCGGCCGACCTGCTGCCCGCACTGCGTGACGCCGGCGTCGAGTCGACCACGGCGGTCGTGCTCCCCGGCACCCCGGACGGCAGACCGCTGCTCGGTGAGCACCCGGACCTCGACGGCTTCTGGGTGGCCGAGGCGATCCGCGTCGAGCACTCCGCGGGAGCCGCGCGCGAGCTGGCGCGCTGGCTCGTCGACGGGCAGCCGTCGCTCGCCCTGCACGGCTGTGACCTCGCCCGGTTCGCGCCGTCGGCCCGGTTCACCGCGCCGGTGCGCACCAGCCCCTTTCACGAGCGCCAAGAGGCACTCGGCGCGCACTTCGGGACGGTGGACGGCTGGGCGCGGCCGGAGCGGTACGCAACCGAGGTGGGCGCGGAAGCGCGCGTGGCCCGTGAGCGCGTCGCGATGTTCGATCTCACGCCCGCGCCGCGGCTCGCCGTCACCGGGCCGGGCGCGCTGCCGTTCCTGCAGGCCATGACCACCAACGACCTGGCAACACCGCCGGGCACGGTGACCCGCACACTGCTGCTCGGCGAAGACGGCGGCCTGCGCGGGGAGCTGGCCGTCGCCCGGCTCGGCGTCGAGCGCTTCCACGTCGGCGCGGGTGGCCGGCTGGACTTCGACTGGCTGCGGCGGCACCTGCCCGGCGACGGCACCGTGCAGATCCACGACACCACCCCGGGAACGTGCTGCCTCGGTGTGTGGGGACCGTCGAGCGGCGAGGTCCTGCCCGAACTGTCCACAACGGACTGCGCCGCCGAGGAGACGTACGTCGGCGACGTCCCGGTCGTCGCGTTGCGACTGTCCACTGTGGGCGAACCCGGCTGGGAGCTGCACACCACGGCCGATCTGGGCCGCCGCCTGTGGGACGAGCTGCGCGAACGGGACATCGTCGTCGCCGGTTATCGAGCGTTGACCAGCCTGCGACTGGAAGCAGGCGGCCGTACCGCCGGGGTCGACTTCACCACCGAACACGATCCTTACGAGGCCGGGCTCGGCTTCGCCGTCCGCATGGACAAGGGGTATTTCCTCGGCCGCGACGCGCTGAAGGACCGTTCCGAAGCGACGGTGAGCCGCCGCCTGACGCGTCTGACGGCCGAGGACGTCGTGCTGGGCAAGGAACCCGTGTACGTCGAAGGCCGCGCGGCCGGGTACGTCACCAGCGCCGGTTTCGGCCACACCACAGGAAGAACCATCGGTTACGCCTGGCTGCCGGTCGAGTACGGCAAGCCGGGGACGCCGGTGGCGATCGAGCACGCCGGGACCCGCGTGCCGGGGAGGGTCGGATGACGCACTACGACGTGATCGTGGTCGGCCTCGGCGGCATGGGCAGCGCCGCGGCGTACCGGCTGGCGCAGCGCGGGCAGCGGGTGCTCGGCCTCGACCAGTTCGCGCCGGTGCACAACCGCGGGTCGAGCCACGGCGGTTCCCGGATCACGCGCCAGGCGTACCTCGAAGGCCCCGAGTACGTCCCGCTCCTGCTGCGCGCGCACGAACTGTGGGACGGCCTGGAACGCGACAGCGGACGGCGGCTGTTCACGCGCTGCGGCGGGATCATGGTCGGCACGGCGGACTCGCGGACGATCACCGGCAGCCTCGCTTCGGCGACGGCGTTCGGCGTCCCGCACGAGCTGCTCGACGCGCGGGAGATCCGGCGCCGGTTCCCGACCATGACGCCGTCGGCGGACGAGGTCGGGCTGTACGAGCCGGGCGCCGGCCTGGTGTCCCCCGAGGGCAGCGTCGCCGCGCACCTGCAGCTCGCCGCGCGGTGCGGCGCGGAGCTGCACCACGAGGAGAAGGTGTTCACCTGGAGCACGATGGCCGGCGGCGTGCGCGTCGGCACTTCGCACAACTACTACACGGCCGACCGACTCGTGCTGGCTCCCGGCGCGTGGGCGGCCGAGCTGCTGCGCGACTTCGGCGTCGCGTTCACGGTCCGGCGGCAGGTGCAGTACTGGTTCGCGCCGTCCGGTGGGGTGGCGCCGTTCCGGGAACACCCCGTCTACATCTGGGAAGGCGACGGCTACACGTTCTACGGCTTCCCGGCGCACAACGCGCCCGCGGACGGCGTGAAGGTCGCGTTCCACAGCGGCGGCCGGCCGTGCACCCCCGACGGGATCGACCGAAACGTCTCAGCTGACGAGATCCACGAGATCACGTCGGTGGTGAAGCGGCACCTGCCGACGCTGCCCGGCGCGTTCCTCCGTGCGGCGACGTGCATGTACACCGACACCGCCGACGAGAGCTTCGTGGTGGCCCGGCACCCGGCCAAAGAGCGCGTTGTGCTCGCGTGCGGCTTCTCCGGCCACGGGTTCAAGTTCGCCCCGGTGATCGGCGAGGTCCTCGCGGACCTGGTGGTCGACGGCGGCACGGCCCACCCCATCGGCCACTTCGACCCGGCGCGGCTACTGGCCTAGCAGCGTCGTCGCGAGCGCTTCGAGGTCGACCCCCGTGACGCCGTCCAGGACGTGCCACGGCGCCAGCCAGCCCGACGCGGCCAGCTCGTCGTACACCGCGGCGCACCGGCGCTGGAGGCCGTCGTCGGTCTCGAAGGCGTCGCGCTCCCGGTCGGTCTCGACCGCCGCGCGGCGTTCGGCGCGCTCGGCCGCCACCGCGGGCTCGACGCGCAGCAGCAACTGCGCGTCCGGGCGGGGCAGGCCGAACCGGCCGACCTCCAGCTCCCACACCCACTTCACGACTTCGCCGTTCGCGTCCTGCCGCAGGCGTGCGGCCGCGTACGCGGCGTTGGATGCGACATAACGATCCAGCAGGACGACGTCGTGCGCGTCCCGCAGCGCGCGGATGTGGTCCGCGGCGCCGCTGCGGTCCAGCGCGTAGAGCACCGCCATGCCGTACACGGAGTCGGCGAGGTCGCCGTGCCCGCGGTGCAGCGCCTCCTTGACGAGGTCCGCGTGCACGCTCTCGCCGTACCGCGGGAACGCCAGCGACACCACGCTCGCGCCCTTGGCGCGCAGCTGCGCCGTCAGCCCGTCGGTCAGCGTCCGCTTGCCCGCGCCGTCGAGCCCTTCGATGACCACCAGTCGACCCACGCGCGTCATTATCGGTGGTGGACCGACGGGCCCGGTGGAAGGGGATCGACACCGGGCCCGCCGGCACGTCTCATGCGGGGTTCCGCCGCAGGTGGAGCACGTACCCGGCGCCGCTGACCGCGAGCACGCCGACGAGGATCAGCAACGGCACCCAGCCCGTGTCGTGGCTCGACGGCGCCGGGCCGCCGTCCCCGCGGGGCATCACCTGGGAGGTGGCGTCGTAGCCGCCGGCCTCACCGTCGCGGGCGTAGGCCGAGCCGGGCAGCTTGTCCGCGTACCGCCCCGAAACCGTCCGCTGGTAGTCGGCCACGGTGATCGCGGCCCGGTCGTCCGACAACGACGTGACCCGGCCGTCGCAGACGGCGTACCAGGCGTCGACCTGCGGCTCGTGCAGCAGCTGGGCGCCCGCCGGCAGCTTCCGCGCGTACGCGCTTTCGACGTCACCCGAGGCGATGTTGCCGATCTGCCAGGCGCTGTCGCCGTCGCGGACCGACCAGAGCGTCGCGGTGCGGCCGTCGGAGGCCCGGACGGGGATCGCGAAGTAGGCGAAGTCCCCCGGCGCCGCGCCCGGCTTGCCCCCGACGAAGTCCGGCGAGAGCTCGTAGACGGCGTAGGCGTCCGGCGCGATCTCCACCGAGACCGGCGCCTGCGCCCCCGGGGCCTGCGCGAAGAACCGGACGAGGGTGTCCCGGAGCCCGGGCGCCGCGGCCGCGGTGTGCGCGGCCACGGCGTCGGCGCTGCTGATGCCGGCGGCCTGGGCCGCGCCTGACACCGGTGCCGTCATCAGCAGCGCCGAGCCGGTCAGCACGGCGAGCACGAGCGCCCGCCTGCTCATCGGGCGATCCCGGTGAGCGTGTGCGTCCAGGTGAACGACGAGTTGTGCGTGTAGTAGCCGTAGGTGGACCAGTTGTACCGGCGGGACGCGCCCGGGTCGCTCCAGGTGACCCAGTCGCCGCCGGTGTCGTAGCCGGAGACGACGTGCGTGTGGCCGCCGCCGGAGCGGTAGCCGACGCGGGTCTCGATCGGCCGGTCGGCCGCGGTCTGCGTCCGGACGTCGGCGTAGGAGACGCGGTGGTCGAGGTACCGGCCGGGCGAGCTGAACCCGAGCCGGGCGAAGGCGCGTTGCGGGTCGGCGAGCGTGCCGGTCAGGTTCGCGCAGTCCTGGCCGGTCTCGCCGTGGGCGAGCTGGCAGAAGCGCGTCTGGCTGACCCCGACGCCGTGGGACGCGGCGATCGTGGCGCCCGAACCGGCCCAGCACCACTGGTTCTTCTGCTGCGCCTGCATCGTGATCCGGGTCTGGTGGGCGGGCGGCACTCCGGGCGCGGCGGCCAGGGCCTGAGCCGGCGCGACCAGGCACAACATCAGGCACACGGCCAACGTGGCGGGTACCCGGCTCGACTTCACCAGCACGGACGGCCTCCTGCTCGAACGTGGGCGAACCAGCGGTGGTCACAACGGTGAACAACGCGGTCACAAGGAGCAAGAACGCCATCTGGCTGAACGGACCGTTCCGGGGCACAGCCGGAACGCGGAACAGTCACCATCACGTGGCCAACCACCCTGAACGGGGGTCGGCACCGCCACTCTACGCTGCTAACGTGAACGTTCCGCGGTGTTCACGCCCAGCGCACACACTGGTCGGGTGAAGGGACGAGCGGTGGCACAAGACGGGAACCTCCCACTGATCATCGATGGCGCCCGCGCGACCCGGGCATCGGTCGCCGAGCTGCCCAAAGAGCTGACCGAGGCGCTCCGCACCGGCGAGTTCCACCACGCCCTGCGGCTGGCGATCGCCTACCGGGGCCTCTCCCTGGCGCGGCTGCGCGCCCACCTCGCCCTGCGCGGGGTCCAAATCGGACAGTCGACGCTGAGTTACTGGCAACGCGGGCTGCGCCAGCCCGAAGTGCCGAAGGCGCTCCCGGCGGTCCGGGCCCTCGAATCGGTCCTCCAGCTGCCCGCGGACGCCCTCGTGGTCCTCATCGGACCGCGACTGGTCCGCCGTGGCCACCAGCCCGCGGCGTCGTTCCACGACCTGCGTTCCGGTGACATGGGGTCGATCGTCGAGGACCTGCTCGCCGAGCTCGGCGCGTACCCGTCGTCCAACCACTACAACGCCGACCTCGAGCTGCTGTCGGTCCACGACACGATCCAGTTCGACGCCGAGCACCGCCAGGTCAGCCTCCGTACGCGCCTGGTGACGCGCGCCCGGCGGCACGGCCCCGACCGCTACCTGACCGTCTACAACGGCGATCCGGGCTGCCGGATCGACGACGTCGAGCTGATCACCGACGAGGGCTGCCGCGTCGGGCGGATGCGCCGCAACCCGGACGCGGACACGATGGCGACGGAGCTGCTGTTCGACCGCAAGCTCGCCGAGGGCGACATCCACGTGTTCTGCTTCGAGGTCCGCGACGACTCGGGCTCGGCGTCACCGGGGTACTACCGCATGCTGCGCGACCGGTGCGCGAGCTACCTCGTCCAGCTGCGCTTCGACCGCAACGCGCTGCCGGCCCGCTGCACGCGTCAGGTCCGCGCCCGCGACGACGCCCTGCCGGTCGTGGCGGAGGAGCTGGCGTGCGACATGGGCGGCGTGAGCAGCGCGTTCTTCAGCGACGCCGGGCCGGGGCTGGCCGGCGTCGCCGTCGAGTGGAACTGATCACCCCACTCCGTTCCGCAGTGCGGTGAACAGCCGTTCCAGCCGTTCGCGGTGGTCGGCCGCCACGGCGTCCGGGTCACCCTGGTCGATGAGCCGGCTCGCGGTCTCCACCAGCACCGTGCCGTAACCGCCGATGAAGAACGCGGCGAACAGCGGCCCGTCGCCGTCGTAGGCCGGGTCGCTCGCGAGCTCGTCGGCGAGGAGCCGCTGCAGGTCCGAGCCGATCTCCCGCACCCGCGCGAGCAGGGCGGGCGAAGCGGCGACCGTCCGGAAGAACGGGATCGCCCCGTCGGCGACGCCGGACAGCCCGTGCCGCTCGTCGAGGAGCCGGAAGGTCGCGTCGCGCAGGGAGTCGAGCACGTCGACGCCCGGAGCGCGGTCGCGCACCGCGGAGCGCAGGACGTCGGCCGCGTCGACCTGGCGGTCGAGCAGGAGGTCCTCCTTGCGCGGGAAGTGCTTGAAGACCGTCACGCTCGAGACGCCGGCCTCCCGCGCGACCTCGGCGACCGTGACCTCGTCGAACCCGCGCTCGAGGAACAGCCGGGTCGCGACCTCCGAGATCTTCGCCCGCGTTTGCGGCCCGCCCCGCTCGCTGGTCCTGGGCATCCGACCACCCTCTCTTGTGTCACTAAACTTAGTGAGTTAACTTAGTGGCATGACCACCGACATTGTCACCGCCCGGTCCCCCCGGTCCTTGCGCGAGGCGTGGATCGCCCTGGCGGGCCTGTCCGCGGTGTTCCTCTTCGAGATGCTCGACAACTCGATCCTGAACGTCGCGCTGCCGACGATCGGCCGCGAGCTCGGCGCGTCGACCACCACGCTGCAGTGGGTGACCGGCGCGTACGCGGTCGTCTTCGGCGGCCTGATGCTGGCGTTCGGCGCGGTCGCCGACCGGTTCGGCCGGCGCCGGGTCATGCTCATCGGCCTGGCCCTGCTCGGCGCGGCGAGCCTGGCGACCGCGTTCGTCACCGACGCGGAACAGCTCATCGCCGTCCGGGTGCTGATGGGCGTCGCGGCCGCGATGACCACCCCGGGGTCGATGGCCCTGGCCTTCCGACTGTTCGACGACGACGGCCTGCGCGTCCGCGCGACGACCCTCATCTCGACGGTCGGCCTGGTCGGGCTCGCGATCGGCCCGACCGCGGGCGGCTTTGTGCTCGCGATCGCGCCGTGGCAGGTCCTGCTGCTGGTCAACGTGCCGATCGCGCTCCTCGCGATCATCGGCATCCGGTCCGGCATCTCCCCCGACAACCCGGCCGACCTGCACCGCGACCCCATCGACGTCCCCGGCGCGGCGCTGGGCACGGTGACGATCGTGCTCGCGCTCGTCGCGCCGACACTGTTCGTCCACGAAGGCACCGGCTCGTGGACACCGTGGGCGGCCACCGCGGCGGCCGTCGTGACGGCGGTGCTCTTCGTCCTCCGCGAGCGCTCGGCGCGGCACCCGCTGCTCGACCTGAAGCTCGTCGCGCACCCGCTCGTCTCCAGCGGCCTGGCGTTCAAGGCCGCGGCCGGGCTGGCGACCGCGGGCCTCGGCTACCTGGTGACGCTGCAGCTGCAGCTCGACTGGGGCTGGCCGCCCGCGCTCGCGGCCGCCGGGCTGCTGCCGCAGGTGGTGGTCCTGGTCGCGGGCGGCGCGTTTGTCGGCCCGTTCGTGCAGCGCGTCGGCCTCGAGCGGGCGGCGTGGCTCAGCGCTTCGGCGGTGGTGGCCGGGCTCGCGTTCTACGGCCTGTTCAGCCGGCTCGGGTACGTGTGGGTCGCCATCACGCTGGTGCTGGTGGCCGCCGGGATGCGCGTGGTCGGCGCGGTCGCCGGCGTCAACGTCCTGCGCGGCCTGCCGGAGAACCGCACGACGATCGGCGCGGCCCTCACCGACACTGCAACCGAGGTGACGTCCGGCGCCGGCATCGCGGTCACCGGCACGATCCTCGCGGCCCTGTTCACCGGCGACATCACCACGGCGCACTGGAGCGCGCTGCAGACCGCGCAGTTCCGGGACGCCGTGATGATCGCGGGGGTCACACTCACCGTCGTGGCCGGCGCGCTTGTCGGGTGGGGCATCGCCCGCTCGCGGCGCGCCTGAGTCAGGCGGGCCCGCCGCCGATGCCGAGCTCGTTGCCCTCGGGGTCGCGGTAGATGATCTTGCGGACGCCGTTGTCGTACTCCTCCTGGTCGGCCGGTTCGATGCCTCGCGCGGAGATCCCGGCGACCCGCTCGTCGAGGTCTTCGACGAAGAGGGTGTGCATGGCGAGCCCGGCCCGCTCGGGCCGCTCGACGACGTAGACCGAGCCGTGTTCCGTGACTTCCCACAGCACTTCGGTCTCGTGCACGACGAACGTCGGCGGGGAGCCGAAGAGCTTCTCGTACCAAGCGACGGCGCCCGCGAAGTCGCGGACGGCGATACCGGCGAAGAGGTTGACGGTCACAGCACCTCGAATCCGTTGGCCTCGGCCGCTTCGGCTTGACGCTGGTCACGCGTGACGAAGGTGACCGGTTCACCAGCGGTCAGCTCGGCCGTGTCGTGCATCGCGACCGCGATGTGGATCGCGTCGAGGGTGCGCACGGGGTAGTTCTCGGTGACCAGCCGCCGGGCCGCGGGAATGACCCGGTCCGGGTGGAACGGGATGAGCACCAGGTCCCCGTCCGGGGAGGCGAGGTGGTCGAAGTGCGCCAGCACCGCTGCGGGATCGGGGATGCGGCCGGTCCGCTTGGCGGCCGTCATGGCGCCGGCGAACTCGATCCGGGTGAAGTCGCTGCTCACGATCGGGCCACCACCCTCGAGGAGCAGCTTGCGGAACTTGTCGTGCTCCGGCTCGTCCGGCAGGTAGGCGGTCACCAACGCGCTGGTGTCGACGTACAGCATGGTCACCACTCCCCTCGGGTCCAGTCGAGCGCCTCGCTCACTGCCGTGCCCCAGCCCCGGGACAGGTCTTCGATCTCGTCGAGGGTCGGCACCCGAGCCGGCGGCTCGACGTGCACGATCTTTCCCTCGGCGATCAGTCGCCGCTTCCACTCCGCGCGGGTTTCGGTCTTCGCCACTACGCCCCTCAACGCTTCCGTGACCAGGTCGTTCATGCTGCGCCCTTCGGCTTCGGCTCGCGCTTTCAACCGGGCGTGCAGCTCGTCGTCGATCCGGGTGATCAACTGTTTCACCCCACCATGATAACACGTCACCCATTCGAGCTATCACTGTTCATGACGCAATACAAAAGGCCGCCCCGAACACTTTCGGGGCGGCCTTGACCTGCTGAAACGCAAAAACCTCAGTACCGGTAGTGCTCCGGCTTGAACGGCCCTTCCACATCCACATCGATGTATTCGGCCTGTTCCTTGGTGAGCTTCGTCAGCTCTCCGCCGAGCGCGTCCAGGTGGATCTTCGCCACCTTCTCGTCGAGCTTCTTCGGGAGGCGGAAGACCTCGTTGTCGTACTCCTCGTGCTTGGTGAACAGCTCGACCTGCGCGATCACCTGGTTGGAGAAGCTGTTCGACATCACGAACGACGGGTGCCCGGTCGCATTGCCGAGGTTGAGCAGCCGGCCCTCGGACAGCACGATGATCGTGTTGCCGTTCGGGAAGATCCACTCGTCGACCTGCGGCTTGATGGTGATGCGCCGGATGCCCGGGTAGCGCTGCAGGCCCGCCATGTCGAGCTCGTTGTCGAAGTGGCCGATGTTGCCCAGGATCGCCTGGTGCTTCATCTTCGCCATGTGCTCGACCAGCACGACGTCCTTGTTGCCGGTCGTCGTGATGACGATGTCGGCCTCGGGCAGCGCGTTCTCGAGCGTGCGGACCTGGTAGCCGTCCATCGCCGCCTGCAGCGCGCAGATCGGGTCGATCTCGGTGACGACCACGCGCGCGCCCTGGCCGCGCAAGGACTCCGCCGCGCCCTTGCCGACGTCGCCGTACCCGCAGACCACCGCGACCTTGCCGCCGATCAGCACGTCGGTGCCGCGGTTGATGCCGTCGATCAGGGAGTGGCGGATGCCGTAGCGGTTGTCGAACTTCGACTTCGTCACCGCGTCGTTGACGTTGATCGCCGGGAACAGCAGCTCACCGGCCGCGGCGAGCTGGTACAGCCGCAGGACGCCGGTGGTGGTCTCCTCGGTGACACCGCGGATGCCCTCGCCGATCTTCGTCCACTTGCCGGTGTCGGCCGCGACCGACGCGCGCAGCAGCTCGAGGAACACGCGGAACTCGTCCGAGGTGTTCTCGTCCGGGGTCGGCACGACGCCCGACTTCTCGAACTCGGTGCCCTTGTGGACGAGCATGGTGGCGTCACCGCCGTCGTCGAGGATCATGTTCGGACCCTCGCCGTCCCAGGTGAGCATGCGCTCGGTGCACCACCAGTACTCCTCGAGCGACTCGCCCTTCCACGCGAACACCGGGACACCCTTGGGCTCCTCGGTGCTGCCGTGCGGGCCGACGACGACCGCGGCCGCCGCGTGGTCCTGGGTCGAGAAGATGTTGCAGGACGCCCAGCGCACCTCGGCGCCCAGCGAAACGAGCGTCTCGATCAGCACGGCGGTCTGCACGGTCATGTGCAGCGAACCGGAGACCCGCGCCCCGCGCAGGGGGTAGACCTCCGCGTACTCGCGCCGCAGCGCCATCAGGCCCGGCATCTCGTGTTCGGCGAGGCGGATCTCCTTGCGGCCGAATTCGGCGGCTTCGAGGTCGGCGACGGCGAACTCGATGCCGCCGCGGGTCTGGTGCCGCTGGGCAACGCTTTCGGGGGTCATAGTGGCGATTCCTCCAAGACTCGACGACACCGGAACACTACCGTTGTCCGCTCCACAGTCCCCAGATGGTTAGGAGACCCTTACCGTGGCCATGCCCGGCTCGGACACCCGCGTCGTCGAAATCCGCGTCGCCGGGCTCGTGGGCACCAGCGGCGAAACGCTGCTCGACGCGGTCGCGACCGTCGACGTCGCCGGCGACGGGCTGGGCCGGGTGATCCGCCCGGCGGACCGGCTGCGCCGCCCGGCGCCCGGCCCGGTGCTGCCGGCGCTGGGCCGGTCGATCCCGCGGACCCTCGAGGGGTACCTGTGGCACGGCATGACCTCCGGCGGCGCCGCGAAGGCCACCTGGGCGCTGCTGTTCCCGTTCTCCCTGGCCAATGTCGCGTTCTGGATGCTGCCGCCGGCGTCGCCGGACAGGCGGCTCGCGCGGGTCCTCGGCGCGGTGTGCCGCGGCCTGCTGCGCGTCGGCGCCCTGCTGCTGACCATGCTGCTGATGGGCCAGCTCGCGGCGATCGCGCTCGACCTGTTCGCCGCGCAGTGCCTCGCGCCCGGGTCGGGCTGCCTGCCGGTGGTCCCGGACGCCGTCCGCTCGGTCCCCGCGCGGATCGCGGTCGGCGTGCTGCCCCTGCTGCTCGTGATCTTCGTGCTGCACCGGATTTCGTCGGCGACCTGGGCGGTGCACGCCGACGGCGACCTGACCGCGGGGCCGCTGCGGATGCGCGCCGACCCGGAGACGCCCGCGCTGCGCTGCCTGCACACCGTCGCCGCGCTGGCGTCGGTCGCGCTGCTGCTGCTCGGCGGCCCGTTCCGCGTGCCGGGCGAGGGCTTCGACCTGGTCGTCTGGATCGTCACGCTGGCGCTGGTGCTGGCCACGGTCATCGCCGCCGCGATCGGCGTCGACACCGGCCGGTTCGCGCGGCCCGGGGTGCTCGCGTTCGCCGGGCTGCTGGTCGTCGTGGCCGCGGTGCGGCTGCGCCCCGGCACGGGCCCGCTGCCGGGGACCAACGGCGTCGTCGAAGGGCTGGGCGCGGCACTGGTCGTCGTCACGGTGCTGTTCGCGCTGTTCCTGGCGCCGGCCGCGGTGCTGGCCCGGCCCGGCTGGAAGCACAAGCCGCGCCGGCTGCGGCCGTGGGCGGGCGGCTGGGCGGCCGCACCGGTGCTCGCGCTGGCCGGGCTGCTCGGCGGCGGCTTCGGCGCCGGTCTCACCGAAGCCGTGCGACGGCTTTCCGGGGCCGAACACCTGCAGGTGCCCGACACGTACGTGCTGGTCACGGTGCTGTGGGGCGCCGGGCTGGCGCTGGCCGCGGTGCTCGCTGGGCTGGGCTTCGCGGTCGCCGTCCCGCTGCGCCGGCTGCGGCGGGGCGTCCCGGCGATCGTCGAGCTGATGGAGCACGACGAGCGGCAGGAGGCCCAGGCCGCGGCGGCGTGGGCCCGCTCGGCGTGGGAACGGCGGCACCTGCACCACCTGGCGCTGACCGTCGCTTCGGCGATGTCCGCGGGCGGCGCCGCGCTGCTGGTGCTGCGCTTCGGGTTCGGCGTAGTCCCCGGCTGGTTCAAGCCGCTGTCGGCGATCGGGGTCGTCGCGCTCGGCGCGCTGGCCGCGGGCCTGCTGCGCGTGGTCTACACGGCCGCGCGCACCCCGCAGCGCAGCCGGCACCTCGGGGCGCTGGCCGACCTCGTGTGCTTCTGGCCGCGCGCGGCGCACCCGACCGTGCCGCCGTGTTACGCGCTCAAGGTCGTCCCGGAACTGGCGGCGCGGGCGCGGGAACACCTCGCCGACCCGGGGACACGCGTGGTGCTCTCCGGCTACAACCTCGGCAGCCTGCTCACGGTGATGGCCGCCGCCCGGCTCGCGGCCGAACTGCCGCCCGAGGACCTCGAGCGCGTCGGCGTGCTGACCGCCGGTTCGCCGCTGCAGTGGGGGTACCAGCGCGCGTTCCCGGCCTTGCTGCCGCAGGAGGCGCTCGAGCGGCTGTTCGCCGACCTCGAGGGCCGGTGGCGCGCCCTATGCCGCGGCACCGACATCTTCGGCGGCGGCGTGACGACGTGGCGGCACGAGGTCTCCGACCGGCAGCTCTACGGCGTCGGCTTCCAGCCCGAAGGCGGTTCGGGCCCGCTGAAGGCGAAGGCCGACGAGAACGGCGTCCTGATCCTCGGCGGTGACCACTGGCTGCCGGACCCGCTGCGCGGCCCGACCGGGCGGCACCGCTGGGCGGCGGGGGTGCTCAAGCACCAGGACTACGTCGTCGACGCCGAATGGGACCACGCCGTCGCGATGGCCGCCGGTCTCGGCAAGCCGCGCGGCGGCGAACAGGGCCTGCTGTGGGACTTCCCCTCGAAACAGTGAAGGCCCCTCGCCGGAGCGAGGGGCCTTCGACCGTGAGCTAGCTCAGCTTCACTCGGAAGCCTTGCGGCGGAACTTCAGCAGCGCGAGCAGGCCGCCACCACCGAGCAGCAGCAGCGCGGCGATCCACACCAGCCACATGTTGTCGAAACCGGTGTTGGCCAGGCCGCCACCGGTGCCGGACTCGTTGCCCGCCGGGACGGCGGCCGGAGCGGTGGAGCTGGTCGGCGAGACCGAGGTGTCGGAGGTCGCCGGGGAGCTCGGCTTCGTGGTCTCGGTCGGCTTGGTGGCCGGCGGCTTGGAGGTCTCGGTCGGCTTGGTCTTCGTGCCGCAGAGGTACCACTTGTCGATGTCGGCCTGGTGGCCGTTGCGGCTGAACGGCGCGCGCAGGTCGTTCCACGGCGCGTTCTTCTCGAGGCCCTTGGCGCCCGGGGTGTAGTCGTTGAAGCCGTCGTCGCCACCGATGACGACGATGCGCTTCACCGTGACGCCCTCGTGCACCTGCGAGATGTTGAGGCGGTTCCTGACGATCTTGAAGTCGACGTCGCTCTGGCTGAGGTCCGTGCCCTCGGCGCACGGCGTCGCCTTGCCCGGCGTCGGGTGCGGGCGGTTGTCGTCACTGTGGCAGGCCAGCGCGGAGCCGGCGGTGCCGAGAAGGGCGGCGGTGGTCAGCGCGACGATCGCGATCGCGCCGCGGAAGGTACGACTGCGCATTCAGAACTCCTGTACCGGCGGGGAAGAGAACCTGCGAAATCTGTGATCGCGCCGCTACCGACGGTTGAATCACGCTGCTGTAATTCACCCATCGGTGCCACACGAAGGATCGAAAGGTATCGCACGTCACTTCGCCCGCTACACGGGGTCCCCTTTTAGGCACAAAAAGCAAGATCGTCATCCGCTGACCGGTCCGGGCGGATGCGCAAAAAGCCCCGCCGACCTGCATGAACACAGGTCGGCGGGGCCGCCACGATCGGGTGGGTGAAGCTAGGCGTCCGGTGCCTTGGCGGGCGCTTCGACGCCGTCCGCCTGCCGCTTGCCGAGCAGCGAGTGGCGGCGGCTGTAGGCGAAGTAGAGGACCACGCCGATCACCATCCACACGATGAACCGCAGCCAGGTCAGCACGGTCAGGTTCAGCATCAGCCAGAGGCAGGCCAGGATGGCCAGGATCGGGATCAGCGGCACCAGCGGCACCTTGAACGCGCGGGGCAGGTCGGGCCGCGTCTTGCGCAGCACCAGAACGCCCGCCGAGACCAGCACGAACGCGAAGAGCGTGCCGACGTTGACCATCTCTTCGAGCTTGTCGGCCGGGAAGAACGTCGCCGCGAGGGCGACCAGGCCGCCGACGATCAGCGTCGCGCGCTTGGGCGTGCCGTGCTCGCCGGTCTTCGCCAGGCCGCGCGGCATCAAGCCGTCGCGGGACATCGCGTAGATGATCCGGACCTGGCCGAGCATCAGCACCATGACGACGGTGGTCAGGCCGGCCAGCGCGCCGAAGGAGATGAGGTTGGCCGCCCAGTCGACGCCGTTGGCGGAAAACGCCGTGGCGAGCGTCTTGTGGCTGCCGTCGCCCGCCGAGGTGGCCAGGTCCTTGTACGACGTCATGCCGACGACCACGAGCGAGACCGCGACGTACAGCACGGTGACGATGATCAGCGAGCCGAAGATGCCGCGCGGCACGGACTTCTGCGGGTTCTTCGTCTCCTCCGCGGTGGTCGCCACGATGTCGAAGCCGATGAACGCGAAGAACACCAGCGAGGCGCCAGCCAGCAGCCCGAAGACACCGTACGAGCTGCTCGCGCCGCCCGCGATCAGCGAGAAGAGCGACTGGTCGACGCCGGTCTCGCCGGAGCCGCCGGTCGAGCCCGGCGGGACGTACGGCGAGTAGTTGGCTCCCTTGATGTAGAAGATGCCGAGGATGATCACGAACAGCACCACGGCGACCTTGATGCCGGTGATCACCATCGAGACCCGCGAAGACAGCTTCGTTCCGACGGCGAGCAGCGTCGTCAGGATCGCCACGACGACCAGCGCGCCCCAGTCGACCGTGACGCTGCCGATGTCGAACGTCGTCTTCGCACCCTTGCCGAACAGGTAGCCCAGCACCGTTTCGAGGTAGACCGACCAGCCCTTCGACACGGCGGCGGCGCCGACGGCGAGCTCGAGGATCAGGTCCCAGCCGATGATCCACGCCATGAACTCGCCGAACGTGGCGTAGGAGAACGTGTACGCGCTGCCCGCGACCGGCACCGTCGAGGCGAACTCCGCGTAGCAGAGCGCCGCCAGCGCGCAGGCGATCGCGGCGAACACGAAGGCCAGCGAGACCGACGGGCCCGCGTAGTCACCGGCCGCGCGGGCGGTGAGCGTGAAGATGCCCGCGCCGATCACGACCGCGACACCGAAGACCGTGAGGTCCCAGGCGCTCAGGTTCCGCCGGAGCTTGGTGTCCGGCTCGTCGGTGTCCGAAATGGACTGCTCGATGGATTTAGTGCGCCACAATCCCGTTCCGGGCACCGTTGACCTCCTGCGGCTGGCCTGCATGTATCGCAGTAGGTCACCCTATCGGGTCAGGAGCGTGACGGCTCGCCGAGCGCGCGACCCTACCGCGCGAGACTGCGGTCGAGGTCCGGTTCGAGGTAGATCAGCTTCGCGACCGGCACCTTGGCGCGCACGCGGGCCTCGGCGTCGTCGATGGCCGTGGCCAGCTCGGCGGTGTCGAGGCCGGGCACCATGGCCAGCTTCGCCGCGACCAGCAGCTCGTCCGGGCCCATGTACTGCGTGCGGATATGGATGACCCGCTCGACCTTGCCCGCGGCGAGCTCGTCGACGATCGTCGCGAGCACCCCTTCGGTGACGCCTTCGCCGATGAGCAGGCTCTTCATCTCGACGATGAGGATGATCGCGATGACGCCCAGCAGCGCGCCGATCGCGAGGGTGCCGACGCCGTCCCAGACCGGGTTGCCGGTGACGACCGAAAGCCCGACGCCGAGGAGCGCGAAGACGAGCCCGATCAGCGCGCCCGCGTCCTCCAGCAGCACCACGGGGAGCTCGGGCTCCTTGGCCTGGCGGATGAAGCCCCACCAGCTCGTGTTCCCCTTGATCTTCCTCGACTCGCCGACGGCGGTGTAGAAACTGTAGCCCTCCAGCCCGACCGCGACGACCAGGATGATCACCGCGACGATCGGCGCGTCGAGCGGTTCGGGGTGCCCGACCTTGTGGACGCCTTCGTAGATCGCGAAGGCCGAGCCGAGGGTGAAGAGCATCAGCGCGACGATGAACGAGTAGAAGTACCGGTCGCGGCCGTACCCGAAGGGGTGTTCCTTGTCGGCCGCGCGCTTCGACGTCTTCTGGCCGAGCAGCAGCAGGCCCTGGTTGGTGGTGTCGGCCAGCGAGTGCACGGACTCCGCGAGCATCGACGACGACCCGGTGACGAGGAAGCCGACGAACTTCGCGGCCGCGATTCCGGCGTTCGCCGCGAGCGCGGCGATGATCGCCTTGGTTCCGCCTCCAGCTGACACGACCGCTCCCCTGGTTGGTCCTGAATGTCCGGGTGGAGCGTAATGGGAGCAGCCCCGGTCGGTCGTCACCGGCCGGGTCGACCGGAGCGCCGTTTTCTGTCGTACCCCTCCGCTACCGTGGCTTTCCCTGCTCACCAGACTGGGGGAAGGTGACATGGCGCACTTCGCCGTGCTCGGTCCGCTCGCGGTCGAGAGCCCGCCGGGCCAGTGGCCGGTCCTGCGTGGCGATCGCCAGCGCACGCTGCTGGCCGTGCTGCTGCTCAACGCCAACCAGCACGTCCACGTCGACGTGCTGGTCGAAGCGCTGTGGCCGGAGCGGCCGCCGAAGTCGTGGACGTCGAACCTGCACACCTACCTCTCGCGGCTGCGCGACCGGATCGACGGCCTGCGCGTCGACCACGGGCCGCCCGGCTACCGGCTGCGCGTCGAGCCGGAGGAGCTGGACCTGCTCGGCTTCCGGGAGGCCGTCGCCGAAGGGCGACGCGCCGGGGACGCGCTCACCGCGGCGGGGCACTACCGGCGGGCGCTCGGGTTGTGGCGCGGGCCGGTGCTGGCCGGGCTGCACGTGCCGCGGCTCGACGCCGACGTCGCGCGGCTGGAGTCCGAACGCCTGGCCGTCTTCGAGGACTGCGTCGACGCCGAGCTCACCGCCGGCCGGCACGGGGAGCTGACCGGCGAGCTGCAGGCCATGATCACCGAGCACCCGCTGCGGGAGCGGCTGGCCGCGCAGCTGATGATCGCGCTGCACCGCGCCGGGCGGCAGGGGGACGCGCTCGAGGTCTACCGGCGGCTGCGGACCACGTTGATCGACGAGCTCGGGGTCGAGCCCGGCGCGGAGGCCCGCCGGGTGCACGCGGCCGTCCTGCGGGGTGACGACCCCGTGCCGCGGATGCCGCCGCCGGTGTGGCCGGTCTGCCAGCTGCCGCCGGACATCGGCGACTTCACCGGCCGCGACGCCGAACTGGCCGAGCTCGCGGACGTGCTGAGCGACGCGCAGCGCGTCCCCGTCGCGGTGCTGAGCGGCGAGCCGGGCGCGGGCAAGAGCACCTTGGCCGTGCGGGCGGCGCACCGGCTGCGGGCGCGCTTCCCGGATGGCCAGCTGTACGTGCCGCTGGCGGGCCGCGACATCGGCGCGGTGCTCGCCGACCTGCTGCGCGCGCTCGGGGTGCCCGGCCCGGCGGTGCCGGACGACGTCGGGGCGCGCGCGGCGGCGTTCCGCGGCCGGCTCACCGACCGGCGGGTGCTGGTGGTGCTCGACGACGCCGTCGACCCCGGGCACGTCCGCACGCTGCTGCCGGGCACGCCGGGCTGCGCGGTGCTCGTGACGAGCCGTCGCCGGTTGAGCGGGCTGGCCGGCGCGCACCGGCTGCCCCTCGGGCCGCTGTCGGAGGACGACGCCGCGTCGCTCCTGAACCGGCTGGCGGGCGAGCGGGTCGACCGGGAGCGCGCCGACGCCGTCCGGATCGTCGCGGCGTGCGCGCGGCTGCCGCTGGCCCTGCGGATCGCGGGCAGCCGGCTGGCCATCCGCCCGCACCTGCGGCTCGGCGAGCTGGCCGACCGGCTCGAGGACGAGGTCCGCCGGCTCGACGAGCTGACCGTCAGCGACCTGGCCGTGCGCAGCAGCATCGCGCTGAGCTACGAGGGTCTGCGGCCACCGGCGCGGCGCGCGTTCCGGCTGCTCGGCCGGTGCCGGCTGGCCGACCTCCCGGCCTGGGCGGTCACGACGCTGGTCGACGACCCGGACGAGGCCGTCGAAGAGCTCGTCGAGGCGAGCCTGCTGGAGGCCCGCGGCCCGGACGGGACGGGTGAGGGCCGGTACCGGATGCACGACCTCGTCCGGTTGTACGCGGCGGAAGGGCCGCCGGAGCGAGGTGGCGAGCCGACGGTCCTCGCGGCGACGCTGGCCCTCGCCGACGCGGCCGCGGCCCGCCTGCCGCGCACGGTGCCGATGCCGCCGATGACCCACGAGCCGCTCGCGCAGCCGTTGCCCGGTGTGCTGGTGGCGCGGCTGCTCGAGCGTCCGGACGAGTGGTTCGCGGCCGAGCGGGCGAACCTCCTGCTGCTCGTCGGGACGTTGGACGCGCGGGAAGCGTTGCTGCTGCTGGACAAGCTCAGCGTGTACCTGTACCTGCACGGCCATTACACCGACATGCGCGCGGCGTACGAAACGGTGTTGGCGGCGACTGAAGACCTCCGGGCGGCGGCCATCCTGGCGTTGCTGCGGCACGCGCGCGGGCAGTACGAGGAGGCCGCGTCGGCGTACCGTGACTGTGCGAAAGAGCTTGAAGCGCAGGGGGATCGTCATACGCACGCGTGGGTCCTGGCGAACCTGGCGCATTGCCTGATCGGGCTGGGACGCGCGGAAGAAGCGTTGCAGACCGCCGCGGACGCTCGCGAACTGTTCACTGTGGACGGTCAGCCGGAGGCCCTTCTGGTGCGCACCGCGGAGTCGGCGGCCCTGCTGCGGCTCGGCCGGGTGGCCGAAGCCCGGGAGGTCGACCGGCTGGCCGTGGCTTCGGCGCGCGAAGCGGGTGACCCGCGCCAGATCGGCACGGCGCTGCACGGGTTCGCGTGGTCGTCCCTGCTGACCGGCGACGGCGCCGAGGCGACCGCGGCGATCACGGAGTCGGTCGACCTGCTGCGCGGCTCGATGGCCCGCTCGGCCCTGGCGAAGACCCTACGCACCCTGGGCGCGATCTCGGCGGCGACGGGCTCCCGCGACCGAGCGACAACAGCGTTCGGCGAGGCTCTACAGCTGGCGCGGGAGCTGGACGAACGGCCCCGCGAGCTGTCGTGCACCCGAGCCTTGGCGGCGAGCTGGATCGGCGAAGGCCGGGCGGCGCAGGCGATCCCGGTGCTGCGGGCGTGTTTGGCCGAGTTCCGCGAGATGGGCGGAAAGTCCGCGACAGGCCTGACGTGGCTGGTCCTCGAGCAGGCCTGCAAGGCAACCGGCGACGCCGCGGGCGCCCTGGAGGCGGCCACCGAGGCGGCAAACCTGGCAGACCCGCGCGACGCAAGCGCAGCGGTCCTACGCCAGGCCCTACTCGCACTAACAGCCCCAGTCTGACCCGCCGACGGCCGTGTCGACCCTCCAATCACGCGTGATGCCTCCCCAATCACGCGAGATGCCCCTCCAGTCACGCGTGATCCGCCCTCAATCACGCGAGATCCGCCCCCGATCACGCGAGATCCGCCGCCAGCCACGCCGCCAACCACGCCAGACTCGACCCAATCACAGGTGATGCCCCTTCAAGCACGCGTGATGCCTCCCCGATCACGCGAGATGCCTCCCCAGCCACGCGAGATCCGCGCTCAATCACGCCAGCTCCGTCTCCAGCCACGCCAGGCCGGTCCTGATCACGCGAGATCCGTCTCCAATCACGCCAGATCCGCCGCCAATCACGCGAGTTCCGCCCGCAATCACGCCAGACTCGCCCCTGATCACGTGCCGCTCTCCACCTCGCCCTCGCCGCGGCGCGGGACGCGCTGAGCAAGCACTACCTCCGGGAGCTGCGGGGAGCCGCGCGAGCCCGGCCCCAACCTCGCCAGATCCGCCCCCAACTACGCGAGACCCGCCCCAACCGCGTGAGATCCGCCCGCCGCGACCGCCCCGCCTCCCCCTCAAGCCCCGAGCTGGGTGGTGCCGCCCCCTCGCGGCACCACCCTCAGCCCATGGGCGCCGGGCGTTGCCGTCCGGCGCCACCCCCAGCGGACCGGCTGCGCGCGTCGGCGCACCAGGGTCCCCCCCCCTTGGTGTTGATAGTTCCCGACGCCGCCACACGGAACGCACACAGAACCGCCGCCCCCGGCGAAACAACGAAAGCCACCACCGGTCCGACCGGTGGTGGCTTTCGAACAGACCCGAGTCAGTCCTCGCAAGTCCCCGCAGTGGCGCGGAACAGCTGGGACCGCGCGCCACCCACGGCGCGCACCCGCACCGGCGGGTCCGCCGCCGGCAGCCAGACCGACTGGCCGCGGCGCAGCTCGACCTTCTCGCCGTCGTCCGCCGTCACCAGGAGGTCGCCCGCCGTGCACAGCAGGATCTGCGGACCGGCGCTGTCGACCGAGATCTCGTCGTCCTGGCCCGCCGCCCACTCGACGCGGGACAGCTCGAACTCCGGCGCGTCCGTTCGATACACCGAAAGACGCTCGCCCGTCTCACCGCACTGCACCGGCATCTCGCCGCACGTGAAGTCGACCACGCGCAGCAGCTCCGGGACGTCGACGTGCTTCGGCGTCAGACCACACCTGAGGATGTTGTCCGAGTTCGCCAGGATCTCCACGGCCGTGCCGTGCAGGTACAGGTGCAGGTTGCCGGCCGGCAGGTAGATCGCCTCGCCCGCGCGCAGCGTCAGCCGGTTCAGCAGCAACGCCGCCAGCACGCCCGCGTCCCGCGGGTGCGTCTCGCCCAGCTCGAGGATCGTCCGGCACTCGACCGCGAACTCGCCGTGCTCCTGGACGTGCCGGACGCAGGAGTCCAGCACCTCCGGCAGCAGCGAGTCGAGCGACGCCTGGGGCAGCGTGATCCACGTCGTGAACAGCGCCCGCAGCCCCGACGGGTCCGGCTGCGCCTCGATCAGCCCGGTGTACTTCGCCAGCCCCGGCGTCTCGATCGCCTTCAGCAGCTTCACCGTGCGCTCCGGCTCGCGGAACCCGGCCAGCGCGTGGAACTCCGTCAGCGCGCAGACCAGCTCCGGCTTCGCCGTCGGGTCCGGGTAGTTGCGGTTCGCCGCCTCCCGCGGGATGCCCAGTTTCTCCTCGCGGGCGTGCCCCTCCGCGGCCTGCGCCGCCGACGGGTGCGCCTGCATCGACAGCGGCTCCTCCGCGGCGAGGATCTTCAGCAGGAACGGCAGCCGCCCACCCCACCGCGTCGCGCAGCGCTCGCCGAGCTGACGCACCGGGTCGGCGTCGACCAGCTCGAGCAGGCTCCGCTCGGTCCCGTCGGGGCCGATGACGTGCGACGGGTCACCCGGGTGGGCGCCCATCCACAGTTCGGCCTCGGGGTGCGGCGCGGGTACCGGACGGCCCAGCAGCTCGGGGATCGCCGTCCGCGATCCCCAGGCGTAGGGCCGCACCGCGTTGCGCAGCAGCTCCACTGTCACCTCAACTCCACTCCTTCGGCACCGGCCGGCGCCGGTGCTCGGCGCGTCTCACGCCGTGGCGGGTGCGAAGCGGCCCGCGCCGCCGATGCTGCCCGCCGCCAGCCCGAGATAGACCGCCGCCAGTTCGAACCGCAGCGCCAGCACCGCGGCCCGCACGATTTCGTCGGCCTCGATCTCCTCGGCCGGCGCGATGACGTCCGCCCCGGGCAGCAGGTCCTCCGCTTGGAACCGCGCCGCGTCCGTGGCCGGACCGGTTCGCACCGAGAGAAGCAGCACCCGAGTCTGGATTTCACCAGAGGAATCGTCCGGATCGGCGAAGATGTCACGCTCCCGGCCGCCCGATTGTGCCGCCCGCCGCAACGCGGGACGCGCGAGTGCCTGCCGATAGTCTTCAACGTCACACACCGTGGCCGCGTGGGCCGCGAACGCGTGCGCAGCGTGCTCGCCGACGGCGACCGCCACCGGGTCGAGCCCCCACAGCAGGGGCACGTGGTCGGCGACGCGCAGCGCGAGCGCCTTCGCCGGGTTCGCGAACGACTCCCGCGCGAGGTAGTCCTTTTCGGCTTCCAGGTCGAGCTGGTCGGCCAGCGCCTGGACGTCCGAGACGAGCAGGCCCAGCGCGTTCGCGGTGAGCAGCCCGGCGGCCAGGCCGCGCGGGAACGCCAGCTCCGGCGGCACCGGGATGCGCGGCGCCAGCAGCAGGCCCTTGCCCGCCACGGCGGCCGCCACCGGCCCTTCCGACGGCGCGGAGAGCACCACCGAAGCGCCGAAGCGCGCGGCGCGTTCCAGCGACGCGGCGAGCTCGCGGTCGCCGGCGTCGTCGGTGTGCGCGAAGACGACGTCGAGCGCGCCGATCCAGCTCGGCACCACTTCGGCGACGACGACCGGGACCGGGCACGACGGGGCCAGCAGCGCCGCGAGCAGCCGCGTCAGCGTGCGGCTCACCCCGGGCCGGTCGATCAGCACGACCGACCGCGGACGGCCGACGTCGAGCCGCTCGGACAGCTCCAGCTCAGCAGCCATCTCCGCGGTCGCGCGCACCTGGGCGCCCGCCATCGCGGCGGCCCGGAGCAGCCCCGAGCTGTCGGCCTCGGCCAGCCGCCCGGGGTCGTCGAGCAGCGAGTCGTCAAGCACTGTCGGCATCGGAGTTTCCGGTGTCGCCGGGACGGGTGGCCTCGTCGAGGAGCAACACCGGGATCCCGTCACGGACCGGGTACACCCGGCCGCACTCGGTGCAGGTCAGCGCGTCGGCCTCGGGGTCGTCCGGCGCCCCGGGGCGCAACGGGGCGTGATCGGGCGACGGGCACGCCAGGATCTCGAGGAGCTGGGCGTCGAGCGTGATGGCCATGGTTCCTCCATACCACGCAGAGAGGTGTGATGAAGGGCACCTTCAGGACACAGTTCGTCCCTTCATCGTGGACGGGGTCAGCTGCGGATGATCGCGAGTACTTCGTCCACCAGCCCCTGCACGGCCTCGGCGTTGGCGGCTTCGACGTTGAGCCGCAGCAGCGGCTCGGTGTTCGACGGGCGCAGGTTGAACCAGGCGCCGCCCGGCAGCTGGACGGTCAGGCCGTCCATCTCGTCGAGCTCGACGCCGGAGCGGGTCCCGAAGCTGTCCTTGACCGCCATCATCTTCGCGACCTGGTCGTCGACCGTCGAGTTGATCTCACCCGAAGCGGCGTAGCGCGAGTACGCGCTGGTCAGCTCGGACAGCGGGCCGGCCTGCTCGCCGAGCGCGGCGAGCACGTGCAGCGCCGCCAGCATGCCGGTGTCGGCGCGCCAGAAGTCGCGGAAGTAGTAGTGCGCGGAGTGCTCGCCGCCGAAGATGGCGCCGGTCTTGGCCATCTCGGCCTTGATGAACGAGTGCCCGACGCGCGTGCGGACCGGCTTGCCGCCGTGCTCGGCGACGATCTCCGGCACACCCTTGGACGTGATCAGGTTGTGGATGATCGTGCCGCCCGGGTCCTTCGCCAGCTCGCGGACGGCGACCAGCGCGGTGATCGCGCTCGGCGAAACCGGCTCGCCGCGCTCGTCGACGATGAAGCAGCGGTCGGCGTCGCCGTCGAAGGCCACCCCGGCGTCCGCGCCGACCTCGCGCACCTTCGCCTGCAGGTCGACGATGTTCTTCGGGTCGAGCGGGTTGGCCTCGTGGTTCGGGAAGGTGCCGTCGAGCTCGAAGTACATCGGCAGGACCTCGATCGGCAACCCGTCGAAGACGGTCGGGACGGTGTGCCCGCCCATGCCGTTCCCGGCGTCGACGACGATCTTCAGCGGCCGGCTGCCGGACAGGTCGACGAGGTTGCGCAGGTAGGCGGCGTACTCGGTGAGGACGTCCCGCTCGGACACGCTCCCGCGCTGCCCCTCGAACTCGGGCACGCCCTGCTCGACGGTGTCGCGGACCTCGGCGAGCCCGGTGTCCTGGCCGACCGGGGACGCGCCGGCGCGGCACAGCTTGATGCCGTTGTACTTGGCCGGGTTGTGGCTCGCGGTGAACATCGCGCCCGGCAGGTTCAGCGAACCCGACGCGAAGTACAGCTCGTCGGTGCTCGCCAGGCCGATGCTGACGACGTCGAGGCCCTGCGAGGTCACCCCGTCGGCGAAGGCCGCGGCCAGCCTGGGCGAGGAGTCCCGCATGTCGTGGCCGATCACCACCGACGGCGCCTCGGGCTTGATGAGCAGGGCGAACGCGGCGCCGAAGGACCGGACGAGGTCCGCGTCGAGCTGCTCGCCGACCACGCCGCGAATGTCGTAGGCCTTCACGATGCCCGAAAGGTCTGGCACGCCGTCTCCCCGCGAATAGTCGTCCCGGCGCCCGCTGCGCCGCGCGGAAAGCCTACCGGCGGCGGAGGTGGGTGACGCGCTCAGGCGCGACCGGGCAGCACCCGGAGGTGGCCGCGACGCCCCGAAGGCCCGTCCGGCTCGGTCACCGGCGGCGCGGGCTGGTCCGACCGGCCCGCCTCGCGGACGGCCTCGGCCAGCGCGGTCAGCTCGTCGGCCGACGGGTCCGGAGCGGCGAAGGCGCCTTCGTGCCGGACGACTTCCCAGCCCTTGGGGACGGTCAGCCGCAGCGCGTGGGCTTCGCAGAGGTCGTACGAATGGGGCTCGGAGGCGGTGGCCAGCGGGCCGACGACGGCGGTGGAGTCGCTGTAGGCATACGTCAGCGTGGCCACAGCCGGCTCGAGACAGCCGGTACGCGAACACTTCCGTACGCTCCGCACGATCGGAAACGATAGCGCGTCGCCGCAAGCTAGGAGGAGCGACACGCGCTGGGACGTGCGGACCGCATAGACTTCCGGAGTGGCGACGGCTCGTGACTACCGACAACGGCGGCGCCTGCGACGGGACCGGCACGGCCGGGGCCTGCGCGGGACGCTGTATCCGGCGACCCTGCCCGCCGCCGCGAGCCGCGCGGAGCGGTTCGACGCGCTGGTGCTCGACGCGCTGGAACCGATCGAGGCCCGCTGGCGCCACGAGCTGACGAAGCTCGACGTGGCGGTCGACGACGTGCCGGAGGTCCGCGAGAACGGGCGGGCGCCTTCGGACGGGGTCCTGCACGACGGCGCGGTGCCGTTGTCGCGGCTGGTGCCGGCCGGGGTGGACCGGACCGGGATGCCCACGCGGGCGCGGATCGTGTTGTACCGGCGGCCGTTGGAGGCCCGGGCGAAGGATCCGTCGGAGCTGGCCGAGCTGGTGCACGACGTGCTGGTGGAGCAGGTGGCCGGGTACCTGGGTGTGGAGCCGGACGTCATCGAGGGCGAGTAGCGCCGGTCTCAGCGGACCGGCCCCCGCTCGTCGACGAAGTACGTGGGCACGCCGAGGAAGACCTCCGGCTCGATCGGGCCGTACGCGACGTTGAACGTGTCCAGCCAGTAAGACCAGTCCTGCATCCCCGCCGCGCTGCTGAAGCGGTAGTTCAGCTGCCACCGCACCCACTCGCCCGGCGCCAGGCGCACCGCCGGCGGCCGACGCGGCCGGGGCGGCAGCCCGGACAACGCCCCGACGCGCGGGAGCACCCGCAGCCGACCGCCGTCCTCGCGCAGGCTCACCTCCAGCGCGTCCGCCGTCGTTTCGACCGGCTCGAACGCCTCCGCCTCGCGCATCCGCACCACGTGCGCGGCACCGTCCGGCAGCGGAGGCACGACGAACCCGACCGGCGCCGCGTTCCGGACGGCCGCCGCCGGTCCGCCGCGGGAGCGCTTCGTCCACGACGTCCGGACCCACTGCGCCGTGACGATCACCGCCGGCGGCGCGCCGGGACCGCCGTCAGCAGGGTGAACAGCACCGCCGCCAGCTGGGCCAGCAGCAGCAGGTTCCGTTCCGTCCCCGGGTACTCCACCGTCACTTCCGACGACGTCGGCGGCACCGACACCGCCACCTGGTGCCCCCAGGCCGGCACGATCGGCACGCTCTTGCCGCCCACCGAAGCCTTCCAGCCCGCTTCCTGTTCGGCCGCCAGCACCAGCAGCCGCCCGGTCGGGCCGTCCGACACGCGGACCCGGACGTCCGGCAGGCCCGCCTGCACCGGCGCCACGCCCGGGGCGTTCCCCGGCGCTCCACCGCCCGTGACCGCGGCTTTCGCCTGCTCCGGCGAGATCAGGATCACCTGGCCCGCCGGGGAAAGCAGGCGGAGCACACCGCGGCCGTCGGACGTCGGGGCGGCCACCGACACCATTTCCTTCGCCAGCGGCGGGTACGCCTGCGGGTCGACGCCCGCCGGCAGGACCACGTACTGCACCCCCGCGGCCGCCGCCGCGGCGAACGTGCGTTGCACCGCCGCCGCGTCGCCTTGGCCGAGGTCGCGGCGCCAGGCGGCCAGCCGGGCCGGAGTGCCGGGGGTGGGGGCCAGTTCGTCGTCGCCGTAGTGGGGCAGGCGGCCGCCGATCTGGCGCGTCGCGTCCGGCGCCAGGTCGAGCACCGAACGGCCGGACGCCGACAGCTCCGCCGTCACCTCGGGCGCGAGCGAAGGCCGGGCGCCCGCGCGCAGCGGACCCTGGCCGCCGACCACCACCGCGCTCGCCGCGAGCGCCAGGAACACCACGACCCCGGCCGCCGCGAACACCTTCGGCAGCCACGTCGCCGGCATTCCCGCCGAACCGCCGCGCTGCCACGAACCGAGCACCACCCACAGCAGCCCCGCGCCGACGATCAGCAGCGGCACCCCCGCGTGGCCGTGCGTCGCCACGCCGCCCTGCAGCGGCGTCGCCGTCACCAGCCGCACCACGACCAGGCCGCCCGCGCCCAGCGCGCCCAGCGCGAGGCCGCCCGCGGCGAGCTTCGTCGGCCGGACGACCAGCGCCACCAGCGCCGCCGCGATCACCACGACCCCCACCGGCCACGCGCCCGCGCCACCCGGGTCGAGCCCGGCCAGGTCGGTGCCGGACACCGTCGCGGCCGCGCCGCCGAGTCCCTGCACGAGCAGCTCCGGGTGCCGGAGCAGCACCGTCGGCCACGGCAGCAGCAGCGCGAGCGGCACCAGCACCACGATCCCGACCGACGCGATCCGGCGCGCCAGCCCGGTCGGCGCGGGCAGCACGACGAACCCGATCAGCAGCCCGGCGAGCGCGAGCCCGTGCGCCAGCGGCGAGAACGCGCCGAGCAGCGCCACGCCGAACGCCGAGAGCGCCGAGACGTGCAGCCACCGCGTGTCCGCCCGCACCAGCAGCCCGGCGATGCCCGCGGCGACCGGCGGCAGCACCAGGTGCACCACCACGACGTCGAGCCGGCCCTGCGCCACCCCGGCGGTCGCGGCCGGCAGCAGCGCGTAGGTCGCGGCGACGACCGCCCGGACCCACCTGCGCACGCGAAGCCGTCGTGTCGCCGCGTACGCGCTCAACGCGGCCAACGGGATGTCGCCGAGGAGCAGGATCGCGACCAGCGCGGCCGGGCCGCCGATCGGCGCGAACACCGCGCCGAGCGTGCCGAGCACCGGCAACGTCGCGGACGTCGGCGCGCCGGTGCCGCCGGCGATCGCGTGCCACGGCGCGAGGTACGACGCCCAGAGCTCCCCCAGCCCGCCGACCGGGAGCAGCTTGCCGCCGAAGAGGTCGAGCCCGAGGCGGGCCCGGTTGACGAACAGCCCCAACGCCGTCATCACGACCAGGAGCACCACGGGCGGCGCGAAGATCGTGGCGGCCAGCACGCGCCGCCGGTTCACCTCGACAAAAACGAGCTCCGGCTCGGGCGCCTCCTCGGCGACGTCGACCGGTTCGGGCGCCGGGGTTTCCGGCAGCGCGACGGCGACGAGCGTGCCCGGCCGGCGCAGCCCGGACCCGCGCGAGCTGACCCCGCGCAGCGCGCCCGCGGGCAAGGCGTCCGGCCCGACCGGACGGGTCTCGCGCGCGTCGAGCGCTTCCGGGGTCACCCACGCCGACTCGGTTTCGACGGTTTCGGGCACGGTCCCGAGCGCGACGTCGTTCTCCACGCCCCGGCGCACCAAGCCGACGACACCCGCGCGAGCGGCGTTGCGCAGCCGCGTCCAGCGTCCGGTGAAGAGCCCGCGAACCGTGCCCGGCCGCGGATTCCGCCGTCGGTGGGCGCGCGCGGCACGCAATCCGCCGCGTCCACTGAGGAGGTACGTCGCGGCGGCGAACTCGGCGCGCGCTTCGCCGGTGCGGCGCAGCACGACGAAGGCCAGCGCGCGCAGCACCGAGAGCAGCGGGAGCCGGATCATCCCCAGCCAGAAGGAAAACGGCGAGCAGTTCACGAGGAACACGCGCAGGCCGTGAGCGCGGTTCGTGACGGCGAGCGGCCCGGCGACCGCGTCGACCGTGCGTCGCCCGGTGGTGACGGCGCGCGCGTGCCGCACCCGCGCGGCCGGCACGGAGAGCACGAGCCCGCCGGCCGCGTTCGCGCGCCAGCCGAAGTCGAGATCTTCGCGCAGCAGCGGGAAATCCGGGTCGAAGCCGCCGAGGTCGTCCCAGGCGTCGCGGCGCACGAGCGAGCCCGCGCTGGGCACGGCGAGCACCTCGGCCGGCTCCTCGCCGGTCGCGGCGACCTGCTGGCGGTGCCCGGACGCGTCGGTCGACAACCCGGCTTCGACGATCAGCCGCGGGTCGGCCCAGTCGAGCCCGAGCGAGCCGAGCACGGTCGCCGACGGCGTTTTGGTGGCGACGTTCAGCAGTTCCTTCAGGCAGTCCGGCTCCGGCGCGCAGTCGTCGTGCAGCAGCCACAGCCACGATCCCGGGTCGCCGCCCCACCGCTCGGTGGCGTGCTCGACGGCTTCGGCGACCGCGGCGGCGAAGCCGGTATCACTCGAAAGCGTGATGACGCCGGAGAGCACGGGAGAAGAATCCGGGCCCGCCGACTCGGGGTCGGCCGCCTCGGCGAGCAGGCGCGGCGTCGCGTCGGTCGAGCCGGTGTCCACCGCGAGCACGTACCGCGGCCGGACCGTGCTGCGGCGCAACGAAGAAAGCGCCAGCGGCAGCCAGTTTTCGCCGTTGTGACAGACCACAATGGCCAGAACGGGCGCGGTGCGCAGGACGGGCGGCGCGGCGGTGCGGGGCAACAAACGCTCCAGATCAGGCGACGGATCGGTGCGGCCACCCTACGGCCCCGGCCCGTCACCCGGTGGTGAACCCACACACACCGCGTGCCATGCAAAGCGCCCACGCGGTGGAACCACGCGGGCGCGTCACACAAACCAGCAAAACCCCGGCCCCCGAGATCCGGCTGATCCACGCTCAGCCGAGCCACAGCGGGGGTCCGGGGGCGTGCCCCCGGGCGGGGTCTGGGGGTTGCACCCCCAGAAGACACTTGAAGCGCGAGCGTGGTTCGCGCTTTCCGCGAACACGGCTCACCCCTCGGTCTCGCTTCAAATCGCTCGTTTCTTCAGCTTCCGGCGCTCCCGCTCGGACAGACCGCCCCAGATGCCGAAGCGCTCGTCGTGGGCCAGCGCGTACTCAAGGCACTCGTCCTTGACCTCGCAGCCCAGGCAGATCCGCTTGGCTTCACGGGTGGAGCCGCCCTTCTCGGGGAAGAACGCCTCCGGGTCCGTCTGCGCGCACAGAGCGCGTTCCTGCCAATCCTGCTCTTCGTCGGTGGCATCGATGAGCTCGGTGAGATCTCCCAGAGCCTGCTCCGGGATCTCGCCCCAACCCATGACGTGCCCCCATTCCTTCCCATCGGCTTCCAACCGCACGTCCGCCTCCTCGCTCCCTAGCACTCCCCAGGCTGGCGGTGGTGAAACGACACTCGCCGTCCCCTCGACGGCGAATGACATCACTGTGATTACACCCGTGTAGTGCGGTCAGGTCAAGCGGAGTAGCGAGTTCGGGGGACCCTTCGGCCCGATCGCGCAAGGGGACACGCCGGTAACTTCACACCGGGCATACGGAAGACTGGAGGCGTGCAGAAGTCAGCAGTGCGCCCCAGCCCGGTCTTCCTCGGCATCCTCGCGCTCACCGTCGCCGGTGGCGTCATGGCCGCGTTCGGTGACATCAACACCATCTTCGTCCGCGACCGCGACCCCCTGCTCATCGCCGGCGTGGTGATCTTCGTCGCCGCCGGCTGGGTGGCGTCGTTGTCGTTGCACGAGTTCGGCCACGCGATGGTCGCCTACCGCGGCGGCGACTACAGCGTCGCCCACAAGGGTTACCTGACCCTCGACGTCCGGAAGTACACCGATCCGGTGCTCTCGATCGTGCTGCCGCTGGTCTTCCTGATCATCGGCGGCATCCCGCTGCCGGGCGGCGCGGTCTGGATCAACCGCGGCGCGCTGCGCTCACGGGCGACGTCGTCGTGGGTGTCACTGGCCGGACCGCTGAGCAACCTCGCGGTCGGCGCGGCGCTGGCGCTGGTGGTCTCGGTGGTCCCGATGTCGGGCGGCCTGGTGATCGCGATCTCCTACCTGGCGCTGCTGCAGATCGTGACGTTCATCTTGAACATCCTCCCGATCCCGGGCCTCGACGGCTGGGGCGCGATCGAGCCGTACCTGCCCCCGCAGGCGCGCGAGCTCGGCGCGAAGGTCCGCCCGTGGGCGCCGATCATCCTGTTCGCGATCCTGTGGTTCATCAAGCCGGCGAACGCGGCTCTGTGGGACGGCGCGTACTCGATCTTCGGCCTGTTCGGCGGCTACGTGGACGGCGCGCAGATCGGGGCGAGCGTGTTCCGCTTCTGGAACTGACGCCGGGCTCAGCGGCCGAGCCAGGCGTGCGCGCGCTGCCACGTCTCCCGCAGCCCGGACCGCTCACCGAGGTAGTCCCCCGCGACCCCGACGACCGGCAGCTTCCCGATCGCCCGGTGCAGGAACTTCCCCTTCGGCCGCTTCTCGAGCTCCTCGGTGATGCCGCGCAGGCCGTGACCGAGCCGCCACAGCGTGCTCGCCGCGGCTTTGAGCGTCGCCTTGCCGTGTTTCTTTTCCGACGCCGTGAGCTCTTCGGTCAGCCTTGCTGCTTCTTCGGCCTCGGCGGTGTCGTCGTGGCCCGCCGCGAGGCCGGCGTCGAGGTCGCGGTGGAACAGCACCCACGCGATCAGCTGTACCCGTGTGCCGACGTCGGTGACGCCGTACTCGCCCGCGATCGCGCACAGCAGCAGCCCCTGCGACGCCGCACCCATGGTGTCCTGCACCGGCACCCGGTCGGCGAGCGCGCCCCCGAGGCCCGGCAGCGCGGTGAGCAGCGCCGTGAAGCGGCCGACGCGGTTCATCCACCAGCTCGACCGGTCGTACCCGGTCATCTGCGTCCAGGCGGCCGTCCCGGGGACCTTCACGGAGGTCACGCCCTGGATCAGCTTCGCCTTGAGCCCGGAGTCGACACCGGCGAGATCGTCCGCGCGGGCCTGCATCCCGAAGGGATCGGACTCGCGCAAGGCGTCGAGCATCGGCCCGCAGGCCCGCACGAACGGCCGCAGGACGGCCACCACCTGCCGGTCGGAGATCGTTTCGGCCACGTCCCGGTTCCCTTCCCTCGCGGCCCCGGTGCCGGGGCGTGGCCGTAGTCGCCGCCGCTTGGGGCGTTGTTACGGCTCTCGCGCGGGGAAGATCAGCCCCGGTGCTCCGTCAGCCAAACGTGTGCGCGCTTCCAAGCCACCCGCAGGCCCGAACGCTCACCGAGGTAGTCCCCCGCCGCCCCCACCACGGGGAGCATGCCGATCGCCCGGTGCAGAAAATTGCCGCGGGGGCGCTTCTCCAGCTCGCCCGTGATCGCCAGCAGGCCGCGGCCGAGGCGCCACAACGTGCTCGCCGCCGCCTTCACCGTCGCCTTGCCGTGCTTCTTCTCGGACTCCGTCAGCTCCTCGGTCAGCTTCGCCGCTTCGTCCGCCTCCGCCGCTTCGTCGTGGTCCGGATGCCGGCCCGCCGCCAGGTCCGGGTCGACGTCACGCTCGAAGAGGACCCACGCGATCAGCCGGACCCGCGTGCCGACGTCGGTGACGCCGTACTCGCCCGCGATCGCGCACAGCAGCAGCCCCTGGGACGCCGTTCCCAGCGCGTCCTGCACCGGGAGCCGGTCGGCCAGTGCTCCGCCGAGGCCGGGGATCGACGTCAGCAGCGCCGTGAAGCGGCCGACGCGGTTCATCCACCAGCTCGACCGGTCGTACCCCGTCATGCGCGCCCACGCGGCGGTTCCGGGCACCTTCACCGACGTCACGCCGTGGATCAGCTTCGCCTTGAGCCCGGACTCGACACCGGCGAGGTCGTCGGTCTCCTCCCGCCGGGCACGCGCCTGCAGCCCGAACGGGTCGGACTCACGCAACGCGTCCAGCATCGGCCCGCACGCCCGCACGAACGGCCGCAGCACCGCCACGACCTGCTTGTCCGAAATCGCCTCAGCCACGTCCCGGTTTCCTTCCCGCCGCCCGGCCCAGCCCGCCGCCGAGCACCATCGCGCCGGGCAGCGCGCTGGCGCCGAGCAGGAGCAGCGCCCGCCAGTCCTGGATCAGCACGAGATCACCGCCCGGGCCCAGCATGCCGACCCCGAAGACGACGAGCACCCACACCGCGAGGGGTACCCACGAAAGAGAGGGGCGCACCAGCTTCGCCGTGGTCGCCACCAGCCAGGGGGTCGTCACCGCGCCGACCAGGACGGTCACCGGCAGCGGCACCACCCCGATCCGCAGCGGCAGGAAGAACAGCTCCAGCACGCCGAGCAGCACGGTGTCGAAGACGAGCAGCACGAGGAGCAGCCGCTGCTCCCGGGTCAGTGGCTCCGGCACGGTCACAGCCCGCCGAACAGGTCGTCCGCCGCGCCCTCGGCGGGCCCGTGGGCCAGCACGAAGGAGTCCTTCGCGAGGATCGGCTGGGCGATCTCGTTCGTGAGGGCGAAGTACGGGACGGCGCCGTCGACCACGGTCAGCTGCGTCGCGTGCGCGCGCAGTGCCGCGATCTTCGCCGGGACGTACGCGGCGACGTCGAGCGTCGTCGTGATCTCTTCGTCCGGGGTTGCCGGCAGCTCGTCGTCCGGCGGGACGCGGTAGGCGGGCGGCTCACCGGACCGCAGCGCGGCCAGCCCGGCGTGCGTCGCGCTCCTGGCCGCCACCGTGTGGAACACCCGCACGACCGGCTCGGCGCGGGTCGCCGCCGCCATCGTCACCTCGTGCGCGCGGATGTGGTCGGGGTGGCCGTAACCGCCGAAGGCGTCGTAGGTGACGACGACCTGCGGCCGCGCCTCCTCGATCACCTCGGCGAGCTGCGCGGCCTGCTCGTCGAGCGAGCCGCCGGTGAACGCCCGCGGGTGCGACGCCGACGGCGTGCCCGCCATGCCCGAATCGCGCCATCGCCCGATCCCGCCGAGATAACGATGTCGTGACACCCCCAGCGCGGCGCACGCGGCCTTCAGCTCGGCGACGCGGTACCCGCCCAGCTGGTCGGCGGCCCAGGCGCCCAGGCCGGCGAGCTCGGGCAGGCCGGCCATGACCTCACCCTCCTCACCGAGCGTGCAGGTCACCACGGTCACCTCGGCCCCCTCGGCGGCGTATCGTGCGATCGTGGCGCCGGTGGTGATGCTCTCGTCGTCGGGATGGGCGTGGACGAAGAGCAGCCTGCGCGGTACCGGGGAGATCACGGGTTGAGCGTAATTCCCGTGCTCCGACCTTCGTCGGGGACACCCTCGGTTATCCTCGCGCGAGTCGCGACCGCCGCGTCGCGATCGTCTGTACCCCCACGAAGGGCATCTTGGTGAGCACTGAAGCAACTTCGGCGGACGTCGCCGGCGTGTCCGGATCCGTTCTGTCGATCTCCGACCTGAGCGTGTCGTTCCAGACCGAGGACGGCGTCGTGAACGCCGTCAAGGGCATCGGGTTCGACGTCAAGCCCGGCGAGATCGTCGCCGTGGTCGGGGAGTCCGGGTCCGGCAAGTCCGTCACGTCGATGTCGGTGCTGGGCCTGCTGCCCAAGACCAGCCGGATCGCCGGCGAGCTCCGCCTCGGCGAGCGCAACCTCGCGGACCTCAAAGAGAAGGACATGCAGAAGATCCGCGGCAACCAGGTCGCGATGATCTTCCAGGAGCCGATGACCGCGCTGAACCCGGTCTACACCGTCGGCTGGCAGCTGCGCGAGGCCCTGCGCTCCCACCAGGAGATCTCCAAGGCCGCCGCGGACGCGCGCGCCGTCGAGCTGCTCGACATGGTCGGCATCCCGAACCCGCCGCTGCGGTTCAAGCAGTACCCGCACCAGCTCTCCGGCGGTCTGCGCCAGCGTGTCGTCATCGCCATGGCGATCGCCTGCGACCCGCAGGTGATCATCGCCGACGAGCCGACCACCGCGCTCGACGTCACCGTGCAGGCGGAGATCCTCGGCCTGCTGCGCAAGCTGCGCGACACCCTCGACACCGCGATCGTGCTGATCACCCACGACATGGGTGTCGTCGCCGACATGGCCGACCGCGTCATCGTGATGTACCAGGGCGAGATCGTCGAAGAGGCGCCGGTGCGCGAGCTGTTCGCGTCGCCGAAGGAGGACTACACCCGGCGGCTGCTCGCCGCGGTGCCGGTGCTCGGCCAGCGCCCCGAGGGCCGCCGGCTGCTCGACGACGCCGGCATCGCCACGGACAGCACCGAGGCGGCCAAGATCGCCGAGGAGATCCGGCTGGCCGACGCCGAGCTGGAAGCCGTGATCGAGGAGGCCGCGCCGGCCCTCGAGATCAAGAACCTGGTGCTCGAGTACCCCGGCCGCCGCGGCCAGAACAAGAACCGCGCGGTCGACGACGTCTCGCTGACCATCGCCAAGGGCGAGATCGTCGGCCTGGTCGGCGAGTCCGGCTCCGGCAAGACGACGGTCGGCCGCTGCGCCGTCGGCCTGCTGCGCGCGACCGAGGGCACCATCGCGATCGCGGGCAAGGACATCACCAAGATGTCGGCCAAGGAGATCCGGCCGCTGCGCCGCTTCTTCTCGATCGTGTTCCAGGACCCGGCGTCCACCCTGGACCCGAAGATGACGATCGGCGAGTCGATCGCCGAGCCGATGGTGCTGCACAAGGTGCTGGGCGGCAAGGAGCTGTCGGCCCGGGTGCGGTCGCTGCTCGACAAGGTCGAGCTGGGCGGGCACTACATGAACCGCTACCCGCACGAGCTGTCGGGCGGCCAGCGCCAGCGCGTCGCGATCGCCCGCGCGCTGTCGCTCGACCCGGCGCTGCTGATCGCCGACGAGCCGACGTCCGCACTCGACGTGTCGGTGCAGGCCCGCGTGCTGGACCTGTTCCTCGACCTGCAGCAGTCGCTGCAGTTCGCGTGCCTGTTCATCAGCCACGACCTGGCGGTGGTAGACCTGCTGGCCGACCGCGTCGCGGTGATGCAGCACGGCAAGCTCGTCGAGGTCGGCACGCGTGACCAGGTGCTGCACTCGCCGCAGCAGGACTACACGCGCCGTCTCTTGTCGGCGGCCCCGGTCGCCGACCCGGTGCTGCAGGCCGAGCGCCGCGCGGCCTGGGAGGCCGGCAAGCTGGCCCCAGTCGCCGACTGAGGCTCTGAAACGCACTGAAGGCCGCCACCCGGCTCGGGTGGCGGCCTTCGTCGTTCCCGGACCGAGAGCTCAGCCGACGCGGGTCCCGGGTCCAGGTTGGTACACCGACGGACGACACGCGTACCCGAGAAGCGAACACGCGTACCTGGACGGACGACACGACCGCCTTGGAGCGGACTCCGACGTGTCGTCCGGCTGGGTACGCGTGTCGTCCGGAAGCCGCTGTCAGCCGACGCGGATTCTGGGGTCCAGGATGCCGTACAACAGGTCAGCCACCAGGTTCGCGATCACCACGCTCGCCGCGATCACCACCAGCCAGCCCATCAGCACCTGGGGGTCGTTCTTGTTGACCGCCTCCACCAGCAGCGTGCCCATGCCGTGCCAGTTGAAGACCGTCTCCGTGATGATCGCGCCGGTCACCGTGGCGCCGAAGTTGACCGAGAACAGCGTCATCACCGGGATCAGCGCGTTGCGGAACGCGTGGCGCCAGATCACCCGGCTGTTCGACGCGCCCTTCGCGCGCGCCGTGCGCACGTAGTCGGCGCCCAGGACCTCCAGCATCGACGCCCGCTGGAACCGGCTGTACGCCGCGAACGTGATCGCCATGATGGACAGCGTCGGCAGCAGGAACGCGCCGACGTACTTCGCGAGCGCGTCACCCACTCCGGTGGCCGAGAGGCTCTCCGGGCTCGTCGTGCGCAGCCAGGGGTCACCCAGGACGTCGGCCAGTCCCAGGTCGCGCACCCAGATGTTGGCGCGGATCGCGTATCCCTTGAGGACGATCGCGACGCAGAAGATGGGCATCGAGAACATCAGGAACGCCAGCGTCGTCGCCGCGTAGTCCCAGATCGAGTACTGCTTGACCGCCGCGAGCACCCCGACCAACACCCCGAAGAAGAGCGCCAGGATCGAGGCCGCGAGCACCAGCTCGAGCGTCACCCCGAACGCGGCCATCACCTTCGGCTGCACCGGCGTGAACGCGTTGCCCTGCGCGATCGAGATGCCCCAGTCGCCGCTGAGGAAGTGCCCGAGCCAGGTGAAGTAGCGGGCGAAGACGCTCTGGTCGAGGCCCAGCTTGTGCTCGGTGTCGGCGATGGCCGACGCGCTGATCCCGGGTTTGCTCCGCAGCTCGCCAAGCGGGTCGCCGGTGTTGGCCACCATGACAAAACAGAGGAACGTGCCGACCAGCATCACCGGGATCGAGATGACCAGCCGGCGGAGCACGTAGAGCACCAGGTTCATCCGAAACCCCCAGTTCCGGCGGGTCGGCGGCGGTGAACGGACGCGGGGGCGACCGGAACCCGGTCACCCCCGCGTCGTGCGTTCAGGCCTTCATTCTCCGCTGGCGCGGGTCGAAGGCGTCGCGAAGACCGTCACCGATGAAGTTGATCGTCAGTGAAATCAGCACGAGCACGATGAACGGCCCGAAGAACAGCGCCGGCCGCGTCTGCAGCTGGGCGTAGTTCTCCAGGATGACGCGGCCGAGCGAGGTGTCCGGCAGCTGGACACCGAGGCCGATGAACGACAGCGCGGCTTCCGCCAGCACGGCCTGCGCGACCGCGAGGGTCGCGTTGACCGTGATGCTGCCGACCATGTTCGGCACCAGGTGCTTGAAGATGATCCGGGAGACGCCGGCCCCCGAAGCGCGCGCCGCGTCGACGAACTCGCGCTGCGACAGCGACATCGCCTCGGCCCGGGTGATCCGGGCGATGGGCATCCACGCGAAGGCCGACAGCACCAGCGCGACGATGTACCACGTGCCGCCGCCGAACACCTTGGCGAGGATGGCCGCCGCGGCGATCTGCGGGATGATCAGGAACAGGTCCGTCACCCGGGAGATCGCCGAGTCGGTGAACCCGCGCAGGTACCCGGCGACCGCGCCGAACACGACACCGATCACGGTGGCGAGGATCGACACCGTCAGCGCGATCAGCAGCGAGTACTGCGTCCCGCGCAGCACCTGCGACACCATGTCCTTGCCGACCTGCGTCGTCCCGAGCGGGAAGTCGCCGCTCGGCTTGGCGAAGGACGGGAACGAGCTGTCCTGGTAGCTGTGCTTCCAGAAGATCGGCATCAGGATGCTGAGCAGCACGACGACGATCAGCACGGCCGACGACGCCATCGCCAGCTTGTGGTGCAGGAACTTCCGCAGCACCAGCTTGCCCTGGCTGCGGGGCTCCGGCAGGGCCTCCGAAGGGAGTGTGCCTTCGGTGCTCGCGGCTTCGCTCGCGATAAGAGAGTTCAAGTCAGCCAACGCGAATCCTCGGGTCCAGGATGCCGTACATCAGGTCGGCGATCAGGTTGGCGATGATCACGAGGGAGGCGATCACCACGAGCCAGCCCATCATGACCTGAGTGTCGTTCTTCGTGACCGCTTCCACCAGCAGCGTGCCCATACCGTGCCAGTTGAAGACCGTTTCGGTGATGATGGCGCCGGCGAGGACCGAGCCGAAGTTCACCGAGAACAGCGTCGTCACCGGGATCAGGGCGTTGCGGAACGCGTGCCGGAAGATGACCCGGCCGTTGGCGAGGCCCTTGGCGCGCGCGGTGCGCACGTAGTCCGAGCCCATGACCTCGAGCATCGAGGCGCGCTGGAACCGGCTGTACGCGGCGAAGCTGATCGCCATGATCGACAGGGTCGGCAGCAGGTACGCGCCGATCGTGCTGGTTATGAAGTCCCCGACGCCGTCGGTCCTCAGCTGCTCCGGGCTGGTGGTCCGCAGCCACGGGTTGCCGAGCACGTCGGACAGGCCCAGGTCGCGCACCCAGCCGTTGATCTCGATCGCGTAGCGCTTAAGCACGATCGCGACACAGAAGATCGGCATCGAGAAGAGCAGGAAGGCGAGGGTCGTCGCGATGTAGTCGATGATCGAGTACTGCTTCACCGCGGCCAGCACACCGACGATGATGCCGATGATCAGCGCGAGGATCTCGGCCCCGACGACCAGCTTGAAGGTGACGCCGAGAGCGGCCATCACCTTGGGGGCGACCGGCGCGAGGGCGTTGCCCTGGGCGATGGAGATGCCCCAGTCGCCGGTCAGGAAGTCACCGAGCCACGAGAAGTAGCGGGGGATGATGCCCTGGTCGAGACCGAGCTTGGTGGCCGTGGCGGCCAGCGCTTCCTTGCTGATCTGCGGGTTCTGCCGCAGCTCGCCCAGCGGGTCGCCGGTGCCGGCGACCATGACGAAACACAAGAAAGTCCCGACCAGCAGGACGGGGATCGATATCGCCAGACGGCGAAGGATGTAGATCACCAGGTTCAACGAACTGCTCCTCATCCGGGCCTGGTCGTCAGAAGTGCGCTGGACCGCTACCCGGTTGTCTACCGTAGTGGTGGTAACCCTACGGTCAACAGCTACTTCCGGTGGGTACCGGGGGCCCGGCTTGTGGCCGGACCCCCGGTACCTCCCAGGTCATCTGGAGCGAGGGGAAAGAAGAGTCGGGACGAGCCCTACTTCTTCTGCTCCCACTCGCCGACGTTCCACAGAACACCGTCGTACGACTGCATGTAGACGCGGTCGATGCCCTTGAACGCCCACATGCTCGGCGTCTGGAACAGCGGCAGCGAAGCGTAGTCGTCCGCGATGGCCTTGTCGGCCTCCTGGTACTTCTGCAGCTTGACCTGCTCGTCGGTGGCCTTCACCGCGGCGGTGTACGGGTCGTCGATCTTCTTGTCGCACAGCGCCTGGTAGTTCTGCTCACCACCGTTGTCCGGGCAGACGTAAATCGAGCGCGACTCCGCCTTGAACGGCTGGGCGGACCAGCCGAACAGCGCGATGTCGTAGTCACCGGTCGAAACGCGGCCACCCTTGAGGAAGTTGGCGTCCGTCTCGTCCTTGACCTCGATGCCCGCGGCCTTGGCCTGCGAGATGATGATCTCGACGGTCTGGCTGCGACGCGCGTTCTGGTTGTGCGTGATCTTGAACGAGGCACGCACGCCGTTCTTCGCGAAGATGCCGTCGCCACCCTTGACCCAGCCGGCGTCGGTCAGGGTCTTGGCCGCCGCGTCGGCGCCCAGGCCCGCCTTGCTGCTGTACAGGTCGGTGTAGCCCTCTTCACCCTGGAAGAACACCAGGCTGTTGAGCGGCTCCGCGTCCGCCTGGACCTCCTTGAGCAGCTTGTCGGTGATCTCCTTGCGGTTCACCGACTCGAAGAACGCCTTGCGCAGGTCCTTGTCCGCGAACATGCGCTTGAAGTTCAGGTCGAGGTGCTCGTAGGTCAGCTGCGGGGCCGACCCGTAGGTCACGCCCTGCGCCGCGAGGCCCTTCATCGTCTGGGCCGCGGTGGCGTCCGGCTGGGTCGACGCCGCGACGTCGATCTCACCGTTCTGCAGCGCGGTCGCCATGGCCTTGGTGTCTTCCATGGCGCGGACGACGATCTTCGACGGGCCACCCTTGCCGCCCGCCCACTGCGGGTTCTTCTCGAGGGTGACGGCCTTCTGGTTGGCGTCGAACGCGGTGATCTTGTACGGGCCCGACGACGGCATGATGTCCGCCTTGAAGCCCTTCCACTCGTTCGTCCAGAAGTCACCGGCGGCCTTGACCTGGGCCGGGTCGCCGGTCGGGGCCAGCTTGGTGATGTCGGCGATGCCGGTCTTGGCCTCGAGGATGTGCGCGGGCATGATCGCCGGAGCGTTGAACAGGCCCTTGTAGTCGAGGTACGGCTCGCTGTAGTCGGTGACGAAGGTCAGGTTGTCCTTGCAGGTCGCCTTGTTGATCAGCGAGTAGCCGGTGGTCGAAGCCGAGTTGAACGGGTTCTTGCCGTCCGGGCCCTTGGCCAGGCCGCTCTGCGACAGCCACGCCAGGTACATGTCCTTGCAGTCGTACGGCTGACCGTCCGACCACTTGATGTTCGGCTTGATCTTGTAGGTGACCTGCTGCGGTTCCTTCGACGTGACGTCCCACGACTCGAAGACGTCGCTGTTCAGCAGCACCTTGTTGTTGCCGTCGAGCTTCAACGTACCGGAGAGCACCGCGGCCAGGATGTAGTTGTTGTACGAGCTGTTGGTGTCCGGGGTCTGGTTGTTGTACCCCGAGTACCCGTCGTCGATACCGATCGTGACGGTACCGTCGTACGCCGGCGTGCCCGCGAGCTTGAACAGGTCACCGGTCTCGGCCTTGCCGACAGCCATCGCCTTGACGTCGGTCGACGATCCGTTGGTGTCCGTGCTGCCCGAACCCGAATCGCCGCCGCTGCAGGCGCTCAGCAGCAGCGAAGCGCCGGCGACGAGCGACAAAGCGGAGACTGCTTTGGATCTCCTCATGAAGTGTGCCCTCCTAGCACTGAGCCCTTGAATATCGGGACAAGGGCCCACACCGCTCCGGTTTGGATGGGCCGGAGCCTACGACACGCCAAGCGACACTCAACTGGCGCACTGCGGGTGCACGCTAGAAAGGAAAAGCACCGACAGTCACCAGTTCAGGGTCGATCGTGACCAAAGGGTGACTTCCAGTGGACATCCAGAAATACGACGGTTACCTCACGGATTCAAAGACTCCTACTCGAAGGCGTCAGTGAAGATCACCCGGTAGTACTGAATGCGTAGCCGAGCGATTACTTCGGGCCGCGAGTCCAGTTCACCGCCGACCCGAACGGGCCCACCATGGGGGGACCCGGTGTGACGCCCGAGATGCCGGAGCCGATCGCCAGGGTGTCAGCCATCTGGAACAGCGGAATCACCACGTTCTGGCGCCAAAGTTCAGGCTCAAGAGTGGTCAGCGCTTCGGCGATCGGGGTCGACCCGGACAGCGCCGCGTCGATCGACGGCTGCAGCGCCGGGTCGCAGAACCCCGCCGAATTGCCCGGAACGACGGGTTTGTTCGGATCGGCGTTCGTGGCGGTCTGCTCCAGCCGGCAGCCGAACGTCGACGCGAGCACCGACGCCGTGTCGCCGCCGGTCGCCTGCGGCACGACGGCGATGTCGATCCCGACGTTGCCCGCCGAGTCGCCGGTCGGCTGCTGGACCCCGTCGACGACCGGCATCGCCAGCAGGCCGCTGAACAGGTCACGCGGCTGCGGCGTGATCGGGTTGACCTCGATGCCCTGCGCGGCGAGCTGGCCGGTGAGCTCTTTGGCGATCGACGCGTACGGCTCCTGCGTGCCGGGCGAGGCGATGACCAGCGAAAGCGCCTTGCCGTTCTTGCGCCAGCTGCCCGCGGTCTTGGTGTAGCCGGCCGCCTTCAGCGACTCCTCGGCCTTCGCGACGTCGGGAGCGGTCGGCGGGCCGGGCGGGATGGTCGCCGAGTACCCGCTCATCGACGGCGCCTTCACCTGGGCGTCGGCGTGCAGCGCCGACGACGGGCCGCCGTTGACCCCTTCGGTGATCAGCTTGCTCCGGTCGATGAGCGCGGCGATCCCCGCGCGGACCTGCGTGTCGTGCAGGGTGGCGCTGACCGGGCGCAGCAGCACGTCGGCCACCAGCGGCCGGGCCACCGTGTGCAGCTTGACCGCCGGGCCGAGGTCGCCGAGCCGCTTGAGCTGGTCGCCGGTGGTCCTGGCCAGCGCGAACTGGTCGTTGCCGCTCTGCAGCGCGGCCAGCAGGGTCTGCGGGTCCGAGCGGCGCAGCACGATCCGGTCGATCGCGGCGGGTTTCTCCCAGTAGCGCTCGTTGCGCTCGAGGATGACCTCGCCGCGGGCGGTGTCGAGGCTCTTGATCGAGAACGGGCCGGCGATGGCCGGGAAGTTCGAGGCCAGCGCCCCGCGCCACCCGTCGGGGGCGTCCTTGAGCAGGTGCGCGGGCAGCAGGTCCGAGAAGAGCGTCTGCCAGCCGGGATACGGCTTCGCGAAGGTGACCTCGACGCGCTTGCCGCCTTCGCGGGACTGCAGGTCGGTGATCTGCCGGTAGCCGGCGGGCCCGATCACGCCGGGCTGGTCGCGCATCTGGGTGCGCAGGTAGTCGAAGTCCTCGGCGGCGATCGGCGCGCCGTCGGACCAGGACGCGTCCGGCCGGATGTCGTAGCCGACCACGAACGGCTGCTGCGAGACCACCGACGCGGCCTTCATGAGGTTCTTGTCCAGCTGGGTGCTGCCGTCGTCCTTCTGGCGGAACACCGAGGGCAGCAGCAGCTGCGAGAGCGCCGAGGTCACCTGCGAGGAGTCCGCGAGGTTGTGCGGGTTGTACCCGCCGAGCACGTCGTCGACCCCGACGACGATCTGCGACGGCGTCTTGCCGGTGGTCGACACCGGCGCCACCGACGACGAGACGACCGGCGGTGGCGGGGTGTTCGAGCAGGCGGCGAGCAGCACGGCCGCGAGTGCCAGTACCGGCCCCGCCTTGCGATTCACCCGCACGCCCCGTCCTCCCAGATTCCGCCGATCGGGTCAGCCATGCTCCCACGACCGCCTTCGCGTCCGGAACCGAGATTCCCACACCCGGATCGGCCGGGTCCGGCACCCCTTGGTGCCGCTATCGAAAAGGACGCACGGAGGACCGTCCGGGTTCCCGGACCGTTCCGGAACGGCGGAACGAACACGGCCCGGACACGGGACGGGATTCACGCGAGGGTGAACACCAGGCTTCGAAGCCGTCGGAGCCCTATAAAGATATAAGGAGAAGAACGGCCGAATTCGTGACTTCGGGTCGGCCGGATATCCACCCAGGGTGACTGACGGCGGAAACGAAAAACCTCCCGGCGGTGACCGCCGGGAGGTTTTCGCGATTTCGGATCAGGCGTTGTCGCGGCTCTTCGCGCGCGAACGCTCCTTCGCGCGGGTGTTGACGTCGAGCGTGACCTTGCGGACGCGCACGACCGCCGGCGCGACCTCGACGCACTCGTCGACCGAGCAGAACTCCAGCGCCTCTTCCAGGCCCATCTTGCGCGGGCGGGCCAGCGTCTCCATCACGTCGGCGGAGGACTGACGCATGTTCGTCAGCTTCTTCTCCTTGGTGATGTTGATGTCGAGGTCCTCGAAGCGCGGGTTCTCGCCCACGACCATGCCCTCGTACACCTCGGCGCCCGGCTCGACGAAGAACGTGCCGCGGTCGGCCAGCTGGATCATCGCGTACGCGGTGACCGGGCCGGTCCGGTCGGCGACCAACGAGCCGCTGTGGCGGGTGCGGATCTCGCCCGCCCACGGGAAGTAGCCCTCGAACACGTGGTTCGCGATGCCGGTGCCGCGGGTCTCGGTGAGGAAGTCGGTGCGGAAGCTGATCAGGCCGCGCGACGGGAGCACGTACTCGAGCTTGATCCGGCCGCTGCCGTTGCCGCTCATGTCCTCCATGCGGCCCTTGCGGGCGGCCAGGAGCTGGGTGATCGCGCCGAGGTGCTCTTCCGGCGAGTCGATGTAGAGGCGCTCGAACGGCTCGTGCAGCTTGCCGTCGATCGTGCGCAGCACCACCTGCGGCTTGCCGACGGTCAGCTCGAAGCCCTCGCGCCGCATCTGCTCGACGAGGATGGCCAGCGCCAGCTCGCCACGGCCCTGGACCTCCCAGGTGTCGGGGCGCTCGGTCGGCAGGACGCGGATCGAGACGTTGCCGATCAGCTCCTGGTCGAGGCGGGCCTTGACCAGCCGCGCGGTGACCTTGTCGCCGCCGTTGCGCCCGGCCAGCGGCGAGGTGTTCACGCCGATGGTCATCGAGATCGCGGGCTCGTCGACGGTGATCCGGGGCAGCGCCACCGGCGTCTCGGAGTCGGCGAGCGTGTCGCCGATCGTGATGTCCGGGATGCCGGCGATGGCGACGAGCTCGCCCGCGCTGGCCTCGGTCGCCGGGACGCGGGTGAGCGCCTCGGTGACGAGCAGCTCGGAGATGCGGACGTTCTGCACGGTGCCGTCTTCGCGCATCCAGGCCACGGTCTGGCCCTTGCGGAGCTTGCCGGCGTGGATGCGGATCAGCGCGATGCGGCCGAGGAAGTTCGACGCGTCCAGGTTGGTGACCAGCGCCTGCAGCGGCGCGTCGAGGTCGGCGGCCGGCGGCGGCACGTGCCGGAGCAGCGTGTCGAACAGCGGGTCGAGGTTCTCGCTCTCGGGGATCTCCCCGTCGGCGGGCTGCTCCAGGCTCGCCTTGCCGGCGCGCGCGGAGGCGTAGACGACCGGGAGGTCGAGGATCGCGTCGTGGTCGGCGTCCTCGATGTCGCTGGCCAGCTCGAGCAGCAGGTCGTGGGTCTCCTCGACGACCTCGGCGATGCGGGCGTCGGGCCGGTCGGTCTTGTTGACCAGCAGGATCACCGGCAGGCCGGCTTCGAGGGTCTTGCGCAGCACGAAGCGGGTCTGCGGGAGCGGGCCCTCGGACGCGTCGACCAGCAGGACGACGCCGTCGACCATGGCCAGGCCGCGCTCGACCTCACCGCCGAAGTCGGCGTGGCCGGGGGTGTCGATGACGTTGATCGTCACCGAGCCCTCGGGCGTCTGGCGGTGGATGGAGGTGTTCTTCGCGAGGATCGTGATGCCCTTTTCGCGCTCCAGCTCCCCGGAGTCCATCACGCGGTCGACGAGCTCGGCCCGCTCGGCGAAGGCGCCGGACTGGCGCAGCATCGCGTCCACGAGGGTCGTCTTGCCGTGGTCGACGTGGGCGACGATCGCGACGTTGCGCAGGTCGGGCCGGGTCTTACCGGTCGCCCGGCCGGTTTCGACGGTAGCGCTGGCTGCGGGCACGCGAGAACTCCTGAACTTCAAGGGTTGGATGGCCGCGTAAGCCCGTCAGGCATCCCGTGACCGGCTCTGGTCACACGCGGACCTCACCCAGGATACCTGCCACCCCATTGTGAGCGGCCCCACGCCCCCACGTCGGTTAGGCTGACCTAACGTGGAAACCCGGTGAACGTCGCCGAATCGGAAGGTGCGTGCGCGTGGGCAAGAAGCCGCAGGACCCGCGAAAGGTCGTGCGCAAGCTGATGAAGGCCGGCAAGGTCAAGAAGAAGTGCTGCCGGTCGAAGCCGCGCTGCAAGAAGTGCCCGGTGCTCGCGCTGAAGAAGGCGAAGGAGAAGCTGGACCTCGCCGCCTAGTGCGCCACCGCCTCGTTGACCTGGCGCAGTTCGGGCGCCGTCTTCGTCGGCGAGAACTCGATCACCTCGTACTGCGCGAGGTGCTTCACCGCGAACGGGTCGGACGCCAGGATCGCGTCCAGCTTCCCGCGGGACATCGGGCGCGTGATGATCACGCCGCCGACGCGCGGGTTCCGCCGCCCGGACGCGAGGAAGTGGCCGTGCTCGTACTGCTTGTTCAGCCACTCCGCGTGGTCGGGCAACGCGTAGTCGATTTCCTCGATCGGAGCCGTGTAGTTCAGCAGGACGACATACATGGTTAAGACGGTAGACCCGTCCGGCCCGGCGCGCGGCCGTCGTGACCGAGTGTTGACGGATCGGGCTATAGTCGGGGCATGCACGCGCAGACTGCCAGCTGGTGGCCGCCCTCGGCGGCCCACTGACCCTGCGCTGAACTCCAGCGGCCGCCCCGGACGGGCGGCCTTTTTTGTGCCTTCTCCCGGGGTGGTCCCACCTCGAAGGGAAGACACATGAGCAAGCTGTCCGGCATCACGCCGTCGGGTCACGTCCACCTCGGCAACCACCTCGGCGCCGTCCGCCGCTGGGCTCGCGAAGGCGGGCCGGACGACCTGTACTTCGTCGCCGACCTGCACGGCATGACGACTCCGCACAACCCGGCGAAACTCCGATCCTTGGCGAGCGAGCAGCTCGCCGTGCTCATCGCCGCCGGCATCGACCCCGAGCGGGTGTTCGTCCAGTCCGACCTCGCCCGCGAGCTGGGCGCGCTGACCTGGGTCCTGGAGTGCACCTGCAACTACGGCGAGGCCGCGCGGATGATCCAGTTCAAGGAGAAGTCGAAGGGCCAGGCGGGCGTGCGACTGTCGCTGCTGACCTACCCGGCGCTGATGGCCGCGGACATCCTCCTGCAGGGCGCGGACGAGGTGCCGGTCGGCGAGGACCAGCGCCAGCACGTCGAGTTGACGCGGACGCTCGCCAAGCGCTTCAACAGCACGTACGGCGAGGTGTTCACGATCCCGGAGGCGGTGCTCCCGCCCGCGGGCGCGCGGGTGAAGGACCTGACCGACCCGACGCGCAAGATGTCGAAGTCGACGCGGGACGCGGTCGGCGTGGTGTTCGTGCTCGACGAGCCCGACCAGGTCCGCCGCAAGATCCGCCGCGCGGTCACCGACGGCGGTTCGGTGCCGGTGCACAGCCCGGACACCCGGCCGGGGATGGCGAACCTGCTGGAGATCCTCGCCGCGTGCCGGGGTGGTTCGCCGGCGGACCTGGCCGAGGAGTTCACGTCGTACGGGGCGGTGAAGGACGCCGTCGCGGACGCCGTGATCGAGGAGCTGCGGCCCGTGCGTGAACGAGCGTTAACCCTGTTGGAAGACGCCGCCGAGCTGGAGAAGGTCCGCAAAGCGGGCGCCGAGCGCGCGCGGGAACGCGGCGCCCACCGGGTCGACGCGGCGCTGCGGATGATCGGCGCCTGTTGAAGGTCGGGTGAGCGGTGGCGGTGGCAGCGCGGGACGAGCGGGTGGTCGGCCGGGTCCGGCAGGCGCTCGAGCAGCTCCCGCCGCCACCGCCGGGCCCACGCCGCGGTCAGGCCAGCAGCGCGCGGAAGGCCGGCAGCAGGATGCGGTCCGCGGGCAGCCAGTCGACGTCGTCCAGGTCGTCGGGCCCGAGCCACTGGACCGCGAGGTGCTCCACCGCGCGCGGCTCTTCGCCGGGCGAGACGAGCGTCGCGGCGTAGATGCGCAGGACCTTGTCCCCGGGCAGCGGCACCTCCGGCCCGACGCGGTCGCCGACCTCGATGACGACGTCGAGCTCCTCGCTGCACTCGCGGGCCAGCGCGAAGGCGTCCGACTCACCGGTCTCGACCCGTCCGCCGGGCAGCTCCCACTGCCCCGCGTGCCCCGGCGGCCAGGCCCGCTGCTGGGCCAGCAGCTTGCCGTCACGCACCAGGGCGGCACCCACGATCACACCGTTCACAGCCCCGGAATCTACCCGGAAGCCACTTCCCCGGCCTCGCCGAGCCGTCACGCTTCCCCGCCCGCGGCCGTACGCCAGACGGCCACGAACCGCGCGCCGCCGTCCGGTGACTCCCCCACCTGGACGCGCCCGCCGCGCCGCCGGACCGTCTCCGCCACCATGGCCAGCCCGAGTCCCGTCCCGCCGGACGACCGGGCCCGGTCGTCGGCGATCCGGTAGAAGCGGTCGAACACCTTCTCTCGGTGCTCCGGCGCGATGCCCGGGCCGTCGTCGTCGACGACCACCCGCACCGACGCCCGCGACGCCAGCACCGACACCACGATCTCGCCACGCGCGTAGCGGCACGCGTTGCGCAGGAGGTTGTCGAGCACCAGCTCCACCTCGGCGTGCGCGGACGACGCCCAGGCCTGCGCGACGGCGTTGCTCACCCGCGTCTCCGGCGCTCCCGCCGGCAGCCGCGCGACGGCCGCGCGCACCTCGCTGACCAGCTCGACCGGCTCCGCGGCCGGCACCTCTCCGGCGTCCGAGCGGGCCAGCGACAGCAGCCCGTCGAGCAGCGACGAGAGCCGCTCGGCCTCGGTCAAGATGTCCGACAACGTCTCCTGCGAAAGCTCCGGATCCGGGTTCGTCACGGCCACCTCGGCCTGCACCCGGATCGAGGCGACCGGCGACCGCAGCTCGTGCGCGGCGTCGCCGGTGAAGCGCCGGAGCCGGTCGCTCGCCTGCTCCTGCCGCTCCAGCAGCGCGTTGAACTCCTCCGCGAGCGCGCGCAGCTCGTCGTGGGAGTCGGGCAGGGCCAGCCGCGCGCCCGGCGGCAGCGAGCGCACCGAACCGCGCATGCGCGCCACCGGCCGCAGCGACAGCCGCACCACCAGCCACGTCGCCAGGCCCGCGACCAGCGCGCCGACCGACGCGACGACCACCAGCCACACCCCGCCGTAGTGCACCGCGGCCGAGAACCCGACCAGGCCGGCGCCCGCGACGACCAGCCGTTGCGCCCCGTCCGGCGCGCTGACGACCGTGCCGAGGTACCGCGCGCCGTCGACCTGGACCGGCTGGCCGGCCTTGAGCGTCGAGACGTCCGAAGGCGACAGCCCGGACGGTGTGCCGCCGTCCACCGGCGCACCCGAGATGTCCAGCACCCGCAGGGTCACCGGCGCGGCGCCGGAGAGCGGCCGTCCCGCGCCCACCTCGGCGCTCGCCGGGCCGAGCGCGCCCGCCAGCTCGCGGTCGACCGAGTCGATGAGCAGCGGGGACAGCTTCGCCGCGGCCAGCGCGGCCAGCCCGAGCAGGCAGGCCAGGGTGATCGTCGCGGCCAGGACGGTGATCCGGACCTGCAGGGACCGGCCCCGCCACCACGGGATCACGGGGTGATGACCTCGTCGAGCTGGGCGTCCGAGGCCAGGTAGCCGTGCCCGCGCACGGTCCGCAGCAGCGCGCCCGCGCCGACGGCGTCGAGCTTGCGCCGCACGTACCCGACGTACACCTCGACGAGGTTGCGCGTCACGGCCTGCTCCTCACCCCACACCGCGCGCAGCAGCTCGTCCTTCGTGACGACCGTGCCCGCGCGCCCGACGAGCACCTCGAGCAGCGCGAACTCGCGGGGGCTCAGCCCGACCTCCTCGCCGTTCCAGTGCACCTGCCGCAGCCCGCGGTCGACCTCCAGCGCGCCGAGCTTCAGCGTGCCGCGGCCCGCTTCCGGCCCGGCGCGGCGCAGCACCGCGCGGACCTGCGCGACCAGCACCACGAAGGAGAACGGCTTGACGAGGTACCCGTCGGCGCCCAGGTCGAGGCCGTCGGCCTGGTCGACCTCGCCGTCCTTGGCCGAGACGAGCAGCACCGGCGTCGTGACGCCGTCCTTGCGCAGCCGCTCCAGCACGCGGTAACCGGACAAACCCGGCAGCATGATGTCGAGCAGGATGACGTCGAACGAGCCGGTGCCCGCCAGCTGCAGGCCGGTGGGGCCGTCCGCGGCGGTGACCACGTCCATGTCCTCCGCGCGCAGCCCGCGCTGCAGCGCCTTCCGCACGCCCGGTTCGTCGTCGACCACCAGCACCCGAGGTTTCACGCTCCTCATCATGGCCGGTTTGCGCAGGTCCTGTGGGATCTCTCAGCACGATCTCAGCGTGGAAGGGAGAACCTTCAGGGGTATCTCAGCCTCGAGAGGGAAGCGTCGTGGCCAGGGAGCCGGGCACACTCGAGCCCGGGACACCACAGGGAGAGACGCATGAAACCGAAGACGAAGGGCATCACCGCCGCGGTCGTCGGCACCGCGCTCGGCGCCGGCGGGCTCGCGTTCGTCGCGATGCCGGCCAGTGCCGACGACAAGCCGGCGCTGCCGCAGGTGAGCGCCGAGGACCTCGTGCAGTCGGTCGTGAAGGCGAAGCCGGGCGCGTTCGACGGCACGGTGAAGGTCAGCAACGACCTGGGCCTGCCCGCCGTGGGCAACGCGGTGCCGGGGGCGTCGGCGCTGAACATGGACTCGGCGCACATCTTCACCGACGGCGCGGGCAAGAGCCGGCTGGCGGTCACGCAGGGCGCGAGCCAGGAGACCGTCGTCCACAACGGCACCACCGTCTGGGACTACAGCTCCAAGACGAACACCGCGACCAAGGTGACCATCCCGGCCGACGTCGCGCAGCAGAAGGGCGCGGGCAGCGACAAGACCGCCGACCCGGTCGCGGCGAGCACCGAGCTGCTGGCGAAGGTCCGGGAGAGCAGCACGGTGTCGGTCGACGGCACCGCGACGGTCGCGGACCGCCCGGCCTACGAGCTGGTCCTGACGCCGAAGCCGACCGAGCGGACGCTGCTGCGCGAGATCCGCGTCGCGGTCGACTCGCAGACGCGGATGCCGCTGCGCGTGTCGGTGCTGAGCAACGGGACGTCGACGCCGGCCCTGGAGGTCGCGTTCACCGAGATCCAGTTCACCCAGCAGCCGGCCGACCTCTTCACCTTCACCCCGCCGAAGGGCGCCAAGGTGCAGGAGAAGACGCCGACGGTCGACCAGAAGGACAAGGACCTCGCCGAGCAGGCCAAGCAGGACACCAAGGTCGTCGGCGACGGCTGGGACACCGTCGTCACGGGCAAGGTCCCGGCGGACGCGCTGAACGCGGCGCCGAAGCAGCAGTCCGGTGAGCGCCGCGGTGGCGCCAACGCCGACCCGAAGGCGCTGCTCGAGCGCTTCGCCAAGAAGGTCAACGGCGCCTGGGGCAGCGGCTACCTCGTCACCACGAAGGTCGGCACCGCGGTGCTGACCGACGACGGCCGGTTCGCCGCCGGCGCGGTGCCGGAGCAGGTCCTCTACGAAGCGCTGGGTCAGAAGTGACCAGCACCACTGTGGAGTCCGGGGCGGACGTCTCTTCGGAGGCGTCCGCCCCGGCGGTTCCCCTCGCCGCGCGCACCCGGGGACTGCGCAAGGTCTACGGCAGCACCGTCGCCGTGGACCACGTCGACCTCGACATCCCGGAAGGCGCCGTCGTCGGGATGCTCGGGCCCAACGGCTCGGGCAAGACGACCACCATCCGGATGCTGCTCGGCCTGGTCCGGCCGACCGAGGGCGAGGTCGAGCTGCTCGGCCGTCGCATGCCCGAAGCCGCGGCGCACGCGCTGCCGGACGTCGGCGCGCTGGTCGAAGGCCCGGGCTTCCACCCGTTCCTCTCCGGACGCGACAACCTGCTGCGCTTCGCCGCGGCCGAACCGCGGCTGGCGTCGTCCGGGATCCCGTCCGCCGTGGACTCCGCGCTGGAGCGCGTCGGGCTGACCGCCGCCGCGCGGCGGCGCTACAAGGGCTACTCGCTCGGCATGAAGCAGCGGCTCGGGCTCGCCTCGGCGTTGCTCGTGCCGCGGAAGATGGTCGTGCTCGACGAGCCGACCAACGGCCTCGACCCTGCTGGTACCAGGGAGATCCGCAGGATCGTCGCCGAGCTGCACGCCGACGGGGTGACCGTGCTCGTGTCGTCGCACCTGCTGGCCGAGGTCGAGGCGACCTGCACGCACGTGGCCGTGCTGCAGGCCGGGAACGTCGTCGCGCAGGGCGAGCTGGCCGAGCTGCTGGAGTCCGGGAACGCGGCCCTGCTGGTCCGCACGCCGGACGCCGAGCAGGCCGTGGAAGTGCTGCGGGAGCACCGGATCGGCGCGCGGCTCACGCCGGACGGCGTCCGCGCCGACCTGACGGCGACGGAAGCGCCGCGGGTGCTGCAGGTCCTGGTGGGCGCGGGGGTCGCGGTCCACGAGGCGACGCGGGCCCGCACCGGGCTGGAAGACCTGTTCGCGCGGCTGACGGAGGGGGCGGAATGACGGCGGTACTCGAGGCCCCGGTGGCCCGCACGGGCCACGACACGGTGCCCCTGCCGCGGCTGCTGGCCGCGGAGCTGCGCTGGATCTTCCGGCGGCCGCGCACGCTGGCCGTGCTCGGGCTGCTGGCGCTGATCCCGGTGATCATCGGCATCGGCCTGACGCTGGTCGACGACACCCCGGCCGGCGGGGGCGGCCCGGACGAGGGCGGCGGGGCGCTGCTGGCGTCCGCGGTCAACAACGCGTTCGTGCTGCCGATCGCGGCGGTCGTGATGTCCTTGGCCCTGCTCCTGCCGCTGGCCTCGGCCATGGCGGGCGCGGACGCGATCGCGGGCGAGACGGCCCACGGCACCCTGCGCGGCTGGCTGATCGCCCCGGTCGGCCGCGGCCGGCTGCTGGCCGTGAAGGCGTTCGGCGTCGCAACGGTGTCGGTGGTCTCGGTGCTGGCGATGTGCGTGACGGGCGTGGTGACCGGGCTGATCATCAACGGCACGGACTCGCTGTTCACGTTGTCCGGCACGACGTTGTCCCTGGGCGGCGCGCTGGCCCGGATCCTGCTGATGGCGGCCTGGGTGGTGCTCCAGCTGTGGGCGGTCGGCGCGGTGGCGCTGGCGATCTCCAGCTGGACCGAGCACCCGATGCTGGTGGTGGCCTCGGTCCTGGCGGCCGACATCGTGTTCACGATCCTGGGGTTCCTCTCGTCGCTGGACTGGCTGCACCCGTTCCTGCTGACGAAGGACTGGTCGATGGCCCCGGCGGAGGTCCTGCAGGACCCGATGGGCACGCAGATGCTGGGTGAGGGTGCTTTGCGGGCGGCGTGCTACATCGTGATCGGGCTGTCGCTGGCCTACGCACGACTGTCCACTCGCGACGGCTGAGTGAAGGCGAGGATGCGGCGCCACGCGTCGTCGCAGGCCTCGCCCCACTCCGCGTGTGACCGGTCGAAGAACGAATGCGGCGCGCCCGCGTACACGTGCTGCTCGTAAGGCACGCCGGCCGCGTCGAGCGGACCGGTGAAGGCGTCGAACTCGGCGCGGCTCGTCGCGACGTCTTCGCCGGCCAGCAGCAGCAACATCGGTGCTTCGAGGTCGTCGACGACGTCCTCGACCAGCTTCGGCAGGCCGTAGAAGCCGATCACCCCGGCGAGGCCGAGGTCCGCCGCCGAGAGCCGCCACGACTGACCGGCGCCGAAGCAGAAGCCCACGGTGAACACCGGCCCGTCGCCGAGGAAGTCCCGTGCGGCGGCGACGTCTTCCGCGACGTCGTCCGGCCGCACCTGCGGCAGGTGGCTTTCCCAGTCGAACGCGTCGTCCCGCGCACCGAGTCCCGCGGTGCGGCCGTAGTAGTCGACGGCGACCGTCTCGAACCCGGCTTCGGCGAACCGGCGGGTCAGGTCGCGGTAGAAGGCGTGCACCCCGCGGACGTCCGGCAACAGGACGATCTTGCGGCCGTTCGGCGCGGCGGGCACCGCGTGGTGGGCGAGGAACTCGACGCTCGAGGTCAGCGTCAGGGGTCCGTCCGCCGCCACCTCGCCCCGGATCGGCGGTGCGGGCGGGCGGCTTTCGGTGCTGTGGCACATGGGAAGTCCTTTCGTCCCGGCCGAGCTTGCCGTGCACCGGCATGCGGTCCCAGCCCCTGTCGTGGGGACGGTCCGTCGTTCCTGGTACCAGCAGGGCCAGGCCCGCGGCGCGGAAAAGCCGCACACTGGCACGCATGGACCGGGAACTGGGCCGCTTCCTGAAGTCGCGCCGCGAAGCCGCGACACCGGCCGGCAGCGGAATCCTCACCGGCCCCCGGCGACGGGTGGCCGGCCTGCGGCGCGAGGAGGTCGCGCAGCTCGCCGGGATCAGCGTCGAGTACTACGTCCGCCTGGAGCAGGGCCGGGCGCGCGGCCCGTCACCCGAGGTCCTCGACGCGCTGGCCCGGACCCTGCGGCTCGACGACGTCGAACGCGGTCACCTGCACGACCTCGCGTCGGCCCGGCCCGCCCGGCCGCCGTCGGCCCGCCGGGCACGCCCGGAGCTCGTGCAGCTGCTGGCGAAGCTGGACCGCGTCCCCGCCCTCGTCCTCGACCACCGGCTCGACGTCCTCACGTGGAACCCGCTGTCCGCGCAGCTGTTCTTCGACTTCGCGGCGACGCCGTCCCGCAACCTCGCCCGGTTCTGCCTGCTCGACCCGGCGAGCCGCGAGGTGTTCCCGGACTGGCCCGACGTCGCCCGCGCCACCGTCGGCCAGCTGCGGCTGGTCGCGGCGCGCTACGCGACCGACCAGGCGCTCGCGACCCTCATCGGGGAGCTGACACTGCGGAGCGAGCCGTTCCGGACGCTGTGGTCGGGCCGGGTGGTGCAGCAGCGCACGCACGGGCGCAAGCGCTTCCGCCACCCGGTCGCGGGCGAGCTGACGCTGCGGTTCGAGAACTTCGAGCTGCCGGACTCCTCGGGCCAGCGGCTGGTGACCTTCACCGCGGAACCCGGCAGCCCGTCGGAGTCCGCGCTGGACCTCCTCGCGCACTGGGCCGGCTGAGTCAGCCGACCAGCGCGACGCCGTCCGGGTCGAACTCCAGCGTCACCGCGTCCCCGGCCCGCAGGTCCGACGCCGCCGGCGCGACCGCGTCCACTGTGGACTCCGCGAGCTTCACGACGAGCCGGACGTGCTCCCGCCGGTGCACCGCCGCCACGACTTCGCCCGGCACGCCTTCCGCGGCCACCCGCAAAGCATGCGGCCGCAGGCCGAGCCGGACCGGGCCGTCGTCGACGTCCGGGAGCGCGACGTCACCCAGCTCCGTGTGCACCACTCCGCCCGCCGCGACGCCGGCCACGAAGGTCGTCACGCCGAGGAACCGCGCCACGTCGTCGTCCGCCGGGTTGCGCCACACGCGCCGGACCGCGCCCTCCTGGGGGACCTCACCCGCGTCGAGCACCGCAACCCGGTCGGCCAGTGTGAACGCCTCTTCCTGATCGTGCGTCACCAGCAACGCCGTGATCTTGCTGCGCCGCAACAGGTCCGCGAGGTCGATCGCCAGCTGCTCGCGCAACCCGGCGTCCAAACCGGACAGTGGCTCGTCGAGCAGCAGCAGCCGCGGCTTCGGCGCCAGCGCCCGGGCCAGCGCGACCCGCTGCGCCTGCCCACCGGACAGCTCCGTGACGCGCCGGCGTTCGAAGCCCGAGAGCCCCACCAGCGCCAGCAGCTCGGCCACCCGCGAAGCCCACTGGGAGCGGGGAACGCCGTGCATCCGCAGGCCGAACGCGATGTTCGCGGCGACGTCGCGGTGGCCGAACAGCTGGCCGTCCTGGAAGACCAGCCCGAAGCCGCGGCGGTGGACCGGCACCGCGCCGAGGTCGTCGCCGTCCCAGCTCACCGTGCCGCGCGCCGACGGCTCGAGCCCGGTGATCGCGCGCAGGAGCGTCGACTTGCCCGAGCCCGACGGGCCGAGCAGCGCCAGCACTTCGCCGTCGGCGATGTCCAGCCGGACGTCGCGCACCGCCGTGAACGATCCGTAGTGGACCGTCAGGTCCCGCACCGACAGCGCCATCAGAACTCTCCCACCCGGCCGCGCGCGGCCCCGAGCCGGTCGATCAGCGCGACCGCCAGCACCGTCACGAGCATCAGCAGCGCGCACGCGGCGTACGCCATCTGGTTGTTCAGCTCCCCCGGACGCGCCATCAGCGACGCGACGGCGACCGGCAGCGTCGGCGCCGTCGGCCGCGCGAGGAAGCTCGTCGCCCCGAACTCGCCGAGCGCGACGACGAACCCGAACCCCGCGGCGGCGACCAGCGGCCGCAGCGTCAGCGGCAGGTCGATCTCCCGCCACACCCGCAGCGGGCTCGCCCCGAGCGTCGAGGCGGCCTGCCGCAATCGGACATCGACCGAGCGCAGCACCGGCAGCACCATCCGCACGACCAGCGGGATGATCACGAGCGCCTGGGCCAGCGGCACCAGGTAGGGCGACGTCCGGAGGTCGCCGGGCAGCGCGTCGAGCGTCACCAGGTACCCGAACCCGACGGTCACCGCGGACACCCCGAGCGGCAGCATCAGCACGGCGTCCATGGTTTCGCCGAGCCCGCGCGCGGCCCGGGTCGGCGACCGCCGCAGCGCCACCAGCACCACGGACGCGAGCACCCCGACGACCATCGCGAGCAGCGTCGCGTCGACGGCCACCTTCAGCGAGTTCACCGCGGCGTCCCAGCCGGAGACCTGCAGCGCGCCCTTCTCGCCAGTGCTGGTTAACGCTCGATAACCGGCGAAGCTCCAGCCGTCCGAGCTGGACACCGACTCGGCGAGCAGCGCGACGATCGGCGTCAGCACCAGAGCCAGGACGACTCCAGCGACGCCGACAGCCCACCACTCACCGCCGCGCGGGCGCCGCGCCTGGCCGGCCCCGGTCCGGGCGCCTTCCTTCCGACGTCGCGCCAGGCCGCCGAGAACGAGAGCGGCGACCACGGCGGCGAACTGGATCAGCGAAAGCGCCGCCGCGCCCGAGAGGTCCAGGAGGTCGACCGTCCGCAGGTAGATCTCGGTCTCCAGAGTCCGGTACTTCGCGCCGCCGAGGATCAGCACCACCCCGAAACTGGTGGCGCAGAACAGGAACACCACGGCCGCGGCGGACGCGATCGCGGGCGCCAGCGCCGGCAGCGTCACCGAGCGGAACGCCCGCCACGGTGACGCACCCAGCGCACGGGCGGCGTCGGTCGTCCGCGAATCCAGCCGTGCCCACAGCCCGGCGACGGTCCGCGCGACGACGGCGACGTTGAAGAAGGCGTTGGCCAGCACGATCGGCAGCACGCCGCCGTCCGGCCAGAGCGCCCGGAACGCCAGCCCGACCACGACGGTCGGCAGCACGAACGGCACCAGCACCAGCGTCCGCGCGAGGCCGACGCCGGGCAGCTTCACCCGGGCCAGCACGAACGCCACGGGCAGCCCGGCCAGCACGGCGACCACTGTCGACGCGGCCGCGCTCGCCACCGTGAACCCGGCCAGCTGCCAGGTCCGCGGGTCGCCCAGGACCGCGTCGAGCCCGCCCGCGGCGAACCCGCGGCCGACGATCGCCAGCACCGGCCAGGCGAAGAACACGACCAGGAAGCCGATCGGGGCCAGGCCGAGCAGCGCCAGGCCGAGGCCTCGGGCCGTCCGTGGTGGGGCTAGGACTGCACGAGCGTGCGCCATTCGCCGATCCACTTCTCGCGTCCGGCCTGCACCTGGTCCGCGGGCAGCGTCTGCGGCTTCTGCGGCAGCGGCGCGACCTGCGCCCAGCCCGCGGGCAGGTCGACCCCCTGGCGCGCGGGGTAGACGTACATGTTCGCGGCCACCGTCGCCTGGAACTGCTGCGACAGCAGGAAGTCGACGACCTTGCGCGCGCTCTCGGTCTGCTTGCCGTTCGCCAGCACCCCCGCGTACTCGACCTGGCGGTAACAGGTGTCGAGCAGCGCCTTGGTGCGTGGCTTCCCGTCGTCACCCACCTCGGCGGCCGGCGAGGAGGCGTACGAAACGACGATCGGGCGCGGTCCCTTGCCGGACGAGCCGGAGAAGTCCTTGGTGTAGGCCTCTTCCCAGCCGCTGACGACCTTGAGGCCGTTGGCCTTCAGCTTGGTCCAGTAGTCCTTCCAGCCCGCCTCGCCGTACTTGGCGACCGTGCCGAGGAGGAACGCCAGCCCGGGCGAAGCGGTCGCCGGGTCCTCGGCGACCAGCAGGTCCTTGTACTTCGGGTCGGCGAGGTCGTCGTAGGTCTCCGGGGCCGCGAGGCCCTTGCTCGTGAAGTAGTTCGTGTCGACGTTGACGCAGACGTCGCCGACGTCGACCGCGGAGAGCCGGTGCTCGGGGTCGACGGCGTAGCGCTGCGGCCCGCGGTCGGCCTCCGGGCTGGTGTAGGGCTCGAAGACGCCTTCGGTGAGCGCGCGCGAGGCGAAGGTCGAGTCGACGCCGTACGCGACGTCGCCGACCGGGTTGGCCTTGGTCAGCACGAGCTTGTTGGTCAGCGATCCGGCGTCGCCCTGCTTGAGCACGGAGATCTTGATGCCCGACTGCTTCTGGAAGGCGTCGAGCACCTCCTGCGGGGCCAGGAAGGAGTCGTGCGTCACGAGGGTGACGGTGGGCGTCTGCTGCGTGCCACCGTCACCGTCCGACAGCGAGCACGCCGCGGCGACGGCACTGACGGCGGCGACGGCCGTCGCGGCGCGAACAGCCCTGCGTTTCATCTACCCTCCTGCACTTTCACCGGACGAGGAGGAAGAGCCCTCCCTTCGCCGGCATGATCCGGTCAGGTGCGAACGGTCGCGGGGTGACCCGCCTCTCAGCCCGGCTGACCGGACTCCCGTGGCAACCGTGCAGCGTAGTCCAGGACGTACGACCATGGAGACATGACGGAAATCTTGAGCGACTCCGAAGCCGACGGACGACTGGGCGCCGGCTGGACCCGGTCCGGCGCGGTGATCTCCCGCGAGGTGGAGCTGGCGAGCTTCCCGCAGGCGATCGAGGTGGTGGACCGCGTCGCGGTGCTCGCCGAAGCGGCCGACCACCACCCGGACATCGACATCCGCTGGCGCACGCTGACGTTCCGCCTCTCGACCCACTCGGCGGGCGGCTTGACGGAGAAGGACTTCTCGCTGGCCGCCGAGATCGACTCGGTGCTTTCTTCTCTGTGACCTCGGTTACGCTCAGTGCACTTTTTGGCCGTTTCGACGTCTCTCGGTAAACAACTTTGCTAGGAGAGACGAGACATGACGCAGGCGATCGTGGTCGGCACGGCGGCATTCGCGACGATGGTGGCAGCGGCCGGCGGTGTGCTCTGGTTCACCGCCCGCGGCCGCCGTCACCCGGATGCCGGTGAGTTCGATCACAGCCGCTAACAAACCGCAAGATCAGCGCGCTGAGCAGGGCGGAAGCATCGGATTCGGCCTTAGGAAGAGCCATGAACAGCACCGCCACCCTCACCGCCGCCCAGCGCGCCTGGATCAACGCCCTCGCCCCCGCGGTGGTGCTGATCGCCATCGCCCTGATGGGCCTGCTCGGCTGAACCGCCGCCGTCAGTACCGCGGCATGTTCGGGATCGCCTTCTCGGCCACTTCGATGAGGGCCTCCACTTTCGGGACGTCGGCCGCCACGTCCTCCGCCGTCAGCGAAGGCGCCTCCGAGGATCGGTAGGCGACTTCGTTGCGGCGGGCCCGCATCCGGTTGAAGGGGCGCAGCACGTGCCCCAGCGGCGGGTCGAGCTGAGCGAGAACGGCCTCGTAGACGGTGACGTGCCCACCCCGGCTCGTCACACGCAGGCCCTGGTTCTGCAGGACGGCCGCCAACGCACGCCGCGCGCCGTCGTAAGCCAGCGTGTACGCGCCTTCCGGATCGGTTTCCTTCAGCCGCAGCGCCGAAGCCAGGTGCGTGCGCGCGCGGACGAGCTCGGCCTCGGCGGCCTCCCGCGACGCCGGAACGTGCTCGATCGCACCGCGGGTGATGAACGCGTCGATCCGCTCACGTCCTTGGTTCCACTGGGGCATCAGGCCTCCTGGCCGAGGTTCACCGGGACCAGCGGACGTTCACGCACGCTGGTGACAAACGGATCCGCCGTCTCCGCGGCCCACGACTCCGGCGAGATCCGGTGCACGTTGACCTCACGGTTCAGCTGCCGCGACACGCCTTCGGCCAGGTCGAAGAGCTCGTCCGGATCGGGCGAGCCGACAACAAGGACGTCGACGTCACCGGGCGGCGGGCCGGGTTCACCGCGGTAGCGCGCCGCCCACGAGCCGTAGATGAAGGCCTCGGTCACGCCGGCCAGCCCGGAAAGGGCCTCGGCGAGCAGCGGCATCGGCCCGAAGGTGACCGCGATGAGGTCGCTCAACGGCCGGTAGAGGGGGGTATCGGTGCGGGCTTTGACCAGCCGGCTCCGCCCGACCCGCCGGGCGTCCAGGATCCCGCCCTCGACGAGCCGCTCGACCTCCCGCAGGACGGCGGTGGGCGTGACACCACAGGCGTCGGCGAGCTCGGTGATGGTGTACTCGCGCTCCGGGTGCAGCAGGACGAGCGCGAGCAGCTCACCCTGCATGCGCGAACGCAACAGGGGCAGCAGGCTCGGCGACGCTTTCATTGGGCGCAGTTTATCCTGCGTCCAATGAAAATAACAACCAGTGATCGAGCGTGACGATGATCGTCGAAGTGGAACGGCACGGCCTCGTCGCGATCGGCGAAGGCGATCACCCCGCGGCCTACCAGGCCGCGGAGTGGCTGCGATCGTCCCGGGCGGCGATCGGCGTCCCGGCGAACCCCATCCGGATGCACGTCGAAGTCCTGCGACGGTTCGGCGGTCTCGCTCCACGCGCTCTTGTCGGTGGACAGTTCGTGCCCGGCCAGGGCGACCGGACTCAGCTGGCCGTCGCCGTGGCGACCTTCGGGCTGTTCGACGCCGACGAGGAGCCGACCTGCCCGAGCGAGCTCTGGAAGGAACCGTTCACCGTCGGGCTGCCCGGTGAGTTCGCCCGAGCAGTGGCCGACGCGCTCGACGAAGGGCCAAGCCTTCCGGCGGGGACACTCACGATCGACCGCGCGGGCTTCGACCTCGTCAACTCGTCCGAAATGATCTTCGGGCAGGCTGCACGTGCGTTGAAGACCGCCATGGTCGCCCGAATTTCGGGCCAGGATGCCGACGCCGCGACCAGGGCGCTCGTCAGCACCTGGTGACTCACGCAGCGCCTACACGTTGAAGCGGAACTCCACCACGTCGCCATCAGCCATGACGTAGTCCTTGCCCTCCATGCGGACCTTGCCCGCCGCCCGGGCCGCCGCCATCGAGCCTGCCGCCATCAGGTCGTCGTACGAGACGATCTCCGCCTTGATGAAGCCGCGCTCGAAGTCCGTGTGGATCACGCCCGCCGCCTGGGGGGCCGTTGCGCCCTGGGGGATCGTCCAGGCGCGGGACTCCTTGGGGCCCGCCGTCAGGTACGTCTGCAGCCCCAGCGTGTGGAAGCCCGCGCGGGCCAGCGAGTACAGGCCCGGCTCCGGCTGGCCGACCGACTCGAGCAGCTCGCGGACCGACTCCTCGTCGTCCAGCTCCAGCAGCTCCGCCTCGACCTTCGCGTCTAGGAACACCGCGTCCGCGGGCGCGACGAGCTTCGCCAGCTCCTCGCGGCGGGCCTCGTCGGTGAGGATCGACTCGTCGGCGTTGAAGACGTAGAGGAACGGCTTCGTCGTCAGCAGGCTCAGCTCGCGCAGCGCGTCGAAGTCGACTTCCTTCTGCGCCTGGAACAGCGTGCGTCCGGCGTCGAGGATCTCCTTCGCCTTCTGCGCGTTGTCCAGCGCGGGCTTGTTCTCCTTCTTCGTCCGCGCTTCCTTCTCCAGCCGCGGCAGCGCCTTGTCCAGCGTCTGCAGGTCGGCGAGGATCAGCTCGGTGTTGATCGTCTCGATGTCGCTCGACGGGTCGATGCGGCCGTCGACGTGGATCACGTCCGGGTCGTCGAACACGCGGATGACCTGGCAGATCGCGTTGGCCTCACGGATGTTCGCGAGGAACTTGTTGCCCAGCCCGGCGCCCTCGGACGCGCCCTTCACGATGCCCGCGATGTCCACGAAGGACACCACCGCCGGCACGATCTTCTCCGACTTGTGCAGCTCCGCCAGCTTGTCCAGCCGGGGGTCCGGCAGCGGCACCACGCCGACGTTCGGCTCGATCGTCGCGAACGGGTAGTTCGCGGCGAGAACGTCGTTGCGGGTCAGCGCGTTGAACAGGGTGGACTTGCCGACGTTGGGCAGGCCGACGATACCGAGGGTCAGACTCACGATCTCGCAGTCTACGTGGCTCGCCCGGCCGGGCCCCACGCGCCCAGCGCCGCGTCGGATTTCCGCCAGCGATGGCGCTGACCTGCTGGCATGCTCGGATCCATGGTCACCGAAACGCTCGCACTCTGGCGCGACGCCGAGCGCTGCTACCGCGTGGTCACCGCCCGCGACTCACGCTTCGACGGCCAGTTCATCATGGCCGTCCGCACCACCGGCATCTACTGCCGCCCGTCCTGCCCGGCGTCGACGCCGAAGGAGCAGAACGTCCGGTTCTTCCCGACGTCCGCGGCCGCGCAGTCCAACGGCTTCCGCGCCTGCCGCCGGTGCCTGCCCGACGCCGTGCCCGGCTCGCCGGACTGGGACGTGCGCGCCGACCTCGCCGCGCGGGCGATGCGCCTGATCGCGGACGGGACCGTCGAGCGCGAAGGTGTGCCGGGCCTCGCGCGGCGCCTCGGTTATTCGGAACGCCAGCTCGGCCGGGTGCTCACCGCCGAGCTGGGCGCGGGCCCGCTGGCGCTGGCCCGGGCGCATCGCGCGCATTCGGCGCGGCTGCTGATCGAGATGTCCGGGCTGCCGCTGACGGACGTCGCGTTCGCGGCGGGCTTCTCCAGCGTGCGGCAGTTCAACGAGACGATCCGCGAGGTGTTCGCGACAACGCCGTCGCAGCTTCGCGCCTTCGCGGCTTCTCGACGGGGACGTCACGGCGACGTCAGTGGGACGCGCCTCAGCCTGCGGTTGCCGTTCAGGCCGCCTTTCGACGCGCCTGGGTTGCTTCGCTTCTTCGCGGCCTACGCGGTACCGGGCGTCGAGGAAGTCACGGTGACGTCGTACGCCCGCACGCTGCGGCTCGCCCACGGCAGCGGCGTCGTCCGGTTGACGCCGGAGCCGGACCACGTGCGCTGCGAGCTGCTGCTCACCGACCTGCGCGACCTCGGCAGCGCGGTCAGCCGGGTGCGCCGGCTGCTCGACCTGGACGCCGACCCCGCGGCGGTCACCCGTGTCCTCGGCGCCGACGCGGCGCTGGCGCCGATAGTCGAAGCCGTGCCGGGCATCCGGGTCCCGGGCACGGTCGACGGTGACGAGCTGGTGCTCCGCGCCCTGCTCGGTGACCGCGTTCCCGCGGCGCTCGGCAACGAGGTGCCGGGCGAGTGGGGCGTGACGCGCCTGTTCCCGACGGCGGCCCAGATCGCGACGGCGGAGCTGGGCGAGGCCGTCACCGGTGTCGCTGCCGCGCTGGCCGAGGGCACGCTGGACGTCCACGTCGGCCGGGATGCGGCCGAGCTGCGCACCGACCTCCTGGCGTGCCCTGGCATCACGGCGTCGACCGCGGACTACGTGCTCATGCGCGTCCTTGGCGCACCGGACGTCCTGCTGACCGGTGACACCGCCGTCCGGAGGGGCGCCGAAACCCTCGGCATCACACCGGATTCGCTGTCCGAACGAGCCCGGGCGTGGACGCCGTGGTGCTCCTACGCCGGGATGTACCTCCGGCGCGCGGCCTGACCCGGCGTCAGCCTTGCTCGCCCTGCCACAGCAGGGCTTGGGCCACGATCACTTGGTCACCGTCGAAGGTCGCGGCCGGTGAGCCGTGCAGGCGGTAACCGAGCTCCAGCGCCTCGCTGACCCGGTGGCAGAACTTCGCGTCGTCCGGTCCGGTGAGCAGGCGATAGCGGGGCAGGCCGTTCGGCGGCTGGTCCGTCATGCCTTCATCTTGTCCGAGTCTTCAGCCGGCACGCACCTCCACGGTCGAGCCCGTGCGGGACTTCCGGACGCGCAGCCGGGTCGGGATGCGCTGCCGCAGCTCCTCGACGTGCGACACCAGGCCGACGACCCGGCCGCCCGCGCGGAGCTCGTCGAGGATGTTCATCACGACGTCGAGGGTTTCGGCGTCCAGCGTGCCGAAGCCCTCGTCGACGAACAGCGTGTCCAGCAGCGCGCCGCCGGTCTCCCCGGCGACGACGTCTGCCAGTCCGAGCGCCAGGGCCAGCGACGCGAGGAACGACTCGCCGCCGGACAGCGTCTTCGCCGGCCGGATCGTGCCGGAGTAATCGTCCAGCACGTCGATGCCCAGGCCGCCGCGGGTGCCGCGCGCGCCGGCCGCGTCCGAGTGCACAAACGAGTAGCGCCCCTGGCTCATCGTCCGCAGCCGGTGGGTGGCGGCGACGGCGACCTCCTCCAGGCGCGCGGCCAGCACGTACGACCGTAGCGACATCTTCCGGCTGTTCTGCCCGCGCCCGTTGACCACGTCGGCCAGCGCGCGCAGCTCGGCGTACTCCGCTTCGGCCGGGGCGAGCCCGGCCAGCGCCTTGCGAAGCAGGCCGGCCAGCCGGTTCAGCTCCTTGTGCTGCGCGGTGGCGACCCGCAGCGCGGCGTACGCCGAGTCGGCGCGGGCCCGCGCCAGCTGCGCCGAGTCGGCCGCGCGGCCGACGTCCGCGACGTCGTCCGGCGAGATCCCGAAGAGGTCCGGTTCGGACAGCAGCGCCCGCGCTCCCGCCGCGGCCGCTTCGGCCTCGGCGATGCCCTGCTCCAGCTTCTCGATCTGTTCGTCCGGCAGCATCGCGGCCCGCGCCTTCTTCAGCGACGTGAACCCCTTCGCCTTGACTGCCGCCTCGACCAGCGTGCGTTGCTGGGCAACGCGTTCCCGGGCGCCCGCGACCGCCGTCCTGGCTTCGGCGACCGCTTCCAAGGCGCCGGCGAGCCCGATCAGGTGCGTTCGCCGGGCGCCGACGTCCGCGAACTCACCCCGCCCGGCGACCAGACGGCGTTCGCGCTCGGCGAGCCGTTCGTCCAGCGCCCGGACGTCGGCCGTGGCCTCGGCCATCGCCTGCTCGGCGCGGTGCCGCCGCTCGGTCCGCAGCTCGAGGTCGCGTTCCAGAAGGACGACCTGCTCGCCGAGCTTCGCCTTCGCCGCTGCCTGCTGCGTCAAAGAACCGACCGTGGCACGGGCTTCGGCCAGCTCGGCCGTGATCGACTCGGCCGTCCGCTCGCCCAGCCGCTCCAGCAGGCCCGCCAGCCGCGCCTTGGCCTCTTCCAGCGCGACGACGACCCGCTGCCGCACCGCGTCGGCGGCCTGCTCGGCTTCCTCGGCGGCCCGTTCCTCGGCCGGGTCGACGAGCTCGACGTCCCGGTTCGCGGGCGCCGGGTGCTCAGCCGATCCGCACACCGGGCAGGGCCCGCCCGCCGGCAGGGCGGCGGCCAGCTCGGCGGCCATCCCGTCGAGGCGCCGCTCACGCAGGTCGAGCCGGTGCTGCCGGGCCGCCTGATGCGCGTCGACGACTTCGCGCAGCTTCGCTTCGCCACGCCCGACTTTCGCGCGAGCCTCGGGCAGCTCGGCCGCGTCACGCGCGAAGGTCCTCAGCTCGTCGACCCGGGCGCGGGCGCCGTCGAGCTTCGCTTCCGCTTCGGCCGCCGCGAGGGCGTCCGACCGCAGTTTGCCCAGCTGGCCGGGGATCGCGGCCAGCTCGGCCGTGAGTTCTTCGACCTGCTGCCCGGCGGTGACGGCGGCCAGCTTCCGGTCGTCGCGCCGCATGACGTCGAGCTCCTGCTGCTCGGCCTCGGCGACCAGCTCCGCCACCGCGCCGGCTTCTTCGCGCGCGGTGGCCGCCCGCGCCTTCAGATCGCCGGTCGCCCGGGTGCCGAACTCGCGCAGCTCGGCCCCTCGCGCCTTCTCCGCCTGCTCGGCCTCGGTCAGTTCGGCGGCCCGGCGATCCAGCAGCTCGGCCTCGACGGCCACCCCGGCCGCCCGCCGCGCGGCCGCGACCTCCTGCGCCCACTCGGCGCGTTGCGGCGCCTGCTCGGTGATCTCGACGAGCCGCAGGTGCGCGGTGCGGACCCGCCGGATCTTCTCGGCGCCCGCGCGTTCTTCCTGCAGGTAGACGTCGGCGCGCTGCGCGGCCGACCGGGCCCGGTTCTCCTCCGCGGTGACCTGTCCGACGCGCTCTTCCGCCGTCGCGAGCACACTGCCGACCCACTCGGCCACGGCTTCTTCGGGCGGATCCTGCTGCGCCTCCTGCGCGTACCTCGCCAGCAGCTCCCGCACTTCGCCCTGGCGTTCCGAGAGCAACCGCCCGCGCTCGGCACGCAGGTCGACGAACCAGCGTTCGACGTCGGCGAAGCGCTCGGTGCCGAACAGCCGCTCCAGCAGCTTCTCGCGCTCGGCGGTGTCCGACCGCAGGAACCGGGCGAACTCGCCCTGCGGCAGCAGCACCACCTGGAAGAACTGGGCCGCGGTCATCCCGAGCAGCCGCTCGACGGTGCGCGCGACCTCCTCGATCCGGATCAGGCCCTCCGGCGGCAGGCCGGCGGGCGCGGTGCCGACCCAGCTCAGCGAGACGCGCGCCTGCTGGGTGGTCGTGCCCTCACCGCGTCGTTTCGGCCGCTGGTACTCCGGGTTGCGCACGATCTTGAGGCGGTGGCCCTGCACGGTGAGCTCCAGCGCGACCTCGGTGATCTGGTCGCGCTCGGCCAGATCGCAGCGAAGCCGCTTCGCCTCGTTGCGCGCGCCGGGGACCACGCCGAACAGCGCGAACGCGATCGCGTCGAGCAAGGTGGTCTTGCCCGCGCCGGTTTCGCCGTGCAGGAGGAAGAGGCCGTCGGCGCCGAGCACGTCGAAGTCGACGACTTCGCGCGCGCAGTACGGCCCGAAGGCCTCGACCTCCAGCCTGTGCAGCCTCATTTCGCGAGTGCCCCCCGGTCGGCCGCTTCGAGGGCGTGGAAAAGGAGCTTCTCTTCGCTCTCGGTCGGCGGGGCGCCGCGGCAGTCGTCGAGGAAGCTGCGCGAGATCTCGATGTCTGACCGGCCGCGCACGGCGTCGGAGTACCGCAGCGGGGCGCCGGCGGACCCGCCCTCGGGTTCCCATTCCAGGTGCACGGCATGGGGGAACCGCACGCGCAGCCGCCGCATCGCGTCGACCGGGCGCACCCGGTCGGTGACCGTGACCGAGAGGAAGTGGTCGAGGAGCGTGTCGTGTTCCGGCGCGACCAGCAGGCTTTCGAGCTCGCCGCGGAGGGTGGCCAGCTGGCGCGGGACGGGCAGCTCGTGCCGGCGGACCTCGGCGAGTCCACTGTGGTCCAGGTCGACCAGCCAGACGGATTTCCGTTGCCGCGCCTCGGAAAACGAGTATGCCAGCGGGCTGCCGGAGTACCGCACGTGCTCGGCGAGCGTCTGCGGGCCGTGGAGGTGGCCGAGCGCGACGTAGTCGACGCCGTCGAAGACCGAGCCGGGCACCTGCTCGACCCCGCCGACCGCGATCGTGCGCTCCGAATCCGTGGGTTCGCCACCGGTGACGAACGCGTGCGCGAGCACGACGGACCGGGTGCCCGGCCGGGTTTCGAGGTCCGCACGGATCCGGCGCATGGCCTCGGTGAGCACGCCGGTGTGGCCGCGCGCCTCCGGCACACCCAGCGCGTGGCGGGCCGGTTCCGGCTCCAGGTAAGGGATTCCGTAGACGGCGACCGGCCCGTGGTCGTCGTCGAACAGCACCGGCTCGGCCAGCCCGCCGACGGTGGTGCGCAGATGCAGCCCGCCCGCCGCGGCGAACTCCGCGAAGGCGCCGAGGCGGGGCGCCGAGTCGTGGTTCCCAGGGGTGACGACCAGCTGCGCGCCGGCCGCGCGGATCCGGGCGACGGCCGCGGTGGCCACCCGGACCGCCTCGGCCGAGGGCACCGCGCGGTCGTAGATGTCGCCTGCCACCAGGACGGCGTCGATCGCCTCGCCGGCCACGAGGTCGGCGAGGTGCCCGAGCACCGCTTCCTGTTCCGCGAGCAGGTCGGCGCCGTGGAACGTGCGGCCGACGTGCCAGTCGGAGGTGTGCAGGAATCTCACGGTGGCCAAGGTACGACCCGGCTCCGACGAAATCGCGCCGACTCGCCGCCGGCTCACTCGAACGTGTGTACTAACACGAGCGTGCGGATCGGACACGCCCTGCGTGCGGCCGATTTGTTTGCAGGTCAGCTACCCGGAGCGACGGAACGGGTGCGATTTTTGTCGGTGCGGTCCGCCATGATGTCCCCGCGGTCCGATCCAGGCGGCCCGGAGGGAGGAGAGACCAGTGGCGACAGTGCTGACCACGGCGGCGATCGTGCTCGCGGTCCTGCTGTTGTTCGCCGTGGCGGTGTTGTGGCGGCTGTACAACGACGGGATGCGCCGGGCGGACGCGGCGGCCCGGCTGGTGGCGGCGGAGCGGGCCAAGGCGGATCAGCAGCAGCTGGCGTTGCGGCGGTACGAGGTGGCGTTCGCGTCGATCAGCGGACGCGGCGAGCTGGGCGAGCAGGTGCTGGTCGAGACGGCGCGGGCGCTGGGGTTGCGCGAGGAGCTCCATTTCACGTTGCAGACCGACCTGGCCGGCGGCGGCGCGGCGAAGCCGGACATGGTGCTGCGGGTGGGCGGCGGCCGCACGGTGCCGGTCGACGCGAAGGCGAGCATGGCCACGTGGTCCGAAGCGGTGGAGACGGACAACCCGGAGGAGCGGCTCGACGCGCTGCGCACGCACGTCCGGCAGATCCGGTCTCGGGCGGCGGAGCTGGCGGGCAAGGGCTACCAACGCTGGGCGGACGCGATCTACGGCACGATCATGTTCGTCCCGTCCGACGCGGCGGTGGTCGCGGCGCTGGACACCGACCCGGAGCTGCTGCGCTGGCTCATCGACCGCCGGGTGTTCCTGTGCGGCCCGACCGGCTTCGGAGTCCTGGCCTCGGCGGCCCTGTTCGCGGCCAGCGACCGAACACTCGAAGCAGACATCGACGCGGTCCGCACAGGAGCAGCGGCGGCCCACCGCGCAGCGGGCGGCGCGGTGGACGCGCTGAACCTGTCGAGCACCCATCTCCAGCGGTTCCTGTCGGCCCGGAGGCGAGAGCTGGAGGCGTTGGAGACCTTCCGGGCGACGGTGGCTCCGCTCAGCGAGGCGTCGGGGAGCCCGGCGCCGGTTCCTCCGGTGCGGAAGGGGGACGAACTGGCGGCTAGCTGAGGTTTGGCGGCGGCTGGCTCTTCGCGCCGGGTCGCGGTTGGACGGCGGGTCCTCGGGCCGGGTCTCGGACGGATGGCTCGGGTGTCCGGAGGTCGGTCGGCGAGGTGATCGCTTGGGTACGCGAACCGACCGATCGGATGCCGCGGGGAGTGCCATGGCGGGGCGAGGCCGCGATGGCGAGCGGACTGCGGCCAGGGCGGGATGGCCCGCGGCAGTGCTGGCAGTGCGCGGGTCGGTGGCCACGGCGGCAATGCTGGCAGCGCAGCGGCCCTGCGTTCGCGGCCAGACATGGTGCCCCGCGAGATAGCGATATGCGCGACGGCGCGGCCGCGCAGCAAACCTGCGCTCGCAGCGCTCGGCGGCCCTCGTTCGGGCCGGCCAGCCCTCGCGGCGGGACTCGGCACCGGGCGAGGCCGATGTGCGCGGTCGCGCAGCGAGCTGCGTCGCAGCTCGCCTCGTCACCCGCAGGGTGACTAGGTGCTCGGCGGTGCGTGGGCGCAATCGCACGCACCGGCCTGCGCTCGCGCCAACTGCGATGGCGAGGTTCGGCTAGCCACTCGCCCCCACCACTCGGCAACGTGTGGCTCACCTGGCGGCTGCGGTGACCGGCGACCGCCGCACAGCCCGGCAGGCTGCGCTCGCGGTGCCCCAGCGGCAGGTCACGGACGGACTCGCTTGCCCTGGCGAGGCGGCAGTAAGTGCGGTCGCGCAGCGACTCGCGCCAGCCGAGGCAGCGGGTTGCCGCCGACGCCCCCGGCCCTCGGCGACCCTGGCTCGACCGGCCGGCGGCCACAGCGACCACCGCACAGCCCGGCGGGGCTGCGCTCGCGGCCGCCCAGCGGCAGGTCGCAGCGAAGCTCCGCATCCAGCGACCACTCATCGCCGCAGCGGTGCGTGAGCGGGAACACCGCCGCGCCAGCCGCCCAGCGGTTCGCGCTCGACCCCTCGACATCCGAGCGCACCCACCCCGCCAAACCACACCCCAACGCCCCCACCTGCGACAACCCCGCCCCGGCACCTCGATCCGAAAGGACTGGACCACCACGACAGCACCACCCCGGCGCCACCACAGCACCACCCCGCCCCGCCACCGGAATCACGCCGCCGGGTGGCGATACACCCACGTCGGCGGCGGTGCTGGCAAGATCTTCACAACCACGAGATACGGTGTTGTGCTGTGACCGCGATTCGCGATCGCCAGAGCGATCCAGATGCCGACGACGTCCCCGTGCCGTGGGACGAGCGTCCTGTCGTCGGTTCGAGGCGGGGGCTTCCGTGGTGGGCGGCGGTTCTCGTCGGCCTCGGGCTGGCCGTTGTCGGCGCCCTCGTCGGGAAGCCGACCCAGACCACCATCCCCGTGATCTTCACGGTCCTCTACGTCGGCGGGGCCGTGATCGCGGTCTGCGCGGTGCGCCGCCGGGGGCTGTTCGGGCCGATGGTCATGCCGCCGCTCGTGCTGGCCGTGACCGTGCCGGTTGTGATCCTGCTGACCTCGGGGTCCGAGGGCGACGACACGCTCTCGAAGGTGCTGAGCATCGGCACCCCGCTGATCAACGGCTTCCCGATCATGGCCATCACCACCGGCATCACGCTGCTGATCGGGTTCGTCCGGATCGCCCGCGAGCGCGACCCGGACGCCCCGAAGAAGGCCAAGCGCGCCGCCGCCGACGACGACGGTGACGAGAAGCCGCGCGCGAACCGGCCGCGGCCGGCGGGCTCGAACCGCACCGGCCAGACCCCGGTGCCGCCGAGCCGGCGTGGCCGGGAAGGCGAACCGCCCCGCCGGCCGCGCCCGCCCGCCGAGGGTGAACGTCGTCCGCAGCGGGCCGCGCCCGCCGAACGTGACCGTGGGGCGCGCAAGCCGCCGCCCGCGGCGGGACGTAGGGCGCCGCGGCCGGACGAAGGTGATCCGCGCCGCCAGCCTCGCGCTGCCGGTGATGCTCCGCGGCGACGTCCGCGTCCGCCCGCGGAAGACGGCCGGGACACGCCGCCGCGGCGGCCGTCCGGGGGCCGGGGGGCGCCGCCGCGCCGGAACCGTCCTTGGGACGACGAAGACCGCTGAACCCGAAACGGCGGCCACCTCCCGCGAGAGCGAGAGCGGGAAGTGGCCGCCGTTCACCAAGCTCAGACCTTGCGCAGCTCCTTCGGCGGCGCGAAAGTGATCTTCTCGTTCGCCGTCGTGACCTCGTTGACGTCGCCGTAGCCCCGCTCGGCCAGCCAGGCCAGCAGGTCCATGACCAGCTCGTCCGGCACCGAAGCACCCGAGGTGACCCCCACCGTCGTCACGCCGGAAAGCCAGGCTTCGTCGACCTCGTGCGCGAAGTCGACCAGGTACGACGCCCGGGCGCCCGCCTTCAGCGCCACCTCGACCAGGCGCTTCGAGTTGGACGAGTTCGTCGACCCGACCACCAGCACCAGGTCGCACTCGGCGGCCATCGCCTTGACCGCGACCTGACGGTTGGTCGTCGCGTAACAGATGTCGTCGCTCGGCGGGTCCGCCAGCCCCGGGAAGCGCTCGCGGAGCTGGTCGACGCGCTCCATCGTCTCGTCGACCGACAGCGTCGTCTGGGACAGCCAGATCACCTTCGACGGGTCGCGCACCTCGACCTTGTCGACGTCCTCGGCCTTGTCGACCAGCTGGACCTTGTCCGGCGCCTCGCCGGCGGTGCCCTCGACCTCCTCGTGGCCTTCGTGGCCGATCAGGAGGATGTCGTAGTCGTCCTTCGCGAAGCGGTTGACCTCCTTGTGCACCTTCGTCACCAGGGGGCAGGTCGCGTCGATCGTGCGCAGGTTCCGGTCCGCCGCCTCCTGGTGCACCATCGGCGAGACGCCGTGGGCGGAGAACACCACGAGCGCGCCCTCGGGCACCTCGGACGTCTCGTCGACGAAGATCGCGCCGCGCTCGCGCAGCGTCTCGACCACGTGCTTGTTGTGCACGATCTCCTTGCGGACGTACACCGGGGCGCCGTAGACCTCGAGAGCCTTCTCGACGGCGATCACCGCGCGGTCGACACCCGCGCAGTAACCACGGGGTTTGGCCAGCAGCACCCGCTTGCCGGAGGCGGTTCCGGTGATCGTCGGGGTACCCGCGGGCTCGATTCCGGGACTCGCTGAACTCATGGCACCCAGGGTACGGGCAGTCCCGAGACGAACTCGAAGTCCCTTTCGGGTGAGCTTCGTCCCTCTTCAGAGCTGTGCGTGGGGTCACGCTCAGCACCCGAACCCACCCTTTCGGTTGGGCAGGATGGCGTAGATGCGGCAGGCTATACGCATGAAGCCATTCCCGCTCCCCCTCCGGGTCGCCGCGGGCCTCGCCGTCAGCACCGCCGAGCGGGTTCGTGAGCTTCCCCGGCAGCTCGCCGGGCTCCCGGTGACCGTGGTCAGCCAGGTCCTGCAGGCGTCCATGCGGGTGCAGCAGCACGTCACCGAGCTGGCGATCAAGGGTGACAACGCCCTCTCGAGCCTGCGCCCGGTCGAGGACACGCCCAGCTGGGCGACCTTCGACGAGGACCTCGACGTCTCCCCCGCCCGGCCGAACCTGGCGCCGGTCGCCGACGTGCCCGAGCCCCGGTCCGAGATCACGGACATCAACGGTCACGTTCCGTCAGCGGCCGAGCTCGAAGAGGAGCTCGGCGACCCGTGGGCCGAGGAAGAGCGCGCGCTCGCCGAGGAGCACGCCGACGGCGAGAACGACGCCGCGGAGGAGAACAAGCCGAAGCCCGGCACGCCCGCGGTCGACAAGAAGACCAAGGACGAGACCCCGCGCACCAGCGCCGGCGGGTACGACGGCCCGGCCGGGCTGACCGGCTACGACCAGCTCACCCTCCCGCAGCTGCGGGCGCGGCTGCGCCAGTTCTCGATCTCCCAGCTCGAGACGATCCTCGACTACGAGCGCGCGAACGCCGACCGCTCGTCCTTCACCGGGATGCTCTCGCGCCGGATCGCCAACGCCCGCAAGGCCGAGCAGGCGAAGGAAAACGGCGACGGCACGGAAGGCCCGTGACCGAGACCGAAGCGAGCACCGCCGAGAAGCCCTGGCCGGTCCGGACCGTCGCGCGCAAGATCGGCGACTGGATCCACCGGCTCGGCACGGTCTGGGTCGAGGGCCAGGTCACGCAGGTCAACTCCCGGCCGAACACGCAGACCGCGTTCCTGACGCTGCGCGACCCCTCGGCCGACGTCTCGATGTCGGTCACCTGCCCGAACTGGCTGATCCGCGAGATGGAGCCGCCGCTGCGCGAAGGCGCCAGCGTGGTGGTGCACGCGAAGCCGTCGTTCTTCTTCGGCCGCGGCACGATCAGCCTGCGCGCCGACCAGATCCGCGCGGTCGGCATCGGCGAGCTGCTGGCCCGGATCGAACGGCTGCGGAAGCTGCTGGCCGCCGAAGGCCTCTTCTCGCCGCAGCGCAAGCGGCCGATCCCATTCCTGCCGAAGGGCGTCGGGCTGATCACCGGCCGCGCGTCGGCCGCCGAGCGGGACGTGCTGGTCAACGCCCAGACGCGGTGGCCGCACGTCCGGTTCAAGGTGCTCAACACCGCCGTCCAGGGCTCGCAGGCGGTGCCGCAGGTCATGCGCGCGCTGAAGATCCTGGACGCCGATCCTGAGATCGACGTCATCGTCATCGCCCGCGGCGGCGGCAGCGTCGAGGACCTGCTGCCCTTCTCCGACGAGGCGCTCTGCCGCGCGGTCTCGGCCGCCGGCACGCCGGTCGTCAGCGCGATCGGGCACGAGCCGGACACCCCGCTGCTCGACCACGTCGCCGACCTGCGCTGTTCGACGCCGACCGACGCGAGCAAGCGGATCGTGCCGGACCTGCGCGAGGAGACCGAGCGGGTCCGCCAGATGCGCGATCGCGGCCGCCGCGCGCTGCACGGCTGGGTCGACACCCAGACGCGGCTGCTGACCCAGATCCGCAGCCGCCCGTCGCTGGCCGACCCGCTGGGCCCGATCCAGCGCCGCCAGGACGACGTCGACGTCCACCGCGAACGCGCGCGCCGCGCCATGCTGACCCTGCTCGCCAAGGACCAGGCCGAGACCGCGAGCGCGCGGGCCCGGCTCACCGCGCTCGGGCCGGCCGCGACGCTGGCCCGCGGGTACGCGGTTGTGCAGTTCGTCGACGCCGAAGGCAACCTCCAGGTACTCCGCTCCGTCTCCGAAGTCGAGGCCGGTGCCCAGCTGCGCGTGCGGGTGGGTGACGGCGCGATCGGCGCGGTGGCGGAAGGAGAGCAGGGGTGACGTTCCTCCCGCTGACGGTGGACGCGGCTCGCCGCCTGGGCGCGTGGCCGCTGCTGGACCAGGCGGTGCGCACCGACCGGGCCGCGGCCGAATGCTGGACGGCGCTGCTCGCCGGCTGCGGGACGGCCGCGCGCCGTGACCTGGGCCCGCAGCTGCGCCGGCTGTCCGAAGCGACGTCGATGCAGGTCGGTTCACGCTGGTGGTTCGCCGAGGGCGCCGGGCACCGCAAGCGCGTCGCGGGGGCGCAGGAGAACCTCGAAGAGGCGATCGCGGAGGGTGACGGCCAGGAGTTCGCGCTCGCCTTCGTCGGGTACGACCACGCCATGGCCAGCGCGGTAGTGTGCGCGCACAGCCCAAGCCGGAAGGTCGGAGAACGCCCAGCGTGAGTGAAGCCAGCGAGGAACTCGGCTACGAGCAGGCCCGGGACCGCCTCGTCGAGGTCGTCCGCGAACTCGAAGCCGGTGGCCTGTCCCTCGAGCAGTCGCTCGCGCTGTGGGAGAAGGGCGAGAAGCTCGCGAAGGTGTGTGAGCGCCACCTCGAAGGCGCCCGCGAACGCGTCGAGGCCGCTCTGGCGTCCGTCGAGGACGAAACCGGCAACGGCCAGTGACGTTTGCCATGCTTCGGGCGACTGGACCGACCCGCGGTATCTGAGAGACTGGGCGTCCGCCGAACTCGCTTCCCCGGGAGGCCCGCATGACGACCCCCAGCGCCCCACAACGCCGTGAAGCGCCCGACCGCAACCTCGCGATGGAGCTGGTCCGGGTGACCGAGGCCGCCGCGATGGCCGCCGGCCGCTGGGTCGGCCGCGGCGACAAGATCGGCGGGGACGGCGCGGCCGTCGACGCGATGCGCCAGCTGGTGTCGACGGTGTCGATGCGCGGGGTCGTGGTGATCGGCGAGGGCGAGAAGGACGAAGCGCCCATGCTGTTCAACGGCGAAGAGGTCGGCAACGGCGACGGCCCGGACTGCGACGTCGCGGTCGACCCGGTCGACGGCACCACGCTGATGGCCAAGGGCATGCCCAACGCCCTCGCGGTGCTCGCGGTCGCCGAGCGCGGCGCGATGTTCGACCCGTCCGCGGTGTTCTACATGGAGAAGCTGGCCGTCGGGCCCGAGGCGGCGGGCAAGGTGGAGCTCGGCGCGCCGATCGCGGAGAACATCCGGCGGGTGGCCAAGGCGAAGAACAGCAGCGTCGGCGACGTCACGGTGTGCGTGCTCGACCGGCCGCGCCACGAGCAGATCATCAAGGAGATCCGCGACGCGGGCGCGCGGATCCGGTTCATCTCAGACGGCGACGTCGCGGGCGCGATCGCCGCGGCCCGCCCGACCACCGGCGTCGACATGCTGATCGGCATCGGCGGGACGCCGGAAGGCATCATCGCGGCCTGCGCGATGAAGTGCCTCGGCGGCGAGCTGCAGGGCCGCCTGTGGCCGAAGGACGACGCCGAGCGCGAGAAGGCCATCGGCGCCGGGCACGACCTCGACCGCGTGCTGCTGAACGACGACCTCGTGACCGGCGACAACGTCTTCTTCTGCGCCACCGGCGTCACCGACGGCGACCTGCTGCGCGGGGTCCACTACCGCGAGGGCGGCGCGACGACGCAGTCCATCGTGATGCGGTCCAAGTCCGGGACCGTCAGAATGATCGACGGTTACCACCGGCTCAACAAGCTGCGGGCGTACTCCTCGGTTAACTTCGACGGCCACCTGGACACGCCCGACGACGACATCGTGCCCCCGCTGCCGTAGAGGAGATCCGTGACCCGGCGACTGCTCGCCCTGCTGACCGCCGGCCTGTTCGTCCTGGTCACCGGCACCGCCGGGGCCGAGCCCGGCATCGTCGGGGGCGCGAACGCGAGTGAGCCGTACCCGTTCGCGGTGTCGCTGCACTCGTCGACGGGGAAGCTGTTCTGCGCGGGCGCGCTGATCGCGCCCACCTGGGTGGTCACGGCCGCGCACTGCGCGTTCGACAAGGCGCCGTCCGCGGTTTCGGTGCGGGCGGGGACGGCCGATTCGGGGCAGGGCGGGGAAGTCGCCCAGCTCGCCGACATCATCGTGAACCCGGCGTTCAACACGCAGAGCCCGGCGGGTGACATCGCGCTGCTGCGGCTGGCGACGCCGGTCAAGGCCGCGCCGGTCGCGCCAGCGACGGCCGCGTCGCCCGGCACGGCGACCCGCATCCTCGGCTGGGGCCAGACGTGCCCGAAGGTCAACTGCGGCCAGGTCCCGGCGACGCTGCAGCAGCTCGACACGCACATCGTCGAAGGCGCGAAGTGCACGTCGGTGTTCGACGGCACGGCCGAGCTGTGCACGGACAACCCGGGCGGCAAGTCCGGCGCCTGCTTCGGCGACTCCGGCGGCCCGGAGGTCGTGCGCGACGGCGACCACTGGCTGCTCGTCGGCGTCACGAGCCGGCCGGGCAACAACAGCCCGGAATGCGCGACGGCGCCGTCGATCTACACGTCCGTCGTCGCGTACCAGCCGTGGATCGCGGAGAAGACGAAGGCCTGACCTACTCCGCGTTGCTGGAGTGGCCCGGGAACAGGTGCGCGTCCGGGTCGAGGGCGACGGCGATGTTGTTGACGGCCGTCGCCGCCTCGCCGAAGCCGGTCGCGATCAGCTTGACCTTCCCCGGGTACGCGGCGACGTCGCCCGCGGCGTAAACGCGTTCGCGCGCGGTCGCCATCGTCGAGTCGACGGCGATGGCGCGGTGGTCGATCTCCAGCCCCCAGCTCTCGATCGGCCCGAGGTCGGCGGTGAACCCGAGCGCCGCGACCACGGAATGGGCCGGCAGCCGCTCGTCTTCGGCGCCCTTCACCGAGACGTCGACGGCTTCGAGCGCGCCACTCGCGTCCTCGACGAACCGCGTCACCTCGGCGTCGGTGATGATCCGGACGCCGAGCTCCCGCGCCTGCCGCACGATCGACTCGGCGGCGCGGAACTTGGCGCGGCGGTGCACGAGCGTCACGCTCGCGGCGATCGGGTGCAGCGCGAGCACCCAGTCGAACGCCGAGTCGCCGCCGCCGACGATCACGACGTGCTGGTCCGCGTGTGCGTCGAACGACGGGACGAAGTGGACCATGCCGCGGCCGAGCCAGCCGTCGCCGGCGGGCAGCGGACGCGGGGTGAACTCGCCGATGCCCGCGGTGATCAGGACCGCGCCCGCGCGCAGCGTTTCGCCGCCGTCGAGGGTGAGCTCAACGCCGTTTCCGAGCGTCTGCAGCTTCTCCGCCTTGCGCCCCAGCAGGTACTTCGGCGCGAACGGCGCGGCCTGCTTCACCAGGCCGTCGACGAGATCGCGGCCGCGGACCTCGGCGAACCCGCCGACGTCGTAGATCATCTTCTCGGGGTACATCGCGGTCACCTGGCCGCCGGGCTCGGGCAGTGAGTCGACGATGGCCATCGACAGCCCGCGGAACCCGGCGTAGTAGCCGGCGAAGAGGCCGGTCGGGCCCGCGCCGATGATCACGAGGTCGTACGAGTCCCCAGAAGCTTCAGTCATGCTCGCTCCAGCCAGTGGTGGATGGCGGTGATCGAGAACACAGCCGATCCTAGCCTTGCCGGGCGCGTCAGGCGGGGATGTCGCCGTGCCCGAACAGACCGAGCAGCCAGGTGTGGCGGATGGCTTCGCGAGCGCGGTCGTAGGCCTCGTCGGTGGCGAGCCAGATGGCCTGGGTGAGCAGCTCGATCGTCGCGGCGATGACGGTTCGCGCGGTGAACGGCGGCGGGAGCGGCAGGTCCGGATCGGTCGTGCGCAGCCAGGCGGCCGTCCGGTCGAACACCGCTTCACTCGCGCGCAGCACTTCTTCACGCGCTTCGAGGCCCGCGTCGCCGAGGGCGTAGATCTCCAGGAGCACCGCGCGGGCGACCACCGGGCGGCGGCGCACGTACCCGACGACGAAGTCGCCGCACGCGGTCACGGCGGCCAGCGGGGTCGGCGCCTCGGCCGCGACGGCGACTCCTTGGTCGAGGAACTCCCCCGTCAGCGCACGGTAGGCGGCGAGGAAGGCGTCCTGCTTGCCGGTGAACTGCTCGTAGAACGACGTACGTGACACTCCCGCGGACGCCGTGACGTGGCCGACCGTCGTGGCGGCGTACCCGCGTGCCCCGACGTTGGCCAGCACCGCCTCGACCAGCCGGGCGCGCTGGGCCCCGGCCACTTCCTCACGGCTGAGGCTGTGCGGCCCCTTGGGCAGCCGGCGGTCCTGGGTTCTCATCCGCGGCACCGTACCCGGCGGACCGGCCGCGAGGACCGGTCCGCCGGTGAGCGTCAGGCCGGCTCCTCCGGGGCCAGGGAGTTCCCGGCCGGGATGTGCCCGCAGCTCGACGGCGCCGCCTTGCCCGCGAAGCGGTCGACCAGCCACGCGATCGCCGTCGGCGCCCAGGCCGCCGCACCGCCGACGTGGCTGAGCAGGTCGTACTGCGTGTACTTGATCGAGCCGTTGCCGGTGGCGCAGTACTGCCGGGCGAGCGCCCGCACGTCGCCGGCCACCATCACGCCGTCGCCGGTGCCGATGCCCGGGAGGTTGCTCGTGGTCCCTTCGAGGAACCCGGCGTTGCCCTGGGCGATGAAGCCGGGGACCGACGGCGTCGGCGCGGACCCGATGTTGACCTTGTTGACCGCGTCGACGAACGGCGCCACCGAGTTCGGGTTCGCGTACTCCGGCTTCGCGATCTTCTGCCACGTCAGCCCCGGGTACCGGCCGAGGGCGTTGATGATCGACGCGTGCTCCAGGTCGTCGAGCACCTTCAAGCCGTACGGGCTCGCGTACGGCCGCAGGTCGATGCCGAAGCCGCGCGCGACGCCGATCAGCGCCATCGGGATGACGCCGGACCAGACCGGGCTCCCGCCGACGTACTTGAGGTTGTGCGCGGGGTCGACGAGCACACCGCCTTCGGTGAAGCCGACGAGCTTCCGGTTGACGTCGGGGGCGTAGCTCGGCGCGAGCGCGGCCGCCCAGCCGGTCGCGATGGCGCCACCCGAGTACCCGAGGAGCCCGAACTTCGTGCCGTCGTTCATGCCGGTGGCGGCCGAGCTCGTCACGGCGCGGATCGAGTCGAGCGTGTTCGTGCCGTACTCCGGCCCGGCGGCGAAGTTCGCGGTCTGCCCTTCGGTGTCGGGCACGACGACGTTGTAGCCCAGCAGGAGCGACGGGAGGAGCAGCAGCGACTCGCCGTTGGGCAGCAGGCCGCCGAGAGTGACGTCCCCGGCGATCGCCCGCGACGGCGCGTCGGCGGGGTCGAGCGAGTCGTAGGCCGACTGGTACGACACGGCTTTCGTGGTGTCGCCGGTGATGCTGCGGACGACCGAGGTGACGTTGGCGGCCGGCCGGCCCTGCGCGTCGGTGGTGCGGTAGAGCAGCTGGATGGCTTTCACCGGCGTCGCGAGCCCGACGACGTGGTAGTTCAGCGTCCGGGTCTTGAGGACCGTCCCGGGCGCGTACGACGACAGCGGCGTGCTGCCGTCGTAGGAGTAGAAGGAATCGGACGACGCGGCGGCGGCCGGGCTCGCCGGCACGAGGGCGGCGGTCAGCGCGAATGCGGCGGTGAGCGCGGCGAAACGAACGCGGTTACGGATCATGACTCCCCTTTGAATCATGAGGTGGATCACGCGGATCGCCGTAACCTACCAGCGAGTAGGTGTCGTGTACAGCCGCGTACACGATCGACGGAACGGGGTGCGCAACGCCACCACGCGGCGACCCGCGAAAAGGTCCAGAATCGGTGTCATGGCTGACCAGGAATACCGGATCGAACACGACACCATGGGCGAGGTCCGCGTGCCGGCCGCCGCGCTCTACCGCGCGCAGACCCAGCGGGCCGTCGAGAACTTCCCCATCTCCGGCCGGGGCCTGGAGCGGGCCCAGATCCGCGCGCTCGGCCTGCTCAAGGCCGCCGCCGCGCGCGTGAACCAGAAGCTGGGCGTGCTCGACGCCGACGTCGCGGAGGCCATCGCGGCCGCCGCCGACGAGGTCGCCGAGGGCGCCCACGACGCGCACTTCCCGATCGACGTCTTCCAGACCGGCTCGGGGACGTCGTCGAACATGAACGCCAACGAGGTCATCGCGACGCTGGCGACCCGCGCCCTCGGCCGGGACGTGCACCCGAACGACCACGTCAACGCGTCGCAGTCGTCGAACGACACCTTCCCGACGACCATCCACGTCGCCGCGACCGAAGCTGTCCTCAAGGACGTCATCCCCGCGCTGGAGTACCTCGCCGGCGCGATCGAGGTGCGCGCCGCGGAGTGGGCCGACGTCGTGAAGTCCGGCCGCACGCACCTGATGGACGCCGTGCCGATCACCCTCGGCCAGGAGGCCGGCGCGTGGGCGTCGCAGGTCCGGTTCGGCGTCGAACGGCTGAAGTCCGGCCTGCCGCGCCTCGGCGAGCTGCCGATCGGCGGCACCGCCGTCGGGTCCGGCCTCAACGCGCCGGACGGCTTCGGCGCTTCGGTCGCCGCGGAGCTCGCCACCGTGACCGGCCTGCCGCTGACGGAGGCCCGCGACCACTTCGAGGCGCAGGCGACGCAGGACAGCGTCGTCGAGACGTCCGGGCACCTGCGCACGATCGCCGTGTCGCTGAACAAGATCGCGAACGACCTGCGCTGGCTGGGTTCCGGCCCGCGCACCGGCCTGGCCGAGCTGGCGCTGCCGGACCTGCAGCCGGGCTCGTCGATCATGCCGGGCAAGGTGAACCCGGTGATCCCGGAGGCCACGCTGCAGGTCGTCGCGCAGGTGATCGGCAACGACGCGGCCGTCGCTTTCGCCGGCGCCGCGGGCAACTTCCAGCTGAACGTCAACCTGCCGGTGATCGCCCGGAACGTCCTCGAGTCGGCGCGCCTGCTCGCCGCCGTCTCGCGACTGCTGGCTGACAAGGTTTTCGACGGCGTCAAAGCCAACGTGGATCGCGCCCGTCAGTACGCCGAGGGCTCGCCGTCGATCGTGACGCCGCTGAACAAGTACATCGGCTACGAAGAGGCCGCCGCGGTCGCGAAGCAGGCTCTGAAGGAGCTGAAGACGATCCGCGAGGTCGTGATCGAGCGCGGGTATGTGAAGGACGGCAAGCTCACCGAAGAGCAGCTCGACGAAGCGCTCGACGTCCTCCGCATGGCCCGCGGCGGCAAGTGACTCCCTACCGCCGGCGCAGGCGCTTGTCCGCCAGCGCCGGCGGGGTGTAGTCCTTCTCGGCCGAGTTCAGGTCCGTGCCCGGCGGGACGATCTCGTCGATCCGGTCCAGCACCTCGTCGTCCAGCACCAGGTCCGCGCCCGCGAGCAGGTCGTCGAGCTGCGACGGCGTGCGCGGGCCGATGATCGCCGACGTCACGCCCGGGTGCGCGCGGACGAACGCCGTCGCCAGGTGGGTGAGCGGGCGGCCCAGGTCGTCGGCGATCTTCTTCAGCTGCGCGATCGCCTCGAACTTGACGGCGTTCTCCGGCAGCGCCGGGTCGAACTTGTGCGCCTGCAACGTCCGGCGGCCTTCGGAAAGGTCCACATCGGACGGTTGCAGGTACTTGCCCGACAGCCAGCCGCTGGCCAGGGGGCTCCACGTCAGCACGCCCATGCCGTACTTCTGCGCGGTCGGCAGCACCGCGGCCTCGATGGCCCGGTTGAAGATCGAGTACGGCGGCTGCTCGGCCCGGAACCGGGCCAGGCCGCGCTTTTCCGCCACCCACTGGGCTTCCACGATCTGCTCGGCCGGGAAGTCCGACGACCCGATCGCGCGGACCTTCCCGGCGCGCACGAAGTCCGTGAGCACCGAGAGGGTTTCCTCGATGTCGGTCGTCGGGTCCGGCCGGTGGACCTGGTAGAGGTCGACGTAGTCGGTGTCGAGCCGCCGGAGGCTGTCGTCGAGCGCGCGGGTGAGCCAGCGCCGCGAAAGCCCGCCCTGGTTGGGGTCGGACCCCATCTGGAAGAAGCCCTTGGTGGCCAGCACGACCTCGTCGCGACGGCCCTTCAGGGCCTGGCCGACGATCCGCTCGTTCTCGCCGTCGCTGTACATGTCCGCGGTGTCCCAGAAGTTCACGCCGGCGTCGAGCGCGGTGTGCAGCATCCGGACGCCCTCCTCGTGGTCCGGATTGCCCCACTTGCCCAGCATCATCGCGCCGAACGCGTACTCGCTGACCGAGATCCCCGTGCCGCCCAGAATTCGTCGTTTCATGCCACCACCCTGCGGCGGACGGAAAGCACGGACCAGGTCACGCTCAACCTGGGTCCGCCAGTACCAGGCGGGCCGCCGCGAGCCGGGGATACTGGAGGCATGAGTGACGCAGCCGAGCTGGGCGCCTTCCTGAAGGCGCGCCGCGCCGCACTGGACCCCGCCGACCTGGGCCTGCCGCCCGGGATCACGCAGCGGCGCGTCAAGGGCCTGCGCCGTGAGGAGCTCGCACAGCTGTCCGGCATCAGCGTCGACTACTACACGCGGCTGGAGCAGGGCCGCGCGAAGAACGTCTCGGACGCGGTTCTCGACGCGCTGGCCCGCGCGCTGCGGCTCACCTCCGGCGAGGAGGCCTACCTGCGCAACCTCGCCGCGCCGAGGCGCCGGGACGAGCACGCGCCGCAGCGGGTCCGGCCCGAGCTGCAGCAGCTGCTCGACGCCATCCAGGCGCCCGCGTTCGTCTTCGGCCGGTACCTGGACGTGCTCGCGTGGAACCCGCTCGGGGGTGCGGTCGCGTTCGCGTTCGCCGACCTCGACGAGCTCAACATGCCGAAGCTCATCTTCACCGACGAACGCGCGAAGCAGCTGCACCCGGAGTACGACGCCGTCTGCCGGGAGCTCGTCGCGAACCTGCGCGCGGAGAGCGGCAGGCACCCCGGTGACCCGCGGTTCGCCCAGCTGATCGGGGAGCTCTCCCTGGCCAGCGAGCAGTTCCGGAAGCTGTGGGCCGAGCACGCGGTGCAGGAGAAGGCGCAGGGGTGGAAGGTGCTGCGCAACCCCGTCGTCGGCGAGCTGCGGCTGCGGTACGAAACGCTGCGTCTGCCCCAGGATCCCGACCAGGGCCTGGTGATCTACCACGCCGAACCCGGGTCGGAGACCGAGCGCGCGCTCGGCCTGCTGGCCAGCTGGATCACCGCCGGTGAACGACCGGTGAACACTCGGCAAGCACGCACCCACCCGGCGTGACCGCTGCCTAGGCTGCTGCATCTGGGGGAGCCGGGGGCAGAGGAGCAGCACGGTGGGCGTCGGCGCGACGATGCAGTCTCTCGCCGAGATCCTGAGCTCGGACTCGGGCAGCCTGGTCCTCGGGCTCGCCGCGCTGGTCGCGATGGCCGCGCCGTTCGTGGACCGCTACTTCATCCGGCGCCGGCGCATGACGTTCCGGGTGCTCTACAACTCCAAGATCGGCCTCTCCCCGATCGACCTGCACGACGGCGAGAACGGCTCGGCGCAGGCGGCGCCGCAGCTGGAGCAGATGGCCCGGCTGCTCGAGCGGATGAGCATCGTGGTGATCCGCGTCCACAACACCGGCGGGTTCGACATCGCGCCGGAGGACTTCGAGATCCCGCTCTCGTTCACCTTCGGCAGCCGGATCGTCTGGGACGCGCGGGTGTCCGACGCCACCGACGACGGCCTGCGCCAGCACGTCCGCGACGGTCTCGAGTTCTTCACGCGCGACACCGCGACCCCGCAGCCCGCCGAAGGCGTGAAGCTCTCTCGGGTGCGCGCGCTGCTGCCGAAGCGCTTCGCCGGGCTCGTCGCGTCGGAAGCGCCGCCGCCCGAAGCGCCCGAGTGGCACGGCGTCCGGTTCGCGCGGCTTTCCTTGAAGCGCAAGGAGAAGTTCAAGCTGGTCGTCGTGCTCCGCGAGTCCGAGGGCCACGACGGCGAGATCAGCAAGGAGATCGACCACCACGCGCGGCTCGCCGCCGGCCGGATCAAGGACGACCGCAAGCAGCGCCGGTTCGGCTGGCCGGTGATCACGACGGCGGTCGGGGTGCTGCTGACCGGCGCGCTGCTGGCGACGCTGATCGTGTCCTGGTCCCGGCCGGCGGTCGACAGCGCGCTGTGCGCCACCGGGAAGCTGTCGGTCCAGGGGTCGAGCGCGTTCGTCCCGATCATCAACGGCATCGCCGGCGAGTACCACAGCCAGTGCGACGGCGCGGCGATCACGACCCAGGCGACCGGCAGTGTCACCGGCGTCCGCGCGCTCGCCGTCGTCGACGCCGCGGGCAAGGACGAGCTGGCGGTGCTCTCGGACGGCCGGTCGGGCGAGGCCGGCCCGGAGCTCGAGGCGAAGGCCGTCGCGGTGGTCGTGTACAGCCTGGTCGTCAACCGCGCGGCCGGGGTCGACAAGCTGACGACCCAGCAGGTCAAGGACATCTTCAGCGGCCGTGTGCGGAACTGGGACCAGCTGCGGCCGGGGCCGTCGGTGCCGATCGGGATCGTCGGGCGCGGGCAGGAGTCGGGCACGCGCAAGACGTTCGAGCAGAAGGTGCTCGGCGGCGCGGAGGACCGGCTGACGTCGGACTCGTGCCGCAAGCCCGAGCGCGACCCGGCGGCCGCCACCACGCGCTGCGAGCGCGGCACGACCGCCGAGGTGCTCACCGAGGTCGCTGCGGTCCCGGGTGCGATCGGGTACGCCGACGTCCCGGCGGCCAAAACCGCGGCCGCCCGCGACCAGCAGGTGAGCGTCGTGCAGCTCGACGGCCACTACCCCGACGTCACGACCGTGGACGCCGGGTACCGCTTCTGGACCGTCGAGTACCTGTACACGAAGGGCGTGCCGTCGAACGGGAGCGTGCTGAAGCGGTTCCTGGACTACCTGGCCAGCCCGACCGCGCGGGCCGAGCTGCAGGACGCCGGATACACGCCCTGCGTCGCCAAGGACGGCCTGCTCGACCCCCTCTGCACCAGGCCGGACATCTGATCGGCAGGAAATTGTCGGTGGTGCGGGTCATGATGTCGGGGTGTTGCTGAGCGAGATAGTCCGGGCGTCCGCCGAGCTGGCGGCGACGAGGTCCAGGAAGGCGAAGATCGCCCTCCTGGCCGCGGTGCTGCGCGCCGCCGAGCTCGTCGAGCTGCCGGTGGTGATCGCGTACCTGACCGGGCAGACGGCGCAGGACAGGCTGGGGGCGGGCTGGCGCACCCTGGCCGGGCTCGGCGCCGGGTCCGCGCCCGATCCGGTCGCGACGGTGCTCGAAGTGGATTCCGCGCTGACCGAGGCGGCCGGGGTGGCGGCGGGCACGGGGTCCTCGGGCCGGCGGCAGGAGATCCTGCGGGCGCTGTTCGAGCGGCTCACGAAGAGCGAGCAGGAGTTCCTGTTCCGGCTGGTCACCGGCGAGCTGCGGCAGGGCGCGCTGGAGGGCGTGATGGTCGACGCGGTCGCGGCGGCGGCCGAGGTGCCGGCCGTCGACGTGCGGCGGGCGTTCATGCTGTCCGGGAAGCTGGGCGTCACCGGTGTCGCGGCGCTGACCGGCGGGCAGGCCGCGCTGGCGGAGTTCCGGCTGACACTGGGCACGCCGGTCAAGCCGATGCTGGCGTCTCCGGCGGAGTCGCTGGAAGAGGCCGTCGCCGAGCACGCCGAGGCGATCGTCGAGTACAAGATGGACGGTGCGCGGATCCAGGTGCACCGCCAGGGCGACGAAGTGCACGTCTGGACGCGGACACTGCGCGAGATCACCGGGAGCGTCCAGGAGCTGGTCGAGCTCGTGCGGGCGCTGCCGTGCGAGTCGGTGGTGCTGGACGGCGAGACGCTCGCGCTGACCGACGCCGGGCGGCCGCGGCCGTTCCAGGACACGATGAGCCGGTTCGGCAGCACGCGCGAGGAGCAGGTGAAGGCGCTGCTGCTGCGGCCGTACTTCTTCGACTGCCTGCACCTCGACGGCGTCGACCTGCTGGACGCGCCGCTGTCCGAGCGCAATGCGGCGCTGCGGAAGGTCGCCGGGGCGCACGTGATCCCCGGCGAGGTCGGTGTCGCGCGCGCGGCCGAGGTGCTGGAGGCGGCGATGGAGGCCGGCCACGAAGGGGTGATGGTCAAGGACCTGGCGTCGCCGTACGCGGCCGGGCGGCGCGGGCGCGCGTGGCTGAAGGTCAAGCCGGTGCACACGATCGACCTGGTGGTGCTGGCCGCGGAGTGGGGCCACGGCCGCCGCACGGGCACGCTGTCGAACCTCCATCTGGGCGCCCGCGACCCGGACGGCGGCCCGCCGATCATGGTGGGCAAGACGTTCAAGGGCATGACCGACGAGATCCTCGCCTGGCAGACGAGGACGTTCCAGGAGATCGAGACCCACCGCGACGACTGGACGGTGTACGTCCGTCCGGAGGTGGTGGTCGAGATCGAGCTGGACAGCGCCCAGGTGTCAACCCGCTACCCGGGCGGCCTCGCGCTGCGCTTCGCCCGGGTGGTCCGCTACCGCCCGGACAAGGACCCGGCCGACGCCGACACGATCGAAACGGTCCGCGGCCTCCTCCACGGCGACCGCCCAGAGGGAGGCTGACCTCCCACCCAGGCACGTGTCGTCCACCCAGGTACGCGTGTCGTCCCTTCAATCACGCGTGTCGTCCCTCCAATCACGCGTGATGCCCCTCCAATCACGCGAAATGCCCGCCCAGTCACGCGTGATTCCCCTTCCCACCCCTGAAAGGAGCCGCTACGAAAGTCTTGATCACGACATCGCGCGTCTTCGGGGTGCTTTCCTCCTAAAAGGAAAGACGAAAGTCGATGTTGCCTTCTCCCCGTCGTGAGCAGAGTGGCTGACGGAGTTTCCTTCAGCCACGGGAGAAAAGCATGAGACTGCGCGCTGTGTCCGGCTTGCTCGCGAGCACCACGTTGCTCGTGACCGCGTTCGCCGCACCCGCCGGCGCGACGCCGGTGCCGAGCACGCCGAACGCCGGGCACCAGCCGTCGAAGCACCACTTCTCGGCGGCCGCGCAGTCGTTCGTCGGCGCGAACACCGTCGAAAAGCGCGTCGCCAAGCTGGAAGCGGCGATGGCGTCGCTGCCGAAGGAAAGCACGGCGTACAACACGACGAAGCTGTGGAACGCCGGGATCACCGGCGCCGGCAGCACCGTCGCGACGCTGGTGTCCTTCGGCGACGACCAGGTCAAGCAGATCCTGGACACCTACTCGAAGAACCACGGCCTGCCGCCGGCGAACGTCGAGGTCATCGAGCCGTCCGGGGCCGTCCCGGCCTGCACCGACCCCGGTGTCGACACCGCCACCTGCCAGGGCTGGGGCGGCGAGACCGACCTCGACGTCACGATGATGCACGCCCTCGCGCCGAACGCGAAGATCATCGTCGCCGCGACACCGGTCGCCGAGACGCAGGGCTTCACCGGCCTGCCCGAGATGATGCACGCCGTCGACTACCTGACCGAGCACAAGCTGACCGACGTCATCTCGATGAGCTTCGGCACCACCGAAGAGAACTTCCCGTCGTTCGACTCGATCAAGACGCTCGACCCGGCGCTCGACCGCGCGAGCAAGGCCGGCATCACGATGGTCGCCTCCTCCGGTGACGACGGCCCGACCGGCGGTTACCTCTACGGCCCGGGCAACTACCCGTACCGCGTCGCGAGCTGGCCGGCGTCCGACCCGCGCGTCACGACGCTCGGCGGCACCCAGCTGCACCTCGACGCGGCCGGCAACCGCACCAAGCCGGACGACGTCGTGAACGTCAAGGACAACGGCTTCTCCGAAGGCGCGGGCCTCTCCAAGACGTACGCGCGGCCGAACTGGCAGGACGGCGTCAAGAAGATCACCGGCAGCAAGATGCGTTCGTTCCCGGACATCAGCATGGAAGGCGTCTTCGGGACGTCGCAGTCCGCGCCGCTGTTCGCCGGGGTGCTCGCGCTGGCCGTCCAGGCCAAGCACGGCAAGCTCGGCCAGATCAACCCCGCGCTCTACACGAAGCTGGGCCCGGCCGGCGCCAAGGCGGGCATCGTCGACGTCACCGAAGGCGACAACAGCCAGGACGGCGTCACCGGCTTCACCGCGGCGAAGGGCTTCGACATCGCCAGCGGCTGGGGCACGGTCGACGCCTCGGTCTTCGTTCCCGCGCTGGTCAAGGCGCTGAAGTAGACCACCGGGTGGGGGGGGGGGGGGGGGGGGGGGGGGGGGGGGGGGGGGAGGGGAGGGGAGGGGGGGGGAGGGGGGAGTGG
>NZ_JBVJOW010000011.1:236136-253169 GCF_055582965.1 Amycolatopsis sp. NPDC104863
TTTTTTCTTTTCCTTTGCGGCTCTACACCCCCCCCCCCCCCCCCCCCCCCCCCCCCCCCCCCCCCCCCCCCCCCCCCCCCCCCCCCGGCACCATCAGGTCCACAGTGGACTATCGTCAAGGAATGCAGAAGCTCACCCGCGCCTGGTTCGCGGTCACCGCCGTGGTCGCCCTGACCGGCCTGGTCACCCAGGTCGTCGCGACCGCCCAGGACGCCGACGGCCGGGTGGCGAACCTGCTCTGCTTCTTCACTATCGACTCGAACCTGCTGGTCACGGTCACCTCGGCGCTGGTCGCCCTCGGCGTGGCGCGCGGCCGCCTGTTCTCCGTGCTCTGGCTCGACGCGCTGGTCGGCATCATCGTGACCGGCATCGTCTACCAGGTCGCCCTCGCCGGCCTGTACGACCTGCACGGCCTGCAGCTCTTCTCCGACACCATGCTCCACAAGGTGACGCCGCTGCTGTTCGTGCTGGGCTGGCTCGTCGCCGGCCCGCGCGGCGCGCTGGCCTGGCGCACGGTCTGGTGGTCGCTGCTCTACCCGCTGGCCTGGCTCGCCTTCACGCTGCCGCGTGGCGCGATCACCGGCTTCTACCCGTACCCGTTCGTCGACGCGGACGCGCTCGGGTACGGCCAGGTGACGCTCAACTGCGTCTTCATCGGCCTGTTCTTCACGGCGCTCGCCGCGGGCGCGTTCCTGTACGAGCGCCGGGTGCGGCCCGCCTAACCCCGGACGCGGCGGAACGCGTTGACACCGTCGGTCAGCGCGGACTGCACGAGCGTCGGCAGCGCGCCGCGCCGGTCGACCGGCTTGCCGGCCGCGATCCGGTGCATCTGCCGGGTGTGCCACTGGATCTCCAGCAGGCTGTCGGCCAGCCGGATCCCGGTTTTCGGGCACCGCCGCTCGGCCTGGACGTCTTCGCCGCCCAGCAGCCGTCCCGGCAGCGCGGGATCAACGACGAGCGGCCGGCCGAGCCCGATGACGTCGAGCTCGCCGGAGCTCAGCGCGTCGGTCATGCCGCCGGGGGTCGCGAAGCCGCCGGTGACCATCAGCGCGACGTCGGACACCGAACGCGCCTTTGCGGCGTAGTCCAGGAAGTACGCTTCGCGCGCGACAGTGCTCGCTCGGCCCGAGCCCATCATCGCGGCTTTCTCGTACGTGCCGCCGGAGACCTCCAGCAGGTCGAGCCCGGCCTCGCCGAGCTCACGCACGACTTCCAGGGACTCGTCCTCGGTGAAGCCGCCCCGCTGGAAGTCCGCGCTGTTGAGCTTGACCGACACCGGCACGGCGTCACCCACCGCCGAACGCACGCGCCGCACCACCTCGAGCAGGAACCGGCGACGGCGGACGGCATCGCCGCCCCACGCGTCGGTGCGCAGGTTCGTCAGCGGTGAAAGGAACTGCGAGACGAGGTAGCCGTGCGCGCCATGGATCTGTACGCCCGCGAAGCCCGCTTCGACGAACGTGCCGGCCGCGACGCCGAAGCGTTCGATGATCGCTTCGATCTCTTCGCTCGTGAGCGCGCGCGGAGCGGCGAAGGCGGTACGCACGCCTCGATCGCCGAAGGGCACGGCAGACGGCGCGACGGGCTCCCGCGACAGGTACCGCGGGCTCTGCCGGCCCGGGTGGTTCAGCTGCGCCCAGAGCTGCGTGTCGGTGCCGTCGACAGCGCTCGCCCACGGCCGGTAGACGTCCGGGTCCGGCGTCGCCGCGACGTTGCGGGGCTCGCCAAGAGCAGCGGGATCGACCATGACGTTGCCGGTGATCAGCGCGCCGGCGCCGCCGCGGGCCCACGTCCGGTACAGCTCGTGCAGCGCGCGTGTGGGCGCGTTCCGGCGATCGCCGAGCTGCTCGCTCAGCGCCGACTTCACCAGCCGGTTGGGCAGGACGGCGCCGCAGCGCAGCTTGAGCGGCTCGGCCAGCAGGTCACGGCTCATCGCGGCACTCCTCGAACTTACCGGCAGTAAGACTACTCGAAAGTAGCATACCGTCGGTATGTCGTCGACCGGCCAGATGGCCGTTAGGGTCGGGCCCATGACGGCGATCGTGCAGAACCTGGTGACTTCTGGTGTCTTCGAGCTCGACGGGGGCAGCTGGGACGTCGACAACAACGTGTGGATCGTGGGCGACGACGCCGAGGTGATCGTGATCGACGCGGCCCACGACGCGAAGGCGATCGAGAACGTCGTCGGGGAACGGAAACTGGCGGCGATCGTCTGCACCCACGCGCACAACGACCACGTCAACGCGGCCCCCGAGCTGGCCGAGGCCACCGGCGCGCCGATCCTGCTGCACCCGGACGACCGCGTCCTCTGGGACCAGACGCACCCGGACCGCGCGCCGGACGGCGAGCTGAAGGACGGCCAGACGATCACCGTCGCGGGAACGGCGCTGCGCGTCATCCACACCCCGGGCCACGCGCCGGGCGCGGTCTGCCTGTACGCCGAAAAGCTCGGCGTGGTGTTCACCGGCGACACGCTGTTCCACGGCGGCCCCGGCGCCACCGGACGGTCCTATTCGGACTACCCGACGATCCTGAAGTCCATCCAGGAGAAGCTGTTCACGCTCCCGGACGCGACGAAGGTGCACACGGGCCACGGCGAAGGCACCACGATCGGCGCCGAGAAGGCGGCTTCGAGCGGCTGGGACCAGCCCTAGGACGTGTGCTTCCGGGCGACGAGGGCGAACGCCTCGATCGCCCGGTCCAGCTCGGTCACGGCCTTCCGCACGACGGGCGGCAGCTGGAGCCGGTCGAACCCGGCGCCTTCGTCCCGCTCGTGCCGGACATGGTGCAGGTCCATGTCCTTCTGGCGGACGTCCTCGGCCGCGCCGACCAGCTCGTCCGGCCCGCTCATCACCAGGAGCCCGAGCAGGGAGCGCATCTCCGCGCGCGCCTGGTAGTACTCGTCTTCGTAGCGCGTCATCTCGACGTCCCCGCCGGTCGCCCGTTGCCGGTGGGTGACGTTGAGGCTGACGAGGTGCTGCCGCGCCCGGGCGGCGGCCTCGATGAACGCACCGCAGCGGTCGGCCCGGTCCTGCCGCAGCTTCGCGCGCCGCGCCGCGTTGAGCTTCAGCGGTTCGACCAACGCCCCCAGCGTCACGCCGACCAGCGACGCGACGGCCGCGATGACCGCGGCGCCCAGCGCCGTCAGCACGTCAGCCGCGGCGCTGTCGGCTCCACGCGTACGCGCCGCTTCGCCTCGTCGGCCAGGCTTCGCGCCCACTCCTGCAGGCCCGCGACGTTGATGCCGTGCGGCGGCTCGGCCCGGAACGGCTCGATGTTCGCCCCGCCGCGCTCCAGCAGGGACGCCGCGCCGACCGCGTTGCCGCGCGCGGCGTGTGTCAGGCCGACGGCGAGCTGGGCCAGCCCGCGCCACAGCTCGCGGTCGGGCCCGTCCGCGGTCTTCCACGCGTCCTCGAAGACCTCGTGCGCGTGGAACGGCTTGCCGTCGTCGAGCAGCTGCTGCGCCTCCGCAAGCGTTTGCGCCGGGGTCCGCGCGATGCCCTCCAGCTGGCGCTCGACACCCTCTTCGCCGTAGGGAAGCGGGCGGCCGAGACCGTCGCGCGGTCGTGCGTTGCGTGCCCGTCCCTCGGTGTCCCGGTCCCGGCGGCTCATGCCTCGATCCTGCCACGCGCCCGGCCGCGTTCGCCGTCTCCCGGCGAGCCACGTAGCCTGGGGACTCGTGCGTTTCCTCGACGGCCACCGGCCTGCTCACGACCTGACCTACGACGACGTGTTCCTGCTGCCGAACCGTTCGGACGTGGAGTCCCGCTTCGACGTCGACCTGTCCACCGCGGACGGCACCGGCGCGACGATCCCGATCGTGGTCGCGAACATGACCGCCGTCGCCGGCCGCCGGATGGCCGAGACCGTCGCCCGCCGGGGCGGCCTCGTGGTGCTGCCGCAGGACGTGGACGGCACCGCCGTCGCGGAGATCGTCGGCTGGGTGAAGAGCCGCCACACGGTGTGGGACACGCCGCTGGTGCTCACCGGCGGCGACGCGGTGGCTGACGCGCTCAACCTGGTCCACAAGCGTGCTCACGGCGCTGTCGTGGTCGTCGACGGCGAAGGCCGTCCAGTCGGCATCGTCGACGAAGCGGCCTGCGCGGGTGTCGACCGCTTCGCGCGTCTCGCCGACGTCGCGCAGCCGGCGAGCGTCGCGGTCCCGCTCGACACTCCGGCCCGCGAGGTCTTCGAACGGCTGCACGGCGCGGGCGCCCAGCTGGCCCTCGGCCTCGACGCCGACGGCCGCCTCGCGGGCGTGCTGACCGCCGTCGGCGCACTGCGCGCGGACATCTACACGCCCGCCGTCGACAACGCGGGCAAGCTGCGCGTCGCGGCCGCGGTCGGCGTCAACGGCGATGTCGCGGCGAAGGCCGAAGCCGTGCTGAGCTCGGGGGTCGACGTGCTCGTCGTCGACACCGCGCACGGGCACCAGGAGAAGATGATCGCCGCGCTGAAGGCCGTCCGGTCGGTGTCGCCGCAGGTCCCGGTGGTGGCCGGCAACGTCGTCACGGCCGAGGGCACGCGCGACCTGATCCAGGCCGGCGCCGACGTCGTCAAGGTCGGCGTCGGGCCGGGCGCGATGTGCACCACGCGGATGATGACCGGCGTGGGCCGCCCGCAGTTCTCGGCGGTCGCCGAGTGCGCGGCCGCGGCGCGTGAGCTGGGCAAGCACGTCTGGGCCGACGGCGGGGTCCGCCACCCGCGCGACGTCGCGCTGGCGCTGGCCGCGGGCGCGTCCGCGGCGATGGTCGGCTCGTGGTTCGCCGGCACCTACGAATCCCCCGGTGACCTGCGGTTCGACGAGCAGGGCCGGCCGTACAAGGAGTCGTTCGGCATGGCGTCGAAGCGCGCGGTCGGCGCGCGGACGCGCACGGACAACGTCTTCGACCGCGCGCGGAAGGCGCTGTTCGAGGAGGGCATCTCGTCGTCGCGGATGTCCCTCGACCCGGCCCGCCCGGGTGTCGAGGACCTGCTGGACTCGATCGGCTCGGGCGTCCGCTCGTCGTGCACGTACGCGGGCGCGCGCACCCTGGAGGAGTTCCACGAGCGCGCGCTGCTGGGCGTCCAGTCGGCGGCGGGCTTCGCGGAGGGCCGCCCGCTCCCCTCAGGCTGGTAACGCGCTGGGAGCGGCGTGTTCGGCGCGCCGCTCCCAAAGGACGTCAGACATGGCCGTCAAGCGCCTACGCGCCCCAGCTGAGCCATTCGAGGGATTTCTCCCACCCTCGGTAACAGATGTTCATCCATCTACGACATGGACCCAACAGTCCTACGCGGATAGATGGAAGAGAAGCAAAACAGCGTGAGCAAAAACCATGTGATCCTACTGGATCAAGCACTCGCCGAGCACCAAAATCGCAGCAATCCCCCCTTGGCGAAAGACATCGCGTTCGAGCTACTGGCTGCAGAGCAGATCCTGAAGGACTACGACCTCTCGCCCGACGAGGTAGAGTCCGGCCGCGTCGGTGGCTCGCGCGATGGGGGCCTCGACGGCGTCTACGTCTTCCTGGGAGACGCCTTGCTCGCAGAAGACGACGAGATATTTCTCGATTCGAAGTCATCCAACGATTTCAGCAGAAACTCATTGTTAACACTATGGCTTATCCAGGCCAAGAACAAGGAGTCATTTGAAGAGACCCCCTTTGACAAGGCGCAGGCCTCGCTGAGAAAATTACTGGAAATCGATACTCCCACAAAAGAGTTACTCGATCAGTACTCGCCCGAGGTCGTCAACAGAATTCGAATGTTCACCCAAGCCTGGAAGAAGCTTGCCACCAGGAAGCCTCGAGTCCGCGTTCGGTTCACCTACGCAACCAAAGGCGATCAGGAGAACGCGAACAAGAACGTCTTTCTCAAGATGGAAGAGCTTCGACTAGCCATCGCCGAGAAGGTCTACGGAGCACAGATCGAAGTAGACCTCGCGGGCGCCGAGCAACTCTGGAACCTCTACAATACGTCGCCTTCCTATAGTCTTCGTCTACGCTTCCAAGAGAACGCCAGCCCAGGCTCGAGCCATGCCGCCCTGGTCCACTTGAGTGACTACTGGAACTTCCTGGTCGACGAAAAAGGCGAGCTGCGGAAGCACATATTCGAATCAAACGTGCGCGACTACCAGGGCGATGTCGAGGTAAACAAAGAGATTCGCGACTCACTGGAGAACCCTGACAGTCCCGAGTTCTGGTGGATGAACAACGGCGCGACCATCATCTGCTCCAACGCGACGATCAACGGCAAGGAGTTCGTACTCGACGACGTTCAGGTGGTCAACGGGCTACAGACCTCCTATACCGTCTACGAAGTACTCCGTAAGATGACCCCGGAGTCACGTGCAGCGCAGGATAAATCGGTTCTCATCCGAATCCTTGTGACATCCGACGACGCCACAAGCGACAAGGTGATCCGGGCAACGAACCGGCAAACCAGCGTACCCGATGCCTCGTTGCGCGCCACTGATGAGGTCCAGCGGAAGATCGAGGCTCATTTCTCATCGGCAGGCTGGTACTACGACCGACGGAAGAACTACTACCGCAATATCGGAAAAAGCCCCGAGCGGATCATCTCGATCCCGTTGCTCGGCCAGGCGGTCATGGCGATTGGACTGAGCCAACCGAATGACTCTCGCGCCAGACCCTCTTCTCTGCTGAAGAAGAACGACGAATACAGTAGGATATTTTCGGACGAGATCCCCCTTCCGGTCTACCTCTGGATAGCGCGGACACAGAAGCTCGTAGACAGCTATCTGATGTCCGGCACGATCTCCGTCAGCTCGAGCCAGCGCACCAACCTACGCTTCCACGTTTCGATGCTCGTCGTCGCGCGGAAACTCGGGAAGAAGGTCAACTCGCCTCTTGAGCTCAGACGGCTTGCCGAGTCCGACGCCGAGATCGACGGCGACGCGATCAAGGCCGCCTTCTACGACGTGAACGCCCGCGCGGAAAAATTCGCGAAGAAGAAGGGGTGGGCCTTGGACCGAACCGCCAAGAGCAAGGACCTGGTGACCCAGATCTTCGGCGAAGAACGCCCAAAATGACGAGCGCTCTACGTTCGAGCAGCCGCATTTCGTAGCGGCGTCCTGAGGTCACCGTGCGAGGTACTCCCCGCACGGTGACCTCCGGACGCTTGATGGCTCAGCCGTGGTCCTCCAGCATCTCGGTGACGAGCGCCGCGATCGGCGAGCGCTCCGAGCGGGTCAGCGTGACGTGCGCGAACAGCGGGTGGCCCTTCAGCTTCTCGATCACCGCCGAGACGCCGTCGTGCCGGCCGACGCGCAGGTTGTCGCGCTGGGCGACGTCGTGCGTGAGCACCACCCGGGACGCCGTACCGAGCCGCGAGAGCACCGTCAGGAGCACGTTGCGCTCCAGTGACTGCGCCTCGTCGACGATCACGAACGCGTCGTGCAGCGACCGGCCGCGGATGTGCGTCAGCGGGAGCACCTCGAGCATGCCGCGGTCGAAGACCTCGTCGAGGACGTCCTGGCTGACCAGCGCGCCGAGCGTGTCGAACACCGCCTGCGCCCAGGGCTGCATCTTCTCGCTCTCGGACCCGGGCAGGTAGCCGAGGTCCTGGCCGCCGACCGCGTAGACCGGCCGGAACACCACCACCTTGCGGTGCTGACGGCGTTCCATCACCGCCTCGAGGCCGGCGCACAGCGCGAGCGCCGACTTGCCGGTGCCGGCACGCCCGCCCAGCGAGACGATGCCGACGTCGGAGTCGAGCAGCAGGTCGAGCGCGATGCGCTGCTCGGCGCTGCGGCCGTGCAGCCCGAACGCCTCGCGGTCGCCCCGCACCAGCCGGATGCGCTTGTCCGCCGTGATCCGCCCCAACGCGCTCGAGCTGCCCGCGAGCAGCCGCAGCCCGGTGTGGCAGGGCAGCTCGGCGAGGTCGTCCAGGCCGTACTCGACCGGGTCGACGGTGCCGCCGCCGAAGAGCGTGTCGAGCACGTCCTGCTCGACGTCGACGTCCGCCATGCCCGTCCAGCCGGACGGCGTGACGTCCTGCGCGCGGTACTCGTCGGCCTCCAGGCCCACGGCGCCCGCCTTGACCCGCAGCGGAATGTCCTTCGTCACCAGGGTGACCGCCGGGAACTCCGCCGCCAAATTGAGCGCACAGGCGAGGATGCGGTGGTCGTTGGAGTCGGTGCGGAACCCGACCGGGAGCACCGTCGGGTCCGAGTGGTTCAGCTCCACCTGCAGCGTGCCGCCGTGGTCCCCGATGGGGAGCGGCGCGTCGAGCCTGCCGTGCTGCCGGCGCAGGTCGTCGAGCATGCGCAGGGACTCCCGGGCGAACCAGCCGAGCTCCGGGTGGTGGCGCTTCGCCTCCAGTTCACTGATGACGACCAGCGGAAGCACGACGGCATGCTCGGCGAAGCGGGTGACCGCCCACGGGTCCGACAGGAGGACCGACGTGTCGAGCACGTACATGTGCTGCTGGAATTCGGGCGAGGTCGAGGCTTTCTCCGGGCCAGGAACGGCACCGGTCGAAGAACGGCCAGAGGCCTTACGGGGCAAACGCTGCGCAGTCACGACGGCATCTCCCTCGAGGGCGTGTGCACCTCACGCCCGCACTCGCTGGGCCGGGCACCTCCCTGGCTGGACCACTCCCTCTGACCGGTGGGTCAGGTGGCGCGGCCACGAGGGCCGGGTGCCGGCCCCCTCGTGCGTCTCGTGGGCGGCTGCGCCGCCCCCTCGATCACCGTCACGACCAGGGCCTCCCGCGAGGACCCGCACGGATCGCGTGCCCTCACCTCGGAAGGTACATACGAATGCCGGATCGCGCAGGGAGCCAACACGGTGATTCGCCAGATCGTCACCTCACTGTCGGTCGTCCGACATCGACGTCCCGTGACATTCACCCTGTGTAGCCGACGTCTCGATCGGTGCACCCACGTCGGAATGATCTTGGGAAAATTGCTGACCCGGCGTATTCACGAAATCGGCTTCGGGGTTCTACCACGTTCGGAGCAACGACGCATTTTGCGCCACCAAGAGAGAACCGTACCGAGTGAAAGCGCCTGCGTCAGGCTCACACAATGGGCGTACAAGACGTACGAGACGCCCGTTTAGCGAGTAATTTTTTGACTGCGGGACACACCACCGGTCCTCCGGTGCCCCGGATCCCAACAGTTCTACCTAGGAGTGTGCGAAGTGCTGAAGAAGGCTGGATTCGTGGCCGCCACCGCTGCGGGCCTCATGATGATCGGCAGCACCGCGTTCGCCGCGACGGGCGACCACGGCGGCACCCCGGACCCGACGTTCGGCGACGCCTACGCCACGTTCATCGAGGGCGGCGGCGCGCTGGGCTACGGCGCGGCCTCCCTGGTCGCCGGCGCCTACACCGGCGTGCTGACCTCGCCGGCGCTGGTGCTGCACTCGCTGGAGCACCACCACCACTGAGTCAGGCTCTTCGAAGGGCCCCGGAGCTCGCTCCGGGGCCCTTCGGCGTGTTTACGAGCCGAACCGGCGGTGCCGCCAGGCGTAGTCGCGGATCGCCCGCAGGAAGTCGACCCGGCGGAATGCCGGCCAATACGCTTCGGTGAACCAGAATTCCGAATGCGCGGACTGCCAGAGCAGGAATCCGGAAAGGCGCTGTTCACCGGAAGTGCGGATGATGAGGTCCGGATCCGGCTGCCCCGAGGTGTAGAGGTGCTCGGAGATGTGGTCGACGTCGAGGATTTTCGCCATCTCGTGAATGGACGTGCCTTCGTCAGCGTGCTGGAGGAGCAGCTTGCGCACGGCGTCCGCGATCTCCTGGCGCCCGCCGTAACCGACAGCGACGTTGACCTCCATGCCGGTACGCCCTTCGGTGCGCGCGGCGGCTTCACTGAGTTTCTTGGCGACTTCGCTGGGTAGCAGGTCGAGCGCGCCGACGATCCGCAGCTGCCACGGCGTCCCGGGCGCGGCGAGCTCGTCGGTGACGTCGGTGATGATCTTCAGCAGCGGCGTGAGCTCGTCCGGGTCGCGGTTGAGGTTGTCGGTGGACAGCAGCCACATGGTGACGACCTCGACGTCGGCCTCCTGGCACCAGCTCAGGAAGTCCGCGATCTTCTTCGCGCCGGCCCGATGACCGTCCGCGACGTCCGCGAAGCCCGCTTCGCGCGCCCACCGGCGGTTGCCGTCGAGCATGATGGCGATGTGCCGGGGATGCCGGCCGCGGGCCTGCTGGATGAGGCGCCTGCCGTAGGCGCTGTACACGACGTCGGACAAGAAGGAGCGAACACTCACGTCGAGGAAGAGTACGCACCCGGTGTGAGGCGCGTGACTCGCATTGAGCAGTGCTGGAGAACCTACGGTCCCGTAACCTGGACGGGTGAGCCTGACGACGGAACCACCCGAGCCCATCGTGGACCTCCGGCCGCGCCTGAGGGGCCACATCCACTTCTGGACGTTCTTCGGCGCGGTAGCGGCCGCGGCGGCGCTGATCAGCCTGGCGGCGTCCACAGTGTCCCCGGTGGCGGCGCTGGCGACGTCGGTCTACGGCCTCACGGTGCTCGGCCTGTTCGGCGTGAGCGCGCTGTACCACCGTCGTTTGTGGAGCCCCCGCGCGTACAAGTGGATGAAGCGCGCGGACCACTCGATGATCTTCCTGTTCATCGCGGGCACGTACACCCCGTTCACCCTGCTGGCGATGTCCAAGCCGACGGGTTACGTGATCCTGTCGATCGTCTGGGGCGGGGCGGTCCTGGGCGTGGCGCTGAAGATGCTGTGGCCGCACGCGCCGCGGTGGGTCGGGGTGCCGATCTACATCGCTTTGGGCTGGGTTGCGGTTTTCGTCTTCCCTGAGCTGGCTTCGCATGCCGGGATCGCGGCGTTGGTGCTGCTGTGCGTGGGCGGGCTGTTTTACACGCTGGGGGCGGCGTTTTACGGGTTCAAGTGGCCCAATCACTGGCCGGATACCTTTGGGTACCACGAGTACTTCCATGCCTGCACCGTGCTTGCGGCGGTTTCGCATTACATTGCCATCTGGTTGGCCATGTACGCCTAGCTGCGGTTTCGGGCTCGCCGGCGTCGGCTTCTCGATGCCTGCCTTCTTGAGCGCAGGCAGGACGGGCAGCCCGGACACTCGACCGTCGCACCGCCGGAATGACGCTTGACCAGCTCGCTGATCACCGTTCCTCTCCGAAACTCGATCGCCATTCGGGCTTTCTCGTCAGCTTCTCGACCTGGCGCATTTCGTAGCCGACCCAGTACAGCGCCTCCCAGTGGTGACGCTGGTCGGTCTCCGCGACCCGCTCGTACATCGCCGCGTTCGCCCGGTGAAACGCCACCCACTCCGCCGTCTTCGCGTCGACCTCGGGACGCAGCACGAACACCGCCTCCCGGGCGCCGGCCAGCGTCACGACCTCGTCATGCGCCTTGACCACCATCACCGACTCCATCAGGCCCGACCGGAGCCGCCGCGCGAGCCGTCAGCAGCGCCGCCAGGTCGTCCACCCCGTCGCGGAGCTGGCGCAGGAACACCACGCAAGCCGGCCACTGCTCCAGATCCTTCGGCACCACGAGCGAAACCACGGTTTCGCCCGTCACGACCAGCATCGGTGGACTGGCCGGATGTGGGCCAGTCTCCTCCACCACCACCGCGTCCTGTGGCCCCACTGTCCACGTCACACCGAACCCGTCGATCCGAAGCACCATCACCGTCTGCCTTGTTCGCCCAATCCCGTGCCAGCTCGGCGAACCCTTCGGCCGCCGACTCCAGAGCCGCGACGCACCACCACGGCATACCACGCGTACGCGCAAGCTCACACCAGGCTTGCGACACCCGGCGTGCCGCATTCGCCGTGGTGAGCGGCGACACCCGCCGGCCGCGCTCCCACGCCTCCATGTAGTCGCGGTACGCCAACTCCCACGTCTGGACCAGAACACCGACCGCCGCGGCATCCCGAACCGGCCCAGACGCCTTCACGCCGCTCACGCCGCCTTGGTCGCAGCTTCGCCCGGCTGCACGTCGGCCAGCAGCATGATCTCGAACGAGGCGCACTTCGCCTTCGTGTCCGCCTGGTCGGTGACCATCACTTTCCAGCACCATTTACCCGTGATCTCGTCAACCCGCTGCCGCACCGGGCGATCGGCGGCCCTGTCCTCCTGCGACTGGTACTCGTTGTCCGGCGACGCCTCCCCCACCATCACCAGGCCCTGCGTGAACGCGTCGTCGAAGTCGATGCTGAACCGGTGTCCCCTGTCGATAGCCATGCTGAATCCTCTGTGTTGTCTGTTAGTTGGTTACTGCGGCGGCTCTCCGCCCCGTGCAGCTGCGGCGTCCAGTGCCACGCTCACCTCGTCCAGTTCCCTCTGCAGTACGGCGATGGCATCGGAGTCCACGAGCAGGACGACTGGGAACGCCTTGCCGAACCGGACTTCCGCGCGGTTTGCGTACGTCAGCGCACGGACACGAATCGGCAGATCAGCCGTGACGTGGATCTGAACCGTGTCGCGCATGCCACGCCGCGCCTACGCCGCACGTCGGCGAGGTACCGCCCGCTTGTCCGCGCCGACCAGGCGGACAGTGGTTTCAGTGGTCACGGATTCTTCCTCGGCGTCCTGGCACCGGGCCTGCCCCGGCAACCTGACACTCAGACTCCGCCAAAACGCGGGACGTGATCACCACGTGGCAGGACATCTTGGGACGTCCCTGGTACCGTCGAAGACGTCCCTACACGTCCCGAGGGTGCCGATGCCGAACGAACGCCTGCGTGACGCGTTGCTGCGCAACGGCCTGACGTTGGAGCAGGTCGCCAAGGCCGTCGGCGTCGACCAGAAGACAGTCGAGCGCTGGATCACCAAGAACAGGACGCCCTACCCCAAGCACCGGCACAAGATCGCCGCTATGGCACGCGAGTCGGAGACCTACCTGTGGCCGGATTCGGTAGCTCCGGAGCGCAAGGCCGAGATAGCCGCTGCCGAACTTGTGCAGGTCTTTCCGCACCGCAACGCCGTCCCCGTCGAGCTGTGGGACCGGCTGATCAAGGATGCATCGGAGACCGTCGAGATCCTGGTACACGCGGCATTGTTCCTGGTGGAACGCCCGCGGTTCATCAAGGACCTGACAGCCAAGGCAGCAGCCGGCGCTCGAATTCGGCTCGCGTTCGGGGACCCCGAGGGTGACAGCGTCGCCTTGCGCGGCGAGGAAGAGCAGCTCGGCGACGGGACGCTTGCGGCACGTATCCGCAACGCACTGGCGTCCTACCGGCCAGTGGTCGGGGTCGAGGGGGTCGAGATGCGGTTCCACAACACGACGCTCTACAACTCGATCTTCCGGTTCGACGACGAGATGATCATCAACACGCACGTGTACGGGTTCCAGGGAGCCCACGCCCCATCCCTCCACCTGCGGAGACTGTCCGCCGGGGACCTCTTCGAGACGTACTCGGAGAGCTTCGAGTCAGTCTGGAACCTCGCCAAGCCGGCCACCTTCTAGGAGGCAGCATGACCCGAGTCGACTACTACAACGACCCGAACGCCCCCAAGGCGAACAGCATCGCGGTAGCGGTCTCGGCGTTCATCCAGGACAACGAAGGCCGGATCTTGATGATCAGGCGCACGGACAACGACCTTTACTCGATCCCGGGCGGCCAGCTTGAACTCGGCGAGACGTTGGCCGAGGCGGCGGTTCGGGAGGTCCGCGAGGAGACCGGCATCGAATGCGAGGTCACGGGAGTGATCGGCCTGTACTCGGACCCTAAGCACGTGATCGCTTACGACGACGGCGAGGTCAGGCAAGAGTTCTCAATCTGCTTTCGAGCGACCCCTAAAGGCGGAACGCTTCAGACCAGCGAAGAGAGTAAAGTTGTCGATTGGGTAATGCCATCTTCTCTCGAATCAATGAGCATCCATTCCTCGATCGAGATGCGAATTAGGCACGCGCTTACCCGCAATCAAGATCCTTTCTTCAGCTAGCAACAACGCATCTTTCGGGTTACATTAATACATCGATTACATAACGATATTCTTTGTTTCAATTGAATTACGCGCGTAACTAGCCGACAAGGCGGAGCGATCTGGTGATCAGACTGACTTGATCAGGGGAGCGTCCATGCCGGCTGATACGCAGAAACTTAAGTCCATCGCCCTAACTCTGTATCCAGACGCAGAGGTGACGCACCTGGGGACCGGTGGCTTTGCCAGCACGTTCAAAGTACAGCGTGGTGACGACGTCTTCGCAGTCAAGATTCTTGACCCAGAACGGACTGATGTCGTCAGAACCGAGCGAGAGTTCGCAGCCCTACGACGCGTCAGCCACAAAAACGTGGTCTCGTACCGAGCGATTGATGCGGTCACGATCGACGACACCTCATTTCAATATGTTGAAATGGACTACATCGACGGCGCACCATTGAGTAAGTCGTTGAAGTTCAACGACGAATTCGATCTTAAGTCTGCCGCATCTATCATGATGCAGGTTATTGAAGGCGCGGCGGCATTGTGGCGCGAACAGACAGCACACCGCGATCTCTCTCCGAGCAATGTGATGCTTACAGAGTCGGGGGAGGTTGTAATCGTTGACCTCGGCATGGCTCGTCACGTAGACGATGAGACACACACCCTGCTACCCACTCCTGGGACGCCTGGATGGATGAGTCCGGAGCAGGTCAGCAAGTCACCGCAGCGTGGAGATTGGCGATCCGACCAGTTTGTCATTGGTCTTCTAGCATGGAGGCTAGTCACAAATTCCAAGCCCTTTGGGAAGGTTACCGGCGTTGAACTTTGGTCCGCCCCAGGTGTAATCGCTATCCCCAAAGCGAAGGATGTGAACGCGCGCGTTCCAGTCAAGCTCTCGAATATTCTCGAGAAAATGACCCAGCAACAGCCATTCAAGCGCTACCTCGATCCCGAGAGGCTGCTTGAAGACGTTGCAGATGCGGTCACCGCCCTGGAGGAAGACGATTCAGACGACGATTCCGACTCCTTAAGCTTCTACCTAGCGGTTGGCCAAATAAAAAACGTCGCCACTTCGGAATTCGTCGCCGAACTCGGAACAGGCGGCTTAATTCTCGACGCCGCCGGCTGCAGTGCACGAATAGATGTAATGGCACAGGTAGCGGCCAGCAGTAAAGTTAACCTCGCGATCGATCCCGTTTCATATTGGGATCGATCACCGATCGAAGCTCGTTCCTCATCCTACAAAAGGCTGCCATATGGCCAACGAGCGAGAATATTAGAAGTTCCAGAATCGGAATCTGCCCGCGCCGACTACTGCCGCAGCATAATCGAGCACCAGATCGACAATAAACCCGATATCGTGATCTCACCATACTTTCTCGCAGATTCAGGGGAGCTGGAATGGATCGACGAAAGCCTCTCTTGCGCAGAGACCTGCCGCGACATCCTTCAGCAAGCAGGACACAAGAACGAGGTCTGGTCAGCGGTCGCCGTCGGCTCGGGCGTACTCAGCGGCGGCGCAGGACTTGAGCACCTACTGAATGCACTCACGGCAACACGATTGCCAGCAGTCTACCTGCTGGTGCATACGGCACAGGTACCATTTGCCCCTCTTGCCGACGAGGGAACCCTTAGGGGAATTCGTGACGTGATCGCCGTCTGTCGAGAGATCGGATCCCCCATAATAGTTGGGCGGCGGGACGTTTCTGGGTTGCTAGCCCTAGGCCTAGGCGCATCGGGATGGTCAACCGGCGTATCCGCAAACCTTGAGAATCTTCCGCGCCACTTGGAAGAGGTAGAAGATACGCGCGGCGGTCAAGCCGCCGATCGTTACTACGTGCCGGATCTACTGAACTCCCTTAAGATCGAGACACATGCTCGCTTGCGACGTGCCGGACTTCTAACAAAAACGTACACAAAGTACGATCGCGATCTATTTTCTTCAGGCAGGCCCATCGCGCAGATCTCAACGACCGAACAGCGGATCACTCTGCGCCAACACAATATGCAAGCAAAGAGCGATCAAGTAGCTGAGCTGTCAAGCCTCGAACCTAACAAGCGTCGCGAATGGATGAAAACCAAGATTCAAGAGGCTCGGGATCTTTACTCAAAGCTACGCGGGATTGTCGACCCAGCTGAACTCGGAACATTCCTGGAGGTTTGGAGCAAGATCATCTAGGAGAGGAGCCGCCAACCCGCTTAACAGTCGCCCATCCCGTCGCAACAGATCGTTCTGCAGCCAGTCTTCGAGACGAATCGTCCATGGGCTGATTCGGCACCGCCACAGCCAGTTCGCGCACGATATGATTGTCATCGATTCCAAGGACGCCGATTCCAAGCTCTTCGGCGGCCGTGATAGATTTTTCAGCAGCAGCCATCGGGAGCGCGATATAAACTTCATGAGCAAACAAGTGATACCGAGCCGCCTGCCCAACAGCTCGACGCCAGTCTCGCAGTTTTAGTTCAACTGCAGTTATGCTTTTTCCCGGGTCGGGTATCTTCGCCACAATTTCATATTTCCCAGACGAGCATCTAATCAGTCCCCTATCGAGTAGCGGCGCCATGGCGTTCTCGCGAAGAGATTTCCATCCCCAGGGTGCCCATTCGCGCAACTCTAGCTCTGTTCTAGCCTTAACAAGGAACCGGAAAAGTTCTACTTCATTTCTCGATGTGAGACTTACGTATCGATAGCGATAGCTGTTAGCGCGTTCACTAGCGGTCTTACCATAGGTTGCAACTAGGTCCGCGATGCCGGCACCCGCATCGATCTCGTCAGCGACGCAGCTTTTTTCACAACGCGACTCCAGCCAAGCGGCTACCGGGTTCCGCAAGTCGACCTCACGTCGCAAACCTGGTTTCTCCGCTAGCGCTGTACCGGTAGTCATCGCTCGTTCACTCGCTTCCCGCTGCGTCCATACCTCCATCCTCGGTCATACAGACACTGCACGCGAGGTCCGATGGAGGGTATCTAGAGACAAGGAGGCCATGGATCGTGGGTGATGACGCACACCATGTGAGCTTCTCGGATACGGCCGAACTTGGCTCTATGGGATCAAAGGCGGGGCCACAGGGGGGGGGGGGCTTTTGTCTCCCCCGCCCCCCCCCCCGGGAGGATCACCCCCCCCCCCGCACATAGAGTGTCCCCCTCGCCCCCCCCCC
>NZ_JBVJOW010000011.1:253178-333983 GCF_055582965.1 Amycolatopsis sp. NPDC104863
CCCTGTCGCCTACGTAGCCCCTCGCCTGGGCGGCCGCATCCGCTTCCGGCACGGCGGGCTGCCGCTCCGCTTCGCCCGCCGGCCGGGCGGTGCGGCCGCCAGCGGGTTACCTGGCGCAGCGCCGCGCGGCGGCGGCACACGAGTCCCCTGCCCCATCCCGGCCTCCTCGACGAGCTACGAGCGGTGGTGACAATCGGGTCGTCTGGGAGTCGATCTCTGTTACGCACCGTCGTTGGGGACCTCCATCCCGACGCCTGATCGTGACAACGGCCGGTGGGGGGGGGGGGGGGGGGGGGGGGGGGGGGGGGGGGGGGGGGGGGGGGGGGGGGGGGGGGGTGTACGTACGTCACCCCCCCCCCCCCCCCCCCCCCCCCCCCCCCCCCCCCCCCCCCCCCCCCCCCCCCCCACCGGCCGTGTTCTGGCTTCGGATCGGGATGCAGGGTGGGGCCTGGCCGGGGTCCGCCAGGTCCGAACACCCGGCTACCCCTGCGGCTTCAACCGCCGGTACCGCGCCCACTGGATCCCCGTATAAGGCACCAGCACCGCCACCCACAACCATGACGTCCACCAACGCGACACCAGCGCCACGAAGACGAACAACACTATGGCCGCCGCACCGGCGATCACGCAGGCCAGGGCCCGTCTCCGGGAACCGGCGGCCTGTGTTTCTCCCCCATCGCTCATGCGCTCAGCTTGCCGTACCGAGACTCAGCCGAACATCCCCGGCTGGTACTCGCCCGCCGGGTTGCGCAGGATCACGTTCAGCCGGTTCCACGTGTTGATCTCCGCCACCAGGCACACCATCGCGCCGACCTGCTCGTCGTCGTAGTGCTTGCGGACCGCTTCCCACGTCTCGTCGCTGACGCCTTCGTGCGCGTCCGCCAGGCGGGTTCCCTCCTCCGTCAGCGCCAGGGCCGCGCGCTCGGCCTCGGTGAACACCGTTGCCTCGCGCCACGCCGCCACCAACGCCAGGCGGACCGCCGTCTCGCCGGCCGCTGCCGCGTCCTTGGTGTGCATGTCCAGGCACATTCCGCAGCCGTTGATCTGGCTCGCCCGGATCTTCACCAGCTCCTGCGTCGCCTTGGGGAGGCCGGACTCCTCGATCGGGCGGGACGCCGCGATCAGGCGCTTGAAGAACTTGGTCGTGACCTCGTTCTCGAACATGTTGAGACGCGCTTCCATGGTGCTTCCCTTCCTCTGGAGTTCCACAGCCTTGACGCGGTGGCGCCCCGAGTTGTGACAGCAGCGGGAGTGGCGCCGGTCACAGCGGCAGGACCTGCTTCGCCGCGTCGCGGGCTGCGGCCGCCAGCTTCACCATGAACTTGGCGAACTCGATGTCCTCCGCGCGGTTGCGGGGCGGGGCGAGCGTCATCGTCACCTCGCCGAGCTTCAGCACCACCGCCGGCAGCGGGTGGTCCCAGCCGACGAACTGCATCACCGCGTCCGCGTCCGCGGGGACGCGCCACATCACTTCGCACTCGTCCATGCCCCCTGCTTCCCAGGGAGGCCGAGGTCCACACCTTCGCGCCATCACCCACGCCGCCCGGCGCCTCACTCGCACCCCCGCCGACCTGCGGGGACACCTCGGGCCTGACCAGCGGGGACCGCTTCAAACCACCACCTTCGTGGGTCACCCACGGGTGCACCACGGCGGTTGCCGTGATCAACAGCACGGCCGACCGTAACCCCTACAGACCCAACGCGTGGAAGGAGCAGCACAGCGATGGCCAAGACCATGCAGCCCCAGGAGCTCATCGACAGTGCCGTGGTCGACCCGGCCGGCAACAAGCTCGGGAAGGTCGGCAACGTCTACCTCGCCGACGCGACCCGCCAGCCGGAGTGGATCACCGTCAAGACCGGCCTGTTCGGGACCAAGGAGAGCTTCGTCCCGCTCTCCGGCGCGCACACCGACAAGGACGGCGTGCACGTCCGGGTCGACAAGGACGCCGTCTCGGACGCGCCGCGCATCGACGCCGACGGGCACCTTTCCCCCGAGGAGAGCGCGCAGCTCTACCAGCACTACGGCCTTCCGATGCCGCGCACCTCGCCCGACGGCCGGATGGACGACCGGTCGCAGGGTCGCGACCCGGCGATGGGCGGCGCCGGGAAAGGCCGGGCGGGCCAGGAGAAGGCCGGAATGGCCGACGCGGGCCAGGGCATGGCCGGCCGCGGTAAGGCCGGCGACCCGGCGATGGGCCGCGGTAAGTCCGAAAAGGACGACGACCGCGTCATGACGCGCTCCGAGGAGCGGCTCAACGTCGGCACCGAACAGGTCGAGACCGGGCACGTGCGGCTGCGCAAGTACGTCGTCACCGAAGAGCAGCAGGTCACCGTGCCGGTGCGGCACGAAGAGGTGCGCATCGAGCGCGAGCCGATCAAGGACGGCCAGGCCGGCGGGGACATCGGCGAGGCCGAACAGGACGTCGTCCTGCACGCGGAGAAGCCGGTGGTGCGCAAGGAAACCGTGCCGGTCGAGCGGGCGCGCCTGCGGACCGAGACGGTCACCGACGAGCAGACCGTCTCGGGCAAGGTCCGCAAGGAGCAGTTCGAGGTCACCGACGACAACGGCAAGCACCGCAAGTAGGACCGCCCGGTGCGGGCGGCCGGGCCCCGACCCCGGCCGCCCCCGGGTTCAGGCCGGGGCCGTGCGCAGGCGCGCCAGCCCGGCCAGCAGCCGCAGGCCCTTCTTCCGCATCGACGGCGGGAACGGCGGCATCGACAGCGTCAGCGCGCGGTCCGCGCCCTGGACGTACAGCTCGAACTTCACCAGGAAGCCGCTCGTCGGCTCGGTGATTGCGACCTGCTCGCGCGGCACGCCGAAGAGGGCTTTGCGCGGGCCGCCGGTCGACGGGTCGGCCTCGAAGAACAGCAGCTGACGGTCGGTCAGCAGCAGGTAGAGCTCGCGCTGGGTCGTGATCGAGAACATCATGCCGCCGCTGAGCACGGCGGTGGCGATGCCGAGGGCGATGCCCTGGCCGAAGACCTGGCGGACCGAGCCCACCTTGGCCATCGTGATCACTTCGGGCGTTTCGCCCGGTTGCATCAGGGGTGCGGCGAGCTCGAGCAAGCGTCTTTCACGGCGTGCGCCCATGGGGGGTTCCTTCGGGGAGCGGGAGCGGACGCGCCAGCGTAGAGCACGCGCGCCGCTCCCCTTTCCCTTGCCTCACAAGGAAACCGCACCAAAGGGACGATCAGGACGTCAGCATCGGCGCCGCCAGGAACTGGTCCGGGATGGCGAACGCGTCGACCAGGGCCCGCGCGTGCGGGCGCAGCTCGGCGCAGAGGCCGTTCACCGCCGCGGTGACGGCCTTTCCCCGTGCCGCCGACAACCGGCCGTGGCCCAGGAACCAGGCCAGATCCTCCTCGATCGCCGACAGCGCGTAGAGGTCGCAGACCCGCTCCAGCAGCGAACGGGCGTCCGCGTCTTCACACCGGGAGATCGCCGACGCGAACGCCGACAGGATCAGCCGCTCGACGTGCACCCGGCCCGCGCGCAGCACGTGGTCCTGCGCCGAGTTGAACACGCCGAACGGGTCCGACGCCGCCTTGCGCAGGCGCTTCGCCACTCCCTCGACGACGTGCTCCTCGCGGTCCTCGAACAGCCGCAGCTGCCACTCACGGCTGAAGAAGACGTCCGAGTCCGACCCCTCGGTGAGCGCGTCCAGGGCCTTGCGCACGGACGTCCGCTCCAGGATCGCGCTGACCACCTGGTCGGTGAAGAACCGGGCCGTGGCCAGCGGCGAGAGGTCCTCGAAGTCGTGTTTGTAGCTGGTCAGCAGGCCCTTCGCGACCAGCTGCAGCAGCACCGTGTTGTCGCCTTCGAACGTCGTGAAGACGTCGGTGTCGGCCTTCAGGCCGGGCAGCAGGTTCTCCGCCAGGTACCCCGCGCCGCCGCAGGCCTCGCGCGCGGCCTGGATCGTCGCCGTCGCGTGCCACGTGTTGAGCGCCTTCAGGCCGGCCGCGCGCGACTCCAGCTCGCGCTGCTCCTCCTCCGGCGCCGACGAGTCGATGTCGTGCAGCTTCGACACGAGCTCTTCCTGCGCGAAGTGCAGCGCGTACGTCTTCGCCAGCGCCGGCAGCAGCTTCCGCTGGTGGCCGAGGTAGTCGAGGATGACCACCTCATCGCCGTCCGGGGTCATGAACTGACGGCGCTGCTCGCCGTAGCGGACGGCCAGGGCGAGCGCGCGTTTTGTCGCGCTTCCCGCGCTTCCGCCGACACTCACGCGCCCGCGGATCAGCGTGCCCAGCATGGTGAAGAAGCGGCGGCTGTCACTCTCGATCGGGCTCGAGTACGTGCCGTCTTCGGCGACGTCGCCGAAGCGGTTCAGCAGGGCCTCGCGCGGGACCCGGACGTTGTCGAAGCTCAGCCGTCCGTTGTCGACGCCGTTGAGGCCCGCCTTCGGGCCGCAGTCCTCGATGGACACTCCCGGCGCCGGCGCGCCGGCCTCGTCGCGGATCGGCACCAGGAACGCGTGCACCCCGCGGGACTCGCCGCCGGTGACGAGCTGGGCGAACACCACCGCCATCCGGCCGTCGCGGGCCGCGTTGCCGATGTACTCCTTCTGCGCCATGGCATCCGGCGTGTGCACGACGAACCCACCGTCCACATAGGTCGCCGTGGTGCGCAGGTGCTGGACGTCGGAGCCGTGGCCGTGTTCGGTCATCGCGAAGCAGCCGAGCAGGCGCAGGTCGATGATCTCGCGCAGGTGCCGCTCGTGGTGGCGGGCCGTGCCCAGCAGCTGGACCGCGCCGCCGAACAGTCCCCATTGGACACCGGCCTTCACCATCAGCGACAGGTCGCCGTAGCCCAGCATCTCGAACGACGTCACCGAGCCGCCGACGTCACCACCGCCGCCGTAGGCCGAATCGAAGCCCAGGCCGGGCCGGTCGGTCTCGGCGAGCGCGCGCAGCTGGTCGAGCACCTGGGCGCGGTGCGCCTCGACGCCGAGGTTCACCGGGTCCCGGAACTCGGTGCCGCTCATCTGCGCGCGCACCCCGCGGCGCAGCTCGGCCCAGCGGCCGTCGAGGACGGTGGTCAGCTCGTCCGGATCCACCTTCGACGGCACTTCGGGGATGTCCACGGCTAACCTCCGGAAAGGACGAACGGCAGGCTTCCTACTCGTTGGTAGTAAGCCTGCCGCAGCCGCGCCGATCCTGCCACGTCAGACGGGCTTGCCGTTCACCGTCACGTTCGTGAACCGGGCGTTGTCCACGTACTTCAGCGTGTTCGAGGCGTCGGACACACCCGCGAACTTCGAGTCCGAAACGGCGAACCCGTGCACGTGGGCGGTCGAAAGCCCGCTGACGTCGAAGGTCTTGCCGGCGATCTTCGTGCTCGTGCAGTTGCTGATCGTGAACGGCCCGAACGAGGGAGGCGTCTTCCCCGTCTGGCTGTTGTACGTCGACGTCACGAACACGAAGTTCCGCGCGAACGTGCCGGAAATACTGTCGAGGTTGATGTTCTCCGAGAACCCGCCACGCAGCGTGTTCGACTTCACGTACAGGGCGAACTTGGTGTCACCCTTCACGGTGAGCTGGTACGCGTAGACGTTGCGGATCCCGCCGGTCTGCTCGCTGCCGCAGGTGATCGCGCCCCAGTTGCCGTTCATCACGCAGTTCACCACCACGAGGTTCTGGCACGGGACGTTCACCCGGCGCCCGTCGGCGTCGCGGCCGGACTTGATCGCGATGTTGTCGTCGTGCGCGCCGAGGCTGCAGTTCGCGATGACCACGTGGTCGCACGACTCCGGGTCGCAGCCGTCGGTGTTGGAGTGCGCGGTGCTGGGGTCGGTGGTGACGCCGTCGACGGTCACGTTGCGGCACAGCGTCGGGTGCAGCTGCCAGAACATCGAGTTCTTCAGCGTGACGCCCTGGATCAGCACGTTCTCGCACGCGTACGGCTCGACGAACGTCGAACGCATGGTGTGGCCGGAGCCGGGCACCACCCGCTTCTCCGGCGGGGTTCCCTTGGCCACCAGCGTTTCCAGGTAGGTACGGTCGCTGCCCTTGTTCCACGACGACGTCGCCGCCGCGTCGAGCGTGCCGCTGCCGGTGAGGGCGATGTTCTTTTCCCGGTAGGCGTAGATCATCGGCGAGTGGTTGACGCACTCGATGCCTTCGTAGCGCGTGAGCACGTTCGGGAACTTCGACGCGTCACCGCCGAACTTCAGCACGGCGCCGGATTCGAGGTGCAGGTCGACGTTGCTCTTCAGGTAGACCGCGCCGGTCAGGAAGGTCCCCTTCGGCACGGTGACGTGGCCGCCGCCGGCCGCGTTGCAGGCGTCGACCGCCTTCTTGATCGCCGCGGTGTTGTCGGTCTTGCCGTCGTTCTTCGCGCCGTAGTCGGTGATCGCGAACGTCCGGTCCGGGAACACGGGGATCGTCGTGTTCGCGACGATGTCGTTCGCCGCCGGCCACGGGAGCGTGGGGACGTCGACGCGGTACTGGCGGGGCGCGGCCGAAGCGATGCCGGGCAGCAGCGGCACCGCCGCCACCGCGAGCCCGCCTTTGATCAGCTGCCGCCGGGTGAACCTGCCGTCCATGGGCGTGTTCCTTCACGTGAAAGACCCTGTGTGACGGCGGAACCCCCGGCACGGACCGCGGGCACGACGAACTCTAAGGGCGGAAGGCGCTCCAGGTCCAGGGTTGCGCGAGCGGCGAAAGTGCTGTCATGATCGGAACATGTCGATCCGAAAGGGCGTGCGCGCCCTCGCGCGTTGAGCGCCTCCCGGCGGCCGGACCGCCGACCTCCCGATGATTCCGAGTGGCTGAAGCACGCCTTCTGCACGGCGCCCGCTGATCGGGCCGCGGCCGAGGACGCCATCACCCGCCTCTACGCGCTGCTGGGTGAGCCGCCGCCCGCGTTCGTGTGGGTGGCTTCGCCGAACGCCGCCGTGCCGCACCTGCCGCCACCGCAAGCGCTTTCCACGACCGGGCCGCTGCCGCTGGAAGGCCGGCTGGCCACGCGTGTCGCCCAGCTGCGCCGGCACGACCGGCGGCCGGACCCGGTGCTGTGGCCGACCGTCAAGGAGTCCTTCGCCGCCTTGGTCCGAGGCGCGATCCGGCAGCATTTCGGGCTGCATTGGTACGGCCAGCAGGACGCCTACTGGGTGGCCGGCTGCCGGCCCGGTCCGGAAGCCGAGCTGTGGGCCACTTTGGTCCGATCCTGCGGCTGGTGGTGGCCTCGCGACGGCTTCTGCGTGGTCGCCGAACGGCCGCTGGCGGTCCGCACCGAGCCCGCAGGAAGCGCTTACCGGCTGCACTGCGCGTCCGGGCCCGCGGTGGTTTATCCCGACGGCTGGGCCGTGCACGTCTGGCACGGCACACGGGTGCCGTCCTGGGTGATCGAGGACCCCACTGCCGACCGGATCAACCGGGAGCTCAACGTCGAGGTGCGCCGCTGCGCCATCGAAAACCTGGGCTGGCCCACCTACATCGACCAGGCCGGGCTGCGGCTGCTGAGCCGGGCGCCCGATCCGGGCAACCCCGGCTGTGAGCTGCGGCTCTACACCCTGCCACCGCAGAAGTGGCACGCGCCGAGCCGGCTGCTGCTGGCCGTCAACGGCTCCGTGGAACGCGACGGCACCCGCCGCCGCTACGGACTGCGCGTGCCCGCCGGATTCGACCATCCCCTCGACGCGGCCGGCTGGTCGTACGGGCTCACCGGAGCCCAGTACGCCGGCTTGCGGCGCCGGACCTGACCCACGAGGTGACCCCATGGAACTCGCAGAACTGCTCGACCGGACCGGGCTCGACGTCCTCGACCACCTGGACCGCCAGGTCACCGTCCCGGTGATCGACGGCCTCCAGGCCCAGGGCGACCTGCTCGTCCTCCCGTTGGCCTTCCTGGACGCGACGCTCCATCGCGGCGGCTGGTGGGACCTGCCCGCCGAAGGCCGCGAACTCGTCCGGGGCGAGGCGGGCAACAACCCGCACACGCTCGTCGCGGACCGCGGCACCTGCCGGCTGGCCAGGTGGGTGAGCGACCCCGAACGGCTGGCCGTCGCGGTCTTCGACACCACCGCGCCGGCGTACCTGATCCACCCCGAGCACGGCGGCACGGGCATCGCGCCCGGCGCCTGGGTCGTGCGGCGGCAGCGGGAGCTGGGCGCCGGTTTCCGGAAGCCGGTGCTGGTCGCGGACTGACCCGGTCGTGAGTGGTTGGGGCGGTTAGAACCGCCCTGACCACTCACGACAAGCCGCGGCAGGCTCGTGGGGTGCCACCGAGGGGGCGGCACCCCACAGGCCGGGTCGTGAGCGGCTTTCAGGCCAGGTCCGGGCCCTTCGAGCGCAGGTCGTCGACCTTGCTCATGGCCTCCCGCAGGTCGCCGAGCCAGCTGTCGGCGTGCTCGCCGACCAGGCGGACCGCCCACGCCAGCGCGTCGGACCGCGACCGTGCCACGCCGGCGTCGACCAGCGTGTCGAGGATCAGGCGTTCCGGCTGGCGCAGCCGGGTCATCACCGGCGCCGAATGCGTCGTGAACAACGCGGTCGTGCCGCCGAGCTTCGCGCCCCACGCCACCTTGCGCTGGTAGCGGTGCTCGGCCTGGCGCGCGATTTCGATGCGCTCGTCGCGCGTCTCCTCGCGGTACCGGCTGATCCGGCCTTCCTCGGCGGCCGCGCGGGCCGCGTCGTCGGCGTACTCCTCGGTGAGCGCCGGCAGCTCGCCGACCACGATGATCTCCTCGCGGTCGACCGTGACCTCCGGCGCGCCGGTGAACCACCCGTCGGGCAGGCGCCCGCCGAACCAGGCCGCCGCGTCGTCCGCCGACGGCACCTCGCCCTGCTGCCAGCCGCGGCCGCCCTTCCAGCCTCGTCCCATGTCGCACCTCCGCGATTACATGATTACAACGTAACTCACGCTACGCGCAATGCAGGTGGATCGGGACGGCGTTCACCCACGGCGGAACCGAGCTTTCACGTGAAAGCTCGGGGTCAGAGCTGGGCGGTGAGGGCTTCCGCGGTCGTGACCGGGCGGTCGCAGACGTAACCGCGGCAGACGTACGCCGCCGCGCCGCCGTCGACCAGCGGGCGGTCGGCCAGCAGGGGCACCCCGGGCGCGTCCGGCTCGCCGGCGAGCACGATGCCGCCGCCGTGCACCCCGCGGGCCGCGGCCAGGCGCAACGCCGGGTCCGCGCCGACCACCGCGACCTGCACCGGACCCGCCTGCAGCGCCTCGGCGACCGACAGCCAGTGCCCGGCGAACCGCGGCACCCGCGCGGCCAGCACGCCGACCCGCCGCAGTGCCTGCTCGGCGGCCTGCCGGTAGCGGCCGACGCTGTCGTGGCCCGCCAGCGCAGACGCCGTCAGCAACGCTCCGGCCAGCGCGGACGCACCGGCCGGGCTCGCGTTGTCACCCGGGTCGGCCGGACGCTGGACCAGCACCTCGGCGTCGTCGGCGGTGTCGAAGTACGCGCCCGGGACGTCCGGGGACGCGAAGTGCGTCAGCGCCAGGTCGAGCAGCCGGGTCGCCTCGGTGAGCCAGCGCGCGTCGGCCGTCGCCTGGTGCAGGGCCAGGAACCCGTCGGCGACGCAGGCGTAGTCCTCCAGCACCCCCGCCGAGTCCCCGACCACACCGTCACGCGAGCTGCGCCGCAACCGGCCGTCGACGACGTGCACCCGCAGGAGCAGCTCGGCGGCGTCGACCGCCAGCTGAATCCACTGTGGACGATCCAGGGCGACACCGGCTTCGGCCAGCGCCGTGATCGCCAGGCCGTTCCAGGACGCGATCACCTTGTCGTCCCGGCCCGGCTGCGGCCGCTTCGCCCGCGCCTCCAGGAGCTGGACGCGCATGGCCTCCGGCAGGTCGCCGAACAGGCGCAACGTCGACGCGCCCTCCTCGAAAGTACCTTCGGGCGTGACGCCGAACAGCTCGGCCGCCGAGTCGTCGCCGAGCACGTCACGCAGCTGCGCCGGTGTCCAGACGTACGTCAGGCCTTCGACGCCGTCGGTGTCCGCGTCCAGCGAAGACGCGAAGCCACCTTCGGGCGTCCGCAGGTCCGCGGCGAGGAACTCCGCGGTCCCGGTGGTGACGCGCAACGCCGTCGCCGAGCCGGTGCGCCGCCAGAGGTGGGCGTAGAAGCGCAGCAGCAACGCGTTGTCGTACAACATCTTCTCGAAGTGCGGCACGATCCACTCGGCGTCGACGGAGTACCGCGCGAAGCCTCCGGCCAGCTGGTCGTACAGCCCGCCGCGGGCCATCGCCTCGGCGGTCTTGTCCACAAGGGACAGCGCGGCCTCGGAGCCGGTGCGCTCGTGGTGGCGCAGCAGGAACTCGAGCACCATCGACGGCGGGAACTTCGGCGCCCGCCCGAAGCCGCCGTTGACCGGATCGGCTTCCCCTCGCAGCTTTTCGACGGCGGCCGCGAGCACGACTTCGTCCACAACGGACTCCTGCAGCGGCCCGGTCTGCTCCGCGATGTGCGCGACGATCTGCTTGGCGCCGTTGAGCAGCTCGTCGGGCCGCTCCTGCCAGGCCTCGGTGACGGCGGCGAGCAGCTGCCGGAACGACGGCATGCCCGGCCGCGGCGTCGGCGGGTAGTAGGTGCCGCAGTGGAACGGCTCGCCGTCCGGGGTGAGGAAGCAGGTCATCGGCCAGCCGCCCTGCCCGGTCATCGCCTGCGTGGCGGCCATGTAGACGGCGTCGATGTCCGGCCGTTCCTCGCGGTCGACCTTGATGTTGACGAAGTGTGCGTTCATCACGGCCGCGGTTTCGGCGTCCTCGAACGACTCGTGCGCCATCACGTGACACCAGTGGCAGGCGGCGTAGCCGACGGAGAGCAGGATCGGCACGTTCCGCCGTTTCGCCTCGGCGAGCGCGTCGGCGCCCCACTGCCACCACTCGACCGGGTTGTCCGCGTGCTGGAGCAGGTACGGGCTGGTCGCGCTGGCGAGGCGGTTCATGCCGTCCAGGGTCGCACCCGGGAAAACCGGGCGCGCGGTCACCGGCCCCTCCGCCACACTGGGCGGGTGCTGTTGACGATCACGACGACCCGTACCCCCGCCACCGACCTGGGCTTTCTCCTGCACAAGCATCCGGAGAAGGCGCAGTCGGTCGCGCTGTCCGCCGGCACCGCGCACGTCTTCTACCCCGAAGCCGCGCCGGAACGCTGCGCCGTCGCCTTGCTCGTCGAGATCGACCCCATCGCGCTCGTCCGCGGCGGTGGGACGTCGCTGACGCAGTACGTCAACGACCGGCCGTACGCCGGGGGTTCGTACCTCGCGGTGGCGCTGCGGGCGGCGTTCACGACCGCGCTCGCCGGGCGCTGCGCCGCGCGTCCCGAGCTGGTCGACGAGGCCTTCGACCTGGAGATCCATGTGCCGTCGCTGTCGGCGCGCGGCGGGGCCGAGGTGGTGCACAAGCTGTTCGGGCCGCTCGGCTGGGCCGTCACGGCGACGCCGATCCCGCTCGACCCGCAGTTCCCGCAGTGGGGCGAGAGTCGTTATGTCGACTTGCGGCTCACCGGCACCCACCGGGTCGCCGACGCGCTGCGCCACCTCTACGTCCTGCTGCCCGCGCTCGACGGTGACAAGCACTACTGGGTCGGGCAGGACGAGGCCGACAAGCTGCTGCGCGCCGGCGACGGCTGGCTCGCCGGCCACCCCGAGCGGACGCTCATCACCAACCGCTACCTGGAGCGACGCCGCCCGGTCGTGAGCTACGCGCTTTCGCGGCTGGCCGAGTCCGACGACGTCCCGGCGGAGGCCGAGGCGCTGGTCACCGAGGTGCCCGACCGGCCGGAGCCGCTGGCCACCCAGCGCCACGGCAGTGTGCTCGCCGCGCTGCGGGCGGCCGGCGCGCGGCGCGTCCTCGACCTCGGCTGCGGGAGTGGCGCGCTGCTGCGCGTGCTCGAGAAGGAGCCGTCGTTCACCGAGATCGTCGGTGTCGACGTCTCCGCGAGCGCGCTGGACATCGCGGAGAAGCGCCTGAAGGAGCGCAGCCGCGTGACGCTGCGGCAGTCCGCCCTGACCTACGCCGACCCGGCGCTGGCCGGGTACGACGCGGCGGTGCTGATGGAGGTCGTCGAGCACGTCGACGAGGAGCGCCTGCCGGCCCTGGAGCACGCGGTGTTCGCGGTCGCGGCGCCGCGCACCGTGCTCGTCACGACGCCCAACGCGGAGTACAACCGGCTGTTCGAATTCCTGCCGATGGGGCATTTCCGGCACGCCGACCACCGGTTCGAATGGACGAGGGCGCAGTTCCGCGTCTGGGCGGACGGCGTCGCGGCCCGAAATCGCTACGCCGTTCGTTACCTGCCGGTGGGACCGGAGGACCAGACTTCAGGACCGCCGACCCAGCTGGCGGTCTTCACGAGTGAGAAGGAGGTGGCCGCGTGAAGCTGACCGTTCCCGACATGTCGCTCGTTGTGCTCGTCGGCGCTTCCGGCTCCGGCAAGTCGACGTTCGCGCGCACGCACTTCGCGCCGACGCAGGTGCTCTCCAGCGACTTCTTCCGCGGGCTCGTCGCCGACGACGAGAACGACCAGTCCGCGTCCGCCGACGCCTTCGACACGCTGCACTACGTCGCGGGCAAGCGGCTCGCGGCCGGACGGCTGACCGTCATCGACGCGACGAACGTCCAGCGCGCTTCGCGGGCGAGCCTGGTGAAGCTCGCGAAGGAGCACGATGTGCTGCCGACGGCGATCGTGCTCGACCTGCCGCTCGGTGTCTGCGCGGCCCGCAACGCCGGCCGGCCCGACCGCGACTTCGGCGAGCACGTGATCCGGCGGCAGCGCGGGGAACTGATGCGGTCGCTGAAGTCGTTGGAGCGCGAGGGGTTCCGGCGCGTGCACGTGCTGCGTGGCGAGACCGAGGTGGCCGAAGCGGAGATCGTCCTCGAGCCGCTGCGCAACGACAAGCGTGAGCTGACCGGGCCGTTCGACGTCATCGGTGATGTCCACGGCTGCGCGGCCGAGCTGGAGGAGCTGCTGGGCGAGCTGGGCTACACCGACGGTGTGCACCCCGAGGGGCGGACCGCGGTGTTCGTCGGCGACCTCGTCGACCGCGGGCCGGACACGCCGGGTGTGCTGCGGCGCGTGATGGGCATGGCCGAGAGCGGGAACGCGCTGGTCGTCTGCGGCAACCACGAGCAGAAGCTGGTGCGCGCGCTGCACGGCCGGAAGGTCAACGTCGCGCACGGGCTCGCGGAGTCGCTGGAGCAGCTCGGCGCGGAGACCGAGGAGTTCCGCCGGCAGGCGCACGAGTTCTGCGACGGCCTGATCGCGCACTACGTCCTCGACGGCGGCAACCTGGTCGTCGCGCACGCGGGGCTGCCCGAGCGGTACCACGGGCGCGCGTCCGGGCGGGTGCGCAGCATGGCGCTCTACGGCGACACGACCGGCGAGACCGACGAGTACGGCCTGCCGGTGCGGCTGCCGTGGGCGCGGGACTACCGCGGGTCCGCGATGGTGCTCTACGGGCACACGCCGACGCTGGAGCCGGAGTGGGTCAACAACACCATGTGCCTCGACACCGGGGCCGTCTTCGGCGGGAAGCTGACCGCGCTGCGCTACCCCGAGCGGGAAGTCGTCTCGGTGAAGGCGCACCAGGTCTGGTACGAGCCGTCGAAGCCGCTCGACGCGTCGCGGCCGCTGGGTGGGCGCGAGCCCGCCGTGCTGGAGCTGGCCGACGTCACCGGGAAGCGGATCGTGCAGACCAGCCACCACGGGCGGGTCGGCGTCTCGGCGGAGCAGTCCGCGGCGGCGCTCGAGGTCATGAGCCGGTTCGCGGTCGACCCGCGGTGGCTGACGTACCTGCCGCCGACGATGGCGCCGTGTTCGACGTCCTCGCGGGAGGACTACCTGGAGCACCCGGAAGAGGCGTTCGCCGAGTTCCGGGCGGCCGGGGTGCAGTCCGTGCTGTGCGAGGAGAAGCACATGGGCTCGCGGGCCGTTGTGCTGGTGTGTCAGGACGACGACGTCGCGTACCGGCGCTTCGGGATCCGCGGCGGCGGAGCGGTGTACACGCGCACCGGGCGGCCGTTCTTCTCCGCCTCGCAGAACGCTTCGCTGCTGTCGGAGGTGCGGACGGCGGCGGCCGAGCTGTTCGACGGGCTGAACAGCGGCTGGCTGCTGTTCGACGCCGAGCTGCTGCCGTGGAGCGCGAAGGCGGGTTCGCTGATCTCGGACCAGTACGCGGCGGTCGGCGCGGCGGCCGAGGCCGTCCTGCCGGCGGCGGTCACGGCGTTGACCACGGCGGCCGCGCGCGGCATCGACGTCACGGACCTGCTGGAGCGCACGGCAACCCGAGAGTCCACAGTGGAGTCGTACCGGGCGGCGTACCGGCGGTACTGCTGGCCCACCTCGGGCTTGGACGGCGTGAAGCTGGCGCCGTTCCAGCTGCTGGCGTCGGAAGGGGCGAGCTACCACGACCGGCCGCACGAGTGGCACCTGTCGATGCTCGGCCGGCTGGGCGGGCCGCGGTTCCAGCGCACCCGGACGCTGGCGGTCGACCTCCTCGACGAGGAGTCGGTCGCCCGTGGCGTCGCGTGGTGGGAGGAGCTGACCGGCGCCGGCGGCGAGGGCATGGTCGTGAAGCCGGCGGCCAACCTGACCCGCGGCGCGCGTGGCCTGGTCCAGCCGGGCGTGAAGGTGCGCGGGCGGGAGTACCTGCGGATCATCTACGGGCCGGACTACACGCTGCCGTCGAACCTGGAGCGGCTGCGCAAGCGCGGGCTGAACCGGAAGCGGATGCTGGCGCTGCGGGAGTACGCGCTCGGCCTGGAGGCACTCGAGCGCGTGGCCCGCGGGGAGCCGCTGTGGCGGGTCCACGAGTGCGTGTTCGCGGTGCTGGCCCTCGAGTCGGACCCGGTGGACCCGCGGTTGTAGCGATCCCGCCGGTGAGCGATCACCGGCGGGCTTCGCCCCGGCTCAGCCGCGACGCCGGAAGGTCGGCCGCCACCAGTACAGCGTCGTCCAGTCGACGGGCGCGTCCCTGGCTCCCCGGGGCTCGAAGCTGTCGACGGCGAGATCGATGGGCCGCCACCCGTCGTCCAGGGGTTCGGTCGCGGAGGCCGGGCGCACCAGCCTCGTGAACCGGAGTTCCATCGCGCCGAGATCCGCGTAGTTGTGTTGCGCTTCGATCAGTGAGGGACCGTTCGCGCCGCCGCCGTGGTCAGGCGCGCGCAGCTGATGCCCGCAGCACGGGCACCGATAACGCACTTGCCGAGCCGCGGTTAGTCGGCCTTCGTGGTGGCCGTGGAGTCCGAAGCGGGCTTCTCGGCCGCCTCGTCCTTCTTCTTCTCCGGCTCGGGCTGCTCCGCCGCGGCTTCCTCCGCCGGCTCGTCGAAGCTGGCCGGGACGCGCTTGAGGTGCTTCGTCATCGAACGGACCAGGAAGGCCACCGCGATGAGGAACAGGATCAGCACCAGGAAGCCGACCGGGGAGGACTTGCCGAAGTCCTCCCCCTGCCCGCCGTTGTCGCCGTTGCCGGGCTGCTGCGTCAGCACGAGGGCCGACGCGGTCACCGGAAGCGCCACGCCGGCCGACAGCGTCAGACTCATGTGTTCACCTTCTCCTTGATGCCGGCGAACAGGTCGTCCTCCGGCAAAGTGCTGTCGACCAGCGACTTGACCAGCTCGTACTCCTCGGTCGGCCAGGTCTCGCGCTGGATCTCCAGTGGCACGGCGAACCAGCGGCTGGTCGGGTCGATCTGCGTGGCGTGGGCCTTCAGCGCCTCGTCCCGCGCCTCGAAGTATTCACCGCACTCCACGCGGGTCGTCACCCGCTCCATCACATCGGCGCGGTCGGGGTCCCACTTCTCCAGCCACTCGGTGTACGGCGACTCGAGCCCGGCCTCCTTCAGCGCGGCGTCGAACGCCACCATCCGGGCCTTCGAGAAGCCGTGCATGTAGTACAGCTTCAACGGCTGCCACGGCTCGCCGGCGTCGGGGAAGCGGCTCGGGTCCGGCGCCGCGTCCCACGCCGCCATCGACACCTCGTGCGTGCGGATGTGGTCGGGGTGCGGGTACCCGCCGTTCTCGTCGTACGTCGTGATGACGTGCGGGCGGAACTCGCGGATGACGCGGACCAGCGCCTCGGTCGACTCCTCGAGCGGGACGACGGCGAACGAGCCCTCGGGCACCGGCGGCAGCGGGTCGCCCTCCGGCAGGCCGGAGTCGACGAAACCGAGCCAGCGCTGGCTCACGCCGAGGATCTTGGCCGCGCGGGCCATCTCCTCGCGGCGGACCTCGGTCATGTTCGCGAGCACCTCGGGCCGGTCCATGGCCGGGTTGAGGATGCTGCCGGCCTCGCCCCCGGTGCACGTGACGACCAGCACCTCGTGGCCTTCGGCGGCGTAGCGCGCCATCGTGGCGGCGCCCTTGCTCGACTCGTCGTCCGGATGCGCGTGCACGGCCATCATCCGCAGGTGCGGCGTGGCGGTCTTCGTCAGCTGGTCCACCATGCTGCGAACGACTCCTTCTCTACCCGTATTCCGCGACCCACCTGCGGGCCGCCCACCCAGCGGGCGGATACTCGAAGCCGTACCCGCCCCACCATTGTCCTCACGGGTACGACAAGAACGAGCAGGAGGCCCCGCGTTGGCAGGCGGACCGGCGGAAACGGCAACGCCCGTGCTGCCCGAAGGCCGGTACGGCACCACGCGGGCGAAGGCGCCCAAACGCTGGCGCCGCTGGCTGTTCCTGGCCATCGCCCTGCTGGTCAGCGGCGTGGTCGCGTGGGTCGCCTACGTCAACCTCGGCGCCGCGCCGATCGACGCCGAGCGCGTCGCCTTCAGCGGCAAACCGGGCAACGCGATGGAAATCACCATCAACGTGACCCGGGACGACAACAACCGGCCGGGCGTCTGCATCGTCCGCGTCCGCGACAAGACCGGCGCCGAGAGCGGCCGCAAGGAGCTCCTGATCCCCGCCGGCGCGAAGTACAGCAGGATGAGCACGACGATCAAGAGCATCGGGGAACCGGTGACGGCCGACGTGTACGGCTGCTCGTACGACATACCAGACTATCTGTCAACCCCATAGCGGCCAACGGGGTGAACCGCGCGCCCAACGCCCACGGCGTGCGGAAATAACGGGCGTCGGCCTGTCGCGCCGTGATACTCTGACCCCTCAGCACGGCCCACGACGGGCCGTGTTTTTCCTTTATCTCAGCCACACGGGCACCTACGCCCGTGTGGGCCGGCTTGAACACGCAAGCCTGGCAGGCCCGACGAGGAGATGGTGACCGTGAGCGACACCAAGGTGACCTGGCTCACCCAGGATGCCTACGACCGGTTGAAGCACGAGCTCGACGAAATGATCGAGAATCGTCCGGTTATCGCCGCGCGCATCAACGACAGCCGTGAAGAAGGCGACCTCAAGGAGAACGGCGGCTACCACGCCGCCCGTGAGGAACAGGGTCAGGCCGAGGCGCGCATCCGGCACCTGCAGGAGCTGCTGCGCTCGGCCAAGGTCGGCGAGGCGCCCGCGAACGACGGCACCGCCGGCCCGGGCAAGGTGCTCACCGTCCGGTACGAGGGTGACGACGAGGACGAGAAGTTCCTGCTCGCCACCCGTGAGGAAGGCGCCGAGGGCGAGCTCGACGTGTACTCCCCGGAGTCGCCGCTGGGCAAGGCCCTGCTCGGCGCCAAGGAGGGCGAGTCGCGCGAGTACGAGCTGCCCAACGGCAAGCTCCAGAAGGTCACCCTCGTGAAAGCGGTTCCGTACGCCGACACCAAGTAAACGCGGCTAGCGTGTCCTCCCAGGATCCACATTCTGGGAGGAAGCAGCCGTGAGCACCGAACCGATCTGCCAGGCCTGCGGCATGCAGTACGCCGTGGCCCGTGACGACTGCCCGGTCTGCGAGGACGAACGCCAGTACGTCCCGCAGTCCGGGCAGCAGTGGACGAACCTCGCGTCCCTGCGAGCGAGCGGCACCTACACGCCGCGGATCGAGGAGCAGGGCCGCGGCATCATCGGCGTCGGCTCGAACCCCGGCTTCGCGATCGGCGAACGCGCGCTGCTGGTGCAGGCGAAGTCCGGCAACTTCCTCTGGGACTGCGCGGCCTACCTCGACGACGCGCTGGTGGCGCAGGTCCGCGACCTCGGCGGGATCACCGGCATCGCGATCAGCCACCCGCACTACTACACGACGATGGTCGAGTGGGCGCACGCCTTCGACGTCCCGATCTACCTGCACGAAGGCGACCAGCAGTGGATCGGCCGGCCCGACCCGGCGGTGAAGCTGTGGTCCGGCACGACCCTGGACGTCGCCGGCGACCTGCGCCTGATCAACCTCGGGGTGCACTTCACCGGCGGCACGGTGCTGCACTGGCCGGACGGCGAAGAGGGCCGCGGCGCGCTGCTGTCCGGCGACATCGTGCAGGTGATCGGCGACCGCACGCACGTCGGCTTCATGTACAGCTACCCGAACCTGATCCCCGAGCGACCGCACATCGTCCGGCGCGCGGCCGAGCTGCTGGCGGGCTACCGCTTCGACGCGATCTACGGCGCCTGGTGGGACGCGATCGTGCGCACCGACGGCTTCGACGTCGTGCAGCGGTCGGCGAAGCGGTACCTGGCCCAGGTGATCGACGAACGCTAGCCCGAGCTTTCACGTGAAAGCTCGGGGTCAGTCCCGCGCGGTCCGCTCCAGCAGCGGGCGGACCCGCGGTGGCACCGGGGTCGACAGCGCGATCGACGTCGACGTCCGCAGCACGTCCGGGACCCCGACCACCTTGTCGATCACGCGCTGCAGGTCGTCGTTGCCGCGTGCCACCATCCGGACGAACAGGTCACCCTGGCCGGTCGTCGCGTGGACTTCGCAGACCTCGTCGATCGCCGCGAGGGCTTCGGCGACCTCCGCGCGGCGGCCCTGGGCGATCTCGATCACCGCGAACGCCGTCAGGCCGTAACCCATCGCCGCCAGGTCGAGCTCCGGCGGGAAACCGCCGAGGATGCCGCGCTCGGTGAGCCGGTCCAGCCGCGCCTGCACCGTTCCGCGCGCGACACCGAGCCGGCGCGCGCACTCCAGCACCCCGAGCCGGGGCGAGTCGGTGAGCAACAGCAGCAGGCGCGCGTCCAACGCGTCGAGGTTCTCCGACATCACTTTCTCCCCTGCGCAGGTTGTCCACGATGACCGCCGATGTCCTGCGGTGACCGAGCACATTGTCCAGCAAAAATTCGGACCATTGCACATCTTGCCGTACAGGGTTGATCCTCGGGGTATGACCCAGACTGCCGAACCCCACCAGGGCGCCCTCGACGACGTCAGCTACGACCAGCTGCGTCAGCTCGTCGGCCTCGTCGACCACGACGCTTCGACAGACCCGTTCCCGGTCAAGGCCATGGACGCGGTCGTGTTCATCGCCGGCAACGCCACCCAGACCGCCTGGTACTACCAGATCGCGTTCGGGATGCAGCTCGTCGCGTACTCGGGCCCCGAGACCGGCGACTTCGAGCGCAAGTCCTACGTCCTCAAATCCGGCTCGGCCCGGTTCGTCATCACCGGTGGCGTGCGGCCGGACTCCCCGCTGCTCGACCACCACCGCAAGCACGGTGACGGCGTCATCGACCTCGCGCTGGAGACGACCGACGTCGACAAGTGCGTCGAGCACGCCCGCGCGCAGGGCGCGACCGTCCTCGAGGAGCCGCACGACGTCTCCGACGAGCACGGCACCGTCCGCATGGCCGCCATCGCGACCTACGGCGAAACCCGCCACTCGCTGGTCGACCGGTCGCGCTACACCGGCGTCTACCTGCCCGGCTACGAGCCGCGCGAGAGCACGATCAAGCGGCCGGAAGGCGCGCCGAAGCGGCTGTTCCAGGCCGTCGACCACTGCGTCGGCAACGTCGAGCTCGGCAAGATGGACTACTGGGTCGACTGGTACCACCGCGTCATGGGCTTCGTGAACATGGCGGAGTTCGTCGGCGACGACATCGCGACCGAGTACTCGGCGCTGATGAGCAAGGTCGTCTCGAACGGCAACCACCGCGTCAAGTTCCCGCTGAACGAGCCCGCCGTCGCGAAGAAGAAGTCGCAGATCGACGAGTACCTCGAGTTCTACGGCGGCGCGGGCTGCCAGCACATCGCGCTGGCCACCAACGACATCATCGCCACGGTCACCGCGATGCGCGCGGCCGGCGTCGAGTTCCTCGACACCCCGGCGTCCTACTACGAGGACCCGGAGCTGCGCGCCCGGATCGGCAACGTCCGCGTGTCGATCGAGACGCTCAAGGAGCACAGCATCCTCGTCGACCGCGACGAGGACGGCTACCTGCTGCAGATCTTCACGAAGCCGATCGGCGACCGCCCGACCGTCTTCTACGAGCTGATCGAGCGCCACGGCTCGCTGGGCTTCGGCAAGGGCAACTTCAAGGCCCTGTTCGAGGCGATCGAGCGCGAGCAGGAGCGCCGCGGCAACCTGTAGTTCCCCGAACGGCGAAGGCCACCATGGCGGACCTCCGGTCCCCTATGGTGGCCTTTGCGTGTTCCGGGAACCGGCGGGCTCCCGGATCCGTCAGTGGGGAGAAGCAGAGAGAAGGGGCCGGGATGCCGGACAGCATCGACGCCAGCGACGCGATGATCGACAACTGGACCAAGCGGCTCGAGGAGAACGCCGCCCGGTACCAGGCGCTGGCCGATCGCATGCAGGGCCAGTCGGTCACCGAGCGGTCGAAGGACGGCTCGGTGCAGGTGACCGTCGACTCGCGCGGGCTGCTGAAGAACCTCGTCATCACCGAGGCCGCGGCCGGCAAGCGGATGGCCGAGGTGTCGGCGCAGGTGATGCAGCTGGTCCAGCGCGCGCAGGCCCGGATCCCGGAGCTGCTGCAGCAGGCGATGACCGAGACCACCGGCACCGGTGACCAGGCGGCCGCCGAGATCGTCCGCGAAGCGCAGAGCACGTTCCCGCAGCCGCCGCCGGACCCGGAGCCCGCGTTCCCGGAACCCGACCGCGTCCGCCGGTTCCTGCCGGAGGACACCGACTCGCCGCCGCCCGCGGCGCCGCGCACTCCGCCGCAGCCGCAGCAACCGCCGCAGCCGCCGCGGCGCCGGCGTCCGGCCGACAACGACGATGACGACGACTTCGGCGGGCCGATTCTTTCCTGAGGGGGAAACCGATGACGGATGTGGAACTCAGCACCGACCTGACGGCGCACGCCCACCAGCTCGACGCCATCGGGGACGGGCTGCAGCAGGCCGTCGACGCGGCGAACCAGGTCAGCATGCCGACCGACGCGTACGGCATCCTCTGCCAGCCGTTCCGGATGCTGCTCGACCCGGTGGAGCAGTACGGAATCGACGCGCTGAAGGACGCCGTGCAGGCGATGACCGCCGTCTCCGGCAAGGTCCGCGAGGCCGCGGCGGCCTACCACGAGTACGAGGCCGGGGTCGCCGGTGACCTGAACAAGTCCGCGGGCGGTGCGTGATGCCGGAGGGGAACCCGCTCGTCGTCGACGCCAAGCAGGACCCGGACGGGCCCGGCGCGTTCACCGCGGGCAACGGCGACTACGGCTGGGCCGGCGGCATCGGCATCGCCGAGTCGTCGATGGACGCGTTCAACGGCATCAAGGACGGCGACTGGGTTTCCGGCGGCCTGGGCGTGCTCAGCCTGGCCGGCGAGGTCGCGGGCGCCGCGATCGACCCGTTCGGGTACCTGATGTCGTCGGTGGCGTCGTTCCTGATGGAGCACATCCAGCCGCTGAAGGACATGCTCGACTCCGTCGCGGGCAACCCGCCGGTGATCCAGTCCTATGCGGACACCTGGGGCAACGTCTCGAAGGCGCTGGGCGAGCGCAAGACCGACTTCGACAACGCGGTCAAGAACGGCACGGCCGGCTGGACCGGCCAGGGCGCGGACGCGTACCGCAAGTTCGCGGCCGAGCACAGCGACGCCCTGTCCGGCGCGGCGACGGTGGCCGGCGCGATCAGCACGGTCACGATGATCATGGGCCAGGTCGTCTCGTTCGTCCGGGAGACCGTGCGGCAGCTGATCGCCGACCTCGTGGGCAAGCTGATCGCGTGGGTGATGGAGGAAGTCTTCTCACTGGGCTTCGGCACACCGGTCGTCGTCGCGCAGGCGACGGCCGCGATCGCCAAGTGGGGCAAGAAGATCGGGGAGCTGCTCAAGAAGCTGACCGACACGATCCGCAAGGTGTCGCCGCTGCTGTCGAAGCTGGTCGACCTTTTCGAGAAGATCGCGAAAGTGTTCGGCAAGGTGCTGGGCAAGGTCAGTGGCCTGGACGGGTTGAAGGTGAAGCCCGGGGGTTTTGTTCACAAGGTCCCCAAGGGTGGCGGGGGCGTGCATGCCCGGGCGCATGGTGGGGATGGTTCGCCGGACGGTGATTCCTCCGGTCACGCGGATGGGGATTCGCCGAGTTCGGACCCGTTGAACACCGATTCCTCGCCCGACTCGGCCTCCGGCTCACCGGACGGCAGCCCGTCGACGGCACGCTCGGGAGATGGAAGCCCGTCGGCGACCCGATCTGGCGACGGCAGCACACCTCGCTCCGGAGACGGCTCGTCTTCCCACGCCGGAGATGACTCGCCGTCGCACGCGGGCGACAGCAGCTCGTCCCCCACTCGTGGCGGGGACAGCTCACCGTCACGTGCCGGGGACGGCAGTCCTTCACCGGTCCGTGGTGGGGACAGCAGCCCGTCGCACGCCGGGGACAGCTCGCCTTCGCACGCGGGTGACAGCACCCCGACCCGTGCGGGCGACAACTCGCCCTCGCACGCCGGAGAAAGCAGCCCAAGCCGCGCAGCCGACAACTCGCCCTCCCACGCAGGCGACAACACTCCAACCCGCGCGGGCGACAACTCACCTTCGCGCCCAGGCGACAGCAGCCCGAACCGCGCGGCTGACAACTCACCCTCCCACGCAGGAGACAGCACTCCAACTCGCGCGGGCGACAACGCGCCTTCCCACGCCGGGGACAACAGCCCAAGCCGCGCAGCCGACAACTCGCCCTCCCACGCAGGCGACAACACACCGAACCGCGCGGGCGACAACTCGCCTTCGCGCGCGGGCGACAACACTCCCTCGCATGCCGGGGACAGCAGCCCGTCGCCGACCCGTGGCGGCGACGGTGGCCCGTCGCCCACTCGTGGCGGCGATGGCGGTCCTTCTCCCGCGCACTCCGGATCGTCGCCCGCCGGGCGGTCCGATGCGCCTGGCTCGCACTCCGGTGGTGACACCCCCAGCAGTGCCGCGACCCCACGGGCCGACGGCACCACCTCCGCCAGCGGCACCGCTCCCACCGCTCCGCGGACCGGGGACCCCAGCACCGTCCCCTCGCCTCGCGGTGGCGACGGCGCCGCCTCCGGAGTGCCGCCGCAAGGGGGTGCGCCCATGGGTGGTGGAGGCATGCCGCCCGGGGGTGGCGGGGGTGGCCTCGGGTCCGGTGGTGGGTCGCCGCGGGGCGGGGGTGGGGGCTGGACCGGCACTCCGGGCAGTCCCGGTGCGCACTCGCCGCACGTTGATGCTCCCGGGCGGCCGCGTGACCTGCCCGAAGGACGTCCTCGCCCGGGTGGGGACACCCCGCGTCCGCGCACGCCCGACGCTCCCGCGCCCGCCGCTCGCGGGTTCGGCCCCGGGACCCACGGCGGTCCCGACGCCCGTCCCGCCCCCGGCACCCGGCCCGGTCACACCGGACCCGGCGGCACCCACGGCCCCGACGGCGGCCCGCACCAAAACGGCCCGCACGAAAGCGGCCACCACGACCCTGACGGCGCCCCACACCACGCCGACTCCGAACCACTCACCCCGGACGAGGTCAACGCGCGCCACTCCGAAAGCACCCCCTCCGGCAGCTCCTACCACGCCGGGGACGCCGACATGGGCGACCTCCCGCACCGCGTGCAGCCGGACCCGGACGGGCGGTACACCGTCGACGTGCACGTCACGCCGGATGGTCACGCCCGCATCGGGGACCGGCTCTACACGCCCGAAGAGTTCGCCGACATCCTGCGCCGCAACGCCGACTACGACGGCCGGCCGATCCGGCTCATCGGCTGCGACGCGAGCTCCAACGACTTCGCGCACCGGCTTTCGCGGGAGCTCGACACCGAGGTCATGGCCCCGACGAAACCCGCGTGGACCGACTCGCACGGGCGCGTCTTCTCCTCCGACTACGAAATCGGCCCCGACGGGAAGATGCGCCCCCGCATCCCGCCGGACGGCGAGTGGAACACCCACCACCCGGACGGCTCCACGCACCGGGCGGGCGACGACGGCTTCGCGCCGGACACGCACCACGGCGACCCGCACGACGTCGACGCCGACAGCGCGCAGCACCGCGGTGAGCGCTACATCGACGAAGAACCGGTCGACATCGAGCACCCGGACCGGGAGCCGAAGGCGTCGATGAAGGAAAAGATCAACGACGACGCCTACCGCGAGAAGTACTACGACGGCCCGAACAAGAACGGCGAGTACTCGCGGAAGAACGCCGACCAGGTCGACGCCGCCGACGAACGCATCCCGAAGATCAAGGAAGACAAGACCAAGCCCGACGGCGAGCACTTCGAACCGAAGTCCGACGACTTCGAAGAAGCGACCTACCACAAGCAGAACGAGGTCGAGCACCACGCGACGCAGCCGCAGAAGGACGAAGCCCAGGACCTGATCGAACGCCGGCACGACGCGAACCAGCGCGCGCGGGACGCCGAAGGCGACTACCAGGAAGCCAAGGAAAAGGGCACGCTCACCGACGAGATCGAGCGCGAACGCTCCGACGCGCACCGCGACCGGACCGATCTCGGCGAGGAGCTCGGCGAGCACGCCGCGCGCGACGCCGTCGCCGACCAGTTCCCGTCGCCGCCCCACGAGATCAAGGAACTGCCCGACCCCGACCTCCACGGGGACAACACCCGGCTCGGCAGCAAGCCGGGCTCGGGCCGGTTCGACCAGATCTACGAGGTCACCGGGCCGGACGGCACGTCGCGGATCGTCGTCGTGGAGGCGAAGGGGCCGAACGCCGGGCTCGGCACCCGGCAGGGCGACGGCGGCTACCGCTACGAGCAGGGCCACCCGGCCTATGTCGACAGCATCATCGAGAACATGCGCGTGAATGGCACCGAAGCCGAACAGAATCTCGCCGCAGACCTCGCCCGTGCCAAGACCAAGGGAAATCTCGACTATTACGTCGCCAAGGCGCGGGTGCGCGACGAGTTCGAACTCGACGGGTCGGGCAACCGGGTTCCGGACTCCGCCAACCCCGGCGAGTTCGAGAAACGTCCCGTGTACGGTGGCTACAACCTGAAGCAATTCGATCTGACGCCCAGGCCACCGAAGAATCGTGGGGAGTGACGCGAAAGTGCCCACTGTCGACCGGCACGACTTCGACGCGCCGAATGCCGAACGCGGCGTGAAACGGCTCTTCACGCGCCGGCACGAAGCGCGTGAAGACATCGAAACCGAAACGCTCGGCCCCGGGTTCGCCCTGGACCGCTCGTACAACGAGTTCGCCGACCGGTGCGGCGCCGACCCGCGGGCGGCGGAGAACGAGACGTGGCTGGCGTTCACCCGCGCCGTGCAGGCCGGCAGCGCGTTGTTCCTCGCCGCGAACCGGCCCGAGGGCGAGGAAGTCGAGTTCCGGTTCGGCGAGGACGAGATCCGGCGCCCGGCGACCGGCCCGACGACCGACAGCGGCGCGATGAACTGGCTGAAGGCGGCATACCTGGCCATCGTGGCGCGCGACCAGGCGCGGCTCGAGCTGCTGGCCGCCGTTCCGGTCGACCTGCTGCGGCAGTCGCGTCCCGAGTACGACGACTTCGTCTTCGACTGGGTGCGGGCGCTGCAGATCCACGTCCGCGGCGAGGGCGACCTGGTCGAGGCCGTGCTGGCGGCCATGCGCGCCACCGACCCGGCGACGGTGCGCGCCAGCCCGGAAAGCGTACTGCAGCTGCACTTCCCGCCGATCGAGCTGTTCTACCACTTCACCCAGCGGGAGGACGGCAAGTTCGCCGACGCGCTCGTCACCGCGCTGCAGCTGCACAAGGAGTACTGGACCGCGGATCCCGAGCGGCCGCGCAACAGCACGAGCATCGTCGCGCTGGCCCCGCTCGCCATGGCCTGCCTCGCCCGGGACGCCGGGATGGCGTTCGACGTCGAGTCCGACTACCTGCCCCACCACCTGCTCGCGGGCACCCGCGTCGGCGAGATCACCATCTGACCTGGGGGCGACATGAGCCAGCCACCGGGGCCGCCGCGCCCGGACCAGCAGCAGGAGATCGTCCGGCAGATCGGCCTCGCGCTCGCTTCGCAGGCGCCGCCGGGCTGGCGGCAGCTGCGGATCGAGTACCGCGCCGCCGGCCGGCACGTCGAGGCCGACCTGCTGGTCACCGGGCCGGACGGCCTGCCGCGGCCGACGCAGCCGCACCCGGAGGCGGTGCGCCTGCTCGGCGTGCTGCGCTCGGGCATGTACCAGCCCGGCCGGGGCACCTGGCTGGGTGTGATCTGCGTGTTCGAGCCCGCCGCGGCGCCGGACGTCGACTTCGTGCGCCCGGACCTCGAACCGCCGTTCCGGCAACAGCCGCCGGCGCTCGGGTTCCAGGACGAGCTGCGGTTCTTCCCGCGCGCCGACGAGCACATCCCAGCCTGGCTGCGGGAGAAGGCCGGGCTGACGCCGCCCGCGGCGGACGGCGAGGTCCGCACCCCGCGGATCTACGACGGCCTCGACGCGGCCGGCAAGCCGCTCATCCGGCGTCAGCCGCTCGTCCCGGCCGAGGCCGAGCGGGTGCTCGCCTACCTGGACGCGGCGCCGGTGATCCTGGCCTCGCGCAGCTACGGGCCGGACGCGTTCGCGCCCGACCGCGCGGACGCGGTGCCGATGAACTTCCGCACCGACGGCGCGTGGGCCTGGCCCGGCGCGGTCGCGTACTACCTGCGTGAACACGGCGTCCCGCCGGACCCGGACCTGCTCGCTCACATCCGGTCGCGGCGCTTCACCGCACCGGCCGACGTCCCCGAGCCCACCAAGGACCTCGCGCTGGCCGCCATCACCGGCGAGCCGGGTCAGACGACCGTGTAACCCGCCTCCGTCAGGGCGGCTTCGATCTCCTTGCAGTGCTCGGGACCGCGGGTCTCCAGCGCGAGCGCGACGTCGGCTTCACCGAGGTCGAGGCTGCCCGAGATCCGCGAGTGCTCGACGTCGAGCACGTTCGCGCCCAGCCCGCTGACGCACGAAAGCACCCCGACGAGCGAGCCCGGGCGGTCCGGGACGCGCAGCCGGAGCCGCAGGTAGCGGCCGGCCGCCGTCATGCCCTGCTGGATGATCTGCGAGAGCAGCACCGGGTCGACATTGCCGCCGGACAGCACGGCGACCACCGGCGCCTCGAAGTGACCGGGGTGCTGCAGCAGCGCCGCGACCGTGGCCGCACCGGCCGGCTCGACCACCAGCTTCCGGCGCTCCAGGCACAGCAGCACCGCGCGCGAGAGGAACCTTTCGGACACCGTCACGACGTCGTCCACGAGCGCCTCGACGTGGGCGAAGCTGACCGGCCCCGGCTGGCCGACCGCGATCCCGTCCGCCATCGTCGCGGTCGACCCCAGCCGGACCGGCGCGCCCGCGGCCAGCGACGGCGGGTACGCCGCGGCCTCCTCGGCCTGGACGCCGACCACGCGGACGTCCGGGCGCAACGCCTTGACCGCCGACGCGACCCCGCCGACCAGCCCGCCGCCGCCGGTGGCGACCAGGATGGTCTTCACCCCGGGCAGCTGCTCCAGGATCTCGAGGCCGACCGTGCCCTGGCCGGCGATGACGTCGGAGTGGTCGAAGGGGTGGATGAACACCGCCCCGGTCCGCTCGCCGAACTCGACCGCCGCGGCGAGCGTCTCCTCGAGCAGGGCGCCGTGCAGGTGGACGTCGGCGCCGTAACCGCGCGTGGCCGCGAGCTTCGGCAGCGGCGCGCGCAGCGGCATGAAGACGGTGGACTTGGCGCCGAGCAGCGACGACGCGAGCGCGACGCCCTGCGCGTGGTTGCCGGCGCTGGCCGCGACGACCCCGCGGTCGCGTTCGGCCTGGGTGAGGCCGTGGATGCGGGTGTAGGCGCCGCGGATCTTGAACGAGCCCGTGCGCTGCAGGTTTTCGCACTTCAGGTGCACCGGACCGCCGTGGAGCCGGCGCAGGTCGCGCGCGTGCTCCATCGGCGTCACCCTGGTCACTCCTTTGAGGAGTTCCCGGGCGGCCTGGATCCGCTCGATGGTCACGAGTTCCATGAGCCGGATGATGCCACTCAGGAGATCCACAGGTTGACCGGGCGGGGAGCCGGGTACCCTGGGCCGTGTCAACACGCGGTAAACAGGGAGCAACCATGGCACGGGGGAACAACGCGAACACCGCCCGGCGGGCTCGCGCCACCCGTTCGGCCGGTCTGCTCCCCCTGGTGATCGGCCTGGCCTCGGCCGCCGCGCTCACCGGAGCGGCTTACCTCACCGTGGACAGCGCGAGCTGTGGCTCCCCGGCCCAGTACATCCGCCACGACAGCCACGTCGAGCTGGTCGGCGGCTGCGTCGACGGCGCGAACCTGCCGGCCACGGGCACCCCGAAGGCTGGCGGCGTCGTCCACGGCGACTACAACCCCTGATCCCGAGCACGAAAAACGGCGCCGGAGCAGTTCCGGCGCCGTTTCTGTCGTTCCGGGGGGGGTCAGCCCAGGGCCTGCAGCAGGTCCTCGACCAGGTCACGGCCGTCTTCGATGCCCGCCGAGAGGCGGATCAGGTCGGCCGGCACCTGCAGGGTCGAGCCCGCCGTGCTCAGGTGGGTCATCCGGCCCGGGTGCTCCAGCAGCGACTCGACGCCGCCGAGGGACTCCGCGAGGATGAACAGCTTCGTGCGGGAGACGACCTCGAGCGCCGCCTCTTCGCCGTCCGCGTGGCTGAACGAGACCATCCCGCCGAAGCGGCGCATCTGCTTCGCCGCGATCTCGTGGCCGGGGTGCTCCGGCAGGCCCGGGTAGTAGACCTTCGCCACCTTGGGGTGCTTGACCAGCGCCTGCACGATCAGCTCGGCGTTGTCGCTGTGGCGCTCCATGCGCAGGGCGAGCGTCTTGAGGCCGCGCAGCGTCAGCCAGGCGTCGAACGGCCCGGGCACCGCGCCCGCGGCGTTGCGCAGGTAGAACAGCTGCTCACGCAGCTCGTCCTCGTTGGTGACGACCGCGCCGCCCACAACGTCGGCGTGGCCGCCGAGGTACTTGCTCGTGGAGTGCAGGACGATGTCCGCGCCCAGCGAGAGCGGGTTCTGCAGGTACGGCGTCGCGAAGGTGTTGTCGACCACCAGGCGGGCGCCGGCGTTGTGCGCCAGGCCGGCCAGCGCCGCGAGGTCGGCGATGCCGAGCATCGGGTTGGTCGGCGACTCGCACCAGATCAGCTTGGTCTCCGGCCGGATGGCGGCGCGCACCTCGTCGAGGTTGCCCAGGTCGGCGACGGTGTGCTCGACGCCCCACAGGCTGAGCACCTTGTCGATCAGGCGGAAGGTGCCGCCGTACGCGTCGTTGCCGAGCACGAGGTGGTCGCCGGGGCGCAGGGTACTGCGCAGCACCACGTCGGAGGCCGCCATGCCGGACGCGAAGGCGAGCGCGTGCCGGCCGCCTTCCAGCGAGGCCAGCGCCTCCTCCAGCGCCGTGCGGGTCGGGTTCGCGGTGCGCGAGTACTCGTAGTCGCCCTCGCGGGTGCCGCCCACGCCGTCCTGCGCGTAGGTGGAGGTCTGGTAGATCGGCACGGTCACCGCGCCGGTGCGGGGGTCGGGCTTCTGACCCACGTGGATCGCGCGAGTTTCGAAGCCCAGTGCTGAGTAGTCGTCCACCATTGGTCAAGCGTACGGCCCGCCGCTCGAATTCCCGTCAAGTGGGATGGATCTCAGCAAGATGCCACCGCGGGCCGCTCACCAGCCCCTGGACGGGTAAGCGCCCTGGCCGGAGAGCGCCGGCAGCAGCGGAGCGCGGTAGCGCAGGTACCGGAACGTCGGCGGCACGAACGCCAGCACCACGACGAGCACGGCGAGGCCGGCGAGCCCGACGCGGTCGACCATCGCGAAGCCGCCGTGGGTGAACATCGCGTCGGCGAAGCGGGCCAGCGGGACACCGACCGAGAGCGGCTCGGTCAGCAGCGCGCCGATGGCCAGCAGCGCGCCGAGGCCGAGCAGGACCGCGCCCGCCGTCGCGCGGAACAGCGTCGCCAGCGAGCCGAGGAGGAGCAGGAGCCCGGCGACCAGGTACCCGGCGAGGTCCACCAGCACCCAGTTCGGGAGCGCGCCGAGGCTGAATTCGGCGGGCATGTCGAGGAAGATCTTGACCGGCACATAACCCGCGGCGACCGCGGCCGGAAGCCCGAGCACGGCGGCGAGAAGCGCCGTTACTCCGGATGGCCGAACCGGTGAATACGAATGCGAATAAGTTACCGGGTATTCGTGCGAGCCGGTCACAACTCCCCCATCAAGGAACGCGGGACTACGGCGTTCACCCTAGCGTCGGAAGGGGGATGGAGTCCGGAAACAGACGAGAGTTCGGCCGAACAGCGGAACCCAAGATCATTTTTGTGCGGTAGCGGCAGAAATCCCGTCACAGTTCCCGGCGGACCCGCAACTCGTTAATTGTCCGAAAAGGACAATTGCGCAATCGCCGATAAATGCAGCGTGCCCCGGAGCCGAATGGCTCCGGGGCACGAAAAAGGTGTACTAGTTCACCACGGCTGCTGCGGCGGCTGGCCCGGCTGGCCGAACCCGCCGCTCGGCGGGCCCTGCTGGCCCGGCTGCTGGCCCCAGCCCTGCTGCGGCTGACCCGGCTGCTGCGGATAACCCTGCGGCGGCTGCCCCGGCTGGCCGTACCCACCCGGCTGCTGCGGCGGCTGGCCGAACCCGCCACCCGAGGGCTGCGGGAACCCGCCGCTCGACGGGTTGGGCCCGCCCGGCTGGCCGTACCCCGGGGGCGGGCCGTAACCCTGGCCCGGCTGGCCCGGCTGGGGCTGACCCGGCTGGCCGTAGCCGCCCGGCTGACCCGGCTGGCCGGGCTGGCCGTAGCCGCCCGGCTGCTGCCCGAACCCGCCCTGCTGACCCGGGTCGCCGTATCCGCCCGGCTGACCCGGCTGCCCGAACCCACCGGGCTGGCCCGGCTGGCCGAAGCCCGGCTGCTGCGGGGCGCCGAAGCCGCCGCTGGGCGGCCCGCCGAAGCCCTGCGGCCCAGCCGGCGCGGCACCGCCGCCACCGAGGCCGACGAACTGCTGCGTCGCCGGGACGAACCCGAGGACACCCACGATGAGGATGAGCACACCCAGGATCAGCGGCGGCAGCCCGAGACCGAACGTGTCCTTCTGCGACGCGGACGCCTGGGCGAGCGTGTCGGCGTTCGGGGTCATCCCGATCTTGAGCAGCAGCGCGAAGAGCGTGAGCAGCGCACCACCCACGACGACCACGATCGGGACGAACTTCTTGATCCCGCCCAGCTTGCCCGCGAACGCCAGGCCGACACCGCCGGCGAGGGAGATCAGCGAGGCCACCAGGATCATGACCACGTAGAACCAGACCGTGCCCGGGCCGATGATCCCGGCGTCGTTGAGCGCCTTGTCGATCGCCTCCTGGCTCGGGGCCAGGTCGAAGATCTTCGAGTAGTCGCTCGCGTCGCCCATGTACCCGAACGAGATGATCAGCGCGATCAGCCCGAGAACCGCGACGACACCGCCGGCGATGTAGCCGTACATGCCGTTGCCACCCGACGGCGCGCCGAACTGCGGCGGCGGAGCGCCGAAGCCGGGCTGCTGCGGGCCACCGAAGCCGGGACCGCCGAAGCCCTGCGGCGGCTGGCCGTAACCACCCGGCTGCTGCCCGAACCCGCCCGGCTGACCGGGCTGGCCCGGCTGCCCGAAGCCGCCCGGCTGCTGGCCGAAGGCCGCGGCCGGGTTGTCCGCCGCGCTCGGCGGCGGGGTGTACGGGATCGCCGGCGGCTGAGAGCCCGGGGGCACCAGCTGCGTGGAGTCCGCGACCGGGGCGTCGCCGCCGCCGGCCGGGTTCACCATCTGCGTCGCGTTCGCGTCGACCGGCGGCATCGCCTGGGTCGCGCCCGCCCCGCCGTCACCCGGCTGGACCGGCTGCACGACCTGGGTCGGCTCCGGAGTGTCCCCGAACGGGGAACCGGGGGCTTGTGGTTGCACGACCTGAGTCGGTTCGGGGCTGCCGAACGGGTCCTGCTGCGGCTGGGGGCCACTCGGTGGGCCCTGAGGTGGCTGGCCGCCACCCCACGGCTGGTTCGGTGGCTGCGGTGCACTCATGTGGGTCTTGAACCCCCTTGACGAGGACGCGAAAGTGTTCTATTTGCGCCCACGCTATCGGATCACCCGGCAGGGCGCTCGTAACGCCCCTGCCGGGTTCACCGATTAAGACCCTTCTCGCCTGCTGTTCAGCGCCCGGCCAGGAACCCCAGGAGATCATGCCGGGTGACGACCCCGGCCGGCTTGCCGTCGACCAGCACGAGCGCGCCGTCGGCGCCCTCGAGCGCCGTCATCGCGGAGCTCACCTGCTCACCGCCGCCGATGGTCGGCAGCGGCGGCGACATGTGCCGGTCGAGCCGGTCGGCGAGCTGGGCCTTGCCGGTGAACAGCGCCTCGAGCAGGTCACGCTCGTTGACCGCGCCGACGACCTCGGCCGCCATCACCGGCGGCTCCGCGCTGACCACGGGCATCTGGCTGACGCCGAACTCCGCGAGGATCGCGATGGCCTCGGCGACCGTCTCGTTCGGATGCGAGTGCACCAGCGCCGGCAGCGTGCCGCTCTTCTTGGTGAGCACGTCGGCCACCGTCGCGCCGGAGGAGTCGGGCGGCAGGAAGCCGTAGGAGGACATCCAGGTGTCGTTGAACACCTTCGTCAGGTAGCCACGGCCGCCGTCGGGCAGCAGCACGACCACGACGTCGTCCTCGGTGAGCCGCTCGGCGAGCTTCAGCGCGGCCGCGACGGCCATCCCGCAGGAGCCGCCGACCAGCAGGCCCTCCTCGAGCGCGAGCCGCCGGGTGACCTGGAACGAGTCGGCGTCGGAGACCGGGATGATCTCGTCGGCGATGTTCCGGTCGTAGGTGTCCGGCCAGAAGTCCTCGCCGACGCCTTCGACCAGGTACGGGCGGCCGCTGCCGCCGGAGTAGACCGAGCCCTCCGGGTCCGCGCCGACCACCTGCACGGCGCCGTCGCTGACCTCCTTCAGGTACTTGCCGGTGCCGGAGATCGTGCCGCCGGTGCCGACGCCCGCGACGAAGTGCGTGATCTTGCCGTCGGTCTGCTTCCACAGCTCGGGGCCGGTCGAGAGGTAGTGGCTCTCCGGGTTCTGCGGGTTGGCGTACTGGTTGGGCTTCCAGGCGCCGTCGATCTCGCGGACCAGGCGGTCGGAGACGTTGTAGTAGGAGTCCGGGTGCTCGGGCGCGACCGCCGTCGGGCACACCACGACGCGGGCGCCGTACGCCTTGAGCACGTTGCGCTTGTCTTCGCTGACCTTGTCCGGGCAGACGAAGACGCACTGGTAGCCCTTGCGCTGCGCGACCATGGCCAGCCCGACACCGGTGTTGCCGGACGTCGGCTCCACGATCGTGCCGCCGGGGCGCAGCGCGCCGGAGCGCTCGGCCGCCTCGATCATGCGCAGCGCGATGCGGTCCTTGACCGAGCCACCCGGGTTCAGGTACTCGACCTTGGCCAGCACGAGCGGCTTGAGCCCCTTGGTCAACGAGTTCAGCTTGACCAGCGGGGTGTTGCCCACGAGGTCTGCGATGTGCTCTGCGTACTCCACGGGGCCAGCCTAAACGGCCGACCGGTGGCGTTGTCCACTCGTGGCCGGGCGGCCTCCGGGTGCGCGTCGGTGACGCCGGGCAGCGAACGCGAGGTCGGACCGCCGGCGCGGACCTCAGGCGGCCACCAAGCCGCCCGTCCGAACCGGTTCCGGCCCGAGGGCCGCAGTGCGCTGAGCCGTCATCCCGTCCCGGAGGTGCCGTCCGGCGCCGATCAGCGCGCGGCAACCCGTCCGCAGCAGGTTCGGGGACAGCCGCCGTGCGGCCCGACCGATAATCATCGCCGGTTCACCTCCCGTCGTGGAAAATGGCGAACTCTCGTTGATGACACGATCCTATCGGGCAGCCGGTTGCCCCGGATCGTCCTTTCGTGTCAATTCCGCCCAGCCCGGCTTGTCGGTGACCGCCCGTTCTTCCCAGCCGGGCGGCCAGGTCCGGGGAAACCCCCGCTGCGCTTCGGCGCCCGCGAGGCGGGCCGAGGACTTCGTCCCGAAATCGGCGGGACCGGCGAAAACGGCGCCGTTGAAGCTGTCGCGGTCACCGCCGAAAACGGTTCCCCGGAAATCGACGCGTTCGTCGAACCGCGCTTTGTTGAAGTCGGCCTTGGTGCGGAATTCGGTGCCACGGAAGGTCGCCAGTTCGAGGAACACCGTCCCGTAGCACGTGATCGACCGGATCGAACAGTGCGTGAGGTTCAGGCCGACGAGCTTCGCCCCGGAGAAGTCGAGGTCGACGTCGGGCCAGAACTCCTCGTTCGGCCACTCGTCGGGACCGCGCCGCAGGTGCAGCATCAGGATGCGCTGCGCGGTCTTGCGGACTTGCAGCTCTTCGCCGTTCTCCGTCTTGTGCTCGAACGGCATCCGCAGGTACGCGCAGAGCACGTTGACGATCGTCTGCCGGTGCGGCGCGTACCCGGCGGCGAGCCGTTCCAGCGAGTACAGCCCGGCGAGCCGGACCGGCGCCTTGTCGCTGCCGAGCTGGTCGGCGGCCTTGCCGTAGATCTCGGTGATCCGGCGCTCGGTGGCGTCGTGGTCCTTCTGCGCCAGGTCCAGCTCGGCCGAGCGCTGCCGGCGGGCGGCGAGCAGCAGGGCGGCGGCGCCCCCGGTTCCGACGACGATGGTGGCGGCGGTCTTCAGGGCGTCCAGCCGGGCGGCGTCCTCCGGGCGGCCGCCGCCCAGGAGGCTGAGCAGCAGGGTGGCCGCGACCGCGGCGACCACCAGCAGGCCGGCTCCCCACAGCAGGATCGTCCTCGTCCCCAGCACCCGCGTCTCGGTCGGCACGGAGGCATCCTGCCAGGCGTCGTGTTGCCTTGGTCGCGTTCGGCTTTGCGACCGGGGCCACAAGCGGCACTATGGTGAGCAACCGCTTAGCACGCTAGCTCGCGATACGAGGATGTGTCACGTCATGCCTGAAGCCGTCATCGTCTCCACCGCTCGTTCGCCGATCGGCCGCGCCGGGAAGGGCTCGCTGGTCAGCATGCGGCCCGACGACCTGACCGTGCAGATGATCCAGGCGGCCCTGGCCAAGGTGCCGCAGCTGGACCCCGCCGACATCGACGACCTGATGCTGGGCTGCGGCCTGCCGGGCGGCGAGTCCGGGTTCAACATGGGCCGCGCGGTCGCCGTCGAGCTCGGGTACGACCACCTGCCCGGCTGCACCGTCACGCGCTACTGCTCGTCCAGCCTGCAGACCACCCGGATGGCGTTCCACGCGATCAAGGCCGGCGAGGGTGACGTCTTCATCTCGGCCGGCGTCGAGACCGTGTCGCGGTTCGCGAAGGGCAGCTCGGACTCCTGGCCGGACACGCACAACCCGCTGTTCGCCGACGCCGAGAAGCGCACCGCCGCGACCGCCGAGTCCGGCACCGACTCGTGGACCGACCCGCGCACGTCGGGCGACGTCCCGGACGTCTACATCGCGATGGGCCAGACCGCGGAGAACCTGGCGCGGCTGAAGGGCGTCACCCGCGAGGACATGGACGAGTTCGGCGTCCGCTCGCAGAACCTCGCCGAGAAGGCCATCGCCGACGGCTTCTGGGCCAAGGACATCACCCCGGTGACGCTGCCGGACGGCACGGTCGTCTCGAAGGACGACGGCCCGCGCGCGGGCGTGACGCTGGAAGGCGTCTCGGGGCTCAAGCCGGTGTTCCGCCCGGACGGCCGCGTGACGGCGGGCAACTGCTGCCCGCTGAACGACGGCGCGGCGGCGGTCGTCGTCATGTCCGACACGAAGGCGCGCGAGCTGGGCCTGACGCCGCTGGCGCGGATCGTGTCGACGGGTGTGACGGGCCTTTCGCCGGAGATCATGGGCTACGGCCCGGTGGAGGCGTCCAACCAGGCGCTTTCGCGCGCGGGGCTGTCCATCGGCGACATCGACCTGGTCGAGATCAACGAGGCGTTCGCGGCGCAGGTCATCCCGTCGTACCGCGACCTGGGCATCGAGCTCGACCGCCTGAACGTCAACGGCGGCGCGATCGCGGTGGGTCACCCGTTCGGCATGACGGGCGCGCGCATCACGTCGACGCTGATCAACTCCCTGCAGCACCACGACAAGCAGTTCGGCCTCGAGACGATGTGCGTCGGCGGCGGCCAGGGCATGGCGATGATCCTGGAGCGCCTCTCCTGACCCCGGGGTCGTGAATGTTTAGGAGGGTTAGAACCCTCCTAAACACTCACGACCAGCCGCGGCAGACCGGTCAGTGGACCATCACCGGGGGTGCGACCTCGTCGCCGTCCTCCGAGGCGGCCGGGGCTGCCGGGCGGGTCTTCGGGAGGAACAGCGCCGGGATCACGCACAGTGCCACCAGGACCAGGGACCAGACGAACGTCGTCGAGAACGCGTCCGCCGCCAGGCCCGTTGCCGCCGGGTGGGTCTCCGGGTTCAGGATCGCCGCCGTGGCCGCCAGTTGGCCCTGGGCCGTCGGGACGCCGAACTTGCCCGCCAGCAGGGCCGCCAGGATCGTCGCCATCACCGCCGAGCCGATCGCGCCCGCCGTCTGCTGGACGATGTTCGTCGCCGTGGACGCTCGGGCCATGTCCTTCGGCTGCAGCGTCTGCAGCGCCGACGTCGTGATCGGCATCATCGTGCAGCCCATGCCGAGGCCCATCACGAACAGCGCCGACAGCAGCACCCAGTACGGCGTGGTCGCGCTGACCTGGGTCAGCATCGCCATCGCGCCGACGATCAGCACCAGACCCGGCAGCACGATCTTCCGCGCGCCGACCTTGTCGGCCAGCCGGCCGGTGATCGGCATCATGATCATCGCGCCGAAGCCCTGCGGGGCCAGCAGCAGCCCGGCGTGCAGCGTGGATTCGCCGCGCACCAGCAGGAAGTACGTCGGCAGCAGCATCATCCCGCCGAGGAACGCGACGAAGAACAGCGACATCGTGACCATCGCGACCGTGAACGTGCGGTTCTTGAACAGCCGCAGGTCCACCAGCGGGTTCGGCACCTTCAGCGCGCGCAGCACGAACGCCACCAGCAGCACCAGCCCGCCCAGCGACGGCAGCCACACCTCGACGGCGCCGATCCCGCCCGCGGACGGGATCTTCGAGACGCCGAAGATCAGCGCCGCCAGCCCCGGCGACACCATCAGCATGCCGACGAAGTCGAAGCGGCCGGACGGCTCCGGCGCGTCCTTCGGCAGCAGCCGCCACGACAGCAGCAGCGTGACGACGCCGATCGGCACGTTGATGAAGAAGATCCAGCGCCAGCTCACCGCGTCGACCAGCCAGCCGCCGAGGATCGGGCCGCCGATCGGGCCGAGCAGCATCGGCACGCCCAGCACCGCCATCACGCGCCCGATCCGCTGCGGGCCGGCCGCGCGGGTCAGGATCGTCATGCCGCACGGCATCAGCATCCCGCCGCCGAACCCCTGCAGGACGCGGAAGAGGATCAGCGTCTCGATGTTCCACGCCAGCCCGGCGAGCATCGAGCCGGCCAGGAACAGCACGATCGCGACCATGTAGAGCCGCTTGGTGCCGAACCGGTCCGACGCCCAGCCGGTGACCGGGATCACCGTGGCGAGCGCGAGCAGGTAGCCGGTGGCGACCCACTGGATGACGTCGAACGACGTCGAGAACTCGATCGTCAGCTTCTGCAGCGCGACGTTGACGACCGTGGTGTCCAGGATCGCCATGATGGCGCCCAGGACGACGACGGACGCCACCTTCAGCACCCCGGCATCGAGCGCGTCACCGTTCGGCGCCGAGCCGGTTCTTTGCGTAGTCATAAGGAAGAGGCCCCCCAGGTTCGTGGATTCGTCCGCGAGGGTACTGGGGGGCACCGACAAAAAACGAAGGGATTCAGCAGATGCTGTCGGTCGGGACCGGGTTCTCCAGCCCGAACAGCGGCCGCAGCTTCAGCCCGATCCACGTGCCGCCGAGCGCGAACACGCCCCACAGCCAGCCGTGCAGGCTGCCGGTGGAGATGCCGCCGAGGTACGCGCCGATGTTGCAGCCGCCCGCCATCCGCGCGCCGACGCCCATCATGATCCCGCCGAGGACCGCGGCCAGCGCCGTGCGCCACGGGATCGAGCTGTGGATCTTCCACGCGCCCGCGGCCGCGGCAGCCACCGCCGCGCCGATCATGATCCCGATGTCGGTGAGGCTGTTCTTGTCCTTCCAGATCGGGTTGGCCAGCGACGTCGCGTTGGGCTTCTGCTGCCAGAACTCCCACGACTCGGGGTGCAGCCCGAACACCTGCAGGATCTTGGCGCCCCACAGGGAGAACGCGCTCGTGACGCCCCAGATCCCGCCCGACACCAGGAACACCGCGCCGGCCAGCACGCCCAGCACGACCGCGCCGACCAGCATCGGCCACGAGCCGCGGAAGATCCGCGCGAAGCCGTGCGCGGTCGGCACGGCGTCCACCGGCGGCGGGGTGCGGCGGCGCTGCACCGCGCGGGTGACCAGCACGATCCCGGCGAGCACGGCGATGGTGATCGCCCACGAGCCGAACCAGCCGACGTGGTCGGCCAGCAGCACGCCCTTGAGCTCCGGCCAGCCGCTCAGCACCGGGTACGCCCAGGTGTAGAGCACCGACCCGGTGATGAACCCGCCGAGCGTCAGCACGATCGTCGACTGCCCGGACCCGACCGCGAACAGCGTCCCGGACGCGCACGCGCCGCCGAGCTGCATGCCGATCGCGAAGAGCGTCGCGCCGACGAACAGGGCGAGGCCGAGCGGGCTGGCCGTCGGCGCCGGCTTGCTGCCGAACAGGCCGCTGCCGGTGCCCGCGATCAGCGCGATCAGCGTCGCGGCCGTGCCGAGCAGGACGGTGTGCGCGCGCAGGCCCTGGCCGTTGCCGACGGCGATCAGCTGCCGCCACGCCGAGGTGAAGCCGAACCGCGAGTGGAACAGCGCGAGCCCGAGTCCGAGCCCGAGCAGCAGCAGGACGCCGAACTTGGCGCCGTAGGACGCCCAGACGTACCAGGTCAGGCCGGCCGCGAGCACCCCGGCGACGGCCAGCGGGACCACGCGGACGGGGTCCTCCGGCTGCGGGACGGGCGCGGCGCAGGAGGTGGGGAAGTCGAGGAACTTCTTGTCCCCGGCAGGGGATTCGGTCGTCGCCACCAGTACTCCAGGCTCGGGTGGGTGGGGCAGGACGATCAAAGTTAGGTCCCGTGACCGGTTCGTCGCAGCCCGTCGCACAGTGTGGGATGAACGGAGTAGTCCGGACGCCGCTGAACGCCGAGAAGGCCCCCTCGCCGGCGCGGCGAGGAGGCCTTCAGGGCGGTGGAGCTATTCGTTCGTCTTGACGCACATCGTCGTCGCCGGCTCCGGGTAGACGGCCACGCGCGTGGCGTCCGTGCCCTCGCAGACGTTCTTGTCGGCCTGGCCCGAGACGACCTTGACGAGCTCGCCGTCCTTGGTCGGGTCGGAGCACGAGACCTTCTGGTACCCCTTGGTCTGCGACGTGAAGTTCGCCAGGCAGTCGCCCTGCTTCGCGTTGATCATCAGGCACAGCTTGTAGGAGCTGCGGCCGCTCACCGAGTAGGTGTCGTAGCCGGCGTCGGAGCCGCCCGGGCAGTTGTCGGACGAGCTGTCGAGCTTCGCCGCGATCTTGACGTTCGCCTTCGGGTCGTTGCAGTCGGCCTTCGCCGGGTCGTCGCCGCCCCGGGTGAACTCGGTGATCGTGAGGCAGTCGCCGACGTTGGAGCTGGCCGGCGAGTTCGAGAACGAGACGATCCCCACGACGACGGCGACGACCAGGATCACGCCGATCACGCCGAACTTGATGATCGCGCCGGTCTTCGACTTCTTCGGGACGGCGGGCGGCGCCGGCGGGAAGCCGGGCTGGCCGGGCGGGAACTGGCCGGGCGGCGGGCCGTACTGGCCCGGCTGGCCCTGCGGCGGCGGGCCGAACTGGCCCGGCTGACCGGGCTGGCCCTGCGGCGCCTGGCCGTAGGCGCCGGGCTGCCCGTACTGCGGCTGCGGCTGACCGCCGGAGGGCGGTCCGTAGGGATCGGGCTGACCCACCGGCTGCTGGCCCCCGGGGGCCGGAGGGGGAACGCTCACTGTGAACCTCACACATGTGAAAGGAAATCGACCGGGTCATCAAACACGCAGGGTGATCGCGGTCCGCAGCGGGGTCCCCGTATGCACGAATTACCCACAGAAAAGGCGCCCCGTTGGTTACGGAGCGCCTTCACTGAGGAACTGTGAGCCAGGTTACTCGCGGAGGTAGGACAGCAGCCGCAGGATCTCCAGGTACAGCCAGACCAGCGTGGTCATCAGGCCGAACGCGGTGTACCAGGCCCACTTCGCCGGCATGCCCTCGCGGATCATCCGGTCGGCCTGGTCGAAGTCCAGCAGGAAGCTGAAGGCGGCGATGCCGATGCAGAGGATGCTGAAGGCGATGGCGAGCGGGCTGCCGTCGCGCAGCGGGTTGAACCCGAAGGCGAACGAGCTGATCAGGTTGAACAGCATCAGGACCGCGACGCCGACGACCGCCCCGACGATCCACTTCGTCAGCTTCGGCGTCACCTTGACCGCGCCGGTCTTGTAGACGACCAGCATGCCGATGAAGACACCTACGGTGCCGATGATCGCCTGCAGCGCGATGCCGTGGTAGACCGTTTCGAAAACGCCGCTCAGCGCGCCCAGGAAGAGGCCTTCGGCAGCGGAGTAGACCAGCGTCAGCGGGCCGCTCGGCTTCTGCTTGAAGATGATCACAAGCGAGACGACGAGCCCGACGATCAGGCCGCCGATCATCGCGCCGATGAGGGCGCCGGAGAGCTTGCCGGTCTCGGCCAGCGTGTTCTGGGCCCAGATCGCCGTGACGATCCCGACGAGCAGCGCGACACCGAGGCTCATGCCGGTCTTGACGACGACGTCGTCGACGGTCATCGGCCGGTCGCCCTCGCCGGAGGTGACCTGCCCCGGGCCGTACCCGGGCACGCCGCCCTGGGGTTGGTTGAAGCCCACCGGGGGGCCGTACTGGGTCTGGGTTCCGCCGCGGGGCAGGTTGCGGAACGCCGGGTTGCTACTGGAACGCACCTGATCCTCCTGGATCTGCTGCTTTGTGGATCGACGCTGCATCGGGTTCAACGACCGCCGGGCACGCGCGGTTCCCGCCGAGTAAAGACAACTTTACTCGACGGCGGGCCACTGGCCACGGTGGACACCGTATGCGACCGGGATCACGACCGTTCGGCGACAGCCACCCGAAGAGCGGTAGACAGTCCAGCCCCGTCGGCGCGACGCTCACCTGGCGTGCTCGGACGTTCACCGAACGCGCGTCGGGGAGTTGATCAATCGTGTGACCTGCGGCGACGCGTTTGCGTGCCCGCACGTCCGACGAAGGAGCCTACACACCATGGGGTGGTCAACACGCCCGCGCGCGGGCGCCCGCGTGCTCATCGCTTTGTTCGCCGCGACGCTGCTCGGCGCACTGTCCGCGACCACGGCGTCGGCCGCGAGCCAGGAAGGCATCGGCCACCGGGTCGGTGCCGACCCGGCGCCGCGCCCGGTCTGGCTGGGATCGTACGTCGTCGGCGGGGAGCAGGTGTTCTGCGTGAGCTTCCGGCTCCGCGCGCCGGACACCGACGAGCCGTACAAGCCCGGCGACGAGCTGCTGACGAAGTGGGGCACGAAGCTGCCCGCGGACGTGGCGGCGAACATCTCCTACCTGCTGCTGCGCTACGGCGGCACGAAGAACCCCGACGAGGCGACCGCGCTCGCGCACCTGCTGCACTCGTGGACCGCGGCGCCACGCACCCCCGCCGACCTCGACCCGGGCCTGCCCGCGGACAAGATCGCCTATGACGCGCCCGGGTACCTGAAGGCCATGAGCAAGGACTCGGCGGACGCCGTCGAGCGGCTGAGGACGGACGCCGAAACCAACCGCGGGCCGTGGACGGCAGCACTGACCGCGCCGAAGGGCGACCAGCACCTCGGCGAACCGGCGGAGTGGACCGCGACGGTGAAGAACGCCAGGGGCAAGGGCATCCCGGACGTCCCGGTGAAGCTGACGGCGACGGCCGGCACCCTCGGCGAACCGGCCGGGGACACGGCGGGCAACGCGAGCCCGCAGGCCGCGGCGAAGGACGTCACGCTGAAGACCGGCGCGGACGGAACGGTGACGGTGAAGCTGACCCCGACCGGCGACCGGCCGAAGCTGGTGGCGTCGCTGTCCGCGCCGGCCGACCGGCCCTACGTCCGGCTGCCGGTCGACACGTCGAAGCAGCGCGTCGTCTCCACCGGCGGTGAGAAGGAGCTGACCGCGCAGGGGGTCGTGAACGTCGCGAAGCCCGGCAAGGTGCAGGTGACGAAGACGGACGCGAACACGGGCAAGGGTGTCGGCGGCGCGGTCCTGCGGATCACCGGCAAGGACAAGACGTCGGCCGCGCTCGGCCAGGACGGCAAGCCCCTCACCGGCGCCGACGGCAAGCCCGCGGTCGTCACGACCGACGGCGCGACCGGCGGGGTGACGGTGGAGAACCTCCGGACGCCACAGGAGATCTGCGTGGTGGAGGCGAGCCCGCCACCGGGGTACACGAACGCGTACGACCCGCAGAACCCGCCGTCGGCGTGCGGAACGGTGAAGCCGGGCGAGACGCTGGCGTTGACGGTGACGAACAAGCCGAACGAGGTCCCGCGCGCGATCCCGGCCGGCGACCAGCCGCTGGCGCAGGCGCGGGGCGTCGTGGAGACGAGCTATTCGACGGCGGGCCTGGCCGGGCTCGGCCTGCTGGCGCTGCTGGGCGCCGGTCTGGTCGCCTTCGCGGCGCGGCGGGCATCCCGGAGGTAACGGCGTTGGCAGGCGACAACTGGCAGGGCGAGAGCTGGTTCGTCGAGGAGTGGCGGCGCGGGACCGGGTGGCGTCCTGAGGAGGATGAGCAGCTCGGTGGGGCTTGGCCGCCGGATGAGCGGCGTGCGGACGGTCGGTGGCAGACCGGCGCCGACCAGCACCCCGGCGCGGGCTGGCAAGCGGACGGTCAGTGGCAAACCGGCGCCGACCAGCCGACCGCCGACCCGTGGCAGGCCGTCGGCGACCAGCGCGGCCGCGGCGCCGGGCAGACCGGCACCGAGCAGCACTCCGGCGCGGGCCGGCAAGCGGACAGTCGGTGGCAAACCGGCGCCGACCAGCCGAGCGCCGATCCGTGGCGCACCCACACCCCGCCGAAGCCGCGGCGGGGTCGGCTGCTCGTCGGCTTTGCGCTCGGCGCCGCGACCGTGCTCGCGGTACAGCTCGGCTCCTCCGTGGCCGGCTCGCCGCCCGTAGCCGTCGTAGCCGGGACCGCTCTGCCCGCAGCGGGCGCCGCCGCCCCCGCCGCGAGTCCGGGCCCGACCACCACCCCCACCCCGACCAGCACCGCGCCCGCCGCCCCGGCCGCGCAGACCCAGTCGACCCCACCACCTCCTTCTCCCAAGCCGCAGCCGCCCGGCACCGTGCGGCTGCCCGGTGGTGGTCAAGCCGTCCTCGTGCGGAAGGACCTCGGCCCCGGTGGGGAGCTTCCGATCCCCGCCGATCTCGGGCAGGCGACCTGGTGGGGCGCCGCCCTCGATGCCGCCGGTGGGGCGAGTGTGCTCGCCGGGCACGTGAACTGGCGGGGCGCGACCGGGCCGTTCGCCGAGCTCTGGTCCATCGAGACCGGCTCCATCGTGTCCATTGTGGACAACGACGGGAAACTCCGGCGCTTCAAGGTCTCCCAGCTCGTCACGGTGCACAAGAACGACCTCCCGGCCCGGGCCGACGACCTCTTCGGCCAGTCCGGGCCGCACCGGCTCGTGCTGGTGACGTGCGGGGGCCGCTGGGTCGGCGGTTCGGACGGCTACGAGGAGAACCGCGTCGTCATCGCGGACCCCCAATAAGTTACCCGTGAGTAACTTCACGTCCTCGCGAGGTGGTCACCGCCGCCCGGATGCAGCAGAATGCCCAGGGTCAGGGCAAGCGGTGAGAGGTGTGAAGACGATGGCGACGTTCTTGGTGACCGGGGCGACCGGACTGATCGGGCGCCAGTTCACCCGGCTGCTGCTCTCCCGCCCCGACGACGACCGCGTCGCGCTGCTGGTCCGCGCGTCGAGCAAGGCGAAGCTGGCCGCGCTGGTCGACCAGTGGCCGCACTCCGACCGCGTCACGCTGGTCACCGGCGACCTCGGCGAGCCGCTGCTCGGGGTGTCCGAAGCGGACCGCGAGGAGCTGCGCGGGCACGTCGACCACGTGGTGCACCTCGCCGCCCTCTACGACCTCACCGCCGACGACGAAGCCAGCATCAAGGCCAATGTGGACGGTACGCGCGCCGTCGTCGACCTCGCCGCCGACCTGCGCGCCGGCTGCCTGCACCACGTTTCTTCGGTGGCCGTCGCGGGTGACCACGAAGGCGTCTTCACCGAGGAGATGTTCGACGCCGGGCAGCGGCTCGTCACGCCGTACCACCGGACGAAGTTCGAGGCCGAGAAGATCGTCCGCGAGCAGGACGAGGTGCCGTGGCGGGTCTACCGGCCCGCGGTGGTCGTCGGGCACTCCGAGACCGGCGAGATGGACAAGGTCGACGGCCCGTACTACCTCTTCCCCGCGATCAACCGGCTCGCCGGGCTGCCGGACGTGCTGCCGATCGTCGGCCCGGACCTCGGCGACACCAACATCGTGCCGGTCGACTACGTCGCGAAGGCGCTGCTCGAGCTGGTGGTCAAGCCCGGTCTCGACGGCCAGGCCTTCCACCTGGTCAACCCCGAGCCGCAGCCGGTCGTCTCCGTCTACAACGCCTTCGCGAAGGCCGCGGGCGCGCCGACGATCAGCGTGCAGCTCGGCGAAGGCCTTTCCAAGCGGATCGTCGGGCTGGTGAAGCTGACCGAGCACATCCCCGGCGTCACCATCGCGCGCGACGCCGTCATGGAGCGCTTCGGCATCCCGCCGGTGCTGCTGGAGACCATGGCGTTCCCGTCGGTGTTCTCCTCGGCCGAGACGCGCAAGGCCCTCGCCGGGTCGCTCGAGGTGCCGCGGCTGGAGGACTACGCGCCGACGCTCTGGCGCTACTGGCGCGAGCACCTCGACCCGTTCCGCGCCCGCAAGCACGGCCCGCGCGGTGAGCTGGACGGCCGGCGCGTGATCATCACCGGCGCGTCGTCGGGCATCGGCCGGGCGACGGCGTTGAAGGTGGCGGCCGCGGGTGGTGTCCCGCTGCTCGTCGCGCGGCGCCAGCACGAGCTGGAAGAGGTCCGCGACGAGATCGTCGCCGCCGGCGGCACCGCGTCGGTCTACCCCGCCGACCTCACCGACGAGGACTCGGTGCGCAAGGCCGTCGACGCGATGCTCGCCGAGCACGGCCGGATCGACATGCTGGTCAACAACGCCGGCCGGTCGATCCGCCGGTCGATCAAGCTGTCGTACGACCGGATGCACGACTACGAGCGCGCGATGGCGATCAACTACTTCGGCGCGGTCCGGCTGATCCTCGCCGTGCTGCCGCACATGTCCGAGCGGAAGTTCGGGCACATCGTGAACGTCTCGTCGATCGGCGTGCAGGGCATCGCGCCGCGCTTCTCGGCGTACGCGGCGTCGAAGGCGGCGCTGGACTACTTCTCGCGGATCGCCGCGACCGAGACGCACGGTGACGGGATCACGTTCACCACCATCCACATGCCGCTCGTGCGGACGCCGATGATCCGGCCGACGAAGATCTACGACGCGTTCCCGACGAAGTCGCCGGAGCAGGCCGCGGACATGGTGCTCAAGGCGCTCGTCGAGCGGCCGAAGCACATCGGCACCCCGGCGGGGCAGGCGATCGGGCTGGCGTACACGCTCACGCCGGGCCTCACCGACGCCGTCGCGTACCAGGGTTTCCGGATCTTCCCGGATTCCGCCGCGGCGGGCGGTTCGGGCGGTCTCAAGATCGGACGTGGTGAGAAACACCTCTCGCGTGCGGCGATGGCGCTCGCCCGGCTTTCGCGCGGCTTTCACTGGTGACTCTGCGTTTTCCGGGTGCGGCCATTCCGGCGACGCGCCGCCGGAACCGCGACACGTGTTGGTGATTTGTTAAGCCGACCGGCGTAAGCGGACGGTGCCCGGGTACGGTCGGGCGCATGGTTCCTGAGCGCGACCACGCCGCGAGCGCCCTCAACGGCCTCCTCCCCCTCCGTCGTGAATACACCCAGGCCTGGCACGGCTTCGACCGCAACGAGGTGCGTCAGTACCTCGACCACGTCGAAGCCCAGCTGCGCCGGGTGCTGAGCGACCGCGACGCCGCCGTGGCGCAGGCCGCCACGGCGACCCGTGAGCTGGAGTCGGTCCGGCAGCAGGTGGCGTCGCTGGAAGCGCGGGTGGAGGAGCTCAAGAAACCGCCGGAGCGGCTCGAGGACCTCGACGAGCGGATGCAGCGGACGGTCACGCTCGCGCAGGCCCGCGCGGACGAGATCGTCAAGCGCGCCGAGGCCGCCGCGGAGAAGACGTGGGCGGGCTCGACCGAGGCGTCGACGAAGCTGCGCGAGCGCTACTCGCGGCTCGTCACGGAGCTGGACAAGCAGGCCGACCTGCTGCACTCCGAGCACGAGAACGCGCTGGCGGAGACGCGCGCGGAGGTGCAGCGGCTGACCGTCGAGGCGGCCCAGCGGCGGGAGCTGCTCGACAACGAGGCCGAGCGCAAGCGGCGGAAGCTCGAGCGTGAGTTCGAGTCGTCGCAGGCGGCGCAGAAGGCGGCGCTCGAGAAGCACGTCGCCGACCAGCGCACGGCCAGCAAGAACCAGGCCGAGCGCCGGCTCGCGGAGGCGACGGCCGAGGCCAAGCGGCGGCTGGACGAGGCCACGGCGGAGGCCAAGCGCCGGCTCGACGAGGCGACCACCCAGGCGGCCCAGCGCACGACGGCGGCGAACCGCAAGGTCGAGCGCCTGGCGGAGATCCGCGAGCAGGCGCGCAAGAGCCTCGCGGCGGCGGAGGACATCCTCAACCGCAGCGAGACGCAGCTGGCGACGCTGCCGGAGGAAGCGGTGATCCCGCAGGCGTCCAAGCTGGTGGGCGGCGACACCGCGGCGGAGTCCCCGACGACCCCGGCCGCGCCGGTGGTCCCGGTGGTCCAGCCGTCGATCCCGGCGTCGGCTTCGGCGAAGCCCGCGGTGAAGGCCGCGGCGCCGGCGCCCAAGCCGGTGGCGAAGCCGGGCAATGCGCCCGCGAAGCCGAACGGCCCGGCGACCAAGCCGGCGAACGGGAACGGCAACGGCGCCAAGCCGCTCTCGCCGACGGCGAGCAAGCCGGGTTCCTGAGACTTCTCGCGTGAAGGCCGTCCCGAGTGATCGGGGCGGCCTTCAGTGCGTTTCCGGGCCTGAGCAGCCCCCGTTTTCCACGCTACCGGCGGGCACCGACAGTTCCGGCGCTCGCCGGCGCGGTGCGGCTGACGCGTGATCGGAGGGACGACACGCGTGATCGGAAGGTCAACTCGCGTGATCGGAGGGTCGACTCGCGTGTCTGAAGGGACGACACGCGTACCCGAGCGGACGACACGCGTACCTGGGCGGACGACACGGACCTAGTGGGTCGGCTCGCGTGGCTGGAACCGGAACTCGCGTGCCTGCGGGCGGAACTCGCGTGACTGGGGACTGGACTCGCGTGCTTGCGGACGGAACTCGCGTGCTTGCGGGCCGAACTCGCGTGCTTGCGGGCCGAACTCGCGTGCTTGCGGGCCGAACTCGCGTGCTTGCGGGCGGGAGTCGCGTGAGTGGGGGCGGGGGTCGCGGGGTTCAGTTGCGGGCGGTGCGGGGCCAGGGGTTGGCTGACTCCAGCTGGGCCGCCAGGCCCAGCAGCAACGGCTCGCCGCCGGGGCGGGTGATCAGCTGGACCGACGTTGGCAAGCCCGACCTGACCGAGCGGCCCACCGGGACCGTGATCGCCGGGTAGCCCGCCAGGTTCCACTGGCCCGTGAAGCCCGCCAGGCGCGTCGACGGCAGGACGTTCGTCAGCCAGCGGCGCTCGTGCCAGCGGCCCGCCTTCACCGGCCAGTGCGACAGCGTCGGTGTCATCAGGACGTCGTGGGCCTCGAAGAACTCCGCCGCGCGCTCGAGCCAGCGGTCGCGGGTGCGGTCGCGGATCAGGCCCGCCCGCTCCAGGAGCCGGCCGAGGCGGACGTGCGTGCGGGTGCGCCGCTGGAACCGGCCGAAGTCGAAGTCGCGGGCCTGGCGGGCCGGGCCCGCGAGCCAGCGGGCCGTCATGCCCGCCACCATCGTCGCCGGGTAGCGCGGTGCTCCCGGGGAGACCGTGTGGCCGGCCGCCGTCAGGAAGCCCGCCGCCTGTGCGACCGCCGCCACCAGCTCGCGGGGCACCGGGGTGTGCAGCAGCGGCACCGTCGTCGACGTCGCGATGCGCACAGCCGACGGCGAAGGCACCGAAGCCAGCGAAGGCTTGTCCGCCAGCACCGACAGCAGCACCGCCGCGTCCGCGACCGTCGTTGTCAGCGGGCCGTGCACCGACATGCCGAACCAGCCGCCTTCGGCCAGCAGGTCCGAGCCTGGCTTGAGCCCGACCAGCCCGCACATCGCGGCCGGCAGCCGGATCGAGCCCATGCCGTCGGTGCCGTGGGCCACCGGGACCAGCCCGGCCGCCACCGCCGCCGCGCTGCCGCCGGACGAGCCGCCCGAGGCGTACGTCGGGTCCCAGGGGTTGCGGGCGATGCCGTCCGGGGTGTCGCTCATCGGCCAGACGCACAGCTCCGGCACGCGCGTCAGCCCGACGAGCACCGCGCCGGCCGCCCGCAGCCGCGCCGCGACCACGCCGTCCTCGACCGCCCGGGAAGACGGCCCCGCCGCCGAACCGTGGGAGGCGAACTCGCCGGTGATCGCCGTGACGTCCTTGACCGCGACCGGCACGCCGGCCAGCGGCAGCGACGCGAGATCGGGCCGCGCGGCGACCTCCGCGGCTTCGGCCAGCGCCTCGTCGGCGCGCACCCGGCGGAAGGCGCCGACCACGCCGTCCGCCGCGGCGATCCGGTCGAGGGCTTCCTTGGTCACCTGCACAGGATCGAGCTGCCCGGCCCGGACGGACGCCGCGATCTCTGCTGCCGTCAACACCATGATCGTGACCCTAGCCCACGCGAAGGCGCGGAAACCGGCTCAGATCGCGCCCGCTCGCAGCGCGTAGGCGACGGCGTGCGCGCGGTTGTTGAGGCCGCAGCGCGTCATGAGTCCGTAGAGGACGTTCTTCACGGTCCGCTCGGAGTAACACAGCTTCGCCGCGATCTCCTCGGTCCCGAAGCCCTCGGCGACCAGCCGCAGCACGTCGCATTCGCGCGCGGCGAGGCCGGACAGCGTCAGCCCGTTCGGCTCCAGGACGTCCCGGCGCATGCGCTGCACCTGCGAAAGCAGCGCCCCTTGCAGCCGCGGCGGCAGGTTCGCCGTGCCGTCGCCCGCGGCCAGCACCGCCGTCACCAGCTCGGCCCCGCCCGTCTCGCGGCGCGGCAGGATCGCCACGACGCCGCTCTCCAGCACCGCCATCAGGTCGCTCTCGCGGAAGTGTTCGACGACCAGCACGACGTGAGACGCCTTCGCCGCGCGGATCTCGCCCAGCACCGCCTCGGTGACGTGCTCCTCCATCACCAGCAGCACGTCCGGCACCAGGTCGGTGACCCGGACGTCCGGATGCGACTCCAGGAGGCTCACCGCGCCGGCGTGCGTGATCGGGTCCGAGGCGAGGACGGTCACTTCGACGGGCTTCATGGAGGCAGTGTGGACGGCGCGTCTTCACGCCTTCCCTATTCCGTCTTCACGCCGTGAAGAAGTCACCAGCCGTCGCGCGTCGCCGGGCCGCCGTCGCCCCGGGCCAGCTCCCCGAACGCCTCCCGCGCCCGCTCCAGGCACTCCGGCATCCGCTCGGCCGCGCGGGCCCAGTCGCGCTTGGCCAGCAGGTACTGCTCCCGCGCCTCGCCGGTCCAGCCGGCCAGGCCCGGCTCGACCCCCTCCTCGAGCTCGGCGAGCAGCTCGCCGAGCTCACCGGTGACCGACCCCATCCGGTCGAGCACGAGGTCGGCGAGGGTGAAGTCGAGCTCGTGCCGGGTCACGGCCGCCGCGGCCGCGGCACCCGGCCGCCGGTGGTTTCGAGCAGCCACGCCAGCCTCGAGAGGATCACGTCGAACTCCTGCTCCCAGTCGCTCATCGCCTGCCCGAACCGGACGGACGCCTCCCCGCGCCACGCGGCCTGGACCGTCGCCATCTCGCTGTTGACCCCGCGAAGCCGCTCGTGGGCCGCTTCGATGGCGGACGCGAAGCGCGCTGCGGCGTGCTTCATGTCCTCCGTCGGCACGGGTGTGGACATCCGGGCTCCTCACACGGGTTCGGCTCCCCGAGCGTGGCGCACGCCGCGGCGCGACGAAACCCCGCCCGTCCGCCGTTGCCCGAATGTCCGCCATCATTGCCTGCCGGTTCACGACGGCCGCGTATGCTCACCTCAGGCATCCGGCGCGTGACGATCCGTCAGCGCACGAAGGGAGACCGATGTCGGCTGCGGACAGCTCCGCACCGAGACTCCACCTTCTGGGCCCGGTGAAGGCTTGGCTGGGCGAAGAGGAGCTCGACCTCGGCTCCGCGCACCGTCGGACGGTTCTCGCCGTGCTGGCGATGAACCCGAACCGCACGGTCTCGCGCGAGGAGCTGATCGACGCCGTCTGGGGCGAAGCGCCGCCGCAGAGTGCGCAAGGGTCCATCTACACCTACGTTTCCGGCCTGCGGCGCGCGCTCGAACCCGGCCGGGTCAAGGGTGAGGGCCCGCAGCTGCTCGCGTCGATCGGGTCCGGGTACTCCCTGCGGCTGGACGCGGAGTCGATCGACGTCCACCGGTTCGAAACCCTGCGGGAGCTGGCCCAGCGCACGCAGTCGGCCGGTGACCTGCGCGGCGCGCGCGAAACCCTCGATGAGGCGCTGGGCCTGTGGCAGGGCATCCCGCTGTCGGGCCTGCCCGGGCCGTTCGCCGCCGCCCAGCGCGCCCGCCTCGAGGAGGTCCGGCTGGCGACGATCGAGCGGCGCGCGGAGATCGTGCTGGAGCTGGGCGGGCACGCCGAGCTCGTCGCGGAGCTGACCGCGTTGACGCGCGAACACCCCTTCCGCGAGACGGTGCGCGGGCTGCTCATGCGGGCGCTGGCCCGCGCCGACCGGCGGACCGAGGCGATCGCGGTGTACGCCGACGTCCGGGACAGGCTGGTCGAGTCGTCGGGCACCGAGCCCGGCCCGGCGCTGCGGCGGTTGTACGAGCAGCTGGTGGAGAAGCCCGCCGAGCCCGCGGCGCCGAAACCGCCGCCCCCGGCCCGGCTGCCGCGGTTCCCCGCCGCGACCCTGCCCGAGCAGGCGGACGTCTTCGTCGGCCGCGAGGCCGAGCTGACCCGGCTGCGCGAAGCCGTCGCCGAGCTCGGAGCGGGCACGGGCCGGTCGTTGTGGCTCGAGGGTGAGCCGGGCAGCGGCCGCACGGCCATGCTCGCCGAAGTCCTCGCCATGGCCCAGGACGCCGAGCTGAAGCCCGCCTTCGCCGCCGCGGACGCGCTGGACCAGCGGTTCGCGCTCCGGCCGTTGCTCGACGCGCTGGGGGTGCACCCGCGCGCCACCGACGAACGCCGGGCCGGCCTGGCCGCGCGGCTCGCCGAGCGGCCAGGGGAAGACCCGGTCGACGGCCTGCTCGGGCTGGTCCGCGAGCTGTGCGCCGAGGCGCCGCTGGTGCTGGCGGTCGACGACCTGCAGTGGGCGGACGACACGACCCTGCGGGTGTGGCGGCACCTGAGCCGGGAGACGCGGGAGCTGCCGCTGCTGCTCGTGGGCGCGTGCCGCGCGGTGCCGCGCCAGGCCGCGCTCGACGACCTGCGCGCCGAGCTCGACGCCGACCCCACCACCGTGCTCACGCTGCCGCCGCTGGCCGTCGCCGCCGCGCTCGAACTCGCCACCGAGCTGGTCGGCGCGCCGCCCGGGCCCGGGCTCCAGGTGCTGGTGTCGTACGCGTCCGGGAACCCGCGCTACGTCCGGGAAATCGTCGAGACGCTGCTCGGGCAGGGCATGATCGTGCTCGACGGCGTCCACGCGCACCTCGACGGCAACTCGTGCGCGACCATCCCGTCGCCGCTGGGCTCGCGGATCACGCTCTACCTGAGCTTCCTCTCCAGCGGGACGCGCGACACCCTGCGCTGGGCCGCGTTGCTGGGCCGCGAGTTCTCGCTGTCGGACATCGCCGTCGCCACCGAACGGCCGCCGACGGCGCTGGTCGGCGCGGTCGACGAGGCGATCACGGCGGGGGTGCTCGTCGAGTCGGGTGACCGGCTGGCGTTCCGGCACCCGTTGCTGCGCCGCGTGCTCTACGAAAAGACGCCCGCCGCGATGCGCGTCGCGCTGCACCGGCAGCTCGCGGAGGCCTTCGCCGGCACCGGTTCCCCCGCGGACCGCGTCGCCGAGCAGCTCGCCGCCGCGCCCGCGCAGGTCGACCCGTGGGTCACCGCGTGGCTGCTGGAGAACATCGGCACGGTCGCCACCGAGACCCCGCGGGTCGCCGTCGACCTGCTGCGCCACGCCGTCACCCAGGGCACGCTGCCGCCGGACGCGCGGGAGACGCTGACCGCGACCCTGGCGCGGCTGATGTTCTGGCTCGGCCGCGAGCCCGAGGCCGAGGCACGCTCGGTCGTCGCGCGGACGTCCGACAGCAGGCGCGCGGCCGAGATGCGCTGGATCCTGGCCTACATCTACTACCGCCGCGGCGACTTCGCCGAGGCGACGGCCGAGCTGAAGCGGACCCTCGACGACGCCGACGTCCCGGAGATGTGGCGCGGGCGGCACGAGTCGCTGCTGGCCACGCTGGAACGGCTCGGCGAAGACACCGGCGCGGTGCTCGTCCCGGCCGGGCTGCACCCGCTCGACGACGCGGCGCTGTCCGTGCCGAACCTCGACAGCCTCGACGAGGCGGCCGAGCCGCTCGACGCGGCCCGCCGGATCGCGGCGACCCGCGCGGTGCCGGGTGAGATGCACCTGGCCGGCGCGGTGCACTACTACTGGCTGGGCCGCTGGCGCGAGGCGCTGGCCGAGCTGGACGCGGTGATCCGCGACGGCGCGGAAACCGCGTCCTACGTCCTGCGCAGCCCGGGTTCGGCGCTGCTCGTGCACGGCGTCGGCGCGCTGATCGCCGGCCACCGCGGTGAGCCGGGCACGGCCAGGACCCACCTCGAGGCGGCGAGCCGGCAGCGGTGGCCGCAGGGCCTGGAGCCCGACGGCGGTGACTTCCTCCTGGCCGCGCAGGCGTTGCTGGCCGAGCAGGACGGCCGTCCCGAGGCCGCGCTGACGGCGCTGCTGCCGCTGCTGGAGGAGAACTACCCGCCCGCCGCCCGCCACCAGTGGCTGCCGGACCTGGTGCGGCTCGCGGGGGCGCTGGGTGACCAGCAGCGGGCGCATCAGGCGCTGCGGCTGCTGGAGCCGGACGGCGACGTCCCGCCGGCGCACGCGGCGGCGGCCGCGCACTGCCGGGGGCTGGTCACCGGTGATCCGGAGCCGGTGCTGACGGCGGCCGGGCACTACCGCGCGGCCGGGCGGCTCCTGAAGCAGGCGAAGGCGACCGAGGACGCGGCGATCCTGCTCGCGGAGTCGGGCCGGCTGGACGAGGCGCGGACGGCGTTCCGGACGGCCTTGACCGCGTACACCGGCATGGGCGCGGTGTGGGACGTGCGGCGCGCGGAGGCCCGGATGCAGCCGTTCGGGATCCGGCGCGCCAACCCCGTGCGGTCCCGCGCCGCCGGCGAGTGAGCCTGCCGCGCATACCGGTCGGACGGTCGAAACTTCGGCCGACACCAGGGGCCGGGAACCCGGATTCCCCGCACTTCAGGTACCTCTTGCCACGACAGTAAGCTCGCCGGTGAAGTCGGCACCGAGAGATGTCCGCCGGGGTCCTGGGGGCCCGCCCTGGCGGGGGTCTGGGGCACGCGCCCCAGAGGGAACGGAACGACATGCCAGGGGATGCGGACACCGGTCTGCGGGTGGGCGTGCTCGGCCCGCTGCGGGCCTGGCGCGGGACGGCCGAAATCGGCCTGGGCCCCGCGCGTCAGCGCGCCATCTTCGCCGTGCTCGCGGTCAACGCCGGCCGGCCGGTGCCGCGGGCCGAGCTGATCGCCGGGGTCTGGGGCGACTCCGCGCCCGCGAGTGTCGAAGGCAGCGTCCACACCTACGTTTCGGGGCTGCGGCGCGCGCTGGAGCCGGACCGCTCACGCTGGTCGGCCGCGAGTGTCCTCCTGTCGGACCCCGCCGGGTACTCGCTGCTGCTCGAAGACGACGCCCTCGACGCCGCCGTGTTCGAGCGGCACCGCGACGCCGCGCAGCGCCGGCTCGACGGAGGTGACCCGCGCGCCGCGGTCACCGAGCTCGACGCCGCCCTCGCCCTCTGGCAGGGTGAAGCGCTTTCCGGGGTGCCCGGCGAGTTCGCCGAGCGACACCGCGAATACCTCGCTGAGCTGCGGCTGAACACCCTGGAACGGCGGGCCGAGGCGCTGCTCGCGCTCGGCGGCCACCTCGACCTCGCGCCCGAGCTCGCGGTGCTGGCCGGGGAGCACCCGCTGCGGGAGCCGCTGCGCGAGTCGCTCATGCTCGCCCTCTACCGCAGCGGGCGGCACGCCGACGCCCTCGACGTCTTCCGCGACGCCCGCACCACGCTGATCAACGAGCTCGGGGTTGAGCCCGGCCCGGCACTGCAACGGCTGCAGCAGCAGATCCTCGCCCAGGACCCGGCCCTCGACGCTCCCACCGCGCCGGTGGTCGTCACCGGGCACCGGCTCTTCGGCCGGGAAGCCGAGACGACTCGGCTCGCCGAGCTCGTCACCGACGTCCGGGCCGGGCGCGGCCGGGCCGTGTGGATCGAAGGCGAGGCCGGGATCGGCAAGTCCGAGCTGCTCACCAGCTCGCTGCCGGACGCCCCCGGCGTCCAGCGGCTCTGGGCGGCCGCGGACGAGCTGAGCACGCGGTTCCCGCTGCAGGTCATGCTGGAGTGCCTGGCGATCGACGCGCATTCGCCCGACCCGCGGCGCGCGCGGCTGGCGAAGGAGCTCGCGGGTGAAGGCCCGGTGCGGCGCAGCTGGGGGCCGGCCGACCCGGTGCTCGGCGCCGTCGACCGGATCCTGGCCTTGGTCGACGAGCTGTGCGCGCACTCGCCGCAGGTGCTGGTGATCGACGACCTGCAGTGGGCGGACGAGGCGTCCGTGCTGGTCTGGCACCGGCTCTGCGCGGCGACCCGGCAGCTGCCGCTGCTGCTGGTGGCCGCGACCCGGCCGGCGCCCGACCGCGCCGAGCTCGCCCAGCTGCGCCGCGGGGTCCTGGCGCGCGACGGCGTGGTCCTCGACCTCGCGCCGCTGACCGGCGCGGACGTCGGGCGGCTGATCGAAGACCAGATCGGGTCGCCGCCCGGGCCGGGGCTGCGGGAGCTGGCCGCGCGTGGTGCGGGAAACCCGTTGTACGTCAAGGAGATGGTCGACGTCCTGCTGCGCGCCGGCGCGGTCGAGGTCAGCGGCGGCGAGGCCGACGTCGACGACCCGGAGGAGTTCGAGGCGCCGAGCTCGCTGGTCGCGGCGGTCGACCGGCGGCTCGACTTCCTGCCCGCCGGAACGCAGGAAGTGCTGCGCTGGGGCGCGCTGCTGGGGATGGAGTTCGCCGTCGGGGACATCGCCGCGGTGCTCGGCACCCGGCCGTCGGACCTGCTGGAGCCGCTGGAAGAAGCCGTCGCGGCGAACGTCCTGATCGACACCGGGACCCAGCTCGCCTTCCGCCATCCCCTGCTGCGGCAAGCGCTTTACGACCGGCTGCTGGCCGGGACGCGGGCGGCGCTGCACCGGCAGGCGGCCGAGGCGCTCGCCCGGATCGGCGCGCCGGTGAAGCGCGTCGCCGAGCAGCTGGTGGCGGCCCCGGCGACGGTGGACGAGTGGGTGCTGGACTGGCTCGCGGCGCACCACGCGGCCGTGTCGAACCGGGCGCCGCTGATCGCCGTCGAACTGCTCGAACGCGCGCTGGCCGCGGGTGTCGACGCCCGCCGTGAAGTCCTGCTCGTCGCGCTGGTGAAGGTGCTGTTCCGGCTGGAACGCAACCCGGAAACCCTGGCGCAGCAAGCACTCGAGGTCGCCACCGACCCGGACGCCGTCGAGGAGATGCGGCACGTCCTCGCGGCGTTGCGGCACCGGCGTGGGGACACCGAAAGCGCGGTCGCCACGCTCGGCGCGTCGGCCGACGACCCGGCCGTGCCGGAGCTGTGGCGGGTGCGGCACCGGCAGCTGCTGGCGAACTTCCGCCGCGGTGATCTGTCCGATTTGGACACTGCGGAGAAGGCGGCGCGGGAGACGAAGGCGCAGGCGGGCGGCGACCGGTACCTGACCGCGCACGCGCTGCAGACGTTGTGGCTGGTCGATTCCGTGCGGCGTGAGCACGACAGCGCGCTCACCCACGTCGACGCCGCGATCGAGGCCGTCGGTGACGAGCACGAGCTGGCCGACCTGCACCTCGACCTGCTCGACAACCGCGTCTTCACGCTGCAGAACCTCGACCGCCTCGCCGAGGCCGGCGACGCGCTGCGCATGGCGGGCGAGGTCGCGGCGCGGCACTCGATGCCGGTCGGGCTGCAGGTGTCCGTGGCGGTGCACCGGTACTGGGAGGGGCGCTGGGACGAGGCACTGGTCGAGCTGGACACCGTCACCGAGGACGGCCCGGCGATCACGTTCTACGGCCTGCGCGAACCCGGCCCGGCGGCGCTGCTGCTGCACGGTGTCGCGGCGCTGATCGCGGGCCGCCGTGACGACCGCGCGCAGGCCGCGGCCCACCTCGACGCGGCCGAGGAGTACGCCCCGGCGACCGGCGCCGAGCGGGAGAGCTTCGACTTCCTGCTGGTCGCCGACGCCCTCGCCGCCGAGCAGCGCGGCGACCGGGCCCGCGCGATGGCCGTGCTCGAGCCGATCCTGAACCCGACGTACGCGCAGATGATGCTGCGGCACCAGTGGCTGCCGACGTTCGTCCGGCTGGCGATGGAGCAGGACGACGTCGAGCGGGCCCGGCGCGCGCTCGACGTCTGCGAGGAGGAGGCGGCGAAGGAACGCCGTCCGGCGCGGGCGCACGCGGCGGTGTCGTGGTGCCGCGGGCTGATCGAGGACGACCCGTCGGCGGTGCTCGCGACGGCCGAGCACTTCCGCGCGGTCGGCCGCCGCCCGGAACTGGCGGCGGCCCTGGAGGACGCGGCCGAACTGCTGGCCCGCGCGGGCCGCCTGGACGCGGCGCAGGCGGCGTTCGAGGAGGCGGCGGAGCTGTACACGGCGTTGTCGGCCCGCTGGGACCTGCGCCGGGCAGAGACGCGCCTGCGCCGCCTGGGCGTCCGCCGCGGCGCGCTGTTCTCGCCGATCCGCCCCGGCCACGGCTGGGAATCGCTGACCCCGATCGAGGTCCGGATCGCGAGTCTGGTCGCGGAAGGCCGGTCGAACCCGGACATCGCGGCGGAGCTGTCCCTGCCGCGCCGCACGGTGCAGGCGCACGTGGCGAGGTTGCTCGGGAAGCTGGAAACCCCGTCCCGGTCGGGTGTTGCCGACGCCTTCCGCCAACGCTCCTGACCCGTGTCGACCCTTCAATCACGCGTGTCGACCCTCTGATCACGCGTGTCGACCCTTGGCGCACCGGGCCGGTGTGCCGGAATGGTCGACACGCGTGATTGAGGGGTCGACACGCGTGATTGGGGAGTCGACACGGTTAGTCGGGGAGGGCGTTGGCCTTCGCGACGCGGCCGAGGAACCGGCCGGAGTCCTTGACCGTCCGGACCTGGGTCTCGAAGTCGACGTGGACCAGGCCGAAGCGTTGCGAATACCCCATCGCCCACTCGAAGTTGTCCAGCAGGGACCACGCCAGGTAGCCGCGGACGTCCACCCCCGCGCGGATCGCGTTGTGCACCGCTCGGACGTGCGTCTCCAGGTACCGCACCCGGTCGGGGTCCGCGACCCGGCCGTCGACGACCTCGTCCACGAACGACGCGCCGTTCTCCGCCACCACCAGCGGCAGCCCGCCGGACCGCGTCGAGATCCACTCCAGCAGCGACGTCAGCACCGCGGGCGCCTGCTCCCAGCCGAACGCCGTCACCGGGCCGACCGCCGGGAGCACGTCGAGACCGCGCAGCCCCGGCAGCGGGCAGTTGCTCGGCCCCAGCGGATCCGCCAGCGGCGTGACCCGCGCGGGCGCGTAGTAGTTCACGCCCAGCCAGTCGATCGCCGCCGCGATGATGTCCGTGTCGCCGTCGCGGACCGCCGCCGCGAACCGGCCGCCGTGGTGAAGGACGTCCGCCATGACGTCGTCCGGGTAGCCGCGGCCCAGCACCGGGTCCAGGAAGAACCGGTTGTGGATGCCGTCGAACTTCCGGGCCGCTTCCAGGTGCTCCGGCGACGACCCGTCGGGGATGGCCGGGGCGAAGTTCAGCGCGAGGGAGAACTCGTGGCCCGGCCGCGCCTGCTCGGTCAGCGCGCGTGTCGCCAGGCCGTGGCCCAGCAGCAGGTGGTGCGCCGCGACCAGCGCCGTGTCGTAGTCCTGGACGCCCGGCGCGTGCACCCCGCTGCCGTACCCGAGGAACGCCGCGCAGAACGGCTCGTTGACCGTCGTCCACTGGTCGACGCGGTCGCCCAGCGCGTCGTGCACCACCGCCGCGTAGTCCGCGAACCGCGATGCCGTGTCGCGGGCCGGCCAGCCGCCCGCGTCCTCCAGCGCCTGGGGCAGGTCCCAGTGGTACAGCGTCAGCACCGGCACGACTTCGCGGCTGAGCAGCTCGTCGACCAGCCGGTCGTAGAACGCCAGGCCCTGGGCCGACGTCGTCCGCCCGTCCGGCATCACCCGCGGCCACGCCACGGAAAACCGGTACGCGCCGAGGCCCAGGTCGGCCAGCAGGCCGACGTCCTCGGGGTAGCGGTGGTAGTGGTCGCAGGCGACTTCGCCGGACGCGCCTTCGAGCACCTTGCCCTCGGTGGCCGAGAAGGTGTCCCAGATGGACGGTCCTCGGCCGCCCGCTCTCACGGCGCCCTCGACCTGGTACGACGCGGTCGCCGCGCCCCACAGGAAGCCGGCCGGAAACTCGGTCATACTGGCGCCCCTTTCAGGATCCCCCGGACGATGTAGCGGCCCAGCACCAGGAACAGCGCGATGACGGGCAGGACGCCCACCGTCGCGCCGGTGAGCATGAGCGCGTAGTCGGTGTAGTACCCGCTGGCCAGCTGCGAAAGCGCGACCTGCACGGTCGGCGTCTCGTTGGGGTCGAGGACCACCAGCGGCCAGAAGTAGTCGTTCCACGTGGCCATGAACGTGAGCATCGCGAGCACCGCGGCGTGCGGGCGCAACGCGGGCACCGCGACGTGCCAGTAGGTGCGCAGGATGCCGCAGCCGTCGACGGTCGCGGCGTCGACGAGGTCCGCGCTGATCGCGTTTTCGCAGGCCTGCCGCATCCAGAACACGCTGAACGCGCTGACCAGCGCCGGCACGATCACCGCTTCGAGCCGCCCGTACCAGCCGAGGTCGCCGATCACGAGGTAGAGCGGGATGACGCCGAGCTGCGCCGGCACCATCGCCGAGCCGACGACCAGCAGGAACAGCGTGTTGCGCCCCGGGAACCGCAGCCGCGCGAACGCGAACCCGGCCAGGCTCGCCAGCACGACGTTGGACACCATGACCGTGCCCGCGACGAGCAGCGAGTTGCCGATGGCGAGCCAGAAGTCGACGGTGTCGAAGACCCGCCGCACGTTCTCCACCAGGTGCCCGCCCGGCAGCAGCAGCGGCGACGTCTCCCCGATCGCCGAGTTGTCCCTTGTTGACACCACGAACGACCAGTACAGCGGGAAGACCGACGCGCCGAGCACGCCGGTCAGCACGGCGTACACCCACCCGCCCGGGCGCCGCCGGGCTCTCACGCCGACCTCACGAACCGGCGCACCAGCCGGTAGTTGACCAGCGCGAACAGCGCGCAGATCACGAACATCACCCAGGTCAGCGCGGCCGCGTAGCCGGCGTCGAAGTGCGTGAAGCCCTTCTCGTACAGGTACATCACGAGCGTCTGGAACTGGCGGTCGTTGCCGCCGGTCCCGCCCGACCCGCCGGCGTCGAACAGCGACGGCTCGGCGAACAGCTGCAGGCCGTTGACCGTGCCGGCGATCGCGGTGAAGGCCAGCGACGGCCGGATGCCCGGGATGGTGATCGACCAGAACGTCCGCCACCGCGACGCGCCGTCGAGCTCGGCGGCCTCGTACAGCTCGCCGGGCACGGCCTGCATCGCGGCCAGGTAGATCAGCGCGTTGTACCCGGTCCAGCGCCAGAGCACCATGGACGCCACCGCGAGGTGCGACGACCAGGTCGTGGCCTGCCAGTTGACCGGCGCCACGCCGAACCAGCCGAGGACTTCGTTGACCACGCCGTAGTCCTTGCTGAACAGCTGGCCGAACACGAGCCCGATCGCGACGACCGACACGACGTTCGGCAGCAGGATCCCGGTGCGCCACCAGGTCGCCGCGCGCAGCGGCCGGTCGAGCAGCGCCGCGATGCCCAGCGCCAGCAGGAACTCCGGGACGGCGGCGAGCAGGAAGATGCCGACGGTGTTGGCGAGCGCGTTGTAGAACCGCGGGTCGGCCAGCAGGTCGCCGTAGTTCGCCAGGCCGAGCCAGCCCTGGTCGCCGTCGAGGACGTTCCAGTCGTGCAGCGAAACCCAGATCGTGTACAGCAGCGGGAAGGCGCCGAAGACGACGAACAGGCCGAAGAAGGGCGCGATGAGCAGCAGCGGCGTGATCCTGCGGTCGAAACGGCCGAGCCGGTGCTGCACGCGGGCGCTACTTCAGGACGGCTTGCGCCTGCTGAACGGCGTCCGCCCAGGCGTGGTCGACACTCTTGTCCGTCTTGTCCTCGATCCGGCCGAGGGCCCGCCCGAACTCCGGCCGGACGTCGGCGTCCCGCAGGCCGCGGTAGTTCGGCCGCAGCTTGTCGGCCGAGGCGGCGAAGATCCGTCCGATCGGCGCGTCCCCGAAGTACGGGTCGGTGTGCGCGACGACCTGCGGGTCTTCGTAGACCGACGGCTCGCTGGGCAGGATGCCGTCGGAGAGGAAGAGCTTCTTCTGCTGTTCCGGCGCGGTCAGCCAGCGCGCGAGCTCGTACGCCTCCTTCGGGTGCTGGCCCTGCTTCGGCACGGTCAGGAACGAGCCGCCCTGGTTGCCGCTGCTGCCGGGCACGGTGGTGACGTCCCACTTGCCCTTGTTGGCGTCCCCGCCGGCTTCCTTGATCTGGCTGAGCATCCACGCGGGACAGGCGACGGTGGCGAACGAACCCTGCTTGATCGCCACGTTCCAGGCCTGGGTGAAGGTGGTCGCGGCCGCCGTCTGCCCCTTGGCCGCGATGCCGCCGGACAGGAAGAAGGCGTTGCGCACGCTCGGGTTGCGGTCGGCGATGAACGAGTCGTCCCGCTGCGCGAAGTAGTTCTCGGGCGACTGGTTGAGCATCGCCGTGTAGACGGTGCCCGCGGAGTCGGCGAACTTGACGCCCGGTGTCTTCTGCGTGAACCGGTCGGCGGCGGCCGCGTAGGCGTTCCAGTCGGGCATCAGCTTCGCGACGTCGTCACGGTTCGTCGGCAGGCCGGCGGCCGCGAACAGGTCACGCCGGTAGCAGAGGGCGAGGCTGCCCATGTCGGTGCCGAGGCCGACCACGAAGCCGCCGTCGGTCCCCTGCGTCCACTTCCACGCCGACCACTGGTTTTCGAGGTCGCGGGCGCCGTACTGGGCGAGGTCGACGAACTTGTCCTTCGCCTTCCGGTACTGCGGGATGTACTGCTCTTCGATCGCGACGACGTCGGCGGCGCCGTGCCCGGTGGCGAGCTGCGTCGCGAGTCCCTTGTGGTGGGTGTCGAAGTCGGTGACCCGGTTCTGCACCGTGATGTCCGGGTGCAGTCTCTCGTATTCGGCGATCAGCGGCGCGTACCCGAACTCGCCGAAGGTCGCGATGGTGAGCGTCGTCTTGCCACCGGCGTCACTCGGGCTGCAGGCGGCGAGCAGGACCAGCGCGGCGGCCGCGGTGGCCGCCCGGGTGATCGTTCGCACAGGCGTGAGCTTCCCTCAGATCACACCGGCTCGCACGGCGTAGGCGACCGCGTGCGGCCGGTTGCGCAGGTTGAGCCGGTTGGTCATGGCGTAGATGACATTCTTCACGGTGCGCTCCGAGTAGCAGAGCTTGCCCGCGATCTCGGCAGTGTCCCAGCCTTCGGCCATCAGGCGAAGCACATCCACCTCGCGCGGCGTCAGAGCCGCGCCGACGCCGTCGTGGGCCAGGGCCTCGACCTGGTCGCGCAGGGACGTCGTCCGGCCGCGCGCGGCGGCGAGGACGCTGTCGGTGAGCCGGTCGAGCGCGGTGCGCGGCAGGACGGCGGAAACGTGGCAGTCGGCGAGCAGGGGCAGGTGCGAAGGGTCGACGTGCCCGGCGACCAGCACGATCGCGGCGGGCGACTCGGCGGCGGCGGCCCGCAGCGCGGTGACCACCTCGCGGTCGACCTGGCCGACGGCGAACACGAGCACGGCCGCCTCGCCGCGGCGGGCCCGCGGCACGACCAGCAGCTCCGGGCGGGACTTCAGGTGGTTGATCAGCCCGGTGAGCGCGATCGGATCCGACGCCCACGCCGCCACTCGCACCTGGTCCATCGAACCCTCCCTGCCCACTGTCCGTGTTCTGGTGACGCCAGTCTGCTGAGGGTGGCTTCACGAATTCTCTAGCCGGGGTGGAGCCATTCTTCACGCCGTGAAGTCAGGCCGTCGACTACCGTCGTGGCGAACGCCGACGAGTGAAGGGACCGATGAACCGCCGTCGTCTGGCCGCCCTGGGGGTGGCGTTGTGCATCGTGACCGGGTGTCTGCTGGTCGCAGGCCTGCAACCGCGGATCGTGTCCGGGCTGGCGCTGCCCCGGCCCTCGGTGCTTTCCGCTCCCGTCCCTTCGGCCGCGCCGCCGCCGGCTTCCCCCGCGCCGTCTTCGAGCCTGGCCCGGCCCGGCGACTGCGCGTCGCTGGTCACCGGCCTCGACGTCCGTGCCCAGGTCGCCCAGCTGGTGGTGGTCGGGGTTTCCGGGGACAACCCGGCCGCCACGGTGTCCATGGTGCGCGACAACCAGGTCGGCGGGATCTTCATCGGCGGTAACGCAACAGCGTTGTTGAAAGACCGGTCCCTGGACGCGGTCCAGGGCGTGGCCCACCTGCCGGTCGCGGTTTCGGTCGACGAAGAGGGCGGCCGGGTCCAGCGCATCGACGACCTCGACGGCGACATCCCCTCCGCGCGCGAGATGGCCGCGACGAAGTCCCCCGCCGAAGTCCGCAAGCTCGCCGCCGACCGCGGCCGGCAGCTGCGCGCCCGCGGCGTCACGGTGGACTTCGCGCCGGACACCGACGTCACGAACGCGCCGGACGACGACGTGATCGGCGACCGCTCCTTCAGCCCCGACCCGCTCACCGTGAAGACGTACGCGACGGCGTTCGCGGAAGGCCTGCGCGACGCCGGGATCCAGCCGGTGCTCAAGCACTTCCCCGGCCACGGCCACGGCTCGGGCGACTCCCACAAGGGCACGGTCGTCACCCCGCCGCTCGCGAAGCTGCGCACGGTCGACCTGGTGCCGTACCAGGATCTCGCCGCCTACGGCCCGGTCGCCGTCATGGTCGGCCACCTCGACGTGCCGGACTTGACGAACGGCGTCCCGGCGTCACTTTCGCCGCCCGCCTACCAGTTGCTGCGCGGCGACTTCGGCTTCACCGGGCCGGTCGTGACCGACGACCTCGGCGCGATGAAGGCGATCACGGCGCAGTATCCGCTGCCCGACGCGGTGCTGAAGGCCCTGCAGGCCGGCGCGGACCAGGCGCTGTGGTCGTCCGGCGGCCGTGTCGACGAGGTGCTGAACCGGCTGGTGAAGGCCGTGCAGTCCGGGGAGCTGCCGAAGGACCGGGTGCAGGAGTCGGTGACACGCGTGCTGCGCGGCAAGGGCGTCTGCGGCTGAGTACCTAGACTCTTCCTCGGGCATCGGCGTCTATCCGAGGAGTGGCATGGCGAACCTGGGCGGCACCTTCAGCCTCGGCGGCGAAGTTCCTGTGACCCGAATGGGTTACGGCGCCATGCAGCTCGCGGGGCCCGGCGTGTGGGGGCCGCCGCGGGACCACGGCAAAGCCGTCGCCGTGCTGCGCGAGGCCGTCGAGAGCGGCGTCACGCACCTCGACACCAGCGACTACTACGGCCCGCACACGGTGAACGCCGTGATCAAGGAAGCGCTCCACCCGTACCCGGAGTCGCTGACGATCGTCACGAAGGTCGGCGCGCGGCGCAGCGAGGACAAGGGCTGGCCGCCCGCGCTGTCGGCCGAGGACCTCACCCAGGCGGTGCACGACAACCTGCGCAACCTCGGCGTCGACACGCTCGACGTCGTCAACCTGCGGCTGAGCGACAGCACCGGCGGTTATCCCGCGGCGATGTCGCTCGCCGAACCCTTCGGGGTGCTCGCCGAACTGCGGGAGCGGGGGCTGATCCGGCAGCTGGGCGTCAGCCACGTGACGGCCGAGCAGCTGGACGAGGCGAAGGCGATCGCGCCGGTCGTGTGCGTCCAGAACCAGTACAACCTGGCGCACCGCGAGAACGACGACCTCGTCGACAAGTGCGCTGCCGAAGGGATCGCCTTCGTGCCGTACTTCCCGCTCGGCGGCTTCAGCCCGCTGCAGTCCGGGCTGCTCGACGACTGCGCCGCGCGGGTCGGGGCGACGCCGATGCAGGTCGCGCTCGCGTGGCTGCTCCAGCGGTCGCCGTCGATGCTGCTGATCCCCGGCACGTCCTCGCCGGAGCACCTGCGCGAGAACCTCGCCGCGGCTTCCCTGGAGCTACCCGCCGACGTTCTCGCCGATCTCGACCGGATCGGCACCGACTGATCGCTACGCTGAGCGCGCAAGCAGGCACGAGGACGGAGGAAAAGCGTGGCGGAGTGGGGCGATCTGGTCGCTTACATCAGGCAGGGCTACCGGGTGGTGCGCGACGACCCCGACGAGATCCGCATCCGGCTGGTCTTCGGCGACGACCCCGACACCGAGCAGCGGGCCCAGATCATGGTGATCGCCCACGAGATCCTCGACCAGCAGGAGGACTGGGTCCAGATCGCGACGCCGTTCGCCCGCCACGACGAGGTCGACCTCCTGTCGGTGCTGACCGAAGTCGGCGAGTCGACGGTCGTGGGCGGGCTCGCGGTGATGGGCGACCACCTCGTGCTGCGCCACTCGCTGCCGCTGATCCACCTCGACATCAACGAGTTCATCGACCCGCTCGAGCTGGTGGCGGGCGCGGCCGAGCTGCTGGAGCAGCAGTTCACCGGGCGCGACGACTACTGAGGGGAACCACGGCGATGGAGGCGGCCACGGTCAGCCCGGCGGCAACGCCGAACGCCGCGGTCGCCGTTCCGGTCCTCAGGTAGAGCCCGCCGAGGAGGGCGACCCCGACCGTGCCGCCGAGCTGCTGCACGGCGTTGAGCAGCCCGGCGGCCGAACCGGTCTCGTGCGGGCGGACGCGGTGCAGGGCCGCGGTGAAGAACGGCACCGTGAACGTCCCCATCCCGAGCCCGCAGAGCGCCAGCGCGGGCCTCACCCCGGCGGCGACGGCCAGGATCCCGGTCAGCAGCAGCGCGAGCCCGGCGAACATCACGCGCGGGCCGAACTTCGGCACCAGGCGCGTCCCGGCGAACCACGACGCCACGGCGAGCCCGGCCGAGAGCGGCAGGAGCGTCAGGCCCGCGGTGCGGACGTCGGCTCCCTCGCCGAGCTGCAGCTGCATCGGGACGACCTGCATCAGGCCGGTCATCACCGCGAAGAACAGCAGCGACCCGGCGAGCGCCGCCGGGAACCCGCGGTGGGCGAACAGGCTCGGCTCGACGAGCGGCGCGGCCGTGCGGCGCTGCTGGAGCCCGAACGCCCCCAGCAGCGCGGCGCCGGCCGCGAGCAGCGGCCAGGACGTCCCGCCCGGGGTGATGAGCGGGTACACGAGCAGCCCGGTCCCCGCGACGACGAGCGCGGTGCCGACGACGTCGAGCCGCGGCCGTGTGGTGGCCTTGTCCTCGTGCAGGAGCCGCGCGCCGAGCAGCACCGCGAGCCCGAGCGGGACGTTCACCAGGAAGACCGCGCGCCACGACACGGCCTGCGTCAGCAGTCCGCCCAGCAGCGGGCCGGTGACGGCGGACAGGCCCATCACCGGGCCGATCGTGCCCAGTGCCTTCGCCAGCTCGGCGCCGTCGAAGAGCGCGCGGATGAGGCCGATGGTCTGCGGGATGACCAGCGCGGCCGCCGCGCCCTGCACCGCGCGCGCCCCGATCAGCACGCCCGCCGCGGGCGCGGCCGCGCAGACCAGCGACGCGAGCACAAAGCCGGCGACCCCGAGCTTGAACACCCTGGCCCGGCCGAAGACGTCGCCGAGGCGTCCGCCGGTGATCAGGAAGATCGCGAACGGCAGGGTGTAGGCCGCGCTGAACCACGGGATGTCGGCGGCCGGTCCGGGCAGGCCGGCGTGGATCACCGGCCCGGCGACCTGCACGATCGTCGCGTCGAGGAGGTTCATGGCCTCGGCGGTGAGCAGGACGGCCAGCGCGGCCCAGCGGTGGCGGTGCAGCGTGGTGGTCGGCAAGAGGTGCCCCCTTTCGTCGGCACCGAGAGTGGCTTCGGTTCGCTCACCGGTTCCAGCTTTTGCGCTTCGGTTGCTGATTTCTTCCACGTTCTTGGCTTGAATGAGGGATATGACCGAGCTGGACGACGTCGACCGCGCGCTGATCCACGCGCTGCACGTCGACGGCCGGGCGCCGTTCACGAAGATCGGCGAGGTTCTCGACGTCTCGACGCAGACGGTGGCTCGGCGCTATCGCCGTCTTCGCGCCGAAGCGTCGCTTCGCGTGGTCGGCCTGCCCGATCCGCAGCGCGCGGGGCAGGCCGAATGGCTGGTCCGGCTCACCGCGACCCCGTACACCGCGCAGGACCTCGCCCGGGCGCTCGCGCGCCGCGCGGACACGGCGTGGATCAAGCTGATGTCCGGCGGCACCGAGATCTGCGTGAACGTCCACACCCCGGCGTCGAGTGACCATTCCCTGCTGCTGCGCGACATCCCGCGCACGACGAGCGTCACGGCGGTGTCGGCGCACCAGCTGCTGCACCGCTACTTCGGCGGCCCGCAGGCGTGGCTGGGCCGCGCGAACTCCCTCTCCGCGGCGCAGGTGGCGGCGTTGACCCCGGTGTTCACCGGCGAGGGCAAGCCGCTGACCAGCGACGACGACGCGTTGCTGGCGGCGCTGCAGCGAGACGGCCGCGCGGGGCTGGCCGAGCTGGCGACGGCCACCGGCTGGTCGGCGGCGACGGTCGCGCGCCGGGTGGACGGGTTGCGGGCCGGCGGGACGGTGTTCTTCGACCTCGAGGTGGACACGGGCCGGCTGGGGGCCACGACGCAGGCGCTGCTGTGGATGTCGGTGGCTCCGGCGCACCTCGACGACGTCGCGCGGACGCTGGCGACCCATCCGGAGCTGGCGATCGTCGCGGCGACCACCGGACCGGCCAACCTGATGGCGCACGCGCTGTGCGCGGACGCGGCGGCGTTGCACCGCTATCTGACCCAGCGGCTCGGCGCGCTGGAGGCGATCCGGACGCTGGAGACGGCGCCGGTGCTGCGGACGATCAAGGCGGCGGCTTCCCGCTGAGCCGTCCGGGGCCGGTCCTAAGTGGACTTGGGCGCGGCCAGGTGGTCGAGCAGCCGGCGGACGCCTTCGAACTCCCGGACCTCCTGGCGGCAGTCCGGGCACGCGGCGAGGTGCCGCTCCACCCGCGCCGCCTCGGCGGCGTCGAGCAACCCCAGGCTGTAGGCGCCGAGGTCGGTCCGGTCGTACCGGCCCATGGGTCGTGTCTCCGTTCCGCGTCCCCGCCGGGGAACACCCGCACTACCGGACGTCTCCAGAGTCCTGGCGCGTACGCGCCTTCGGCGAGGTTCCCCCGTTTTCCACCCGATCGGCCGACAACTTCGGCCGGCGAACAGCCCATGTGAGTGACAGGACGTCGTCACGGATTTCACCCGCCCGACCACGGAAAGTCTTCTCGGCACAAACTTCGCCGTTTCGCCGTCATGGCTCGCGGGCTCGCTCGTCGGACCTGCGTCGGGCCGGGATTTCCCGGCCTCGACCTGGCAGAAGGCGACCGAAACGAGGAGAGCGATGACCGTACGGAGCCACCGGGCGGACGACGTCGTCAACGAGGTCGGGGTGTGGCTGGCCGGGGAGTTCGCCGGGCGGCTCCCCGTCGCGGAGATCGACCGCGTGGTCCGGGTGACGCGGATCGACCTCGAAGAGAGCATCGCCCCGGAGGAGCTCGGCGAGATGCTCCACCGGCTGGGCCGCGCCCGCCTGCAGCGGATCCTGCAGGTCGCGCCGGCGAGGATCCGGATCCCGCAGGCGCGCTGAGCCGCGGAGGAGCAGGCGAGCGGCGCGGACCACCGCCGCGCCCGCCCGCCGGTCCGGGCGCCGCGACGGGACAACGCAGTCCTGCGACCCCGGACCGAAAAGTAGCTCAGCCGTTACGCGGAAAAGTCTAACAAACCCGAGCCGACCGACGCCTCTACCTGTAAACCCGACGGGGAGAGGCGAAAATGAATCACGGAGAAATCGAGCAACGAATCGCGCTGGTCTTGAACGGCGGAGTCAGTCTCGCCGTTTGGATGGCAGGTGTCGTCTACGAAATCGACCTGCTTCGACGCGCTTCCGCGGCGGCGGGCGCGCTCGACGACCCGGACGGCGCGATCATGCGGTACTGGCGAGAACTGTGCAACCCGCCCGACGGTACCAAGCGAAGAATCGTCGTCGACGTGATCGCCGGCACGAGCGCGGGCGGCTTGAACGGCACTCTTCTCGCGACCGCGATCGCCCGTGGCGGGAGCTTGAACCCCACCGGTGACGAGCAGCCTTGGCTCAGCCGCATGTGGGTCGACCAGGCATCTCTCACCGCGGACACGCTGCTGTCGAAAGACCACGGCCCAGCGGCACTGCTCAGCGGCAAGTACTTCACCGACGTGATCGACGGGGCTCTCAACGATCTGTCCACCGGGACACCCGGCGCCCCCGTCTCGCTCTTCGTAACGGCGACGGCAATGGACCCGATCCAGCAGAACTACACCGACGGCTACGGCGGGGAGGTCAGCGTCCCCGACCACCGAAGGATGTACCTGTTCGAAAAGGGAAACGACCGGCTGCGCTACGACCCGCCGACGACGTGGGCCGGTCACGACGCCGGTACCTACTTCTCCGAAGTAGAGGTGGACGACTTTGCCGAAGGCAATGCGGAGGCGCTGAAGCTCGCGACCCGAGGTTCCGCTTCCTTCCCGGTGGCATTTCCGGCGGTGCAGGAAAACGACGCGTTGAACAAGGCCCAACAACTGCCACCACGCGAGAACGGATGCCGCCGCTGGCTGGTCGACGGCGGAATCCTCGACAACGCCCCGTTCGGACCGGTCCTGGAGGCCATCGCGGCGAGACCGTTGACCGGCGACACACAGCGGACGTTGATCTACGTCGTACCGTCCGACGGCAGGCGCAAACCACCTCCTCAGATCGCTCCGGACGGGCCGAACTGGCGAGAGGTCGCGCTCGCCGGGCTCTCGTATCCCCGCGAAGTCGACTTCCGCGCCGACATCGAGCAGCTGGAGGTCCTGCTTCGCGAGTGCGAAGCGGTCTGGTCCGACGCCGATCAGCTGTTCGCGACGCTGCTGGACGACCCGGAGCAACGACGCCGGCACACTGCGGCGGCCGAGAACATCGTCTCCACCTACCGGCGTGCACGAGCAGCGGGCGGAATCAGGGAAGCACGGCTGATCACGGACATCAGACGCGGATCCTTCGACTCGCTCAGCGCACCGCAATCCCTGAGCGCCCATCCGGCGCTTTCGTCCGAAGACGTCGAAGGGATCCTGGCGACCACCCCGACCTGGCTCCCCGATGTCAGGGCGTTGGAGCAGCGCACCCCGTCCGGACCGTGGCAGTGGGGACTCTCCGCAGCTCACAACGCGGTGCGCCTCATCCTGCAACGACTGCGCGACCAGCTGATCGACGCCCCGGAAGGCAGCCCGCTGGTCAGTGCGGTCACGGCCGTCGACCTGAGCCTCCGCCGCATCGCGGCGGTGCGCGAACGCATCTTGACCGAGTTCTTCGCCTTCGAGCGCGAAGTAGTCCAGAGCCACACAAAACTGGCTCACGCGGTGAACGATGTCTTCCGCCGGTTCTTCGTACCCGACGTCCTGGAACGGCTGGTGCGGGACGCGGTGTCGATCGCCGCGCCACTCCTCGTCACCGATCCCGACGACCGGGCCGGGGACCCGGCGGCCGCGCTCCTCCAGACCGTGCTGGCCATCGAAGTGATCAACAAAGCGCTGCACGCCAGGCTGCCGGCACAGCGGCATGCTGCCTTCAACGTGCTCCGGCTCGGGCCGGACACGGCGGCACCGGTACTCGGACCGGCTCCCGGCATCCTGTCCGAAGCACTGGGAGGAGCAAAGCTCTACGGCACGCAAGCTGCTCATTTCGGAGCTTTCGGCCGCGACAACTGGCGACGCTGGGACTGGACCTGGGGGCGGCTCGACGCCGTGTCACACCTGGGCCGGGTGATCGGACGCGACCTGGGGTGGCCGGAGCCGGAAATCGAGTACTGGATCGAAACGACGCAGGCAGTCGTCCTGGAGCGAGAGGGCCGAACCGTTCTCCAGATGCAGGACCGGCTCGAACGGGTGGCGAACCTGAGTCTTCCCGCGCTCCTTCGAAAGCTTCGAACCGACCCGGAGGGTCAGGAGACTCTGCAACTCCTGGCCGATCGCGCCATCGGCCTTGTCGATGCACTGGACCAGCCCGCGCTGGCAACCGCGGGAAAGTGGTTCACGGCTTTCGTCCAACGGCAGAATCCGGCCGAACTGCCCCGGACGCAGAAGGTCCTCCGATGGTTCACTCACCCGCTGCGCCGGTCGGCTTGGTTCTGGCTGACGCGATCAAGGGTCGCTGAACCACCTACTCCCTGGTACTGCTCCTGGAGCTTGCACATCGGGATCCTCTTCTTCTGCCTGTGCGCATGCGCACTCTCCGTGTGGGTGTTCGGAAATTTATTACTCACGGCAATCCTCGGGGCTCTGACCGGCGCCATGACGGTCAGCCTGACGGTTCTTGTGATGGTCTCGCGACTGAAGAACCGACTCGGAGACAAGATCCGCGTCAGAAGTTGAGTACCGGCGCGCGGCGGAGGGCGGCACTCCGCCCGCCGCGCCCGGGCGTCAGCACGCCAGGACAGGACAGCCACGAGACAGGTCTTCGGGCAGCAGCGGCTCCGCGACACCCGCGCGTGACTCCCCCGCGCAGAGCCCCAAACCCCCGACCCAGCACCGGTTTCCGACCCGCGCACCGCTCTCCCGGAACGCCGTGGCCGATCGCGCAGACCCGTTGCCCGGAACGCCCGGATTCTTGACTGGACTAGACCAATCTGCTCTAGTGACCCCTGTCACGTTCGTCCCGGCCGGATGAGCACACATCTTCGACACCGGACGCATCCCCCGTCCGGACTCTGTCGTGGCCGAAGGAGTGAGCGAGTCTTGAGAAGACGTCTTGTCGCGGTCCTGTCCGCTTTCGCGGCCGCTGCCGCATTGGTGCTCGGTGTTCCGGCGTTCTCGGACCAGGCCCCGCAGGCGGCCGCCGCCGCGTGCAGCGGGCCGAACTGGGTTGCCGGGCAGTGGTACGACGTGGGCGCGGTCGTCAAGTACACCAACGGCAGCTACTACCGCGCCAAGAACGCCAACCCGGGTTACGACCCGATCATCAGCACCTGGTACTGGGAGCCCTACAGCTGTGACGGCGGGGGCGGCGGCACCACCTGCAACGCGCCCAACTGGGTCGCCGGGCAGTGGTACGACGTCGGCGCCGTCGTGAAGTACACCAACGGTGGTTACTACCGCGCGAAGAACGCCAACCCGGGCTACGACCCCGTCATCAGCACCTGGTACTGGGAGCCCTACGACTGCGGCGGCGGCACGAACCCCGGCAACCCGGGCTCCTTCGTCGTCAGCGAAGCGCAGTTCAACCAGATCTTCCCCGGCCGCAACGGCTTCTACACCTACAGCGGCCTGACCGCGGCGCTCTCGGCCTACCCCGGCTTCGCGAACACCGGCAGTGACGCGGTGAAGAAGCAGGAAGCCGCCGCGTTCCTCGCGAACGTCAACCACGAGACCGGCGGGCTGGTCTACATCGTCGAGCAGAACACGGCGAACTACCCGCACTACTGCGACTGGAGCCAGTCCTACGGCTGCCCGGCCGGCCAGGCCGCCTACTACGGCCGTGGCCCGATCCAGCTGAGCTGGAACTTCAACTACAAGGCCGCCGGTGACGCGCTGGGCATCGACCTGCTCGGCAACCCCTGGCAGGTCGAGCAGAACGCGGCCGTCGCGTGGAAGACCGGCCTCTGGTACTGGAACACCCAGAGCGGCCCCGGCACCATGACCCCGCACAACGCGATGGTCAACGGCCGCGGCTTCGGCGAGACGATCCGCAGCATCAACGGCTCGATCGAGTGCAACGGCGGCAACCCCGCCCAGGTGCAGAGCCGCGTGGACAAGTACCGCCAGATCACGTCCATCCTCGGTGTCGACCCCGGCGCCAACCTCTACTGCTGAAGCGCTTGACACGAGCGGGGGTGCGCCGGATCGCGGCGCACCCCCGCCCGCTTGCTCAGCGGGCGAGGCGGTCGCCGATCAGCCGGGTCACCGCCGCCGCGTGCTCGTTGAGGTAGAAGTGCCCGCCCGGGTACGTCTTCAGCTCGAACCCACCCGACGTGCGCGCCGCCCACTGCTGGGCCTCCGCCTCGGTGACCTTCGGGTCGCGGTCGCCGATCAGCGCGACGACCGGGCAGCTCACGTCCGGGCCCGGGGTGTAGCGGTAGAGCTCCGCGGCCTTGTAGTCACCGCGGAGCGCGGGCAGCACCAGCCGGCGAAGCTCCTCGTCCTCCAGCACCTGCGTCGCGGTGCCGCTGAGCCGCTCGACCTCGGCGAGCAGCCCGGCGTCGTCCAGCTCGTGGACCCGTTCGTCGCGGGGCGCCGTGGGGGCGCGGCGCCCGGAGACGAACAGGTGGGACAACCGCGTGCCCCGCGCTTCGAGCCTTCGCGCGACCTCGAAGGCCAGGCTGGCGCCCATGCTGTGGCCGAAGAACGCGACCGGCCCGGTGAGCTCCGCGGCGAGCACGTCCGCCAGCCGGTCGGCCAGCACGACCAGGTCGTCCACCGGCGCTTCGGTGTGCCGGTCCTGACGGCCCGGGTACTGCAGGGCCAGCACCTCCACCGCGGGGGACAGCATCGCCGAAACCGGGTGGAAGTAGCTCGCCGATCCCCCCGCGTGCGGGAAGCACACGAGCCGCGCCGCGGCCGACGGCGCCGGGTGGAACCGCCGGATCCACGCCGCGGCTTCGAGGGAAACAGTCATGCCCTCGAATCTGGCAGGCCGCGGCGCCCGCGTCGACCCCTATCTCCCCCGCGAACCGGCCCGGGCGGGCCCCGGATGCGGACCGGGACCCGCCGCGCCGGTGGGTCAGCCCGCCCGCCACAACGCCGGGACGGCCGGGGGCTCCCAGCCCGGCTGGGCGGTGTGCCCCTGCAGGCAGACGTAACCCTGCCCGCCGTAGGTGACCCGGGCGCCGGCCGCGTAGGTGGTGCCCGCCGCCCAGGAGGTGCCGCCCGGCGGGGTGGACGTGGTGGGGGCGGTCGTGGGGGTCGTCGTCGACGTCGGCGGGGTCGAGGTGGGCGTCTGCGGCACGTTCAGCACGAAGTCGAAGGCGGCCTCCTTCGCGGAGCCGTTGTCCCGCACGGTCATCAGCAGCCGCGCGTCGAAGATCGTGTCGGTGTTGTTGCGCGGCTCGTTGGGGAAGTACAGCTGCGTGGTCAGGATCGGGCGGCCGGGCGCCTGCACCTTGACGTGGATGTGCCGCGTGCGGCCCGGGTAGAGGCCCGGGACGATCGTCGACAGCGTGAACGCGCCCTGGGCGTTGGTGTACTGGTGGCCGCGGAAGGTGTAGCCGGTGTTGTCGTAGGCGCCGTTGACGTCCGCCTGCCAGAAGTCCAGCAGCGCGCGGTTCACCGGCAGGCAGGCGCGCCCGAAGACGTACCCCGTCACGGTCAGCCGGGTGCCCTGGGTGCCGGGGGTGACGAGGTTGGTCCGTTCCGGCGAGTTCGGCTTGAAGTACGGGCCTTCGGTCTGCTCGATCGTGGGCTCGTCGCCGTCGTGGCACGCCGGGGTCAGCTCCGGGGCGCTGCCGCCGGCGACGGTGGTGCGCGCCAGCGCCGGGCCGCCGATCAGCGCGACGGGTGCGGCGACACCCGCGGCGAGCGCGGCCTTCAGCACCGTTTTGCGGCTGAGCTTGCTCTCTTCGTCCATGCCTGCTCCTCGTGGGGGCGTCGGGAATCCCCTCGAACGTAGGCAGCGCGCCGGGCGGCGACGATGGACTGGACCGGTCAGTCGTGGTGCTTATCCCCGCCGCGCCGGAAGTCACCCGGGCTCAGCCCGGTCTCCCGGCGGAAGAACCGGCAGAAGTAGGCCGGGTCGGCGAACCCGACGCGGCTCGCGACCTGCCGCACGGTGAGGTCCGTCCGCAGCAGGAACCGCTGGGCTTCCCGGGTCCGCGCCTCGCGCAGCAGCTGCGCGGCGGTGCGGCCGGTCGCGGTCTTCACGGCCTCGGTGAGGTGGCCGGGGGTGACGCCGATGCGGTCGGCGTGCGCGCGCACCGACCAGAGGCCGAGGTCGGGACGGGCGGCGAGCCGGGCGAACTCCGTCGCCACGGCCCCGGCCGGCGTCGGCGGCGGCGCCCCGGCCAGCCGTCCCACGCGCGCGAGGAGGACGTGCACCAGGGCCCGCAGCACCGACTCGTCACCGTGGCGCTGTTCCTCCTCGAGGTCGGCGATCAGCCGTGAGACGTCGGCGTCGGCGCGGTCGCCGAGCTCGAGCCACGGCCGTTCGCTCAGCCGCCGCAGCAGTTCGCGGTCGGCCGGGTGGTCGAGGAGGAAGTCGTCGGTGAACACCACGACGTGCCCGGTCAGGCCGCGCACCCCGGCCCACTGGTGGACCTGCCCCGACACGACGACCCCGAAGTGCGGCGGCCGCAGCGGCCAGCGCGCGAGGTCGACGACGTGCGTGCCGGTGCCGCCGGTGACGTGCACGAGCTCGTGGAAGGTGTGCCGGTGCGGGAACTCCGCGCGTGACAGCGGTCCGATGGTTTCGAAGGTCCCGACAGCGATGGGCGGCGCGTGCGGCGCCGGCACCTCCAGCCGGTGCATCGGCAGCTCCCCCGGCCGCGGCCGGGCGCAGGGGGTGCCGGGCGGAACGGTGGTGCCGCGCATGGTCTGGTCCCTTCGCCGCTCGGCGGAAAAGTCTAGACCAATCTGGGCGCGTTTCGCCGCTTTTGCCCCGATGATCGCAATCCGATCGTCGGGTACCAAAACGGGGCCGGTCCACTGTGGACCGGCCCCGTTCGTCGAGAGTCTTGCTTACGCGCGGCTGCGACGCCGGTTCAGCAGCAGCATCAGCGCGCCGCCGCCCAGCAGCAGGCCGCCGACGGTGAACGGAACCGCCGCGTCGACACCGGTGTTGGCGAGGTCGCCACCGCCGCCCTGGTTGCCGGCCGGGGTGGTCGGCGCGGGGGTGGTGCTCGGCGCGGCGCCGGCCTCGGACCACTTGGCGGCGGCCTTGGCCGTCACCGCGGTCTTCTCCGAGTCGGCGACGATCAGCGACTGAGCCGGCTGCTTCGCGTAGTTCTCGGCGACGAACAGGCGCCCGGTGTCCAGGTGCCCGCTGACCTTCAGCGAGAACGAGCCTTCGCCCGGCTTCGCGTCCTTCGGGACGTCGACGAACAGCTTGCTGCCGTCCTTGACGTCCGTGGCCTTCTGCTCCTTGCCGTTGGCGTCGGTGATCTTGACACCCTCGGGCAGCTCGCTGGTGAGCGAGGTGACGTCACCGGTGGTGGCGACGTCGAACGGGCCGATGCGGGTGCCCGCGGCGCCGTCGGTCTTCGGCGAGGCGATGTTCAGGGTCGGCTTCGGCTGCTGGCCGATCCCGGTGTTCTCGCTGCCGGTGAGGTAGTCGTACAGCGCGACGACGTCGGCGGCCGCCGAGGCGTCGCCTTCACCGAGCGGGTTGCCGTGGTCGAGGTTGATGCCGTCGCTGAAGTGCCAGACCGCGGCCTGCGTCGCGGAGATGGCCTCGCGGTCGCTCAGGCCGCCGTGCAGCTTGGCGCCCGCCTTGGCCAGCGTGCCGCCCAGCGCGTCCAGGTCGGCGCCCGGGTAACCGTGGTGCAGCACCCAGTTGATCTTGTCGCTGTTCTTGGTGAACGGCGACTTGGCGTCCGGGTACTTGTTCCACGGCCGCTCGACCATGTCGACGTCGTTGCGCATGCGGACCGTGATCTGCACGCAGTAGAGCTTGAGGGCGCTGCCGTCGGACAGCTTGAACCCGAACAGCTCGGTGGTCGCGCCACCGCCGCCTTCGAGGTTGACCTTGTAGCCGTAGGTGCCCTTGTCGCTGACCCGGCCACGCGCCGCGCCGTCGTCCGCGAGGGCCGACGGGGCACTGACCATGACTGCGGCGGCCGCGGCGAGCACCGCGATCCCGCCTCGCACGAAAGCTGACCTGACCTGCATAAATCTCCTATCCGAGCCCGAACCGCGACGGCAGTACCGCGTGAGATCACGAATCCCCGACCACAACGGCCACTGATTCGGGTGAGTGATCACCCGGTCAAGCGAGACCGGAGCTTACACGGACCCCACAAGGGCTACGCGCGGTGTCCCCGTTACCCGAATGAGTGGGCAGGACAGGGAAAACCGCCAGGAGAAAAGCCGCGGATCAGCGCGTCGGCGAGGTCTCCGCCGGCGGTGTGAGCGCTTCGACGGTGTCGTCGCCCGGGACCGCGATTTCCTTGACGTCGGCCAGGGACTGGTCGAGCACGGCCAGGGTCGAGCGGAAGAAACCCAGCGAGATCGCAAGAGCGGCCATCACGGCCGTGAGCACCAGGATGGCGCCCGGCGCGCCGAGACCGTCGGCGAGCAAACCGGCGCCGAGCGGGCCGGCCCATTGCAGGGCCTGCGATCCCAGCCGGGTCGCCGCGGTCACGCGGCCACTGTAGGAGTCGGGGACCATGCGGACCTCGTACGCCTCGAGGACCGAGTTCAACGGCACCGTCATGGTCATCGCGACCAGCAGGAAGGCGCCGATCTGCCACGGCGCGGGCAGCCACGCGATCGGCGCCAGCGCGACGACGAACACCCACAGCGCGCCGAACAGCACCCGCTTCGCGCGGAACCGCCGCAGCAGCAGGGAACTGGCGAACGCGCCGAGCACACCGCCGGCCAGCGCCATCGCGTTGACCACACCGACGACGGACGGCGAACCGCCCCGGTAGAGCACCAGCGCGACGAGCAGCAGCACGAACCCCTGCGTGACCGCGTTGAGCAGCGCGGTCCAGACGATGGTCAGCCGCAGGTAGGAATTCGTCCGGACCACTCGCCAGCCGGCCCGGAGCTCGGCGATGAAGTCCGCTCGCTGCGCGCCTTCCGCCGCGTCGGGCCCCAGTGGCTTGCGGATCAGGGCCGTGGCCGCGGCCACGATGACGAACGAAACCGCGTCGGCCAGGAACGGGACCCACCGGAAGAGCCCGAACAGCAGGCCGCTCAGCGGCGCCCCGACCAGCCGGGCCGCCATCGTGCTGCCGAGGCCGCGCGCGGTCGCTTCGCCGATCTGGTCGCGCGGGACGATGCGGCGCAGGGCGGGAGTCGTGGCCGCGTACTGCAACCCGGCCGCGAGCCCGCTGCCGAGCGCGGCGACGTCCAGGACGAGGATGGCGGGGTCTCCGGTGTAGACCAGCAAGGCCACCACGCCCAGCGCGACGGCCTGGACCAGCGGGCACACCAGCAGGATCGCCCGGCGCGAGACCCGGTCGGCGAGGGTGCCGCCGACGAGCATCGTCACGACGGCGCCGATCATGCTGGCCGCGCCGATGCTGCCGGCTTTCAGCGCCGAACCGGTCGAACTGAGCACCAGGAGCGGAAATGCCGTTGTCGACAAACTGGTGCCCAGCGCCGAAAGCGCACTGCCCAGCCACCAGATCCGGTAATCGCGATTTTTTCCCAGCGACGGCCGCTGGGCCGCCGGGTCTTCAACGCGCGCCATCGCCCCTGCTCTCCTGTGGCTCGTTCCAGCCGACCGTGGCAGACCGATGGTTCCCGATTCCGGGCCCGCGCGGCCCGGCAACCGACCGGCAAGGTGCTGCCGGTCGGTTGCCGGACCGGCTCAGGCCGAAACGGCGTTGACGTATTCGCGCATCAACTTGGGCACTTCGTACACGTATTGGCGATCACGCCGGACCTGGACCGCCGAAACGTCGACCAGCCCGGCCAGCACGCCGATCCCGTCCACGTCCGGTTTCCCGTTCGCGGAGATTGAATCCAGCGCGTCGTCGATCGAAAACGCCTCGGTGAATTGCGAAAGGCGCAGCAACACCCCGCGTTGCCGATTGTCGAGCAGGCCGAACGCCCACGCCATTCCCTGACGCAGGGAACGCTGGTGGGAAAGCCCGCCCAGCGAGTTCTGCTCCAGGATCGGCAGGATCGGGCCTTCCGCCAGCATCATCCGCAACGGCACCGAACGCATGCGGAAAGCGGCGATTTCGATGGCGAGCGGCAGCCCGCCCAGCCGCCGGCAGAGCTGCACGACGCTCGGCATGCTCTCGCTGAGATCCAGCGTCGGCAGGGCGGAGGCGACCCGCAGGCGGAACAGCTCCGCCGCGGCGGGGTAGCCCGCGGTGCCAGGCGGCAGCTCCACCGGGAGCGGCGCGACCTCCCAGACGTCCGCGGGCAGCGAGGCCGGCGCCTGCAGCGAGGTGATCAGGACGTGCAGGCCCGGGTACTGGTCCAGCAGCTGCCGGACCACCGGCATCACGGCGCCCAGCACCCGCTCGGCGTCGTCGATCACCAGGAGCATCCGCATTTCGTCGGTCTCGTGGCGATCCGCGGCGGAACCGGCCGGGAGCAGCGCGTCCAGCGCCCGGCAGATCTCGGCGACGGCGGCCCGCTCGTCCATGTTCGCCAGGCCGGGCGAACCGAGCTCGGCGACCGCCACCCCGTCGGGGAACCGGTCGATCAGCTGCGCGGCGGCGGCGAGCGCGAGCCGCGTCTTCCCGACCCCGACGGACCCGGTCAGGACCAGCGTCTTGCCCCGCCGGATCGTGGACACCACGTGCTGCAGATCGGCGCGCCGGCCCACCGTTACGTCCTGCTTCGGCCGCAGCCCGACCCATTTCGCGCCGTGCGGGACCACGCTGCAGTCCGGCCGCTGGTCGTTCTCCGAACAGAACGAACCGGCGGCGTTGCCGGAATGGCTGTTTTCGGTCGAGAAAAGTGCAGAATTCTGCGAAGGCGCCGCCGAACGCAACGCATCGAGAAGGAGGTCGACCGACGAACGGCGCGGATTCCTGATCGCGCCGGTTTCCAGATTTCTAATGGTGCGAACACTGACGTTGGACTGTTCGGCCAGTTTTTCCTGGCTCCAGCCGACCAGCTTTCTTCGCGCCACTAAAATGGCTCGAACTTGCCCGCTATCCACAATGCCCCCAGAGTGAATATTAAATTAAGTGAACGAGAATTCTTGAGCAACATAAGTTTTCTGCGAGGTTCCCCCACCGAGCCGCCGAGGCCCGATTTCGAATTCCTTCGGACCTTCATCAGTCAATGCCTACTCGCGAAAGCGAGCGTACCCACGGGTGGCAGCCGTGTCAAAGAGCGACGAGACGCGGGACGCGCCCGACGCCAGGTCACACGACCGGCCTACTCGATCCGATATGCGCCGCCGGATCCGATATGCACCCCGGCGAGCGGACGGCGGCCGGCCCATTCAGCCCGCGGAATCCACTCCGGGTGGGCCGATCCCGCCGTTTTCACCGGTTGCTGAAAAGGCTCCGGCCTGCGCGAACGAACGGAAACGGCTCTCGTGCCCGGCACCTTCCGCCGCCGGTTCTCCCCGGCGTGATGGGGAGAACCGGTGGCTTGGGTGCCTCGCGACGGGCGGTGGACCCCTTGGGCCACAGCGGTGACAGTGCCGGGGCCCGCATCAGCTCAGGTGAATGCCCTACGCGATTTGCTGGTCTGAATGGCTCATCGCGCGCCGACTGACTACTGCGACCGAGTGAAATGTGGGACATCTCGGCTTGGAACGCACTCTCTGGTGTCCGCGAATTCGGACAAATACCTTATTTCGACATATTCTGCGGGCGGGGATAACGCTTTCCGGGTGTGGTTCCTACTACAGAGTAGCCAAAAAGTGTGGGGTGCACTGAGTGAGGGAAGGTCGCGTTCAGCCTGATGGATGGGGCGAGACCGGCGTTCGGCGGACCGGGCTCGCCGGGATTGCTTGCCCTCGACGGGTCGGGATCCGGCAGCCGCCAGACCGCGCTCGCCTAGTGCCTGTACCGAAGTGGAGCCAGAGCTCTCGTGGCGCAGGCCACGTGGTCGTGGGGGGGGGGGGGGGGGGGGGGGAGGCCCACCAACCCCAAACCCCACCACAAAACCGGAGAAGGGGGTCGCGGGACCAAGTTCACCTGCCCCCCCCCTCCGGTTCCCC
>NZ_JBVJOW010000011.1:333993-395322 GCF_055582965.1 Amycolatopsis sp. NPDC104863
GCTAAACGGGGAAAGAGCACCCTTTGGGATCGCGCCCTTTGTTGTTTTTTTTCTCCCCCCCCCCCCCCCCCCCCCCCCCCCCCCCCCCCCACCACGGCAGATCGGGACAGGTGTCCGGCAGACCGCGCTGACCTGGCCGCTCGCTGGGATTCCCCGCCCCACCTCGCGCCCGGCAGACCGCGCTCGCCCGGCCGCTCGCCAGGACTCCCAGCCCAACGGACCGAAACCGGTGCCCGACAGACCGCGCTCGCCCGGATTCCTTGCCTCCAATGGATCGGGACCCGGCGTCCGGAAGCCCAGCCGACCCGGCTGACCAGCACCGATTCTCCTGCCACCCCAACGGAATCCCTAAGCAGGCATCTCCAGAACAACCTGAAAGCCACTCGCGTTCGGCTCCGCAACCAGCGCCCCACCAAGCAGCTCAGCCCGTTCCCGCATCCCGCGGATCCCATACCCCGCGCCACTGGCCGCCAGCTCTCCGGACCGCTCCGGCACCGAGCCGTTCTCCGGCAGCCGATCCCGCACACTCATCCGGACAGCGTCCGTCAGGTACTCGAGTGTGATGGTGACATCGTTGGCCGGGGCGTGTTTGCGGACGTTGGTCATTGCCTCCACCGCTACCTGGCGCACCGCGAGAGCCGACTCGGCCGACAGGGTGCGGGGTTCGCCGGTGGAAGCGAACTTCGCGCCATGGTCGGCGGCCAGGGAAACCAGCTCCTCCGCCAACGGGATCCGCTCGCCACGCAGGGCGAGCACTGCCTCCCGGGCTTCGACCAGGCCCTTTTCGGCCATCCTCCGCGCTGTCTCCACCTGCTCGGTGACCTGGTCCGCACCGGGGATCCGCACGGCGATCAAGCGGGCGGCGTCCAGGTGGACCAGCTGGGCGGTCAGGCTATGGGCGAGCACGTCGTGGATCTCCCGCGCGATGCGCGCGCGTTCGGCGAGGGCCGCCGCCTCGGCTTGGGCTGCCTGGGCTGCCTGTTCCGCGGCTCGCGCGGCGCGTTCCTGGCGCAGCAGCGACCGGGTGGTCTCCCTGGCCTCTTTGTCCCGCCTGCTCAGGAAACCCACGGCGAAGGCGATCGCGGTGACGATGAAGAACGGCTGCCACGGGTGGGTCGAGGCGACGACCGTCAGCGCGGCCGCGGCGAACCCGGCGGCCACCACCACCGGCGCCAGCTGCACCATCACCAGGGTGGTGATGCTCGTGGTCGCCAGGGCCAGGAGCTCGCTGCCCAGCAGGAGCGCGCCGGCGATCACCCCGATCTTCACCGCCAGGCAACCGAGCAGCAACGCGATGTTCCGCTGCTGTGCGGCATACCGGGCCACGGCCGCCGCGAGGAGGAGGACCACCTCGAGGCCGATCAGCTCCAGGCGCCGGGTCAGCCGGTCCTCGGCGCCCGGCAGCTCGACGACCACGACGACCAGACCGCCGACCGTCAGCACCGCCCGCACCACGCGGCCCACGGTGCGGGCCGCCGGCGACCCGAAGCGGTAGACCGCTCCGGGCGCCGGCCACGAGTCCCACAAGCCCTGTGCCCCCATGACCCAGTTCCTCACCACGGCGGAATCCGCTCGATATTCGGTCATGGTCAGGCTACTGGGAGTCATCAGGCGGCGGCAAACGCCGGTGGCTCAGCCGGCCGCGGCCGCCGCCGGCACGAGCCGGACGGACTTGGCGGAGCGGACCGCGACCACGATGGCCCGGGCGAGCAGCATCGCGCCGAAGGAAATGGCGATGAACCCGAAGCTCGTGCCGGTGTCCATGCTGTTGCCGATCGCGTGGAACGCCTGCCGGCTGAGCACCAGGCCGGCCCAGATCGGGACGGCGATCCAGCCGCCCTGCAGCCACGTGACACCGTCGGCGTCGCGGGACACCTTGAGCAGCATGCCGTACACCGCGCCGAGCAACGCGCCGACCACGACGACCGCGGCGCCCAGGCCGATCGAGGCCCCGGGCTTGGCGTGGTCGATCAGGTCCGGCTCGAGGCACCCGACGGCCACCGGAAGGATCGGCAGCAGCCACGTCAGCAGCTTCAGCTTGGTCCGCCGGAACTGCCGGAGGAACACGAACAGCAGCACTGCGACCGTCAGTACCGGAGTGATCGTCTCGCTCATCGGAAATCTCCGTCCTCACTGGTGAGGGAGCTCGGCTCACCGAGTACCAGTTGTGTGTCGTTCGGATGGGCGCGGCCGGCGCTGGGGGGCCGCCGACCGCTGAAGCAAGACTAGGGCTTCGGCGCCCCGTTTCACCTCTGCGTAGGGGTAGAGGTGCACACCTCCACCCCCGGGTGGAGACCGGTGCCGGTCTCCCGTGCCGCCCGGCAACGCCGAACCGCCCGCCGATTGCCGGTTCCCTGCCTGGTAGGGCATTCGCTCCCGCGCAACCATGGTCGACGCGGACCGTACCGGCCCGTCAGCGCGGGCCACCGGTGTCGCGCCGGCGAGCCCGGGCACAGCTGCCGACCGAGTGGGAGATGCCGCCTGTGACAACCGTCGATTCCCCGCTGGAAGCGGCACTTCCATTGTCCCCCTTGCAGGAGGGCCTGTTCTTCCACGCCCAGCTGAGCCGGGACGGCCTGGACGAGTACACCAGCCAGCTCGCCCTGCGGCTGGACGGGGAGATCGACCCCGCCCGCCTGCGCTCGGCGTGCGAAGCCGTCGTAGCGCGGCACGCCACCCTGCGGACGAGCTTCCAGCACCGCAAGTCCGGTCAGCCGGTGCAGCTCGTGCACCGCGAGGTCGCCGTCCCGGTCGCCTTTGTGGACTTCGGCGCGGAAGCGCCGGAAGACCGCGAAACCCGGCTGCTCGCCCACCTCACGGAAGAACGGCTGCGCGGCTTCGACCTCACCCGGCCGCCGCTGCTGCGGTTCGACGTCGTCCGGCTCGACGAGCGGCAGCACGTGCTCGTCCTGACCCACCACCACATCCTGCTCGACGGCTGGTCGCTGCCGATCGTCGTGCGCGACCTCATCACGCTGTACGCCACGGACGGCGACACCGGCGCCCTGCCGCCGGCCGTCTCCGTCGCCGGTTACCTGTGGTGGCTGGCAAAACAGGACAAGGACGCGGCCGCGGCCGCGTGGCGGGAAGCGCTTGCCGGGCTGCCCGCGCCCACCCTCGTCGCGCCGGGACAGGCCGACGGCCGGGACCGCATGCCCGCGCTGTCCGTGGCCGAACTGTCCACGGAGTCCACTGCAGCGCTTGTCACCGCCGCGCGGACGCGGGGCCTGACCCTCAACACGATCGTGCAAGCGGCGTGGGCGCTCGTGCTCACCACCCTCACCGGCAGCACGGACGTCGTGTTCGGGCAGACGGTTTCGGTCCGGCCCGCCGGCGTCCGCCGGGTCGAGGAGATGGTCGGGCTGCTGATCAACTCCGCGCCCGTGCGCGTCCGCCTGGATCCGGCGGAAACGGTAGAAGCACTGCTGAACCGGGTGCAGGAAGAGCAGTCCGCCCTTTCCGACCACCACTTCCTCGGACTCCCGGAGATCCAGCGGCTCGCCGGGCGCGGCCCGCTGTTCGACACCTTCGTCGCCATCAGCACCGCCCGGACCGACGCGGACTCCACCGCCACCGAACCGCTGCCCGGCCTGCACGTCACCCCGATCACCGGGGACGCCGACGGCGGCGCGCGGGACGGCGCGCTCGGGTCGACGCACTACCCGCTGAGCCTGCTCGTGGTGCCCGGGGACCGGATCCTGCTGGAGTTGAACCACCGGACCGATTCGTACTCCGCCGCGCAGGCCCAGCGCGTGCTCGACCTGCTCGAGTCCGTCCTGGCCACGATCGCCGGCGAGCCCACGGCTCTCGTCGGCCGCGTCGAGCCGCTGGAGGCGGCCGAGCGGGACACCGTGCTGGACTGGGCCACCGGCCCGGAAATGGACTTCCCCGCCGACACGCTGCCCACGCTCTTCGAGGCGCAGGTCCGCCGGACCCCGGAAGCGACAGCGCTTTCCGACCGCACGACGTCCCTCACCTACGTCGAGGTCGACGCGGCGGCGAACCGGCTCGCCGCCGAGCTGCTCGAACGGGGTGTCGGTCCCGAAGACCACGTCGCGGTGCTGTGGCCGCACAGCGCCGAACAGATCGTCGTGCTGCTCGGGATCATGAAGGCGGGCGGCGCCTACCTGCCCATCGACCTCACGCTGCCGCCCGACCGGATCGCGTTCCTGCTGGCCGACGCCGCGCCCGTGCTGACGCTCGTGGCCGAGGGTGTCCACGCCGGAGTGCCCGAGGGCGCGCTGACCCTGGCCGACCTCGATCTGGACCGCCACTCCGCAAACGCCGTGACCGACGCGCGGCTGCGCCCCGACCACCCTGCCTACGTGGTCTACACCTCCGGGTCGACCGGCCGCCCCAAGGGTGTGCAGACCCTGCACCGGTCCGTGATCTCCTACCTCGCCTACGCGCGGGAGGCCTACCCCGGGCTCGCCACCTCGGCGGTCGTCCACTCGCCCATCTCGTTCGACCTCACCATCACCGGCGTCTACGGCACGCTCAGCGCGGGCGGGCACGTGCACCTCGCGGGGCTCGACGAAACCGAGCCGCCGCCGATCGGCCCGGCGCCGTTCGGCAAGGCCACCCCGAGCCACCTGCCGCTGCTGACCGGCACGCACCCGTGGCTGGCCTCGACGGACGAACTCGTGCTGGGCGGGGAACAGCTCGTCGGCGAGGCCCTGCGCGAACTGCGCACGGCGATCCCGACCGTCACCGTGATCAACGAGTACGGGCCGACCGAAACGACCATCGGCTGCATGCAGTACCGCATCGAACCCGGCGAAGAGGTCTCCCCCGGCGCGGTCCCGATCGGCCGCGGCATCCCCAACATCGACACCTACGTGCTCGACCCGTGGCTGCGGCCGGTCGCCGCCGGGGTCCCCGGTGAGCTGTACATCGGCGGGATCGGGCTGGCGCGCGGTTACCTCGGCCGGCCCGGCCTGAGCGCGGAACGGTTCGTGGCCAACCCGTTCGGCGCGCCGGGTGAGCGGATGTACCGCACCGGCGACGTCGTCTGGTGGTCGGCCGGCGGGCAGATGGTCTTCAGCGGCCGGTGGGACGACCAGGTCAAGATCCGCGGCCACCGCATCGAGCTCGCCGAGATCGAGGGCACGCTCACCCGGCACCCCGCGGTGCACCAGGCCGTGGTCGCCGTCCAGGAGAGCGGGCGCGCCAAGCGGCTGATCGGGTACGTGGTGACCGACGACGACTTCGACGCCGAGCCGCTGCGGGAGCACGCCGCCGCCCAGCTGCCGGACTACATGGTGCCGGAAGCGTTCGTGCGGCTGCCGGAGCTGCCGTTGACCGCCACCGGCAAGGTGGACCGGGCCGCGCTGCCGCCGGTGGCGGCGGAGCGGGCGCCGGTGACGGCCCAGCCCGCGCGCACGGACGTCGAACAGGTGCTGTGCCGGCTGTACGCCGAGGTCCTCGGGGTCCCCGAAGTCGGTGTCCACGACGGCTTCTTCGAGCTCGGCGGCGACTCCATCCTGTCGATCCAGCTGGTGGCCAAGGCCCGGCAGGCCGGGCTGGTGCTCGCGCCGAAGGACGTCTTCGCCCACCGCACGGTCGCCGCGCTGGCGACGCTGCCCGGGCTGGCCGACGCCGGCCTGACCGGCCAGGCCCCGGCCGACGACCAGGACGGCACCGGCAAGTTCCCGGCGACGCCGATCGTCCACCGGCTGCGGGAGCTCGGCGGCCCGGTGGACGCGTTCAACCAGTCCACCCTCCTCACCGTGCCCGCCGGGCTCGGCGTCGAGCACCTCACCACGGCCGTGCAGGCGCTGCTCGACCGGCACGACGCGCTGCGGATGCAGCTGACCGGCGACTGGTCGCTCGCCGTGCCGCCGCCGGGGTTCGCCGACGCCGCCGACTGCGTCCAGCGGGTCGACGTCGAAGGTCTGACCGGGGCGGCGCTGGCGTCGGCGGTCGCCGACCACGCGGCGCTCGCCGTGGACCGGCTGCGGCCGGCCGCCGGCCGGATGGTCCAGGTGACGTGGTTCGACGCCGGGAGCGAGCCCGGCCGGCTGCTCGTGGTGGTCCACCACCTCGCCGTCGACGGGATGTCGTGGCGGATCCTGCTGCCGGACCTGCACGCCGCCTGGCGCGCCGCGCGTGACGGCGCTTCCGCGCGGCTGGCGCCGGTGCCGACGTCGCTGCGCACGTGGAGCCTGGCCTTGTCCGATGCGGCGACCCAGCCGCGCTGGACCGAGGAACTGGCTCAGTGGCAGGAAGTTCTCTCCGGTGACGACCCGGCGCTGGCCGCCGAAAGCCTCGATCCGCGCCGGGACGTCCACCGCACGGCGGGCACCCTCGCGGTGCGGCTCACCCCGGAGGAGACCCGGCCGCTGCTGACCACGCTCCCCGCGGCGTTCCGCGGCGGCGTCAACGACGTGCTGCTCACCGCGCTGGCGCTGGCCGTCGCGAGCTGGCGCCAGGCACGCGGCACCGGCGGCGGCACCGACGTCCTGGTGGACCTCGAAGGGCACGGCCGCGAGGACGTCGGCGGCCTGGACCTGTTCCGCACCGCCGGCTGGTTCACGACCCTGCACCCCGTCCGTCTCGACCCCGGGACCTCCGGCGTCGGCGAGGCGTCGCTCGGCAAGGCCCTGCGGCGGGTCAAGGAACAGCTGCGCGCCGTCCCGGACCACGGCATCGGCTACGGGCTCGCGCGGTACCTCACCGAAGACGGCCGGGCCGCGCTCGCCGGCCGGCCGGACCCTCAGATCGCGTTCAACTACCTGGGCCGGTTCACCACCGAGGCGGACTCCGAGTGGCGGGCCGCCGGTGAGTCCCCGGCGCCGTCGGTGCCGCCGGACTTCCCGCTCTCACACGTGCTCGAGCTCGACGCCGTGACCGAGGACCGCCGAGACGGCCCGCACCTGACCGCGACGTGGAGCTGGGCGTCCGCGCTGCTGTCCGAAGAGGACGTTCAGACCCTGAGCGACGCCTGGCTGGCCACCCTCCGGGTGATGGCCGCGTACGCCGAGCGCCCGGCGCTGGCCGGCCTGACCCCGTCGGACGTCCCCCTGGACGACATCACGCAGGACGAGCTCGACCGGCTGGCCGAGGAATCGCCGGTGACCGACGTCCTGCCGCTTTCGCCCACGCAGCAAGGTCTTCTCTTCCACGCGCTGTACGACCGCGAGGCCCTCGACGTCCACAACGTCCAGCTGGTGTTCGAGCTCGAAGGCTCGCTGGACCCGATGCGCCTGCGCCGGGCGTGCCAGAAGCTGGTGGACCGGCACGACACGCTGCGCACCCGGTTCGTCCGGCTGGCCTCCGGCGAACCCGCGCAGGTCGTCTCGGCGCACGTCCCGCTGCCCTGGCAGAGCGTCGACCTGCGGGAGCCGGGTGAACCCGAGCAACGGCAGCTGCTGGACGAGCTGCTCGTGCGGGACCGGCTCGAGCCGTTCGACACCGAACGCGCGCCGCTGCTGCGCGCCAAGCTGGTGCGCCTGGGCAAGTACCACTACGCACTCGTCCTGACCCAGCACCACATCCTGGCCGACGGCTGGTCCGGGTCGATCGTGCTGCGCGACCTGGCCCACCTCTACCAGCGCCACGGTGACCCGACCGGCCTGCCGGCCGTCACGCCCTACCGCCGTTACCTCGAATGGCTGGACCGCCAGGACACCGGCGCGGCCCGCGCCGCGTGGCAGAAGGCGCTGACGGACCTGCCCTCGCCCACCCTGCTGGCGCCCCACACCGACACCGCGCTCGTGCGGGCCATGCCGGAAACGCAGACCGTCGTAGTGCCCCTGGCCACCACCGCGGCGCTCACCGAGCTGGCCCGCACCCACGGCGTCACGCTCAACACGGTGGTCCAGGTCGCCTGGGCACTGACGCTGCACCGGCTCATCGGCCTGTCCGACATCGTGTTCGGCAGCACGGTTTCCGGGCGCTCGCCGGACCTGCCCGGGTACGCGGACATCGTCGGCCTGATGATCAACACGGTCCCGGTGCGGGTCCGGCTCGCCGGCGCCGAGAAGCTCGGCGCGCTGCTGGCCGACGTCCAGGGAGAACAGGCGGAGCTGACCGGGCACCACCACCTCCCGCTCGGGGAGATCCGGCGGGCCGCGGACGCGGGCGCGTTGTTCGACACCTGCCTGGTGTTCGAGAACTACGCCACGCCGCAGCAGCACTCGCCGTCCGGCACGCTGAGCATCGCCGAGGTGCGCGGCCACGACCCGTACCACTTCCCGCTCAAGCTGACCGTGACGCCGGAAGAGCGCCTGCACCTGGCGTTCGGCCACCGCCCGGACCTGCTGAGCGCGGCCACCGCGGAGCGCGCGGCGACAGTGTTCACCGGCCTGCTGGCGGAGCTGGCGAACCGCCCGTCCTCGGTCGTCGGCGACTTCCTGCCGGACCCCGCCCGGGTGCGCCGGGTCCGGGAGACCGTCACCGCGCTCGTGGCCGGGCTGCTCGGCGTCGAGGCGCCCGGTCTCGACGACGACTTCTTCAGCCTCGGCGGCGACTCGCTGCTCGCGATGCGCCTGACCGGCCGGATCCGGACGGCACTTCAGTCCACAGTGGACATCAGCTCGATCTTCCACGCACGCACGGTGCGGCGCATCGCCACGCTCTGCGTGCTGGCGTCGCCGGGTTCCCCCGGTGACGGACACCCGCAGCCCACGACGAAAGGCACCCGGTGACGCAGAACCCCTTCGACGACCCGGACGGCACCTTCCTGGTCCTTCGCAACGAAGAGCGGCAGCACTCCCTGTGGCCGTCCTTCGTCGAGGTCCCCGCGGGCTGGACGGTCGTGCACCCCGAAGACACCCGGCAGGCGTGCCTCGACTACGTCGAAGAGCACTGGACGGACATCCGGCCGCAGAGCCTGGTCGACGCGATGGACTCGGCATGAGCGACGACGACACGGTCGTGGTGACCGGGCTCGGGGCGATCACCCCGCTCGGCGCCACGGTCAAGGAAACCTGGGCGGCGCTGCTCGAGGGCCGCGGCGCGGTCGCGAAGCTCGACGAGCCGTGGGCGGCCCGCCTCCCGGTCCGGATCGCGGCGAAGGCCGCGGCGGACCCCGCCGAGCTGCTCGGGCGGGTGCCCGCCCGGCGGCTCGACCGGGTGGGCCAGTTCGGCGTCCTGGCGGTGCGCGAAGCGTGGTCCGACGCGGGTTTTGTCGGCCCGGCGGACGGTGACTCCGCGGGCCGGCCGGACCCGGAACGGGTCGCCGTGGTGCTCGGCACCGGCGTGGGCGGGGTGCACACCGTCGTCCACAACCACGACCAGTTGCGGGAGCACGGGCCGCGCAAGGTGTCACCGCTCGCGCTGCCGATGCTGATGAACAACCACGCGGCGGCGCAGGCCTCTCTGGAGATCGGCGCCCGGGCGCTGGCGACGGCGCCGAGCACCGCCTGCGCGGCGGGCGCGGAGGCCATCGCCGCCGGGCTCGACCTCATCCGCCTCGGCCGCGCCGACGTCGTCGCGGTCGGGGGCGCCGACGCGGGAATCCACCCGCTGGTCGTCGCCGGGTTCGCGCAGATGCGGGCGCTGTCGGCCCGCAACGACGAGCCGGCGCGCGCGTCCCGGCCGTTCGACCACACGCGGGACGGGTTCGTGCTCGCCGAAGGCTCGGCCGTGCTGATCCTGGAGCGCGCCTCCCACGCCCGGGCGCGGGGCGCGCGGGTCTACTGCACCCTGGCCGGGGCCGGCATCAGCGCCGAGGCCCACCACATCACCAGCCCGCACCCCGACGGCGCGGGCCTGGCGAGCGCGTTGCGCCGGATGCTGTCCGACGCGCGGCTCGACCCGGCCGACGTGGGACACGTGCACGCGCACGCCACCTCGACCGGCGCCGGCGACGTCGCCGAAAGCCGCGCGATCAGCACGGTGTTCGGGCTGGGGACCGTCCCGGTCTCCGCGATCAAGTCGATGACCGGGCACCTGCTCGGCGCGGCCGGCGCCCTCGGCGCGGTCGCGTCCGTGCTCACCCTGGTGCACCGGGTCGCGCCGCCCACCGCCAACCTCGACGACCTCGACGAGCGGATCGACGTCGACGTCGTCGGGACCTTCCCGAGGGAGCTGACCGGCGGGCCGCGCGCCGCGATCTGCAACGCCGCGGGTTTCGGCGGCCACAACGTGTCCCTCGCCTTCACCCCCCACCCCTGACGACCGGAGGGCGCCAGCCATGCAGCGCACCATGCTCAAGTCCAAGATCCACCGAGCCACCGTCACCCAGGCGGACCTGAACTACGTCGGCTCGCTCACCCTCGACCCGGCCCTGATGGACCAGGCCGACCTCCTGCCGGGCGAGCTCGTGCACGTCGTCGACGTCAACAACGGCGCGCGACTGGAGACCTACGTCATCGAAGGCGAGCGCGACTCCGGTGTCGTGTGCATCAACGGCGCCGCCGCGCGCCTGGTGCACCCCGGCGACATCGTCATCATCATCGCCTACGCCACCGTCGACTACGCCGAAGCCGCCTCGCTGGCGCCCCAGGTCGTGTTCGTCAACGAGGTCAACGCCGTGGTCAAGGTCGGCACCGACCCCTCGTCCTGAAACCGCCGCACTCCAGCCCGAAGGGACCATCACCCACGATGATCACCGAGTCCCAGGAGGAACAGGACTCCACACTGTTCACCCTCGAACAGACCACCGCCAGCCTGATGGAAGTCGACGCGTCCTTCCGGGCCAACCTGAACTGGAACTACGGGGAGCGCAACAACCGCATCTGGGCGCTCTACGAGAAGAACAAGGTCAGCCAGTGGAACGCCGCGACGGACATCGACTGGGACCACGACGTGAAGTTCGGCGCGCCGCTGGAGGAGTGGCAAAGCCGCGGGGTCGCGTCGTTCGTCGTCGGCACCGACAGCCCGGTGCCCGCGGAGCTGCTCAACCAGTTCCGCTGGGAGTACCAGGCCTGGATGGTGAGCCAGTTCCTGCACGGTGAGCAGGGCGCGCTGGTCACCACGGCGCGGCTGGTGGAGACCGTGCCGGACATGGAGGCGAAGATCTACGCCGCCTCCCAGGTCGCGGACGAAGCCCGGCACGTCGAGGCCTACGCCAAGTACATCGACGAAAAGCTGGAGACGTCGTACCCGATCAACGCCGGGCTCAAGGCACTCCTGCGCGACCTGCTCAAGGAGTCCAACTGGGACATCGTCTACCTCGGCATGCAGGTGATCGTCGAAGGGCTGGCGCTGGCCGCGACCCGGCTGGCGAGCACCGGGTTCGGCGACCCGATCATCACCGCCATCACCAAGATGATCGCCCGCGACGAAGCCCGGCACATCGGGTTCGGCGTGGTCGCGCTCACCGGCATGTACGACAGCATCACCACGGCCGAGCGGGACGAGCGCGAGGCGTTCCTGCTCGAGTCGATCCACCTGATGTCCCGGCGGTTCCTGCTCCGCGAGGTCTGGGAGCGCATGGAGCTCGACGTCGAACGCGGGATCACCTTCGCCCGCAACGACCCGATGATGTTCGGCTACCGGCAGCTGCTGTTCCAGCAGGTGATCCACATCCTGCGCCAGCTGGGGATCCTGACCCCGAAGCTGCGTGACCTGTTCCTCAGCGAGTCACTGGCCAAGCCGGACGCGTTCCGCGGAATGTCCTAGGCCCACGGATCGGAGAACCGGCGTGCGTTCGCAGTGCGAAGACGTTGTGGTCACCGGCCTGGCGGCGACCACGCCGCTGGGCGGGGACATGCGGTCCACCTGGCGCGAGCTGCTGGCCGGCACGTCGGCCGCGGCCGCGCTGGCCGAGCCGTGGGCCGCGGCGCTGCCGGTGCGGATCGCCGCGCGCGCCGCGGCCGAACCGGCGCCGCTGCTCGACCGCGTGCTGGCCCGGCGGACCGACCGGGCGTCGCAGTTCGCGCTCGTGGCGGTGCGCGAAGCCTGGCGTGACGCCGGTTTCACCGCCGCGGCGGGTGAGCCGGGCCAGCCGGAGCCCGCGCGGGTCGGGGTCGCCATCGGGAGTGGCATCGGCGGCCTCGGCACGCTGCTGGCCACGCACGACCTGGTGCGCGACGACGACAGCCGGCGCGTGTCGCCGTTCGCGGTGCCCATGCTGATGAACAACTCGGCGGCCGCGCTGGCCGCGCTGGAGCTCAACGCGACGGCGGCCGCGCACGCGCCGTCGACCGCGTGCGCCGCGGGCGCGGACGCCATCGCCGCGGCGCTGGACATGATCCGGCTGGGCCGGGCGGACGTCGTGGTCGCCGGCGGCACCGAGGCGATCGTGAACCCGACCGCGCTCACCGCGTTCGCGACGATGAAAGCGTTGTCGCGCACCAACGAAACGCCGTCGAACGCCTCCCGGCCCTACGACAAGAAGCGGGACGGGTTCGTGCTCGGCGAAGGCGCCGCGCTCCTGGTGCTCGAGTCCGGCCGCCACGCCCGGCGCCGCGGCGCGCGTGTCTACGCGGAGCTGGCCGGGGCCGGCGTGAGCGTGGACGCCCACCACATCACCCGCCCGCACCCCGACGGCCGCGGGATGGCCCAGGCCATCGGCCGCGCGCTCGACGACGCCCGGATGCGGGCCGCGGAGGTCCGGCACGTCAACGCCCACGCGACGTCCACCCCGCTGGGCGACCTCGCCGAGTCGGCGGCCATCACCTCGGTGCTCGGCACCCGCGGCCACGCCGTCTCCGCGATCAAGGCGTCCGCCGGGCACCTGATCGGGGCGTCCGGCGCGCTGTCCGCGGCGACGACCGTGCTCGCGCTGCACCACCGCACGGCGCCGCCGACCATCAACATCCAGGACCTGGACGACGCCATCACCCTCGACGTCGTCCGCGACGACCCCCGCCCGCTGGCGGCCGGGTCGCTCTCGGCGTTGAGCAACTGCGCGGGCTTCGGCGGGCAGAACGTCGTGCTCGCCTTCCGCACCCTGAACCACTGAAAAAAACGGGCCGTGCGGGCTTTTCGCCCCGCACGGCCCCTTTTTGTCCGCTCTCAAGCCGGCAGCAGCTCCCGGACCTCACCGTTGATCCGGCCGTCGCACAGCGCCGACCACATCACCCGGCGACGCGGCTTGCCGCTCGACGTCACCGCCAGGCCACCCCGCGGCAGCTGGGCGACAAGCAGGCTCGCGTCCCCCAGCGCCTCGCTGAGCACCTGGTGGGCCGCGACCTCCCAGTCCGGCGCCGGCTTCTCGAGCACGGCGACGCCGGTGGCGCGGCCGTCCCGGTGGCCGAGCAGGACCGCGACGCGCCGCTCGGGAATGCCCAGGGCGTGCAGCTGCGACTCCAGCGTCTCGGCGAACACCATCCGGCCGCGCACCTTGAGGCCGTCACCGAGCCGGCCGACCACGAACAGCTGGCCGTCGTGCAGGAAGCCCGCGTCGCCGGTGCGCAGCACCCCGCCGTCGAGCGCGGTGCCCGACGCCGAACCCGGGTCGCCGACGTACCGGGTCGCCACCGACGTGCCGGTCACCAGGATCTCCCCGACGGTCCGGTCCGGGACCACGGCGCCCTCGTCGTCGACGACGCTCACGGTGGTCCCGGCGAGCGGGCGGCCGCAGCCGACGATCCGGCTGTCCGAAGCGCCGTCCGGCGCCGCCGCGCTCCAGCCCTCACCGATCGGCAGACCGGTGACGGCGAGCGTGGCCTCCGCGCCGCCGTACGCGGGCTTCAGAGACTCGCGGTCGAACCCGTGCGGCCGCAGCAGCTCGTCGAACGACTCCAGCACCTGCGGGTCGATCCGCTCGGCGCCGAGGATCACCGACCGGATCGAGCCGAAGGACAGCCCGGCGAGGTCGGCCGGGCGGACCCGGCGCAGGATGTAGGCGAGGCCGAAGTTCGGCATCGCGGCCAGCCCGACGTGGTTGTCGCTGATGCACCGCAGGTACCGCAACGGCGAGCGGATGAAGTCCTCCGGCTGCATCATCCAGCCGTCGCACCCGGTGGTCACGATGTTGATCAGGCAGCCGATCAGGCCCATGTCGTGGTGCACCGGGAGCCAGGCGATGCCCGGGTACTCCGGCTTCCACTGCAGCCACTCGCGCATCGCGGAGACGTTGGCGCGCAACGCGGAGTTCGTCACCAGCACCCCGCGGGAGGACCCGCTGGAGCCGGAAGTGAACTGCAGCAACGCGAACTCGGCCGCCGGGTAGGGTCGCGGCGCGGGCTCGACGCCGTCGACGAGCGTGTCGAACGCGACCGGCGCGGGCAGGCCGAGGCCGTCGATGGCGGCTTCCACGGGCGTGAGCCATTCCTCGTCACACACGACGAGAGCCGGCCGCGCGGTGTCGAAGAGGTGCCGGACGTGCTTCGCGTACTCCCCCGCGCGCTGGAACGCGAACGGCGGCGGGATGGAACACGGCGTGGCTCCCGCCGCGATGGCCCCGAAGAACCCGGCGACAAAGGCCGGGCTCGACCGCTGGACGATCACCACGACGTCACCCCGCTCGACCCCCGCCGCCCGCAGCGCTTCCGCCGTGCGCAGGGTGAGCGCGGCGAGCTCGGGGTAGGGGTGGTGGGTCCACGAATCGTTCGGGGCCGCGAAGTGCAGGCCGCGTTCGGTGGCCGTGTCGCCGAGCCAGTCGAGTAGTCCCCTGTCAGGGATGCCGCTCATCGGCCGCGTCCTTTCGCCGTCGTAGTCGTCCGCAGCCGCATCATGCGCGCGGGCACCGGCGGTTTTCCAGGCAGTGAGCCGGTAACTCGATTGCCGGTTCGTTTCCTGGTCCCCGCGCCCCGCGCGCGAAAGCATCGGGCGTCCGCCGCTGAGAGGAGCACCCCGTGCAGCAGGAAGGTGAACGGCACCGGACGAGTCCGCGCGGCCGGATCACGACCGTCGGCGCCCCGGTGCCGCTGACCGCCGCGGCCCGGGGTGTGTGGCTCGGGCAGAAGTTCGCCCCCGGCTCCGCCGCCTTCAACTTCGTGCGCCGCTTCGACATCCGGGGCGAGCTGCGGCCGGACCTGCTCGAGCACGCCATCCGGGTGGCCCAGGACGAGTGCCAGACCTTCGACGTCCGCTTCGACGACGACGGCTCCGGGCCGTACCAGGAATACCTCGGGCGGCCGAACGCGAGCTTCCGGGTCATCGACTTCGCCGACCACGCCGAGCCGGAAAAGGCCGCGCACCAATGGATCGACGAGCAGCTGCGGATCCCCGTCGACCTGCGCCGTGACGTGCTCGCGGTGGACGTCCTGCTGAAACTCGGGGCGGCGCACCACTTCTGGTACAGCTGTTACCACCACGCGCTGATCGACGCGCACGGGCTGAACATCCTCACCGACCGCATCAGCGACGTCTACGCGGCCCTGGTGGCGGGCGCCCCGATCCCGGACGCGCCGCTGGGCGCCGTCGGGGTGATGGCCGTCGAGGAAGCCGCGTACGAGGCGTCCGAGCAGTTCGGGATCGACCGCGAGTACTGGCTCACGCGCCTGGCCGACCGCCCGGAACCGGTCACCCTCGCCACCCGCGCTTCCCACGGCGGCACCGGCGTCCTGCGCGCGGAAGCCGTCCTGCCGCCGACCGAAAGCGCGGCGCTGGCGCGGCTCGGCCGGCAGGCGCGCGCCCCGTGGACCGCGGTGATCATGGCCGCCGTCGCCGCGTACCTGAACGGCCTGACCGGCCAGCGTGACATCGTCGTCGGCGTCCCGGTCGCCGCGCGCCGCACGGACGCCGCGCGCACCACCCCGGCGATGCTGGTCAACGAGCTGCCGCTGCGGCTCGCGCTCCGGCCGGAGCTGACCGCCGCCGAGCTGATCGGGCACGTCACCCGCGAGCTCGGCGACCTGCTCACCCACCAGCGGTACCGGCACGAGAACGTGCGGCGGGACCTGGAGCTGCGCGGCGCCGCGGAGCGGCTGTTCGACGTGGTGGTCAACATCGTGCAGACCGGCGACCGGACGGCCCTCGGCGGCGTCCCGTGCACGGTCGACGTCCTCAACAGCGGCCCGGTCGGCGACCTCAACATCACCGTGCACCCCGCCGGCGGCGGCGCCGGCCAGGTCGTCGAGATCTCGGCCGACGCCGGGCGCTACACCCAGGACGAGGTGGACGCCCACCGCGACCGGCTGCTGGCGTTCCTGCGCAGCTTCACCCGCGCGGACGCGCAGACCCCGCCGTCGCGAATCCCGCTGGTGACCGACGCCGAGCGCGCGCGGGTCCTGGGCGCCTGGAACAACACCGCCCGCCCGGTCCCGCGGACCACCCTCCCGGCCCTGTTCGAGGCGCAGGTGGCCCGCACGCCGGACGCCGACGCCGTGGTGGCCGACGACGTGACGCTCGACTACGCGACGCTCAACGCCCGCGTGAACCGGCTGGCGCGGCTCCTGCTGGCGCGCGGGGTGCGCCGCGGCCGGTTTGCCGCCGTGGTCATGTCCCGCGGCCTGGACACCCTGGTGACGCAGCTCGCGGTGATGAAGACCGGCGCGGCCTACCTCCCGGTGGACCCGACCTACCCGGCCGAGCGCATCGCCGGGGTCTTCGCCGACGCCGGACCGGCGCTCGTCGTCACCCACCGCGCCACCAGCCTCACCGAGCAGGGCGACGCGCCGTGGCTGTACCTCGACGACCCGGAGGTGGCGGCCGAGCTGGCCGCGTCCGACGACCACAACCTGGACATCGCGCCGGTCCCGGCGGACATCGCGTACATGATCTACACGTCGGGTTCGACCGGCCGCCCCAAGGGTGTGCTGGTGCCGCACGCCGGCCTCGCGGACTTCGCGGCCACGCAGGTCGACGTCCTGCGGCCGCGGCCGGGTGAGCGGGTCCTGATGATCAGCTCGCCCAGCTTCGACCCGTCGCTGTGGGAGCTGTGCACCTGGCTGACGAGCGGCGGCTGCGCCGTCATCGCGCCGGCCCACCTGCTGCCGGGCGCGCAGCTGGCGGAGTTCGTCACCGCGCACGGCGTCACGTGTGTCGGCACGGTGCCGTCCGTGCTCGCGACCTTCGCCCCCGGTTCGCTGCCCGAAAACCTGATCATCGCGGTCGGGGCCGAGGCCCTGCCCGGCGAGCTGGTGCAGCGCTGGGGTGACACGCAGCAGCTGCACAACGTCTACGGCGCCACGGAAAGCACCGTCTTCACGACGATGAGCCCCGCGCTGTCCGGCCCCGGTGTGCCCTCAATCGGCGCGCCGATCCTCAACGCCCGGGTGTACGTGCTCGACGACGCGCTCCGGCCGGTCCCGCCCGGGGTTTCCGGCGAGCTGTACCTGGCCGGTCCCGGTGTCTCCTACGGTTACCACCGGCGGACCGGGCTCACCGCCCAGCGGTTCGTGCCCGACCCGTTCGGCGCCGCGGGCGCCCGGATGTACCGCACCGGTGACACCGGTTTCTGGCGGAGTGACGGTCAGCTGCACTTCATCGGCCGGACCGACCGCCAGGTGAAGGTCCGCGGTTTCCGTATCGAGCTCGGGGAGATCGAAACCCGGCTGGACGCGCACCCGTCGGTGGCCCGGGCCGCCGTGGTGGCCCGCGAGGAGCCGCCCGGCGTCCACCGTCTTGTCGCCTACGCGGTGCCGACGGACGGCGGCGTGGTCGATCCCGCGGCCCTGCGCGCCTGGGTCGCCGCGGCCCTGCCGGAGCACATGGTGCCCACCGCGGTCGTCGCGCTGGAAAGCTTCCCGCTGACCACGAACAACAAGATCGACCGGGACGCGTTGCCCGTCACCGGTTTCCGGGGCGCGACGGACGGCCGCGCGCCCCGCGACCGCGTCGAAACCGTGCTGTGCGAACTGCTTCACGACGTCCTCGGCGCGGTCGACGTCACCATCGACGACAACTTCTTCGACCTGGGTGGCGACTCCATCACCGCCGTCCAGTTCGCCGGGCGCGCGGTCCGGGCGGGCGTGGCCCTGACGCCGCAGGAGGTCTTCACCTACCGGACGGTGGCGACGATGGCCACCGCCGTCCGGGACTCCGACGCGCCCGCCGAAGACCGCTCGCTGCTGCGTGAGTCCGCTCCGGCGGAGTCGCCGGTGCTGCCGCTTTCGCCGTTGCAGCAAGGCATGTTGTTCCACACGGTGTTCGCGGCGGGCGACGGCGCCGACCCCTACATCGGGCAGAAGGTCTTCGAGCTGACCGGCGACGTTTCGGCGCCGGTGCTGCGCGCCGCCGTCACCGCGCTGGTGGCCCGCCACGACGCCCTGCGCGCCGGTTTCGACCACGACGAGCTCGGGGAGGCCCGGCAGATCGTCGCCGACACCGTGACGGTCCCGTGGGCCGAGCACGACCTGCGGGGCACGGCGTGGGAAGCGCGGCTCGCCGAACTGCTGGCCGTCGACAAAGCGACGCGGTTCGACATGGCGTCACCCCCGCTCCTGCGTTTCACGCTGGTGACCCTGGCCGAAGACCGGCGCCTGCTCGTCTTCACGAGCCACCACATCCTGTTCGACGGCTGGTCGATGTCGATCATGCTGCGCGACCTGTTCGCGTGCTACGCCGCGGGTGGCAGCGGCGAAAACCTCCCGACGGCGGTGTCCTTCGCGGCCTACCTGCGCTGGCTCGCCGGGCAGGACCAGGAGCAGTCGGCCGACGCCTGGAAGCACTCGCTGGCCGGGTTCGAGCAGCCCGCTCTGGTGGCCGCCGGCGCACCGCCGTCCACCGCGATGCCCGCGCTGGCCGTGCACACGCTCTCCGAAGAGCTTTCGACGGCGTTGTCCCGCGAGGCCCGGGCCCGGAACCTCACGCTGAACACGGTGTTCCAAGGGGCTTGGGCGACGGTGCTCGGTCTGCTCACCGGACGCCGTGACGTCGTGTTCGGCACGTCGGTGTCGGCCCGCCCGCCGCACCTGGCCGGGGTCGGCGACCTCGTCGGGCTCGTGATGAACACCGTCCCGGTGCGGGTGAAGCTGACCGACGGCCACCGCCTCACCGACGTGCTCACCCAGGTGCAGGCCGAGCAGGCCGCGCTGACCCCGCACCACCAGCACAGCCTGATCGACATCCAGCGTGACCTCGGGCTCGGCGAGCTGTTCGACACCACGATGGTCTTCGAGAACGCCCCGGTCGACCGCGACGCCATCCGCCGGACCGTGCCCGGCCTGCGGATCGCCATGACCGAAGCCGACCGCACCGGCGTCACCCACTACCCGCTCAGCCTGATCGTCTACCCGGGCGCGCGGCTGCGCCTGGAACTGACCTACCGCGGTGACCTGTTCGACGCCGGGCAGGCCGAGACGCTGCTGGCCCGGCTGACCCGGTTCCTCGAAGCCTTCGCGGACCGGCCGGAGATCCCGCTGGGCCAGGTCGACCTGCTCGGCGCCGAAGAACGCCGGGATCTGGTGCACCGCTGGAACTCCACGCACCGCGACGCCGCGCCGGGCACGCTGCACGAGCTGTTCACCGCCCAGGTCCGGCGCACCCCGGACGCCGAAGCCGTGGTCTGCGGGACCGAGCGCGTCAGCTACCTCGAGCTCGAACACCGCGCGGCCGGGCTGGCCGCGGGCCTGGCCCGCCGGGGCATCGGGACCGGCGACGTCGTCGCGGTGGCGCTGCCACGGTCGGTCGAGCTGATCGTCGCGCTGCTCGGCGTGCTCCGGACCGGGGCCGCGTACCTGCCGCTCGACCCCGAATACCCGGCGGAGCGCGTCCGGTCGATGACGGCCGACGCCCGGCCGGCGCTCACCGTCGACGGCACCACGTTCGCCGAGCTGACCGACCACGACGAGCAGGCGCCGGACCGCGCGGTCGACGGCGTCCACCCGGCGTACGTGATCTTCACGTCCGGTTCGACCGGGCGGCCGAAGGGCATCGTCGTCGCGCACCACGGGATCGTGAACTACCTGCGGTGGATGCAACGGCGGTTCCCGCTGGCGCCGGGTGAGCGGGTGCTGCAGCGGACGTCGATGAGCTTCGACCCGTCGGTGTGGGAGATCTTCTGGACCCTCCACGCCGGCGCGACGATGGTCATCGCGCGGCCGGAGGCCGACCAGGCGCCCGGGTACCTGCCGGACCTCATCCGCGCGGAAGGCGTGGGGACGGCCCAGTTCGTACCGTCCACATTGGAGCTTTTCCTGCTGGCGCCGGGAGCGGCGGAGTGCACCCAGCTGCGGCAGGTCTTCTGCGGCGGCGAGATCATGACGGCGGGGCTGGCCGAACGGTTCGCCCGCGTCAGCGGTGCCACGCTCCACAACCTTTACGGGCCAACGGAAGTCTCGATCTACACGACGTCGTGGCAGGCCGAGCCGGGCGCGGGCACCGCCGCCGTCCCGGTCGGGCACCCGGCGGACAACCTGCGGGTGTTCGTGCTGGACGGCGCCCTGCGGCCGGCCCCGATCGGCGTGCCCGGGGAGCTGTACATCGCGGGCACCGGCGTCGCGCACGGGTACACCCGCCGGTCGGCGCTGACCGCGGAACGATTCATCGCCGACCCGTTCGGCGCGCCGGGGACCCGGATGTACCGCACCGGCGACCTCGGCGTCCGCCGTCCGGACGGCGCGCTCGCCTACCTCGGCCGGGCCGACCACCAGGTGAAGATCCGCGGGCACCGGATCGAGCTCGGCGAGATCGACGCGGCGGTTTCGGCCGCCGAAGCGGTCCGGCAGGTCGCCACGATCGTCCGTGAGGACAGCCCCGGCCGGCACCACATCGTGTCCTACGTGGTGCCGCGGCCCGGCACGGAGCTCGACGTCCGGAGCGTGCGGGACCGGGCGGCGGCCGTCCTCCCCGAGTACATGGTCCCGGCCGCCGTCGTGGTGCTGCCGGTGCTTCCGTTGACCCCCAACGGAAAGCTCGACCGGGCGGCGCTGCCGGCCCCCGGGGTCACCACGGCCCGCGAGCGCCGCGAACCGCGGGACGACCGCGAACGCCTGCTGTGCCGGCTGTTCGGCGAGGTCCTCGGCCGGTCGCGGGTGGCCATCGACGACAACTTCTTCGACCTCGGCGGGGACTCCATCGCCTCGACCCGGCTGGCCGGGCGGGCCCGGATCGCCGGGCTGGCGCTCACCCCGCGCGACGTCTTCCGCCACCGCACCGTCGCGGCGCTGGCGGCGGTCGCCGGCGCCGCCGGCCCGGACACCGCGGCCTACGTCCCGCCGGCCGCCCCCCTGCTCACGCTGGACGCCGATGAGCTCGCCGAACTCGAAGCGCAATGGGAGACCCAGAAATGAAGCCGACCTCGTTCGAAGCGGTGCTGCCGCTGACGCCGTTGCAGGAGGGCATGCTCTTCCACGCGCTCTACGACGGCGAAGGCACCGACTTCTACAACGTGCAGGTGCCGATCGAGCTCACCGGGGACCTGGACGCGGACCTGCTGCGACGCTCGTGCGAGCTCGTCGTCGCCCGGCACCCCGCGCTGCGGGCCGGGTTCCTGCAGCGCCGGTCGGGTGAGCCGTTCCAGGCGATCGCGGCGAAGGTGCAGGTTCCGTGGGCGGCCTTCGACCTCAGCGGGTTCGGCGAAGCCGAGCAGCACCCCCGGCTGGTCCGGCTGCTGACCGAGGACCGCGAGCGCCGGTTCACGATGACGAACCCGCCGCTGCTGCGGTTCACGCTGGTCAAGCTGGCCGAGCGGCGGCACGTGCTGGTGCTGACCAACCACCACATCCTGCTCGACGGCTGGTCGATGCCCGTGGTCGTCGGCGATCTCTTCCGGATCCTGCGCGCCGGCGGTGACAGCTCCGGCCTCGAGGCGGCCGCGCCGGTCGGGGACTACCTCGGCTGGCTGGCGGCGCAGGACCGCGGCAAGGCCGAAGCGGCCTGGACGGCGGCGATGGCGGGCCTGGAACAGCCGACCCTGCTCGGCCGCGGCCAGGCCGCCGGCGAACACCGGCAGCAGCGGGTCCGGCTGGAGCTGTCCGGCGAGCTGTCGGCGGCGCTCACCGAGACGGCCCGCTCGCGCAACCTGACCGTGAACACGGTGGTGCAGGGCGCGTGGGCGCTCCTGCTGGGCATGCTGACCGGCCGCCGGGACGTCGTTTTCGGGTGCACGGTGGCGGACCGGCCGCCCGTGGTGCCCGGCATCGAGCGCATGGTCGGGCTGCTGATCACCACAGTCCCGGTCCGGGTGCGCGTCGACCCCGCCGAGCGGGTGTCCGCGCTCCTGGACCGGATCCAGGACGAGCAGGCGATGCTCGGGGAGTACCACCAGCTCGGCCTCGCGGACATCCACCGGGTGAGCGGGCACGCCGAGCTGTTCGACACGACGATCGCGTTCGAGAACTACCCGCTCCCGCCGTCGGCCGGCGGCATCCCGGGCCTCGGTGTCGCGCTCGCCCAGGGCATCGTCGAGGACGTGCCCGAGGGCACCCACTACCCGCTCAGCCTGGCCGTTTTCCCCGGCACGCCAACAACTTTCGAGCTGAACTACCGCGCGGACCAGTACTCCGAAGCGGCCGCGCGGACGCTGGTGGACCGGCTCGCCCTGCTGGTGCGCCACATCGTCGAACGGCCGGACACCGCGGCCGGCGCGGTGCCGCTGCTCACCGAGGACGAGCACCGGCGGGTGCTCGAAGAGTGGAACCCGCCGGCCGGCCCCGCGCCTTCCGGCACGCTGGTGGACCTCTTCGAAGCGCAGGCCGCGCGCACGCCGGACGCCCCCGCGGTCACCTGCGGCGCCGAGCGGCTGACCTTCGCCGAGCTGGACCGCGAAGCGAACCGGCTCGCCCGGCGGCTGACCGCGCTCGGCGCCGGGCCCGAGCGGTCCGTCGCGATGGCGCTGCCGCGGTCGGCCGGCGCGGTCACCACGCTGCTCGCGATCCTCAAGGCCGGCGCGGTGTACGTGCCGGTGAGCACCGAGCAGCCCGCCGACCGGATCGCCGCCGTGTTCACCGAGCTGTCCCCCGCGCTGGTCGTCACCACCGGCGAGATCGCCGCCGGCCTGCCCGGCGCGGACATCCCCCGGCTGCTGCTCGACGAACACCCGCACGACGGCGAGCCGGCCGCGCCCCTCACCGGCACCGGTCTGCGCCCGGAGAACCTCGCGTACGTCATCTACACGTCCGGGTCGACCGGGCGGCCCAAGGGTGTCGCGGTCGAGCACCGCGCCCTGGTCAACATGTTCCACAGCCACCACGACCACTTCTTCGCCCCGGAGACGGCGGCCGCGGGCGGCCGGCAGCTGCGCGCGGCGCTCACCAACTCCCTGGTGTTCGACGCGTCGTGGAGCCAGCTGCTGTGGATGGTCGCCGGGCACGAGCTGCACCTGGTCGAGGACACCGTCCGGACCGACCCCGAGGCCCTGCTGGACTACGTGCGCCGCCATTCGGTCGACGTCCTGGACACGACCCCCAGCTTCGCCCGGCAGCTGATCTCCGCCGGCCTCTTCGACACCGGCGTCGGCACGCTCGCCCTCGGCGGGGAAGCGATCGACGACGCGCTGTGGACCCGCCTGCGCGCCGCGTCCGGCGTCTCCGTCTACAACCTGTACGGCCCGGCGGAATGCACGATCGACGCGATGTACAGCCGCGTCGCCGAGCACGACCGCCAGGTGATCGGCCGGCCGGCGGACCGCCTGCGCGTGGTCGTCCTCGACGACAGCCTGCGGCCGGTCCCGCCCGGGGTCGACGGCGAGCTGTACCTCGCGGGCGCGGGTCTCGCGCGTGGCTATCTCGGCCGCTCACCGCTGTCGGCGGAGCGGTTCGTCGCCGACCCGTTCGCCGCGGACGGGTCCCGCATGTACCGCACCGGCGACCGCGGGCGGTGGCAGGCCGACGGCGTCGTCGCGTTCACCGGCCGGGCCGACGACCAGATCAAGATCCGCGGGTTCCGGGTCGAGCCGGCCGAGATCGAGGCCGTGCTGGACGCGGCCGAGGCCGTGGACCGCAGTGTGGTCGTCGCCCGCGAAGACCGGCCGGGTGTCCCGCAGCTGGTGGCCTACGTGACCGGCAAGCCCGGCACGAAGGTGGACTCGACGGCGTTGCGGACCGCGGTCGCGGCCGTTCTCCCGGCGTACATGGTCCCGGCCGCGGTGGTCGAGCTGACCGCGTTGCCGGTCACGGTGAACGGCAAGGTCGACAAGGCCGCGCTGCCCGCGCCGAGCTTCCGCGGCGAAGAGGGCGGTGTGCTCCCCCGCGACGACCGGGAACGGCTGCTGTGCGAGGTGTTCGCCGAGGTCCTGAACGTCGAGACGGTGGGCGTGCACGACAACTTCTTCACCCTCGGCGGCGACTCGATCCTGTCGATGCAGGTGGCCGCGCGGAGCCGGCGGGCCGGGCTGGACGTCAGCCCCCGGGACGTTTTTGTGCACCAGACGGTCGCCGCGCTCGCCGCCCGGCCGGTCACCACCGGCCCGGCCGCCACCGAAGCGCCGCCGTCCGGACCGCTGCTCACCCTCACCGAGGACGAACAGGCCGAAATCGACACGCGTTACCCGGACGCGGCCGAGGTGTGGCCGCTGACGCCGTTGCAGCAGGGCATGAGCTTCCACGCGGTGCTGGCGCCCGACCGGATCGACCCGTACCTCACCCAGCAGGTGCTGGAGCTGACCGGCGAGCTGGCGCCCGCCGTGCTCCGGTCGGCCTTCGACGCTCTGCTGACGCGGCACGCGAACCTGCGTGCCTGCTTCACGCGGTTGGGCTCCGGCCGGTCGGTGCAGGTCGTGCTCCCGTCGGTGACGATGCCGTGGCGCGAGCAGGACCTCGCCGGGCTGGCCCCGGCGGCGCAGGAGACGCGCGTCGAGCAGCTGCTGGCCGAGGAGCACGACCGCCCGTTCGACGTCGCGACCGCGCCGCTGATGCGGGTGCTGCTGGTCCGGCTGGCCGCCGACCGGCACCTGCTGGTGCTCACCGACCACCACATCCTGCTGGACGGCTGGTCCCTGCCACTGGTCTTCCGCGACCTGTTCGCGCTGTACGCCCGCGGCGGTGACGGCACGTCGATGCCGGCGGTCAGCCCGTTCCGCGACCACCTCGCCTGGCTGTCCACAAAGGACGCCGAGGCCGCCGGACGCGCCTGGGCCGAGGCGCTCGCCGGCGTCGACGAGCCGACTCTTGTTGCCCCGCAAGCCGATCTGTCCACGTCCGCGGCGGAAGCCGTCGTGACGGAGCGGCTGTCCGCCGCGGCCACCACCCGGCTCACCGAGGCGGCTCGCGCCGCGGGCCTGACCGTGAACACCCTGCTGCACGGCGCCTGGGCCATGACGCTCGAGCAGCTGACCGGCCGCCGGGACGTCGTTTTCGGCGCCTCCGTCTCCGGGCGGGCGCCGGACCTGCCCGCCGCGGGCGAAGTGATCGGGCTGGTCATGAACACGGTGCCCGTCCGGGCCGTGCTCGACCCGGCCGAACCGCTCACCACGGCGCTGGCCCGGATGCAGGCCGAACAGGCCGAGCTCATCGCGCACCACCACGTCGGGCTGCCGGAGCTGCAGCGGCTGACCGGGCTGGGCGAGCTGTTCGACACCATCGTCGGCTTCGAAAACGCCCAGACCGACCACTCGCCGGTGCAGGAACAGGTGCCCGGGCTGGGCATCTCCCTGCGCGAGCCGACGGTCGCCGGCACCGCACACTACCCGCTGCGGCTGCTGGTGCGGCCGGGTGAGGAGCTCGACCTCAAGCTGCTGCACCGCACCGACCTCTACACCCGGGATGCGGCCGCGGGCCTGCTGACGCGCGTGCTGCGGGTGCTGACGGCGGTCGTCGAGGCGCCGGAAACGCCGGTCGGACGGCTGGAGCTGCTGAGCGAACCGGAACGCGAGGCCGTCCTGGGCGAATGGGCCACCGGCGCCCCCGCGGAGCCCGCCGCGACCATCCCCGCGCTGTTCGCGGCCCGGGTGGCCGCGCACCCGGACGCGCCCGCCGTGCTCACCGGCTCCGAGACGCTGACCTACGCGGAGCTGGACGCCGAGTCCAACCGGCTGGCGCGGGTGCTGCTCGACCACGGCGCCGGCCCCGACCGGATCGTCGCGGTCATGCTGCCCCGCAGCGCGCGGCTGGTGGTGACCATCCTGGCGGTCTGGAAGACCGGCGCCACGCACATGCCGGTCGACGCCGGTTACCCGGCCGAGCGGATCGCGTTCATGCTCGCCGACGCCGACCCGGACCTAGTCCTGACCGGCGGAGTGCCCGCGGACGCCGTGGCCGGGACCCCGCCGGACCGGATCCTGTCTCTGGACGAGCTGGCCGTGCCCGCCGACGCCGCGGAGGTGACCGACGAGGACCGGCCCCGCCCGCTGCTGCCCGCTTGCGGCGCGTACGTGATCTACACGTCGGGCTCGACCGGCCAGCCCAAGGGAGTCCTCGTCACGCACGCCGGCCTGGCGAGTTTTGTGGCCACCCAGCGGCGGAACCTGGACCTCGGGCCCGGCCGGCGGGTGCTGTGGTTCGCTTCGCCCAGCTTCGACGGCGCGATGGGCGAGCTGAACACCGCGCTGCTGAGCGGGTCCTGCGTGGTCGTCGGTTCCTTCGAGGAGATGCTGCCGGGTCAGCCGCTGGCGGACTGGGTGGCGCGGACCGGGGTGCACTGCCTGACGGTGCCGCCGTCTTCGCTGGCCGCGATGCCGGACGGCAGCCTGCCCGATGACGTCACGGTTGTCGTCGGCGGGGAGATCTGCCCCGTGGACCTGGCCGGCCGCTGGTCGGCGGGCCGCCGCATGCTGAACATCTACGGCCCCACCGAGACCACGATCGTCGCGACGATCAGCGAGCCGCTCACCGGCGAGGAGCCGCCGTCGATCGGCCGGCCGGTGACCGGCGCCCGCGTCCACGTGCTCGACCACAACCTGCGGCCCCTGCCCGCGGGTGTGCCCGGCGAGGTCTACATCGCCGGGAGCGGCCTGGCCCGCGGGTACCTGCACCGCCCGGCGCTCACGGCCGGCCGGTACGTCGCCGATCCCTTCGGCGGCCCGGGTTCCCGCCTGTACCGCACCGGCGACATCGCCCGGTGGCGGCCGGACGGCCGGCTCGACTACGTGCGCCGGGCCGACGACCAGGTGAAGATCCGCGGCTTCCGCGTCGAACCGGGCGAGATCGAAGCGGTGCTCGCCGCCGCTCCGGGCGTCCGGCACGCCACGGTCGTCGTGCGCGAGGACGTGCCCGGCGTCAAGCAGCTGGTCGCCTACGTCCTCGCGGAGCGGCCCGGTGAGCTCGACCCGGCGGCCCTGCGCGACCAGGCCGCCGCCCAGCTGCCCGAGTACCTGGTGCCGGCGGCCGTCGTCGAGCTCGACGCGTTGCCGACCACGCCGCACGGGAAGCTGGACCGGGAAGCGTTGCCCGCGCCCGGGTTCGGGCCGTCGGAAGGCAGCCGGGCCCCGCGCGACGAGCGGGAAGCGCTGCTGTGCCGGCTGTTCGCGGAGGTCCTCGAGCTCGACGCGGTCGGCATCGACGACAGCTTCTTCCGGCTGGGTGGCGATTCGATCATGTCGATCCGGCTGGTCACCGCGGCGCGCAAGGCCGGCCTGGACATCTCCCCGCGGGACGTCTTCACCCACAAGACCGTGGCGGCGCTGGCGGGCATGGCGCCCAAAGCCGTGGCGGTCGCCGACGAGCCGGAAGACCGGGACGGTCCGCTGATCGACCTGGACGAGGACGAGCTCAACGAGTTCATCGCCCACTTCGGCACGACCTTCTGACCCGGGCGGAGACCACCGCGGGACCCTGCCCGCGCTCCGCTCGTGACCCTCGCCGGGCCACCGGCACAGGACCACCTCACCACCCCGGCCGATCCGGGCAGAGTTTCGCGAAAGGACCGAAGATGACAACTCAGCCGTTGTCCGCACCCACCCCTGTCCAGGATCCGGCCGGCGTCGAGCCGCGGGAGTACGTGCTGCCGCCCGCGGAGGCGGCCGAGCTGCTCGCGCTCGTCCCGCAGGTCGAGGAGACCTGCGGCGACCCGCTCGCCGAGTCGTTCTACGACCGCGTGTGGCAGCTGGCCTCGCGGCTGCCGGCCGGGCTCCGCGGGTTCCTGGAGGACTTCCGGCGGACCGAGCCGGCCGCCGCCTGCCTCATCCACGGCATCCCGGTCGACGACACGCGGATCGGCGCCACCCCACCGCACTGGCGTGACGCGATCACCACGACGTCCGCCCGCACGCAGGAGATCATCCTGGCGCTGTGCGGCACCGTGCTCGGTGAGCCGTTCGGCTGGGCGACGCTGCAGGAGGGCAGCATCGTGCAGAACGTGCTGCCGATCCGCGGCGACGAGAAGAAGCAGAGCGGGTACGGCAGCGAAAGCCTGCTGGAGTTCCACACCGAGGACGGCTTCCACCCGAACCGGTGCGACTACCTGATGCTGCTGGGCCTGCGCAACGCCGACCGCGTGCCGACGATCGTCTCCTCGGTCCGCGACGTCCGCCTCGACGACCGCGACTTCGAAATCCTGTCCGAGGACCGGTACTACATCTTCCCGGACGCCGAGCACATCCGGCAGCTGGCGACCAGCGACCCGGCCCACCCCGCGCTGGAGAAGCTGCGCCGCATGGTGGCTTCGCCGAAGCCGACCAGCGTGCTCTTCGGCGACCGGCAGTTCCCGTACATGCGCATCGACCGCCCGTTCATGCGCTGCGCCGACGACGACTGGGAGGCGGCCGAGGCGCTCGACCGCTTCATGGCCGAGCTGACGCGGGCGCAGCAGGAGGTCGTGGTCGGCCCCGGCACGCTGCTCATCGTCGACAACTACCTCGCCGCGCACGGCAGGCGGTCGTTCCAGGCGCGCTACGACGGCACGGACCGCTGGCTCAAGAAGCTCACCATCAGCCGCAACCTGCGCCGCAACCTCGCGGGTGTCAGCGCCGGCCGCCACCGCGTCATCATCTGAAGGGGACGACCATGCGCACGATCATCGTCACGGGAGCGTCCAGCGGCATCGGGCGGGCGACCGCCGAGCGGTTCGCCGACGGCGGCGACCGCGTCGTGAACTTCGACGTCGCCAAGCCGGAGGACACCGGCCGGCCCGGCGACGGGCCCGGTTCGATCAGCTGGCTCGAGGTGGACGTCGCCGACTGGCCGGCCGTCGGGGAAGCCGTCGAATCCGTGCACGCGGAGGAAAACCGGCTGGACGTCGTCATCGCCAACGCCGGGATCAGCATCCGCGGCGGGGTGCTGGAGATGACCGAGGCGGACGTCCGGCGCACCATCGACGTCAACCTGATGGGCGTGCTGGCGCTGTGGCGGCACGCGGCGCCCCTCATGCTCGAACAGGGGCACGGGGTCTTGCTGGCCACCGCGTCGGTCAACGGCTCGCGCGGCTACCCGCTCTACGCCGGGTACAACGCCACCAAGGCCGGCGTCGCGTCGCTGTGCCAGACCTTCGCGATGGAGCTGAGCCCGCTCGTGCGGACGGGGTGCGTCACCCCCGGCGCGGTGCTCACGCCGATGCAGCGCGCGGAGTACACCGACGAGATGCTGGCGGAGGTGAACGACCGGATCCCGGCCCGCCGGCACGCCGACCCCGCGGAGATCGCCGCGGCGTTCCACTTCCTCGCCTCCGCCGAGGCGTCGTTCTTCACCGGGCAGGAGCTGGTGGTGGACGGCGGCGAGACGGCCGGCGCCACCACCGCGTTCTTCCCCGGGCCGACCACCCCGTCGCCGCGGCGCGGCTGAGCAAGGAAGGAAAGCCCACCGGTCATGGACACCCGCACCGTTTTCGACCCGGCCGAGCTCGACACGATCGACCTGGCCGACCCCGTCCTCCACGCCACCCGCGACCTCACCGAGGTCTGGCGCCGGCTGCGCGCCGAAGCGCCGGTCTACCGGCATCGCGCCACGGAGCGGGGCGAAGCGTTCTGGGTGGTCACGCGCCGGGACGACATCGCGAACATCTACCAGGACAACACGTCGTTCACCTCCGCCCGCGGCAACATGCTCGACACGTTGCTGCGGGCGAACGACTCGGCGGTGGGCCGCATGCTCACCGTCACCGACGGGCCCGACCACACCGCCCTGCGCGCTGTCCTCACGAAGCCGTTCACGCCGCGCGCGTTGACGGCGATCGTGGACAGCGTCAAGGGCGGTACCCGCTGGCTGATCGAGAACGCCGTCCGACGCGGGGAATGCGACTTCGTCTCCGACGTCGCCGCGCACATCCCGCTGGCGGCGATCTGCGACCTGCTGGGGGTGCCGGACGCGGACCGGCGGCACCTGGTCGAGCTGACGTCGTCGACGCTCGCCTCCGCCGACGGCCCGCCCACCCCGGAAAGCACGTGGACCGCCCGGAACGAGCTCCTGCTCTACATCTCCGAACTGGCCGAGGCCCGCCGCGCCGAGCCGCTCGAGGACGTGCTGAGCGTGCTCGTCGACCAGGAGGTGGCCGGCCGGAAGCTGTCGCACGAGGAGATCATCTTCAACTGCTACAGCATCATCATCGGCGGCCTGGAGACGACGAGGTTCGCGATGGTCGGCGGGGTGCACGCGCTCGCCGGCCACCCGGACCAGTGGCGGGCCCTGCTCGCCGGGGACGTCGGCACGGCGGCCGCGGTCGAGGAGGTCCTGCGCTGGACGACCCCGACGCTGCACAGCGGCCGCCGGGCCGCGACGGACCTGCTGCTGCACGGCGAGCTCATCGAAGAGGGCGACATCGTGACCCTCTGGAACGCCTCGGCGAACCGCGACGAGCGGGCCTTCGCCGAGCCGGACCGCTTCCTCCTCGGCCGGGAGCCCAACAAGCACCTGACCTTCGCGCACGGGCCGCACTACTGCATGGGCGCCTACCTCGCGAAGGCCGAGCTCCACGCGCTGCTGGAGGCGTTGCGGGAGCTGGTGTCCGAGATCCGGGTGACCGGACCGGCCCGGCGGGTGTTCTCGAACTTCCTCAGCGGCTACTCGACGATGCCGGTCGAGCTCGTGCCGCGGTGACGCCGGGCGCGCGACGGAGCATGATCCACTGCTGGACGCCCAGGGTGACGCCGACGCCGAGCCAGAGCGCGTTGCTGTTGAACGCCTCGCCGAAGCCGAGGGACTCCACGGCGCCGAGGCCCAGCCGCGCGACGACGGTGAGGATCCACAGGACGAGCGTCGTGCGGCCGCCCTTGCGCATCAGTTTCCCGGTGTCGTCCCGCCACATCGGCATCGTCCGCCCGCGCAGCACGCCGAAGAGCGCCGAGACCAGCAGGCCGACGACCAGGAAGACGATGCCGACGGTGGTGAGGCTGGCCGGTCCCGGCGGCAGCAGGCCGCGCAGGATGAGCAGCGCGACCCACAGGAAGGTCTGGTTGCGGACCTCGCGCGCGCTGAACTGGCTGACGATGACGATCGCCGCGACGACCACGATGACGGCCGTGTTGATCAGGAGGAAGATCGGGTCGTCCGGCGCCAGGGGCGGCGCGGCGGCGATCGAGGTCATGCGTGCACCTTTCGCGGTTCGTCCGGCCACACTCCCGGCGGCAGTACGGTCTTCAGCGCCGTGATGACGGCGGCCGGTCCGGTGCGCGGGAAGTCGTGCCCGCCGGCCAGGACCGTCAGGGAGAACTCGCCGGCCGCGCAGGCCGACCACGCGCCCAGCCCGGCGGCGGGGACCACGCGGTCCTCCGTGCCGCCCAGGACGTGCAACGCGCTCCGCAGCGGGACCGGGTCCGCCGTGAAGTGGGACTCCGCGAGCGCCAGGTCGGCCCGGATCGCCGACAGCGCCGAGCGCAGGTAGTCCGGGAACCGGAACAGCTCGCGGGGGATCCCGTCGTGGGCGACCAACCAGCGGACCAGCTGCTCGCCGCTCGCGTTCCCCAGCCGTTCGACCGGCTCGACCTGGGGAGCGCGCGACGCCGCCACCACGACGGCCAGCGGCGGCCGGTCGCCGTCCCGCTCGATCCGCCGGGCGAGCTCGTAGGCGAGCATCCCGCCGAAGCTGTGCCCGAACAGCACGTACGGCAGCCGGAACTCGCCGGCCAGGCCGGCGTGCAGCTGGTCGGCGAGCTCGTCGACGGTACCCGGCAAAACATCGGCAACTCGGGTGCCGCGGCCGGGCAGCTCGACGGGCGCCAGCTCGACCCCGACCGGCAGGTGCGCCCGCCAGCCGGTGAACGACCCGCTCCCGGCCCCGGCCTGCGGTAAGCAGACCAGCCGCAACGACGGCCGCGCGGTGGCGACGCGGCCCACGACCCAAGCGTCCGACAGCTGCGTCGCCGTGTCACCGTTCATGGTTCGAGGGTGACCCGCCCGCCGGGAACCCTCCAGGCAAATCCGCGGCAATCCGGGGGCAAGTGCGCGCCGGGCCGGCGGCCGGGCGGTGTTGCCGCGCGATTGCCTGGGATGCGGACGCCGCGGCGGCCAGGATCGGGGCATGACCGATTTCGCTCCCGTGCTCGACGCCGAACTGGTCCCGGACGTGATCAGCCGGCTGGTGTACCTCGTCGCCCCGATCAAGGCCGACGACGTCGGCCCGAAGTCCCGGCTGATCAACGACCTCGGTTTCCACTCGCTGGCCCTCGCCGAGCTGGGCTTCACGGTGGAAGACCTCTTCACGATCGACACCCTGCCTCCCGAACGGACGATGTCGCTGGAGACCATCCAGGACATCATCACCCTGACGAACGAAGAACTCGCCGACGGCGGGGCCACCCTGCCCAGCGTCGCGCACCTGCAGTCGATCTTCAGCCGCTTCGGCGGCGAATGGCCCGCCGTGGCCTGACCGGGCGCCGGGCCGCCGTTACGCGTCCCGGCTAGCCCGGCTCCTCGTCGACCGGCACCTGGGCCAGCCCGTGCCGGAACGCGAAGCTCACCGCCTGGGCGCGGTCGCGCAGCCCCGCCTTGGCGAACAGGTTGTTGATGTGGGTCTTCACCGTGCCCTCGGTGACGTACAGCCGCTGCGCGATCTCGCTGTTGGACAGGCCTTCGGCGATCAGGCCCAGCACCTCGGCCTCGCGCGGGGTCAGCGCGTCGACCGCCGCGGCTGGCTTGCGCTCGGCCGTCGCCAGCTCGGTGAGCCGGCGCTGCACGGCGGGGTCGAGGGGCGCCTCGCCGCGCATCACCGCGTGGATCGCCGCGGAAATCTCCTCGCCGCGCGAATTCTTGGTGAGGTAGCCCCGCGCGCCCGCGCGCAACGCGGCCAGGATCGACTGGTCGTCGGCGTAGGTGGTCAGCACCAGCACCTCGACGCCGGGGAACCCGGCCCGGATCCGCCGCGTCACCTCGATGCCGTCCATGTCCGGCATCCGCAGGTCCATCAGCACGACGTCCGGGCGCTGCTCTTCCACCAGCCGCAGCGCTTCCGCGCCGTTGCCGGCGTCACCGGCGACCACCAGGCCCGGCAGCAGCCCGACCACCAGGACCAGCCCGTGGCGGACGACCTCCTGGTCGTCGACCACGACGACCCTGATCGGCTCCCCGCTCATGCCGGCAACCGGATCCGCACGGCGAACCCCGGCCCGGCCGGCGCGACCCGCACTGTGCCGCCCACAGTTCCCACCCGTTCCCGAATCCCCATGAGTCCCAGCGCCACTCTCGACACCAGTGCGACCTCCGTGTCATTTCCCGCCGGATCACCGGATCCGCCGTAAACGACGAGCTCACAATACACCGGGTTCCGGTGGAGAGTGACTCTCGCCGACGCCCCCGGAACGTGCCTGCGGATGTCGTCCAGCACTTCTTCGGCGCCGCGCAACACCATCAGGCGGTATTGCGCTGGCAGTTGTTCCGGGTCGCCGCTGATCAGCACCGGACATTCCCGGCCGGTGTTCCGCGCGAATTCCCCGGCCAGCCACCGCAGCAGCTCCCCGACCGACGCGCGCGGCGCGGCGGTCGAGCCCAGCACGTAGGTGGCCTCGGCGAGGCCCGACCGGGCGAGCTCACCCACCTGCGTCACCTGCCTCAGCACCTCCTCGCCCGCGCCTCCGTCGAGCAGCAGCAGGCGAACGCCCTCCAGGCTCACGACCTGAGCCGAAAAGGCGTGCGCCAGCGCGTCGTAGCTCTCGGCGATCAGCCGTGGACGCCAGTTTCCGGCGTCGTCGGCCCGAGGGCGGGGCCGCAGGACGCCGAGCGCCCTCGAACCCCACCGGATCGCCGCGAGCCGCGCTCTTCGTGCCCGGTTCCTAGCCACGACCCGATCGTAGGCGGGCGCCGGGCGCCCGGCTTCCACCTCGGGACAGGGACGTTCTCCACCCGTGGGAGGAGAACTCCCCTGCTCGGCAATCGATCGGCAAGTGACCGGCAAGGGGGACGCCACCCGTGAAGGCGCTCCCTACGATCGGCCTCACACCGCACGGCACCGCGTTGGGGGTGGTTGTGAGAATCGAGCTGCTCGGCGCGACGGCCATCGCGACCGCGGCCGGCCGGAGCCCGATCCGGGCCCGCAAGGTGCGCGCCATGCTGGTGCTGCTCGCGTTGAACGCCGGGCTCGCCGTGTCCTATCAGGACATGATCGACGAGCTGTGGGGCGCCAGCCACCTCAACAACGCCCGCAACGCGTTGCAGGCCAACGCGACGAGGCTGCGCAGGCTGCTGGAACCCTTCTCCGGCAACGGAGAGCTGCTCGTGACGGCGGGCGCGGGGTACCTGCTGGACGTCCCGCGGACCGACGTCGACGCGAACCTGTTCCTGGAGCTGACCGACCAGGGCGGCACGCAGGTCCGTGGCGATCCGATGAAAGCGATCGAAACCCTCGAATCGGCCCTGCGCCTGTGGCGCGGCCCCGCACTGGCCGACGCGGACGAAGGCCAGCGCGCGAAAGTGGCCGCCGCGCTGCTCGAAGAACGCCGGCTGACCGCGACCGAGGACCTGCTCGAAGCCCGGCTCGCCCTCGGCCACGGCCACCAGGTGGTGCCGGAGCTGCGTCGCCTGCTCAGCCAGTTCCCCGGTCGCGAACGGCTCACCGAGCACCTGATGCTGGCGTTGTACCGGTGCGGCCGGCAGGCCGAGGCGATCACCGTCTTCCACCAGGCGCGCCGGCACCTCGCCGACGAGTTCGGGCTGACCCCGAACCCGACGCTGCAGCAGCGGTACCAGGAGATCCTGGTGCAGGCCCCCACCCTGGCCGAGCCCTTCCCCGCCGGTCCGGCCGCACGTCCGCGCTCGGGCGCCGTGCGGCCGGGTCCCGGGTCCTAGTCGGCCGGCTCCAGCTCGAAGATCACGCTGTCGGCCGGCGTCTCGACGCGGTGCTGGGCGATCAGCCGCCACCCGCCGTCGGCGAACACGCCGTTCCACTCCTCCAGCGTCGGCAGGTAGACGCCCATCATCCGGTGCGCCACCTCGAACCCCAGGGTGAAGACGGGGATGTCGGTGTCGGGGATCGTGGTCGTGCGGGCGGTGTCGCCGAGCAGCAGCCGCCGGACGTTCGGGAACGCCTCGCGCAGCCGGCGCAGGGACACGACGCAGTCCTCGCGCGGCCACAGGTCGTGCCCCATCAGGAAGCAGGTCAGCAGGTCGACGTCGGCGAACTCCGGGCGCGGCCGCGGGGCGGTCGCGTCGTCCTTCACGAACGACACCCGGTCGGCGAGCCCGGCCGCGGCCACCGACTCCTGGGCGACGCGCAGGGCGCCGTCGGCGATGTCGATGCCGAGGCCGGTCGAGCCCGGGCGCTGCTTCAGGACCTTGATGACCCGCTCGGCGCTGCCGCAGCCGAGGTCGGCGACCTTCGTGAACTCCAGCGTCTTCACGATCTCGTTGAAGATCGGGTCGAAGAAGTTGGTGTTGATCTCCCGGCAGGCGATCGCGATGGCCGCCGAGTCGCGGTGGAAGTACTCGCCGACCCGGTTCTCGTTGCGCAGCACGGCGGTCATGTCCGCGAACAGCTCGGCGCACCCGCGCGAGAGCCAGTGGTGGAACGCGCGCGTCCGCACCACTTCGGCGAAGTTCACGTCGCAGAACACCGCGCCGTCCCGGCGTTCCACGACCCGCACGCTGGCGAGCGCGTGGAAGAGGGCTTCGGTCGACGCCACGTCGAGGTCGTGCCGGGCGGCGAAGTCGGCCACCTCGAGCTTGTCGTTGGCGGCCAGCTCGTCCAGCGCGCCGAGCTCCCACGCCGCGCTGATCGCGGACGAGGCCACGGCGGCGTTGTAGATGTCGGCAGCGGTCATCCTGGCCGGGGCCAGCAGTAGTTGTTCGGTCACTTCGGTGCCTCCCAAGGCTTGGTGCACTGACAGCGGGCCCGGCCGGGCCGCCGGTGAGATCACGCGCGCTGCGCGAGGAGAATCCGGTGCATCGGGGTGTCGACCAGCGCGGTCCGCCGCAGGCCGGCCCGGGCGAGCCAGCCGTCGTACTCGGCGAGGGAGTACGAGTCGCCGCCGCCGGTGACGAGCATCGACGCGGCGAACAGCCGGAAGAACCGGTTCTGCACCGACTGCGGCTCGCGGCGGTCGTCCACGATCTGGTCGACGATGGCGACCACGCCGCCCTCGCCCACCGCGTCGGCCGCCTTGCGGAGCAGGTCCTGCGCGCCGGCGGGGGTCTGCAGGTGGATGATGTTCACCAGCAGCACGAGGTCGTGCCCGGTTTCCCAGTCCCCGACGAAGAAGTCCTGGACCCGGGTCATGAAGCGGTCGCCGACGTCGAGCTGGGCGGCCTGGTCCATGGCGATCAGCACCATGCGTTCGGCGTCGAGGCCGACCGCGTCCAGCCCGTCGAACCGTTGCAGGAGCAGCTGGCTGTAGATCCCGGTGCCGCAGCCGACGTCGACCATCGACCGCGGCCCGTCCGCCGTCCAGCCGCGTTCGGTCAGCTCGGCGGTGAGCGCTTCGACGATCGGCGGGGCCCAGAAGTTGATGCCCTTGGCGACGGATTCGTAGTCTTCGGTGGACAGCTGGTTGGCCTGGGTCTGGTACTCACCGCCGTCGTCGACGGCCGGGCGCCGGACGTGCCGGGCGAAGTCCCGCCACGCGTCCCAGCCGATCGTGCGGTCGTAGCCGATCCGCCCGGCGAGGCTGTAGAGGCCGTCGGGCAGCAGGCATTCGGCCATGCCCTCGACCAGCCAGTACCGGCCGCCGTCGGTGCGGTGCACGATTTCGTAGCAGTACAGGCCGTCGAGCAGCATCCGCAGGCCCTGGGGGTCGGCGTCCAGCCGGCCGGCCAGGTCCGTGGCCGTCGCCGGGCCGTCGGCCAGCGCGGTGAACACCCCGAGGTCGAACGCGGCCTCGATCATCCCGGGGGCGAACATCGCGATCAGGTGCTCGTAGATCCGGTGGGAAGCCCGCACGACCGCGGTGTCCCGCGGATCGCTGACCAGCTTCGCGTTGTCCACCAGAGGGGCCAACCCCGCGGCAGGCGCCGTGCCTGCCGCCGGGTTTCCGGCGCTTTTCCCGTGGTGAGTGGAAATATCAACCGTCGTCATCGGTCCCCATTTGTTTTCGAGCACATCTCTCGGGCATGACGTGCTTTCCCGGTGATTTTTTCCGCAGAGGCCAACGTAGCAATGGGCGCTGACGGCTCGTTGACCGATCATTGATGCCGCCGGAACGGCAAAAGCGGCAACTGGAGGGGCAAGTGCCGGAAAGACAGGCAAGGCCGCTTTCCAGGGCCGGACCAGGAGCTACGCTCGGGCGGCACCGGTTCGGCGATTCTGGCGGGATAAGGGGACTTCATGACGACGATCGTTTCCGAACAGGTCTCCGAGGAGGAGACGCTGCCGCCACCGGCCCCGGTCATCGACACCGACGTGCACGAAATGATTTCGGGCCCGCGGTTCGCGTTCTACATCGACGAGCCGTACCGCAGCCGGATCAACATCAACAACTGGACCGGCGTCCACCTGCCCTACACGTGGCCGACGACGGGCGGCATCGCCCGCCCGGACGCGATCAGCAGCCCCGGCACCCGCGCCGGCTCGGACTACCAGCTGATGCGCGAGCAGCACCTCGACCGCTACAACGTCCAGCACGCCGTCCTGACCGGGCTGGTGTACCCGACCGAGTTCAAGACCCAGCCCGACTTCGCGACGGCGATCGCCCGCGGCTACAACAACTGGCTGATGCGCGAGTGGCTGCGCAAGGACGAGCGGTTCCTGGGGTCGATGCACATCGCGGCCCAGGACCCGGCCTCGGCGGTGGCGGAGATCGACCGGGTCGGCCCGCACCCCCGCATCGTCCAGATCATGCTGCCGGCGATTTCCCACGACACGCTGGGCCGCGAGTTCTACCACCCGGTGTACGAAGCAGCGGTCCGCCACGACCTGGCCGTCGGCTTCCACCACGGAACGACATCAGAGACGGCGGTCGGCCTACCCCCGTTCTTCCTCGAGTGGCACACGGCGGTCACCCAGGCGTGGCAGTCCCAGCTGATCAGCCTGGTGGCGGGCGGCGTGTTCGAGAAGTTCCCGACGTTGCGGGTGGTGATGGTCGAGTCGAGCTGGACGTGGCTGCCGCACCTGATGTGGCGGTTCGACCAGAACTATCGAGCCCTGCGCCGTGAGGTGCCGTGGGTCAAGCGCCTGCCGAGCGAGTACATCCGCGAGCAGGTGAAGTTCACGACGCAGCCGATGGAGTACGTCGAGAACCCGAGGCACATGCTGGAGATGTTCGAGATGGTCGGCAACGACGAGTTCCTGATGTTTTCCTCGGACTACCCCCACTGGGACTCCGACACCCCGGAGCGGTCGCTCCCGACGAGCTTCTCACCGGAGTTGAAGCGAAAGGTCTTGTACGACAACGCGGCCAAGTTCTACCGGCTCGGGGAGTACGCGAAGTGACCCGCCACGTGGTGTGCCCGACAGCCGAGCTCCCACCCGGCCGCACAAGGCTGTTCACGCACGAGAACCGCCGAATAGTGATAGCGGCGCTACCGGGAGGCGAGTACCGGGCGCTGTCGGACCACTGCCCCCACCACGGCGGGTCCTTGTCGTCGGGTTCGTTGGAGCGAATGTGGCAGGCGGACGCGTGCGGCAGGCACGTGCCGGACGAGGACCGCTGGGTGGTGGTGTGCCCGTTCCACAACTACGAGATCGACGTGCGAACTGGTCGGCCGGTGGTGAAACTGGGCCGCCGGTCTCGCGCGGCTACGTATGAGGTGGACGCCGAGGACGGGTTCGTGGTGCTTTACGTGTAGCGATGGCACCCGCTGTCCTCACAGCGGTAGTCGATGCACGCCGTATTACGTGACGCCAAGCCTTCGTACCAGCTCGGCGGCCTCGGCGGTCACCATTGCCAGGAGGACTTCGTCGTCGGCGATGGCCTCGGCCCAGTCCAGCAAAGCGTTGCGGACCCGGTTGCCATCGACCGGCCGAGTCACGCCGAGCCGTCCGGTGAAGGGCTCGATCGACTCACCGGCGTCGGCCGCGGCGAGCCGGCAAGATCCGTGCACCAAGAGGGCTCCGGCGAGATTGCCTGCGTGTTCGGCGGGCTGATCGTCAGTCAGCTCGGTGAGCACCACCACCGCCCGCTCGGCGAGGCCGAGCCCGTCCAGGGCCTCGTCGAGGTTCAAGTGTGCGGACGCCATTCTCGTCAGGGACTCGGCGAGAAAGACGCCGTACCTGGCGCCGTACTGCTTTGCCATCACCGTCGAAAGGTCGGCGACTTCCTGCGCGGTCCGGAGCACTTTCCGCCACTGTCCGAGTTCGCTGTACCGGTCCGAGAGCCTGAACAACGCCCCGACCAGCCCCAGCTGATGCGTGTCCGGCTGCTCGTTCGCCAGCTCACCGTAGGCGCGTACTTCCCCGGCACTGACCGCCAAGGCGTCCTCGGGCCGGCCGAGAGTGTCGAGAAGCCGGCTCTGCACCGTCAGAAAACCCGCGCGGAAGGCCAGGAACTCCGATGCGTCTCCGCTCTGCCGAGCGAACTCGTCGATCAACCTCGCTGCGCGAAGGACCAGGTCGGCCGCCCGGTCGGTCTGGCCGAGTCGCTCCGTCGCGACGCTCAGCTCGTGCAACGTCCTGAGCGTCGCCAAGGGCGGTGCATCCTCGATGTCCTTCAATGTGGTGAAGGCTTCCATCGCGTGGTGCTGGCTGAGCCGGAACTCTCCGAGCTGGTTGCACGCCGCGGCCATTTCGCACAGCGACGTGACGACCATCAGAGTGTCGTCCGTGCTCCTCCAGTAGGCCAAGGCGTCGGACATGACGTTCAACGCCTCGAGGGCATTCCCGGTGTTCGCCAGCCATCGTGCCCACTGTCCCCGCAGCTCCGCGATCTGGTGGGGATCGACCGGGTCGCGTTCCGTCTCCTGCCGCACCAGCCGCTCGAAGAAACCGACGGCGACGTCTTCGAAGGCCAAACTGCTCAGGGGCAGGTGATCGGCCATCCCGGCGGTGAGGTCGCCGGTGCTCAGGAGTTCCTTCAGCACCTCGACGATCGTTCGGTTGGGGGTCTGTGTCGCGACGTTCTTCGCTTGCTCCAGGCGATGTTCCAGGTCGGCGGACAGGATGGCGGCCATCGCTTCACGCGCGTCCTCGTGCCATTCCGCCACGCGAGCGAGAACGGTCAGCGCGCGAGTCACCTGCGAATCGTCCAGAAGGGGCGCGAGGGCAGCCGCGAGCTCCGGATCTTCGGTCAGCACATCGGCAACGAGGTGTTCACCGAGCCGGTCCGGCCGAAGGGGGTTCACCACGTTCGGCCCGGGAAAGCAGTCCCGGAGCCATTCGAGGTATTCGGCGGCTTTGCCGCGGATCGGTCGAACCACCTCGAGGGCGGCCAGAGCCTGGTTCGTGTTCTGCGCCCCGACCAGGGTGGCGACTGCCACAGCCAGGCGCAGCGGCTTCAGCCTGCCGGACAGGCCGGCTGCTTTGGCGGACTCCTGCCAATACCTCTGCTCGTGATGGAGCACGCGGAGCACCGGGGTTTCGGGGGCGGACGGCTGCGCGCCGGCGTGCGCGTCCAGCACAGCGGCGAGGGCGGCGGCCTGGATGTCGAGAAACTGGTTGTAGCGCGGATGGTCCAGATCGATCGGCGACGGGACTGCTGTTTCGGAGTATCCGAGACAGCGGCTGAACGCTTGCGTGGCGGTGCCGAAGTGTTTGGCGCGGGAGGGGCCGACGGGTAGTTCACCGACTTCGTGGCTGACAGGATCCAGGAACAGCTTCGAGATCACGTCATCCTTGATGCCGATCAGTGCGTCGTGCCACGCACTCGCGGCGCGGCCGAGGAGCAGCAGCCGGGACCTGTCGGCGCTCGGTGAGCGGTGAAGCAGCACCTCGGCCAGGTGGAGGACCTGGTCAGGTCGCCCTTCGGCGTAGTCGACGACGAGCAGGACGTCGCCAGGCACGGACTTGACACGATCGAGCACCTCAGGGGTCGCGTCGGCTCGGACGAACCCGGCGTGCCAGCCGTCGTCACGGGCTCGGTGGATCATCTCCGTCGCCAACCTGGTCTTTCCCCGGCCGCCGGGACCGACGATCAACCTGGCTTCGACCGCAGGCGTCGCTCCGAGCCATTCCACGAGTTCGCCGAGCGGACTGCCGTCCTCGACGAAGCCGACCACTCGGCGGTCGGGTCGCAGCAGCTCGCTGGGAGTGAAGCCACGAGCTCCGTCCAGCGGCTTCGGGTCGGCATCGATGACATCCGGCAGCGCGAGTTCCGGAGCACAGCGAAGGATCCCCGCCAGGAGAAGGCGAAGGTTCTCGTCCAGCTCGCGGGACCTCAAGTGGCATCGTTGCAGCCGGGCCAACTCGGCGAGGTCGTCGGGCAGGTCCTCGGCCCGAGGCGCGACGCCGTCCTCCATAATCACCTGAATGACCGCGGTGCCCTGGTCGAGGGCCTGCCGGATCTCCATCCGGACCCAGTCGCCCGGCCGATCGATCAGGCGTGTGCCGGAGTTCTCCGGGTCGGGGGCGAGCCAGTCGCGCCCGATCAGGACGAGCAGCACCCGCGACTGCTTCAGCGCCGCCCGGATATCGTCCGGGTACCTGCGGCCAGGCTCGAGTGACTGGTGGTCCAGGAAGACACTACCGGGGCCGAAATGCCCGGTCAGTTCCCGCGCCACGGCCGATGCGGCGAAGGCCGTGTCCCGCGTGCGGTAGTTCACGAAGATACTGGTCAACACCGTGCCCTCTCGGAAGACGGCCACGATACGACCAGACGGGCCTCACTCGGGCGAGGCTTCGGCAGGTCCAGGTGCATTGTCCGGAAACTGTCCACAATGCCGCTCGACTTTGCCGATGCGGTTGGTGCCCCCGACGGGATTCGAACCCGCACTGAATCGATTTTAAGTCGACTGCCTCTGCCGGTTGGGCTACGGGGGCACCGCACACTCTAGGTGATGGCCGTCAGTTCAGCGTCCACGACTGGTTCGCCGCGCCCGTGCAGGTCCAGATCTGGAGCGGGGTGCCGTCCGCCGAGCTGGGGCCCGTTGCGTCCAGGCACTTGCCCGATGTCGGGTTCACCAGCTGGTTTCCCGATCGGGACCACTGCTGGGCGCCCGTTCCGTTGCAGTCGTACAGCTGGACCTTCGACCCGTTCGCCGTGCCCGCCGCGTTCACGTCCAGGCACTTGCCGAGGGCACGCAGCGTGCCTGAGGTCGACGTCCACTGCTGGGCGTTCGTTCCGTTGCACGTGTACAGGTCCACCGTCGTCCCGTTGGCCGACGATGCGCCCGCCACGTCCACGCACTTGCCGCCGTAGCCGGTGATCGTGCCGCCCGAAGGAGGCGGCGGGGTGGTCGTGCCGCCCGTGATCGCGTTGAAGATGCGCGAATACGCGTAGCCCGTCGCGCGGTCGTAGTCCTGGACCTCCCAGAACGACAGCTCCGCGACGCCGTTCTGGGCCGCGAACGTCTCCAGCTGCTGGGCGTCGGACTGGCTGAACTGCGCGCCGTCGTCGTTGCGGCCGGCGATCGGGGTCAGGCCCATCATCGCGTACGCCGCCGACGTCGAAATGCCGTACAGGCTCGCCAGCTGGGACGCCGACGCGCGGGCCGCCGACAGGGCGTCACCCAGGACCGGCTGGCCGTCGTAGAAGTCCATCACCATCAGGTTGACGACGCTGACCTTCACACCCTTGTTCTTCGCGTCGCGCAGCAGGTCGAGCTCGTTCGACGGGATGCCCGTCGGGTCGACCGCGAGCGTGTAGTCGACCTGGACCGCCGAGTTCTGCTGCTGCAATGCGGCCAACGCGGAGTTGCGGCGCTGGTTCGAGCCCGTGTCGTTCAGGACGCCGCCCTCGATGTCGAAGTCGAGGCGGGGCGTGCCGTAGGTGTTGACGACGTTGGCGTACGCCGCCGTCAGGCTCGCGGTGTTCGTGCAGGTCTGGGCCAGCTCGCCGCCCTCCGCGCCGCCGAACGACGGGATGACGTTGCCGCCCGCGGCCTGCAGGGCGCTGATCTGCGACTTGAACGAGCCGACGCCGGTGCCGTTCGCCTCCCACACCGGCGTGCAGCCGGACTGCGGGGTCAGGAACGCCAGCGTGAAGAACTTCGTGCCGGTGGCGTTCATGTCGGCGGCCATGTCGCCGGCGTCGGAGTCGCTGATCTGCAGGTACGGCGCCGCGTAGTGGGCCGGGAAGGCGGGCCCGGCCGCGGCGGCCGTCGCCGGGGTGGTCACGAGGACGGCGGCGCTCAGCACGGCCGGCAAGGCCGCGACGAGTGCCGCTCTGGTGCGGGAAAAGGGCATGACTGAGCTCCAGGGGGACCGTGGGGAGGGAGCCGGAGCGGACTTATTCCGCGTTGTGAAGAAAGGGATACCCGCTCAGCGGCCCAGTTGTCCAGACCATGTCGCTCACCGGCACACAGTCGGTCAATTCCCCTTAAAACTCCTGAAACACCCGTTCTCTCGCGCAACACGACTTACCGGGCGCGGCACGTCCTGAGGTAGCTGAGGAACGAAGCCTGCAGGCCGGTCACATGCGTTTCACGCAGGACCGCACTGCTGACGGTTCCCCGTGAACCGAGACGGTGCAGAACAGCCGCCGTGTTCCGGGCGAGGTTCTGATAGATGGCCAGATCTCCGAGAAGCTCCCGGTCGTTGAAAGTCACGTGAAGCTTGGCGGCGAGCCGGCTGTCACCCAGCTCCTGAAGCTGAGCGAAGACCCGGCTGCCCTCGCTGGCCACACCAGGGCTGCCCGCCCCGACGCTCTCGAAGAGCGCGCAATCGCTGAGCCACGCGTAAAGGCTGAAAAGTCCCCCATAGGAATACCCGAAAAGGCCGTGACCGCCCGCGGCCGTGCCGTAGTCACGCTCGATTCGCGGATGCAGTTCCGCGGTGAGAAAGTGCAGAAACGCATCGGCGTGAGTGTCGCGCAACTCGGCGAGATACGCGTCGGCCTCCTCGCGCGTCATCGCCCCGGCCTGCAGGCCCAGCTCCACCGCGTCGACGAACTCCGGGGCGATCGGCTCGCCGGGCGGCACCAGATCCCTGTTGCGCAGCCGCGCCCAGTGCCGGGCCTCCTCGCCCGCGTAGCCGACGCTGACCTGGAGGTACGGCTCGATCCGCTGCATCGGGTCCAGCTGCGTGACGATGAGCGGCGCCGTCATGCCCACGGCCCAGTTGCCGTCGAGCACGTACACCACCGGCGCCCGTGTCGAGGCCGGGTCGTAGCCCGGCGGCGTCGTGACCCAGACGCCGTAGTCGTGCCCGCCGCTCGACCGCAGCTCGAAGTAGTCGGTGTCGGCCAGGCAGCCCTGCCACATGACGCTCATCGCAAGTCCCCTCCGTTGGCAGCCTGTCTTTTCCAATGGATAAACTGCCGGGGTGAACCTGTCAAGCTCAGCGCCGAAGGGCGACGCGCGCGAGCGGCTCCTGGCCCGGCTTCTCGACGCCTTCGACGAGGCCCTTCCCTCGCCGGACGTTTCGCTCCGCGAGATCGCCGCCCGGGCCGAGACCAGCCACGCCCTGCTGCGCTACCACTTCGGGTCCCTCTCGGGCGTCCTGGCGGCCATGCTCGAGGCGCAGCGATCCCGGGACAACGAGGCGCTTTTCGAGGCCGCCCGGAAAGGCGCCACTTTCGACGACCTCGTCGTCGCGATCTGGCGGGCCTACATCCGCCCGGAACAGCTCTCGCGCGCCCGCGGCTTCTTTCACGTCGTGGGGCTGGCCGCGTACCGGCCGGACGACTTCCGCGACTTCGTCGACTCGCTCGACGACCTGACCCGGATGCTGGCCTCGCTCGCGGAACAGGAAGGGCTCGGCGCCGAGGAAGCACTGACGACGGCCACCGTCACGATCGCCGCGATTCGCGGGCTGCTCCTGCAGGCGGTCCTGAGCCCGGAAACACCCTCGGCGGACGCCGTCGCCCTGATCCTGCGAATGCGGACAAACCAGACAAGCCAGCCGGGCTCGAAGCCCTGAGCGACGCTCTCCCACACTGCCCGACCAGGTCATACTTTTTGATTATTTCGGGCACTTCGCGCCTGCCGGGCGATGAGCATGCAGTAACGTCGCTCTGTCCAACAGACCCCATTCAGGTTAAGGCGAGGTGACGCTCCACCTCGCCCGAACGTTCGAGTCGAGGCGGCGCATGCACCCTGAACTTCAACCGGGCGAGGACTTCGCCCTGCTCCTGGAGCGGGAGGCCCGGAAACTCCAGGAACGCGGCGAAGCACTGGCGGCGGCGTTCGCCGCGGCCGGGTCCACCGTGCGGTCCCCGGACGGTTCGGTGACGGTGACCGTGGAGGCCAACGGTTCGCTCAGCTCGATCGAGTTCGGCAACCGGGCCTGCGGGCTGGGACCGGCCAACCTCGGCGCGCTGGTCATGAAGACGGTGCGCGAGGCGCAGCGCAAGACCGCCGGCAAGGTCGTGGACACCTACTCCGAGATCAACGGGGACGACCAGGCCGCCCAGCTGGTCCGGACCTTTCTGCCGAAGGTCGAGGAGGCCGAAGAAAGCGCTCCCGAGCAGGACAAGTGGGCTCCGGAAGCGCACGACGAAGAGCCGGCCGGACGGCGGATGCCGCCGCCGGGCCGCCCGATGCCCCCGATGCCGCCCCCGGGGCGCCCGATGCCGCCGCCGGGTGGGGCCATGCCGCCGCAGCCGGGGCGTCCGATGCCGCCGCAGCCGGGCCGGCCCGCGCCACCGCCCCCCGCGCCGCCGCGGCGGTCGCAACCCTTCGACGACGAAGAAATGAGGCCCTGGTGAGCGACGGGATCGCAGCACGCTGGGAGGCACTGGGCACCTTCGCCACGTACCTCGACGACCTCGAACAGACCCTGCAGCAGAGCGCGGACATGGTCGGCAGCTGCGTGGGCGACCCGGGCATCTTCGGCATCACCGGCGGCCAGCTCTACGGGGCCGGCGCCAGCATGCACTGCGCGAAGGCGCGGGACCACCTGCACGACTATTCGTCGAAGGTGAAGGACTTCTCGGACAAGGTCCGCGACGCCACGAAGAAGTACCAGGAGGGCGACCAGGAGGCGGAGGCCACGATCACGGGCGCCGCCAAGGGCCTGGGAGAGGTGAAGGTCAAGTGAGCGACGAGTACCACCGCGGCGATTTCGGCAACAACGCCGGGGTCAAGGCCGACGACTTCAAGGACCCGGAGAACCCGGGCGGGGGCGACACCGCCGGCGCGGGTTTCTTCGACACCGCGTTCGGGCTGAAGAAAGCGGTTGCCGAGGGCGACAGCCTCAGCATCGGCATGGCGTCGGTCGGCATGGCGGTCGACATCCTCGGCATGGTCCTCGACCCGCTGGGGTCGTTGCTCACCGCCGGGATCGGCTGGCTGATCGAGCACCTGGTCATCTTCCGCTGGCCGCTGGACGTCCTGATGGGTGATCCCAAGGGCATCGACGCGGCCAAGGAGGCGATCTGGGCCGAGGGCAAGAAGGTCCGGGAGGAGTCGGAGAAGCACAAGACGGCCACCCAAGAGGTCCTGAAGACCTGGTCGGGTGACGCGGCGGAGAAGTTCCGCACCGACATGGAGGGCGTCACCGCCCAGATCGACGCGCTGGCCGACTACGTCGACTTCGCCGGCAAGCAGATGGCGATCGCGGGCGGCCTCATCGGCACGGTGCGCGGCATCATCCGCGACCTCATCGCGATGACGCTGGCCGGCATCGTCAAGGCCGCGATCATCGCGGTGGCGCTGGCGCCGGTGACGTTCGGCGGCTCGATCATCGCGGCGATCACCAGCACGATCGTCGAGGTCGGGGTGGCGATCGGCAAGATCGGCACGAAGATCGCCGACCTCGCCAAGAAGCTCGCCGAGATGCTCAAGCTGCTGGCCAAGACCCGCGGCGCGGCCGACGACGTCGTGAAGAACGCGATCGGCGACGGCCTCGGCAAGGTCAAGCTGCCGAAGCCCGGGCCGCACACCCCCAAGCCGCCGGCCGGCGAACCGCACGGCGGCAACCAGGTGGTCAAGCACGATCCCAACGCGGGCGGCGGGAAGAAGCCGGAGGACACCACCCCGGAGGGGAAGAAGCCGGAGGACACCACGCCCGACCCGAACAAGCCGAAGACCCTCGGCGACAAGGTCACCCGCATGGTGCGCGACAAGCTGGCCAAGGAACTGGAAGCGAAAGCGTCGACGAAGGAGGAGAAGGATGAGATGAAAAAGCTCCTCGAAAACTTCGACAAATGGGCCGGCGCGCCGATCACCTTCACGAGCGGCAACTCCAAGAAGGCGTTGGAGGGCATCGAGAAGGTCGTGAAGGTCATGAGCGACCCGACGTACGGCGTCCAGGGCCTGGGCGGGAAGACCATCATCGACATGATGAAGGCCATCCCGCCGGCCGCGAAGGACGACCCGCCGGAGGACGACGAGGCGGAGAAGTAAGCACAAAAAACGGGGCCCCGGAGAGAATCCGGGGCCCCGTTTTTTGGTTCTGACTCAGGACTTCGAGACGCGCGCGAACTCGTCCTTCGGGTTGTTGATCTGACCCAGCGAAATGACCTCACGCCGGAACAACCCACCGAGGATCCAGTCGAAGAGAATCCGGATCTTGCGGTTCCACGTCGGCATCGCCTTGAGGTGGTACGCGCGGTGGAAGAGCCACGCCGGGAAGCCCTTGATCTTCAGGTTCAGCGCGTCGGCCACACCCTTGTGCAGACCGAGGCTGGCCACCGCGCCGAGGTTCTTGTGGTAGTAGTCCTTCGGCTTTCCGCCGCGGATCACCTTGATGATGTTCTTCGCCAGCAGCGTCGCCTGGCGGACGGCGTGCTGCGCGTTCGGCGGGCACGTCGCCGTCGGGTCCTCTTCGGTGCGCGAGAGGTCCGGGATCGCCGCGTTGTCGCCCGCGGTCCAGACGTCCGGGTGGCCGACCACCTGCATCGCGGCCGTCGCCTCGACGCGGCCGCGCTTGTCGAGCGGGAGGTCCGAGTCGGCCAGGACCGGGTTGGCCTTCACGCCCGCCGTCCAGATGAGCGTGTCGGTGTCGAACTCCGTGCCGTCCGAGAGCACGACGTGGCCGTTCTCGAACGACTTCGCCGCCGTCGACAGGTACACCTCGATGCCGCGCTTCTCCAGCTGCTCGACCGTGTACACACCGAGGGTCTCGCGGACCTCGGGCAGGATGCGGCCGGCCGCCTCGACGAGAACCCAGCGGACGTCGGCCGGCTGGATGTTCGGGTAGTAGTTCTCCACCGCGAACCGGGTCATGTCCTCGAGCTCGGCCAGCGCCTCGATGCCTGCGAACCCGCCGCCGACGACGGTGAACGTCAGCAGGCGCTTGCGCAGCTCGGGGTCCAGCGTGCTGGCGGCCTCGTCGAGCTTCGTCATGATGTGGTTGCGGAGGTAGATCGCCTCGCCGATGGTCTTGAAGGCGATGCCCTGCTCGACCAGGCCCGGGATCGGCAGGATCCGGGCGACGGCGCCGAGCGCGACGACCAGGACGTCGTACCCCAGCTGCTCGATGTGGCCGTCGGCCGCCTCGACCGTGACGGACTTCTTCTCGTTCTCGATCTTGGTGACGCGCGCGGTCAGCACGTGGCACCGCTTGAGGACGCGCCGCAGCGGCACGACCACGTGCCGGGGCTCGATCGCGCCGGCCGCGGCCTCCGGGAGGAACGGCGCGTAGGTCATGTGGGGCTGCGGGTCAACGACGGTCACGGAGGCCTCGTTGGCCCGGAGCATCTTCTGGAGGCCGTACGCCGTGTAGAGCCCGACGTACCCACCACCGAGGACGAGGATCCGAGTCGGTTCCGACTTCGACTTCGCAGCAGCCATGACCTCATAGTCGCACCTTCACACGGACCTTGCGAGGGGACCCCATCTCGCTGTGACCAGCGTCGCTGCACCTTCCGTAACGATTCAGTCCGAGGCCGTCACCGAGGTCGCGGCACGGAAGACGTCGGCCACCATCGTGTGCGTCAGCAGTCCGGTCTGGACATTGCGCGGCGAGACGTGATAACAGCCGAATACGCGCAGGTCGCCGAGCTCCAGGACGGCGCCGTGCCCGAACGCCGGCCGCGGCGACGGCACCGGCCAGCCGGCCGCGGCGAGCACGGGCAGCAACGCCTGCCAGCCGAACGCCCCGAGCACGACGACCGCGCGCAGTGTCGGACGTAACAGCGTCAGCTCCTCCGCGAGCCACGGCCGGCAGGTGTCCCGCTCGGCCGGCGTCGGCTTGTTCTCCGGCGGGGCGCAGCGCACCGGCGAGACGAGCCGCGTGCCGTACAGCTCGAGGCCGTCGCCGAGCCGCTCGGACGTCGGCTGCGACGCGAGCCCGACCTCGTGCAGCACCCGGAAGAGGAAGTCACCCGACGGGTCGCCGGTGAACATCCGGCCGGTCCGGTTCGCGCCGTGCGCCGAAGGCGCCAGCCCGACGACGGCGAGCGACGCGTCCGCCGGCCCGAAGCCCGGCACCGGCCGCGCCCAGTACTCCTCACCCCGGAACGCCGCCTTGGTGCCCGCGACGCCTTCGCGCCAGGTGACCAGCCGCGGACAGGCACGACACCCGGCGACGGCCACGTCCAGCTCGGCGAGCGTCCTCATCGCAGCGCCGCCCGGGACAGGTGGTCGGCGCGGCGCGTCGTCTCGGGGAGCCGGTAGCGCGGAGTCAGCGCCAGGGTCAGGCGGCAGGCGTGCGCGAGGTCGATCCGGTGCCCGGCCGAGACGTACACCGGCTTGACGCCGTCCTGGGTCCGCAGCACCGCGCCGACCTCCTCCCCCGCGTCGACCAGTGGCGCCGACGAGCCCCGGGCCGCCGCGGGAACGTCGTGCGAGCCGACGAACCGCGTCTTGCCGACGCCGAACGCGGGCAGCCCGGTCAGCACGCCGAGGTGGCAGGCGAGCCCGAAGCGCCGCGGGTGCGCGAGGCCGTGACCGTCGCAGACCAGCACGTCGGGCTCACGGTCGAGCCCCTCGAGCGCGGTCAGCAGCGGCGGCAGCTCGCGGAAGGCGAACAGGCCCGGTTCGTACGGGAAGACGGCCTGCGCGCGGTGCGTCCGCTCCTCGACGACGGTGAGCCCCGCGGTCTCGAGGGTGACGACCGCCGCGGCGATGTCGCCGGCGTCGTCGTAGGCGACGTCAAGGCCGGTCACCGTCGGCGGCAGCTCCGGGCAGTCGTCGCGCACGTCGACCTGCCCGCGCAGGCGTTCCTGCACCGCAAGCGCGTCTTCTACCGTCGTCGGCCAGTCCCCGGTGTGCACCGAGTCACCCTGCCACAACTAGGTTGGGTCCATGGCGGACACGACCCCCGAAGAGGCTCCCGAGAAGAAGGCTCCGGAAACGACGGAGATCCCGGCCGAGCCCACCGACGACATCGTCACCACCCAGCACACGATCACCGTGAAGCGGAAGAAGCTCGCGTACACGGCGAAGGCGGGGCGGATCGTCCTCCGCAAGGAGGTCGTGAAGGACGGCAAGTCCGAGGGTGTCAAGGCGAAGGCGGAGGTCTTCATCACCTCCTACACCCTCGACGACGCCGACCCGGGCTCGCGGCCGGTGACGTTTGCCTTCAACGGCGGCCCCGGCTCGTCGAGCATCTGGCTGCACATGGGCCTGCTGGGCCCGCGGCGGGTGCTTTCGGGGGACGTCGACGACCTCGTGCCGCCGCCGTACGGGCTGGCCGACAACCCCGAGACGCTGCTCGCGCACAGCGACCTGGTCTTCATCGACCCGGTGTCGACCGGCTACTCGCGCGCGTCCGAGGGCGGCGAGACCAAGGACTTCCACGGGTTCAAGGGCGACATCGAGTCGGTCGGCGAGATCATCCGGCTCTGGGTGTCACGCCACGAGCGCTGGCTGTCGCCGAAGTTCCTGGCCGGCGAGTCGTACGGCACGCTGCGCGCCGCCGGGCTGGCCGCGCACCTGCAGGAGCGGCACGGGCTCTACCTCAACGGCCTGCTGCTGATCTCGTCCGTGCTCGACCTCGGCACGCTGCGGTTCACCGAGGGCAACGACCTGCCGTACTCGCTGTACGTGCCGACGTACGCGGCGATCGCGCACTACCACGGCTTCCACGGCGAGCGCCCGCTCGACGACGTCCTCGCCGACGCCGAGGACTTCGCGGCGAAGGACCTGCCGTGGGCGCTGGCCCGCGGCGCGCGGCTGTCCACACAGGACCGCGCGGACGCCGTGGCGGCGCTGGCGTCGCTGACCGGGCTCACCGAGTCCTATGTGGACCGGGTGAACCTGCGGATCGAGCACGTCCGGTTCTTCACCGAGCTGCTGCGCGACCGCGCGCTGACCGTCGGCCGGATGGACGGCCGCTTCACGACGTGGGAGCCGGACGGCGGCCGCGAGCACATGAGCGACGACCCGTCGATCTCCCGGGTGATCGGCGCGTACGCGGCGTCGTTCAACCACTACGTGCGGGCCGAGCTGGGTTACGAGAACGACCTGCCGTACGAGATCATCCACGAGGACACGTTCAAGGCGTGGTCGTACTCGGACTTCGAGGGCCGCTCGGTGTCGGTGGCCGACTCGGTGAGCGCGGCGATGCGCGCGAACCCGCACCTGCACCTCCACGTGGCGTTCGGCCACTACGACGGCGCGACGGCGTACTTCGCGGCCGAGCACGTGCTGGCCCACCTGCAGATCCCCGAGGAGCTGCGGGAGAACATCGACACGGCGTACTACCCGGCGGGGCACATGATGTACGTCCACGAGCCGACGCGGGTGCAGCAGTCGAAGGACCTCGCGAAGTTCGTCAAGAAGGCGTCGAACCGCTGACGTCCGGGCCGGGGCCTTCCTTCTCGAGGGCCTCGGCCAGGTCGGCGTGGGCTGCTTCGTTCCGCTCGCGGACGTCGGCCCAGGCCGTGCTTTCGTGCACGACGACCTTGGCCTCGCCGAGCCGCGCGCCGGTCAGGTCGCGGACCGCCCGGACGCAGTCGATCTGCGAGAACCCCCGGCGGCGCAGCTGGACCAGCACGGTGTCGAGGGCGATCCCGGCCGCGAAGGCGGTCCGGCCTTCGGCGAGGAACCGGTCGTACCCGGCGTCGTCGATCATGCGGCCACCCCCCGGGCTCGGCGAACCTGGATCACGGACACAGTCTGCGCCATCCAGGCCAGGATCACGTAGGCAATTAGCCAGCCGGTGAACCCGGGCGGCTGCCGTCCGTGGCCGGAGATGTGCAGGCGGCCTTGCGGGTCAGCCAAGCGCACAGCCCCGCCAGCGCGGCTCTCCCGCCGAAGCTGATCACCGTGACGCCCCAGGCGCCCTGCGGCCGCGGGTCCGTTCCGCGGGCGGGCCACCACTCTGCGACCTGGATCCTTCAGCGAAACTCCGGTGGTGCCCAGTTCACCGCGGTCTGCGCGGGCAACGGGTCGCCGTAGTGTCCAGGCGGGAGCGGCCGCCGGTTCCGCCGGTACGCCAGCAACTCCGCGGCCATCACCAGCACGGCGTACCCGATCAGCCACGGCCCGAACCCCGGCGGCACCCGTCCGCCGGCGGCGACGTCCAGCAGGGGCGGGACCGCCACCAGCGAAGGAGCCGCCGTGTGGAGGTTCTCCGCCAGGATCCCGCGGTACACCGCCAGGGACTCCGGGTCCTCGGCGAGCACCGGGCCGCGCAGGAACCCGGTCAGCACCACGGCGGCGCAGACCGCGCTCAGGCCGAGCAGCCCGAGCCAGCTCCGGGCGTAGGCCGGCGCCGTGGAGAGCATGACCACGGCCAGCGCCACACCGCCGCCGTACGCGAGGGCCAGCGCCGCCGCGAACCAGCCGCCTGCCGCGCTGTAGTCGCGCGTCGCGCCCTCCCAGGGTCGAGTGCGACGAGCCAGCTCTCGCTGCCGGCTCCGGACGCTCTGCCACAACCCCAGCTCGATGAAGAAGCAGATGAAGTACGCCAGCGTGGCCGCGGTCTCCCCGAAAAGGCTCTCGTAGCCGACCATGACGAGGGACCCGGGCACGGCGAACAGCAGCAACCGCAGCGCAAAGCGGTCGAACTTGACGTTGCGGATGACCAGCAGCTGGCCGATGTACGACGTCGCGTCGGCGACCGGCCGGCCGCGTTTCGCGAGCCAGCGCAGGCCCACCTCGTATTCGGTCTTCACGAGACCTCCCCGTAGTGAGCGTCCGAAGGCAGCGCGGGAATCCGCCGCCGCTGGGTGAACCACGCGACGACGTGCGTGGCGACCGCGAGCACGAGGTAAACGACCAGCCACGGCTTGCCGGGCAGGTCCGTGAACACGAGGTCGCCGACCAGCGGCACCGCGAACGCCGACGGCATCGTGAGCTGGACGTCTTCGAGCCGCGTCGCGAAGTCGATCGCCAGGGAGCCTTCGTCCTCGGCGAGCACCGGGCGCCGGAGCGTCCCGGCCACGATGATCGTCTCCACCACCGCGCCCAGCGCCAGCAGGCCGAGCCAGAACCACGCCCAGAGCAGGCCCGACGCGGCGAGCACGGCACCCAGGACCGCGCCGCCGCCGAAGGTGACCGCGAACGCGGCCGCGTACCAGCCGCCCAGCACCTCCCGCCACGACAGGCGCGGGCGGACCGGCCGGTCGCCCAGCTGCGCGCGCGCCTCCCGGTCACCGCCGCGGACGTTCAGCCAGGTCCCCAGCACCGCCACGGTGATGGTGAAGAAGGCCGGTCCACCGACGGGCAGGTCGGCGGCGTCCACCGACGGCAGCAGCCGCAGGAACTGGTACCCGCCGACGCAGACGCACATCAGCGCCGTCAAGAAGAAGACCGCGGTGAAGGCGCCCGGCGACGACTTCCCGCGGCGCACGCTCAACCGTGCGGTGAGCAGTGTCGTGGGCTCGTCCACCCGGATCCCGCGCCGCGCGAGCCACTGCGCCGCGGCCCGCTCCCGGGCCGTCAGCGTGATCACCGGACACCGGCCTGAGCCGGCAAGGGGACGCCGTAGTCGCCCGCCGGGAGGATCGGCCGCCGCCCGCGGGACACCAGCGCGCCGGTGATCTGCAGGGCCGCCGCCAGCACCGCGTACCCGACGAGCCAGAGCGCGAACCCGGGCGGCTGGCGGTGGGTCGTCACGAGGTCCGTGAGCACCAGGAACGCGTAACCCGCGGGCAGCGTGACGGCGAGGTCGTCGCGCCGCAGCACGGCGTCGACCGCCAGCGACGGCTCGTCTTCGGCGATCACCGGCCGGCGCACGAGGCGGGTCACGGCGACCGCGAAGAGCACAAACGCCAACGCCAGCAGCCCGAGCCAGCTCCAGGCGTAGGTCCGGTACGACGTCGCGAAGTACATCGTCAGGCCGAGCGCGGCGCCCCCGGCGAAGGTCACCACGGCGGACGCGAGGAACCAGCCGTCGAGCACCTCGCGCCGCGGTGGCCGCGGGTGGTGGAGCGCCCGCGGGCCCAGCGCGGCCGCGGCCTGCCGGTCCCGGCGCCGGAAGCAGAACCAGGTCGCGCTCTGGGCCCCGAAGACGATGAAGTACGCGACCTTGCTTTCGGTCATCTCCACCCCGCGCACGCCGGGCAGGTACTGCAGGCACTGGTAGGCGACCGCGCAGCCGATCGCGGCGAGCATGATCACCATTTGCGCGACCAGCAGCCCCTTCGGCAGCGCGCGCCCGCGGATGCCGAGCCGGGTCGCCAGCAGCCGGGTCGGGATCCCCACCCGGACCCCGTGCCGGCCCAGCCAGACCGCGGCCGTCACGATCTCGCCTCGTGTCGGCACCACTTCACGCATCAAAACCTCCCCGTTTCGAGGAGAACACGCACCACCGGGCGAAAAGGTTTACCTGCCGTAGTACCCGGGCGGGAGGTGCCGGTACCGGTAGTAGGTGACCAGCCAGCCGATCAGCTGCAGGACGACCACGACCACCAGGTACGCCAGCGCCGACCAGCCCAGCCAGCCCGGTGTCGCCCAGTCGACCCCGAAGACCGGCATCGCCAGCACGGCGTACACGGCGTTCGGGGCGAAGCGGTACGGGTCCTCGGCGCGCAGCAGGTCGTCGACCCGGCGGGACGTCTCGTCCTCGGCGATCACCGGTGCGCGGAGCACCCGGCCGAGCACCAGTGCGGTCGCGCCGGCCCCCAGGGCCAGCGCGAACGTGTGGATCCCGATCTCCACGACCGGCGGGTACCAGTGCTTCGGGTTGGCCTGTGGCATGGTCAGGAAGGTCGCCGCACACAGCGCCGCGCCGCCGAGGAACGTGATGGCCGTCGAGCCGAGGTACCACCAGCCCACCTGCTTCGCCGCCACCCGGAACGGGGGCGGTTCGCCGGTGCCGGCCAGCCGCTCGGCGACCTGCTCACGACGCTGGACCCGGCGCCAGCGCAGCGCTTGGAACACCGCGAAGAGCACCACTTCGACCGCGAGCGAACCCGGCAGCTCCGCGGTGTCGAGCACGAACCAGGTGAACCACCACAGGACCGCGATGACGATCGCGAAGGTGGGCACCCCCTGGCCCCCGAGGGCCCGCCCGCCGAGGCGGAGGGCGAGCAGCCTGGTCGGCAGCCACAGCCGCACCCCGCGCTTGACCAGCCACATCCGGGTCCGGCCCACCTCGAGCACCGTCGGCTCGCCCGGCAGTCTCGGATCCACCGGCAACGCCGGCTCACGCACGTCCACCCCGAAGTCCCCCCTCGTTCCCCTGTGAAACGCGGAGCGCCCCGAGGAGGTTGCCTCCTCGGGGCGCTCTTTCCGGAACTTTCTTTACTTGAGGTACTGCGTCCCGCGCGTCACGGCGGCGTAGGCGTCGACCGCGCCGTTGCCGTAGAAGCCGTTGAACGACGGGCTGCCCTCACAGGTCGCCGTGAACGTGGCGTCCCGGCCTTCGTCCAGGTAGTCCACCGTCCGCGGCACCGGACAGGCGATCTCGGAGGCCGTGCCCTCGAGGACCCGCTGGACCTTGTCCGGGTCCAGCCCGAAGCCGGCGCCCGACTTCTTGCCGTACTGCGAAACGATCAGCGCCGCGACACCCGCCGCGTGCGGCGTCGCCATCGACGTGCCCTGCAGCCACTGGTAGTAGCCGACCCGGCCGTCGGCCGCCGTCGCCTTCTGGACGCCCAGCGCGACACCGGCCGGCGTCACGTTGCCCGCCGCGTCGACGTTGCCCTCGGCCACGGCCACGTTCTTCGGGTACGCCGAGAGGATCTCGTTCTCGACCGTGCGGAACCACGGCGTGCCGAAGCCGTCGCGGAAGTACCCGCCCGGCGCGGACACCGAGATCTGCTCGGTGCCGTAGTTCGAGTAGTCCGCCTTCGCCTGCGACGGCCCGAACGCGCCGACGCCGATCGTGTGGTTGCCCTCGACCGGGAGGTTCAGGCAGGAGCTGTTGTCGACCGTGCGCGGGTGCGTCGAGTTGGCCGGGTAGTCCGGGCTCGTGGTGTCCGGCTGCGGCGCGCCGAGGTCGGTGTGCTGGTTGCCCAGCGCGACCACCATCGTGACGCCCTTCTTGTGGGCGTAGTTCAGCGCGCGCTGGGTCGCCTCGATGATCGTGCGCTGCTCGGCCTGCTCCGCGGCCGAGTCGGCCGGGTTCGCCGTGCAGTTGTACAGCCACGGGTCGGTGTAGAAGCTCATGTTGACGACGTCGATGCCCGCGTCGCCGGCGTAGGTCAGCGCGTCGACGGTCGGCTGCAGGAAGAAGTAGCCCGAGTCCTGGCCGGCGCGGATGTTCACCAGCGTCACGTTCGGGGCGACACCCGAGATGCCGAAGCCGTTCGCCGCGGCGGCGATGGTGCCGGCGACGTGCGTGCCGTGCGCGCCGTCGTCGTGGTTGACCGGGTCGACGCAGCCGCGGAACTCGCACGGGCCGTCGACCTCGACGCCGTTGACGTCGAACGGGATGTCCTTGACGAAGTTGCGGGAGTCGGCCGCGTCGAAGTTCGGCGCGATGTCCGGGTGCGTGCCATCGATGCCGGTGTCGATGACGCCGACCTTGACCTGCTTGCTGCCGGGCTGCTTGGTGCGCGAGAGGTCCGAGCGGACGGACTTGAGGCCCCAGAGCTGGTCGTCCAGCGGGTCCATCCCGACGGCCTTGTTCGCGGCGGCCTTCTTGGCGGCGGCGCCGCGGCCTTCCTTCTCGGTGCTGTCCTTCTTGGTCTTCTTGCCGTCCTTCGGCAGCGAGCCGATGACCTGGGCCTTGGCCGCGCCGAACACGGCCCGGTTCGCCGAGACGCGCTCGGTGAACCCACTGGCCGGGGCGCTGGCCTTGATCAGGCCGACGGCGCTGTTGGTCTCCAGCACGGTCCCGCCGGCGGCGCGGATCGCCTGCTGGGCGGTGCCGATGCTCTGGGTGTCCTTGGCGAGCACGGTGAATTCGGTGGCCGGGCCGGACAGCGCGGGCTGCGCCGCCGCGACGGGGACCGCGCCGGCCGACATCGCCCCGAACAACGGGACGGCCAGCGCGGCGGCGAGAAGCCTGGGTCTCTTCACGTTTCTCCTCCTCGGAAAGCGGTTCCTGCACCGTATAGATCGGACATTGTGGTTACAACGGCCAAACGTACGTTATGGAACAACCGACTTCTGCTCCGCGAAGTGACAAGCTGACAAGTGACCGTCGGTCCGCGGCACGAGCTCGGGAACCTCCTCGGCGCACTTGTCCTGCGCCTTCCAGCACCGCGTGCGGAACCGGCAGCCGGACGGGGGATCCAGGGGACTCGGCACGTCGCCGGTCAACCGGATCACCTGCCGCTGCCCGCGCACGGCCGGGTCCGCCACCGGCACCGCGGACAGCAGCGCCTGGGTGTACGGGTGGGACGGTCGTTCGTAGATCTCCTCGTCCGTGCCGATCTCGACGATCTTGCCGAGGTACATCACGGCGACCCGGTTGGACAGGTGCCGCACCACCGAAAGGTCGTGCGCGATGAAGACGTACGACAGCCCGAACTCGTCCTGCAGGTCGCCGAGCAGGTTCATCACCTGCGCCTGGATCGAGACGTCCAGGGCGGACACCGGCTCGTCGCAGATGATCACCTTGGGCCGCAGCGCGAGCGCCCGCGCGATGCCGATGCGCTGGCGCTGCCCGCCGGAGAACTGGTGCGGGTAGCGGTTGAGGTGCTCGGGGTTGAGCCCGACGACCTCCAGCAGCTCCTGCACCTTCTTCGCCCGCGAGCCCTTCGGCGCGACGTCGGAGTGGATCTCGAACGGCTCGCCGACGATGTCGCCGACGGTCATCCGCGGGTTGAGCGAGGTGTACGGGTCCTGGAGCACGATCTGGATCTCGCGCCGCAGCTTCCGCAGCTCGTTGCCACGCAAGGAAAAGATGTCGCGGCCTTCGAACTTCGCACTCCCGGCGGTCGGTTCTTCCAGGCGCATCAGCACCTGGGCCAAAGTGGACTTGCCGCAGCCGGACTCGCCGACGACGCCGAGCGTCTCGCCCGGCATGAGGTCGAACGAGACGCCGTCGACGGCCTTGACCTGGCCGATCGTGCGCTTGAACAGGATGCCGGTGCGGACCGGGAAGTACTTCTTGAGGTCGGTGACCGACAGGATGGGCTCAGGCACGGGAGTTCACCACCTCTTCGGCGAAGTGGCACGCGCTGGTCCGGCCGAAGCCGATCCCCAGCGGTGGCGGGACGTCGACGCTGCACTTGGCTTCCGCCCGCTTGCACCGCGGGTGGAACGCGCAGCCCGGCGGGATGTCGAGCAGGCTCGGCGGCAGGCCCTTGATGGTCTCCAGCGTCTGTCCTTTGAGGTCCAGCCGCGGCAGCGAGTCCATCAGCGCGGCGGTGTACGGGTGGGCCGGCGCGCGGAACAGCTCGGTGACGTCGGCCTGCTCGACGATCCGGCCCGCGTACATCACGGCGATCCGGTCGGCGACCTCGGCGACCACGGCCAGGTCGTGGGTGATGAGCACGAGCCCCATCTTCCGTTCGGCCTGGATCTCGGCCAGCAGGTCCATGATCTGGGCCTGCACGGTGACGTCGAGCGCGGTGGTCGGCTCGTCGGCGATGAGCAGGTCCGGGTCGAGCGCCAGCGACATCGCGATCATCGCGCGCTGGCGCATGCCACCGGAGAACTGGTGCGGGTAGTCCTTGATCCGCCGCTCCGCGGCCGGGATCCGGACGATGTCGAGCAGCTCGATCGCGCGCTTGCGAGCGTCCTTCTTGGACATCCCGAGCCGCACCCGCAGCTGCTCCTCGATCTGGAACCCCACGGTGAACACCGGGTTGAGCGCCGAAAGCGCGTCCTGGAAGATCATCGCGATCTCGCTGCCGCGCACCTCGCGGCGCCGTTCGGCGGACGCGGTCAGCAGGTCCTCGCCGCGCCAGCGCACCGCGCCGCCGGTGATCACGCCGGGCGGCATGTCGAGGATGCCCATCACGGTCTGCGCCGTGACGCTCTTGCCGGAGCCGGACTCGCCGAGCACGGCGAGGGTCTCCCCGGCGTGCACCGAGTAACCGACGCCGTTGAGCACGCTGGCCACGCCGTCGGAAGTGCGGAACTCGACGTGCAGATCCTCTACTTCGAGCAGTAGTTCGTTGTCGGACAAGGGGATCTACCTCGACTTCGGATCGAGCGCGTCGCGGATGCCGTCACCCAGCATCACGAAGGCCAGCACGGTCAGGGTGACGAAGGCGCCGGGGAACAGCAGCATGTGCGGGTCGGCGCGGAAGTAGTCCCGCGAGTCGCTGATCATCACGCCCCACGAGATCACCGGCGCGCGCACGCCGATGCCGAGGTAGGCCAGCGTCGCCTCGGCGCCGATGAACGCGCCGAGCGCGATGGTGGCGTAGACCAGCACCGGCGCGATCGTGTTGGGCAGCAGGTGCCGGAAGATGATCCGCGGGGTGCTCGCGCCGAGGCCGCGCGCGGCCTTGACGTAGTCGAGCTGCTTGGCCACCAGCGTCGCCGAGCGCATGATGCGCATGGCCACCGGCCAGCTCAGCACCGCGATCGAGCAGACGACCTGGACGATGATCGTCACCGCGCCCGGGTTGGAGCCCGGCGCGTTGAACGTGGTCAGGATGACGATCGCGCCGAGCACGAACGGCAGGCCGGCGAAGATGTCGCCGAAGCGCGACAGCAGGCTGTCGACGAACCGCCCGTAGTACCCGGCGAAGATGCCGACCAGCGAGCCGAAGAGGACGGTCAGCAGCGTCGAGAACACCCCGACCAGCAGGGACGCCCGGGTGCCGTAGATCGTGCGGGCGTAGACGTCGGCGCCCTGGTTGTCGTAGCCGAACCAGGCGTCCGCGGACGGGCCCTCGTTGGCGTGCGTGAGGTCGCTGAAGCCCGCGTCGCGCGAGCTGAACAGGCCGGGCGCGATCGCGATCACGACGATGACCAGGATGATCACGGCCGAGGCGACGAACGCGGGCTTGCGGCGCAGCTGGCGCCACGCGTCGCTCCACAGGCTGCGGGGTTTCTGCGGGCCGGTGGCGGAGTCGTCGACGCGGGACAGCTCGGCCGCGTCGGCCCCGCCGCCGCCCACCAGGTTCGGGTCAGTCATAGCGGATCCTCGGGTCGAGAACGGCGTAGAGCAGGTCGACGACCAGGCTCATCAGCAGGTACACCAGCACCAGCAGGACGACCACGCCGACGACGGTGGCGCTCTCCCGGTTCTGGATGCCGCGGAAGATGAGCCCGCCCAGGCCGTTGATGTTGAACACGCCTTCGGTGACGATCGCGCCGCCCATCAGGGCGCCGAGGTCGGTGCCGAGGAACGTCAGCACGGGGATCACCGAGTTGCGGAGCAGGTGGACCCCGACCACGCGGCTGTTGGGCTGCCCCTTCGCGATCGCGGTGCGCACGTAGTCGGCGCGGCGGTTTTCGGCGATGCTCGTTCTCGACAGCCTCGCGACGTAGGCCATCGACAGGCTGCCGAGTGCGATGCCGGGGACGATCAGCTCGCCGACGCTCGGGTTGTCGGACACGCTGGCCTCGATCAGGCCGAGGCCGTTGGCGCCCAGGGCGAGCTGCAGCACGATCGCCGTGACGAACACCGGCAGCGAGATCAGGAACGTCGTCGACACGAGCACGAGGTTGTCGAGGAAACCCTTGCCGCGCAGGCCGGTCAGCACCCCGGCGGTGAGGCCGATGAGGGCCTCGATGACCACGGCGATCACGGCCAGCCGCAGCGTGATCGGGTACGACGTCGCGATCAGCTCGCCGACCGAGGTGCCGTTGAACGTCTCGCCCCAGTCGCCGGTGAACAGGCTCCCGAGGTACTTGAAGTACTGCACGAAGATGTTGTCGTCGAGGTGGAACTTCTCGGTCATCTGGGTGATGTAGGCCGGCGGGCACGCGGCCTGGCCGCACTTGCCGGAGAACGGGTCGCCGGGCACGGCCCAGACGAGGACGTAGATCAGGAAGGTGGTGCCGAAGAAGACCGGGATCAGCTGGAGCAGCCGTCGCAGGACGTAGCGGATCATGAAGAGTTCCTAGTGCGCGCCGGGGGGGGGGGGGGGGGGGGGGGGGGGGGGGGGGGGGGGGGGGGGGGGGGGGGGGGGGGGGGGGGGGGGGGGGGGGGGGGGGGGGGGGGGGG
>NZ_JBVJOW010000012.1:0-5575 GCF_055582965.1 Amycolatopsis sp. NPDC104863
CCCCCCCCCCCCCCCCCCCCCCCCCCCCCCCCCCCCCCCCCCCCCCCCCCCCCCCCCCCCCCCCCCCCCCCCCCCCCCCCCCCCCCCCCCCCCGCAACGTGGTCTCGATCAGTGCCGCGATGTCGTCTTCGGACATCCCGGCGGCTTCGGCGCGCCCCAGCCAGGCCACCAGCTCGTCCCGCAGCCGGCCCTGGTGGCCCAGCGACGGGCCGGCCAGGCTGCCGGTGACGAACGTGCCCACCCCCGGCCGGCCTTCGGCCAGCCCCTCCAGCACCAGTTCGCGGTAGGCCTTGAGCACGGTGTTCGGGTTGATCGCCAGCGACTGGGCCACGTCCCGCACCTTCGGCAGCTGGTCGCCGGGGCGCAGCAGGCCGACCCGCAGCGCCTGCTTCACCTGCACGACGAGCTGCATGTACGTGGCGACCCGGGAGCGGCCGTCCAGGACGAACTCGATCACCCCACACCCTCCTATTGTCCTATGACATTAAGACAACACCCGGGAACATCGTGCTGTCAAGGCGGACCCTCCGGGCATAGGGTTCCGGACGGGACGCACACCGGCACCGGGAGGCAGGCATGTCGTTGTTGGACGGGCTGAGCAAGGCAATCACGGACGGGTCGGTCGAGATCGTCGACCTCACCGCTCCCCTGAGCTCGAGCACGCCGATCCTGCAGCTGCCGGAGCCGTTCGCCAACACCATCCCGTTCCGCCTCGAGGAGATCAGCCGCTACGACGAGCGCGGCCCGCGGTGGTACTGGAACGACATCCACACCGGCGAGCACACCGGCACCCACCTCGACGCGCCCGTGCACTGGGTGTCCGGAAAGGACGGTCACGACGTCTCGGCGGTGCCGCTGAAGACACTGGTCGCGCCCGCGGTCGTGCTGGACTTCGCCGCGAAGGCGGCGGAGGACCCCGACTTCCTGCTCTCGATCGACGACGTCCGCGCGTGGACGGCCGAGCACGGCCCACTGCCCGACGGCGGCTGGCTGCTCTACCGCACCGGCTGGGACGCGCGCAGCGCCGACCAGGCCGAGTTCCTCAACGCCGACGAGGCCGGCTCGCACTCCCCCGGCGTCTCCCCCGAGTGCGCGCGGTGGCTCGCCGAGGAAACCCCGATCACCGGGCTCGGGGTCGAGACCGTCGGCACCGACGCGGGCCAGGCGCCCGGCCTCGACCCGATGTTCCCGTGCCACGAGCTGCTGCTGGGCGCCGGCAAGCACGGCCTCACGCAGCTGCAGAACCTGGCTTCCCTGCCGCCGACCGGTGTGCTGCTGGTCGTCTCGCCGCTGCCGATCGTGGGCGGGTCCGGCAGCCCCGCCCGCGTGCTGGCCCTGGTGGAACGGTGAACGTCGCCGAGCTGGTCGGCCGGACCCTGGCCGGCCTCGGCGCCGGCACCGCGTTCGGGGTGGTCGGCAGCGGGAACTTCGAGGTGACCAACGCGCTGCGGGCGGCAGGCGTCCGGTTCGTCGCCGCCCGCCACGAGGGCGGCGCGGCGAGCATGGCCGACGCCTACGCCCGGATGAGCGGGAAGGTCTCGCTGCTGTCGCTGCACCAGGGCTGCGGGCTCACCAACGCGGTCACCGGGATCACCGAGGCGGCCAAGAGCCGGACCCCGATGATCGTGCTGACCGCCGACTCCGCGGGCGCGTCCGTGCTGTCCAACTTCCGCATCGACCAGGACGGCCTGGCCACGGCGGTCGGCGCGGTCCCGGAGCGGGTGCACTCCGCCGCGAGCGCCGTCGCCGACACCGTGCGGGCCTTCCGGACCGCGCGGCAGCAGCGCCGGACGGTGGTGCTGAACCTGCCGCTGGACGTCCAGGCCCAGCCCGCACCGGAGTCCCCGGAACGGTTGCCGGCGGTGGTCGGACCGGCCCCGATGCGCCCCGACATCGGCGCGGCCTCGGAGCTGGCGGACCTCCTGATGGCCGCCGAACGACCGGTGTTCATCGCCGGCCGGGGCGCCCGCGGCAGCCGGGAACCGTTGCGGGAGCTGGCTTCGCGCAGCGGCGCGCTCCTGGCGACGTCCGCGGTCGCGCACGGGCTCTTCCACGGCGAGGAGTTCGCGCTGGGCATCTCCGGCGGGTTCGCCTCGCCGACGGCCGCCGAGCTGATCGTCGGCGCGGACCTGGTGGTCGGGTGGGGCTGCGCGCTGAACATGTGGACCACGCGGCACGGCAAGCTGCTCAGCCCGCACGCGAAGCTCGTCCAGGTCGACCTCGAGCAGAGCGCGCTCGGAGCGCACCGCCCGATCGAGCTCGGCGTGGTCGGCGACGTCGGGTGCACGGCCGAAGACGTCCTGAGCGAGCTCGGTGACCACAAGGCGGTGGGGTACCGGACCGAAGAGGTCGCCACGCGGATCGCGTCCGGCCGCTGGACCGACGTCGAGCACGAGTCGCTGTCCCGCGGCGGCCGGATCGACCCGCGGACGCTCAGCCGGCTCCTGGACGAGATGCTGCCCGCCGAGCGGATCGTGTCGATCGACTCGGGCAACTTCATGGGGTACCCGAGCGCGTACCTCTCGGTGCCCGACGAGCAGGGGTTCTGCTTCACCCAGGCGTTCCAGAGCATCGGGCTGGGCCTCGGCACGGCGATCGGCGCGGCGCTCGCCCGCCCGGACCGGCTGCCGGTGCTGGGCACCGGCGACGGCGGGTTCCACATGGCGGTGTCCGAACTGGACACCGCGGTCCGGCTCGGCCTGCCCCTGGTGGTGATCGTCTACAACGACGCGGCGTACGGCGCGGAGGTCCACCACTTCGGCGACGCGGACATGACCACGGTCCGCTTCCCGGACTCCGACCTCGCCGCCATCGGCCGCGGCTTCGGCTGCGACGGCGTCACGGTGCGCTCGGCGGAGGATCTTTTCGCGGTGCGCGAGTGGCTCGCGGGCCCGAGGTCGGCGCCCCTGGTGATCGACGCGAAGATCGCCGACGACGGCGGCTCCTGGTGGCTCGCGGAGGCGTTCCGGCACTGACCCGTCCTTGACAGCGGACCGAGTGCGCTGGATCCTGGCCGAGCTGTCTTACAGTCGTAAGACAGTAGGTATTTGCACTGGGGAGCCATCATGCGCTTGTTCCGTTTTGTCCTGGCCGCGCTCGCGGCGGCGGCCCTGCTGGCCGCCCCCGCCGACGCGGGCCAGTCCCGACCGTCCGACCCGGCCGGCGCCCTGCTGGCCGCGTTCGACTCGCACAAGATCGTCGCGAAGTCCAGCCCGGACGTCGGGACGTTCCTGTTCGACCTGATCCGCGACCCGAGGTTCCCGGGCCGCGTGAACGACATCGCCGTGGAGTGCGGCAACTCCCGCCTCCAGCCCCTGCTGGACGCCTACATCGCGGGCGCCGACGTCCCGGACGTCAGCCGGGTCTGGCGCGACACAACCCAGCCGAGCTGCGGCTTCTCGACGTTCTACGAGCAGCTCTTCGCCCTGGTCCGGCAGGTCAACACCACACTGCCGGCAGCACGCAAGATCCGCGTGCTGGCCTGCGACCCCCCGATCGACTGGAGCCGGATCCACAGCCCGGCGGACATGGAGCCGTTCCACGACCGGGACACGACGATCGTGTCGGTGGTGAAGACGCAGGTGCTGCAGAAGAATCGACGTGCGTTGATGCTGTTCGGCCTGGGCCACTTGACCCACAACGGCGGCAGCGGAGCGGTGGCACAGCTGGAGCGCGAGTACCCGGGCGCGGCTTACGTCGTCGCTGATCACTTCGGGTTCACTTCGGACAACACGCGGCTGGAGCAGCGGCTGGGCGCGTGGCCTTCGTTGGTGCAGGTGCAGGGTTCGTGGCTGAGCACCCTCGACACGAAGTACTTCCCGACAAATCGCGAGTACCCGCCGGGCACGCGCGGCTACCCGGGGGTGGACGCGTATCTGTATGAAGGTCCTGCGGATCTGTTGCTGCGAGAGCCGCTGTCGGCCCGGGCGGTGTTGGACACGGATTACCTGAACGAGCTGCGTCGACGGGCAACTGTGTTGGACACACCGCCGGGTGGGCTCGAGTGGCCGGAAACGTTCTTCGAGCGGGAGCGCCAGTCGGGGGTTCTGCTGCGCGGCAACTGAGAACGCGTGGGTGTAGGCCCGTAGCCGGTTGGCTGCGGGCCTTTCCCGTGTTCGTTGTCTCAGGCCGCGAACGGCAAGGGTTGGTGGAGGTTGTTGCGCCGGGGTTTTCGGCGTTTGTCGAGGAAGGTCGGTGGGAGGAATTCCGGGAGGCCGTCGGCGGCCATGCGGACCTCCCAGTCCGAGCGGTGCAGCAGCCGGTGGTGGTGGGAACACAGCAGCACCAGGTTGTTCAGGTCCGTCGGGCCGCCCTCGGCCCAGTGGCGGACGTGGTGGCCCTGGCAGTGGCGGGGTGGGCGGTGACAGCCGGGGAAGGCACACCCGCGGTCGCGGAGGTAAAGAGCTCGGCGCAGCCCCGCGGAGATCAGGCGGCGGAGGCGGCCCAGGTTCAGCGGTTCGCTTTTCTCGCCCAGGACCGCGGGGATGACCATGCTGTCGCAGGCGTGGACACGAGCCTCGGCCGCGCTCATGGTGCCGGTGTCACCAAGGGTGGCTCTGCCGACACCCGACTTCAGCTCGGCCAGCGACACGGCGACCATGACGTGGGCCCGTTCACCCGCCTGCATCGGCAGGTCCGGGGAGTTGAGCGCAAGGTCGATCGCATCGGAGAAGGCATCACCGTAGCGTTCCTGCGGAGAGCGGAAGTCGTCCGCGGCGCGGCGTTCGGCCAGAGAGTCGAGTAGTGCGCTGGCGCGGGTACCGGTTTCGTCGTCAAGACGGCCGGAGAGTTCCCAGACGCCGGATCTCTTGCGCCGCAGCGAAAGTTCCCGACGGGGAGTGCCAGGTTCGGCATTGTCGGGTTCGGCACCATCAGGATCCAGGTGAGCAACGATCCGCGCCCCCAAGGCACCAACCTGCTTGTACCCGGCATCGGCGGCAAAGGCGAGCAGGTCAGATTCAGCGCCACCACGATGTTCGGACGGAACCTGAGTGAGCACCTCGACAATCGTATCGATCATCGGATTACTCAAGGAGCCCGCCGAAGCAGCAACCCCAGTGGCAGGAGCAAGAGCGGCAACCGAAGTGCCATCAAGAGCCCGACCAGGATTAAGAGCCCGAGCCCGCTTCACAACACGCTCGGCAGCAGCCCGAGGAACATCAGCAAGGTGTTCAAAAAGCCGAGAAACAGACCGATACCCAAAGAGCTCCTGAACACCACGCGCCTCAATCTCCACAAGAAGCGCACCAATCTCAGCCTCAGCAGACCGAACAACGCCAAGCAAGGCCCCAACACGATCAGCCAAGGCCCCCGCATCAGCCCGCCGCACAAAGTTCCCGTCCACACATGAAGAATACCGAAGAACGAACAAGTGTTCATCACACAAAAGGGTGGCGAGAGAGCAAGCTGTCCGCACCCCAGAACACCACCACAGCAAAAACCGGAGGACGAGATCCGTAGCGTGGGGGGGGGGGGGGGGGGGGCACAGGAGGAAGGAAAACAAAGAAAAAACAAACCCCCCCCCCCCCCACACAAACCACCCCTCCCCCCCCCCCCCCACAACGAAACCACCCCC
>NZ_JBVJOW010000012.1:5585-25009 GCF_055582965.1 Amycolatopsis sp. NPDC104863
CCGCACCGGCCCAAAGAACAACAAAAAAAACAAATGGGGTTCCCCCCTCCCCTCCCCCCCCCCCCCCCCCCCCCCCCCCCCCCCCCCCCCCCCCCCCCCCCCCCCCCCCCCCCCCCCCGCCCCGGCGAAGCCGCATCTTTAAACCCGCACCGACGGAGGAAACTCACCGAGCCCAGGATTCCAAAGCAATCAGAGTCTTGGTCCCAGTAACCTGATGATGCCGCCGAATCTCATCAATAGTGGTCTGCAGATGAGCCATATCCCGAACCCGCAGCCAAACAAGAGCATCTGGATCCCCAGCAATGGTGAAGACAGCCTGAGCCTCCGGCATCCGAGTGGTAGTACGCAGGATCTCAGCAACCTTCGTATTCCCGACAAACCGCAACTCGGTGAACGCCTCGATCCCCCAACCGAGCTTCGCGTGGTCGACCTGAACGGTGAACCCCGTGATCACCCCGGTCTCCCGCAGCCGGTCGATCCGCCTCTTGACCGCGGCGGTCGAGAGGGTGACCCGCCCGGCGATGTCGGAGAGCGTACGGCGGGCGTCCTCGCGCAGCAGGCCGAGGATCTCGTGGTCGGTCGCGTCGAGCAGCTCGTCGGTCATGCGCCCGAGCCTAACTTCGCGCAAAAATCCGAGCCAGCCGACGCGGATGCCCGCCGAAATTTGCGTGTGAGACCTTGATCCGGCGACGCCTGTTGCGCAAGGGTGACGCGCGCCGCACTGTGCCCCGAAGCACACCCGGACGAGAGGACCGCATCGTGGAGACGTTCACGCTGGAGGACCGCTATCTGCGGGAGGCGGGGACCGTGCACCTGACCGGGGTGCAGGCCCTGGTCCGGCTGCTGTTCGACCGCGTCCGCCACGACCGCGCCCACGGCGGCGACCCCGCCGTCTTCGTCTCCGGGTACGAGGGCTCGCCGCTGGCCGGCTACGACCTCGAGCTCGGCCGCCGCGCGAAGCTGCTCGAGAAGCACGACGTCGTCCACCGGCCAGGTCTCAACGAGGAGCTGGCCGCGACGTCGGTGATGGGCAGCCAGCTGGTCGCGGGCGCCGGCGGGCGGCGTGGGGTCACCGGGTTCTGGTACGGCAAGGCGCCCGGCCTCGACCGCGCCTCCGACGCCCTCCGTCATGCCAACCTCGCCGGCACCGATCCCCGCGGCGGCGCGGTAGCGCTGGTCGGCGACGACCCGAACGCCAAGTCCTCGACGGTCCCGTGCGCGTCCGAGCTCGCCCTCGCCGACCTGGCGATCCCGATCTTCTACCCGGTCGACTCCCAGGACGTCCTCGACCTCGGGATGCACGCGGTCGAGCTGTCCCGGGCGAGCGGGCTCTGGACGTCGCTCAAGGTCGTGGCCAACGTCGCCGACGCGTCCGGCACCGCGGTCGTGAGTCCACAGTGGACCGCGCCGGAGCTCGCCAAGGCCTACCGCCACACACCGACGTCACGGCTGCTCGGCACCAGCCTCGCCGAGCTGGAGCGCAGCCTCTTCACCGTCCGGCTGCCACTCGCCCTGGAGTACCTGCGCGCGAGCGGTGTCAACCGGATCACGCACCAGGGACCGGCCGACCGGATCGGCATCGTGTCCGCCGGCAAGTCCTACCTGGACCTGCAGCAGGCGCTTCGCGCGCTGGGCCTCGACGAAGAAGGCCTGGCGAAGCACGGCATCCGGGTGCTCAAGCTCGGCGCGATCCACCCGCTCGAACCCGGGATCGTCCGCGAGTTCGCCGACGGCCTCGAGGAGATCGTCGTGGTCGAGGAGAAGCGGGCGTTCATCGAAACCGCGCTCAAGGAAGTCCTCTACGGCGTCCCCGGCGCGCCCGCCATCACCGGCAAGAAGGACCGCGACGGCCGGACGCTGTTCACGGAGCTCGGCGAGCTGGACCCGGACGGCGTCGCGACCGGCCTGGCCCGGCGGCTGCCCGAAGGCATCCCGTCGGTAGACGCCTTCAAGGCGCGCCGTCGCCGTGAGCGCATCTCGGTGCCGCTGCTCGCCCGGACGCCGTACTTCTGTTCCGGCTGCCCGCACAACTCGTCGACGAAGGTCCCGGAAGGCACGCTCGTCGGCGGCGGCATCGGCTGCCACACGATGGCCCTGTTCATGGAACCCGACCAGGTCGGCACCGTCCTCGGCGTGACGCAGATGGGCGGCGAGGGCACCCAGTGGATCGGGATGGCGCCGTTCGTCGAGGCCGAGCACTTCGTGCAGAACATCGGCGACGGCACGTTCACCCACTCCGGCAGCCTCGCCGTGCGCGCGGCGGTCGCCGCCGGCGTGAACATCACCTACAAGCTGCTCTACAACTCCGCCGTGGCGATGACCGGCGGCCAGGACGCCGTCGGCGGACTGCCCGTCGAGAAGGTCGCCGAGCTGCTGCTCGTCGAAGGCGCGAAGCGGGTCGTGATCACCAGTGACGCGCCGGGCAAGCTGCGCCGCCGCAAGCTGCCCGGCGGTGTCGACGTCCGCGACCGCACGGAACTGCTGGCAACGCAAGAGGAACTGGCCGCCGTCAAGGGCGTCACCGTGCTCATCCACGAGCAGGAGTGCGCGGCCGAGAAGCGGCGGAAACGCCGTCGGGGCAAGCAGGAGACGCCCGCGACGCGCGTCGTCATCAACGAACGCGTCTGCGAAGGCTGCGGCGACTGCGGCACCAAGTCGAACTGCCTGTCGGTGCAGCCGGTGGCGACCGAGTTCGGCCGCAAGACCACGATCCACCAGTCGTCGTGCAACGTCGACTACTCGTGCCTCGCCGGGGACTGCCCGTCGTTCGTCACCGTGGTGCCGACCGGGAAGAAGCAGCGCCGCAAGCTCGGTGAGCTGGCCGCCGACGCCGTCCCCGCGCCGGCGATGGCGGCCACGAAGGACTTCACGGTCCGGATCACTGGCATCGGCGGCACCGGCGTGGTGACGGTGACGCAGATCCTCGCCACCGCCGCGGTGCTCGACGGGCGGCACGTCCGCACGCTCGACCAGACCGGGCTCGCGCAGAAGGGCGGCGCGGTGGTGTCCGACCTGAAGGTGACGGCGGAACCGGTCGAGCAGGCCCCGAAGCTGGCCACCGGCGAATGCGACCTCTACCTGGCGTGCGACGCGCTGGTCGGCGCCGACCAGACCAACCTCGGGGTCGCCGACCCGGCCCGCACGACCGCCGTCGTCTCCACCACGGAGGTCCCGACCGGCCGGATGGTCGTCGACACGACGGTGTCCTTCCCGGACCCCGGCAGTGTCCTGGCTCCCCTTGAAGCAGCGGCGGCGCGCACGGTTTCGCTCGACGCGCGCGGCCTGGCCGAGACGCTCTTCGACGACGACCAGTTCGCCAACGTGCTGCAGCTCGGCGCCGCCTACCAGACCGGCGTGATCCCGCTGCCCGCCGCGGTGATCGAGCGCGCGATCGAGCTCAACGGAACCGCGGTCGCCGCGAACGTCCAGGCGTTCCGCCGCGGCCGCCAGCTGGTCGCCGACCCGGACGCGCTGACGACGTCGCCCACCGCCGCGGTCCCGGTCGCGCAGCCGGCGGCGCGGGCGCTGGTGCACGCGGCGCCCGGGTCCGAGCTGGCGCGGGTGCTCGACATCCGGGTCCCGGACCTCGTCGCCTACCAGGACGAGGCCTACGCCCGCGCGTACGCCGAGTTCGTCGAGCGGGTGCGGGTGCTGGAGGACGGGCCGACCGAGGTCACCGAAGCGGTCGCGAAGCACCTGTACAAGCTGATGGCCTACAAGGACGAGTACGAGGTCGCCCGGCTGTCGCTCGACCGGGCGTTCGTGACCGGGCTGGCCGAGCAGTTCGGCGAGGGCACGCGGTTCGCCTACCGGCTGCACCCGCCGGTGCTGCGCGCGCTCGGGATGAAGCGCAAGATCAGCCTGGGCCCGTGGTTCCGGCCGGCGTTCCGGCTGCTGCACGCGCTGCGGCGGCTGCGCGGCACCCGGTTCGACCCGTTCGGCCGTGCCGAGGTGCGCCGCGTCGAGCGCGAACTGGTCGAGGACTACCGCGGCACCGTGCTCGAGGCGTTCCGGGCCGCCGACGTCGACCGGGCGCGGGTGCTGGCCCTGGCCGAGCTGCCGGACCTGGTCCGCGGCTACGAAGACGTCAAGCTCGCCAACGTCGCCCGCTACCGGGAGAAGAAGGCCGAGCTGCTCACGCTCGTAAGTAGCTGAGCATCGCCTGGGCCTCGTCGGGGACGCGCAGCTTCGCGCTGACGTCTCCGGCGTGCTGCCGGGCCGCCGCGGTGCCGATGCCGAGCAGCCGGCCGATCGTCGGCACCGAATGGCCTTCGGCCAGCAGCGCCACGACCTCGCGCTCACGGGCCGTCAACGACGTCACCGGGTCACCGGGGCGGCGGCGGGCCAGCTGGACGGCGACGACGTCGCGGTCCAGCACCGTGCCGCCCGCCGCGACGCGGCGCAGGGCGTCCAGGAACTCGCCGGGGCGGCCCACGCGCTCCTTGAGCAGGTACCCCGCGCCGCCGCCGTCCGCGGCCAGGAGGTCACCCGCGTAGCCGTCCTCGACGAAGGCGGACAGCGCGAGGATCGCCAGGCCCGGGGCGCGCCGCCGGGCTTCCAGCGCCGCGCGGAGCCCTTCGTCGGTGAACGTCGGTGGCAGCCGGACGTCGACGACCGCCAGGTCCGGGGCCTCCGTCTCGACCGACGCCACCAGGTCCTCCGGGTGGTCGACGGCCGCGACGACGGCAAAACCCTCGCTGCGCAGGAGCAGCACCAGTCCCTCCCGCAACAGGGCGTCGTCCTCCGCGATCACGATCCGCACGGCGGCTGCCTCCTCGCTCCACGCCTCTCCCTGCCTGGATGCACGGATGGGCGGGTGTGTCCGGTTCAGCCGATGCCGGTGGTCCGGAAGCGGGCCCGGTAGTAGCTCGGTGTCACGCCCAGGCCGCGCGCAAAGGCGCGTCGCAGCGTCTCCGTGGATCCGAAGCCCGATCGCCGCGCCACGACGTCCAGCGGGTCGGTCGTGGTCTCCAGCTGCTGCTGGGCGAACTCCAGCCGCACCCGCTCGACGAACCGGGCCGGGGTCAGGCCGAGCTCCTCGTGGAACAGGCGGGTCAGGTGCCGCGTGCTGACCCCGGCGCGGCCCGCCAGGTCGTCGAGCGTGTGCGAAGCCGACGGGTCGGCCGCGACGGCGTCGAGCACCGCCCGCAGCAGCTCGGTGCGCGGGCGGCCGGTCTCCAGCCGGACGCTGAACTGCGACTGGCCGCCCGGCCGCTGCAGGAAGACGACCAGGTGCTTGGCCACCAGCCGGGCCGTCTCGGCGCCGAGGTCCGCCTCGACCAGCGCGAGCGCCAGGTCGATGCCGGAGGTGACGCCGGCCGAGGTGATGACCGGGCCGTCCTGGACGAAGATCGCGTCGGCGTCGACCCGGACGAGCGGGAAGCGGCGGGCGAGCTGGTCGGTGAGGTCCCAGTGGGTGGTGGCGCGCCGCCCGTCGAGGACCCCTGCGGCGGCCAGGGCGAACGCGCCCGCGCACACCGAGGCCGTGCGGCTCGCGCCGTCGGCGAGCCGGCGGATCTGCGCGACCAGCTCGGTGTCGGCGATCGTGCGGACCCATTCCGGCCCGCCGGGCACCAGCACGGTCGCGCCGCGCGGGTCGGCCGTCGTGAGGTCGAGGTCGGCGCCCAGCCGGGTGCCGGTGTTGGGGCGGACGTCCGCGCCGCCGGGCGACGCCGTTCGCAGCACGTACTGCCCGCCGTGCGCGTTGGCCTCGGCGAAGACCTCCAGCGGGCCCGAGACGTCGAGCAGGCGGACGCCGTCGTAGAGGACGACGAGGACGGTCCGGGAACGCACTTCAGCCCGTGCCGGACCAGCCGCTCAGGCGGTTGAGCAGGCGCTCCAGCACCTCGGGGTCGGCGGCGACCGGAGCGCCGGTGACCGGCTCGTCGACGAGGGTCCGGCGGTCCTGGCGCCGCGGCAGGCGCACCTGCCGCGCGTTCATCCCGCCGGGCAGCTCGAGCTCGCACCACGTGGTGCGGGCCCCGCCCACGCCGGGGGTGACGCCGACGCGCTCGCCCGGCCCGGCGACCTTCGGCTCCGGCAGCCCGGGCACGTCGTCGTCGACCTCGACGGACAGCACTTCGGCGCGGAGCCGCAGCCGGAGCGTGACGAAGGCGGGCGACCGGGGGTCGCCGGCGTCGATCACGGTCTCGACCAGCCGTTTCGCGGTCGCGGTCACCTGCTCCAGCATCGGCAGCAGGGACCAGTCGGTGAGAATCAGGCGGACGAACAGTTCCGTGACCGGCAGCGCGCTGGGCTGCGCGACCAGCCGGATATCGTCCATCTGGGAGGTGTGCGCGCTCAAGCCTGACCTTCCTCGCCCAGGTCGACTGCCGGGTCCAGCATCTTGCCACCCGGCCTCCGGCGGCACGGTACCGGCTGTGCTCGCGTTGCTACCGTCGGGGCCATGGGTGAGCTGGTGGAGGACGAGGCGCAGCGCGCCGCACGGCTGCTGGACGCGCAGGCGAAGGCCGTCGAACTGTTCGCGGCCGTCGAGGAACGCGGGATCCTGGCGCCCGGCGTCCGGGAGACCGAGGCGAGCAACGCGATCCGCGACCTGGCCGGTGACCTGCTGGGGATCCACCGCTACTGGCACAAGCGGATCGTCCGCGCGGGCGTCAACACACTGCGGCCCTACCGCGAGAACCCGCCGGACCGCGTGCTCGCCGAGGACGACATCGTGTTCGCCGACTTCGGCCCGATCTTCGAGGACTGGGAAGCGGACTTCGGCCGGACGTTCGTGCTGGGCGACGACCCGGTCAAGCACCGCCTGTGTGCCGCGCTGGCCCCGGTCTTCGACGCCGGACGCGCGTACTTCGCCGCCCGGCCGGACATCACCGGCGCGCAGCTGTACGCGCACATGGTCGAGCTGGCGCGGGAAGCGGGCTGGGAGTTCGGCGGCGCGATCGCGGGGCACCTGGTCGGCCAGTTCCCGCACGAGACGATCGACGGCGACCGCATCGACTCCTACATCGCGCCGGGCAGCGACGGCCCGATGCGGCGCCCGGACCGCAACGGGCAGACGTCGCACTGGATCCTGGAGGTCCACCTCGTGGACCGGGACCTGGGGATCGGCGGGTTCTTCGAGCAGCTGCTGACCCTCGGTCCGAGCGCCGCGGAGTCCTGAGCGCCCCGAGGTGGCCTCGGGGCGCTCAGGCCGGGCTTCAGACCCGCGCCGGGACCCACAGCTCGTCGATGAGCTTCTCCGCCGTCGCCAGGCTGGCGTCCGCCAGCGGGATGAGCTCCGCCATCGCCGGGTTGACCGGGGCCAGCGTCAGCTCCGCCGTGATGAACCGCGGCTCCAGACCGGTCAGCGCGACGCCGTGCGGGAGCCACTGTTCGGCGTGGTCCCAGCCCTCGCGGGGCGTTCCCTCGCCGTACCCGCCGCCGCGGGAGGCCAGCACGATGAACTCGCGGCCGCCCAGCAGCCCCGTCATCGTCTCGTGGTCGACCGACAGCCCGGGCGCGATGAGGTGGTCCACCCACGCCTTGACGCTGCTCGGCGCGCCGTAGTTGTAGACCGGCAGGCCCAGCAGCACGGTGTCGGCCGCCTTGATCTCGGCGACCAGCTCCTGGGTCAGCGCCCACGACGCGGCCTGGGCCGGCGTGTGCTGCTCGGGCGGGATCGCGCGGGCCGACCCGCTCGCGGCGTCGAGGTGCGGGAGCGGGTGTTCGCCCAGGTCACGGTAGGTGACCGTGCCGCCGGAGTGCGCGGCGCGCCACGCGGCCGCGGCCCGGGCGCTGAGCCGCCGGCTCACCGAGCGCTCACCTTGGATGCTCGAGTCGATGTGGAGGAGATGCGCCATGTCGTTAGCCGCCCATAGATCGTTGGTGTTGGACAAACCATTAATAGCACATGCACCATCGATGTGCCCATATACTGGGCGGATGACCTCGTTGCCGGTCGTCAACCAGCCGCCCCACCGGTGCGGCGCGCTGCTCGACCACCTCTGGCGCCGGATCCGGCTGCGCAGCGAGTCGGTGCTGGCCCCGCTCGGCCTGCGGCCGCGGCACGTGCTCGCGCTCACCGTGCTGCGCGACCGCGGCGGCAGCTCACAGCAGGACCTGGCGAAGATCCTCGAGATGGACGGCACGAACATCGTCGGGCTGCTCAACGACCTCGAGGCCGAGAACCTGGTCGAACGCCGCCGCTCCCCCGTCGACCGGCGGCGCCACGTCGTCGAGCTCACCGACGTCGGCGCGAAGCTGCTGGCCCGCGCCGAGTTCGCGCTCGCGGCGGTGGAGGACGAGGTGTTCGGCGCGCTCAGCCACGACCAGCGCGAGACGCTCTACGAACTGCTCCACCAGGCCACGAGCCTGTCCGACACCGAAGCCTGCACGGGCGGCGTCTCGGACTGCTGAGGCTCAGCCCCCGGCGATGTCGCGGGCCAGCTGCCGGGCCTCGGGCAGCGTGAACTTCCCGGTGATCTGCGTTTCGCCGCCGGTGATGGCGGACTGGACGGCCGGCGCGGTCAGCACCCGGCTCTTGAGCACCATCGCGACCTGCGAGCCGACGTTCTGCCCGGTCCACTCGGCCCAGATCTTCGTGCCCTTGGCCGTGAAGCTGAGGTTGACGACCGAACCGCCGGTCTGCGGATCGACGGTGGCGTCCACCCGGCTCACGTCCGCGCCGCCGAGGAAGCTGGGCCCGAGGACGTACTTCGTGCCCAGCGTGCGGTCGCAGCTGATCAGGGGCAACGCGGGATCGTCGCGGCCGTCGAGCGGGTCGGGCTTCCCCTGGGCGCAGTCGAACCCCCGCGCGGCGGCCTGCTGGACGACGGGATCGGTGCTCTGCCGCTCGGCGGCCGGGCCCGTCGCCGGCCCGGCCGGCACCTCGGTCAGGACCGGGCGGAACCGCAGCACCGTCCCGTCCTTGACGACGAACCCGGTGGGCCAGGCGTGCCCCGCGACCGGGGACTGGCACCCGGCGACCACAACGAGGGCGGCGACGGCCGCGAGCAGTTTCCGCACGTCGCTCATTCTCGCGTGCGGGCCTACCCGGCCGCCAGGACCGCTTCGAGCCCGGACGCCTGGGGCCGCCAGTCGGTCACGTTCGGCGTGGTCCCGGTCCAGCGCTGGCCGATCCGGTTCAGCGGGTCCCGGTCGCCCGTCCACAGCGCGTCCGCCTGCCGCTGTGCGAAGGCGCGGTAGGTCGCCGAGCCCGTCGCCGCGGCCAGGTCGCCGAGGTACCGCATGAAGATGCCCTTGAACTGCTTCTGGTTGTCGTCACACGAGCTTGTGCCGGTGTCGCAGGACTCGACGAGCACCCCACTCGAGGTGAGCCGGGCCATCGCCGCGTCGGCCAGCCGCCGCGCGGCGTCCAAATAGGACCCGACGCCGGTGGCGCGCCACAGTTCGACCAGGCCGCCGATGCCGAGGCCCTGGTTGTAGGTCCAGACCGTCTGGCCGTTGTTCGCGCACGACCCCGTCAGGCCGTCGTTCACCAGTCCGGACGCGTTGACCAGACCACTGTTCAGGTACCAGTCGCCCGCGGTCCTGGCCCGCTGTCCCCACACGGTGTCGCCCGCGACGCGGGTGTGCAGGGACGCCGTCAGCCGCAGGTACAACCCGGCCGTGACGGCGTTCTTGTACGTCCGCTCGCGGTCCCACCAGACCCCGCCGCCGCACGTGCCGGTGTCCCAGAACCCGTTGACGTAGCTGGCGATCGTCGTCGCTTCGGTCAGGTAGCGGGCGTCGTGGGTGCGGTCGTAGACGGCGATCCAGGCCAGGCCCCACCACGCGCTGTCGTCGATCGCCCGGCTGACGAAGTGCCCGTCGATCGGGTCGGAACTGCGGGCCCTGGCGGGGAACGCGGCCCGGTTGACGTCGAAGGTGCGGGCCAGCGCGCCGTCGAAACCACCGGCGTCCGCGACGGCCGTCACCGCGACCGCCGAGTTCCACCAGCTCGACGGCCACCACGCGGTGTACGGGTCGTAGGACCACATCAGCGCGTCGAGCGCCCCGGCGGCGCGGGTCGTGGCCGGGCGCGCCCAGGCCGTGCAACTTCCCTGCGCGTGCGCGGCTTCCCGGCCGCACGCCCGCACGGCGCCGCCGAACAGCCGGCCGCGGGGATCGCGCGTCGCGAACGCCGTGGTGCCGCGCCCGGTCGCGCCCGCGGCGACACCGGTGCGGCCCAGCGACGAGCCGTCCGGCCAGCTCGCGCCCGCGTCCCAGGAGCGGTCGAGCCAGATCTCGTCCCCGGCGCCGCCCGCCTCGATGCTCCCCCACGCCAGGCCGCGGCCGTCGAAGTGCAGGCGGATGGTGCGCCCGAACAGGGTGGTCGGCGCCACCGGCTGGCTGTCGCCGGCGCCGGGTGCGCTGCCGTCACAGGCGGCGTCGCACACCGCCGGGTAGATCCACGCGGTGCAGCCGACCCCCTGCGCGTCACCGCAGGCCCGGACCAGGCCACGGCGGTGGTGCGCCGGATCGGTGAGGTTGTACATGAGCGTGCGCGTGCCGGTCCACGAGCCGGGGACGGTCGCCTTGCCCAGCAGGCCTTCCCAGGTGGCGCCGCCGTCCCACGAGCGGTCGAGCCAGACACCGTCGCCGGCGACGCCGTTGTCGATGCTGGCCCAGGCCATGCCGTCGGGGTCGGAGGCGTGCAACCGCAGCACGCGGTTGTTGATCACCTTGTCCGGCAACGGAAAGCTCTCCCGCGCGGCCTTCGACGGATCGAGCGTGTCACACGAGGTGACACACACCGCCGTCGCCGCCGCGGCGGGGATCGGGTTCAGGGAACCGAGGACGAGCAGCACCACGAGCAATGTCCGCATCGACATCCCTCTCCACGCACCGGGGGTGGCTCCAGGGTAGGGAACGGCGGCGCGAACCTGAAGGAATCCGCCCGGTTCTGGCTCGTTCCGGACAGTGATTGCCCGTTCAGGCGGGATTCTGGTACATCGCCAGGATTCGCCGGAGCTGGGACAGCTGGTCCTGCGCCTCCTTCAGCTGCCGTTCGAGTTCTTCCCGCTTCCGGCGCTCGTACTCCGCCCGCGTGAAGTGCAGCTCCATGAAGTCGATGACCCGGCTGAGCTGCAGCTCGTTGTCCGAGGACTCCGCGGCGACGAGCTCCACCTGCTCTTCCGCGTGCCGCCGCGCCTGGTTGATCTCGGCCAGCTCGGCCCGCATGTTCTCGACGTGCTCGCGTTCCCGTGCGTGGAGCGCGCGCAGCTCCTGCTCGTACTCGACGTCGCCGGGCGAGATGACCGCTCCCCCGGCCGTGCAGTCGGCCCGCAGCCGCGCGAGGTCGTCTTCGAGCTGACGGCACTTGATCTCTTCACGGGCCAGCCGGGCCGCGAGGTCCTGCTCGCGCTGCCTCAGCTCGGCGACCTCCTGCCGCGCCTCGGCCAGCCGGTCACCGAGGTCCTGGGAGAAGTCGTTGAGGTCGTTCTTGATGACCAGGCCGAGCTCGGACGAAGCGGTGCTCGTCTCGATCCGCGCGCGGGCCCGCTGCCACGGCCCGAGCGCGTCACTGGCGAACCCGCAGGCCAGCAGGATCGTCACCAGCTGGTGTTCGCGCGGCAGCCGGGCCCCGGCGAACAGGGCGGTCATCGTCGAGCGGGCCAGGGACTTCGGCTGGTTGGCCGACGACTTGGCCAGCTCGTCGTAGGTCTTCCCGGACCGCGCTCTGACCTGCCGCAGCAAGCCGGCGAAGTCCTCGACACCGGCGGCCCGGTCCGGGTCCAGGTCGTCGAACAAGGCGGGGGGCGGGGCTGCGATCACACCAGTCGGTCGCGGCAGCCGTCCGGTGTGTTACGTCCCGGCGTGTCCACTCTCGTCCGCGCCGGTTCGCAGTTGTCCGGGCTCGTTCCGTTCGCTGGGAATCTCGCGCCGGAGACGGTCTCCTGGAGGCATGAAGACATCAAGAACGACGACGTCCGCCGAGCTGTTCACGTTCCTGCGGTGGGTGATGAGCTCCCGGGCCCGCGCGAGCCACATGCGCAGGCTGCTGTACGTCGTGGGTGGGATCACCACCCTGATCGTCGGTGAGCTCGTCCTCGTCCTCGCCACCGCCGGCGTGTCACCCGTCGCGGCCGGAGCGGCTTCGTGCGCCGCGGCCGGCTTCGGCTACCGGGCACGCCGCAGCCGGGCGCGCCGATGCCGTTAGGTGCTCTCCGGCGGGAAGAGGCGCGGCATGAAGGCCAGCATCAGCGCCGACCACACGACGTGGGTCAGCAGCGGCGCCTGCACCCCGCCGGACCGGCTTCGCTGCACCGCGAAAAGCGTCCCCATGGCCGCCGATGCCAGTACCAGTGCGGGATTCCGGGTCGCCGTGGTGGACAGCACGTACACCGCCGTCGAGCCGCGCGCGCCGAACGCGTCGTAGACCGCGCCGCGGAAGAAGACCTCCTCGGCCGCGCCCGTCACCAAGGTCGTCACCGCCACCGAAGGGGTCGAGCCGCGATGCGCGTGGTCGAGCACGCCGGTGATCGCCCGGCGCAGCAGCGGGATGTGCCGGGCCACCAGGGCGCCGCCGTAGAACACCGCGAACGCGGCCGCGCCCGCCAGGACCGGCTGGACGACGTCGGGACGCCCGCGCCGGACCGGGCCGGCCGCCGCCGCGCCGCTCAGCCAGGTCGCGGCGACCGACGCCGTGAGCGTGTGGAAGCGGCGCGAACCCGAACTGCTGGCCAGTGACGCGCCGAGCAGCCCGGACCCGCCGGCCGTCACCGCGGCCAGGAACCCCTTCGTCACGCCGGCCGCCGGTTCTTCGCCCGCTCGCCCAGCGCCTGCAGCACGGCTTCGTCGTAGCCCAGCGGCTCGAACTCGACGATCCGGCGGATCGCGTCGTCGCGGACGACGACCTCGTTGGTCATCGAGTCGATCAGCGCCCGCCCGGTCGTGACGTCGATGTCGGTCACCAGCGAAAGCCAGTACGAGGACAGCTTCGGCGACAGCAGCGGCACCGGCACGATCAGCAGCGGCCGGCCCTCGATCGCCGCCACCCGCTGCAGCATGTCGCGGTAGGCCAGCACCTCGGGGCCGCCGATGTCGAACGTCCGGCCCTCGGCCTCCGGGTGGTCGAGCACGCCGGCGAGGTAGCGGACGACGTCGGCGATCGCGATCGGCTGGGTGCGGGTGCCGACCCAGCGCGGGGTGACCATCGCGGGCAGGTGCTCGACCAGCTGGCGGGTCAGCTCCCACGACGTGCCGCCGTGCCCGATCACGATCCCGGCGCGCAGCACCGTCACCGGCACGCCGGTCTCCCCCAGCAGCCGCTCGACCTCGCGCCGGCTGGCCAGGTGCTCGGACAGCGAATCGTCGTCGTCCCCGAGCCCGCCGAGGTAGACGATCCGGCGCACGCCCGCGTCGGCCGCCGCGCGGGCGAAGGCGCGGGCCGCGTCGGCGTCCCGGCGCTGGAAGTCCGCGCTGTCGAGTGAGTGCACGAGGTAGTAGGCGGCGTCGGCGCCCTTCAGCGCGTCACGCAACGACCCGACATCGGCGACGTCGCCGCGCACGGCCTTCCCGGCGCCTTCGTACTTCGCGGGGTGCCGCGTCATCGCGAGCACCTCGTGTCCCGCGTCTTCCAGCGCCGGGCACAACCGGCTGCCGACGAACCCCGAAGCCCCGGCCACCAGTACTCGCATGCCCGCGACGTTAACCGGGGTCCCGCCGGCCCGCAGAACGCCCGGTGCCGGCGAAACAGACCGCGGCGACCACTCCCGCGCAGCCGACGAGCTGCAGCACCCCGGGCGACTCGCCGAGCAGGCCGATCCCCAGCAGCACCGCCCCGACCGGTTGCAGCAGCATGAGCGTCGCCCCCGCGGTGGCCGACATCCGCGGCAGCGCGGCCGAGATCAGCAGCCAGCCGACCAGCTGGCCGATGACGGCGAGCGCGGCGAGCCACCCGAACGTGGACCACCCGGGCGCGAAGTCGAGCGTGCCGGACGGGACGCCGAGCACCACCGCGACCACACCGGCGGAGAGCGTCGCCAGCAGCAGGGACCACGACTGCGTCCCGTGGCCGCCGCTGAGCCGGATCAGGAAGAGGTACCCGGCGTACCCGGCCCCGGCCAGCAGCGCCGCGACCGCGCCGGTGACCGGGTCGGGGCCGAACGCGCCGGTCCCGGCGAACCCGCCGGCCAGGACGACCCCGCCGAGCAGCACCGGCACGGCGACGAGGAACCGCTTCGCCGGCCGTTCGGACAGGAACACGAACGCCAGCACCGGCACGATGATCACCTGCACCGCCAGCAGCACCGTCGCGATGCCGGCGCCGACCCGCGGGATCGCCTCGCCCCAGAGCACGAAGTCCAGGCCGAGGCCGACCCCGGCCAGCAGCGGGAAGAGGACCCGGCGGCGGGTCCCCGGGGCGGCCTTCCGCCGTTCCCGCGCGGCGAGCGCGACCAGCACCGGAAGCGCGAGCAGGCAGCGCCAGAACGCGCTCGTGGCGCCGCTGGCGTGCGAGACCTTGATGAAGACCGACGACAGGGAGATGCAGAAGCCGCCGAGCGCGGCGAGCAGACGCGGGTCGATGCGCTGGGTCAGCGGCAGGGCGGGCGTGGGGCGGGTCGCGGTCGTGGTCACGTCCTCCAGCCTGCGGTCTTCGACTGTCAAGGACAAGCGAATGTTTCTGCGGAGAATCCGGTAGCATTTCTACCGTGTTCGGACTGGATCGGATGCGTGCGCTGCACGCCGTCGCCACCCAGGGCTCGGTCGCCTCGGCGGCCGCGTCGTTGCACGTCACGCCGTCCGGGGTGTCCCAGCAGCTGGCGAAGCTGGAGCGGGAGGCGGGCCAGCCGCTGCTGGAGCCGCGCGGCCGCGGGGTCCGGCTGACCAAGGCGGGCCAGGTGCTCGCCGGGCACGCCGAGCGGATCCTCGCGCAGGTCGCCGAGGCGAAGGCGGACCTGGAGCTGCTGCGCGAAGACGTCATCGGGCCGCTGCGGGTCGGCGCGATCCCGACGACGGTCCACGCGCTCCTGCCGCCCGCGCTGGCCACGCTCGCCGCGCAGCACCCACGCCTCGCGGTGACGCTGAACGAGGGTGAGGCCGAACAGACCATGCCGCGGGTGCCGGCCGGCGACCTCGACGTCGCGGTGGTGGAGAGCTGGACCGACCGCCCGACGGTGATCCCGCCGTCGACGACGCGGATCGAGCTGTTCGCCGACGTCGCCGACCTCGTGCTCCCCGCCGGTCACCGGCTGGCCCACCGCAAGGCCGTCGAACTGTCCGAAGTGGACGATCTGCCGTGGATCGGCTGGAGCGCCGGGTCCGGATGCCACGAATGGCTCGTGCAGGTGCTGCGGAAGCAACGGCTGGAGCCGCGGATCACCTGCACGGTCGGCAGCTACCCGACGCAGCTGGCCCTGGTGGCGGGCAACGTCGGTGCGGCGCTGGTCCCCCGGCTGGCCCGCGAGCGGCTACCGGAAGGCGTCCGCGTCCTGACCACGCGCCCGCCCCTGACCCGCACGATCTACGCGATCTGCCGCACGGGCGAGGAAGACCACGGCGCGGTGCGCGCGTGCCTGGACGCGCTGCGCGCCGCGTCCGCTCGTTACGAAGGCCCGCGCTGAGACTGCGCCGGTTCGGCGGCCCAGCTCGCCAGCAGCCGCAACGCCTCCTCCGACGGTGAGCCCGGTTCGACCGTGTGCACCCCGAGCACCTGGTCCCGGTCGCCGGTCGGGGTCAGCGCCTCGTAGCCGAGGACGAGGTCGCCCACCACCGGGTGGCGGTAGTGCTTGGTGCCGTGGGTGCGCTGGTAGACGTCGTGCTCGGCCCACCAGCCACGGAAGTCCTGGTCCCGCACGGAAAGCTCGCCGACCAGCGCGGCCAGCGCCGGGTCGTGCGGGTTGCGGCCCGCATACAGGTGCAGGGTCGCCACCACGCTCCGGGCGGCCGACGCCCAGTCCGCGTACAGGTCGCGGGCGAGGGGGTCCAGGAAGACGAACCGGGCCATGTTCCGCTCTCGCGGCGGCATCGCGTCGAAGTCGCGGTAGAGCGCCTTGGCCAGCGGGTTGCTGCCCAGGACGTCCAGCCGGCGCCCGGTGACGATCGCCGGGACGTCGGACAGGGTCTCCAGCACCCGTTGCAGCCCGGGCCGGATCTTCTGCGGGGGCAGGGGCCGCGGGCGGCGGCTCGGCTTGGCCACCGTGAACAGGTGGCGCCGCTCGGTCTCGTCGAGCCGCAGCGCCCGGGCGATCGCGTCCAGCACCGACTCCGAGACGTTCAGGTTCCGCCCGCGCTCGAGCCGGACGTAGTAGTCGACGCTCACCCCGGCCAGCCGCGCGACCTCCTCGCGCCGCAGGCCCGGGACGCGCCGGACCCCGGGTTCCGGGGCGAGCCCGGCGTCTGCGGGGGTGACCCGGGCCCGCCGCGCCCGCAGGAAGTCCCGCAGTTCGGAGTTGGCCTCGCTCATGTCCCCAGCCTAGGTCCGCGGCCGGGCTCGTGCGGGGGTCTGCTGGACCCCCGGTAGCAAGGGGCCTCCCTCGCGACCATCAACCGGCCGTGTCCGGCGGTTACCTGGGAGCAGACCAGTTCCCGAGACGAGGAAGAACCGAGATGGAACGCGAAATCCTGGGCGGCACCGGCATGTCCGTGAGCCGCTTCGCCTTCGGCGCCATGATGCTGGGCGCGATGGGCAACACCGACCGCGCCGAATCGGTGCGGATGATCCACGCGGCGCTCGACGCCGGGATCAACTTCGTCGACACCGCCGACGTCTACTCCCACGGCGAGTCCGAAGAGATCGTGGGCGAGGCCCTCAAGGGCCGCCGCTACGACGTGGTGCTCGCCACGAAGTTCTCCATGCCGATGGGCCCCGACGCCAACCAGGCCGGCGGCTCGCCGCGGTGGGTCAAGCGCGCCGTGGAAGCCAGCCTGCGCCGGCTCGGCACCGACCACCTCGACCTCTACCAGATGCACCGCCCGGACCACACCACCGACATCGACGAGACGCTCGGCGCGCTGTCGGAGCTCGTCCGGGCGGGCAAGGTGCGCGCGATCGGGTCGTCGACGTTCCCGGCCGAGCTGATGGTCGAGGCGCAGTGGGCCGCCCGGCGGGGCGGGCACCACCGCTTCCGCACCGAGCAGCCGCGGTACTCGATCCTGACCCGGATCATCGAGAACGACGTCCTGCCGACGGCCCAGCGCCACGGCATGGGCGTGCTGACCTACGGCCCGCTCTCCAGCGGCTGGCTGACCGGGCGCGACCCGGCGCAAAGCCACCGCGCCGGGCTCATGCCCGACGTGTTCGACCTGGCGATCCCGGAGAACCGGGCGCGGGTGGACGCCGTCGACCGGTTGGGGAAGCTCGCCGGCGAGGCCGGGATGCCGCTGACGCACCTGGCGGTGCGGTTCGTGCTGAGCCACCCGGCCGTGACGTCGGTGCTGATCGGCCCGCGCACGCCCGAGCAGCTCGACGACCTGCTGACCGCGGCGGGACCGCTGCCCGGCGACGTGCTGGACCGCATCGACGAGATCGTCCCGCCCGGCACCGAGGTCAACCGGCACGACAACTACCGGGCGGCGGCCCCGGCGATCGAAGACCCGCGGCTGCGGCGGCGCTGACGCGAGGGCGGTGCTGGCGTGCCCGCGCGGCCACGCGCATGCTGGAGCCGTGATCAGCACTTCGGATGTCGAACGGGCGGCCGCGCGCATTCACGGCCGGGTCCGCCGCACGCCGGTCCTCGCGGGGGACGACGGCCTGTGGTTCAAGCTCGAGCAGCTCCAGCACACCGGGTCGTTCAAGGCCCGCGGCGCCTTCAACCGGATCCTCGCCGCGGGTGAGCTCGCGGCGGCCGGCGTGGTGGCGGCGTCCGGCGGGAACGCCGGGCTCGCCGTCGCCCACGCCGCCCGGGAGTTCGGGGTGGCCGCGCGGGTCTACGTCCCGGAGACCGCCCCCGCGGTGAAGGTCGCGAAGCTGCGGAAGCTGGGCGCGGCCGTCGAGCTGGTCGGCGACAAGTACGCGGACGCCTACGACGCGGCCGTGAAGCACGCGGCGGACTCCGGCGCGTTGTTCTGCCACGCCTACGACCAGCCCGAGATCTGCGCCGGGCAGGGCACCGTCGGGCTGGAGCTGCTGGAGCAGGTCGAGGGGCTCGACACGATCCTGGTCGCGGTCGGCGGCGGCGGGCTGCTGGCCGGCATCACCGCCGCGGTCGAGGGCCGGGCGCGCGTGGTCGGCGTCGAACCGCGCACGGCGCCGACGCTCAACGCGGCGCTGGCCGCCGGGGCGCCGGTCTCGGTCGAGGTGTCCGGGGTCGCCGCCGACTCCCTCGGCGCGACCCGCCTCGGTGACATCGCCTTCGCCGTCGCCACCCGCGCGAACGTGGGCTCGGTCCTCGTGGACGACACCACGATCCTCGACGCCCGGGCCGCGTTGTGGGACCAGTACCGCCTGGCCGTCGAGCCCGGCGGGGCGACGGCGTTCGCCGCGCTGCTCGCCGGCGCCTACCGCCCGGCGCCCGGCGAGCGCGTCGCCGTTCTGCTCTGCGGAGCCAACATCGACCCCGCGACGCTCACTTCCCCGACAGCCGCGCCACCAGCGGCGCGAACTCCTCGATGAACGCGGAGTTGACGCTGACGTAGGAGACGCCCAGCTCTTCGCGACGCCGTTCGAGCTCCTCGGCCATGTCGTCGAGGCTGCCGCGGATCATGGTCAGCGAGTCGTGCTCGATGAGCGTTTCCGCGTCGACGCCGATGAACCCGCGGATCCACGGCGGCACCTGCTCGCCGACGACGAAGAGGTTCAGCGCCAGCTCGAGGTCGCGGTCGCCGGCCGCGGCGCGGATCTCCTCGACGTACCCGGCCATCTCTTCGCGGGTGGTCAACACCCCGCCGGCGAGGGTGACGATGTCCGCTTTCGCCCCGGCGAGCCGGCGTGCCTTCGGGCCGCCGGCGGCGACCATCACCGGCGTGTGCGCGTCGCCGTCGAGGCGCCGGACGTGGTCGATCGTCTCGGAGATCGAGTCGAGGCGCTCCTGCCCCGAGCCGTAGGGCAGGCCGAGCTCTTCGGCCTGCTGCCGCATCGTCGGCAGCCCGGTGCCGAGGCCGAGCTCGAACCGGCCGCCGGTCACCACGTTCAGGCTGTGCGACTCCCACGCCGCGGCGCGGGCCGTGCGCAGCGGGCTGGCCAGCACGAACGAGCCGACGCGCAGCTCGGTCGTCACCGCGGCGGCGGCCGCGAGCGCGGCGGTCGGGGTGGGCAGGTTCAGGTTGTCCGGGCAGAGCAGGGTCGAGTACCCAAGCTCTTCGGCGCGCTTCGCGGTCGCGAGCCATTTCGCGCCGCCTTCGGTCGCGGCCGCGACCACACCGAACCGGAACGCCTTCTGCGGCATCGGAACACCCCCGTGGTTGTCAGGTACCCCGATCCAACCACCGGTGCGCCCGGGCGTGGCCCCAAGGCCGGGAGCGCGGCCGAGGGTTAGCCGAGCTGGTACTCCCCCCCCGTCACCCTCGTGGCCGCGGGGGAGGTATCTGGCGTCCCC
>NZ_JBVJOW010000012.1:25019-143057 GCF_055582965.1 Amycolatopsis sp. NPDC104863
CCTACCCACCACCCACCCCCCCCCCCCCCCCCCTCCCCCCCCCCCCCCCCTCCCCCCCCCCCCCCCCCCCCCCTCCCCCCCCCCCCCCCCCCCCCCCCCCCCCCCCCCCCCCCCCCCCCCCCCCCCCCCCCCCCCCCCCGCGCCGGAGCGTCAGCCGCGCTGGTACTCCTCCCACGTCACCTTCGTGACCGCGGGGCCGTCGTCGGCGCCGCCGCCGGCGAGGCCGTTCTTGCCCAGGTAGTAGTCACCCGTCTGGTGCTGCGCGCCCGAGGAGAGGTCCGGGTCGGAGATCGCCTCGGCGTGGACGTGGTAGGCGAACCCCTGCGCCGGCGTGCGGTACCAGGCCGCGAAGCCGACCTGGCGCAGCGCCTTGATGAAGTTCGTCCGGGTCGTCGACGACATGCCGGACACCGAGATGTCCATCGCGCCGCCGCCGTCGTGCGTCCCGGCCGAAGCGTCGACACCGCCCGGGTTGTACGAACCCTGCGTCAGACTGACCGTGGTGCCGGAAATGCGTTCGGCCTCCAGCAGCATCGCCTTGGTGCGGGTGTTGATCGTGACCCCGCGGTAGGAGACGCGGCTGCCCGCCGAAACCGGCGAAGTCACCGTGTACCGGCCGTCGCCCAGCTTCTCCAGCGACGTCTTGCCCGGCAGGCCGGAGGCGTCGATCCCGGTGTAGCCCAACGACTTCTGGTACTGCGAGTACGCCGTGATCGTCGTGGTGCCGAAGTACCCGTCGACGTACTTGCTCTCGAGCAGGCCCTTCGCCTGCAGCGCCTGCTCGACGAGCAGGACGCTGTCGTGCGCGCCCGGCGTCTGCGTGTCGTCGGCGCGGCGTGGGTCGATCTGGGCCGCCTTCAGCACGGCCTCCATGTTCGCCGCAGGCAGCGCCGTCGTGACCGCGGGCGCGGCCTGAGCCGGTGCGGCCACGGCGAACGCCGCTCCGATCATCGCCGTCAGGACGGCGGCCTTCGTGAACATCCCTGTCCTCCACTGGTCGGATTCCCTTACCGCCCAGAGGATCACCCCACCGGATACAAGGGACGTACAAAACGGGCGGTCACCCCGCCCGGAACCCCCGCAGGCGCAGGCTGTTCGTGACGACGAAGACCGAGCTGACCGCCATCGCCGCGCCGGCGAGCATCGGGTTCAGCAGACCGGCGGCGGCCAGCGGCAGCGCGGCGACGTTGTAGGCGAACGCCCAGAAGAGGTTGCCCTTGATCGTCGCCAGCGTCCGGCGGGAGAGCCGGATCGCGTCGGCCGCCACGCGCAGGTCGCCGCGCACCAGCGTCAGGTCGGCCGCCTCGATCGCGACGTCGGTGCCGGTGCCCATGGCGAGGCCCAGGTCGGCCTGCGCGAGCGCGGCCGCGTCGTTGACGCCGTCCCCGGCCATCGCGACGGCCTTGCCCTCTTCCTGCAGTCGCTTGACGACGTCGGCCTTGTCCTTCGGCAGCACTTCGGCGATCACGTGCTCGATCCCGACCTCGGCGGCCACGGCGTGGGCGACAGCGGCGCTGTCGCCGGTGAGCAGCACCGGGGTCAGCCCGAGCCCGCGCAGCCGCCGGACCGCCTCGGCGGACGTCGGCTTGACGGTGTCGGCCACCGCGAGCGTGCCGCGGACCTCGCCGTCCCACGTCACGGCGACCGTGGTCACCTCGGCTCCCGGGGCGTCCGCCCGGCCGACGCTCACCGTGCGACCCTCCACTGTGCCGGTCACGCCGAGCCCGGGCGTGCTGCGGAAGTCCACAACGGACGGCAGCGTCCCGAAGCGCTCCCGGGCGGCGTCGGTGATCGCGCGGGCGATCGGGTGCTCGGACGCGGCCTCGACGGCGCCCGCGAGCCGCAGCACCTCGCCGTCCCCCTCGACCAGGGACATCCGGCCGGTGGTCACGGTGCCGGTCTTGTCGAGCACCACGGTGTCGACCCGACGGGTCGACTCGAGCACCTCCGGGCCCTTGATGAGGATGCCCAGCTGCGCGCCGCGGCCGGTGCCGACCAGCAGCGCGGTCGGCGTGGCCAGGCCCAGCGCGCACGGGCAGGCGATGATCAGCACGGCGACCGCCGCGGTGAACGCGGCCGAGGGCGAGCCGCCCGCGCCGAGCCAGAAGGCGAGCGTCGCCACGGCCAGCGCGATGACCACCGGGACGAAGACCGCCGAGACGCGGTCCGCGAGCCGCTGGACCCGGGCTTTGCCGGTCTGCGCCTCCTCGACCAGCCGCGCGGTCTGCGCCAGCTGCGTGTCGGCGCCGACACGGGTGGCGCGGACGACGAGCCGCCCGCCGACGTTGACCGTCGCGCCGGCCACGGTGTCGCCCGGGGCGACCTCGACCGGCACGCTTTCGCCGGTGAGCAGGCTCGCGTCGATCGCGGACCCGCCGTCCTCGACCACACCGTCGGTCGCGACCTTCTCCCCCGGCCGCACCACGAACCGGTCGCCGACGGCCAGGTCGCCGACCGGGACCCGCAGCTCACGGCCGTCGCGCAGGACGGCGACGTCCTTGGCGCCGAGGTCGAGCAGCGCCCGCAAGGCGGCGCCGGCGCGGCGCTTGGAGCGGGCCTCGAAGTAGCGCCCGGCCAGGATGAACGTCGTCACGCCGGCGGCGACCTCGAGGTAGATCGCGCCGTCGCCGGCCATCCGCTCGATGGTGAGTTCGAACGGGTGCTTCAGGCCGGGGGTGCCCGCGGTGCCGAAGAACAGCGCGTACAGCGACCAGCCGAAGGCGGCGATCGTGCCGATCGAGATCAGCGTGTCCATCGTGGCGGCGCCGTGGCGGAGGTTGGCGAACGCGGCCCGGTGGAACGGCCATGCGCCCCACACCAGCACCGGCGCGGCCAGGGTCAGCGAGAGCCACTGCCAGTACGTGAACTGCCACGCGGGCACCATCGCCAGGACGACAACCGGGACGCTCAGCACCGCGGAGCCGAGCAGCCGTTGCCGCAATACCCGGGTGGGGTTTTCTTCCGGGGCTTCCTCCGGTCCGGCGGCGGGCAGGGTCGCGCCGTAGCCCGCCGCTTCGACCTGCGCCACGAGATCCTGCGGGGTGACATCGCCGCCGTAGGAGACCTTCGCCTTCTCGGTGGCGTAGTTGACGGTCGCGGTGACGCCGTCCAGCTTGCCGAGCTTGCGTTCGATCCGCGCGGCGCAGGACGCGCAGGTCATCCCGGTGATCGTGAGCTCGACGCTCTGGGCCTCCAGCTGCAGAGTCATGGCCGGTCCCCTTCCCCGGTGGCCGTGGTGAACTCGGCGGTGCGGACGACGCCGTTGTGGCGGAAGTCCAGGAACAGCCGGTAGGTCCCGGCCGAGGGCACCTCGGCGAAGAACGTCACCGCGGGCCCGGCCGGTGTCCTGCCGTCGCCGGGCTCGCCGTCCGGGTGGACGTGGAGGTAGCCGAGGTCTCCGCCGCGGAGCGCGACGAGGTGGCCGAACGCGCCGAGGTAGGGCTGCAGGTCGGTGACCGGGCGGCCGTCCCGGGTGACGGTCGCCGTGAGCCGGGACGAGCGGCCGGGGACGAGGTCGCCGTCGAGCCGGACGCGGTAGCCGTCGACGTCGGCGACGCGCGACTCCGGGTGATCGACCGGCTGGAACAGCCCCGGCGCGACGAGGTCGACCCCGAGCGTCTGTCCCTGGCCGCCGGCGGGCGTGAAGTCGGCGAAGGCGCGGTAACTGCCCGCCTCGGCGACCGTGACCGGCACCGTCCACGTGCCGCCGGCGCCGAGTTCGGGGTGCAGGTGCTGGTAACCGGCGGTGTCGCGGCGGACGACGATGAAGTGCATCCGCTTCTCGTGCTCGACGTCGTAGGCGGTCACGGCGGCGCCGTCCGGGCCGGTGATCGTGAAGGTGAACTTCGTGGTGGCACCGGGGGTGAGCGTCGTGCCGGTGGGCGTGAGGGTGTACCCGCCCGCGGACGAGGCCAGGCCGCCGGGCTGGTGGTCCGCGGCGGCCGTGACGGCGCCGCCGTGGCCGTCGCCGTGCGCGGTGTCCTCGCCGCCGTGCGCCCCGGCCGGGCCGGGGAAGGGACCGATGGCCGTGCCGGCCGCCCAGCCGCCCCCGGCGACGAGGGCGAGCGCCGCACCGTAGGCGGAGAGCTTCGCTGCGGTGTTCATGTCAGCCGGTATCCCGCTTCTTCGACGGCTTCGCGCACGGCCGAGACGGCGAGCGCACCGGTGCTGTGGACGGTCACCGAGCCGGTGACCGGGTCCACCGCGACGTCGGTGACGCCGCCGAGCTCGCGGATCTCCTCTTCGACCGACCGGGCGCAGTGGCCGCAGGTCATCCCGGTGACGGTGTACGTCGTGGCTGTCATGACTCCTGGATACCCTAGGGGGGTACTGTATGCAAGAGGTGTCACGGCTTGTAACCCACGCCACACCCGATCCCCGCGCCGCTGGTCCAAGCGTGTTTCTCGTCGTCACGCACAGTTGCTTTCCCGCAGCCCTGGACGCTGCCGTGTTCTTTTCGTAACCTGTTCGAGATCTCGCGGCCCCCGGTCGTCGATGGACGGCGACGCGAGATCGCCGCCGATACCCCCCTGCCGGGGACCGGACCCCCATTCGCGGCTTCACCAGATGCGGTGAAGCGCGGCCGATGCCGGGTCAGCGCGGACGAGGCCCCCGACTCGCCCGCCCGGTGCCCGACGGCGGCCGAACAGCAAAGGAGACCCGCGCGAGAATGCGTTCGCATCCCGTCAAGCGCGTGGTGTCAGGTGCCCTCGCGGCCGCCGCGGTGATCACCGTGATCACCGTGGCCCAGCCGACGGCCACCGCCGCCCCCATCCCCGCCCTCCAGGCTCCGCCCACCGGGTCGGAAGCCCTGGCCAAGTACCGCGACCTCGCGGCGCAGGCCGAAAAGCTCAACGAAGACCTGCTCAAGGCCCAGGACGACCTGGCCGCGAAGCAGGGGCAGCTCGACAAGGCCAACGCCGACGTCACCGCCGCCAAGGACTCCGGCGCCCAGGCCATCGAGGCCAAGCAGAAGTACCAGTCCCAGGTGGACAAGTTCGCCGGCGCGTCGTTCACCAGCGGCGTCGCGATGAACAAGCTGTCGGCGCTGCTGGCCGGCACGTCGACGCAGGACTTCCTGGACCGCTCGGCGGCCCTCGAGGTCATCGCGACCGACAAGAACGCCGCGATGGACAACCTCAGCGGCGCCGCCGACAAGGCCGTGGCCGCCGAGAAGACGGCGACCGACGCGGCGAAGCGGGCGACCGACGCCCGCGACGCGGCGGCGAAGCTGGCGTCGGACATCGAGGGCAAGAAGAAGGGCCTCCAGGCCCAGATCGACCAGCTCGAGGCGACCAGCCGGACGCTCAGCACGTCCGACAAGGCCGCGCAGAAGGACACGGGCGGCGCGGCGCCGACCGTGAAGGCCCCCACCGCGGCGGCACAGAAGGCCGTCAACGCGGCGCTGAGCAAGCTCGGCAGCGCGTACGTCTGGGGCGCCACCGGACCCTCCACGTTCGACTGCTCCGGCCTGATGCAGTGGGCGTACAAGCAGGCGGGCATCAACCTCCCGCGCACGTCCTCGGCGCAGGCCGGGTTCGGCACGCCGGTGTCGCGGGACCAGCTCCAGCCGGGCGACCTGGTCGCGTACTACTCCCCGGTGTCCCACATCGGGATGTACCTCGGCGACGGCAAGATGGTCCACGCGCCGACCAGCGGTGACGTCGTCAAGATCTCGCCGCTGCAGAGCCAGTACGCGGGCGCCACGCGGCCGACCGCCTGACGCGGATGCCCCGTTCGGGATGTGTAGAACTCCCGGAACGGGGCATCTTCCGCGCATGGTCGACGAACACGACGCCGCCAGTCTCGACGCGATCGGCAAGGTGACCGAAGCCCTCGAGACCATCGAGCGGGCGCGCGGACACCTGTACTCGTTCCACCAGCTCACCGGCTGGGCGGACCTCACGTTCGGCGACGCCGTCAAGCAGCTGGAAGAAGCCGGGCACGGCGAGTGGGCGCGGCGGATCTCGGAAGAGCTCATCGGGCTCAACGTGCTCCCCGAACGGTGGACGTTCCAGGTCGTCGAGGAGTACGACGACGGGTACTACAAAACCTGCCGCGACCTCGAGCGCGAGCTGCTCGACGACCTCACCGGCGGGCGTCGCCACCTGCAGGAACAGCAGATGAAGGCGGCCCGCCGCACGCCGGGGCGGGCGGGGCACGAGGCCGGTCCGCCGAGCACTCCCGCTCCGTGAGCGATTGTCGTACCCCTGCGCTACAGTCGAACCGGAACGAACAAGTGTTCGATAGGAGGCGTCATGACGGACTCGGTGGAGCCGAACCCGGAGAAGGACCCCAGCGACTGGACCACCGGCGACGAGCCGATGACCGGGCCGCAGAAGTCGTACCTGCAGACGCTGGCCCAGGAGGCCGGTGAAGAAGTCCCGGACGGTCTGACCAAGGCTGAGGCGTCCGAGCGGATCGACGCGTTGCAGCGGACCACCGGGCGGGGCGCCTGAGACTGCTCGGTTGGCGACGCCGGGGCGTGGGTACCACCCGAGGATGTCCCAGCCGAACGAACAGCCTGAGATCGCGCGGCCCGGCACGCCGGACCCCGGGCGGGCGGAGGATGACCGCTACGAGCCCGGCGAGGGTGCGCCGCCGGAGAGTGCCGAGGATGCCCGTGGTGTCGGGCAGAAGGTGATCGGCGAGCTTCGGGAGCGTCGCGGAGCACCGTGAGTTCCGGATGCTCAGGCGGCTTGCGCCAACGCTGCGCCCGACACGCGGAAGAGGAACTCGGCGTTCGAGCCCGTCTTGCGGAGCTGGTCGAGCAGCTGCTCGATCGCGTGCGGTCCCGCCAACGCCCGTCGCACGTCGTGCATCGCGTGGAGTTCTTCCGGGGTGACCAGGAGTTCCTCGCGCCGGGTGCCGGAGGCGGCGATGTCGACCGCCGGGAACACGCGGCGCTCGGCGGTCTTGCGGTCGAGCTTGAGCTCGGCGTTGCCCGTGCTCTTCAGCTCTTCGAAGAACACCGTGTCGGCAAGAGAACTGGTTTCCACCAGCGCCGTCGCGATGATCGTGAGGGAGCCGCCGCCCTCGACATTCCTTGCGGCGCCGAGGATCCGCTTCATCGGCTGCAGCGCCGCCGCGTCGACACCGCCGGACAGCGTGCGGCCGGACGGGCGGGCCGAAAGGTTGTACGCCCGGCCGAGCCGGGTCAGCGAGTCCAGCAGCAGCACGACGTCTTCGCCCTGCTCCACCAAGCGTTTCGCGCGCTCGACGGTGAGTTCCGCGACCGCGACGTGCTCGGCGGGCGGCCGGTCGAAAGTGGACGCGATCACCTCGCCGCGCACGGTCCGGCTCAGCTCGGTGACCTCCTCCGGACGTTCGTCGGCGAGCAGCACCAGCAGCCGGCACTCCGGGTGGTTGACCGCGACGCCGTGGGCGATTTCGCGCAGCACCGTGGTTTTCCCGGCTTTCGGCGGCGAAACGACCAGAGCGCGCTGCCCCTTGCCGATCGGGGTGACGAGGTCGATGACGCGCGACAGCAGCCGCGTCGGTGTGGTTTCCAGCAGCAGCCGCTCGTCCGGGTGCACCGGGACGAGGTCCGCGAAGTGCGGCCGCGGCTCCCCCGGATCGGCGCCGTTGACGCTGGTGATCTTCTCGGTGGTGCCGGTGATCGTGTCACCGGGCCGCAGATTGTGCTTGCGCACCAAGGAAAGCGGCAAGGTGAGGTCGCCCGGGCCCGGCGCGTGGCCGGTGCGGACGTACGGGGTTTTCCCCGAAAGGTCGAGGATTCCGTGGAAGGACATGGTTGTCTCCTGACGAGAGGACCGGCGCCGCACGTGAAGGCGGGCCGGAAAGATGAGGAAAGAGGCCGAGTGGCCTGGATCCGGGAGCTTCCACCGGGCGGCCGCGGGGCCGACATCCGTGAGGAGCACCCTCACTGTAGCGAGACCGGCGAGAAAGCACAACGGGTGAGACCTCGTGGCGGTGGGTAGCCCGTGAGAGAAGCAGTAACGAGGGGAGCGGATCGTGCCTCGACACAGCCCGGAACCCGGGAGCCCGGCGCCGGTCGGCGACGGGCCCGCCTGGACGTTCGAAGAACTAGCACCGGCCCTGCCCAACGAGATGGCCGACCTGCGCCGCAAGCTCACCCACTGGCTCGGCGGCTTCCCGCTGGGCCCGGACAGCAAGCACGACATCACACTGGCGACGTACGAAGCGCTGTCGAACGTGGCGGCGCACGCCTACCCGGACGGCCACGGCTGGGCCCGCCTTCAGGCCACGCGCACCGGAGACGCCTTGACGGTCACGGTGACCGACACCGGCTGCGGAATCGACGCGACCCGCCCGCGCCAACCGGGCCTGCGCACCTCGGGCGGCCGCGGCCTGCTGCTCATCGAGAAGGTGACGGACCACTCCGACATCACCAGCAGCGACGAAGGAACGAGCATCCGCATGACCTGGCACGCGACGGCGTTGGGGGAAGAAAGCCGCAACTGACCGGCGGCCGGAAAAGACTCAACCGGAAACGCCGCAACTCCCAGCGTGCTCAACCCGGTTCACTCGCCTACAGCGATCCCCCAGCTGCAAACCTTCCCCCATCCCCCAGAAAGTGTCCTACCTCACAACCTCAGGCCGCGCTGGCCAGCCGCACCAAGCGGTTTCGTGGGTAAGAAACCAGCTCTCGTTCCTCGTCCGTCGTGAAGATCTCGACGGAATCTTCGAGCAGTTCCGCCGAATTCACCTGCAACTGCCACGCGGGCAGCCCCGGCGCGGGCTCGTGCCAGAACCACTGGCCCTTGGTGAGCTGGTGCGCCGGGACTGTCGCGTCGTCCGTGTTCATGAGAAGAGGCTAGCCGCCACCACCGACAGTTTTCGCACGGCCTCAGCCGTGGGTCGCGCCGATGGTGATCGTGAGCTCCTGCGGGTCGCCCGCGAACACCGCGCCGCTGAAGTCCGGGCCCGGGCTGACGTCGTCGTACGGGAACGCGTATCCCCGGTTGTCCGGCAGTTTCGCGTGCACGATCCGGGCGTAGTGATTGGTCACGTCACCCTGGTAGAACTTCGCCGGGTCCTCCGCCGTGGGCTGGTTCGGGTTGTCCAGCAACGTCGTCCGGTTCAGCGCCGCCGCCAGGCGCGGGACGATGCTCTTGCGCGCGTCGCTCGCTCCCGCCGCCAGCGCGAACGGCCCGCTGTCGCAGCTCCACACGTCCGCCGTGGCGGGCTTGGCGAACGACTCGGCGCCGAACACCAGCTGCCCGCCGGAAACCCGGCCCGTGAACGTGCCCAGGCCCGGGTTCTGCGAGTCGACGACCAGGTCCGCGCCCTCGTACTTCTGCCACACCTGGTCGATGTACGCGTCGAGGTAACCCCCGAACTGCTCGGCGTGGTGGTGCGGGGACAGCACACGCAGGTTCCCTCCCCCGCCGGTCTGCACCAGGCCCGGCCATTCGCCGCCCAGCCCGGACAGCTCCGACGCGATCTGGTCCATCGCCCCCGAAGGCAGGCCCGCGACGGACTTCGTGCCGGAGCCGGCCGTGGTCAGCGACAGTCCCATCGGGATGCCGACGAAGTCGACGTAGCTGATGTTGGCGAACAACTGCTGGTCGTTGAACGTGAACTCGCTGAACGACCAGTTCTTGCCGTAGTTGGCGTCCCCGGAGTTGAGGAAGCTGGGGTGCACCAGGTTCGGCCCCGGGTCGAGGAAGAAGTCGAGCTTCGCGTCCGTGACGACGTAGATGCGCGCGCCGCCCATCTTGGGCACCGAAACCTGGGCGCCGGACCCGACCGGGATCGCGCAGTCCTCCGGCAGTGGTGTGGTGGGCCCGGACGGCGAGTCCGGGTAGTACGGCGTGCCGTCGGCGCGCAGCAGCACCAGCCGCCCGTCCGGCGTCGTGCCGGTGACGTAGGCGTACACGGTGCCGGAGCCGGAGTTGTTGACCAGCTTGAGGCCGAACGTGTCCGGTGTCGCGGCGTAGGCGGACCGCGCGAGCGGCAGCGCGGTGGCCGTGGCGAGCGTCGCCGCCGTGAGACCGAGGAACGAGCGACGGGAGATCATGGCGTCCTCCACGTTGAGGATACGGCGGAGTCCATAATGGACATCCGAGGGCGGTTCGCAGGATTCGTTGTGGACGTCAACAAACTATGACTCCACTTTTGTTACCTGGCAACCCTTCGAAAGAAGGTCCAGACCACCGCATCAGCCGGCCCGCGCGATGCCCCACCGGGGCGAATTCCAAACGCGATCCCTTCGGGACTGCCCACGGGTACCGCGTGCGGAGTACTTCCGGGCACATCCCTTGACTCGGGCACGAACCGGCGGTGACAGTGGACGGCCTCGCAGGTCGTGGACGACCCCCATTCCCCTCAGGAAGCGAGACCTCCATGCACACCGTCAAGCGGCTCACCGCCGTGCTGGCAACGTTGTCATTCCTTGCCACGGCCACCCCGGCGCACGCCGAAGAGAACTGGACCACGGTCTTCGAAGACACCTTCGACGGCGCCGCGGGCACCGGCCTGAACACCCAGGACTGGCTCTACGACAAGGGAACCGGCTACCCGGGTGGCGCGGCGAACTGGGGCACCGGCGAGCTCGAGACGGCGACGGACTCGACCGACAACGTCTACCACGACGGCGCCGGGCACCTCGCGATCAAGCCGCTGCGCGACGCCGCCGGCAACTGGACGTCCGGCCGGATCGAAACCCAGCGGACCGACTTCGCCGCCCCCGAAGGCGGCCAGCTCGAGATCAGCGCGTCGCTGAAGCAGCCGTCCCCGGCGAGCGGGCTCGGGTACTGGCCGGCGTTTTGGGCGATGGGCGCCGACGCGCGCCCAGTCGGCGCGACGAACTGGCCGAGCATCGGCGAGCTCGACATCATGGAGGACGTCAACGCGCTGAGCAAGCACTCCACCACGTTCCACTGTGGACAGTGGCAGGGCGAGTGCCACGACCCGGACGGCATCACCAGCGACCTCCAGGAGTGCGCGGGCTGCCAGGAGGGCTACCACACCTACTCGGTGATCGTGGACCGCCGCAACACCGCGGCCGAGCAGCTGCGCTTCTACCTCGACGGCAACCAGACCTTCGCGGTGCAGCAGAACCAGGTCTCCGACGCCACCTGGAAGGCCGCCGTCGACCACGGGTTCTTCGTCATCTTCGACGTCGCGATCGGCGGCTCGTACCCGAACAAGGTCTGCGGCTGCACCAGCCCGTCCGCCGACATCACGCCCGGCGCCGAGATGAGCGTCGACTCGCTGTCGGTGAAGGTCAGCGCCGGCTGACCGGTAGGCTGGCGCCATGAGCGTCCGGCACACCGTCCTCGACTCGCCCATCGGGCCGCTGACCCTGGTCCGCGACGATGCCGGGCTCATCGGCCTGTACTTCGACGGCCACCTGCGGACCCCGCGCGTCACCGATCTCGGCCCCCGCGTCGAAGACGGCTTCGACGACGTGAAGCGTCAGCTCGGCGAGTACTTCGCTGGCACGCGGCGCGAGTTCGACCTCGAGCTCGCGCCGCGTGGCTCCACGTTCGAAAAGCAGGTCTGGGCGCTGCTGACGAAGATCCCGTACGGCGAAACCCGCACGTACGGGCAGCTGGCCGCGGAGCTGGGCGACCCCGGCGCCGCGCAGGCGGTCGGGAACGCCAACGGCTGGAACCCGATCAGCGTCATCGTGCCCTGCCACCGCGTGGTCGGCACGAGCGGCGGCCTGACCGGGTACGCCGGCGGCCTCACCCGCAAGCGGTTCCTCCTCAGCCTCGAGGAACCGCCCGCGGACGAGGTCGGCCGCCTGTTCTAGCCGGTCGTGCAGGTCACGGTCGGGTCCGTCAGGTTCCCGCCGTGCTGCACGGTGAACCCGATGACGTTCCCGCTCCCGTTCGGCCGGGCGGTCAGCACGTATCCCGTGCTGTCCCAGGTTCCCGTGTAGTTCCAGCTGCCGATGACCTTCTGCGGCGCGTGGAAGGTGATCGTGAGCACCCAGGTGTTCGTGCCCGACACCGAAACCTGCCCGTTGAAGCCGACGTTCCACTCCGCGGTCCTGGTGTAGGTCGCGGCACAGTTCCCCGGCGGCGGGGTGGTCGTGGTGGTGGGCGGCGGCGGGGTGGTCGTCGTCGGGCCGCCGTCCGGCGGGGCGCCGTTGTTCAGCGCGTCGAGCACCGCGGTGTAGGCGGCCTTCTTCTGCCCGTTGCCGTCGAAGAGCAGCGGCGTGGCCGACGCGCGCCAGGAGTCGGTGTCCCGGATCCCCCACACCGTGATCCCGGTGCACCGCGCCACCGCGAGGCATGCCTGGGTCACCGTGCGGAAGTTGTTCGCCTGCGCGGTGCCCGAGCCTTCGATGTCCAGCTCGGTGATCTGCACGTCGACACCGAGGGCGGCGAAGTTCTGCAGGGTCGTCTGGTAGCTCGACGGCACCGGGCTGTTGGGGTTGAAGTGCGACTGGAAGCCGACGCAGTCGATCGGCACGCCGCGGGACTTGAAGTCCTGCACCATGCGGTACACGGCCTGGGTCTTCGCCTGGTTCCAGTCGTCGGTGTTGTAGTCGTTGTAACAGAGCTTCGCGCCCGAGTCGGCCGCCCGCGCGGCGCGGAACGCCGCCTCGATCCAGTCGTTGCCGGTGCGCTGCAGGTTCGAATCGCGCCGGGCGCCCGAACTGCCGTCCGCGAACGCCTCGTTGACGACGTCCCAGGCGTAGATCTGGCCGCGGTAGTGGGTCGCGACCTGGGTGACGTGGTTCAGGATCGCCGACCGCAGCGCGGAGCCCTCCATGGTCTGCATCCAGCCGGGCTGCTGCGAGTGCCACGCCAGCGTGTGCCCGCGCATCCGGGCGCCCTGGGCGGTCGCCTGGCCGACGATCCGGTCGGCGTTGCCGTAGGAGAACTGGTTCTGCGCGGGCTCGGTGGCGTCGATCTTCATCTCGTTCTCCGGCGTGACCATGGAGAACTCCCGGCTCAGGATCCCGGTGTAGACGCTGTCCGAGAGCTTGCCCGCCGAGACCGCCGTGCCGAAGTAGCGGCCGGTCCGGTTCGCCGCGCCGCCGAGCGTGGTGCCGGCCGAGGGTGACGTCGGCGTCGTGGTGGTCGTCGTCCCGCCGCTGTTCAGGCCGAGGAACGCGATCGCGTATGCCACCATCCCGCTCCGCGGCAGCACGTGCCCGGCGCCCTGGACGCTGATGCCCTCGACCGGCGCCTGCGCACCGGTGCCGCCGTAGCGGGTGCGCGTCCAGCCGGACTGCGGCGCGTCACTCGACGACGGCGTCTGGCTCACCCCGGCGAGGTTGGTCCACTGCTTGACCTCCTCCCCGAAGTTCGGGTAGCGGAGGGTGTCGTCGGCGGTGCCGTGCCACAGCTGCATCCGCGGGAACGGGCCGCTGCGCCCGCCGCTCATCTGGCGGGCCTGGTCGCCCCACTGCTGTGCGGTCTTGGTCAGCTGGCCGCCGGAGCACTGGCTGTTCCAGCTCGAGCCGTCGGTGGTCGCGAAGCAGCCGGCGGGCACGCCCATGAACGCCGAACCGGCGGTGAAGACGTCCGGGTACTCGGCGGCGAGCACGTTCGTCATCATCGCGCCGGAGGAGAAGCCGGTGACGAACACCCGGCCGGGATCGACGTTGTAGTGCTGCTTGGCGTAGTCGACCATCGACAGGATGCCGACCGGGTCGCTGCCGCCGCCGCGGGTGAGGGCCTGCGGCGAAGAGACGTCGAAGCACTGCCCGCTGCGCGTGGCCTCGGGGAACACGATGACGTAGCCGTACTGGTCGGCCGCGGTGACGTAGTCGTGCGCGTAGCCGTTGAAGACCGCCGAGGCCGAGCCGGTGCAGTAGTGGATGGCGACCAGCAGCGCCGGGCGGGCGGCGACCCGGTCCGGGACGTAGGTGTACATGTTCAGGTTGCTGGGGTTGGCGCCGAAACCGGTCACGCGGGTCAGCGTGGCCGCCGACGCGGGCTGCGCCGTGATCACCAGGACGATGGCGGCGGCGATCGACAAGACTGCGGCGAGGAGAGCGGTGAAGAGTCTTCGCACTCGACGTTCCTTTCCGGGAGCAGGGCGCAGCTGTGACGATCGTTGGTTCGCGACCCGGGACCGGTCAACGATTTTCGGAATGTTTCGCCGCCCGCTCGAACTGCCGACGGGCCGGACTGCTGGGAGGATCCACGGATGACCGACCTCCTGCTGGGACCGCTGCTCCGGCACGTCGACGACACCTCGGCGACGATCTGGGTCGAGACCGGCGGTCCGTGTGAAGTTCTTGTCGCGGAAGCGAAAGCGCGGACGTTCGAAGTCTCCGGGCACCACTACGCGCTGGTGGTGCTGACCGGGCTCGAACCCGGGCGGAGCACGCCGTACGAGGTGCGGCTCGACGGCGAGCTCGTCTGGCCCGACCCGGACAGCGACCTGCCGCCGAGCCGGATCCGGACGCTGGCCCCGGGTGACCCGCGGTTCCGGCTGGTCTTCGGGTCCTGCCGCAAGCCGCGGGAGGAGGACGCGCTCGGCCCGGACGCGCTCGCAGCCTACGCCCACCGGATGGCCGGGCTCGACGAAGCCGAGTGGCCCGAGTCGCTGCTGCTGCTCGGCGACCAGGTCTACGCCGACGAGACCACCGACGAGACGCAAAAGTGGCTGGCCACCCGGCGTGACACGAGCAAACCGCCCGGCAAGGAGGTCGCCGACTTCGAGGAGTACTGCCACCTGTACTTCGAGGCCTGGTGCGAACCGGCCGTGCGCTGGCTGATGTCGACCGTGCCGACGTCGATGATCTTCGACGACCACGACGTCCGCGACGACTGGAACACCTCGCAGGCCTGGCGCGAAGAGATGGCCGGCACCTCGTGGTGGCCCGAGCGGATCCGCGGCGCGCTCGTGTCGTACTGGGTCTACCAGCACCTGGGCAACCTCGGCCCGCGCGAGCTGGAAGGAGACGACCTCTACCAGCGGGTGAGCACCTCGGGGGTGGACAACGCGGAGCTGCTGCGCGAGTTCGCCGACCGGGCCGACCGCGAAGCCGACGGCGCCAAGGGCACCCGGTGGTCCTACCGGCGCGACTTCGGCCCGGTCCGGCTGCTGGTCATCGACTCGCGGGCCGGGCGGATCCTCGCCGGCGGCGAACGCTCGATGATCGGCGAGGCGGAGTTCCGCTGGATCGAGGAGCAGAGCTCGGGCGAGTTCGACCACCTGCTGATCGGGACGTCGCTGCCGTGGCTGATGCCCACGGCGCTGGCGGCCGCGCAGTCGGTCAACGAGCGCCTCTGCGCGCGGCCGGGGCGCGTCGGGCGGGTGTCCGAGTGGTTCCGGCAGCTCGCCGACCTCGAGCACTGGCCGGCCTTCCGCGAGTCGTTCGACCGGCTGACGCGGCTGATCGCGCGGGTCGCGGACGAGGGCACGGCGTCGGTGAGCGTGCTCTCGGGCGACGTCCACCACGCGTACGTCGCGCGGGCCGACCTCCCGGGGGCGCCGGTCCACCAGCTCACCTGCTCACCGGTGCACAACACCGTCCCCTGGTACATGAACCGCCTGTTCCGCGCCGGCTGGGCGCGCGGGCTGACCCGGCTGAGCGAGGGGCTGGCGCGCCGGGTCGGGGTCCCGCCCGCGCCGCTGACCTGGGGTCGTGTCTCGGGGCCGCACTTCGGGAACGCCGTGATGACCTTCGACGTCGACGGGCGCGAAGCCACCGCGACCCTGCTGCAGCCGGAGCGGGACGGGGACCCGATCCCGCTCACCTGAGGGTGGGTGCGCCACGACCTCCCTGCGCGGTCCGCGCCGGGTTAGCCTCGGATCATGGCCGCGGAAAACGCTCTCGGGGAGTTCCTCCGGGCCCGCCGCGCGCAGGTGGGCCCGGAAGAGCTCGGCCTGCCCGCGGGCGGGGCGCGGCGGGTCGCCGGGCTGCGCCGCGAGGAGGTCGCGGTGCTGGCCGGCGTCAGCACCGACTACTACGTCCGGCTCGAACAGGGCCGGGAGCGGCACCCGTCGGCGCAGGTCCTCGACGCGCTGGCCCGCGGGCTGGCCCTCGACGACGACACCACCGCCCACCTGCACCGGCTGGCCCGGCCCGCGCCGGGACGCCGTCGCCCGCGGCGGCGGGAGCAGGTCAGCCCGAACCTCCGGCGGCTGATGGACGGCTGGCCGGACACGCCCGCGCTGGTGCTCGGCCGCTGCCTCGAGGTGCTCGCGCACAACGCGCTGGGCGAGGCGCTGTTCGGCGGCCACACCCACAGCGGTGACCTGGTCCGGCTGGTGTTCCTCGATCCGGACGCGCGCGAGTTCTACCCGGACTGGGAGCGCGTCGCGGTGAACACCGTCGGCGCCCTGCGTGCGACCGCGGGCCTCGACCCGGACGATCCGCGGCTCATCGAGACGGTCGGTGAGCTGTCGGTCAAGAGCGCGGACTTCCGCCGGTTGTGGGCGCGCCACGACATCCGGCAGAAGACGCACGAAACCAAGCGGTTCCACCACCCGCAGGTCGGCGAGCTCGTCCTGAGCTACGAGGCGCTGACCGTGAACAGCGCGCCCGGCCAGCAGCTGGTGGTCTACCAAGCCGAGCCCGGCAGCCCGTCGGAAGCCGGGCTCGCCCTGCTCGGCAGTCTCGCCGCCGGCTGAAGATTCCCCTTTTCCCGTCATTCCACAATGGATGGAGTAGTTCGTCGTGCCCGGAAAGATCGTGCTCATCACCGGCGCCAGCAGCGGCATCGGCCACGCCACCGCGCTGCGCCTGGCCCGCGAAGGCCACCACGTCGTGCTCGGCGCCCGCCGGGAAGACCGGCTCACCGCGCTGGCCGAGGAAATCCACGACGCCGGCGGCACCGCCGACGTGCACCGCCTCGACGTCACCGACCGCGCGGAGGTCGCCGGGTTCGCCGACGCCGCCGTGCGCGCGCACGGCCGGCTCGACGTGTTCGTCGCCAACGCCGGCGTGATGCCGTTGTCCCGCCTGGACTCCCTGCTCGTCGACGAGTGGGACCGGATGATCGACGTCAACGTCCGCGGGCTGCTCCACGGGATCGCGGCGGCCCTGCCGCACTTCCGGCGCGCGGGAAGTGGCCACTTCGTGACGATCGCCTCCACCGGCGCGCACGAGGTCGTGCCGACCGCCGCGGTCTACTGCGCCACGAAACACGCGGCCCGCGCGATCACCGAAGGCCTGCGGCTGGAGGCCGAGCCCGGCATCCGCGTCACGACCGTGTCGCCGGGCGTCGTCGAGTCCGAACTGGCCGACACCATCACCGAACCCGGTGCGCGGGAAGCGATGCGGACCTACCGCGCGGTGACGCTGCCCCCGGACACGATCGCCGGGGCGATCTCCTACGCGATCGGGCAGCCGGCGGGCGTCGACGTCAACGAGATCATCGTGCGGCCGACCGCCCAGCGGTGACACGCCGGGTCAGGAGAGCTGCCCGACCTCCTGGGCCAGCACCATGGTGAACCCGCCGTCGCGGTCGCGCTCCCAGGTCGTCACCGAGCCGTTGGGGATCCCGGTGGCCGACTCCGCGCGCATGAGGTCGGGTTCCGGCAGGCCTTCGAGCAGGTAGCGCAGGCCGAAGATCGTCATCTCGTGCGCCGACAGCAGCACGCGCCCGCCCGGCTGCTCGGCGCCCAGCTCGGCCAGCAGCGACCGCAGCCGCAGCACGACGTCGGCCCAGGACTCGCCGCCGGGCGGCCGGTAGTAGAACTTGCCCAGCCGCCGCTTGCGCCGCAGCTCGTCGGGCCACCGCTCGCGGACGCCGTGCGAGGTCAGCAGGTCCAGGACGCCGAGTTCGCGGTCGCGCAGCCGTTCGTCCGGGACGATCCGCACGCCGTCCGGCGCGGCCAGCCGGGCGGTGTCCCAGGCGCGGCGGTAGGTCGAGGTCACCACGAGGTCCGGCGGGCGTTCGGCGAACAGCCCGCCCGCCGCCCTCGCCTGCTCCTCGCCGAGCTCGGTCAGCGGGACGTCGGCGTCGCGTTCGGCGATGTCGATCACCTCGGCGCCGGCCGCCTCCGCCTCTTCGCGGGCCACGTTTCCGGTGCTCTGGCCGTGCCGCAGCACACCCACCCACTCCAGGTCGACGCTCACGCCCGGCTGGTACCCGGGCGGACCCGCCGGCGAAACCCGGGATGGCTGGGCGCCCGAAGAGCAGGCGGCTAGATTCTGCACATGTCGCGGAGTCTCGACGCCCAGAAGCGGCTTCACCTGCTGGAGACGGTCATCGGCGCCCCGGCGGGGCACCTCGGGCTGACCGACGTCCTCCGCGAGACCCTGCACCGCCTGCGCGAGGTGCTCGAGGTCGACACCGCGACCGTGCTGCGGTACCAGGCGGGCGGGCAGCAGCTGGTCGCCGTCGCGGCGGCGGGCATCGAAGAAGAGGTGCACCAGGGCGTCCGGGTCCCGGTCGGCAGCGGCTTCGCGGGCCAGGTGGCGCTCCGCCGGCAGCCCGTCGTCCTCGACCAGGTGGACGAGACCACCGTCGTCAACGCGCTGCTGTGGGAGCGGGGCCTGCACGCGATGCTCGGTGTGCCCATGGTCGCCGGCGACGACCTGGTCGGCGTGCTGCACATCGGCTCCGTCGCGCCCCGGGTGTTCACCGAAGCGGACATCAGCGTCCTGCAGTTGGTCGCCGACCGCCTCGCCATGGCGATCCAGGTGGAAGCGCTGGAGGAGAACCGCTCGGCGACCATGGCCCTGCAGCGCAGCCTGCTGCCGAGCCGCCTGCCCGCCGTGCCCGGCCTCGCGTTCGCCGCCCGGTACGTGCCCGGCGCCGAGACCGGCCTCGGCGGCGACTGGTACGACCTGTTCGTCCTGCCGGGCGACCGGGTCGGCGTCGTGATGGGCGACGTCTCCGGCCACGGCCTCGAGGCGGCCGTGATCATGGGACGGCTGCGCAGCGCCCTGCGCGCGTACGCCCTCGACTGCGAGAGCCCCTCCGAGGTGCTCGGCAAGCTCGACCGCAAGGCCAACCACTTCGAGCACGGCGCGATGGCCACCGTCGCCTACGGCGTGATCGGCCCGGACCGCAAGGCGATGACGCTTTCCCTCGCCGGGCACCTGCCGCCCGTGCTGGTCCGGCCGGGCGAAGCCCCCGAGCTGGTGGCGGCGCAGCCGGATCCCCCGATCGGGCTGACGATCGGCGTTCCCGAGCGGCGCGTCACCACGGTCGAGCTGCCGGTGGGCGCCGTGCTCACGTTCTACACCGACGGGCTCGTCGAACGGCGCGACCGGCCGGTGGACACCGGGATGGCCGAGCTGACCGAAGCCGTGCAGGCCGAGGACCCGGAACGGCTCTGCGCGCGGGTGATGGCCCGGATGATCGGCAACCAGCCGGCCCAGGACGACGTCGCCCTGCTCACCATCCGGCGCGTGGCCGTCCCGGCCGGCGGCTGACCGGCCGGGACACCGCGCACTACGCGGTGAGCGCCGCTTCGCGGGTCGGGAACAGCGAAAGGCTCTCTTCGAGCCCGGTCAGCTGGATCGGGCGCAGGGTCGCCCGGCCGGACGCGACGATCCGCACCGCGGTGCCGGAACCGGCGTTGCGGTGGATGGTCAGCAGCGCGGTCAGCCCGGGCGAGGCGAGGAAGTCGACCCTGGTCAGGTCGACGACGAGCACCCGCGGCGCGGCCGCCAGCGCCTCGTCCCCGGCCCGCACGAGAGCCGGCGCCGTGGTCGTGTCCACGTCCCCGGCGACTTCGAGGACGATCACCTCGTCCTGGTCCGATCGGGCGATCCGGAACGCGCCGAATGGCACAGCCGTGGCGGAGCCGTCATTGTGGGCCTGGTCAGTCATGGCGTTCTCCCGCCTCCGGCGCCGCCCCCGGGATTTCCGGTGGGCGCGCTTGATCACGAAGGCTGTCTGCTCAACCCCGCGCCCAATCATGCCAACACCCGGCGCCCGCCGCCGTGTCAGTACCCCTTCCACTTTGCCGCGGGCCCGCGAGCAGGCAGGATGAACGTCATGGCCGAAACGGACGCGATCGGGAATTCGCGCGGCGACGAGACGGGCAGCGTGGCGCTGGAGCATCGGAACGGCACGGCGGTGCTGCGGGTCGACGGGGCTTTGGACCTCGCACTGGCGCCCAAGCTCCGGCAGCTGGCCGAACGGGCGGTGCGGCTGCACCCCGGAGCCCTGGTCGTCGACCTCACCGACGTCACCTTCCTCGCCTCGGCCGGCATGGCCGAGCTCGTCCGCGCGCACCGCGGGCTGGCCACGTCGGCGCCGCTGCGGGTGGTCGCCCGTGACCGGATCACGTTGCGGCCGCTGCAGCTGACCCGGCTGGTCGACGAATTCGCCGTCTACCCGTCACTGCCCGAAGCGCTGGCGCCCTGATGCCGGCCGGCTCCGACTTCGACGCCGTACTCGACGCCGTGCGCCGGGTCTTCGTCGACGGCACGGGCGCTCCCGTCACCACCGGCGTCCGTCCACTCGGGCCGGTCGAGGCGCAAGCGGTGCTGGGCGGCCGCGTCGTGGCGTCGGTGACCGACCCGGCGGTGCTCGCGGACCTGGTGCCGGGCCCGGTGGTCACCGCCGCGCTGGCGGTCGCGGACGACGGCGACCGGTCCGCGCTGGTCTACACCACCGCGGAGGACGGTGGGCTGCCGCCGATCGCCGCCGCGATCGAGGCCGTCACGACTCATCTCGCGGCGACGGTGGGGCGGCTGCGCAACGAGGCCGCGCTGGTCGACGCGCTGCACTCCACCGGCCGCGAGCTGACCGCCCAGCTCGACATCGACCGGATCGTGCAGGACGCGACGGACGCGGCCACGAAGGCGACCGGCGCCGAGTTCGGCGCGTTCTTCTACAACCTGGTCAACGAGCTCGGCGAGTCGTACACGCTCTACACGATCTCGGGGGTGCCGCGGGAGGCGTTCGAGCGGTTCCCGATGCCGCGCAACACCGAGGTCTTCGGGCCGACCTTCGACGGCACCGGCACCGTCCGCAGCCCGGACATCACGCGGGACCCGCGCTTCGGCAAGAACGCGCCGTACCACGGGATGCCGGACGGGCACCTGCCCGTGTGCAGCTACCTCGCCGTCTCGGTGCTCAGCCCGACCACCGGCGAGGTGCTGGGCGGGTTCTTCTTCGGACACTCCGAACCGGACCGGTTCACCGAGCGGCACGCGTACCTCGCCGAGGGCATCGCCGGGTATTCGGCGATCGCGCTGGACAACGCCCGGCTGTACGAGCGAGAGCGCACGCTCGCCACCGAGCTGTCGCGCAGCATGCTGCCGGTCGCCCCGGAAACGCCCGGGCTCGACGTGTTCACCCGGTACCTGCCCGCCGCCACCGGCGCCAAGGTGGGCGGCGACTGGTTCGACGTCATCCGGCTGCCCTCGGGCGCGACCGCGTTCGTGATCGGCGACGTCGTCGGCCACGGCGTCACCGCGGCGACGGTGATGGGCCAGGTCCGCACCGCCGTCCGCAGCTACGCGCTGCTGGAGCTGCCGCCGTCGGAGGTGCTGCGCAACGTCTCCGCGCTGACCGGCGGCCTGTTCGGCGAAAGCTTCGTCACCTGCTTCTACGCGGTCCACGAGCCGGACGGCACGCTGACCTACGCGAACGCCGGGCACCTGCCGGCGATCCTCGTCCGCCCGGACGGCGAGCCGGAGCAGATCGGCGAGGCGCTGGCGCAGCCGCTGGGCGTCGGGACGAACTTCCCGCAGCGCACCACCGCCTTCCCGCCCGGCTCGGACCTGGTGCTCTACACCGACGGGCTGGTCGAGAGCCGCACCCGCGACCTCACCCTGGGGATCGAGTGGCTGCTGTCCGGCATCCCGGCACTGCTGACCGCGGCCGACCTCGACACGGCCTGGGACAAGCTCGTCGACGAGCTGACGCACGGCCGCCACGACGACGACATCGCCGTGATCCACGTCCGCCACCGCGGAGAGGACGGCACATGACGGACCCCCTCCCCCCGGGCGCGCCCGCTCCCCCGGCGTCGTTCCACCGCCGCACGGTCGCACTGGCCCACCGGCTGCCGGAACTGCGCGAGGCGCTCGCCGAATGGCTGGGCACCCTCGGCCTCAGCACGGAGAAGCAGGAGGACGTCGTCCTCGCGGGGTACGAGGCGATGGCCAACTCGGCCGAGCACGCCTACCGCGAAGGCGAAGCGGGCCAGGTCGACGTCCGGGCGGAGGCACTGGGCGGGCGGTTGACGGTGACGGTCACGGACTACGGGACGTGGCAGCCCCCGGCGGACACGAACGGCTTGCGGGGCCGCGGTTTGCTGCTGATCGACAGCCTCGCCGACCACAGCGCGAAGGTCCACCGCGAGGACGGCACGACGGTCACGATGACCTGGCTGAGCAACGGCGCGGGAGACTGAGCACCGGCGCCGACCCCGTGGCCAGCGGGAAAACGCCCGGCCGAGTAGGCTCGTCCGCGACCGCGTGGACCCGGGAGTGTGATGAGCGTCGGCGAGGAATCCGGTCAGCAGGCCGCTTTTCCCGGGACCAGCCGGATGGCGGCGCGGATGCGGGAGTTCGACTGGACGTCGTCGCCGCTCGGGGAGCCGGCCGGCTGGCCCGTCAGCCTGACCACCGCCGTGCGGATCTGCCTCACCTCGCGCTTCCCGATGATCGTCTGGTGGGGCCCGGAGCTCCGGTTCCTCTACAACGACGCGTACCTGCCGCTGCTCGGCACCAAGCACCCGGCGCTCGCCAAGCGCGGCGAGGACATCTGGGGCGAGATCTGGCACATCGTCGGCCCGATGCTCGAGGGCGTGCTGGCCACCGGCGAGGCGACCTGGTCGGAAGACCTGCTGCTGCCGATGAACCGGCACGGCTACTGGGAAGAGACCTACTGGACCTACTCCTACAGCCCGGTGCACGACGACGACGGCGCCGTGCAGGCGGTGTTCACCGCGGTCACCGACACCACCGAGCGCGTGATCGGCGAGCGCCGGCTGGCGACGCTGCGCGAGCTCGGCACCCAGGCCGGGATCGCCCGCACCGCGACCGAAGCCTGCGAGCTGGTCGCCGATGTGCTGAGCCGCGCGGGCGCAGACGTTCCGTACGCCGCGATCCACCTGCGCGACGACGCCGGGCGGCTCGTGCTCGCGGCCGTCACCCCCGGCGAGGAAGCCGGGAACTGGCCGCTCGAGCAGGTGCTCGCCGACGGTGTCGCCCGCACGGTCGAGACTGCCGGTGAGCTGCCGGCGGGCGGCTGGTCCAGCCCGCCCACCGAGGCGGTCGTGCTGCCGCTGCCCGGGGACGCCGGTGCCGCGGCTCCCGGGGTCATCGTGCTCGCGGCCGGCGCCGGGCACGCGCTCGACGAGTCCTACCGGACGTTCCTCGGGCTGGTCGCGCAGCAGACGACGGCACTGGTCAACGGCGCGCTCGCCTACCAGGCCCAGCAGCAGCGCGCCGAGGACCTGGCCGCGCTGGACGCGGCGAAGACCACCTTCTTCGCCAACATCAGCCACGAGTTCCGGACCCCGCTCACCCTCATCCTCGGCCCGGTCGTGGAGCTGAAGAAGGCGCTCGGCGACGCCGACGAGCGGGTGCGCGAAGAGGTCGACGTCATCCACCGCAACGCGCTGCGGCTCGGGCGGCTGGTGAACAACCTGCTCGACTTCTCCCGGATCGAAGCCGGCCGGATGCAGGCGCGCTTCGAGCCGGTCGACCTCGCGGCGTTCACCGCGGAGCTGGCGAGTGTCTTCCGCGCCGCCGTCGAGCGGGCCGGGCTGGCGTTCGAGGTCGACTGCCCGCCGCTGGCCCGGCCGGTGCACGTCGACCGCGGGATGTGGGAGAAGGTCGTCCTCAACCTGCTGTCCAACGCCGTCAAGTACACCTTCGACGGCGCGATCCGGGTCAGCGCGGTCCTCGACGACGGGCACGCCGTCGTCGCGGTGTCCGACACCGGCATCGGGATCGACGCCGCCGAGCTGCCGCGGCTGTTCGAGCGGTTCCACCGGATCCCGTCGGTGCGGGCGCGCTCGAACGAAGGCAGCGGGATCGGCCTGGCGCTGGTGCGCGAGCTCGTCGGCATGCACGGCGGTGAGGTCGCCGTCGAGAGCACACCGGGCGCCGGCACGACGTTCCGGATCCGGCTCCCGCTGGGCACCGGGCACCTGCCGGCCGAGCACCTCGCCCCGGCGCCCTCGGGCGGCGGGATCGCCGCGGAGACCGTGGAGCCGTACGTGCAGGAGGCCCTGCGGTGGCTGCCCGGCGGCGGCCACGTGCCGCGGCCCGCGGCCGCCCCGGCCGGCAGCGCCCGGGTGCTGATCGCCGACGACAACGCCGACATGCGCGACTACCTTGGCCGGCTGCTGCGCGACGACTACACGCTCACCGCGGTGCGCGACGGCGTCGAGGCGTTCGCCGCCGCGTGCGCCGAGCCGCCCGACCTGATCATCAGCGACGTCATGATGCCGCGGATGGACGGCCTGAGCCTGCTCGCCGAGCTGCGGGCCGACCCGCGCACCGCCGCCGTGCCCGTGCTGCTGCTGTCGGCCCGGGCCGGGCAGGAGGCCGCCGTCGACGGGCTGGGCGCCGGGGCCGACGACTACCTCGTGAAGCCGTTCTCGGCGCGGGAGCTGGTGGCCCGCGTCCGCACGACCATTCAGCTGGCCCACCTGCGGACGCAGCACTCGCGGTGGCGCTCGGCGATGATCGACTCGCTGCAGGAGGGCTTCTTCGTCTGCGACGCCGCCGGGCGGGTCGTCGAGATCAACGCCGCCTGCGCCGAGCTGCTCGGGTTCGGTCCCGAGGGCCTGCCCTACGCGCCGCCGTTCCCGTGGCTGCCGAGCCGGGACGCCGATCCCGTCGCCTACCGGGAGGTGGTCACCGCGCTGCGCCGGGCGCAGGCCGAGCCCGCCGGGAGCTTCGTGGTGCCGCTGCGGCACCGGGCCGGGCACCGGGTCTGGGCCGCGATCGCCTACAACGAGCTGCACGACGACGAGGGCCGCCGCCGGCTGGTCGGCACGATCCGCGACGTCACCGCGGAGCGCTACGCCGTGCAGCGGGAGTCCGCGCTCGCCTCGATGAACCAGCGCCTCGCCGGGGTCAGCGGGGTGCCGGAGGTGCTGCGCACCGCGCTGGACCTGCTGCGGGAGCTGTGGCACGCCGAGCGTGTCCTGGCGGTCACCTGGGCGCGGGACGGCGAGCCGGGCCTCATGTCGACTGACCGCGGCGACCGGAGCTGGACCGACCTCGCCGCGCCGCTGCGCGAGACGCTCGGCCAGGTGCGTTCGCTGCCGGCGCTGCACGCGTCCCCGGCGGACGGCGGTGCGGGCGCCACCCTCGACCACCCCGGCGGCCGTCTGACGCTCTGGGTCGAAACCGCGCCGGACCGCCCGCTCGGCACCGAGGACCGGACGCTGCTCGCCCTGCTGACCGGGACGCTGGCGCACGCTCTGCGCCGCGCCCACCGCGACGACCGGCAGCGTGAGGTCGCCATCGCGCTGCAGCGCTCGATCCTCGGCCCGGCCCGGCTCCCGGACGGCTTCGCGGTGCGCTACGAGCCGGCGAACCCGCCTCTCGAGGTCGGCGGGGACTGGTACGACGTCGTCGCGCTGGCCGGTGACCGGATCGGGATCGTCGTCGGCGACTGCGTCGGCCGCGGGCTCGCGGCGGCCGCGGTGATGGGCCAGCTGCGCAGCGCCTGCCGCGCGCTGTTGCTGGAGGCCAACAGCCCGGCGCACACGCTGACCGCGCTCGACCGCTTCGCCGGCCGGCTGCCGGGCGCCCTGTGCACCACCGTCTTCTGCGGTGTCCTCGACCCCGCGACCGGCACGCTCACCTACAGCAGTGCCGGGCACCCGCCGGCCACCCTGGTGCACCGCGACGGCACGGCGGAGTTCCTCGACGCGGCCGGCAGCGTGCCGCTCGCCGTCCGCATCGCCGCCGCCCGGCCGGAGGCCACCGCGGTCGTCCCGATCGGCTCGTTGCTGATGCTCTACACCGACGGTCTCGTCGAGCGCCGCCGCGAGCCGCTGGACGACGGCATCGACCGGGCCACCGCGGTCGCCCACGAAGCGCGCGGCGGCGGCCTGACCGGCCTGGCGTCCGCCCTGATGGACCGCCTGCGCCCGGCCGACGGGTACGAGGACGACGTCGCCCTGCTGCTCTACCGGCGCTCGCTGCCGCCGCTCGAACTGGACTTCCCGGCGCACCCGGACAGCCTCGCCGTGACCCGCCGCGGGCTGCGCGCGTGGCTGGCGGACGCGGCGCTCGACGAAGACCTCGCCCAGGATGTGCTGGTCGCCGTGGGTGAGGCCTGCGCCAACGCCGTCGAGCACGCCTACGCCGACGGCGGAGCCGGCGAGAACGGGCACCTGGCAGCCGACCTCACCGGCGCGCACCTGGTCGTCACCGTGACCGACCACGGCCGCTGGAGGCAGCCGCCGCCGGACAACCACGTGCTGCGCGGCCGCGGCGTGCCGATGATGGAGGCACTCGCCGACACCGTCACCGTCCGCCACGACGTGGGCGGCACCACCGTCACGCTGGAATGGAGGATCGGTTCGTGACGACGGCACTCACGCTGGTCGCCGGCCCGGGCCACCACGGGCACCGGGTCCTGACCGCCACGGGTGAGATCGACATGAGCAACGCCGCGGAGTTCGGGGCCGCGCTCGACCGCGAGCTGGCGGCCGGGACGGCGGTCATCGTCGACCTGACCGGGGTGGCCTACCTCGACAGCGCCGGGGTCGCGGTGCTGTTCGACCGGGCCGCCGAGCACGACCTGCGGCTGGTCGCGCCGCGGCTGCTCGACCGGGTGCTGCGGGTGTCCGGGCTGGCGCAGATCGTGAAAGTGACCCCCGGCTGAGGGGTTGGACCGGCGCCCACCGGGTATGCGACACCCAGCGACGGTCGCGGGGTGGGGTTGTGCCACCGGCCGTCGCCAGGTGGTTCCCGGCGCCAACCCACGGACGTTCAGCAGTGAGCGCCGGGCCGGAGCCACCGCCCCCTCGGACCCGGTTGGTGCGGAGCGCGCATCGGCCGCGGGTAGGGTTTCGCCGCCGGCGTTGAGCAGCAGCGGTTCGGCACCTGCCGCAAGTCGTCCGGGACGGGAGATGGACCTTTGACCGGTGAGCCGATCCTGCCCGAGCAGCTCGACGAGCTGACCGCCGCGATGGCGGACCTGACGGGCACGCTGGAAGCCGAACCCGCCGAAGCCGAGATCCTCGACGCCGTGTGCGCCGAAGCCGTGCGGGTGATCCCGGGCGCCGACATGGCCAGCATCACCGCGATCCGGGACGGCGAGCCGACCACCGCGGCCTCCACCGACGAGCGCGCCGTCGAGATCGACCGCGTCCAGTACGCGCAGGGTGAGGGACCGTGCCTGCGGGCGGCGGCGACCGGGGAGATCGTCCGGCTGCCGCTGGCGACGGCCGGGAAGCTGTGGCCGGAGTTCACCGAGCACGCCCGCGGCCTCGGGGTGGGCAGCTACCTCGCCGCGCCCCTGCAGGTGGACGAGCGCCTCTCCGGCGCGCTCAACCTCTTCGGGTACGGCGACCACGGGTTCGCCGAAACCGACTCCCGGCTGCTGGCCCTCTACACGACGATCGTCTCGTTCGGCCTGCGCACCACCCGGCGCTACCAGCAGGCCCGGCAGCGGGCCGCCGACCTCGAGACGGCGATGAGATCGCGGGCGGTGATCGAGCAGGCCAAGGGCATCCTGATGGCCGTGCACCGGATCACCGCCGAAGACGCCATGAAACGGCTCATCGAGGAGTCGCAGCACTCGAACGTGAAGCTCCGGGACGTCGCGGCGCGGTTCGTCGACGGACTGTCCTCGGACGGCTGACGTGCCTCAGGCGGTGCGGCGGCGAGCGGGGAACGGCCAGGTCAGGGTCATCACCGTGCCGTCCTCGGTCGAGCGGAGGTCGAGCCCGTCGACGAGGTTCTGGATCAGCCGCAGGCCGCGCCCGCGCCCGCCGCTCTCTTCGAGCGACTCCCACCGGCCCTGGTCGGCGACGGTCACCACCAGCACGTCTTCGTCGATCCGCGCCCGGACGTCGATCAGCCCGGGCCGGCCCCGGTAGGCGTGGTCCAGCACGTTCGCCATCGCTTCCCAGCAGGCCAGCACCACGTCGTCGGCCTCGCGCCCGACCGCGTCTCCAGCTTGGCGGCGCAGCCACGAAATCAGGTGCTTGCGCAGGCTCGGCAACGTGCGCGGCGAAATGGTGCCGCGGTACCGCCAGCCGTCCGATCCGTGCTCTTCCACGTTCACCTCCTCGGGGGACTGTGGGTTTGCTACCCACCGGTCGGATTTCTCAATCATCGGTAACTTCTCCCGTGCTGCCGTTCGGGTCTGGTGCGCCGCGAACCGGCGTGATCGGATGTGCTGATGACTCGGTCGACGACGTCCGTGGTGCTGTGCGCGGTGCTGGCCGCGACCCTCCTGCCGGGGCCGGTGGCCGCCGCGGCGCCCGCGCCGGGACCGGGCGCGGTCTCGCACTTCGGCCTGGCCCGCAAGGACTGCCTGGGCACGGCGCGCACCACTGCCAGCAAAGCCTGGTTCACGGTCGCCGGCGGTGTGCTCTCCGACGTCTACGCGCCGGTGATCGACAACACGAACGTCGAGACGCTGCAGTTCGCCGTCACCGACGGCCGCAGCTTCACCGACCTGCAGGCCCGCGACATGACCTACACCGTGCGGACCAGCGCGGGCGGGATGGCCTGCGAAGTGACGTCGACCCCGCGCAGCGGCAAGTACCGGCTGGTCACCGAGTACCTGACCGACCCGGCGCGGACCGGCGTCCTGATCCGGACGCGCCTGGAGCCGCTACGGGGCTCGGGCCAGGACCTCAAGGTCTACGTGCGGTTCGACGCGAGCATCAACGGCAACGGCGGGGGCGGCCCGGCCAACGGCGGCGGGGACACCGCCAGCGTCGACGCGGGCACGAGCGCGCTGGTCAGCGCCGACACGAACACCGTCTCCAGCGCCCCGGCCCGCGACTACGGGACGCCGCTGGCGGCGGCGTTGCGCGCCGACCGCCGGTTCCTCAGCACCGCCAGCGGTTTTGCCGGCACGGCCGGCGACGGGCTGGCCCAGCTGGACCGCGACCACCGGCTGACCGACACGACGCCGTCCGCGGTGAACGGCAACGTCGTCCAGACCGCGCAGCTGGACCTGCAGCCGCGCCGGCCGGCGGTGCTGGCGCTCGGGTTCGGCGCGGACGCTCGCGCCGCCGTCGCCACGGCCGGAGCGAGCCTGCGCACGCCGTTCGACCAGAGCTACCGCGACTACGCGCGCGGCTGGCGCGACTACGACAACGGGCTGACTCCGCTGCGGGGCAAGGATTCGGACGCCTACTTCCAGTCGGTCAACGTCCTGAAGGCCAGTGAGGACAAGACTTTCCCGGGCGCGGTGGTGGCCTCGCTCGGCAGCCCGTGGGGCCAGGCCGTCTCCGCGGGGGACGCGCCCGGCGGCAAACCCGTCTACTTCGGGTCCTACCGCGAGATCTTCGCGCGTGACCTCTACGAAAGCTTCTCCGGGCTGCTCGCCGCGGGTGACCGCGACACCGCGCGGGCGAGCGTGCGCTGGCTGTTCTCCCGCCAGCAGCAGCCGGACGGCCGGTTCCCGCGCAACTCGCTGCTCAACGGCAAGAAGGCGCCCGACTCCGGCGGTGACCAGCTCGACGAAAGCGCGTACCCGATCCTGATGGCGTTGCAGGCCGGGCTCGACCGCGACCGCACGCTCTACACCGGCCACATCCGCGCGGCGGCGGACTTCGTCGTCGCGCACGGGCCGTCGTTCGGCTCGGAGCGCTGGGAAGAACAGGGCGGCTACTCCCCTTCGACGATCGCCGCGGAGATCGCCGGGCTGGTCGCGGCCGGCGTGATCGCCGACCGCAACGGCGACCCGGCGCGCGCCCGCGTCTACCGGGCCACCGCGGACCACTTCCAGCGCAGCATCAAGGGCTGGACGGTGACGTCGAACGGGCCGTACGGCGGCCGGTACTTCCTGCGGCTGACCAAGAACGGTGATCCCAACTCGGAGTTCTTCTACAACCTGGGCAACGGTTCGGTCGACGCCGACCAGCGCGCGGTCGTCGACGCCGGGTTCCTGGAGCTGACGCGCCTCGGGGTGCTGCCCGCGAACGACCCCGACGTCACCGCGTCCCTCGGGGTGGTGGACCGCGTGATCAAGCGGGACACCCCGGCCGGGCCGGGCTGGTACCGCTACGGCACTTCGGCGCCGGGCAGCGAAGACGGGTACGGCGACTGCTACGAACCGGACCCGACGAACTGCGCCCCGACCGGCGCGCCCTGGCCGACGACGAACACCGGGTCCGGGCACCTCTGGCCGGTGCTCGCGGGCGAACGCGGCGAGCAGGCCGTGCAGACCGGCGACCGCGCGGGTGCTTCGGCGCTGCTGCGCGCGATGCGGGCCCAGACCGGCGGCACCGGCCTGATTCCCGAGCAGGCGTGGGAAAACCCGGCAGTGCCGGCCTCGCCCTACGGCACGGATCCCCGTACGGCGTCGATCGGGTTCACCCCCGGGCAGCCCGCCGGCTCGGTCGCACCGTTGAGCTGGGCGCAGTCCCAGTCGGTGCGGCTGGCCCGCGCGCTGGCCGACGGCCGCCTGCCCGAACAGCCCGCCGACGTCCGCGAGCGGTACGTCTCGCACGCGCCGCCCACGGCCTTGGCGGAGACGCTGGACGTGCCCGCGTCGGTGTCCACCGCGACCGCCGCGGTCACCGGCACCGCGCCCGCCGGCAGCCGGGTCGACCTCGCCGTGTCGGCCACCGACGCCGGGACGACTTCCGTGCTGTCGACCCGGGCTTCGGCGGCGGGCACGTTCAGCGCGACGGTGCCGACGCCGCTGGGCGCGAACGTCGTCACCGCGACCGCCACCACCGGCGCGGGCACCGGGTACGCGCAGAAGACGATCAGCTCGGACTTCGTCACCGGCACGGTGCTGCTCGACACGACCGACCCGGACGGCGACGACACCGGCCCGGGCACGTACACCTACCCGACGGCGGGCGACTTCCACGCCGGCGCGTTCGACCTGCAGCGGTTCCAGGTCATCGACTCGGGCGCCAACCTCGTGTTCCGCGCCCAGGTCCGCGACCTGACCCCGACGTTCGGCTCCCCGCTCGGCGCGCAGCTGCTGACGATCTACGCGCACGACCCGGCGGCGACGGCGACGTCCACCGCGCCGCCGTTCGCGAGCCGCGCGTACACGATCGCGGCACAAGACGCCTGGAGCCGTCGCATCGAGGTCCAGGGCTTCGCCGAACCGGCGCTGGTCGACGCTTCGGGCGCAACGCTCGCTTCGCCGTCGGTGCAGGCTTCGCAGGCGACGCGCTACATCACGGTCAGCGTGGCGAAGGCGGCGTTCGGGACCCCGGCCGCGGGCTGGACGGTCGCGGTGGTGCTCACCGGCCAGGACGGCAACTCCCCCGACCAGGCACGGCCGTTCACGCCGACGGCGGGCCAGTACACGTTCGGGCTCTGCGCGGCGGGCGGCACGGCGCCGATCTGCGCCACGGACCCGGCCACGGCGCCGAAGGCGATGGACGTGCTCACGCCGGCGGGGGTCGATCAAGGAGTCGAGCTGGACCCGACCCGCGGGCCGGTCGCGGTGCGCGGAGTGCCGGTGGGCTGAGACGCACCCGGTCCCACCGGCGCCGGCGTCGCTCAGCCGACCAGCTGCTCCGCGACCGCGTCGCGGTGCGCGTGGAGCGGCTCGCTGCACTTCGTCGGCCCGGGCAGGCAGATCTGGATCTTCACCCGGTCGAACCCGCCGACCACGTTCGTGGTGAGCGAGACGTCGTACGGCAGGTCTTCGCCGGGGTGCGCGGTCCGGGTGTCGCTGTCGACCTTGACGCTTCCGGCGTACGCCTCGAAGTACACGGTCGTCCCGGTGCCGGACAACGATCGCACCTGCCCTTTCATCAGCGCCGAGCGGCTGCTCCAGATGATGCCGCCGTTCGTCTGGGCCGGGCAGGGCGCGACCGGGACGCACACGAGGAACGTGTCGTTCGGCCAGGTGGCGGCCGGGCTCGCGGTGGCGGGCGCGGTCATCGTCACCAGCGCGGCGGCGGCCACCGCGCCGATCGTCAGCAGTCGGGTCATGAGCCGGATCCCTCCCCAGGGCCCCGGTCGGTCCGGAGCCGTCGGCGAAGTACACGCTCGAGCCCGCGAGACGGTTGGGTCCGCACACATGAACCATCCTGATAGACGTCCAAGATCACCCAGGGTTGCTTTTGTGCGGGCAATCGCACTTCGGAGCTAACCTGATCGTGTCGTGGGCATCTTTCCTAGTGAGCGCGGATTCCGGTGGGGAACTCACCGGACCGCCTGACACAGGAAGGGGTTCCGCTCATGTCCGTTCGTCCGAGCGTCCGCCGCACCGTGACCGCCCTCGCCGTGACCGGCGCCGCCGCGACCGCCGTGGTCGCCGCGGCCGGGACCGCGTCCGCGATGCCGACCGACTTCGCCTGCACCTCGTCCCAGGTCGACACCACGCTGGTCGCCGGCTCCCCCGGCGCGGGCCAGCGTTACGCGTCGGTCCAGTTCACCGCCAAGCCCGGCGAGTCCTGCACGCTGCAGGGCGCCCTGCCGGTCAGCCTGGCCGGCGCCGAGGGCATCACGGTGACCCCCGACCCGGCCGCGGCCGACGCGCCGCGCGTCACCGTCGCCGACGGCGCGCCCGCGTCGATGCTGCTGCACTGGACCGGCATCGAGGGCCCGGAGAACCAGGTCTCGCCGGCGAGCGTCACGGTGACCGCGCCGCAGACGACCACCCCGCGCGGTGACACCAGCGACCCGGCGATCACCCTGCCGTGGAACCAGGGCCCGCTCGACAACTCCGCCGAGGCGCACGGCCTGACCGTCGGCCCGGTCACCGCCGGCCCCGCCCAGCCGTAACCCACCGGCGGACGACACGCGTGTCGTCCATCCAGGCACGCGTGTCGTCCATTGTGGACCGGTTAGCGGCGGCCGCCGTGGTCGTCACCGGCCTCGTGGTGGCCGCCGTGGTCGTCGCCGCGCTCGTTCCCGCGGCCGCCGTGGTCGTCACCCGGCTCGTTCCCGCGGCCACCGTGGTCGTCACCGAGGTCGTGGGTGCGGGTCGGGTACGTGCTCGGCGCGGACCGGGTCGGGTACGTGCTCGGCGACGCCGAGGTCTCCGTGGTCTCCGGAGTGGCTGTGGAGGTCTCCGCTGAGGTCGTGGCCGACGGCGTCGAGGTGGCCGGCACCTGCGTGCCGTCGTCGGCTCCGGACTGCGCGAGCGCCGCCGTAGTACCCCCGACCGCGAGTGCCGCACCGGCCGCGGCGATCACCAGAATCTTGCGCATGTCTGCTCCTTTTGGTTCTCCGACAACAAAAAGAGCTTCCCGCGCCCGACGATAGCGGCGCACTGCGCGAGGATTAAGGCATCCCTAAAGCCTTCCCGAGCTCGAGCACGACCCGCGCCCCGTGGGGCCGCACCCGCGTAACACTGAACGTCCCGCCGGACGCACGCGCGGTCTGACGCGCGATGTCGAGCCCGAGTCCGGTCGACCCGGCGCCGCTCGCACCCCGCTCGACGCCACCGAGGTCGAACCCCGGCCCCTCGTCCGCGACCTCCAGCCGGGCGCCGTCCGGTGTCGCCGTGAGCCGGATCGTGTATCCCGTCCCCTCTGGCGTGTGCGCGAAGACGTTGCCCAGCAACGCGTCCAGGCACGCGGCCAGCTCCGGCTCGCCGACCGCGACCGGCAGCGGGCCGGGATCGAGCGAGACCGTCGCCGCCCGGTCCTGGTCCTGCGCGAGCACCGACCAGAACTCCGCCCGCGCGCCCACGACGGCGGCCGCGTCGCATGCCCCCGGCGCGGAGTCCCGGGCGCGCGCCTGGTCGATGAGCGCGGTGACTTGGCGTTCCAGGCTCTCGGCGTGCCCGGTGATCCGCTCGGCCTCGGCGGGGTCGGCGAGCGACTCGGCGTCCAGCCGCAGCACGGTCAGCGGCGTCCGCAGCCGGTGCGAGATGTCGGCGACGGCCTCGCGCTCCTGCCGGACCAGGTCGCGGATCCGCGCGGCCAGCAGGTTGAGCGCGGCGGCGACCGACCGCACCTCCGTGGGCCCGCCCGGCCGCGCCCGCGCGTCGAGGTCCCCTTCGGCGAGCCGGCGCGACACCGCCGCGAGCTCGTGCACCGGCCGGACGATCGACCGGGCCAGCCGGTCGGCGACGAACACCCCGAGTGCCAGCAGCAGGACGCCCAGCGCGGCCAGCACCAGCCACGCCGCGCCGAGCCCCCGCGTCAGCTCCGCACGGTCGACGAAGGCCCGCACCACGGCCGTCCCCCGCGGCAGGCCCTGCACCGCGACGAGGATCTCCCGGCCGCCCGCGTCCTCCACGGTGAGACTGCTGCCCTGCGCCGCGGCCAGCGCGACGCCGGGGGTGCGCGGACCCGGCGCGCCGAGCACGGTGCCGTCCGGCAGGAACACCGTGACCGGGTGACCCGCGGTGGTATTGAGCTGGTCGACCGCCGGCCGCAGTGCCGCCGTCTCGGCCGTCGCGACCAAGGAGGTGAGGGACTGCGCCTTCGCCGTCGCGGCGGTGACCGCGCGGTCCGCCGTGACCGATCGCAGCAGGATCGCCAGCGGCACGAGGAACGCGACGAGCACCAGGCTCATCGCGGCGGCGACCAGCAGCGCGAGCCGTTTCCTCACGGCTGTGTCCCCGGCTCGGCCAGCCGGACGCCGACGCGGCGCACGGTGTGCAGGTACCGGGGCTCCTGCGCGGTTTCGCCGAGCTTGCGCCGCAGCCACGACAGGTGCACGTCGACGGTCTTGTCCGCGCCGGCGTAGGGCAGCTTCCAGACGTCGGCGAGCAGTTCGCGTTTGCTCACCACGGTTCCCGCGCGGCTGGCGAGGTAGTGGAGCAGGTCGAACTCGCGCGGGGTGAGGTCCAGCGGCGCGCCGTCGAGGGACGCCTCCCGCGTCCGCGCGTCGACCGACAGGCCGCCGACGACCACCGGGCCCGTCGTCTCCTCCGGCTCGGCCCGCCGCAGCACCGCGCGGATCCGCGCGTCGAGCTGCGCGCCGCCGAACGGCTTGACCACGTAGTCGTCGGCGCCGGCGTCGAGCAGCCGGACGATCTCCTCTTCGGCGCCGCGCGCGGTGACCACGATGATCGGCACCGCGCTGACCGCCCGCACCATCCGCAGCACCTCGCGGCCGTCGAGGTCGGGCAGGCCGAGGTCGAGCAGGACGACGTCGGGCCGGTCGGTGACGGCCGCCTGCAGCCCGGACATCGCGGTCGGCGCCGAGGTCACGGTGTGCCCACGCTCGCCCAGCGCGCGCAGCACGGCCGTGCGGATGGTCGGGTCGTCCTCGACGAGCAGCACGGTCGCCATTCCGGGGAGGCTACACAGGCGAAGCCGCTTAGCCGGGCTTCTGGCGAACGCTAAGGACGTCTTAGCCGCGCTTTAACCCGCCCGGATGGCACAGTGGACGGATGGGACGGCGCGGACTGCTGATGACGGCGGGCTGGCTGCTGGCCGCCGCGGCCACCGCCGGGGTCGGCACGGTGGCCCTCGACCTGGTCGGCGCGGGCATCCTCGGCCCGCAGAACCAGCCACTGTCCGCCGACGACGTCGCCCGCGCGCTCGAAACCGTGCCGACGAGCACCACCCCGGCACCGTCAACCACGCCGGTCACCTCGAGCGCGCCGGCGCCGCGCGGCCTGACCGTTTCCGGCGGCAGCCTGGTCGCCACGTGCGAAGGCGGCCAGGTCACCCTGAAGTCGTGGAGCCCGGCCCCGGGCTACCGCGTCGACGACGTCGCGCGCGGCCCCGCCGCCACCGCGTCGGTGAAGTTCAAGAACGACGGGGCCGAGTACGTGACGGCCGTGACGTGCCTCAACGGTGAGCCGCACGCCGAAACCGTCGCCGACGACAGCGGCGGCCACCGCGGCCGCGGTTAGGACGGCAAGCCGGCGTTGAGCCGGGCCAGGACACCGTGCGGGAACGGCAGATCCGGCGCGCTGACCTCGGTCAGCCGGTCGAGCTGGGCCTCGGTGAGGTCGAGGGTGAGCGCGCGGAGGGAGTCGGCGAGCTGCTCGGGTGACCGCGCGCCGATCAGCGGCGCGGGCATCACCGCCCGGCGCGTCACCCAGTGCAGGGCGACCTGGGCCGGGGTCGCGCCCACCTCCGCGGCGACCTCGCGGACGACGTCCAGCACGGCCCAGCGGCTCTCGGGCGTGGCCCGGGACGCCTCGGCGAGCCGTCCCTCACCGTCGCCGTCGCGGGTGTACTTGCCGGACAGGAACCCGCCCCCGATCGCGCCCCACGGCTGGACCGCGATGCCGAACTCCCGCGCCAGCGGCACGTGTTCGGCCTCGATGGCGCGCTCGATCAGGGAGTATTCGAGCTGCAGCGCCGTCACCGGTGGCCCGTCGAGCATCGCGGCCTTCGTCGCGTACCAGGCCGGGACGTCGCTGAGCCCGACGGCGCGGATCTTCCCGGCGCGCACCAGGTCGCCGAAGGCCGCCATCACCTCCTCCGCCGGGGTGAAGCCGTCCCAGATGTGCAGCCAGTACAGGTCGACGTGGTCGACGCGCAGCCGCCGCAGCGACGCCTCCAGCGAGGCGACCATGTTCTTGCGGCCGTTGCTGCGCCGGCGCGGGTCCGACCGCGGTTCCCCGCCGCGGAAGTCGGGCCCGGAGTACTTCGTGGCGAGGACGACGTCGTCCCGGTCGACGTCGCGCAGGAACTCGCCGACGAGCTCTTCGCTGCGTCCCGCGCTGTAGTTGTCCGCGGTGTCGACGAAGTTGCCGCCGCCCTCGACGTAGGCGCGGAAGATCTTGCGCGCGGTGGTGTCGTCGGCGCAGAAGGACCCGGTGCCGAAGGTCATCGCGCCGAGGGCCAGCGGGGAAACCCGCAGGCCGGAGCGGCCCAGCGGCCGGTAGTCGTCCAGTTCGGTCATGGCCCCGATCCTGCAACCCGGAGCGCGGTCCGGGTCAAACCCGGCCGGTCACTCGTCCGAAAGGATCACCGCGCGCGAAGCGAGGTGCAGCGCCAGCCGTTCGTCCGGCCGGGACAGGTCCACTCCCAGCAGCTGCTCGATCCGCGCGACGCGGGCGGCCACGGTGTTGCGGTGCACGCCCAGCACCGTGGCCGTCTCGGCGATCGAGGACTCGGCGTCGAGGTAGGCGGCGAGCGTCCGGACGAGGTCTCCGGGTGCCGCGCGCAGCGGTGCGACCAGGGCTCGGGCCGCGGGCTCGAAGGTGTCCGTCCGGGTCCACTCGAGCAGCAGCTGGGCCATGCCGAGCTGGTCGACGTGCAGGAAGTGCCCGGTCTCCGGGCGGGTCGCGGCCAGCCGGGCGGCGTCGAGGGCCTCCGCGACGGTCGCCGCCAGCCCCTCCGGACGCGGGTGTGGCCGTCCGACACCCATGTGGGCGCCGAGGCGCAGCGTCCTGTGCGCGGCCTGGAGCCGGGTGGCCAGGGCGCGCACGCGTTCCGCGGTGGGCTCGTGGTCGAAGGTGACCCAGCCGGTCCAGCCGTCACCGTGCTCGACGACGGCCTCGACGTCCAGCGCCCGCATGACCTCCTGGGTGCGCGCCACGGTGTCGACCGCCGCCGGGACGCCGAGGTGCAGCCCGACGTGCCAGCCGCCGAGCCGCCAGCCCGCGTCGGCGACCCGGCGGCGCAGGTCCGCGCCGGGCTCGGAATCCAGCCGCAGCAGATCGGCGAGCAGGGCTGTGCGCGAGCGCGCGTCCCGTTCGAGCTCCAGCCGGTTGGCCAGCAGCCAGCGTTGCAGCGCCCCGGCGGCCACGGCGAGCGCGGGTGGAACGACATCGGCGCGCGCGGCCTCGGTGCCGCGCAGTTCGACGGCCAGCCACATCGCCGGCCGCTCCAGCAGCACGGGGTGCGCGAGCAGGACACCGCCGTCCAGCTCGGTCCGCTGCGGCACGGGTTCATCAAGCCGCACGCGCCCACCGACTTCCCCGGCGAGCGGCACACCCCCGTCATCGAGCACGGCGACGGGCGACCGAAGCAGCCGCCGAAGCACGGCAACAACTTCCTCGGGCGGCCGCAGCCGATCCCCGAGCGCGCGGTGGGTGGCCAGCAGCAGGTCGGCCCGGTCGAGTCCGGGAGCGGCGAGCAGCAGCCGAGCCTCGACAAGCAGATCCAGCGGCGGCGCAGCGGTGGTCAGCAGCGGCACACTGAGCCGTTCGGCAAGAAGCCGCGACGCGGTGAGCGGGTCGGTGCCGGGCAGCAGCACACCGGCGCCCCCGGCATCGGCACACCGCCGCAGCAGGGCATCGATCTGCCAGTCGGTCCCGGCGACAGTCCGGGCGACGACGGTGAGTTCACCGGGCGCCGGAAGGTGTGAAGCGTCCAAAGTGGCCTGGACGGTCGTGAGTGGACGGTCGAGCCCAGCCGCGCCGGCCAGAAGACGGACGTGCTCGGCCCAACCGGGGAGGGCGAGCACCCGCCGGAGGCTCATGACGGCCCTGCCGCGGCTAGGTTGATGCCACGCCACGGGTTCATGCCCCACCCCGAGCAAATGCCAACCCGGGGGCGCAACCCCACCGCACCGCGGCCCAGCCCCGCCCGCTCACCGCAACCACACCGGATCGCAGTCGATGCCGGGCGCCTGCGACTCGGCCCGCCGCAGGGGCAAACCCCAAGCCACGGCCCAGTCGATGCCATCGCGCGCGCTCATCCCAGCCCCACCGAATCGCAGCCAGGCGCCTGCGACCCACCGTCGGCACAAACCCCACCGCGCCAACCCGCGGGCCCAACCCACCCCGCAGCAGCCAAGCCGATACCAACCCGCGCGCTCATCCCAGCCCCACCGAATCGCAGCCGGGCGCCTGCGACCCGACCCACCGCAGACGCAAACCCCACCGCGGCCCAGCCAACCCGACACACCGCCCGCTCACCGCAACCCCACCGGATCGCAGTCGATGCCGTACGCCCGCGGCTCCAGCACCGGCAACCGCGCCGGATCCAGCCAGAACTCCGCCGCCGCCAGGCGGACCACGTCTACCTCCACTCCCGCCCGGAGTGCGTCGCACGGGACCGGGACTCCCGTGCGGTGGTCGAGCACCGACAGCACGTCCGGGGTCGAGGCCACCGGTTCGCCGTCGCGCAACGCGAGCAGGTACTCGTTCTCCATCTCCAGGCGCAGCAGCTCGCCGCTGTGGTGGTCGGCCAGGGTCACGCTGCCGCGGCCGAAGCCCGGTCCCACGTGCCGCGCCACCTCCAGGACCCGGCCGCGGGCGAGCACCGACCCGTTGAGCGCCGTCTCCAGCCGGTCGCGCGGTGGGCTCTCCCCCGCCGCAAGCACCCGGCGGCCGAGGGCCAGGGCCGCGCTCGTCGAGCCGAGCACCGAACACGCGGCCAGCTCGCCCGCCGGAATCGGTGCCAGGGCCAGCGCCGCCCAGCCGCCCGAGCTGGCGACGAACGCCCGGGCCGCGCGCTCGACCATCGTGTCCGACCCGGCCGCGAGCAGCATGACCTGGCCGCTCTGCTCCGCCAGTGCCGCGGGTGCGACTCCGCGGCCGGTCGCCGCGACCGCCAGCTGGTCGAGCCGGGGCAGGCCGCGGCCGGACAGGTCGGCGTCGACGTACGCCCGGCCGAGCTCGAGCGCCACCACCAGCGGCATCAGCCCGTTCAGGCCGCCGATTTCGATCGACATCAGCGCGTCGGCGCGCTCGCCGGTCCAGCGCTCGATCGCCGCCACCGCGGACGCGAACTCGTCGCCGCCCGGCAGCTTCTCGGTGAACGCCGCCGTCGCGCCGACCACCCCGACCGGCACCACCCGCGCCGACGGCGGCAGCGTGTCCACCGGCCGCACCACCGGCTCGTGCCCGCGTTCGAGCTGCCGCCGCAGCAGCACGGCCGCGGTGACGGTGTCGCCCCCGCCGCCGGAGCCGAGCAGGGCGGCGCCGCGTTCGAGGGCGGGCACGTCACCGGCCGTGATGCGCATGAACGACCACAGTAGACGAACTCAGCGCAGGGCGTACCCACCGTCGGGGTAGAGCGTCGACCCCGTGGTGTACGTGCTGCCGAACAGGTACAGCACCGCATCGGCCACTTCGGACTCCTTCCCGACGCGGTGCAGCAGCGTGTCCGCCCGGTACTGCGCGAAGCTCGCCTCCCGCACCGCCGCGGGCCGCCCGGCCCACAGGTCGCCGTCGATCGTGCCGGGCGAGACGACGTTCACCCGCACCGGCGCCAGCTCCACCGCCAGCCCGCGCCCGAGGCCCTCGATCGCCGCGTTGCAGGCGACGTACGCAGGCGCCGCGCCGGGTGGCCGGACGCTCGCCGCCCCCGACATCAGCACGATCGACGCCTCGGGAGCCAACCGCGGCACCGCGTGCTTGACGGCGTGGTACTGCCCCCAGAACTTCGTGACGAACGGGCTCGCCGCGTCCTCGTCACTCAGCTCCCGCAGCGGCCCGACCGTGTAGGACGCGCCGGGCGTGAACAGGTGGTCGACGCGGTCGAGCGCGCCGAAGAACGCGGCCAGCGACTCCTGGTCGGTGCTGTCGACGACCTGCCAGGTGGCCCCCAGCGGATCGGCCGCCGCGGCCAGCTTCTCCGGCGTCCGCCCGCCGAGGTGGACCGAAGCACCCGCGGCGGCGCAGCGCCGGGCCACCGCCAGCCCGATACCCGACCCGCCGCCGATGATCACGACGTGCTTCCCGGTCAGGCTCACGCGATCTCCTCGACGGGCCGGAAGGGGTGCGGCAACCCGAACGCGGCCGGGCCGAAGGTGTCCAGGGCCGCCGGCGTGCGCATCAGCGGCGGGGTCGAGATGCCGACCACCGTGACGCGCTGGCCGTACCGCAGGGTCTCGGTCGTGATCGGCTCGGCGGTGGCCGCCTCCAGCACGCAGATCAGGTCGGGCACCACGCATCGCACGGAACCGTCCACAGTGGCCAGCAGGTTCTCGTTCTGGAACAGGATTTCGAGCTTGTGCGCGCCGTCGAACGACACCGCCTCGGCGCGGCCGCGAGCGAAGCCCTCTTCGGTCCGACGCTCCACATCGGACACCTTGCCGCGGAACAGCACCCGCAGGTGTGCGTACGGCGTCGAGCGCAACGCGGCGGCCAGCCGCTCGACCGGATCCTCGGTGCGTTCCCGCGCGGACCGGATCGTCCGGCCCACGGTCAACGCCAGCGAAAGCGTTTGCGGCACGGCCGTGCGCTTGACGTCGGCGCCGCTCATCGCGTACTCGGCGATGTGCGCGACGCCGCCGAGCCGGATAGTGATCCCGCGGGCCAGCCACTCCATCCGCCGGTTGTCCGCGCCGGTGTTGATCACCGTCGTCTCGCCGCGCTCACCGCCGATGGCCATCGGTGACCCCGGGATACCGTATACACCGAACGTTTCCATCTGCAGCTCCGGGAACGCCCGGCCCATCCCGTCCGCGTCGACCACGGGCAGCCCGAGCCGCGCGCCGACGAGCAGCGGGATCATCGAGTTGATGCCCCCGCACTCGATCGGCATGGTGGCGTCGGCGGATCGGCCGAGGTGCTTCTCCAGTGTCCGCAACGCCAGCACCGGCTCCGCGCCGTTGGGCAGCTTCTCGTGCACCACGGTCGGCGCGCCCATCTGCGCGGTCGGGATCACGAGCGCGTCGTCGTCCACTTCGGACGGATCCAGGATCGTGACCGGCCCGTGCTCGCGGATCGCCTCGCGCACGAGCAGCCGGCCGACGTACGGATCGCCGCCCCCGCCGGTGCCGAGCACCGCGGCGCCGCGGGCGAGGTCGGGCAGGTCGTCCTCGGTCAGGGTCCAGCTCACCCGGCCACCCCGATCGGGTCGATGTCGTATCCGAAATACCGTGGCCCGGCGAGCGCGATGCCCTCCGGGGTGTGCCAGCGCGGGTCGGCGGGCGCGGCGATGACCGTGACACGCTGGCCGTACCGCAGGCCTTCGGTGGTGACGGCCTCGCCCGACTCCCGCTCGAGCGAGCAGATCAGGTCCGGCACCGACGCCTCGACCACGCCGTCGCGTTCGGCCACCAGGTGCTCGTTCTGGAACCGCAGCACCAGCTCCGCGCCGGTGTCACCGTCCATTCCCGACAGCCGGGCCTCCCCGCGGGCAAAGCCGGTGACCGTCCGCCGGGCGACGTCGACGACCTTGCCGCTGAACAGCCGCCGGCCACCGAGCCGTTCGACGACCCGGGATACAGGATCCACGTGCGCCTCTCGCGCCGCGCGAACCAGCGCACCCAGCTCGGCGCACAGGCTGAGCGTGCCCGGCACCAGCGCTTCCCGGGCCTGCGCGCCGGACATCGCGTAGTTGCTGATCATCGCCGAGCAGCCCATGTCGATGGTCGCCGACCGGGCCAGCCGCTCGGCCCAGTGATTGTCGACGGTATCCAATACTCCGCGGTTGCCCTTTTCGTCGGCAATCGACATCGGTGTCGCGCGGATTCCATACAGTGTGGGAAGGACCATCTGCAGCTCCGGGAACGCGCGGCCCATCCCGTCGGCGTCGACCAGCGGCAGGCCCAGCTGCGCCGCCGCGACGACCGGGATCAGCGAGTTGACCCCGCCCGCCTCGGCGCACGCGATGTGCGTCAGCTCCTTGCCGAGGTACCCGGCGAGCGTGCGCGCGGCCAGCCCGACCTGCTCGGCCGAGGGCAGCTTCTCCACCATCACGGTCGGCGCGCCCATCATGGCCACCGGCAGCACCACGGCGTCGTCGTCCAGGTCGGCCAACGGGACCAGCGGGACCGAGCCATGAGTACGGACCGCCGACGTCGCCAGCAGCCGGCCGATGTACGGGTCTCCCCCGCCACCGGTGCCGAGGATCGCCGCGCCACGCGCGATGTCGTCCAGATCGGTGAGCGTGATCTCGCGCATCACGCCCCCAGCTGCAGGTCGCCGACGGCCTTCGCGCGGATGCGCGTGGCGTTGCCGGGCAGGTACGGGATGGGCACCTCGTCGAAGTCGACGATGGCCACGGACGCCGGTGACGCGCCGGCGGCGACGGCCCGGTCGATCGCCTCCTGCTTGGCTTCGTCCACAACGGACTCCCGGCGGCCCGGCTCGATCACGTACACACGGTCGACCTCCCCGCCGATCTGCGCGATCGCCGCGCCGATTGCGTTGGCCACGGCGTAGTTCTCCGGCCGGTGCACCTCGCCGCACCCGGCCAGCTCGTCCGGCAGCAGCACCGAACCACCGCCGACCGCCACCACCGGCAACGGCTCGGCGGACGTCCGCATCCGTTCGACCACATCGGACACGTCCGCGGCGATCTTGTCCAGCGCGGCCCGCACCAGCGAGCGGTCCAAATGCGACACCAGCGACGCGTCCCCGATGTCGGCGCGACCGGCGGCGACCGCGATGTCCGTCGCGGTCAGCGTGTCCCCGCCGAACACGAGGGCCTTGGACGTCAGCTCGTAGCCGACCGAATCCGGGCCCACAGTGACGTTCCCGCGCACGCGGCTGCCCCCGCCGAGGCCGATCGACAGCACGTCCGGCATCCGGAAGTTCGTGCGGATGCCCGCGACGCTGACGTCCGTGGTCGCCTCACGCGGAAATCCTTGCCGCAGCACGCCGACGTCCGAAGTGGTGCCACCGACGTCGACCACCGCGCAGGTGTCCAAACCGGACAGCACGGCGGCGCCGCGCATCGAGTTCGTCGGGCCGGAAGCGAAGGTCGCCACCGGGTACCGGCGCGCGAAGTCGACGTCCATCAGCGTGCCGTCGTTCTGGCTCAGGTAGAGCGGCGCGGTGATGCCCGCGCCGGTGACGGACGCGGCCAGGCCGTCGACGATGTGCGCGGCCAGCTCGCGCAGCGCCGCGTTGATCACCGTCGCGTTTTCCCGCTCCAGCAAACCGATCCGGCCGATCTCGTGGGACAGCGAGATCGCGACGTCCGGCAGCTGCGCGCCGATGATCTCGGCCGCGCGGGTCTCGAACTCGGCGTTGACCGGGGAGAAGACCGAGGTGATCGCGACGCTGCGCACCCCGGCCTCCCCCATGTCGTCGGCGGCCTTGCGCAGCTCGCTCTCGTCGAGCTCCGCGATGTGGCGGCCGTCGAACTCGTGTCCACCGTGGACCAGGTAGCTGCGCCCCTGCACCGCGTCGACGAGCCGTTGGGGCCAGTCGACCATCGGCGGCAGCGACGCCCCGGCCGGCAGGCTCAGCCGCACGGCCGCGGTCGGCGCGAGCCGGTGGGCCTCGACGAGCGCGTTGATGAAGTGCGTGGTGCCGATCATCACCGCCCGCACCGCCGCCGGGTCGAACGCGCGCTGCCGCTGCAGGCCGTCGATCGCGGCGACGATGCCCGAGGTGACGTCCGCGGTCGTGCTGGTCTTGACCGAGGCGAGCACCTGACGGCCGTCGAGGAGGACGGCGTCGGTGTTGGTGCCGCCGACGTCGATGCCGATGCGCACAGGGATTCTCCTTAAGCGGACTGGACGACGGGAGCGGCCTCGGCGGTCCGGCTGCTGCCGATCCCGCGCACCAGGCCGAGCTTCCCGGCGACGACGTACAGGACGAAGGCCACGACGAGCGAGTTGATGCTCGGCAGGCCCCACTCGACGAACTCGCCGAAGAGCGCCGCGGCGACCCAGACGACGAGCGTCGCGGGCACCCACACCGGGGCGTCCTCGGGCACGGTGCCGCGCGAGCGAGCGCTTTCCAGCTCCCCGCGCCACTTCTTGACCACGAAGTACTCGGCGACCATGATCCCGGCGATCGGCGGGAACGCGACCCCCAGCACGGTGAGGAAGTCGGTGAACTTCGCCAGGATCCCGGCCGCGGCGAGCACACTGCCGGCCAGGCCGAGCACCGCCGTGACGAGCCCGCGGTGGGCGCGGCGGCCGGACACCGTGCCGATGAAGTTCACGACCCCGAGCCCCGAGGAGTACAGGTTCCAGTCGTTGATCTTGATCGTGCCGGCGATGACGATCAGCAGGCCGACCCAGCCGACCGACGACGTCACGATCGTGGTGATCCCGGCGCTGCCGACGGCGTGCGCGAGCAGCACACCGGACAGGCCGATGACGTACTCGCCGAGGGTGATCCCGACGAGCGTCTGCTTGACGACGTCCGAAGTGGACCGGTTGAACCGGGTCATGTCCGGCGTGATCACGGCACCGACGATGAACCCGCCCGCCACCAAAGTCGTGCCCTGCAACAAGCTCATCGACGGCCCGGGCGGGGCCGAGGAGACGAGCGCACCGAGGTCGTGGCGGGTCAGCTCGGAGATCACCGACCAGCCGACCAGGATCAGGAACGCCGGGACGGTCAGGTACGCCGTCCAGGCCATGGAGTGGAAGCCACGCACCACGATCGCGGTGACGAGCAGGCCGAACAGCAGCGCCCAGGCCCACTCCGGCAGGCCGCCGATGAGCGCGACGAGGCCTTGCGCGGATACTGCCGACTGGATACCGAACCAGCCGATGAGGCTGATCCCGATGGCGAGCCCGATGAGCGCCGAGCCGCCGCGGCCGAAGCCGGTCCAGCGGGCGATCATGGACGTCGAGAGGCCCTCGCGGACGCCGATGACGCCGACGAGGATGGTGATGAGCTCGAGGATGACCGAGCCGAGGGTGAACGCCAGTACCGCCGGCCAGAAGCCCATCCCGAAGCCGACCGTGGCTCCGAGGAGGAACTGGGACAGGGCGGAAACCTGGCCGAACCGCTGGACCGCGACCGACCACCACGAGTACCGGGCGTGGTCCGGCACTCTGGTCAGGGCATAGTCGTCGACACCGACTGCTGAGGCCACGTCGACCTCCTTCTCCGGGCTGGGGAACGGTTCCCCGCACCGTAAGCAGTGGTCCCGGCGGCGTCACGGTGCGATGTGCACAGTTCACGCGTCAGGACTGTGCAGTCAGCCCAGAGGGTCCACCCCGGTCAGCGTGACACTTTCCGACCACACCCGCTCGGCGGCCGCGGCGTCGGTGAGGTTGGCCCAGCGCGATTCGAGCCGTGGCCGGCCGCGCAGGCCGAACACCCGCGGACCCCACAGCTGGCCGCCGGCGACGTCCGGGCCGAGCACCGCGCGGACGGCGGGGCGCGCGCCGGCGTCCTTGCCCTGCAGCAGTGCGCGGGCGGGCAGGCCGCGCAGCCACTGGCCGACGGTGCGGACGTGCACCGGCGGCCGCGACGGCGTCAGCGAGTCGAGCGCACCACCGGGGTGGGCGATCACGCTCAGTCGCTTCGAACCGGCGTCGCGCAGCCGCCGGTCGAGCTCGAGCGCGAACAGCATCTGGGCCAGCTTGGACCGCTCGTACGCGCGCTTCGGCTGGTAGTCGCGTTCGCTCTGGAGGTCGGCGAAGTCGAGGCTCGACGACTTCGCCGCGAAGCTGCCCGTGGTGACGATGCGCGCTTCCGGGCTCAGCACCGGCATCAGCGCCGCGACCAGTGCGAAGTGGCCGAGGTGGTTCGTGCCGAACATCAGCTCGTGACCGGCGTCGGTCTCGCGCCGCGGCGGGTGGTCGAGCATGACCCCGGCGTTGCAGACGACCGCGTCGAGCTCGCCGGTGTCGAGCGCCTTCAGGGACGCCAGGTCGGCGAGGTCGATCTTGACGTACCCCACCTTCGCGCCGGCGACCTGCGAACGGACCGAAGCCATCGCGGCCTCCGCCTTCGCCGCGTCACGGCTGCCGATCACCACTTCCGCCCCCGCCGAAGCCAGCTGCTCGACGGCGAAATAGCCGATCCCGGCGTTGCCCCCGGTCACCAGCACCCGCATGCCCGTCCCCTCCCCGTGCCAAGCTGTCCCGCATGGAGAACGCTACCGGCTACCGGCGCTCGGCCGGCTCGGCCCGCGGCGAAGCCCGGCGCCGGGAGCTGCTGGCGAGGATCACCGACGACGTCGCCGAGAACGGTCTGGTCGACTTCTCGCTGCGGCGCGCGGCGAAGTCGGCCGGGACGACGCACAAGGTGCTGCTCTACCACTTCGAAGGCGCCGAAGACCTGCTCCGCCAAGTGGTCTTTTCGCTGCGCGAGCGGCGGATCGGCAACGCGCTGACCGCGGTCGCCGCCTCTTCGTCATCGCTGGCCGACCGGGTCCGCGCAGCCTGGGTGAGCCTGCGCGACGAGGAGTCGGAGCTGCGGCGGGTCCTCGACCAGGCGATGGGCCTGGCGATGTACGACCCGGGCCGGTACGCGGCGCTCGGGCGGGGAGCGTCCCAGCAGTACCTGCCGACGCTCATCTCCTTCTGCCCGCCGCAGTGGCCGGAGCAGCGGAAGTTCGAGGTGGCGTCGATGATCCTCGCGACGTTGCGTGGCTTCCTGGTCGACCTGCTGACCAGCGACGACGGTGACGGCTCGGCGGCCGGGTTCGAGGCGCTGCTGCGCGCGGTGGAGCGGGAGGAAGCCGCCGGCTGACGCTCGACAGTTTGCGAACCACGTGGTTCACTTCAGCCCAGGGGACCACACTGGGAGGCTGTCATGCAGGTCGAGCTGTCCGCGGGCACCGTCGAATACACCGACACCGGCGGCCCGGGCCCGGTGACCGTCTTCGTCCACGGCCTGCTGATGGACGGAACACTCTGGGACGCCCCCGTCGAGGACCTCGCCCGTGACCACCGGTGCGTCGTCCCGACCCTGCCGCTGGGCGCGCACCGGCAGCCGATGCGCGAAGACGCCGACCTGTCGATGAGCGGCATCGCCGCGCTGCTCACGGAGTTCCTCGAGCACCTCGACCTGCGGGACGTCACGCTCGTCGGTGTCGACACCGGCGGCGCGCTGGTGCAGCTGCTGATGGCCGGCGGCGCGCCACGGGTGAGCGGGGTGGTGCTCGGCTCGTGCGACGCGTTCGACAACTTCCCGCCCGGGCTCACCGGCAAGACGCTGGTCGCCACCGGAAAGCTGTCACCGGGCCTGTTCGGGGTGTTCATGCAGCAGATGCGGCTGCGCGCGGTGCGGCGGCTCCCGATCGCGTTCGGCTGGCTGACCAAGCGCGGCGACGCGGCGACGACCCGCTGGATCCGCCCCCTGCTGGCCGACGCGGCGATCCGCCGCGACACGGTCCGCGTCCTGCGGGCGGCGGCCGCTTCGCCGGGCTTCCTGCTCGAGGCGGCCGAACGGCTGCCGAGCTTCGACCGGCCGGTGCTCCTCGTCTGGGCGAGCGAGGACCGCGTCATGCCGCTCGAGCACGGCCGACGGCTGGAGGCGTTGCTACCGAAGGGAAAGCTTGTCGAGGTGGCCGACAGCTACACACTGCTGCCCCTGGACCAGCCGGCGGAGCTCGCCCGGCTCGTCCGGGAGTTCACAGCCGGCTGAGACCGTGGAGGATGCGTTCCATCAGCTCGAGGCTGGGCCGGTTCCCCGAGCCCTTGCGCGCGGTGTGCACGGCGACGATCCCCCGGTCCGCCAGATCGGACAGCAGGACCCGCGCCACCCCCAGCGGGATCCGCCGCCGCGCGGCGACCTCGGCGACCGACTGCGAAGTGCGCAGCAGCGCGCAGATCTCCGTCTCCTCCGTCGTGCTCCCCCGCACCACCGCGCGTCCGCGCTGCGTGATCGACACGAGTGTCTCGATCGGGAGGTCCCGGGTCGGGCGGGTGCGGCCATGGGTGCGGAAGTACGGGCGGACCATCCCCGCCCCGCCTTCTTCGAGCACGGACCCCCAGTGCACAGCCAGCTCCTCACGGCGATTAATCCTTGTCGGCGATTATTTGACCTAAAGATCGAGTAGCCCGCAATCGACCGAACAGAGCAACGCCGGAAAAAGCGCTGGTCAGCGCCCTGAGGTCGGCGCGGTACTGCCCCGAAGGACTAGCCGGGTCCGGAGAATCGCCGGAGATGTCGCGATTTTTCCGCCGGACAACCTGGCCAGCAGGAGCCGGCCGGCCCGCTCGCCGAGCTCGGCCACGGGCTGCGCGACCGTGCTCAGCTCGAGCAGGCCGGCGAGGTCGTGGTCGTCGAACCCGAGCACCGAGACGTCCTCGGGCACCCGCAGCCCCGCCCGGCGCAACGTGCGCAGCGCCCCGAACGCCATTTCGTCCGACGCGGCGAACACCGCGGTCGGCCGGCGCGGCAGGCCGAGGAGGACGCTCATCGCGCGTTCCCCGCCCGCGACGGAGAAGCCGCCCCCGGTCTCGAACCCGGGCTCCGGCTCGCGGCCGTCCTCGCGGCACACCTCGTGGTAGACCTCCCGGTAAGCGGCCAGCCGCCGCAGCGGCGTCGTGAACCCGAGCGGGATCGGGGCGCTCTCGCCGATGAACGCGATTTCGCGGTGGCCCAGCTGGACGAGGTGGCGCATCGCGGTCACCGCGGCGCCGTGGTCGTCGATCCCGACGGAGTCTCCGCCGGGCTCCTCGGTCCCGATCGTGACGAGCGGGACGCCGAGCGCCAGCACCTGCTCACGTTCGGCCCGCGTCAGCGGCAGGGAGAGCACGAGCACCGCGTCGACCCGGCGGCGCAGCGGCAGGCCGGCGAAGAACCGTTCGCGGCCCGGCTCGTCGCCGAGGTTGTAGAGCAGGAGGCTGATCCCGGCGTCGCGCAGCACCCGCTCGACCCCGGAGATGATCCGCGAGAAGTACCAGCGGTCGACGTAGGGCACGATCACGCCGACGGTCCCGGTCCGGCCGGTGGCCAGGCTCGACGCGGCGGGCGAGATGGCGTAACCGAGCTCTTCGGCCGCGGCGAGCACCCGCACCCGCGTCCGGTCGGCAACACCAGGAACCCCGCGCAGCGCCCGCGAGACGGTGGCGGCCGAGACGCCCGCGAGCCGCGCGACGTCGTCGAGCTTCTCCGGCATCCTTCACCCCCCGTTCGTTGCAAGCGCTTGCAGCCATCCGAGCCCTTACCATTGACAGCTGCCCCAAACAAGGCTAATCATCGCTGCAAGCGCTTGCAATGGGCATAGCCTGCCCGGCAAGGAGGCCGACATGCGCCTGCTCCTCCCCGTCACCGGCGCGGCCCTGCTGGCCGCCACCACGCTCAGCGCGTGCTCCTCCGCCGGCGGGCTGACGATCAACCTGTACATCTCGCCGGAGGACCACCTGCAGACGGTGGTCGACCGCTGCACGCAGGAGGCCGCGGGCCGCTACAAGATCGTCTACAACAAACTCCCCCGCGGCGCGGACGGCCAGCGCGAGCAGATGGTCCGCCGCCTCGCAGCGGGCGACACGTCGCTGGACGTCCTCGGCCTCGACGTCACCTGGGTACCGGAGTTCGCCGAGGCGGGCTGGGCCGAGGAGTGGACGGGCGCCAACGCGGCGGCGGCCACCCAGGACGTGCTGCCAGGGCCCCTGACCACCGCCAAGTGGAACGGAAAGCTCTACGGCGCAACGAAGAACACGAACGTCCAGCTGCTCTGGTACGACGACCGGATAACGCCATCCCCGCCCAAGACGTTCGACGAGCTGATGACCCAGTCCCAGCAGCTGAAGGCGGCGGGCAAGCCGTACCAGGTGGTGTTCACCGGCGCGCAGTACGAAGGCTTGGTGGTCTTCTACAACACGCTGGTCGCCTCGGCAGGCGGCCACATCCTGTCCGACGACGGCAAGTCGGTGGTCATGGACAACGGCGCAGTCCAAGCACTGGAGCTGCTGAAGAGGCTGACAACGGCAGGCATCACGGACCCGTCCCTGACGAACCAGAAGGAAGACGACATCCGCCAGGCCTTCCAACGCGGCCAGGCGGCGACCGAGCTGAACTGGCCGTTCGTGTACGCGTCGTACGCGAAGGAGAAGCCCCAGGACCTGACCCACTTCAAGTGGACCCGCTACCCATCGGTGATCCCAGGCCGCACCAGCAGGGTGACAATCGGCGGCTTCAACCTGGCGGTCTCGACGTATTCGCAGCACAAGCCAGAGGCATTCGAAGCGGCCCTGTGCCTACGAAACGCAACATCACAGAAGTACCAGGCCCTGGTCGACGGAGTACCCCCAAGCCTGACATCGATCTACAGCGACAACACCCCTCTGGATCCGGCAAAACCAGCGGACCCCAAGGAAAACCCGACAATGCAGGACCAGTACCCCATGAAGGGCGACATCCAAAAGGCGTTGACAGACGCAGCAGTCCGCCCCCTAACCCCGGCGTACCAGAACCTGTCAACGGTAATCTCAAAGGTACTGTCACCCCCAGCAGAGATAAACGTGGAAGCAACAGCAAAAGAACTACGTGAGCGCCTAACAGACGCACTGAACTCACGAGGAATAATCCCGTAAAAGGAGGGGAGACAGACCCCCACCAGCCCCTCGTCCCAGCACCGGTTAGCACCGGCTGACCAGTGTCAAGGGTGGGCGCTTGCGCCCATCGCGAAGCGACGCCGAAGGCGCCCTTGACGCTGGTCAGCCGGTGTTAAACAATATCCGACGAGGGGCAGGTCTCCCAAAGCCAAAGTCACAACCGAATAGGCTTCTTGTTCATAAACTCTTCAATCCCCAAAACCCCCAACTCCCGCCCAATCCCCGAACGCTTGATCCCCCCAAAGGGAAGATCAGCCTCAGACCCCCCAGACTTGTTGAGATAAACCATCCCAGCCTCAACCCGCCGAGCAACCCGCAAGCACCGCGCCCGATCAGTACCAAAAACACTCGCCCCAAGCCCAAACGGCGTGTCATTGGCAAGAGCAACGGCTTCATCCTCATCCTCAGCCCGAAAAACAATCACCACAGGCCCAAAAATCTCCTCATGATAAGCAGCCATCCCCGACGTCACATCGGTGAGCACGGTAGCCTCAAGAAAAGCCCCAGGCCCAGGAACCCGCCGCCCCCCAGCCCGCAGCGTCGCCCCCTCCCGAACAGCCCTCTCAACCTGCCCAGCCACCTCATCAGCAGCGGCAACAGAAGCCAACGGCGGCAGGGTAGTACCCGGATCAGCCGGGTCACCCGGCACGTAATACTCAGCAACCCGCTTAGCCAACCGATCAACAAACTCGTCGTAAAACTCCCCAAGAACAATCATCCGCTTCGGCGCATTACAAGACTGCCCACAATTCCGCATCCGAGCGGTGGCAACAACCTTCACAGTCTCATCAAGATCATCAGTATCCAAAACGATCAACGGATCAGACCCACCCAGCTCGAGAACACACTTCTTGAGATTCCGCCCAGCCTCAGCAGCAACAGAAATCCCAGCCCCCTCACTACCGGTCAACGAGACCCCGACCAACCGCGGATCAGCAAGCATCCAAGGAACCTGCCGACTGGACGCAAAAACGTTCACGTAAACATCCGAAGGCACCCCAGCCTCCCGCAGCACCTCCTCGATAGCCACAGCCGAACGCGGGCAGATCGAAGCATGCTTGAGCAGGATCGTGTTCCCAAGCACAAGATTCGGCGCAACGAACCGCGCAACCTGATAGGCCGGAAAGTTCCACGGCATGACGCCAAGCAGCGCGCCGATCGGCTCCTTCGTCAGCACGGCCTCGCCGGCACGGATCGGCATCGGCTCGTCCGCCAGCAGCTCAGGGCCGCGCTCGCCGTAGTAGCGGAAGATGTCCACGACCACCCCGACCTCACCGCGGCCTTCGTTGATCCGCTTCCCCATCTCCAGGGTCATGATCGCGGCCAGCTCGTCGGCGCGTTCGGCGAACAGCTCGGCCGCGCGCAGCACGATCGCGGCCCGCTCGGCGACCGGCCGGGCGCGCCAGGCCGCGAACCCGCCGTGCACCCGCTCGATCGCGGCGCGGACCTCGTCGTCGGTCGCGTTCGGGACCTCCGCCACCCGTTCACCGGTGGCGGGGTTGGTGACTGAGTACATGGTGGCCTCCTGTGCCCACGGTAGCCTACTGCATACTGTATACACCATGGGATCACTGATCGACACCCGCGCGGCGGTACCCGTCGGCGCGTGATCGACTATCGTTCCCCCATGACGCTGGAGATCACCGGCGGATCCTCTTTTTCCGCCCTGACAAGGGAACCCGGTCGCTGGACCCGTCGTTACACCGCAAGCTTGGTCAGCTTCGGCTGCCCCGCGCGCACGTACGAACGGGCCCCGCGGGTCTGGAGCGGTCGCGGCCTGGGCCTGCCGGAAGGCGAGCTGACGGCCTTCGCCGGGCAGCTCAAACGCGTCATGAAGCACGAGGCGTACTGGCTGGCGCGGGCCGGGAACGCGGCCGACGCCGCACGGTGGTCACCGGGCCGTTACGACGACGAAGACGGCTTCGTCTACTTCGCCGGGCCGTGCACCCACGCCGATCCCTGGCCCGGCTACCGGCCGGCGCGCACGTTCACGATCGGGCTCCCCCAGATCCGTGGCCTGCGGATCCGGGTGGCCGCCTACCTCGCGGCGAGCTGATGACCCCGGGCGACGTCAGGCGGGCCGTCCGCGCCGGAGCCGTCGCCGCCGTCGTGAGCGGCCTTCCCTCCACCGCCCACGCGCTGTTCACCGGCCGGGACGTCCTGGCCGCGACCCGCGCGGCGGGCACCCTGCTCCCCGGCCGGCGCGACCGGCCCGGCGTCGCCGCCGGGCTGATCGCGCACGTGCTGGTCTCCGCGGCGTGGACCGTCGTCCTCGCCGCGGCCGCCCGCCGGGTCCGCCTCGGGGGCACCCGGGGCGCGGCGGCCGGACTCGTCATCGCCGCACTCGACCTCGGGGTCGCGGCACGCGCCTATCCCGCCGTGCGGGCATTACCGCGCGTGCCGCAGATCCTCGACCACCTGGTCTTCGGCGCCGTCACCGCCGTGCTGCTGCACCGTCCACATCGGACGGGTCAGGACACGACCTCGACGACGTCACCGGGGTGCAGCGAGTTGTAGAACATCACCGCGGCCGCGTGCGAAAGGTGCACGCACCCGTGGGACTTGACCTTCAGGCTGCCCTGGTGGAACGCCACGCCGGTGGTCGTGAAGAACACCGAGTACGGCATCGGCCCGTTGAACTGCTTGCTGTAGTGGTCGATGTCCTTGTACTGCACGTGGAACTTCCCGAGCGGGGTCGGGTACTTCGGCAGCCCGACCGTGATCGGGACCCCGCCGTAGGTGACGTTGCCGGCGCCGTCCGTCAGCCACGCCGTATTCGAACTGCGCTGGACACAGGCCTTCGCTTCGGCACTGCACGGCGTCGACGCCGCTTCGGCCGTTCCCGCGAAGCCCAAGGTCCCCACCATCGCGGCGACCCCGCCCAGTAGTGCGATCATCCTCCGGTTCATCGCGTGCCTCCCGTTGTCGATCGGCTACACGGTGTAGGGTTCCCCGTTTTGCGATCTTCGAACCGGGATGATCAGTTCTGCGGCTGGGACAGCTGGAGGAACTCGTTCTGCTCACGGTCGTAGCGCTGGGTCAGCCCGTTGCCGTAGCGGTCCCACCAGTTCTGCGTGTGCCCGCCCTGGCGGGTGGTCGTGTCGCCGTAGACCTGCCGGTCGTACTCGATGCGCGCGTCGTGGAACTCCTGCTGGAACTGCTGGGGCGTGAGGCCCTGCGCGTGCTGGACCGCCGCGTCGTTGATCGTGCGCGAGCTCTGGACGATGTCGTCGCCCGCCATGTGGTTGATGATCGCGCGGACCCCGCCGGCGCCGCGCATGTGCGCGCCGGACATGACCGCGGCCTGGGCGCCCGGGTCGGTGAAGTTGAGCGCGCCCGCCGTCCGGGCGTTCGCGGTCATCAGGTCGGACACGACGGCGCGCTCCTCGGCGCTGCCGATGCCGTACTGCTCGCGCGCGGCGATGATCCGGTCGTAGCCGTTGTGCATGTTCTGCCGGAAGCCGTAGGCCTCGGGCACGCCGCCCTGCTCGCCGGTCGCGCCTTCGGAGCGCATGATCGAGTCGACGACCCGCGGGTCCAGCTGCGGTGGCGCCGCCGCGGCCGCCGCTCCCCCGCCGCCCTGCGCGGTGGTGGCGGCCTGGCCGCCGCCGTAGGCCTGCGCGACGTCGGTGTCGGCGGCGTTGTACCCGTTCGCGGCCGTCTGGACGTTCTGGTTCACGTTCGTGATGAGGCTGAGGAACTTCTGCAGCGCGCTGCCGAGCGAGGAGTGCAGCGCCGAGTTCGCGGCGGCGACCCCGCTGCCGATGCCGGCGAACGACAGCGCGTCCAGCACCAGGCCTTCCAGGTCGCGGGTCGTCGACAGGAAGGACGACCCGACGTCCTCGACCGCCTTGACGACCGTCCCCATTTCCGCCGTCTCGGCGTGGTAGGCCCCGGCACCCATGGTCTGCTCCCTCCGGACTCCGGCGTGACGGGACCGAGAATTCCCCACGGCGGCGGCGCGCTCCACGGCCGAATTACCCACTGCGGTCAAATCACCTGCCGTTAATCTTGAGTTCACCCCGAAGACATCTGCGGTGGCATTAACCCAGGCATGACTACGCAGACGCTCGACACGATCGCGTCCGAACAGCTCGACCTCCAGCTGCACGTGGTCGAGGACCGCCTGAACGCGGACTACACGAGCCTGGACCGCCCGTCGGTGCACGCCCTCGTCGAACGGGAGCGGCAGCGGTTCGACGAGGCGCGGATCCACGCGTTCGTCCCGATCCTCGTCGAGCGGGCCGTCCGCGACTCGCTGCGGGAGCCGAGCGGCAAGCACCGGCGCTAAAGTCGGGAGATGGACAAACCCCAGGACGATCCGAACGTCGTGGACGGCGAGATCGTCGACGAGACACCGACCGCCGCCCTCGCGGTGCCTTCGCCGGCGCTGCCGGACCCGGACTACAGCGAGGGCGGCGTGCCCAGCTTCGACTTCGTCCGCGACAAGATCGAAAACCGCTACACGACGTCGGTCGGGGCGAGCGAAGTGGCCGGTCTGGGCACGGACAACACGGTCGAGACGCTGGACAAGCAGATCGCCGACCGTGACCAGGCCGCCAAGGACCGGCTGGCCGAGATCCGCCGGTCGATGCGGGGCGAATAACCGCCCGCCTCAGCCGAAGATCGCGACCGGATCGCCGGTGTACCAGGCGTTGGTGATGACGACCCGCCGCAGCACCCAGCGGTCGCCGTCGCGGACCAGGTCGGCCTCGTAGCGGTTCTTCAGCAGGGGCGTGCGTGCCGTGGTCGGCGCTCAGCAGGTGCTGGGCCTCGACCATCGCGGTCAGCCGGGCGGTGTCGCCGGTGATGCGGACGCGCTCGTTCGTCACCTGGTGGGTCGTGTCGACCCGGCCCTCGAACAGCGCCAGGATCGTGTCGACGATCGTGTCCCGGCCGGTCATGGGCGCCGGCTCGGCGCCCCAGCGGGCGGCCGCCGGCCGGAAGTCGACCTCGGCGTCGGCGGCGAAGGACGACGCGAAGAGCTCGCGGTCCTTGAGGTCCTGGCCGAGGCCGAAGCGGTACAGGGCGTCGATGATCTCGACGCGGTCGTGCAAGTCGGTGTTCATGTCCTCCAGCCTCGGGCGGTCCGGCAAGTCGATCAATGCGCTGCTGTGCCACGATCGTCAAGCAGGACTTGACGATGGGGGTCGGCCGTGCCGGAGTCGCGGGAGCTGGAGGCGTTCCTGGTGCTGGCCGAGGAGCTGCACTTCGGCCGCACGGCGGAGCGGCTGCACGTGTCGACCGCGCAGGTCAGCCTGACGATCCGGAAGCTGGAACGGCGGATCGGCGTGCCGCTGTTCACCCGGACCAGCCGCCGCGTCGAGCTGACGCCGGTGGGGCGGCAGCTGCTCGCCGACCTCGGGCCGGCCTGGTCGGCAGTCGAGACGGCCGTGGCCAAGGCGGTCGAAGCCGGCCGCGGGGTGACGGGCACGCTGCGCGTCGCGTTCGGCGACGCGGCGGGCGGGCAGCTCCTGGCGGGGGTCGCGGAGCTGTTCCGGAAGCGGGAGCCGGGGTGCCGCGTCGAGTTCCGCGAGGTGCGGCCGGCGGAGGTCCTGCCGTGGCTGCGCGACGGCGAGGTGGACGTCGTGCTGGCCGGGCTCCCGCTCGACGGTCCCGATCTGGTCATCGGCCCGGTCCTGGTGCGGGAGCTGCGTTTCCTGGCCGTCGCGGCCGGACATCCGTTCGCGCGCCGGGAGTCCGTGCCGGTCGCGGACCTGGCGCGGGTGCCGGTGCTGCGGTGCGCGCTGCCGGACCCGTGGCTCGACGAGCACGCGCCGGACGCGGAGATCCGGCCGTCGGCGGGCCTGCAGGAGCTGTTGACGCTGGCCGGCGCCGGGGAGGGTGTGCTCCCGGTGGGCGCGCACCTCCGGCGGTACTACCCGCGGCCGGACGTCGTGTACGTGCCGCTGACCGACGCACCACGGCTGGAGTGGGCGCCCGTGTGGCGGGCCGGGGCGGCGACCGCGCGAGTACGCGCTTTCACGGCGGCTGCGGCGGAGTTGGTGCGCGAGCCCGCCTGAGTCAGGCAGGGGGCAACGAGGTCAAGCCGGCTGGTGCGCAAGCTCGCCTGAGCCAGGAAGGGGCCGCTCGGTCAAGCCGGCAGCGCATGTCCTCAGACTGGCGCGCGAGCCAACCTGAGTCAGGAAGGGGCCCGCTCGGTCAAGCCAGCAGTCAGCCCAGCTCCTCCGGCTGGCTCGCAAGCCGGCCTAAGCCAGCGGCCACCCAGTCAAACCGGTAGCCAGCGCATCTCCTCCGGCTGGCTCGCAGCGATCGCCTCCAGCCGGTTCGGGTAGACCGGCACCACACCCGCGAACCCCGCCAGCCGCACCACCCGCTCGACCACACCGCCCGGCGGCACGACCAAACACCCCGCGACCCCGCGCGCCCGACAGCGCCGCACCCCCTCGAACAGCGACCACGCCCCGCGAGCCGAGAGGAACGTGAGCGCGGTCAGGTCGACGGCCAGCAGGTGCGGGCTCGGCAGCGCGCAGATGGCGGTGTCGAGCACCGTCGTCCAGCGCAGCACCGACGTGATGTCCAGCTCACCGCGCACCTCGACGACCAGCACTCCCGCGGCCCGTTCCGCACAGGTTCCGTCCTGGTCGCGCATCGCGCGCCTCCTCGAGGGCAGGGTCGGGGCCACCGCGGACCATGGTCCCACCCCGGGAGTCCGGGCACCCGCTGTGCCGCGAGGAGCCACGCGGACGGCTCAGCCGGCGCGGCCGTCCGGCTCAGCGTCCACTGTGGACACCCAGGCGGCCCAGCCACTCCTGCAGCAACGTCGCTTCGCCCGGCGAAAGGTCCGCCGGCGGGGCCTCTCGCAGCCGGGCGGCGAGGGTGGTCGCCGTCGCCGCGACGTCGTCGGCCGGCCGGGCCGGCTCGTCGGCGAAGACGCCGGACAGCACGCCCTCCCGGACGCGGACCGAGAACTCCTGGTCCGGGTAGAGCTCCGGCCGGGTGATCATCGACAGCGCGACGCCGGCGTTGGCCGCCATCACCATCTGCGCGGCGAGCGCCGGCGGCAGCTTGAGCAGGCCCGCGGCCGCGCAGCGCTCCAGGACCGCCAGCAGCAGGCTGTGCGCCTCCGCGGCCGCGCCGGGCGGGGTCGACAGGCCCGAGTACATCAGCCGGTAGTAGTTGGGGTTGTCGAGCGCGAACGCGACGTGGTTGTCCCAGCCGTCGCGCAGGTCACGCGCCGGGTCGTCCGACGGCTTCGCGGCCCGCTTGCCGGCCAGGTACTTCTCGAACCCGCGGTCGACGACGGCCGCCATCAGCCCCTCTTTGTCGCCGAACTGCCGGTACAACGCCGGCGCGCCGACCCCCGCGGCCTCGCAGACGGCGCGCGTCGAGAAGTCGGCCTCGGCCGAGCGGGAGAGCAGGTCGGCCGCCGCCTCCAGGATCCGCGTTCTCAAGTCCACGGTAACGACGCTACCAGCCGTTATCGTCGATATCAACCAGACGGTAGCGCCGATTCGCGAAGCGTGTTAGCGTCGATTACGAAATCCGGTAACACCGATACGCAGAGGACACACCATGCCGTTCGCCAACTTCAAGGTCCCCGCCGGCACGCTCACCGCCGAGCAGAAGGAGCTCATCGTCACCCGCACGACCGACCTCTACGCCGAGCTGTACGGCGACCGCGCCCGCGGGAACACGATGGTGCTGGTCGAGGAGGTCGCCGACGGCGGCTGGGGCATCGGCGGCGACGTGCTCACCCTCGCGAAGCTCCGGGCCGGCTGACGTCAGGCCTTCGTAATCTCCGCGTGGAATCATCGGCTGACCACCGAAGTTGTACAGGTGGCAGCACCACACGAGGAGAAGGAGTGACGCCGTGACCACGTCAACCGAGAGGGCCGTCCTGGCCGGCGGCTGCTTCTGGGGGATGCAGGAGCTGTTCCGCCGTCAGCCCGGGGTGATCTCGACCCGGGTCGGCTACAGCGGCGGCGACGTCAAGAACGCCACCTACCGCAACCACGGCACGCACGCCGAGGCGATCGAGGTGGTCTACGACCCGTCGCGGACGACGTTCCGCGACCTGCTGGAGTTCTTCTTCCAGGTGCACGACCCCACGACGAAGAACCGTCAGGGCAACGACATCGGGCTGAGCTACCGGTCGGCGATCTACTTCGAGAACGACGAGCAGAAGCGGATCGCCGAGGACACGATCGCCGACGTCGACGCGTCCGGGCTGTGGCCGGGCAAGGTCGTCACCGAAGTCGCCCCCGTCGGCGACTTCTGGGAGGCCGAGCCGGAGCACCAGGACTACCTGCAGCGCATTCCGAACGGGTACACGTGCCACTTCGCGCGCCCGGGCTGGAAGCTGCCGAAGCGCGAGACGACCGCCTGATACATCCGCACCACGTAAGGCCCCTTCGCCGATCCCCGGCGAAGGGGCCTTCGTCGTTTCGGCGGCGGCAAAGATCACCCGAACGGCGGTGATCCCCGCCGAGTCCACAAGGGACGGTCAGCTGATCGAATCCCAATGGGGGCGAATGTCCTTTTTGGGAAGTATTGCGTCCGGTAGATAAGACCGTACGTTAGTCGCTTGTTCACGAGGCTCCGGCACCGGATTCTGATTTCCGTTCCACAGCACCACCTCTCGTCCCCTTGATCCGGCCCGGCCTCGAACCCGGGCCTGGTTCACCCTGCCCGGAGGAGATTCCTCGATGGAACTGAGACGTCCTGTCGTCTTGGCAGCAACCGGCGTGCTCGTCGGCGCCCTCTGCATCACCGGTACCGCCCAGGCCCAACCCACCCCGAACGCCGCGCCCAGCGCCCAGGCCCAGGCCGTCTCCGCGGCCGCCGGCCTCGTGGCGAGCAGGCCCGCCGCGCTGCACGCCGGCACGGACGACGTTTTCCAGGCCCAGAAAGCGATTTCCTCGACCAACGGCCTCCAGTACATCCCCTACGAGCGCAGCTACAAGGGCCTGCCCGTGGTGGGCGGCGACTTCGTGGTGGCGACCAACTCGACGGGCCAGGTGCTCGGCACGTCGGTCGCGCAGGACCAGACCATCAACCTCGCCTCCACCACCGCCAAGGTGACCGGGGCCGCGGCCGAGGCGACCGCGCGGCAGCAGCTGTCCGCCGTGGACAGCGTCAGCCCCGCGCAGCAGGTCGTCTACGCGCTCGGCACGCCCACCCTCGCCTGGAAGAGCACCGTCGTCGGCCGGGACGCCGAGGGCCCGAGCCGGCTCGACGTCATCGTCGACGCCGCCTCCGGCAAGGTGCTGAAGACGCAGGAGCACGTCCTCAACGGTGACGGCACCAGCGCGTGGAACGGCCCGAACCCGGTGCACCTCGACACCACGCACTCGGGCAGCACGTACTCGCTGAAGGACCCGACGATCACCAACACGTCCTGCCAGGACGCGGCCAACAACACCACCTTCAGCGGCCCCGACGACCTGTGGGGCAACGGCAACGCGACCAGCCGCGAGACCGGCTGCGTCGACGCGCTGTTCGCCGCCCAGACCGAGAACAAGATGCTCTCGCAGTGGCTGGGCCGCAACAGCTTCGACGGCAACGGCGGCGGCTGGCCGATCCGCGTCGGCCTGAACGACCAGAACGCCTACTACGACGGCACCCAGGTCCAGATCGGCAAGAACACCAACGGTGGCTGGATCGGCTCGATCGACGTCGTCGCGCACGAGCACGGCCACGGCATCGACGACCACACCCCGGGCGGCATCTCCGGTGCGGGCACCCAGGAGTTCGTCGCGGACGTCTTCGGCGCCTCGACGGAGTGGTTCGCGAACGAGCCGGCTCCCTACGACCAGCCGGACTTCCTCGTCGGCGAGCAGGTGAACCTCGTCGGTTCCGGCCCGATCCGCAACATGTACAACCCGTCGGCGCTGGGCGACAAGAACTGCTACGACAGCTCCGTCCCCAACGGTGAGGTGCACGCGGCCGCCGGCCCCGGCAACCACTGGTTCTACCTGCTGGCCGAAGGCACCAACCCGACCAACGGGCAGCCGACCAGCACGACGTGCAACAGCTCCACGGTCACCGGCCTCGGTGTCCAGAACGCGGTGAAGATCTTCTACAACGCGATGCTGCTCAAGACCTCCAGCAGCTCGTACCTGAAGTACCGCACCTGGACGCTGACCGCGGCGAAGAACCTGTTCCCGGGCAGCTGCACCGAGTTCAACACCGTCAAGGCGGCGTGGGACGCGATCTCCGTCCCGGCGCAGTCGGCCGACCCGACCTGCTCGGCGACCGGCACCGTCACGGTTTCGAACCCGGGCAACCAGTCGACCGTGACCGGCGCTTCGGTGAACCTGCCGCTGTCGGCTTCGGGCGGCACCGCGCCGTACAGCTGGACCGCCACCGGCCTCCCGGCCGGCCTGTCCATCAACGCCTCCACCGGCACGATCTCGGGCACCGCGACCACCGCGGGCACCTCGAACGTCACGGTGACGGCGAAGGACGCGGCCAACAAGACCGGCACGGCGTCGTTCTCGTGGACCGTCGGCACCACCGGCGGCTGCTCCGGCCAGAAGATCGCCAACGGCGGCTTCGAGTCGGGCGCGGCGAACTGGACCGGCACCACCGGCGCCATCGGCCAGTGGGCTTCGCAGGGTCAGGCCGCGCACGGCGGCACCTACTCCGCCTACCTCGACGGCTACGGCTCGACCCACACCGAGTCCGTCGCGCAGTCGGTGAGCATCCCGGCGGGCTGCCACGCCAGCCTGACGTTCTTCCTGCACATCGACACCGCGGAGACGACCACGACCGTCGCCTACGACAAGCTGACCGTCTCCAACGGCAGCGCGACGCTGGGCAGCTACTCCAACCTGAACAAGGCGACCGGGTACGCGCAGAAGACGATCGACGTCTCGTCGGCCGCCGGCGGCACCCTCGCGCTGAAGTTCAGCGGCACCGAGGACAGCTCGCTGCAGACCTCGTTCGTCATCGACGACGTGGCTGTGACCCTGAGCTGAAGCTAGACCGTTGAAACGGGGAGGCCGGGAAACCGGTCTCCCCGTTTCTGCGTTTTCGGGGGCACAATCGCGCCATGGACGCCGAAACGCTGCGCGCGACCCAGGGCCCGTTGAAGGACCAGTACCGCGAACGCCCCGAGAGCGCGCTCGTCACCCTGCACGCCGACGCCGAGCTGGACGGGCTCGGCATCTCCTGCAAGGTCGAGACCGGCCGTGCTGTGGTCGAAGCCGGGTTGCATCCGGCCACCGGCGGCGACGGCACTCTCGCCTGTTCGGGTGACATGCTGCTCGAAGCACTCGTCGCGTGCGCCGGGGTGACGCTGCGGGCGGTCGCGACGTCGCTGGGCCTCGACGTCCGCGGCGGGCGGGTGCGCGCCGAAGGTGACCTCGACTTCCGCGGCACTCTCGCCGTCGCGAAGGACGCCCCGGTCGGCTTCCGCGCGATCCGGCTGTCGTTCGCCCTGGACACCGACGCGTCCGAAGAGCAGCTCGCCACGCTCAAGAAGCTGACCGAGCGCTACTGCGTCGTTTTCCAGTCGCTGCGGACGCCGCCGGAGTTCGCCGTCACCCTGTCGGCGGCTCAGGGATAAACCCGGAGGACAACGGGGACGCCCGTGGCCTAGCTTGTCGGGGGTCACCGAGAGGGGAAACCGCCATGCCGGAACCGGAGAGCGCCGTCCAAGTGCGCGGGCTCGTCAAGACCTACGGCTCGACCCGCGCGCTCGACGGCGTCGACCTGGACATCCCGGCCGGCCAGGTGCTCGGGCTGCTCGGCCCGAACGGCGCCGGGAAGACCACCACCGTCCGCATCCTGACGACGCTGCTGCGGCCGGACTCGGGTTCGGCGCGGGTGGCCGGGCACGACGTCCTGGCCGAGCCGGACGAGGTGCGGCGCCGGATCGGGCTGTCCGGCCAGTACGCGGCCGTCGACGAGAACCTGACCGGCTTCGAAAACCTCTACATGGTGGGGCGGTTCTACGGCAGGCGGAAGGCCTCGGCGCGGGCCCGGGCGCGCGAGCTGCTCGCGCGGTTCCGGCTGGAGGACGCCGCCGACCGCCCGGCGAAGGGGTACTCCGGCGGCATGCGCCGGCGCCTCGACCTGGCCGGCGCGCTGGTCGGCGAGCCGACCGTCGTCGTGCTGGACGAGCCCACCACCGGCCTCGACCCGGGTGGGCGCCTCGACACGTGGGAAGTGATCAAGGAGCTCGTCGCCGACGGCACGACCGTGCTGCTGACCACCCAGTACCTCGAAGAGGCCGACCAACTCGCCGACTCCATCGTGGTGATCGACCACGGCAAGGTGATCGCACGCGGCACGGCCGACGAGCTCAAGGCCCAGATCGGCGGCGAACGCCTCGAGCTGGTCGTCGCCTCGGCCGCGGACCTGCCGGCCACCCTGGCGGTGCTGCGCGAGGTCGGCACCGGCGACCCGTCGGGTGACGACCACACGCGCCGCGCCGAGATCTTCGTCGACACCGGCCCGAAGGCGCTCATCGAAGCCCTGCGCCGGCTCGACGGCCAAGGCATCACCGTCCAGGACGTCGCCCTGCACCGGCCGACACTGGACGACGTGTTCCTGTCCCTGACCGGCCACGGCGCCGAGTCCGCCGAGGAGGCCGCGAAGTGAACGCGTTGGCGAAGGGCATTTCCGACGGCGGCATCATCACGTGGCGCAACCTGATGAACGTCCGCCGCAACCCGGACTGGCTGATGGCCGCGACGCTGCAGCCGATCATGTTCGTGCTGCTGTTCGCCTACGTCTTCGGCAACGCGATCGGCGGTGAAGCGGGCGGCGCGGCCTACCGCGAGTTCCTCATCGCCGGGATCTTCGCCCAGACGGTCGCGTTCAACTCGGCGTTCACCGTCATCGGCTTCGCGAACGACCTACAGAAGGGCATCATCGACCGGTTCCGTTCGCTGCCGATGTCCCGCATCGCGGTGGTGCTCGGGCGTACGACGTCCGACCTGGTCGTCAGCGTGGTCGCGCTGGTGGTGATGTCGGCGTGCGGGCTGCTGGTCGGCTGGCGGATCCGCGGCAGCTTCTGGGACGCGCTCCTCGGCTATTTGGTGATGCTGATGTTCGCCTGGGCCCTGTCCTGGGTGGGCGCGCTGATCGGCCTGGCCGCACGCAGCGTCGAAGTCGCGCAGAGCCTGGGGCTGGTCTGGATGTTCCCGCTGAGCTTCATCTCCTCGGCGTTCGTCCCGACCGACACACTGCCCGCGTTCCTCAAGGCGATCGCGAACTGGAACCCGTTCACGGCGGTGATCAACGCAACCCGCGATCTGTTCGGCAACCGGTTCGGCCCGGCGCCGACGGGCTGGCCGGCGGAGAACGCGGCCCTGTACGCGATCCTGTGCTGCGTGGCGATCATCGCGGTGTTCGCTCCTCTCGCGACGGCGCGCTACCGCCGCGTGGCGAGCAAGTAGGCGGGCAGCGCGAGAGTCGCCAGACCCCAGATCGCCGCTTGCAGGAGCCACATCGCGACAGTGAACTCCGCCGCCCAGCGGGTGTCGGGGTTGAGGTCACACCGGGCGCGAACGCCCGTCGGAGCCAGCGGAAGGCCGCGGTCGAGCCCCAGCCCCACGAGTTCGACCGTGGTGCACGGCCGACCGGCCGGCGACGTGAACGAGCTCACGCGTTCCCCCACGTGATGGCCACCGTCGGTCACCCGCCCGGCCCACGCACCGAGTCCGCCTGCCAGGGGCATGGTGAGAAGAAGGGCTACCGCGGTTCGCCTCGTGAGGTAGCCGTACCCGGCCAGCATCCCCCAGAGCCGGTGGAAGCCCCGGGTCGGCCACCCACCCAAGGCTTCCGGGGCCCACCGGTGAATGTCCCTCTGCTGCGCGATCAGGATTCTTCTGGCGTTTCCCTCGTGCCCCGCAGCGCGTTCCACGCCGGCGAGGACCTGGTAAGGGCCCGGGCGGTAGGAATCCGTGTGGTAGCGGATCAGGTGAAGCCATTCGCGCCAAGGCACCGGCCGCCCGGGAGCCGCCTCCAGCGCACCGAAGGTGAACCCGTTCAGGTCGACGAGTTTCGCGTCATCGCATGCCCGTTCGGTGTCCCGTGCCTGAGCACAGGACGGAACGCGTCACCGCCGACGCGGGCGGCGATCAGGGAGATCGTTCCGCCGAAATCGTCGCCGGAGGCCACGACCCCTCCGCAGTTCAGGTTTCCCTTCACCTCGAGTTGCCCGGCCTGGATCGCTTTGCCGCTCCGGTTGGCGATCTCGGCGTTTCTCATCACCAACCAACCGCCGATGTGACCACCGAACAGCTGTACGACACCGCCGCTGTCCGCACCGCTGAGACTCGCGCCGCCATCAGCACGTCACCGTTCACCTCGATGCCGGAGGCTCGAACTGCCGCTCCGCTTTCGTTGAAAATCTGCGCGTCGCAGAGGTTGAGCGGCCCGTTGACCCGAGCCCCCCTGAGTCCGACCACGCCCTCGGCCCCGCTTCCGGAGACGACGATGCCGGTGAGCCACAGGCCCGCCTCGATCTCGCTCAGATCGGCACGAAATCCCGGCAGTCGCGACCGGCTCAGATCCAGCCACGGCAGCTTGGCGTTCCAGGCTGAGACACGCTCGGTGAAGTGGCATTCGGTGAGCGTCATCCCGGCCTGGGCGACCACGTTGTCGAGGTCGAGCGCCCCGATGATCCGGGCACCCGAGACGCGGAGACCCCGGGGATCGACCGGTCCGTGCCGACCGAGCAGGAGCTCCCGCAGCAGCTGCGACCGGATCGGCTGACCTGGGTCACCGCTCTCGAGATCTCCGCAGGTCAGCGTTCTTCCTGCGCGCGCGGCATCAACAAGATCACGTTCGCGCTCGTTCAAGTCGTGCAAGCGGGGCGGGGAGACATTCTCGGTCACGTCGACACGTTCGTCCGCCAGTTCAGTCCTCTTCGGACAGCTCCACGATCGGGATGACCCGCTTGGCTTCCCTGGCCTTCGCCTGGTGGTCGGCAAGGAACGGGTAGTGCTTCTCCAGCTCCGCCCACGTCCGCACGTAGTCGGCCCCCAGCAGCGGCAGCGCCTCCCCGTCGAACTCGTGGCCGTCCACCTCCACCTTCACCCGGGAATCGGCGATCAGGTTCAGGTACCAGCCCGGGTGCTTCGGCGCCCCGATGTTGGACGCCACCACCAGTAGCCGGGCGCCGTCGCGGTGGTACATCATCGGGACCGTCCGCGGTTTCCCGGAGTTCCGGCCCGTCGTGGTGAGCAGCACCAGCCGCTCGCGGTGCATGCCTTCGACCTCGCCGCCCGCGCGGAACTGGCGGATCACGCGGCGGTTCGTCTCCTGCACGTCCATGGTCACTGGTCGTAGTAGCGCGTCGTCGGCGGGGGCTGCTGCTGTTGTTGCTGCGGGTACTGGCGCGTTGGCGCGGGCTGCTGGCTGCGGCGCCGGTGCAGCGTCCGGGCGCTGGCCGCCATGCTGTTGACGACCGCGGCGATGACGAGCCCGATGACGAGGTTGATCGCCGCCGTGGCGATCTTCGCGCTCGGGGCGACCGTGAGGGTCAGCGGCAGCACCACCGCGATCAACGTGACGAGCACCATGATCCAGCCGAAGAACTGGGACGGCGCCGGCGTCGCGACGCTCAGCAGGTGCATCAGCCCGGTGGCGAGCAGCGCCACCGCGGCGGCGACCAGTGCGTACGTCGTGGTGCTCGCGTTGCCCCAGACGCCTTCGCCTTTTGGGGCCAGCACTTCGACCTCGAAGACGCCGCGCGCGATCAGCAGCCCGACCACCGCGAGCAGGGCCGCGATCACCGCCGTCGCGACGCCGCCCGCCCACAACCGGCGCGCGTCGATCCCCGGGCGGACGTCCTGGGGCTGGTTCCCGTAGTAGTCGGCCATCAGAGCCTTCCTAGGTCGGCGGCGCCTCTCGCCGTCGATTGTCCCCCGTTTCGGCCCCGGCCGCGATTTGCGCTGGAGTGCACTCCAGCTCGTACCGTCGGCGTCATGACCACCGCACAGCACAAGCTCGGCTCCGGCTTCGGCGCCACCACCACGGCCGCCGAAGCCGTCGCGGGCGTCGACCTCACGGGAAAGCTCGCCGTCGTCACCGGCGGTTACTCCGGGATCGGCCTCGAAACCACCCGCGCGCTGACCGGCGCGGGCGCCCACGTCGTCGTCCCGGCCCGCCGTCGCGCGGCCGCCGAGGAGGCGCTGGCCGGCCTCGGGAACGTCGAGGTCGACGAGCTGGACCTGGGCGACCTCGAGAGCGTCCGTGGCTTCGCCGACCGGTTCCTGGCCTCCGGACGGCGGATCGACCTGCTCATCGGCAACGCCGGCGTCATGGCCTGCCCCGAGACCCGCGTCGGCCCAGGCTGGGAGGCCCAGTTCGCCACGAACCACCTCGGCCACTTCGCGCTGGCCAACCGCCTGTGGCCGGCGATCGCCGACGGCGCCCGCGTCGTCTCGCTGTCCTCGCGCGGCCACCACAACTCGCCGATCCGCTGGGACGACGTCCAGTTCACCCACGGCTACGACAAGTGGGCGGCCTACGGCCAGGCCAAGACGGCCAACGTGCTCTTCGCCGTCCACCTCGACGAACTGGCCCGTTCGCGCGGTGTCCGCGCGTTCGCGCTGCACCCCGGCGGCATCATGACGCCGCTGCAGCGGCACCTGTCCCGCGCGGAGATGGTCGAGCGCGGCTGGATGGACGAAGCCGGGACGATGCTGATGGAGTTCAAGACGCCGGAGCAGGGTGCGGCGACGACGGTCTGGGCCGCGACGTCACCGCAGCTGGCCGGGCTCGGCGGGCTGTACCTGGAGGACTGCGACGTCGCCGAGCTGGCCGACGCCGAGGGCCTGACCGCGTCGGGCGTGCGCTCGTACGCCGTCGACCGGGAGCAGGCCGCGCGCTTGTGGACGCTCTCGGCGGAACTGACCGGAGTGGACGCCTTCGGGGCCGCCTGACGTTTGCGCTTCACGGGATCGGGGTACATCGCGGCCGTGGCCGACGACGCGGAAGACGTGACGTGTGCTCGCTTCGCGCTCAGCGAGTTCGGCTCGGCGCCGCACCCGGTCCTCGGGGACGTCCGGCCGCCCGAGCTGCTGGCCGGGCGGTACGAGGTCGGCCGGCTGATCGGCAGCGGCGGCACGGCCCGCGTCTACCGCGCCTTCGACTCGCGGCTCACCCGCGAGGTCGCCGTCAAGATCTACGACCGCGAGGTCGTGGCGCTCGACCAGCGGCGCCGGCTGCGCGAGATGGACATCCAGGCGAGCATCACGCACCCGGGTGTGGTGGCGCTGCTGGACAGCGGCTCCGAGAGCGGCCGGACGTTCCTGGTGATGCAGCTCGTCGAAGGCGACAACCTGGCGGAGCGCCTGCTCGGCGGCCCGATGCCGGTGGCTGAGGTGACGGCGCTGGCGGCCGGCCTCGCCGAAGCGCTGGCGCACGTCCACGCGCGGCGGATCGTGCACCGGGACCTGAAGCCCGCCAACGTGTTCCTGTCGCAGGACGGCCCGCTGATCGGCGACTTCGGCATCGCCCACGCACTCGACACGACGCACATAACGGGCACGGGCGTGGTCCCGGGCACGGCGGCGTACCTGGCCCCGGAACAGGTCGGCGGCGAGCCGGCAGGCCCACCGGCGGACGTGTACGCACTGGGGCTGATCCTGCTGGAGTGCGTGACGGGCCAGCGTGAGTATTCGGGAACGATGATCGAGGCGGCGATGGCCCGCCTGACGCGGCCACCGCGGATCCCGGAGGGCTTGCCGCCATCGTTGGCCCACACGTTGAAGCGGATGACAAGGCGCGAGCCCACCGACCGCCCGACGGCGGCGGAGGTGTTGGAACTGCTGCACGCGCCGGTGCCGGTGGTGTCCTGGCCGAGCACACGTTCCTGGTGGCGCCGCGGAGTGGCCGCCGGGTTGACGGCGATCGGGCGGCGGCAGGGGGCGGTTGACGGGGTGCTCGCGCCGACCCAGCCGCATGTGATGAGTGCCGGTTCCGCGGTGGGTTCGGAGATCGCGGACGCCACGGCACGGCGGGCAAACGCCGGAGTAGCTTCGAACTACGCCGCCGCGACGGATGGCCCGGCTGGAGCCGCGTCGGCCTCGCCAGGCATCGCGGCAGCAACCTCGCACCAAGCCTCCGCAGCGAACTCCCCGGCCAGCGCCGACCACCCGGAAGCCGCCGGAGCCGGGTCGGCTTCGCCAGACATCGCGGCGGCCCCCGCTGGAACAGCTTCGCCGGGCGACACGCCCGCCACATCGTGGCCGGAGGCCGCCGGAGCCGGGTCGGTCTCGCCGGGCATCGCGGCAGCAGCCTCGCGCCAAGTCTCCCCGGCCAGCGCCGACCGGCCGGAGGCCGCCGGTGCCGAGTCGGCCCCGCCAGGCATCGCGGCAGCAGCCTCGCACGCAGCGACCTCGCCGGCCAGCGCCGACCACCCGGAAGCCGCCGGAGCCGGGTCGGTCTCGCCGGGCATCGCGGCAGCAGCCTCACAACAGGCCTCCGCAGCGAACTCCCCAGCGGGCGCCGACCAACCGGGAACCGCCGGAGCCGGGCCGGCTTCGCCAGGCATCGCGGCAGCAGCCTCACAACAAGCCTCCGCAGCGCACTCCCCGGCCAGCGCCGACCGGCCGGAAGCCGCCGGAGCCGGGCCGGCTTCGCCAGACATCGCGGCAGCGGCCGCCGGAACAGCTCCGCAGGGCGACGCGCCCGCACCATCGTGGCCGGAAGCAGCCGAGCCAGCCCCACACCTCGGCACCGCCGCCGACCCCAGCAACCGCCCCCTCCCCCACACCCGCCCCACCCAGCACATCGGGCCTCCCCCGGCCCGCCCCCGTCGGCTCGCCCTGGCCGTCGGGATCGCCGCCGTTGCCGCTGCCGCCCTCGCGGCCGTGCTGCTCACCATCCCCGGCGCCGGGACCACCACCCCCGCCCAGCAACCGGCCCCTCACTCCTCCGCGCCCGCGACCGCTCCGCCCTCCTCGGCCCCGCTCGCAGAGTCCGGGAACCCCGCTCCCACGCCGAGGGTCACCGAAGCCGCAGATCTCGAACCCGCTGCCGTCACCCGTTCGAGTGCAGTGCATCCGCCGAAAGGGCCAAAGCCGCCCAAGCCGCCGAAGACCGGGAACAGTGGCAAGGGCAAAGGCAAGGGACCCGGCCACGACGAGTCCTGAGGACCTCCGGCCGCACGAACCGGGCCCATCGGCCCTAGTGCCGGAACCGCCGTGAAACAGACCATAATGCGCGCCGAATTCGATTCCCCGGATTCGGACTCGAAGCAATAACGACCGGTAACCGGAACCGGCTCGGCCCCGACACATCCACCGTGTCCGCCGCGCCGAACGCGGTGCCGGTACCCACCGCCGGGAATCCCCGTCCCGGCCGGTTCGTCGACTTTCCGGAGGTCGGAATGAGTGTCCACGCTGCCCTGGTGCGGCCGGTTCTGCGTACGTCGCGTGGCCGGCACGCCAAGCCCCGTCCCGCGTGGCCGCGGGTCGCCGGCCGGGCAGTCTTCCTGGTCATGGCCATTTTCTCGGTGGTCGCGGTGGTCGGCGCCGGGTGGCCGCCGGTGCTGCTCGTGGTGCCTGCGGCGGCCGTCCTGCTGTTCGTCGCGAGTGTCGCGAAACTGCGGACCGCGTCGCGGAAGATCGACACGATCTTCGCCGAAGAACTGACCGCGCCGGAAACGCTTTCCGAAGCCGCGTGATCAATTCCGGCGTACCCCCTTTCGCGTGACACCCCGAAGGGTGCAGGCTGATCAGGTCGCACAGCGAAAGGACGGCCCATGCTCCCCCGGTTTTCCCTGCTGATCGACGGCAAGGCCGTCGGCGCCCGCTCGGGCCGCACGTTCGAGTCGCAGAACCCGTACACCGGACAGCCGTGGGCGGTCGTCCCGGACGGCGGCCCGGAGGACGTCGACGACGCCGTCGCCGCGGCCCGCGCGGCGCTCGAGGGTGAGTGGGGCGCGACGACCGGGTTCGCCCGCGCCGCCCTCCTCCGCCGGTTCGGCGACCTCATCGGCGACCACGCCGAGCGCCTCGCCCGGCTTGAGGTCAACGACTCCGGCAAGCTCTACCGCGAGATGATCGGCCAGCTCACCGGGCTCGGCGGCTGGTACCACTACTTCGCGGGCCTGGCCGACAAGATCGAGGGCCGCCAGATCCCGGCGCCGAACCCGGACTACCTCGTCTACACCCGCCGCGAACCGGCCGGCGTGGTCGCGGCCATCACGCCGTGGAACTCGCCGTTGCTGCTGCTCACCTGGAAGCTCGCGCCCGCGCTGGCCGCCGGGTGCACGGTTGTCGTGAAGCCGTCGGAACACTCGCCCGTCTCGACGCTCGGGCTGGCCGAACTGGTCACCGAAGCCGGGTTCCCGCCCGGCGTGGTCAACGTCGTCACCGGGCTTTCGCGCGAGACGGGCGCGGCGCTGGCCGGGCACCCGGGGGTCGACAAGGTCGCGTTCACCGGATCGACCGCCACCGGCCGCGCGGTCGCCGTGGCCGCCGCCGGGAACCTCAACAAGGTGACGCTGGAGCTGGGCGGCAAGTCGCCGCAGGTGGTGTTCCCCGACGCCGACCTCGCCGCGGCCGCGAACGGGGTTGTCGCCGGCGTCTTCGCCGCCACCGGCCAGACGTGCATGGCCGGGTCCCGGCTGATCGTGCACGCCGACGTCCACGACGAGCTGGTGCGGCTCATCGCCGAGCGCGCCGAGGCTATCCGGCTGGGCGACCCGAACGAGCCCGGCACCGAAATGGGCCCGGTCGCCAACACGCCGCAGTACGAAAAGGTGCTGCACTACCTCGAAACGGCGAAGGCCGAAGGCGCGACGGTCGTCTGCGGCGGCGAGGCGGAACCGGCGCTGGGCGGGCTGTTCGTCCGGCCGACCGTGCTGACCGGGGTGACGCCGGAGTCGACGGTCGTGCGCGAGGAGGTCTTCGGGCCGGTGCTGGCCGCGCTGACGTTCACCGACGAAGCCGAGGCGATCCGGCTGGCCAACAACACGCCGTACGGGCTCGCCGGCGCCGTCTGGACGAAGGACGTGCACCGCGCGCACCGCGTCGCGGCGAAGCTTAAGGCCGGCACGGTGTGGGTGAACGCCTACCGCGTCGTGGCGCCGTCGGTGCCGTTCGGCGGGGTCAAGAGCTCGGGCCTCGGCCGCGAGAACGGCGTGCACGCGATCGACGAGTACCTGGTCGACAAGGCGGTGTGGGTCGAGCTGACCGGCGGGACGCGGGATCCGTTCACCCTCGGTTGATTCCGGGCGACCTCGACCGCGGCGGGATTCCCTCTCCCCACTTGAACATATAGCCGACCCCGGGGCTTGTGGCAAGACCCCGGTGCGGGTCCACAATTCGGGCTCACCTTTTTCCAGCGGAGGGGATTCCGTCATGCGTGTGCTGCTGTCCACGATCGGCTCGCGGGGCGAGGTTCAGCCGGTCGTGGCGCTGGCCTCGGAGCTGAGAGCGCTCGGGCAGGACGTCCGCCTGTGCGTGCCGCCGGACTTCCGGGACTGGCTCGACGAGCTCGGGTTCGACGTCGTGCCGATCGGCCCTGAGCTGCGCGGAACCGCCACGGGGAGCCGTCCGACACCCGAAGAAATGCGCAAGGCGGTCGAAGACACCGTCACGACGCAGTTCGAGACGATCGCCGTGGCGGCCGAAGGATGTGACGTCCTCCTCGCCGCGGGCGCGCTGCAGTTCGCGACCCGCTCGATCGCCGAGCGGACCGGCGCCGCCTACGTTTATGCGAGTTTTTGCCCGATCACCCTGCCGTCGGATCTGCACGCGCCGCCGCCGATGCCGTGGCGGACGCCCGGAAAGGCGGAGAACCGTGCCCTTTGGGACGAGGACGCGCAGCGCTGGAACGCGCTTTTCGGCGGGCACGTGAACGCCTGCCGCGCGGCGGCCGGCCAGGATCCGGTCGACGACCTGCAGGCGCACGTGTTCTCCGATCGGCCGTGGCTCGCCGCCGACGCGGCGCTGGCGCCGTGGCCCGAGCCGGGCGACGCGCGCGTCGTCCAGACGGGCGCGTGGGTCTGGCCGGACGAGCGGCCGCTGCCGGACGACCTGCTGGAGTTCCTCGACGCGGGTGAGCCGCCGGTGTACTTCGGGTTCGGCAGCATGCGCGCGCCGGGCGAGCTCGCCGAAGTGATGCTCGCGTCGGCGCGGGCGCACGGCCGGCGGGCGATCATCGCCCGCGGCTGGGCCGGGCTGGCCGCGGTGGCCGGGCAGCCGGACTGCTTCGGCATCGACGAGATCAACCAGCAGGCGCTGTTCAAGCGGGTCGGCGCGGTGGTCCACCACGGCGGCGCCGGCACCACGACGACGGCGGCTCGCGCGGGCGCGCCGCAGGTCGTCGTGCCGCAGATGTACGACCAGCACTACTTCGCGGGCCGGGTCCGCGAGCTGGGCCTCGGCGCGGCGACCGAGCCTGGGGTGCCGACGGCCGAGGCGCTGACGGCGGCTCTCGGCGCGGCGCTGAACCCGTCCGTGGCCGGGACGGCCCGGCGGTTCGCGGCCCGGGTCCGCGCGGACGGCGCGAGCGTCGCGGCGCACCACCTGCTGGCGACGGCGCCGCTGACGTCGGCTTGAAGTCGGTTTCCCCGGGGTGCCGGCGACCGGCACCCCGGGCGGCGCGCTAGCGGTTGGCCGGGGTGTACTCCAGGCGGCCGTCGACCGGCAGCAGGTAGCCGGCCCACCGCTCCTCCGGCACCACCCCGCCGACCTCGGCCGCCGTCAGGGGGTCCAGCTCGAAGCCGATCAGGCCGAGGCGGAAGCCGACCTCGCGGAATGCCTTCGCCGCCACCCCGGCCAGCCACGAGTCCAGCGCCGCCCGCGACGCCGGCGACCCGGAGCCGCCCGAGGACCCGGACGGGAATCCGCCGATCCGGTGTTCGAGCAGCGACAGCGCGGTGAGCGGGAGGTAGAACGTCACGCAGTCCGGGCCGTCGTCGTAGCGGGTGACAAAACTGCCGCAGACCACCGGGCCGCCGAAGGTCACCGTGCCCCGCAGGTGGCCGGACGACGTCTCCAGCGCGGGCACCGCGCCCGCCGCTCGCCACACCGCGCTCACCGCGGCGTCGAAACGCACGTCGTCGAGTTCGAGGGAAAGCTCGTAGAAGCCGCCGGTCCAGTTCTCCGGATCCGTGAGCGACGCGGGATCGTGCACCACCGCAGTCTGCCAGCCGGGGAGACTGAAGGGTATGGAGTTCTTCTGCCACCACCGCGACCGCCCCGGCTCCCGGCCGCTGCGCGAGGCCACGCTGGCCGCGCACTGGTCCTATATGGACGGCTACGCGGAGCGGATGATCGCCCGCGGCCCGACCTTCGACGGCGACGTCCTCACCGGCAGTGTGCACATCGTCGACCTGCCGGACCCCGCCGCCGCGCGGGCGTTCGCCTTCGACGAGCCCGCCTACCAGGCCGGCGCCTACCGGGACGTGCTGATCCGCCGGTGGCGCAACAGCCTCGGCCGCACGATGTGGGAGTCGCCCGGGGAGCCGACCGGCTACCTGGTGCTCGGCCTCGGCGAAGGACCGGCCGACACCACGGTTCCGGCCGGGCACGACCTCATCGCCTACGGACCGCTCCTGTCCGACGACGGCGCCGCCTGGCTCGGCACCGCCGCCCTCCTCCGGGCGCCGGACGCCCGAGCCGCCCGCGAAGTGCTGACGCCGGAGCGGTACGCCGCCGTCGAAGTGCACTCCTGGCAGTTCGGCGGACGCCGTTAACGCAGGTCCAGCCACATCATCCGCAGCCCGACGTCACCCAGGTCGGGATGGCGGAACGCGCCGGGCGCGGTGCCAAGCGTGACGAACCCGAGGCTCTCGTAGAGCCGGACGGCGGCCGTGTTGACGTCGACGACGGCGTTGAACTGGATCGCCGCGAAGCCGCTTCGCCGCGCCCAGGCGATCAGGTCGGTCGTGAGGGCGCGGCCCACCCCCTTGCCCCGCGCCGCCTTCGCGACCATCAGGCTGCCGGACGCGACGTGGCTGCCGGGCCCGGGCCGGTTGGCGTACATGTTCGCGGTGCCGGTCACGCGGTCCCCGTCGACCGCGACGACCACCCGGGCCGGCGGAGCCACCAGCCAGCTCCGCCGGGCCTCGGGTTCGGTCATCGCGGGGTCGTAGGGAAACGTCCGCTGCTCGGTGACGACGTCGCTGATGATCGGCCAGATCCGCGGCCAGTCTTCGTCGCGGGCCTCGCGGATCACGCGGCCGCCACGGCGTCGCACAGTTCCGGGACGACGGTCTCGATGTCTTCCCGCACCACAAAATCGGCGTCTGCGTCGTAGGGTGTCGGGTCGCGGTTGACGATCACCAGCGTCGCCCGGGACTGCACGGCCACGGTGCACAGCGACGCGGCCGGCTCCACCTGCAGCGAGCTGCCGACGGCGAGGAAGAGCCCGCTCGCCGCGGCGATGTTCCGCGCGTGCCCGAGGACGTCGCCGTCCAGCCTCTGTCCGAGGAGGACGACGTCGAGCTTCAGGATCCCGCCGCAGTCCGGGCACCGCGGATCGCCGCCGTCGAAGCGCGCCAGCACCTCGGCCGTCGGCAGCCGCACCGGGCACGCCGTGCAGCGCGTGGTGTGCATGGTGCCGTGCAGTTCGAGCACCTTGCGGGCGGCGAGGCCGGCCCGCTGGTGCAGCCCGTCGACGTTCTGGGTGAGGACCCGGACGGCGACCCCCGCTTCGTCGAGCTTCGCGAGCGCGCGGTGGGCGGCGTTCGGCTCGGCGCGCCAGGCGGCGTGCCCGGCGTAACCGCGCCAGAACTCGCGCCGCACGTCGGCGTCGGCCATGAAGTCCTTGAGCGTGAAGGCGTTCGCGGCGCTCGGCGTGCGTGTCCAGACGCCGTCGGGGCCGCGGTAGTCGGGAATCCCGGACGCGGTGGAGACACCCGCACCGGTCAGCACGGCGATCCGCCGGGCGCCGCGGATCCGGGTGAGGAGCTTCTCGTCCATGGCACGGAGGTTAACGAGCCGGCCGCGTCCGGACGACCGGTTATCGGGCCGGGTCGGTGACCAGCAAGGGGTTGTCCTCCCGGATCGCCGTCAGCACCTCGGCCGTGGTCGTCTCCTGGGCGGCGCTCAGCTCGTCTTCGGTGATGCCGAAGACGGTCAGGAACGTGACCGCGCCGTGCGGTGTGGTGATCTTGCCGAGCACCGGGTCCACGTCGAACGCGAGCGCGGTGAGGCGCGTGCCGGCCGAGCCGGTGATCGGGCCGCCCGGGCTCATGCGGTGGCCCGGCGCGAACACCCGGCCGGTCGAAAAGACGTATCCGCCGAGCTTCCGCAGGAGCTCGAGCGACCACGGCGCGGGCGACTCGCCGGGCACCCGGATCGTCAGCTCGATCCCCCAGCCGCTGGTGCCGGGGTCGTCGCTCTCCTTGGTGAACAGCTCGGTCAGCCCGAAGGTGACCAGCAGCCAGTGCCCGGCGCCGCGGTAGGCGCTGATCCCGTAGACGCCGTCCTGGCCGGGCAGGGTGTCCGTGCCCCAGTGCAGGGGTTCCTGCGCCGGGAGGTGCGCCGCGACCGCGGCTTCGATCGCGTCCCAGCCGGGAGCCGACTCTGTCACGCGGCCGACCCTACCGCTCAGTTCTTCCGCAGCCGCAACGCCAACGCGGGACACGCGGCCGCCGCGCGACGGGCGTCCGCCACCAGCTCCGGCGGCAGCTCGCCGGGCGCCACCACCGGGTAACCCCACTCGTCCGGCCGCACCGACTCCGGCAGCAGGTCGGCGCACAACCCGTGCGCGCGGCAGCCGATCGGGTCCACCGAAAGCTTCACGCCACTCCCTCCAGCACCCGGCACCGGCCGCCGGCCAGGTGCGCGGTCACGTCGGACGCGAACGTCCGCAGGGCCGACGCCGCGAGGCGGGCCGCGCCGTCCGGGTGGCCGCACGCGCCGCGGCCGGTGAGGAGCGGGATGCGGTGGGCCAGCCGGGCCGTCGACGGGCCGCCGCGGACCAGCTCCGCGAAGTCCGCCGCAATCGCCGGCAGGCCGAACATGCACGGTCCGCACTGGCGGGCCGACTCGGCGGCGAGGAACTTCAGCACGCCGGCCGTGTAGGCCAGCCCGCACGCGCCGGCCGGCAGGGCGTACACCGCCGGGATTCCGGTCAAGCCGTCGCCCAGGTCGGACGTCCACGTGCCGCCGTAACCGCCGACGAGCACCGCTAGCACCGGCTCGGCCTCACCGCCGGCCGCGGCCAGCGTCTCGGCGACGGACGCGCCCGGCGCCACCTCGACCACACCGGGCCGCCGGACCGCGCCGGTCACCGTGACCAGGTCGGTGCGGGCCGCGCGGTAGTGGTGCGGGCCGAGCAGGACGGCCAGCGCGACCTGCGCCAGCGTGTCGACGTTGTCCACCAGCGTCGGCCGGCCCCGCACCCCGCGTTCGGCGGGCCGCGGCAGCTTGCCGAGCGGCCGCGCGTCGCCGGAAGTCAGGAAGTGGACCAGCGCGGTTTCCTCGCTGGCGACGTACCGGCGCGGGATCTCGGCGATCCGCACGGGCACCAGGTCGTCGCGCTCGGCCAGCGCCGAGGTGACGCTCGGCAGCACCGGGCTGTCCGCGTGGACGCAGAGCACGGCCTCGCCGGCGCCGATGGCGTGGGCGGCGAGCTGCAGGCCGTCGAGCACGAGGTGCGGGGACAGCGTGAGCAGCGCGGCGTCCTTCCGGCTGAGCGGGTCGCCCTCACAGCCGTTCGCGACGACGATCGAGCGTCGCGCCCGGGCCGCGCGCAGCTTCACCGCGGTCGGGAAGCCCGCGCCGCCGCGGCCGCGCACGCCGGCCGCGTCGACGGCGTCGATCAGGCGGTCTCGGCCGTCTTCGCCGTGGTAGGCGACCCATGGGACGACGCCGTTGCGGCGCCGGTGCCCGGCCAGGTCGAGCCGGTGCGGGGGCAGGGTGCTCATCGGGTGCCTCCCAGCGGCGAGAGCTTGCGGGTTTCGGTGTCGGCGTGCTTCACGCCGGCGCGGTAGACGACGGCGCCGAGCGCGGCCAGCACGCAGAGCACGTCGAGGGCGACGATCCAGCCGTACGCGGCGTCGTTTTCGGCCATGCCGAAGCCGTGCACGAGGGCGACCGGCCAGCAGAGGTAGGCCAGCCAGTGCACCGCGCGCCAGGCGCGCGGCCGGATGCGGGTGCGCAGCAGGCTGGTGACCACGATCGCGAGCAGCAGGTCGATCGCGACCGCGCCGAAGCCGACCCACAGCGGCCGGTAGTCCGAGCCGAACGGGACGACGACGTCGAACCAGCTCAGCGGGACGTAGCCGTCGAGGACCGCCGACACGACGTGCGCGGCGAGGAAGCCGAGGCTGGTCAGCGCGAGGTTCCGGTGCACGGCGGCGACGGTGAACCGCGGCCAAGTCCGCGTCGCGAACCGGCCGGCGCCGAGCGCGCCGAGGACGACGACGCCGGTGAAGAGCACCAGCGACACCAGGCCGGTCGCGCGGCTGAAGTACCAGACGGCGGTACTCATGACGCCCGCTCTTCGGGCCAGCCGGGAGTCAGGACGACGTCGCCGTCGACGCCGACGAGCCGCGCGGAGAGGTGGCGTTCGGTGAGCCAGCCGGGCGCTTCGGGCCCGAGGACGATGGCCGCGGTGCTCGCGGTGTTGGCGTCCACAGTGGACTTCGCGGCGACGGTGACGGTGCGCCAGCGCGGTTCCGCGACATCCCCGGTGCGCGGGTCGACGATGTGGTGCACGGTCCGGCCGCCGTGCCGCCAGCGCCGCCGGGTGGTCCCGGAGGTGGCCAGACCTCCGGCACGAAGCGCGACGGTGGTGTCCGGCCGCGCGACGGCTTCGGTGTGGTCGTCGCCGATGGCGATCTGCCAGCCGCCCTCGGGAGCGCGACCGGCGGTGCGCAGGTCACCGCCGAGGTTGACGAGGATCCCGCACCCGACGACGGCGTGGATCCGCCGAGCGGCCCGATCGGCGGCGAGGGCTTTCGCGGTGGCGCCGAGGTCGAGGTGGATGTCGCGCGGGAGGACGACGAGCCGGTGGATGGGGTCGAAGAGGACTCGGTGCCAGCCTGGGGCGCTTTGGGTGAGAACGGCGACGCTTGCAGTTGAGGCAGGTGCGCCGCCGGTCGGTGCGGGGAGGTGCCGATCCGCATCAAGGCCGCGCGGGGCTGGTTCGCCGCCGGTCGGCGCAGCGAAGCCAGAATCCGCGCCTGGGCCGCGCGGCGCAGGTGCGCCGCCGGTCGACTCAGCAATGCGCCGATCCGCACCAAGCCCGCGCGAGGCAGGCCCGCCACCGACCGCCCCAGCCAGGCCATCATCCGCACCAGTGCCACGCGAAGCCAACTCGCCGCCGCCCGCAACCGCGGGCAAGCGCCGATCCGCATCAAACCCGCGCGACGCCAAATCGCCGCCCGCCGCATCCAAGGTGCCCGCGATCACCTCCGCGAAGTCGCGGTCATACCCCAGCGCCCGCACAGCCGTCCCCACGGTCGGATCCACCAGCCCATCACTGAGCCGAGCCGCCCGCAACGCCGCGCCGAGCGCCTCCGCCAGCAGCTCCCCCACTCGAACCTGCCGACCCGCGACCTCGTGCAGCCGCGAAATCTCCGAGTCGGCCCGGAACCGGCTGCACGCCGCGTCGATCGCGGCCAGCTCCTCGTGCAGCAGCAGCACCGCCACCTCGAGCCGCGCCGGGTCCGTCACCAGGACCTCCGCCGTGGTGCCCAGTGCGCGAAACGCCGTCATGACGCACCCGAGCCCGTGTGCGCGCTGCCCGAGCCGGAGTCCACGCCGCTGTCGGAGGACTGCAGCTGGTCGCCGGTCGTGCCCGTGGTGGTCGTCGTCTGGGAGGCCGAGGCGGACGACAGGCCGAAGCCGATCGCGCCGACCGCGGCCGCTCCGAGTACCGCCGCGGCCGCCGTGGCCAGGGCGGCCTTGCGGCGGCCGTGCTCGCGGCGGGCCGCTCCGCCGGTCGTGTAGGGGTCCATGGGAACGAGTCTCGGCGTCGTTCCTTTGAGCGAGCTGGGAGCGACCTGTCAAACCCCTGGCTGTCCACAATGGACACTACGAAAGGAGGTTGACACCGGACAGCGATTCACCCACTCTTTCCGTTGTCCGCCGGAGGTTTCCTGGTGTTCACGAGCCGGACCACGACACGGCACGAACCGGCCCCCTGCCGTGGGCATCATGAGGCGCCCCACCACGTCAGCGTTGGAGGACCCATGATCCGCAAGCGGATCCTCGCCGTGCTCGCCGCCACGACCCTGGTCACGGCCGGTGCCGTCACGGCGGCCGCCGTCACCGGAACGGACGAGCCGGCGGTGCAGCCCACCGCCGCCACCGTGCCGGCGTTCGACCACATCGTCCTGGTGATGTTCGAGAACAAGAAGTACTCCTCGATCAACGGCAGTTCCAGCGCGCCCTACTTCAACACCCTCGCCTCGCAGAGCGCGAAGTTCACGAACTCCTTCGCGATCACCCACCCGAGCCAGCCCAACTACGTCGCCCTCTTCTCGGGCGCGACGCAGGGCGTGACCAGCGACAGCTGCCCGGCCAACCTCGGCGCGAAGGCCAACCTGGGCCAGCAGCTGATCGACGCGGGCAAGACGTTCAAGGGCTACTCCGAGTCGATGCCCTCCGACGGCTACACCGGCTGCTCCAGCGGCACCTACATGCGCAAGCACAACAGCTGGGTGGACTTCTCGAACGTCCCCGCCGCGAGCAACCTCCGCTACACGAGCTTCCCCACCGACTTCACCCAGCTGCCGACGGTCTCCTTCGTCACGCCGAACATGTGCTCCGACATGCACGACTGCTCAGTCGGCACCGGCGACACCTGGCTGAAGAACCACCTCGACGCCTACGCCCAGTGGGCGAAGACGCATAACAGCCTGCTGATCACCACCTTCGACGAGGACAGCGGCACCTCGGTGAACCAGATCTTCACCAGCTTCACCGGCGCGCACGTCACGGTCGGCAGCTACAGCGAATCGATCAACCACTACACCGTGCTGCGCACGATCGAGGCGTCCTACGGCCTGCCGGGTCTCGGCGGCGCGGCGAGCAAGTCGCCGATCCTCGACGTCTGGCAGTAGGCCGCGTGTACCTCTCCACCATCGGTCGCCGGGAGCACGCCGGGGCAGCGTCCCCGCGCAAGCTCTCGGCGATCGGCGCGAACGTCTTCGCGCTCGGCGCCGTCAGCATGGTCACCGACGTCTCTTCGGAGATGGTCACGGCGATCCTGCCCGTCTACCTCGTGCTCGGCCTGCACCTCAGCCCTGCGGCATACGGCCTGGTCGACGGTCTCTACACCGGCGCGACGGCGTTGCTGCGGGTCGCCGGCGGGTACGTCGCGGACCGGGTCCGGCGGCGCAAGGTCGTGGCCGGCACCGGCTACGCGCTGTCCGCGGTGGCGAAGCTCGGGCTGCTCGCGGCCGGGGCGTCGGCGGGCGCGATCGGCGCGGTGATCACGCTCGACCGCGCCGGCAAGGGCCTGCGGACCGCGCCCCGCGACGCGCTGATCACGCTGTCGACCCCCGAACCGCTGCTCGGGCGCGCGTTCGGCGTGCACCGCGCGATGGACAGCGCCGGCGCGTTCGCCGGTCCGCTCGTCGCGCTGGCCGTGCTCGCCGCGGTCGGCGCCACCAACCCCGAGGCGTTCGACGCGGTGTTCGTCGTCAGCTTCTGCGTCGCCGCGATCGGCGTGCTGCTGCTGGTGCTGTTCGTGCGTGACCGCCGGACCCCGCGGGCCGCCACCCCGGTCTCGCCCCGGGCCGCGGCGGCCCTGCTGCGCGGGAGCGGGGTGCGGCGGCTGCTGGTCGCGGCGGCCGTGCTCGGGCTGGCCACGGTCGGCGACGGGTTCGTCTACCTGTTGCTGCAGCACAAGGAAGACATCGCGACCGGCTGGTTCCCGCTGCTCGCGGTCGGGACCAACCTCGCCTACCTGCTGCTCGCCGCGCCGCTGGGCGCGCTGGCCGACCGAGTCGGGCGGCTGCCGGTGGTGCTCGGCGGCTACGGCGCGCTGGCGCTCGTCTACCTGCTGCTGGCCGGCCCGGTGTCCGGCTGGCCGCTGTTCGCGCTCTCGCTGGCGTTGTACGGCGCGTTCTACGCCGCGACCGACGGCGTCCTGATGGCGCTGGCCGGGCCGCTCCTGCCGGAGTCGTTGCGCACCACGGGTCTTTCGCTGGTGCAGACGGCGCAGGCGCTGGCCTACTTCGCCTCGTCCGTCCTTTTCGGACTGGCGTGGCAGTTCTGGGGCGCGGAGCCCGCGATCGCCGTCGCGGCCGGCGCGGCGGTGCTCGCGATCGGCGTCACTTTCGTAGTGCTCTCCCCGAGGAAGGCTGCGTGAAGACCCGGATCCTGATCGCCGTTGCCGGCGTGCTCGTGCTGGCCGGCGCCGCGGTCGCTTACGTCGGGTTCGCGAGCGCGCGCAGCCACGACGTCACGGCGACCGGCATGGTGAGCCTCTCCCCCGGCCCGCGGCTGCTGTTCCGCAGCACCGCCGACGCCGACCGCGGGCACGTCGCCACGGTGGCCGCGGCCGACCCCGGCGGCGCGCGGACGGTGTCACCGCTGTCGTGCAGCCGGGTGTACGCCGCCGGCGGCACCGGGCTCTGCCTGCGCCCGGACGGCGACCTCACCACCTACCAGCTGGTGGTGCTCGACGCCGGCCTCACCTCGAAGCGCGAGATCCCGCTGGTCGGGCTGCCGAACCGGGCGCGGGTGTCGGCGAGCGGCCGGATGCTCGCGTGGACGGTGTTCGTCACCGGCGACTCCTACAACGGCGGGATGTTCTCCACCCGCGCCGGCATCCTCGACACGGCGACCGGCGACCTCGCGGGCACGCTGGAGGACTACGCGGTCACGCTCGACGGGCGGCCGTACCAGGCGGCCGACCTCAACTTCTGGGGTGTCACGTTCACCCGCGACGACCGCCACTTCTACGCGACGATGTCGACGGCCGGGCGCCGTTACCTCGTCGCGGGCGACTTCACCGCGCACACGGTCCGCACGCTGCGCGAGAACGTCGAGTGCCCGTCGCTGTCCCCGGACGGGACGCGGGTGGCGTTCAAGTCCGCAGTGGACGGTGACCCGGCGAAGGGCTGGCGGCTGTCGGTGCTGGACCTGGCGACGTCGAAGGTGACCCCGCTGGCCGAGACCCGCAGCGTCGACGACCAGCCGGCCTGGCTCGACGATCACACGATCGGGTACGGCGTCCCCCGGGCGCCCGGCCACGCGGACGTCTGGGCGGTTCCGTCCGACGGCTCGGGCGCGGCCCGGCTGCTGATCCCCGAGGCGGAGTCCCCCGCGGCCCTCGGCTCCTGAGCGCCCTGGCCTCCCCCGGACGTGTCCGGTTTTGGCCACCGACCGGGGAACCGAAAACGGAACCCCGGCGTCCCACCTGCGGCAAACTGTTACATTGCCGACGGGGCCTGTCACTCGGCCGGCGGGGAGGAGTTCCGGTGGGTTTCGAGGTCGACGTCGCGGACATCAAGGCCGCGGCGGCCAAGCTCGGTGCGGGGACGCCACCGGCGCTCTCCATCGGCGGGTCGCCGAACGTCGGGAACACCGCCCGCGCCGGCGGTTTCGCCGGGGACTACGACGTCTGGCTGGCGACGCGCAAGGACGACCTGGACGCCGCGCAGCAGCAGGTCGGCTACCTGGTCGAAAGCATCGAGGCGGCCGCGAAGGCCTACCACGGCACCGATTCCGGGGCCCGGGACGCGTTCCTGAAGGCGCTGGACAGCAGCTTCGAGAGGATCGACCGGTGACGGCGGTGTTCGACAAGATCTACGCGCTCGCCGACCAGGTGGAGAAGGGCAGCACCACCGAGCTGGACGACCGCGCCCGGGCCTGCCGGGCCACCAAGGAAACCCTCGCCGACACCAAGGCCCTGCTGGAGAGCGTGCGCGTCCAGCTGAGCGAGGCCTGGCAGGGCGGGGCCGGCGAAGCGGCGCTCAAGTCGCTGGAGGCGTTCAAGCAGAACCGCGACGACCAGGCCCACGACCTCGAGGAGTCGGCCAAGTCGTTCGACCGGATCCGCGACGCGCTGGCGAAGGCCCAGCAGGACGCCCGGAACAAGCGCGCGGACGCCCAGGGCCTCCAGAAGAAGCTCGACCACGGCTGGCACGGCTTCGGGATCCGCCAGGTCGACCTCGCGGTCGCCTGGGCGCAGGACAAGGCCGTCAAGGCCCAGGCCCTCGTCCTGCTGGCCGACCTGGAGCGGGTGACGACCACCTACGACGCGATCCTGCTCATCGAGGGCCAGAAGCTGCGGTTCAGGACGGGTCAGGTGTGGGAGCTCGCGGGCTCCGAAAAGCGGAACCTGGCCGAGATCTTCGCGATCATGGGCCGCGAGATACCCGGCCTCCTCGCGCTGCTGAAGAAGCACCCGGAACTGTGGGACGCCCTCCGGCGCAAGGACTGGAACACGATCATGCAGAACCCCGAGGTCGCGCAGAAGATCTACGACTACCTCGGCTTCCGGTACAACAAGGACGGCGACTTCTACACCACCGGCGAGCATTCGATGCAGAGCTACCTGGGCTGGGAGGACTTCTACGACAAGCTCGGGAAGATCGCCGGGATGAAGCTCCAAGAAACCGGTGACGACGGCGACAACATGGAGTTCACCGACCCCGAGACCGGGAAGACGTACCGGCTGGAGCTGTGGAAGGGCAAGTACGGGAGCCACGCGTTCGGCGGGGAAGTCGGCTTCTACACCAGCGACTCGCCGAACAACAACGGGCACTTCAACACCGCCCAGGGTGACGACCAGATCAAGGTGACCCAGACGATCTACAACAAGGACACCGGCCAGGTGTACTTCACCAACGACGGCCAGGGCGCCGACGGCACCGACAAGAAGCACTTCTGGAACCTGGCGATCCGCAACGACCCGGGAGTGGAGGCCGACAAGCTCCCGCTGGCCCAGCGGGCCACGATCGAGGTGCGGGACGTCGCGATGCGCGACCGGATGTACAACGAGATGGTCCGGTACGCCGCCGCACACCCCAAGGACAACCTCACCGTCACGATGGGGTCCGACCACCCGCCCACGCTGAGCTACGACTGGCGGAAGTGACCGCTACAGACCGGTCATCGGCCTGAACTCGTACGGCCCGTCGTCGTCCTCCTCGACGCGGCGGGCCGGCTTCCGGGGATCGTCCAGGCCCGCGAACACCGCGTCGACGTCGACCAGGGCGGCGACCTCGTCGGCGACGTGCTGGCCGTGCCGGTCTTCGATGTCTTCCAGGCCCGTGCGCAACGCCGTGGTGGCGGCGCTCCTGGCCTGCTCCCGCAACGTGCTTGCCAGCTCCTCCGGCGTTTCGCCGGAACCCCGCCTCGAGTCGGTCATGTCCCCAGCCTAGGCGGAGCGGGCCGGGTTTCAGTCCATTTTGCGAAGACCGTCGAGGATGCGGTGCATCAGCTCGGTGTCCGGGGCCGCGAACGCCAGCCGCGGCACCAGCACCCGGCCGGTGGACGGCCGCGGCGGCGGGACGGTCCGGGGCAGCCGCCACGGCAGCTGGTCCGGGGACGCGTCGCGGCCCGGCTGCTCCGGGATCGGCAGGGTCGGCAGCGCGATCGTGCCCGCCTCGGCCAGCTGCCGGGACGCCTGCTCGTACCGCAGGCGCGCTTGGATGCCGGCCACCGTCCAGTCCGGCTCCGGGTCCGGCGCGGCCGACGCGCGGCGAGGCCGGCGGCGTTCGAGCGTCACCGCCCAGGCCGCGGCGGCGAGCGCGGGGAGCAGCAGACCGGCGACGATGGCGAGACCGGGCAGGTCCACGGACATCACGTGGCCCCGGCGACGGGTAGCAGCATGGCGTTCACTTCCGGACTTGCGGTTCTTCCGAAGCATGGCCGACACCTGGGTATTCGACGTGAACGAATGTTTCGCGGACCCCGGAGCCATCATGAACGACGGTCAACGCTCCCGCAAGCGGCCGAACGAGGTGCCCCGTCCGGGGGTGAAGCCGCTGGTCAGAGCCCGTTTTGGGGTAGCCTGAACGAGCCCCTCACCAGGTAGTACGGCCACCGGCGGCGTCCGGTTCACTTTTCTTTGTACGACGCGTGTACACACCCTCGGCAAACTCCGGGAATGCGCATTTCGCCCTGGCTCGTGGCCGCCGCGCTGGCGCTCACCGGCTTCGCTCCCGCCGTCGCCGCCGACGGCAACCCGCTCGAGAAGACGAACGGCTTCTACGTCGACCCGGACTCGAACCCGGCGACGTGGGTCCGCGGCCACCCGGGCGACGGCCTGGCCGGCCCGATCCGGACGGCCATCGCGTCCCAGCCGGGCGCTCGCTGGTTCGGCGCCTGGAGCGGCGACGTCCGCACGGCGGTGGACAAGTTCACGTACGCGGCGGACGTCGCCGACAAGCTCCCGGTCCTGGTCGCCTACAACATCCCCGGCCGCGACTGCGGCGGCGACTCCACGGGCGGCGCGGGCAGCCCGGCGGCCTACCGCGAGTGGATCTCGGCGTTCGCCGACGGCGTCGGCGGCAAGCCCGCGATCGTCATCCTCGAGCCAGACGCGCTCGCCCAGCTCGACTGCCTCCCCGAGGCCGCCCGCACGACCCGCACCGAGCTGCTGAAGTACGCCGCGGCCCAGTTCGCCGAGAAGACGCCGAACACCTGGGCCTACCTCGACGGCGGCAACGCGACCTGGATCGCGGCGCCCACGATGGCGACCCGCCTGAAGGCGGCGGGTGTCGGTTCGGTCCACGGGTTCGTGCTCAACGTGTCCAACTTCTACTCCACGGCCGACTCGACGACGTATGGAAAAGCGGTCGGCTCGGCTCTCGGGTACGCGGCGCCGTTCGTGGTGGACACGAGCCGCAACGGCGCGGGCCACGGCACGGACACCGAGTGGTGCAACCCGCCGAAGCGCAGGCTGGGCGCGACGTCCCGGCTCGGCGGCGGCCCGGAGATGCAGCTGTGGATCAAGGTCCCGGGCGACTCGGACGGCAGCTGCGGCTACGGCCAGGGGGTGCCGGCGGGCACGTTCAGCCCGGCGCTGGCCCAGCACCTCATCAAGGGCGACTGACCGCTCGCGGCCCGTGGTGGGATGGGCGGATGGTGTGGGTTGTCCTCGCGTTGCTGTCGAGTGTCGCGGCGGGCGTCGCGGTCGCCGCGATGCTGTGGGGCCAGACCCGGGCCGAACGCCGGCTCGAACTCGACGTTCGTCGGACCGCTCGTCCGGAACGGCGAGCCGGTCCGGACGAGCTCCGAAGACGGGTGACCGCGTCAGCCCAGCGAACAGCTCCGAGCCAGCTCGGCCGGAGTCGCACCGGCAGGCCGGGCGATGGTCCCGGACGCCGGTGGCCGCACGCCGCGCAGCCAGCCCGCCAAGGCGTCGAACGTCGTGCGGAAGCACGGGCCCAGCGGCCGCAGCCGGTCCGGGTACTGGTCCACCAAGCCGTCCACGTGGTTCCCGTCGACCACCCGGTAGTACCGATGCAGAGAACCACGCCCCGACGCGCTGATCATCCGGTCGTAGACGTCGGAGTCCCGCGTGATCGGCAGGAGCGTGTCGAGCGTGCCGTGCAGGGTCAGGAGCGGCTTGCCGATCCGCCCGGTCAGCGAGATCCGCTCCACCGCCCGCGCCACTGACGACGGCCGGGACGCATAGTCGTAGTCCGCGTCACAAGCCGGAGTTCCGCTGGCGCAGAAGGGGTTCCCCGCCGCCAGTGAGCCGTCGAACGACGGATCGACCTCCTCGCGGTAGATCCGCTGGGTCAGGTCCCAGTAGACGCGGTAGTGGTAGTCCCACAGGAACTCCGACCCGGGCGCGAACCCGGCGTCCAAAATGGACTGATGCGCCGCCTCGGACCCCGCCGCGTAGGCCGGGTAGGCCCGCAGCGCCGGCGGCAGGAACGTGAACAGGTTCGGGCCGTCGGCCCGCCACAGCGTCCCCTCCCAGTCGACGCCGCCGTCGTAGAGCCACGGCCGGTTCTCCAGCTGCCACCGCACGAGGTACCCGCCGTTGGACAGCCCCGCCGCCAGCGTCCGCGCCGGCGGCCGCCCGTAGTGCCGGGCCACCGCGCCGCGGGCGGCCAGCGTCAGCTGCGTGACGCGCGTGTTCCACTCCGCCAGCGCGTCGCCGGGCCGGACGCCGTCGGTGAAGAACGTCGCGCCGGTGTTGCCCTTGTCGGTCGCCGCGAACGCGTAGCCCTCGGCCAGCGCCTGGTCGCCGATCGCGCGGTCGTTCGCGTACTGCCGCCGCACGCCGGGCGAGCCGGCGACCACCAGGCCGCCGTTCCACCGGTCCGGCAGGCGCAGCACGAACTGGGCGTCGTGGTTCCAGCCGTTGTTCGTGTTCGACGTCGACGTGTCCGGGAAGTACCCGTCGACCTGGACGCCGGAAACCCGCCCCGGCACCGGCAGGCCCGCCGAGGTGAGCCCCGCCCAGTCGGCCTCGACGGTGTGCCCGGACACGAGCGTGCCGGTCGTCGTGAGGTCGTCCAGGCAGACGGCGACGGACTTTTCCGCGCCGGGCACGGCGACCCGGCAGTGCCCGGGCGCCGCCGACGCCGATGCGGGCACCGCCGTCGCGAGCGCTCCCGCCAGAACCACAGCCAGCCAACTCCGCACGGTCCACCTCCGGGGTCTGATGGGACAGAACCCAAGCGTGTGCCCGGCCCGGGAACCATCCCGGCCGCCACCATGAATTCCCGTCGCGATGTGGTGGCCGGCCACATGGTCCGGACCACGCGGGACGACCTAACGTCGCTGGAAACCCTCTCAACGACGAGAAGGACGTCCTCATGCGCAAGCTCGTCTTCGCCGGACTCGCCGCGATCACCGCCGCCGTGCTCACCACCGTCGGGGTGGCCAGCGCCGATCCGCCGCCGTCGTCCCTGGTCCAGGTCGCGAACTTCGGCGCCAACCCGGGTGCGCTCGCGATGTACACCTACACCCCCGCCGGCCTCGAGACCGGCCGCCCGGTGGTCGTCGCCCTGCACGGCTGCACGCAGAGCGCGGCCGACTACTACGCCCACTCCGGCTGGCCCGAGCTGGCCGACCGCTGGCGGTTCGAAGTCGTGTTCCCCCAGCAGTCGACCGCGAACAACTCGCTGAAGTGCTTCAACTGGTTCGGCACCGCGGACGACACCCGCGGCAACGGCGAGGCGGCGTCGGTCAAGTCCATGGTGGACAAGGCGGTGGCCGACCACGGTGCGGACACCTCGCGCGTGTTCGTCACCGGGCTTTCGGCCGGCGGCGCGATGACCGCGGACCTGCTCGCGGCGTACCCGGACGTCTTCGCCGGCGGCGGGGTCATGGCGGGCATCCCCGCGCAGTGCGCCACGAGCATCACGCAGGCGACGAGCTGCCAGCAGAACAACCAGAACCTGACCCCGGCGCAGTGGGCGTCGAAGGCCAAGGCGCAGTACCCCGGCTACGGCGGGCCGTACCCGCGGGTCGCGATCTGGCAGGGCACCGGCGACTACACCGTCTACCCGGTCAACGGCACCGAGCTGCGGGACCAGTGGACCGCGGTGCACGGCCTCTCCCAGACCCCGACGAGCACGCAGAACCTGCCCGGCAGCACCACGTTGACGACCTACGGCGACAAGGTGCAGCTCTACTCGATCGCCGGCATGGGCCACGGCACCGCGGTCGACCCCGGCAGCGGCACGACGCAGTGCGGCAGCACCGGCGCGTACTTCCTGGCCGGGATCTGCTCCAGCTACTACACCGGCGTGTTCTTCGGGCTGGACAAGGGATCGGGGTCGACGACCACCCCACCCCCGCCGACCACCACGACGACCACCACCACCCCGCCGCCGTCGGGCGCCTGCGTGAACGCCAGCAACTACGCCCACACCCAGGCCGGGCGCGCGCACCAGAGCGGCGGGCAGGTCTACGCCAACGGCTCCAACCAGGCCATGGGGCTGTGGAACACCTTCACGACTCACGCGCTGCGGGAGACGTCAACGGGTTACTGGGTCATCGCCGACGGGCAGTGCTGACGCGGTGCTCTCGCGGACCGTCACGGTCCACTCGGCCGGCCGGGCCGGGACTCGCTCGCCGAGCGCGATCAGCGCGCAGTCCCGGCCCTGGTCGAACAACGACTGGGTGACCGTGGTGAGCCCGGCCCGGGCCGCGTCCGGATCGTCGTCCCACCCGGCGACCGCGACGTCTTCGGGCACCCGCAGGTCCCGCCGGTGCGCGGCGTCCAGGACGGCGAAGGCGAGCTGGTCGCTCATGGCGACGACGGCGTCCGCTTCGCACGTGTCGAAGAGCGCGTCGGCCATCGCCGTGGCCTCTTCGCGGTCGTTGCGGGCGACCACCGCGACCGGCAGCCGGCCGGGATCGCGCCCGGCGTCCCGGCAGTGGTCGTAGACGCCGAGAAGGCGTTCGCGCGTAACGGGAAACTCGACTTCGTCGGGGTCCGGGCCGGTTTCGAGCCGCGGCCGGCGGTCGCGGTCGAAAGGGAAGGCGAGCACGGCGGGCCGCCGCGCGCCGGGGAAGGTGCGGGCGGCCAGCTCGCGGGCGGACGCGCGGTTGCCGATGGTGACCACCCGGGCCCCGGCCACCGCGGGGCCGCCCTGGATCGCGACCGGCTTGCCCAGCCCGGTCACCACAGCGAGCACCGGGTCGGTGTCGACGGTCGTCCAGACGATGTACCCGTCGACCGACGCCGACCGCACCCGCTCGACGTCGTCGGCCGCCCCGGTGGTCGGGATGAGGTTCAGCCCGCTGCCCCGCTCGCGGCAGACCTCGGCGACACCGGCCAGGAACCGGCGGGCCTGCGGGTCCTCGAACGCATACGCGAGGTGTTCGCCGAGCACCACGCCGATCGCGCCGTTGTGGCGGCGGCGCAACGACCGCGCGGTCGGGTCCGGCCCGCGGTACCCGAGCTCGGCGGCGGCCTCGCGGACGCGGCGCAGCGTCTCCGGCGCGACCCGGTCCGGCTGGTTGTAGCAGTACGACACGGTCATCGCCGAGACGCCGCAGCGGCGCGCGACGTCGGCCATCGTGACGCGCGCGGGGCTGGACATGACCCCACCTTAGCTGTGTATCGTTAAACAATGCTGGTCGTGCCCCGCACCGGAGTCGCGCTCGGGGCGTTGAGCCTCGCCTGCTTCGCGTCTGTGACCTCGGAAAACCTGCCCGTGGCGCTGCTGCCGCAGCTCGCCGCCGGCCTGGCCGTCCCGGATTCCGCCGTCGGCCTGCTGATGACCGGGTACGCCGTGGTCGTCGCGGTCTCGGTGGTGCCGCTGGTCGCGTGGACGGCCCATCGCGACCGCCGGACGACCGCGCTCGTCACGATCCTGCTGGTCGTGGGTTCGAACCTGCTGCTGGCCGTCGCGCCGAACTACGGCGTCGCGGTGGCCGCGCGGCTCGTCGCGGCGCTGGGCCACGGCGTGTTCTGGTCGGTGGTCGCGGCGATGGCCGCGCGGCTGCTCGGGCCCGGGCAGGGCGGCCGGGCGACGGCGGTGGTCTTCGCCGGGAACTCCCTGGCCTTCCTCTTCGGGCTCCCGCTCAGCTCCTGGCTCGGCACGACGCTCGGCTGGCGGCTCGCGGTCCTCGTCGTCGCGGGGGTCGCGGCGCTGGCGGCCCTGGGCATCCGCCTCACGGTCGGCCCGGCCCCGCCGGAGTCGCCGGAGCGCGGATCGATCCGGCGTGTGGTCGCCGACCGGGCGCTGTGGCCGGTGAACCTCGCGACGGTGGTCGTGGTGACCGGCCACTTCGCGGCGTTCACCTACATCACGGCGATCATCGCCGACTACGTCCACCTGACCGGCGCGGCGACGTCGGCGCTGCTGTTCGGTCACGGGCTGGTGGGGCTGGCCGGCCTGGTCCTGATCGGCCGGCACGTCGACCGGCGGCCGCGGGCCACCGCGCTGGTGACCACCGGCGGCCTGGCCGTGTGCCTGCTCACGCTGCTCGTCGCCGGTCCGGGGGTGCTCGCCGGAGGCGCGGTGGTGCTCTGGGCGGCGCCGGCCGCGGGGATCGGCGTCGTGCTGCAGGCCGCGGTGCTGCGTGTGGCGAAGAGCCAGCCGGACCTGGCGTCGGCCGTCTACATCGTGGCGTTCCAGATCGGCATCGCGCTCGGCGCCGCGCTCGGCGGGTTCGGCCTCGACCACGGCGCGTTGCCGGCCGCGGTGGGCATCGCGGTCCTGTGCGGCCTGGGCGCGTCCCTCGTGGTGCGCCGGTCGAAAGCCTTCCGGGCCTAGGCGTCGCGCAGACGGTGCAGCCGCAGCGCCAGCTGGATCTCCAGGGCCCGGTCCGGCGCCTGCCAGTCCTCCCCCAGCAGCGACGCCACCCGTTCCAGCCGCTGCACCACCGTGTTCACGTGGACGTGCAGGACGTCCTTCGTGCGCGCCAGCTGCGCACCGCTCGCGAAGTACGCGCGCAGCGTCGCCACCAGCTCGGTGCCGCGCCGCTCGTCGTAGTCCAGGACCGGGCCGAGCGTCTGCCGGACGAACGCGCCGAGGTCCGCGTGCGCGCCCAGCAGCTGGCCGAGGAACCCCAGCCCGGCCATCGCCGCGCCCTCACCGGTGCGCCCGAGCGCAAGCAGCGCCCGGACGCAGCGGGCCGCTTCGGCGTGGGCGTCCGCGATCGCCGACGGCCCGCTCGCCGGACCGGCCGCGCCCACCGTGACCGGACGGCCGGTCACCGAGCCGAGCTCGGCCGCGACGCGGCGGGCCAGCTCGTCCGGGTCGCCCGCGCCGAGCAGCACGACCTCCTCCGCGTGCACGCCGACCAGCGTCGCGTGCCGGGCGGCCGCGCTCGCCACGCGTCGCCGCGAACCGCCGTCGGCGTGCGCGACGAGCACCGCGTGCGGCGCGGACAGGTCGATGCCCAGCCGGCGGCCGCGAGCCAGCAGCGCGCGGGGGTTGCGCTCCGGCGCGGTGAGCAGGTCGGTCAGCAGCTCGCCGCGGACCTCGTCCTCGGCGCGCACCACCGACCGCCGGAGCATCAGCAGCAACGCCGTCACGACGCCGGCGCGTTCGAACAGCCGCCGGTCGGGATCGCTGAGCCCGCCGCGGCCGGCCAGCACCAGGCTGCCGAGCAGTTCGGGACCGGCCTGCACCGCGCACACCCAGGTGTCCTTCGTGGACACCGCGCGGCCGCTGGCGCGGGCCGCGGCGAGCGCGTCCGGGTCGAGCCGGGCGGTGGCGCCGGAGCTCGCCAGCATCGTGCCGTCCGGGTCGTACACCGTGAGGTCGCCGTGCAGCACCCCCGCGACCGCCGCCGCGACGTCCGGCAGGTCCCCACCGCGCAGCACGAGGTCGGTGAGCCGGTCGTGGGCGTCCTCGGCGCGTTCCATCGCCTCGTTCTGCGCGCGGATCGTCGCGTTGGCCTCGTTGAGCTCGGCGACGGCCCGGCGCGTCTGGTCCAGGAGGTTGGCGCTGTCCAAGGCGATCGCGGCGTGGTCGGCCAGCGACGACAGCAGCGCCACCTCGTCCGCGCTGAACTCCCGCGCCGAGCGGTCGGACGCGAAGAGCACCCCGAGCACCTTCGGCCCGATCGCCAGCGGCACCCCGAGGATCGCGGTCAGGCCTTCGTCCTTGACGCCGGAGTCGATGTGCCGGGTGTGCTTGAAGCGGTCGTCGGTGAAGTAGTCCGACGTCGAATACGGCCGCGCGGTCTGCGCGACCAGCCCGCCGAGGCCCTCCCCCATGCCGAGCACGATCTGCTGGAACTCCGCCGACACCGACCCGTCGCTGACCCGGACGTAGGTCTTGTTCTCGGCCTCGTTGTTCAGCGAAAGGTAGGAGACGTCGACACCCAGCAGCGCCCGCGCCCGCCGGACGATCGAGCGCAGCACGGTGTCCGGATCGGACAGTGCGGCGAGCTCGCTCGCGGTGTCGAACAGCGCGGCCAGCTGGGCCTCGCGCCGCCGGTGCTCGGCGAGGGTCTCGCGGATCCGCAGCGCCAGCTCGCCGGCGCTGGCCAGCGCGGCCAGGTCGGCCGGGCCGAGCGCGCCCCCGGCCCGGGCGGCCACGACGACGTGCGCCAGCTGCTCGGTGCTCGCCCCGGAGGCGAGCAGGTCGAGCAGCCGGCGCAACGCGGTGACGTTCTCGGCGGGTGCGCTCACGGCGGTCATGCTAGGGCGAAACGGTCGCCGTTTCCGCCTGAACGTCGTCATCGTGCAGGGACTGACCTCGGGTTTCGCGGGCCGCGAGCAGCGCGACGACCGTGATCAGGCACATCGCCGCGACGTAGAGCGACACCGGCACGGTGCTGCCCCACGCGGAGAACAGCGCCACGGCGATCAGCGGCGCGACGGCCCCGGCGGCGATCGAGGACAGCTGGCCGCCGACCGAGAGGCCGGTGTAGCGCACCCGGGTCGGGAACTGCTCGGCGAAGAACGCGGCCTGCGGGCCGTACATCGCGCCGTGCAGCACCAGCCCGACGATCGTGGCCAGCACGATCACCGCCGACGACTTCGTGTCCAGCAGCGCGAAGAACGCGAAGCCCCACAAGCCCATCCCGATCGCGCCGAACAGGTACACCGGACGCCGGCCGACGCGGTCGGACAGCGCGCCCCACAGCGGGATCGTCACGAAGTGCACGGCCGAGCCGATGAGCACCGCGCTCAGCCCGACGCCCTTCGGCAGGTGCAGCCCGGTCGTGACGTACACGAGGATGAACGCCGTCAGCACGTAGTAGGAGACGTTCTCGGCCATCCGCGCGCCGATCGTCACCAGGACCTGGCGCCAGCTGTCGCGGAAGACCTCGACGACCGGGACGTGCTTTTCGGCGCGCTCGTCGGCCTGCTGCTGGGCGGCCAGGAACACCGGCGACTCGGCGACGGCCAGCCGGATCCACAGCCCGATCAGCAGCAGCACACCCGAGAGCAGGAACGGCACCCGCCAGCCCCAGGACATGAACGTGGCGTCGGACTGCGTCGCGGAGAGGATCGCCAGCACGGCGGTGGCCAGGAGGTTGCCGCCGGGCGCGCCGCACTGCGGCCAGGACGCCCAGAACCCGCGGCGGCGGTCGTCACCGTGCTCGGAGACGATCAGGACCGCGCCACCCCACTCCCCGCCGAGCGCGAAGCCCTGGACGAGCCGAAGCAGCGTGAGGAGCAGAGGAGCCGCGACGCCCGCGCTCGCGTACGTCGGCAGCACGCCCATCAGGCAGGTCGAGCCGCCCATCAGCACCAGGCTGACGATCAGGAGCTTCTTGCGGCCGAGCCGGTCGCCGTAGTGGCCGAAGACGAGGCCGCCGACCGGCCGGGCGAGGAACCCGACGGCGTAGGTCAGGAACGCCAGCAGCGTGCCGGTGAGCGGGTTCGCCGTCGGGAAGAACAGCTTGTTGAACACCAGCGCGGCGGCCGAGGTGTAGAGGAAGAAGTCGTACCACTCGATGGTCGTGCCGATCAGGCTCGCGCCGACGATCTTGGCGATCGCCGGCCGCTGGGGTTGGCTCACTGCGGGCTCCACTTCCTTGTGGGGACGGGGTTTCAGGCGGCGGTCCAGCCGCCGTCGAGCGGCAGGGACGCCCCGGTGAGGTGGCCGGCGTGCGGCGAGCACAGCCACAGCACCAGTGCGGCGACGTCGGCCGGCTCGATGAGCTTCTTGATGGCGGCGCGTTTGAGGAGCACCTCGGCGACGACGTCCTCACGCGGGATGCCGTGCTCGGCCGCCTGGGCGTCGATCTGGTTGTCGACCAGCGGCGTGCGGACGTAGCCGGGGTTCACGCAGTTGCTGGTGACCCCGTGTTCCGCGCCTTCGAGGGCGGCGACCTTGGAGAGGCCTTCGAGGCCGTGCTTCGCGGCGACGTAAGCGGCTTTGTAAGGGGACGCGCGCAGCCCGTGGACGCTCGACATGTTGACGATCCGCCCCCACCCGCGCGTGTACATCGACGGCAGCGTGTGCCGGATGAGCAGGAAGGGGGCGGTGACCATCAGCGCCTGGATGCGCGTGAAGACCTCAGGCGGGAAGTCCTGCAGCGGTGCGACGTGCTGGATCCCGGCGTTGTTGACCAGGACGTCGACCTCGGCGGGCAGAGTGGTGACGGCGGAGGGGTCGGTGAGGTCGGCGACGTGCGCCCAGCCCCCGACCTCGGCCGCGGCGGCTTCGGCCCCATCGCCGTCGACGTCGACGACGTGCACCTTGGCCCCGGCCGCCGCGAGCGCGCGGACGCAGGCCAGGCCGATACCGCCGGCCCCGCCGGTGACGAGGGCGGTGCGCCCGTCCAGATCGCTGGTCATGGACGGGAACGGTAAGCGTGACCCGCGTCGCGGGCCATGTGCGCGGGAGCTACAAGTTCGGAAGATCCAGTGGGGTGGGGGCACATAGGTCGGCGAGGAGGGCGTGCCACGATCGGGTGGAGATTTCGAGGGTGCCGCCCGGGCGGTCCTTGGTGTCGCGGATCTGCGACACGGCTCCGAGCGCCACTTCCACACACTTGTCTTCGGTCGCGCTGTAGCTGGACTTCCGCCAGGTCATGTCGTCCCTCCCAGGCCGGCGATCACCTCCCCGATGAACTCGCCGCTTTCTCGCTCATCCATCGCCAGCGCCATCATGGATTCCGCCGCAGCACGGTAACCGGCCACCTGATCGTCATCGTAAAGGTAGGCACTCGCCTGGTGGAGCTCGATGAAAACGATCGTCGGGAGCGCCGCGAACTCGATCACCGCGAAGTTGTGGAAGACCACCTGCGGCTGGCATCGCGCCGGCATCACCTGCAGCCGGATGTTCTTCCGCCGCGCCATTTCCAGCAGGTGGGTGAGCTGTTCGGCCATCACCCGCGCATCGCCGACATCTCCTCGCACCGCGCCCTCGCCGATCAGCACGTGGTAGTCGAGCGGATCGGGCCTCATCAGAACGCCCCGCCGCGCCATCCGGGCGTGCACGATCCTCTCGATCCGCCACGGCGGGCCATCCCGGCCGCCCAGCAAGGCCCGCGTGTAGTCCGAAGTCTGCAGGAGCCCGGGGATCACCAGCGGTTCCCAGTCGACCATCGCGGTCGCCTCGCGCTCGTACTCGGCGAAGGTCGAGGCGCTCGGCGCCACCCCGGGCACCTGCTTCTCCAGCCAGCTCGGCTCCGCCGCGGTGCGCGCCAGCTCCAGCAACCTGGCGCGCTCCGCCGGCGCCACGACCAGCGCCCCCATCACCAGGGCCACCTGCTCGACCCGCGGCACCCTCTTCCCGTACTCCCAGCTGGAAACCTCCTGCGCGTGCACCCCGAGCACCCGCGCCAGCTGCCGCACGCCGACGTCCTTTTCCTCCCGGCACTTGCGCAGCCCGAAGCCGAGCGCTCTCGCCCGGGGTGTCGCGAAGGGTGTCGCCATGACCGCATTCTGTCACCGGGGTCCGAGAGTTCCGTCCGCCGCACGGCCGCCCCTGTCGCGAATCCGCGACACTCACCGCTCCTTCAGCACCGCCAGGTAGTGGACGTTCGTCATGACACCCAGGACGTTGCCGAACGGGTCGACGACCGACGCCGTCACGAACCCGGGCCCGCGCTCGGTGATCGGCTCGTGTTCCTTCGCGCCCAGTTCGATGAGCCGCGCGAGCGTCGCCTCGAGGTCGTCGACGTGCCAGTAGACGATCTCGCCGCTCGCGCCGCCCATGTCCGGCACGTACTTGCGGTCGATGAGGCCGAGCTCGTGCTGGTAGTCGCCGATGCGGAACTCCGCGTACCCCGGGCGGTGGAAGTACGGCTCGACCCCCAGGAACTCGCTGTACCAGCTCTTCGCGGCCTCGTGGTCGTCGGCGAAGTACGAGACGGTGGCCATTCCTCGCAGCATGTCTGCTCCTTCTCTCTTGTCTTCGGTCATCATGCGGGGTGAAAGTGCGCACCATCTGAGCACTTTGTTTGCGACACTTCCTCCATGCGCGCCGACCGCCTCGTGGCCACCCTCCTGCTGATGCAGACCCGCGGGCGCGTCACCGCGGGCGAGCTGGCCGCGGAGCTGGAAATCTCCGTCGCGACGGCCCGCCGTGACCTCGAAGCGCTGTCGGCCGCCGGGGTGCCCGTCTACCCGCAGGCGGGCCGCGGCGGGGGCTGGCAGCTCGTCGGGGGCGCGCGCACGGACCTGTCCGGCCTGAGCGCGCGGGAAGCGCAGGCGCTGTTCCTCCTGGCCGGCCCGGCCGCGGCCGGGGCGCCGGAGGTGAAGTCCGCACTGCGCAAGCTGATGGGCGCGCTGCCGGGCACGTTCCGGGCGGACGCCGAGGCCGCGGCGGAGGCGGTTTTCGTCGACCAGGCGGGCTGGGGCGAGCGCCCGAAGGACCGGCCGCCGATGGTCGAGGCGCTGCGGGACGCCGTCATCGCGCGCCGCCGCGTCCTCCTCACCTACGCGGGACGCGAGCGGTCGGAGCGGGTCGTCGACCCGTGGGGCCTGGTCGACAAGGACGACGTCTGGTACCTCGTCGCGGGCACGCCCCAAGGACGGCGGACGTTCCGCGTCGACCGGATCATCGAGGCCGTCCCGACCGGCGAGCCCGCGGACCGGCCGTCGGACCTGGAGCTGGCCGAGGTCTGGGAGCAGGTGGTCGAGGAGGTGGAGAAGCGCCGTTCCCTCCTCACGGCGGACGTCGTCCTGGCCCGCCGCCACTTCCGCGTGCTGCGCGACCGGTTCGGCCGCCACTGCGAGCTGGTCACCGAACTGCCCGGCGACCGCGTCCGCGCCCGGGTGGCCGCCCCGGCGCCGCTGATGATCGCCCAGGAACTGGCCGGCTGGGGCGCGCTGGTCGAGGTCGAGGGCCCGGAGTCCGTCCAGGCCGAACTGGCGCGGCTGGGCGCCGAACTGGTGGCCCGCTATGCCCGGACGCCCGGCTAGCCGAGGCTCACCATGCTCGGCTGTTCCCCAGTTTCGAGGAACTCACGCAGCCCGCGACGCACAACCGTCATCGGCACTTCTGCATCGGCAGGCACTTCGCTGTGGCTGCCCATGTAGAGGTAGTCGACAACCGAGCCGGAATCGCCGTCGCCACGGGTCCAGCCGCCTTCCGTCCGGGAGGTGTAGCCGATGAAGCCCTTGTCCTTGCCGAGGCCCACTTCGAGCGCAGGCGAGCGCTTCACCCCCGAGATCGCCACCTGGATCATCGGCGGCGCTTCGTGCCCAGCGGTCTCCTCGAGGATGCGGTCGATCAGCTCGTCCAGTTCGGCGGTGGTGTCAACGCGGATGACGACGCTGCCTTCGTCGTTCTTCGGCGCCTGGTCGTACCAGATGTCGAGCGCTACCACTGCTCGCCTCCCTCGCCAATCGGCCCGACGCATGGGCGGTTGTTCACCACCAGCTCGCCGTGCCGCTGATCGTCGTGGGTCATCTCCGCGGCGACCTTGGCTTCGACGTGCGTGGTGATCACCGGCTTACGCCCGGCAGGCACACCGGCCTGCTGAAGCAGTTCCCAAGCCTTCGCCGACCACCGATCGTCACCGCTGACGGCCGTCCGGACGCTTCGTGCGAATCCAGCCACCGGCCTTGCGTCTTCTTGCTCTCAGGGTTCGGTCTGGGTACCGCAACGTCGCCACATCGCCCCGGGCTCAGCCTGCCGGACTTTCCCTGCTGTCGTGGCGGCACCGACGGCCCCGAGCGTCAGACGAAGGAGCCGGGCCGCCTTTGCCGATGGTGTCGAGATAGGTCTGGAGCTCGTTCGCCGCCGCCTGGAGCGTGCGCCGCACGCGACCCAGGTCTTCGAGCGCGCTCACGAGAAAGCCGGCAGCCTGCTCGATCTCCTGACCACGCGCGCCCACTGTGGCCTGGGCAAGTACCTCGCCCGCTTCCCGCAACGCCCGAGCGGCCTGGTCCAGGCCGCCGGCCGGTAGTCCGTCGAGGACCTCGTTCACCTCACGAGCGACGTCTTCGACCGACACAGGCGCCCCCAGCAAGATCGCCAGGCTTCATCCGAACAGCTCGCGCCCCGGAGGAGCAAGCCCCGGCGGTCATGATCAGCCGATTGCGAGAATGGCCAGAGTCGGTCCAAGCCGAACCGAAGCGGCCGACCTCTGAACCAGTCGCCCGTTATGCCCGATAAATCCCTCGATACCGAGATGCCGAAAAGAACCAAAATCCCCCGCCACCCCCGGCTCCCCACCCACCGGAACACCCGCTCCGCCCACTTCGGACGGACTTGTTGACGAGCCGCCAGCCCGTCATACTCGGTGAACGGCGTTAATCCATCCTTAGTGGACAGTAGGAAGACCTACTACGAGTGTCCGTTACTCCCCGGTATCTCGCCGTTCGGAGTATCCCTGATCACCCGTTTGCTGCTAATGTGACGCCTCCGTGACCTGAACGTGTGTTCGGTGACACTTCGGTGAGGGCAGACGATGCGTGACGATGTGGTCGAGGCGAGTGCCGTGGTCGGGCACACGCCGGACGTGGTGTGGCAGATCGTCGGGTCGCCGGAGTGGTACTCGCGGTTCGTCCCGGAGATCAGCTGGTGCGAGGTCCAGGAGCCACCGGCGCGCGGGCGGGGGCCGAAGGGCCTCATCCGGATCGTCCCCGAGCGCGGGCCGATGCTGGAGTCGCAGGTGCAGGCCGTCGTGTACCGGCCGGGCGAGCACGTCGTGTGGTGCGGCGTCCCCGACGACGGCACCTGGGTCTCCCTCGAGCTGAGACCCCTGGCCGGCGGCAAGACCGAGCTGTTCGTCCGGATGATGCTGCCGCCGTCGTACCTCGACCTGGTTTCGTCGGTGAAGAAGGACCTCCGCGCGCTGGCCCGGCGTCTCGACCTCCACCTGGCCGGCGAGTCCGACCCCGGCGCGGACAACGACAGTTACAAGGCCACCAAGCTGCGCACGACGAGCGTCCTGCTGCGCGCCGGTGTGCTGAGCCCCGCGCGGCCGGACAAGCTGGCGCGCCAGCTCAACTCGCTCGCGCAGTGGGGCGCCACCGTCGCGGGCGGCTACCAGGCCGCCGCGGGCCGCGTCCCCGACGAGCCCGCCCTGCACGACGAGCGCAACCTCCGCACCTTCCGCCAGGTGCAGGAGCGCAGCGACCGGCTCGCCAACGCGCTGACCGACCTCGGGGTCGGCGAGCGCGACCGGATCGCGCTCATGTGCCGCAACCATGCCGCGATGGTCGAGTCGTTCGTCGCCGCGAGCAAGCTCGGCGCGGACGTCATCCTGCTGAACACCGGGCTCTCCGGGTCCTCGGTCAAGGACGTGCTGGCCGAGCACGAACCGGCCGCCGTGCTGGCCGACGACGAGTTCGCGCAGACCATCGCGAACGTGCCGGGCGACTTCGCGCGGGTCAGCACCTGGCCGGACGCCGAGACCGGCTACCCGACCGTCGACGAGCTGATCCACGCCGCGCCCGCCGACCCGCCGAAGCCGGTCGAACGGCCGGGCCGGCTGGTCGTGCTCACCTCCGGCACCACCGGCACGCCCAAGGGCGCGCGCCGGCCCACCCCGAAGGGCCTCGGCGCCGCCGCGGCGATCCTCGACCGCATCCCGCTGCGCGCCGCCGACCGGATCCTCGTCGCGGCGCCGCTGTTCCACAGCTGGGGCCTCGCCGCGATGCAGATCGGCATGGCGTTGCGGGCGTCGCTCGCGCTGACCCGCAAGTTCGACGCCGAAGAGACCCTGCGGATGATCGCCGAGCAGAAGTGCGACGCGCTGTTCGCCGTGCCGATCATGCTGCAGCGGATCATGGACCTGCCCGAGCGGATCCGCGCGCGGTACGACCTGTCGTCGCTGCGGATCGTGGCGAGCAGCGGCTCGGCGATGTCCGGGGCGTTCGTCACGCAGTTCATGGACACCTTCGGCGACGTCCTCTACAACTTCTACGGCTCCACCGAGGTTTCGTGGGCGAGCATCGCCGCCCCGGCCGACCTGCGCGCCGCGCCGACGACGGCCGGCCGCTGCCTGCTCGGCACGCGCATCGCGATCCTCGACGAGGACCGCATGCCGGTCCCGCCCGGCGGCGAGGGCCAGATCTTCGTCGGCAACGACATGCTGTTCGACGGCTACACGAACGGCACCGACCCGGCCCGCGCGGCGGACCTGATGGCCACCGGCGACGTCGGGTACCTCGACGCGGCGGGCCGCTTGTTCGTCACCGGCCGCGCCGACGAGATGATCGTTTCCGGCGGCGAGAACGTCTTCCCGCGCCCGGTCGAGGAGGCGTTGGTGGCGCTGCCCGGTGTCCACGACGCGGCGGTGGTGGGCGTGGCGGACGCGGAGTGGGGCCAGCGCCTGGCGGCGTACGTCGTCCCGCGGCGCGGCGCTTCGCTGCACGCGGAGGACATCCGCCAGTACATCCACCAGCGCCTGGCCCGTTTCGCGGTGCCGCGCGACGTGTATTTCGTGCCGGATCTGCCGCGCAACGCGACGGGCAAGATCCTCAAGAGGCTCCTGCACGACGACACCTGGCCGGCGACTTCCGAGTACTGATGCCCGAGCACACCCCGGACGGCCGGTACATCGTCGTCGACGGCCGTCGCTGGCGCGCGACGGACCCGGAGATCCCGGACGACGTCCGCGACCGGCTGCAGAAGCACCTGATGGCCGCGCGGCGCGTGCAGGACCGCGCGCGGACGCAGACGGCGAAGGTGGCTTTGGGCGAACGCGGGGAGCCGTGGTGGGAGCAGACTTCCGCGCAACGGCGTGAGCGGTGGGAAAGCGGCCTCGCCGAGCTGGATCAGCCGACCGGCTGACGCAGCACCGTCCTCAGCTTCGCCGCCGCCACTCGCCGCGGGTCGCCCAGGTACACCTCGTGGTGCAACCCGGTCGGCCGCAGCCCTTGCGCCGCAAGGAACTTGTCGTGCAGGCGGGCCAGGAGCGGACCCTCGTCGTCGTACGAACCCACGTGCAGCACCTGCGCGCACCGCCCCTCGTGCAGCTTCTCGAGCCGCACCGGGACCTCGATCTTCTTCTTGCGCCGCACCGTTTCCCGAGCCTCTTCGACCGCGTCTTCACCGATCCACGACGGCTGGCTGATCAGCATCGTCCACTGCCAGGAATCCTTGGCCCGCACGGTGAACGCCGCATAGTCGTCAGCCCACCAAAGGCCCTCCAGCGGACCCACGACGAAGTCCTCGCCACCGCGCTTGGCCGTCATCTTGATCGTGTACGCAACGCCGTAAAGCGCTTCGACAGCCCGCACATAGCTCTCCGCAGTGTTCGGGTTGCCACGGCCGTCGACCGCGAGGAACTGCTGCTCAGGCACCTCCACCAGCGCCCAGTCCCGGTTCTTCGGCGCGTACAGCTCCTTCAGGTCCTTCTTGACGTCGTAAGGCATCAGGCCATCCCTTCCAGCCACTCGGCTTCCGCTTCGAGCTGGCCGATCGAGTAGTCGAAGATCGCGCGCACGAACGGCGGGACGTCGGCCGCAGCCGCGCGGCGGACCTCGGCCAGCCGCTCCCGGACCGCCTCGGCCCGGCGGGCGAGCGCCGCGGCGAGCCGGTCAGGCGGGATGGCGGGCGCGTTGGCCAGCCCGATCAGCACCGGCGGGTGGACCGGACGCAGCTCGGCGACGGCCGCCTCGGCCGCCCGCGCGCACGCTTCGCGGCCGGCGTCGGTGGCGGTGAACGTCTTCTTGGCCTTGGCGTGCGCGCGCTCGCCCGCGACCTCGGTGACCAGGCCGCGGTCGCGGAGCTTGCCGAGCACGTAGTAGATCGAGCTGAACCCCAGCGCGGTCCACTCGCGCAAACCGCGCTCCGAGACGACTTCGTCCAGCTCGTACCCGTGCCTCGGCCGCTCGACCACGAGGCCGAGCACCGTCAGTTCCGCGTCCGTCAGCACGGCCGTACTCTAGCACTAGAATACTTCGGCTCCGGAAATTGTCGGTGGGTGATGGCATGCTTCAGCGAGTAACGGAACCGAGGGGGAACAGTGGGGGGACAGGTGGTGACGGCGGTGCCGTGGACCGCGGAGCGCGTGGCCGGGCTGGCGCCGGATCCCGCGTCGGAGAAGGCGGGCCGGGCGCTCGCCGCGCCGGCGAAGTGGTCGGGCGCGGGTGCGTCCGAAGACGCCGTGTGGGGTTTCTGCCGGGGCAGCGGCAAGAAGCCGTACCAGACGTGCGTCGAGCTCGCTGAGCCCGCGTTCCGGTGTTCCTGTCCCAGCCGCAAGTTCCCGTGCAAACACGCACTGGGGTTGCTGATGCTCTGGGCGGCCGGCCGGCTCGACACCGGGGAGCCGCCGGAATGGGTGCACACGTGGCTCGCCGAGCGGGCCGATCGGGCCCGCCGCGCGGAGAAACGCGCGGAAGCGACCGGGCCCAAGGACGAAGAAGCCGCCGCCCGCCGCGCTTCGGATCGGGCGGCGCGGGTCGAAGGCGGTGTCGCGGAGCTGAAGGTCTGGCTCACCGACCGGATCGGCGCCGGGTTCGCCGGGTTCGACCGCAGCGGCGGGGAGGAGCTGCGCACGGTCGCCGCCCGGATGGTCGACGCGCAGGCGTCCGGCCTGGCGGGCGGGCTGCGGCGGGCAGCCGGGATCGTCGGCCGCCACGACTGGCCGGAGGCGTTGCTGGGCGAGCTGTCGCTGCTGTACCTGCTGGCGGACGCGGCGAGCCGGCTGGACTCGCTGCCGCCTCCGCTGGCCGAGACGGTCCGGACGCGGCTCGGGTTTTCGGTGGAGACGGCGCGGGTGCTCGAGCAGGGCGAGCGGGTGGCCGACGACTGGCTGATCACCGGCGCGGCCGACGAGGAGAACGACCGGCTGCTCACCCGGCGCACCTGGCTGCGCGGCGGCCGCACGGGCCGGGACGCGCTGGTGCTGTCGTTCGCGCCGCCGGGCCGTCCGCTGGATTCGTCGTTGCCCCCAGGGCACTTCCTGACGGCGGAGCTGGCGTTCTACCCGGGCGCGGCGCCGCTGCGAGCGCTGGTGGTGGAACGCGGCATCCCGTTGCCGGCGGCCGCCGCCGACGGCGGTTCGATCGAAGACGCCCTGTCGGCGTACGCGCGGGCGATGGCGGCGGACCCGTGGCTGGAACGCTGGCCGGTCCTGCTCACCGGTGTCACCCCGGCCGAACACGCCGGCGGCTGGTGTCTGTCCGAAGAGGACGGAACCGCGCTGCCGCTGGTGCCGTACGCGTTCCCGTGGTCGCTGCTGGCGATGTCCGCCGGCTGCCCGGTGACGGTCGCGGGCGAGTGGAGCCTCGCGGGCCTGCGCCCCCTGACGTGCTGGACCGGCGACCGGGCGGTGCGACTGTGATGCCCCTGTACCTCAAGCCCCGGAAGGCGGTGAACCCGTGAAAGCCTGGGAAGACCTCGTCGGCACCGCGCTGCTCGGCACCCGCCGACGGCCCCTCGACACCGCCACGCAGCCGCCCGCCGTCCAGGCGCTGGCCGGTGATCGATCCGAGCCAGCGGACCAGCTGCTCACCGCGGCGGCCGTGCTCACCACCTACCGGCGCGCCGGGAAACGGCCGCTGTCGAACGTCAAACCGCTGCCGGCCGCCGCGCCCGACGAGCGGGCCTTCGTGCCGCCGCTCGCGCGGGAGCGGCTCGCGCGGCTGCTGGCCGCCAGCCATCCCGACCTGCTACTGGAATGGCTCGGCATCGTCGCGGGCACGGCGTACCGCGTCCCGCCGGAAACCGTGCCCCTGCTGGCCGAAGCGGCCCGCAGCAAGGCCGCCCTGCGCGGGCCGCTCGTCGCGGTCGCCGGGCCGCTCGGGGCCTGGCTCGGGCAGCGGAACCCGGACTGGACCTTCCTGTCCGCGCCCGCCGAAGACACCGCGGACGTCTGGCAGTACGGCAGCCTCGCCCAGCGCCGTCGTTGGCTGGCCGCCCGGCTGGCCGAAGACCCGGACGCCGCGCGGGAAGCACTCGGCACGTCGTGGAAGACCGAACCCGCCGACGTCCGCTCCGACTTCCTCGGGGTGCTCGCCGGGCACGTCCGCCCCGGCGACGAAGCCTTCCTCGAAGCCGCGCTCACCGACCGCGCGGCCGCCGTCCGCGAACGGGCCGCCGAGCTGCTCGGCCGGCTGCCCGGCACGCGTTACGGGCAGCAGATGGCCGAACGGCTGCGGCCGCTGGTGCGCCGCCGGGGCCGCGTGCTGGAAGTGTCGCTGCCCCAAGGCGAACGCGGTGAGGGCACCGTCCGGCTGCGCACGCTCGTCGCGGCCGCTCCCCTGGGGTTCTGGACCGAGTTCGGGCCGCCCGCCGAGGTGGTGCGGATGACCGTCGAAGGCTGCCCGCCCGGCGTCCTGCGCGACTCCTGGGCCACCGCGGCCCTGCGCCAGCGCGACGAAACCTGGGCGCAGGCGCTGATCGGCGCCGACCCCGGCGGGCGCACCACCCCGCCGCTGCTCGGCGCGCTGAGCCCGGCGAGCCAGGCCAAGACCGTCGGGCACCTGGTGAGCCGGCTGCCCGTCGAGTCGTTCGCGCGGCTGGTGCACGAGCTGCCCCGGCCGTGGACGAAGGAGCTCGGCACCGCGCTGCTCGACTGGATCGCCCGCCAGGACGACCACCGCCTGGTTTCGCACGCCGCCGTCGTGATCGCCCGCGCGGTCCCGCGGACGTGCCTCGGCCACCCGCTGGCCACCACCCGCCTGACCATGGACGCCGGGCCGTGGCGCCGGGCGCTCACCGAAACGCTGAACTTCCGCCGCGAAATGTACGAGGAGCTCGCATGACCGCCGCCACCGTCCTCCGGCCGCACGCCGAACAGGACCACGCCGCCGAGCTGGCCGCGCTGGCCGCCGCCGACGACCGGACCCGGCCGCCCAGCTGGAACCTCTCCCCCTGGGCCGTCGTCCAGTACCTGCTCGGCGGCACCCTGCCGGACGGCACCGTGATCACCCCGAAGTACGTCGGCCCGCGGCGGCTGATCGAGGTCGCCGTCGCGACCCTGGCCACCGACCGCGCGCTGCTGCTGCTCGGGGTGCCCGGCACGGCGAAGACGTGGGTGTCGGAACACCTGTCCGCCGCGATCAGCGGGGATTCGACGCTGCTGGTGCAGGGCACCGCGGGCACGTCCGAGGAGTCGATCCGCTACGGCTGGAACTACGCCCGGCTGATCGCCGAGGGCCCGAGCGCCGCCGCGCTGGTCGAAAGCCCGGTGCTGCGCGCGATGCGGGACGGCAAGCTGGCCCGGCTCGAGGAGCTGACGCGCATCCCGGCCGACGTCCAGGACTCGCTGATCACCATTCTCTCCGAAAAGACACTGCCGGTCCCGGAGCTGGGCACCGAGGTGCAGGCGCGGCCGGGCTTCAACCTGATCGCGACGGCGAACAACCGCGACAAGGGCGTCAACGAGCTGTCGAGCGCGCTGCGGCGGCGGTTCAACACCGTGGTGCTGCCGCTGCCGGACAGCGCCGACGCCGAGGTCGAGATCGTCAGCCGGCGGGTCGCCCAGCTGGGCGCGTCGCTGCAGCTGCCCGCGGAAGCCGCCGAGCTGGCCGAGATCCGCCGGGTGGTCACCGTGTTCCGCGAGCTGCGCTCCGGGCGCACCGAAGACGGCCGCACGGCGGTGAAATCGCCGTCCGGCACGCTCTCCACCGCCGAAGCGATCAGTGTGCTCACCGGTGGCCTCGCGCTGGCGGCGCACTTCGGTGACGGTGTGTTGCGCCCGCACGACGTCGCGGCCGGCATCCACGGTGCGGTGGTCAAGGACCCGGTCGCCGACCGCGCGATCTGGATCGAATACCTCGAGACGGTCGTGCGCGAACGCGACGGCTGGGCCGACTTCTACCGGGCGGGCCAGGAGATTTCGTGACGACGCACCTGCTCGGCATCCGCCACCACGGCCCGGGTTCGGCCCGCGCCGTGGCGACCCGGCTGGCCGAGCTCGAACCGGACGTCGTGCTGATCGAGGGACCACCCGAGGCCGACGCCCTGGTCGAGCTGACCGAGGACCCGGCGATGGCGCCGCCGGTCGCGCTGCTGGCGTACGCGACCGACGACGTCTCGCGGGCCGCGTTCTGGCCGTTCGCCGTCTTCAGCCCCGAGTGGCAGGCGCTCGCCTACGCGCGGGAAGCCGGGATCCCGGTGCGGTTCTGCGACCTCCCGGCCGCGAACACCTTCGCCGCGGGCCCGGACGAGCACGCCGGGCCGCCGGTCGACCCGCTGGCGCTGCTGGCCTCGGCCGGCGGTTACGACGACCCGGAACGCTGGTGGGACGACGTCGTCGAGTCCCGGCGGGACAGCGAAAACCCGTTCGACGTGATCGCGGACGCGATGACCGCGGTGCGCGAGGACGAGAAACCGCCGCAGGGCAACGAAGCGCGCCGCGAGGCGTACATGCGCTCGGTGCTGCGTCGCACGCGCAAGGAGGGCTTCGAGAACATCGCCGTCGTCTGCGGCGCGTGGCACGTGCCGGCGCTGGCCGACCCGCTGCCACCGGCATCGCACGACCAGGCCGTCCTCAAAGGACTGCCGAAGCGGAAGGTCGCGTGCACCTGGGTGCCGTGGACCCACGGCCGGCTCGCCACGACCAGCGGTTACGGCGCGGGGGTGCGGTCGCCCGGCTGGTACCACCACCTCTTCACCACGGCCGAGGACGTCACCACGCGCTGGCTGACCGGCGTCGCCGCGGTGCTGCGGGAGGAGGACCTGCCGGTGTCGACCGCGCACGTGATCGAGGCGGTCCGGCTGGCCGAGACGCTCGGCACGCTGCGCGGGCGGTCGTCGGCCGGGCTCGCCGAAGTCACCGAGGCCACCCGGGCCGTGCTGTGCGGCGGGGACGAGGTGCAGGTCGAGCTGGTCACCCGGCGGCTCGTGGTCGGGGAACGGCTCGGCGAGGTGCCCGAACGGGTGCCGCAGCCACCGCTGGCCGCGGACCTGACCGCGACGGCGAAACGCCTGCGGCTCAAGAAGGATCCCGTCGTCAAGGAGCTCGACCTCGACCTGCGCACACCCGGCGGACTCGACCGCTCGAAGCTGCTGCACCGGCTGCGGATCCTCGGCATCGAGTGGGGCAGCCGGGAGGCCTCGGCCCGGCGGAACCGGGGCACGTTCCGGGAGACCTGGGCGCTGAGCTGGGAGCCGTCGTTCGAGGTCGACCTGGTCGCGGCCGCCGTCCACGGCACGACCGTGCCTTCGGCCGCCACCGCGGCGGTCCGCGGCACCGTCGAAGGCGCTCCGCCGCTGGACGAAGTCACCACGGCCGTCGAGAACTGCCTGCTCGCCGACCTGCCGGAGGCGCTGCCCGACGCGCTGGCGGCGCTCGACGCGCGGGCCGCCGCGGACGCGGACGTCGCGCGGCTGATGTCGGCCCTGCCCGCGCTCTCCCGGGCGACCCGCTACGGCGACGTGCGCGGCACCGACACCGGCTCGCTGCGTGCGGTCGCCCACCGCATGCTCGACCGGATCTGCGCCGGGCTGCCACCGGCGGCCCACGGAATCGACGACGACGCCGCGGCCCGCCTGGCCAAGCTGGTCGACGGGGTGCACGACGCGACGTCGCTGCTGGGCGAAGAGGCGAAAGGCCGCTGGCTCGACGCGCTGGTGCGGCTGGCGGAACGGCCGTCGCTGCCCCCGCTGCTGGCCGGCCGGCTCACCCGGATCCTGCACGACGCCGGGCTGCTCGACGCGCTCGACATCGAGCTGCGGCTGGGCCGGGCGCTCACCCCGGGCATCGCGCCGTCGGCGGGCGCGGCCTACGTCGAGGGGTTCTTCGACGGCGGCGCGCTGCTGCTGGTGCACGACGAAGGCCTGCTGCAGGTGATCGACGCCTGGCTCGCGGCGATCCCCGACGACGTCTTCACCGAGGTGCTTCCGTTGCTGCGCCGCACGTTCGGCGCGTTCAGCGGACCCGAGAAGCGGGCGATCGGCCAGCGCGCGGCCGGGCTGAAGGGCACCGCGCGGGTCGTGCCGGTCGCCGACGAACTGGACGAGGAGCGGGCGGAGCGGGTGCTGCCCGTGCTCGCGACACTGCTGGGGGTGGGGGTTTGAGCACGGACACCGATCGGGTGCGGCGCTGGCGGCTCGTGCTGGGCGGGGAGGGCGCGGGCCCGGGCTCGGGGCTGGCCGAGGCCCAGCTGTCCGAAGAGGACAGTGGGGTTGACGCGGTGCTGGCCGCCCTCTACGACAAGCCGGACGAGGAGGCCGCGGGCGGGCCGCGGAGTGCGAACCTGGGCGCGTCGGCGCCGCGGGTCGCGCGCTGGCTCGGCGACATCCGGCGGTACTTCCCCAGCACCGTCGTGCAGGTGATGCAGCGGGACGCGGTCGACCGGCTGGGGCTCACGCGGATGCTGCTGGAGAAGGAGCTGCTCTCGGCCGTGGAGCCGGACGTGCACCTGGTCGGCACCCTGCTCTCGCTGAACGGCGTGCTGCCCGAAGAGACGAAGGAGACCGCGCGCGAGGTCGTCCGCAAGGTCGTCCAGGAGCTGGAGGAACGGCTGGCCGAGCGCACCCGTTCGGCGATCACGGGCGCGCTGGACAAGGCGTCGCGCACGCACCGGCCGCGGCCGGGCGACGTCGACTGGGCGCGCACGATCCACGCGAACCTCAAGCACTACTCCCCCGAGCTGCGCACGATCGTGCCCGAGCGGCTGATCGGGTTCGGCCGGCGCCGGCAGGCGGTCCAGCGTGACGTCATCCTCGCCGTCGACCAGTCGGGCTCGATGGCGGAGTCGGTGGTGTACTCCGGGCTGTTCGGCGCGGTGCTGGCCTCGATGCGGTCGTTGAAGACGAGCTTCGTGGCGTTCGACACCGAGGTCGCGGACCTCACCGAGCACCTCGCCGACCCGGTCGACGTCCTGTTCGGCACCCAGCTGGGCGGCGGCACGGACATCAACCGGGCGATCGCCTACTGCCAGGGCCTGGTGGCGAAGCCCGAGCGCACGCTGCTGGTGCTGATCAGCGACCTCTACGAAGGCGGCGACGAAGACGAGCTCCTGCACCGGATCGGCGAGCTGACCGGCGCGGGCGTCCAGGTGGTGACGCTGCTGGCCCTGTCCGACTCGGGCGCACCGTCCTACGACCACGAGACAGCGGCGTCCCTGGCCGAGCTGGGCGTCCCGGCGTTCGCGTGCACCCCGGACCAGTTCCCGGAGCTGATGGCCGCTGCCGTCCGCGGCGACGACCTCCAGGGCTGGGTCGCCCGCGAGACCAGCTGAGTTGTGGATTAAAACCGACCCTCGGATGGTTCACACAGATGCGGGACGCACTCGGGGCCCGCACCGCCGACCAGGAAGGGACGGCTCGCCATGAAGGTCCGCAGTTCGCTTCGTTCGCTCGCCCGTCAGCCGGGCGCCCAGGTGATCCGCCGCGGCACGCGCGTGTTCGTGATCAACAAGGACAACCCGCGCGCCAAGGGCCGCCAGGGCTGACCCCTCGACGACGGCCGGGGCCTCGGAACCACCCGGTTCCGAGGCCCCGAACGTGTTCGCCAAGAACCTGCCGGACAGCAGCCTGCAGTACCGGTGGTTCGCCTCGCCGGCGTTCACCACGACCCGCGCCGATCACCGAGCCGCTTCGACCGGCGCGCGGCCGAACCGCATCACACCGTCGTCGAGGCGGTTGAGGCGCATGTCCGCGAGGTCGAACAGGTAGTTCTGCCGCATCATCCACGGCCGCCGGCCGCCCTGCTTCGGGAGGCCCGCCTCCGCGCGCTTGATGTAGCCCGACTGCAGGTCCACGATCGGACGGGGCCGGCCCGCCGAGACCGCCGAGACCGGGTCCGGGACGCAGTAGGCGAACCCGCGCCGGTCGAGGTGCTCCAGCAGGCGGCAGACGTACTGCGACGTCAGGTCCGCGCGCAGCGTCCACGAGTTGTTCGTGTACCCGACGCACCAGGCGAGGTTCGGGATGCCGCCGAACATCATGCCCTTGTACGCCCGCTGCTCCCCCGGCTCGATCTCGCGGCCGTCGACGCTCAGCGCTATCCCGCCGAACGCCACCAGCTTCAGCCCGGTCGCCGTCACGATGACGTCCGCGGGCAGCGTCCGCCCCGACTCCAGCTCGATCCCCGACGCCGTGAACCGCGCGACCCGGTCGGTCACGATGTCGGCCTTGCCCGAGCGCAGCGCCCGGAACAGGTCCGCGTCCGGCACCAGGCACAGCCGCTGGTCCCACGGGTCGTAGTCGGGCACGAAGTGCGGGTCGACCGGGATGGACGCCGGCAGCTGCGCCGCCACGCGCTTGCGCAGCACCTGCGCCGCCCGGTCCGGCAGCCGCCGCAGCAGCTGGAAGAAGAACGTGCCCAGCACGACGTTCTTGCCGCGCACCATCCGATGCGCGAGCTTCTCCGGCAGCAGCGCGCGGATCCGGTCGGCGAGCGCGTCACTCCCCGGCCGCGCCACGATGTAGGACGGCGACCGCTGCAGCATCGTCACCCGCGCGGCCTCCCCGGCCATCGCCGGGACCAGCGTCACCGCCGTCGCGCCGCTGCCGATCACCACGACCTGCTTGCCCGCGTAGTCCAGCGAAGCGGGCCAGTGCTGCGGGTGCACGATCTCGCCGGCGAACTCCGCCCGGCCCGGGAAGTCGACGACGTGCCCGCTCTCGTACGAGTAGTAACCACTGCACAGGTACAGGAACCGGCACGTGAACGTGGCTCCGTGCGCCGTCGAGACCGTCCAGAGCGCGTCCGGCGACGACCACGAAGCTCGCACGACCCGGTGGCCGAACCGGATGTGCTCCTCGACGCCGTACGCGGCCGCCGTCTCCCGGACGTAGGCGAGGATCGACGGGCCGTCGGCGATCGCCTTCGCGTCCTTCCACGGCCGGAACGGGTACCCGAGGGTGAACATGTCCGAATCGGACCGAATGCCCGGATAGCGGAACAGGTCCCAGGTGCCGCCGATCGTGTCGCGCGCCTCGAGGATGGTGTAGGTCCGGCCCCGCAACCGGCAGGCCGCGCCGACGCCGGACAGGCCGGCGCCCACGATGAGGACGTCCACGTGCTCGGCGCTGGTCATGTCCGCCAGCGTAACCGAGGTGGGGACCCCGCCGGACCGGGTCGGGGCACCGGTCCGGCGAGGAGGTATCACTACAGCGGGACGACCTTCGTCGCGCCGAAGCTGCCCTTCAGCGGCACCACGACGGACTTGCCGCGGACCGTCACCGTCACGCTGTCCTGCGTCTGCGTCGGGTCCGACACGGCGAGCTGCCGGCCCCAGCCGCACCGCCCGATCGCGACCGACGCGGGCCCGGAGACCCGCACGTCGCCGAGCGAACCGGCCGCGAAGAAGTTCGCCAGCAGGGTGTCGCCGGTCTGGACGGCCTGGACCGTCGCGGTGTTGGCCCGCACCTGCCACGCCCACGACGCGCCGACGGTGCCGAGGACCGACGCCCCGGGCAGCACCGCGTACGCGTACTTCGCGTTCGCCGGCTTCACCCCGTGCTGCAGCACCAGCTTCTGGTACCGGCGGGTGTTCGGCGTGGTGGTGCCCTTGGTGTTGGCGCCGGTGTCGATGTCGCGCCACGCGCCGGTGCGGTCCTCGCGCAGGGCCGTCACCTCACCGTCGTCGAGGAGCACGTACCCGCCGACGTTCTCCAGGTGCACCCACCGCGGCCGGCGCAGGGTGCTCGGCTTGCCGAGGTCGGTGGCCACCCGGCGGAAGTCCGCCGTCAGCGCGCCCTTGCCGCCTTCGCCGAGGTTGCGGTTCTCGATCGTGGTGCGCACCGCGTGGTCCGAGGTGGACGTGATCCCGGCACCGAGGCAGACGATGCCGTCCGGGGTGAAGAACCACGACTTCTTCGCGACGAGCGAGCCGTCCCAGGACTTAAAGTCGAACGCGTACGCGCCGTGGTTGTCGTCCCAGCGAACACCACCCGTGTGGGTGTTCGGGCCGACCGGGACGTTGCCGAACGCCGGGTCCGTCGGGCCGTCGTTCTCGGTGGTGCCCGGCAGCAGCAGCGGGTCGACCGTCGGCCAGTACGCGTCGGTGTAGTGGCCCTTCGCGCCCGGCACGAACGTGTAGAGCACGCCGTCGCCGACGTGGTAGCCCTTGAGGTTCTGGCCGTTGATGGCCTCGTAGCGCGAAATCCGCGTCGAGCTGACCCCGAGCGACGCCGTCCAGGCCTCGGTGGTGTGGACGAGGCGGTCCTGCTGGCCGAAGATCCGGTGCGTCGCCGTGGTGCGGGCCGGGCGCGTGTGCGAGGCCAGCATGTCCTGCGCGAACTCGATGCCCGGCGTGGCGACCAGGTCCGGGCCGGGCGCGAACCGCTCGGGGTCCGGGATCTTGAGGAACGGCGCGTACGTGCCCTCGGTGATCCACTTCGCCGCGAGCGCGTTGAGGTCGGTCTTCGTCTTGCCCGAAGCCGTGCGGGCCAGCACCAGCGTCGCGACCGTGAGCTGGTGGCCGATGTCGTGCGCGGTCTCGCCCTGGCGGGACAGCATCCGCCCGCGCACCGGCTCCAGCAGCGCGCCCGCGTAGACGAACGGCGCGAAGCTGTCCGCCACCAGCGCGTAGATCTTGTCCTTCAACGGCTGCGGCAGCGCGAACTCGGTGCCCTGCGTGACGTGGATGGCCCCGGCGAGCGCGGTGAGCAGCACGATGCCGTAGTGCCCGGGGTACGGGATGGTGTCGTGCTGGATGAAGGAGCCGTCGACGTGGAAGCCGTCGCCGGCCGCGCGGTCGAGCTTCGCGACGACGCTGGCCGCGCCCCCGCCCGCGACGTCGGTCAGCGCGTCGATGCCGGTCTTGATCCACGCCGTGTCGCCGATCAGCGCGCCGGCGACGATCGAGATCAGGCCCTTGTCGGCGCGGTTGGCGCCGGTCTCGACGAGTGACGTGTTGTTCGCGCGGACGTTCGGGTTGCCCACGAACCGCTTGATCGGGCTGACGTACCGGGCCAGCTCGTCGGCGGTCAGCTGGTCGGCGACCACCGAAAGCGTGTGCAGCACGTAGTACGGCACGCCGATCTCGTAGGTGTACCAGTTGCCGATCTCGCCGACGTTCGGGTTGTACTGGCTTTGGTAGATCAGCTCCAGCGCGGCCTTGATCCGGTCGAGCACGGCCGGGTCACCGGACAGCGCGCCGCCCGGGGTGCCCCAGTCGACGGCGATGGCGCGCAGCCGCGCGTACATCGACGTCGTGTAGTCGCTGCCGGGGCCGAGCGGCAGGTCCGTCCACAGTGGAGCTCCACCGCCGGCGACGGACAGGCTCTCGTTGTACGCCTTCGCGACGCGGCCGAGGTTGGCCAGCGCCGCGGTGCGTTCCGGCGACGGCCGGTTGATGCCGGCCTGCAGCTGCCGGTACGCGGCGACGATCGGCGCGGTCGCGGCGGGCACCCCGCTCGCGGCGGGCGCCGAGCTCGCCACAGGGGCCGCCGAAGCGAACGCGGGACGGGTGAGGAACACGGTGGAAGCGGCCGCCAGGGCGCCGCCGCGCAGGGCGTTTCTCCGGTTCACGGGCATGGTCATGCCTCCCAGGATTCAAGACATCCTTGGCTTGGGGAACGGGGATTCAGTTGTGCGGCGGCGTTGTGGGGCGACACCCCCGAGCTTTCACGGGAAAGCTCGGGGGCCGGAAACTGTCGGTGCGGAACGATAAAGTGGAAACGGGGGGCGCCCCCGCGGGATCAGCGGTTCAGCGGGAGCCGTCGGTGCGGCGGGGCAGCTGCCAGGGGTTGGCCTCCTGCAGGGGTTCGGGCAGCAGCGTGTCGGGGAAGCCCTGCCAGGCGACCGGCCGCAGGAACCGCTCGATCGCGGCGGTGCCGACAGACGTCGTGGTCGGGGCCGTCGTGGCCGGGTACGGGCCGCCGTGTTCCTGGGCCCAGCTCACCGTCACACCCGTGGGCCAGTCGTTCCACAGCAGCCGGCCGGCGACCCGGGTCAGCGCCGGCAGCACCGGCCGGATCCAGTCCGCGTCGGACTCCTCGCCGTGGATCGTGGCGGTGAGCCCGGGTTCGACGACGTCGAGCAGGCGCAGCAGCTCGGCCTGGTCGGCGTAGGTGACGATCAGCGACGCCGGGCCGAAGCACTCCTCGTGCACGGCCTCGCCGCCTTCGAGGAACTGCTTGCCGGAGGTGGCCAGCAGCGTCGGGGTGAACGCCGGGGCCTCCGACGGCGACGCGGACACCACCTCGACACCGGGCACCTTCCGCAGCTTCTCCAGCTGCGCGGAGTACCCGCCGGCGATGCGGTCGTTGAGCATCGGCTGGGCGGCGGCGCCGTCCAGCGCCTCCTTCAGCGTGTCGGTCAGGCCGTGGTCCTCGGGCAGGAACAGCAGGCCCGGCTTGGTGCAGAACTGGCCGGCGCCGAGCGTGAACGACCCGGCGTACCCCTTCGCGACGGCTTCCCCGCGCGCGGCGATCGCGGCCTCGGTGACCACGACCGGGTTGACACTGCCGAGCTCGCCGTAGAACGGGATCGGCCGCGGCCGCGCGTTCGCGATGTCGAACAGCGCGCGCCCGCCGGGGATCGAGCCGGTGAACGACGCCGCCGCGATCCGCGGGTCCTTCAGCGCGGTGACGCCTTCCTCCTGGCCGAAGATGACGGTGAACAGCGCGGCCGGGGCGCCCGCCTTGATCAGCGCCTCCCGCACGATCGAGCCGGTCTGCGCGGAGAGCTCGGGGTGACCGGGGTGGGCCTTGAGGACGACCGGGCAGCCCGCGGCGAGCGCGGATGCCGTGTCCCCGCCGGCGACGCTGAACGCGAACGGGAAGTTGCTGGCCGCGAACACCAGCACCGGGCCGATCGCGGTCTTCACCCGGCGGATGTCCGGGCGCGGGCCCATCGGCCACTGCGCGTCGGCGTGGTCGACGGTGGCGCCGAGGTACTCGCCGTCGGTGAGCACCTCGGCGAACAGCCGCAGCTGGAACGTCGTGCGCTTCAGCTCGCCGGACAGCCGCGGGGACGCCGGCAGGTGGGTCTCGGCGTGGGCCAGCGGGACGAGCTCGTCCGCGGCGGCGTCGAGGGCGTCGGCGGCGGCCGTCAGCCAGCCCGCGCGCTCGGCCGGGGTGGCTTCGGCGGCGGGACGGGCCGCTTCGGCGGCTCCCGCCAGGATCTTCTCGAGCGTGGCGGCGTCGGTGGCCTGGCTCATGGGCGGAACAGCTCCTCAGTTTTCGTGGGCGGCGGCGGTGGCCGTGCCCAGGTCGCCCCAGCGACCCGGACCGGCCAGGCCGAGGTGGTACAGGTGCAGCTCCGCGGCGCCCGCCTTGGCCAGCTCGCCCACGTACCCGGCGATGTCCGGCACCGGCGCGGCGGCGACCGCGGTGATGTAGCTGCCGATCGCGACCCGCTCGGGCAGGGCCTCCCGGGCCGCCGCGACGGCTTCGGCGCCCGTCGCGGGCGCCCAGCCGAACAATACGACCGCGTCGGCGTCGTCCGCGGCGGACGGCGTCAGCCCGGGCAGCGCGCCGGTGACCCACGGGTCGAGCGCGCCGTGCAGCACGACCCGGGTGCCGACCGGCAGCGTCGCCAGCACGGCGGCCCGCAAGGCATCGGTCGCGTCCTGCCGGGTCCGCAGCAGCATCTGGGTCAGCTCGGGGGGCAGGTCGTCGGCCGTGACGCCCAGGTCACCGGTCGCCACCAGCCGCCGGACCTCTTCGACCAGCTGGGCCCGCACGGTGTCCGCGTCGAGGTCCCACGAAGACGCGCAGGCGTCGCAGCAGCAGATCGACAGCAGCCGGGCCACCGCGGGCGCCCAGACGCCGTCGGTCTTCTCGTGCTGGTGCTGGTGCACCGCGCCGAGCGGCCCGCACGCCTCGAGGATCACCGACGACAGCTCCAGCCCGGCGACGGCTTCCGCGGTCAGCGTCGCCGCGTACTCGCGCACCGCGGGCTGCGACGGGCACAGCGCCCAGGGGTAGCTCTCGCCGAAGCAGTTCCGCACCGTGACGTCCGGGTGCTCGTAGCCGAGCTGCGAGTTGTGCGTCAGGACGATCCACGCGGCCGCCGGGATCCCGGCTTCGTTGAGCAGCCGGACGGCGTCGGAACCGCTGTCCTGGGCAGCTACCCAGTCCGGTGTGGACGGCCGCAAACGTTTGCCTTCCCAGGCTTCCGGGCGCACCGGCCGGTAGAACGCCGCGTGCCTCGCGACGACGGCCGTCTGCGAAGCCGACCACGGCGTCGCGGCGCGGGCGCTGTGGTACGACAGCGCGACGGCCACTTCGTCGACGCCGAGGTCGCGGGCCCGCGTGGCGAAGCCGGCCTCCAGGACGTCCCAGGGGTAGGCGTATCCCGTCACCTTCACCGGGTCACCACCTCGCCGTGTTCGGCTCGAAGCCGGGTACGTACTTGCGCATGTAGGTCACGTCGTCCCGTTTGGTCAGTCCACATCGGACGTAGTTCTCGTGGAGGCGGGCCAGCGCGTCCTCGTCGACCGTGACCCCGAGCCCTGGGGCCGCGGGCACCGGGGGGGGGGGGGGGGGGGGGGGGGGGGGGGGGGGGGGGGGGGGGGGGGTCGGTTTGTGGGGTGGGTGGGCTGTCGCGGTGTGGATGCAAGTCTGCGGGCGA
>NZ_JBVJOW010000012.1:143067-211601 GCF_055582965.1 Amycolatopsis sp. NPDC104863
TTTGGTCAGTCCGGGGAGGGCTTGGTTTTGGTGGGGTAGGCCCCGCTCGTCCGCGCCGATCGCCACCCCCATTCGGGGGGCGACAGCCCCCGCGCCGCCCCCCCCCCGGAACTCCAGCACGCCGGGTTCGATGACGTCTTCGACCTTCCACGGCCAGTGCGTGTCGCAGGCGTAGGTCAGGTGCGGGGTCGCCGCGGCGACCTGGACCATCGCGGCCAAGCTGATCCCGAGGTGGCTGTTGGAGTGCATCGACAGGCCGACCCCGAAGCTCTCGCACGTCGTCGACAGCGACTGCGTCGCGCGCAGGCCGCCCCAGAAGTGGTGGTCCGACAGCAGGACGCCGATCGCGCGCGCCCGGAAGCCCGGCTCGATGTCGCCGAAGTTCACCACGCACATGTTGGTGGCCAGCGGCATCGAAGCTTCGGCCGCCACCTGCGCCATGCCCTCGATGCCCGGGGTCGGGTCTTCGAGGTACTCCAGGACGCCGTCCAGCTCGGCCGCGACGCGGGTGCTGGTCTCGACGGTCCACGCGGCGTTCGGGTCGATCCGCAACGGGTGCCCGGGGAACGCCTCGGCCAGCGCGCGGATCCCGTCGACCTCCTGGCCGGGCTCGAAGACGCCGCCCTTGAGCTTGATCGAGCGGAAGCCGTACTCGTCGATCATCCGCTTCGCCGACCCCACCAGGGTTTCCGGCGTGGTGATCTCGCCCCAGGTGTCGTCACGGCCGTCGACGTGCTTGCCGTACTTGTAGAACAGGTACGCGGAGAACTCGACGGCGTCGCGGGCCTTGCCTCCGAGCAGGTCGGTGACCGACCGGCCCAGGTAGTGGCCCTGCGCGTCCATGCACGCGACCTCGAAGAGCGAGTACACACTCGCGATGGTCTTGCGGATGGAGAACCCGCCGATCAGCCCGTGCGCGTCGGTCAGCACCGTGCCCGACAGCGCCTGGGCGACCAGCCGCTGCAGGCCGGGCAGGTCGAAGACGTCGTGACCCCGCAGCTGCGGCAGCACCTTGCGGACCTCGCCGAGGAACGCTTCGTCCCCATAGGACTCCCCGAGCCCGACGACCCCGTCCTCGCACCGGACCTGCACGACGCTGCGCAGCGCGAACGGCTCGTGCACGCCCATGACGTTGAGCAGCGGCGGGTCGGCGAACGCGACCGGGGTCAGCACCACATCGAGGATCTTCATCAGCCGAGCGCCTTCAGCGTGACGAAGCCGTCCTCCACGATCTTCTCCAGCCGGTGGACCTGCTCCGGCGTCGGCTCGACCAGCGGCGGCCGGACCGGGCCGACCTTGTCACCGCGCAGCCGGGCGGCGGCCTTCACCAGCGACACGGCGAAGCCGGGCGTCTCGTCCCGCAACGCCACCAGCGGCAGGTAGAACCCGGTCAGCAGCGCGTCCATCACGCGGGTGTCACCCTCGCCGAGCGCGCGGTGGAAGCGGTGCGCGATCTCCGGCGCGAAGCAGTGCACCGCCGAGGAATACCGCGAGACGCCGATCGAGGCGTACGCCTTGGCGGAGACCTCCGCGGTCGGCAAGCCGTTGAAGAACAGGAAGTTCCGCGACCGCTCGGTGTCCAGCGCGCGGATCGTGGTGACGATCCGGGTCATCACCTCGACGTCGCCGTACCCGTCCTTGAGTCCCACGACCGAGGGAATGTCGAGCAGCGACGCCGCGGCCGGCGCGCTGAAGACGCCGGTGCCGCGGTGGTAGACGATCACCGGCACGCTCGTGTCGCCGACGGCGTAGCGGACGAAGTCGACCAAACCCGCCTGCGGCCCGGAAACGAGGTACGGCGGCAGCAGCAGGACACCGTCCGCGCCACCGGCTTCGGCCGCCGCGACCCCGGCCCGCGCCGAAGCGGCGCCACCGCCGGCGCCCACCCAGACCGGCACCCGGCCCGCGGCCACCTCACGGGACTTGGCGAGCACCGCGGCGTGCTCGTCGGGCGAGAGCGAGCTGAACTCGCCGGTGCCGCACGCGACGAACAGCGCACCGGCGCCCGCCGCGATGTGGCTCTCCACGTTCTCCGCGAGCGCGTCGAGGTTGACCTCGAGGTCCTCGGTGAACGGGGTGAGGGGGAACGCCAGCAGGCCGTCCAGCTCGATCTCGGTCTGTGCCATCAGTTTTCTGCTCTCTCGTCCTTTGTCGGTTTCGGCCGGGTGTGGCCAGCGTCCCGGGCCACCCCGCGCGGCGGCGGACCCGGGACGCCTCGGTCAGGCGGGCACGGTCGTGCCTTCCTTCATCCTGTCGACGTCGTCGTCGGTGTTCACGGTGTCGACGATCTCATCGGCGACCGCGCTGCGCTCGGGCGCGATCAGGCCGAGGCCGGTGAAGAGGGCCAGCGAGACCAGGATCGGCGTCGCGACGAGCACCGTCTGGTTCGCGTTGAAGACGTAGTAGCAGAGGCCGTAGGCGATCAGCCCGCCCGCCCAGGACACCAGCGCCGCGCGCGGGCCGCACTTGCGGAACCACGGCAGCATGCCCAGCAGCAGCGGGATCGAGATCGGGCCCATCAGCGCGGCGACCCAGTTGACGACGATCTGCAGCACCCCACCGAGGTTCTGCGCCTGCGTCGCCACGAGCATGGTCAGCGCGACGAACACGACCGTGGTGATCCGGGCCGCCTTCAGGCCCTGGACGTCGGTCCACTGCCGGGTGCGGCGGACCATCGCCGGGATCATGTCGCGGGTGATCACCGCGGAGATCGCGTTGGCGTCGGAAGAGACCATCGCCATGGTGTGCGAGAAGATCCCGGCCAGCACCAGGCCGACCAGGCCCGGCGGCAGGAACGTCGTGGTCATGATCGCGTAGGACTGCGTCGGGTCCTTGATGCCGGGGATGAGCAGCGGCGCGGCGAACATCGGGAACATCAGCACCAGCGGCCACAAAAGGTACAGCGCCGACGAAAGCCGCGCGCCGCGCCGGGCTTCGTGGGTGTTCGGCGCCGCCATGTAGCGCTGCGCCAGGTTCCACATGCCTCCGTTGTACTCCAGCGTCTTCACGAGCACGTAAACGAGCAAGAAGATGGTGGTGTACTTGGACGTCACCGGGTCGATGTGGTTCTCGGGCAGCTTGTCCCACATCGTCCAGAGCGCGGAGATCCCGCCCAGCTTGCCCAGCACGACGACGATCATCACGATCGCGGCGATGCCCTGGATGACGAACTGGCCGAAGTCGGTGAGCGCGTCGGCCCACAGCCCGCCGATGGTGCAGTAGACGAGGGTGACCGCGCCGGTGATCAGGATGCCGAGGTTGTAGTCCAGGCCGGCGAACACGTGCAGCAGCGTCGCGACCGCGAACCACTTGGCCGCGATGTCGAAGATCTTCAGCAGGCTGCCGCTCCAGGCGAGCGCTTGCTGCGTCGGGACGTTGTACCGCTTGGCCAGGTATTCCAGCGGGGAGGCGACACCGAGCTTCGAGCGCAACCGGTTCCAGCGGGCGGCGAACAGCCAGCTGCCGATCCCCACGCCGATGCCGATGCTCGCGAAGCCCCAGAAGTACACGGTGACGCCGCTGGTGTACGCGACGCCCGCGTACGCGACGAACAGCACGGCGCTGTAGCCGGACATGTGGTGCGAGATGCCGGCCAGCCACCACGGCATCTTGCCGCCGGCCGTGAAGAAGTCCTTCACGTCGCTGACCCGTTTGTGCGACCACCAGCCGATCACGATCATCAGCGCGAAGTACGCGCAGACCATCGCCCAGTCGAGTGCGTGCACCGCAGGCTCCTTTCCGCGTCCACAGTGATGCGGTCTCGAACGAGATGTTCACATCCATGAACGGAGTCTGTTATAGTGATTATGTTCATCCATAAGAACGTTGTTCGGGACGCTAATATGGCCGGAGTCACAAGTCAACGGCCGGACGGAGGCCAGCAAATGCCGCAAAAGGTGGACAATCCGGCGGTGGCCGACGGCGCTCCCGCCGAGTCCTCGGGAGTGAAGTCGGCGCGCCGCGCGGTCGACCTCATCGAGACCTTCGCGGCGAACGACGTCTGGTTGTCCCTCTCCGACCTCCACGCGCGCACGGGGTTCCCCCGGTCGTCCTTGCACGGCCTGCTGCGGACGCTGCTGGAGGCCGGCTGGCTGGAGGCGGACGCCAACACCGCCCGCTACCGCCTCGGCGTCCGCGCGCTGATCTGCGGCACGGCCTACCTGGACCGCGACGCCGTCGTCCCGTTCGCCACCGAGGCCCTGGAGCGGATCCGGGAGAAGACCGGCTTCACCGCCCACTTCGCGCGCCGCAACGGCACCGAGGTCGTCTACCTGGAGACGCGCGAGTCGCAGCGGTCCACGCACCTCGTCTCCCGCGTCGGGCGCACCCTGCCCACGCACGCGACGGCGCTGGGCAAGGCGCTGCTGGCCGAGCTGACCCAGGACGAGATCGACACGCTGATGCCGGCGTCGCTGACCGCGCTGACCCCGAACACGATCACCACGCTCGAAGCCCTGCACGCCGAGTGCGCCGCGACCCGCGAACGCGGGTACGCCGCCGAGGTCGAGGAGGGCACGCTGGGCGTGCGCTGCGTCGCCGCGGTGATCCCCTACCGGATCCCGGGCACCGACGCGATCAGCTGCTCGATGCCGATCTCCCAGGTGAGCGACGCCGACGCCCAGCGCGTCGGCGAGCTGCTCGCCGAAACCACCACCGAGCTCGGCCAGCAGCTGCGCCGCGCCGGAATTCGCTGACCGCCGCCCTTACCGAGAGGAAATCCATGACGGACCAGCGTGTGCTCATCACCGGGTCGGCGGGTGTCGTCGGCACCCTGATGCGGCCCCGCTTGAAGCGCGACGGCCGCGTGCTGCGCCTGCTCGACCTCGCCCCGCAGACGGCGTCGGACGCGTCCGAAGAGGTCGTGACGGCATCGGTCACCGATGCGGCGGCGATGGCCGCGGCGTGCGAAGGCGTCGACGCGCTGATCCACCTGGGCGGGCACAGCCGCGAGAACTCGTGGGAAGCCACCCTCGACGTCAACATCAACGGGACCCAGACGGTCCTGGAGGCGGCGCGGACGGCGGGGGTTTCCCGGGTGATCCTGGCGTCGAGCAACCACGCGGTCGGTTTCCGCCGCAACGACTCGGACCTCCCGGCGGACTCATCGCCGCGCCCGGACACGTACTACGGCGTCAGCAAGGCGGCGATCGAGGCGCTCGGCAGCCTGTACCACTCGCGGTTCGGCATGGACGTCATCGTGATCCGCATCGGCTCGTGCTTCGAGACGCCGCTGCCGCTGGGCCCCCGCGGCCTGACGACGTGGCTCTCCCCCGACGACGGCGCCCGGCTGTTCGAGGCGTGCCTGTCGGCGCCGTCGCCGGGCTACCGGCTGATCTGGGGCGTCTCGGACAACACGCGCCGGATCTACTCCCTGGAAGAGGCCGAAGCGCTGGGCTACAAGTCGCACGACGACGCGGAGGTGTACGCGGAGCAGCTGGCCTCGAAGCCGGCCCCGACGGGCATCGCGGCCGAGTACGTCGGCGGCCCGTTCTGCACCGCTCCGCTCGGTGTGTTCAATCCGCTCTGAGCCGTGGCCGCACTGACGGACGCTTCCGGTGGAGCGTCCGTCAGCGCGTCAGGGCGCGACCGTCCGGCCGGTGGTGTGCTCGTCATCGAAGTCAGGGGTACTAGTACCTTCGCGGCTTCCTCGTCCCCTCGGGCGAAGCCAGGGTGGCGCCATGATCGTGAAATCCCGCCGCGCGCGGAAGTGGACCATCGTCGTGGCGTGCGTCCTGGTCGTCGTCCTCGCCGGGGCGTTCACCCTCTTCGAAGTGTCGAAGTCGCGCACCTTCCAGTTCTTCGGCACCCTCGTGAACCGCGTCGAGACCACCGAAAAGATCGTCGCCCTGACCTTCGACGACGGGCCGGACCCGGCGGGCACCCGGACGATCCTGGACACGCTGAAGAGCCGTCAGGCGCCCGCGACCTTCTTCCTCATCGGCCGGGACATCGCCGCGCACCCGGAGCTCGCCCACGACATCGCCGCGGCCGGGCACGAGATCGGCAACCACAGCTTCAGTCACGACCGGATGGTCGGCGTGACCCCCGCCTGGGTCGCCGACGAGGTCGAGGCCACCGACGCGCTCATCCGCGCCGCCGGCTACCCCGGTGAGATCCTCTTCCGGCCGCCGAACGGCAAGAAGCTCTTCGCGCTCCCGCACTACCTGGCCGAGCACGACCGCACGACGATCACCTGGGACGTCGAGCCGGACTCCGACGGCACTCCGGACGCCACCACCGTCGAACGCACGACGCTCGACCAGGTCCGCCCCGGCTCGATCGTGCTGCTGCACGCCATGTACGCCGCCCGCGAGCAGACGCGCCAGGCGATCGGGCCGATCGTCGACCAGCTCAAACAGCGCGGCTACCGGTTCGTGACCGTGTCGCAGCTGCTGGCAGCTCGACACTGACGACGTACTCGCCGTCCGACGGCCCGTGCCTGAGCGCGCCGCCCGCCGCCGTGGCCTGCTCCGCGAGCCCCGCCAGCCCGTAACCGCCGCCTGCGCGCGGAGTCCCCTTGAGCGGGTTGCGGGCGGTGATCGTCACGGTCTCGCCGGCCGTCACCTCGAGCCGCAGCCGGACGCCGGGGCCGTTGTGCCGCAACGCGTTCACCGCCGTCTCCGCGACGAACCGCTCGGCCAGCTCCCGCGTCGGACGCGCCAGCGCGGGCAGCACCGGGTCGCGGTCGAGCACCAGGCCTGCCGTCCGGAGCCGGGCCAGCACGGCCGCCAGGTCCGGCGCCCGGTCGGTGTCCTCACGCAGGTCGTCGAGCGTGCGGCGGACGAGCGTCAGCGCGCCGCGGCCGGCGGCCAGCAACGTGTCCAGGCGCTCGCGGTCGGCGTCGGTCAGGTCGCCGACCGCGCGCAGCGTCTCCGCCTGCACCAGCATCACGGCGGTCGTCTGGGCGAGCGTGTCGTGCAGCCGCCGGGCCGCGCGCTCGGCCCGGTCCGCGAGCGCGCGACGGCGTTCGGCCCCGAGCAGCCAGGCGACCGCGCAGATCGTGACGGCCAGGACCGTGCCGTCGAGCGGGCCCTTCGCCGGGAAGACGGCGGCGCCGGTCACCAGCGCCGCCGCGGCCGCGAGCCACCGCCGCGGGGCGCTGTAGAGCGCGAGCAGCACCGGCACGTACGTCGTGTTGCGCGGCTGGTCGAGCAGCAGGTGCCCGGCCGTCGCGAGGGTGACGACGACCAGCACGGCCGCCGGCGCGCGGCGCGCCCACAGCAGCGGGACCAGCTGCACCGCGCTGAGCAGCGCGGCCACCCAGCCCTGGTGCGGCGTCCAGGCGCCGCTGGCGAAGAACACCGCCGTGACCGCGGCCGTCGTGACGAGGGACTGGCGCATGGGCTGACACTAGAGTGCGGGCATGATCCGGGTTCAGGTCGTCGACGACCACGCGCTCGTGCGCGAGGGCATCACGCTGATCCTCGGCGCGCAGCCCGACCTCGACGTCGTCGCCCAGTACGCGAGCGGGCCGGAGCTGCTGGCGTCGTCCGTGACCGCCGACGTCGTGCTGCTCGACCTCTACCTGCCCGGCATGGACGGCCTCGAAGTCCTGCGCCGCCTCCGCCCGCCGGCGCCGCGCGTGCTGATGCTGACCACGGTCGGCCGGCCCCGGGAGATCCGCGAAGCCCTCAAGGCGGGCGCGGCCGGGTTCGTGCTGAAGGACTCCGGCGGCGACGAGCTCGCGGCCGCCGTCCGCGCCGCGCACCGGGGGGTGACCGCGCTGAGCCCGGCGGTGGCGAGCGTGCTGACCGCGGGTGGCACGCTGACCCCGCGCGAGCGGGACGTCCTCGAGCTGCTGGGCGAGGGACTGTCCAACCGGGACATAGCCGCCCGGCTGCGGCTGGCCGAACGGACGGTGAAGGTCCACGTCGGCAACGTCCTGGCCAAGCTGGGCGTCACCAGCCGGACCCAGGCCGCGCTCGTGGCCAGGGACCGGTGAGCTGGCTTTCGCCGTGGTGCGCGGCGCATCTGGGCAGCACTCCGGTCGAGGTGCTCTTCGAACGGCGGTCCCTCTCCTCGGTGTGGGGTCTGCGCCTGGCCGACGGCCGGGAGGTCGTGGTGAAGGCCCGGGAGGACGACGGCCGCGTGGAATCCTGCGTCGCCGCGCAGGCCCGGCTGGCCGAGCGCGGGCTCCCGTGCGCGCGGCCGGTGACACCGGTGACCGTCGTCGGCGCGCTGGCCGTGCACGCCGAGGAGTCCCGGCCCGGCGGGGAGATGCTGCTCGGCGACACCCCGGACGTCGCCGAGCGCTGCGCGGCGGTGTTCGCCCGGCTGATGGCGGAGCTGACCGCCGTCGACGTTCCGCCGCCGGTGCCGAACCCGCGCTGGGCCCGGTGGGACCACGCGGATCCGGGCCTGTGGCCGTCGATCGGGTTCCTCGACGAAAAAGACCAGAGCGCCGTGCCCGCCGTGGTGGTCGAGACGGCGGCGCGGGCCCGGAAACGCTTGCTGGCCACCAGCTTGCCGTGCGTACTCGGCCACGCGGACTTCGAAGCGCAGAACCTCCGGTGGCGCGACGGCGGGATCTGGGCCGTGCACGACTGGGACAGCCTGGCGTGGCAACCAGAAGCGGCGCTGGTCGGCGCGGCCTCCGGCGCGTTCGTCAGCGCCTCGCCGCCGACGTTGCCCCCGATCGCCGGTTCCGAGGTGTTCCTGGTGACCTACCAGGAGTGTCGCGGGCGCCGGTTCACCGGCGAGGAGCTGGAGATCGCGTGGGCGGCGAGCCTGTGGGCGGCGGCGCACAACGCACGTTGGGAAGCTTTGCACGGCGATCCCCCGGTGTCCGGGGACGCGGTCCGCGCCCAGGCCACCGAACGGCTCCACCGCGCGGGGGCGTGATCGGCTAACCTCGGGACGGGGGGATCCACATGAGCTACTACTACGTCATCCGCGACGGCTCGGCCGTCCCGCGCGCGGTGGTCGAAGTGTTCCACGAGTCGGCGGAGGCGTTCACCCACGACCTGGAATGGGTGCCGGTCGGCCTGCCGGACCGGACCGCCGAAGCCTGCGGGTTCGAGGACTTCAAGCGGCACCTGGCCACGATCGCGCGGCACGTCCGGGCGGAACGTCAGCGCACGGAATGGCGAGGTGAGTACGAGTACTTCGTGCACCTCGAAAGTGCCTCTTTCGCCGACACGCTCAGGCGCCCCGAAGCTCTGGTGCGCCGCCGCGAGGGTGTCCGCGAGCGGCTCGGCCCCGACGGGATCTGGCAGGCCGCGGCGGAAGACCCGCCGGGGACCGTGTCCCTGCCGATCACCGAAGCCGAGCACGATCGGCTCCGCTGGCTGGTCGCGCGTCCGCAGTGGAGCGTGGCTCGCGACGACCTGTCCTATCCGGTCGCCGTGGTCCGCGGTATCCCGGCGTTCGCCGAGGCCTACACCCGAAACCTCCGGTGGGAGCCCGTCCCGGCGGAGCTGCGGCTCGAACCGATCCCCGAGCACCAGGCGGAAGACCTGCTGTTCGCGCTCGCGACCGGCGTCCGGCTGGCCCGCCGGACGGGCACCGTCGAGTACTTCGGGATCCTGCCCGACTCCTTCCCCCGGATCGACCTCGACGAGGTCTTTTCCGTGGTCCGGCGCGACAACGACGTCGAAGAAGTGTACGTGCGCAACGGTTTGTGGGTCCGGTCGGACCGGCTTCGCGACGACTGGAACCGCAACCTGCCGCTCAGCGCGGACGAAGTCGAAGAGATCACCGCGCGGCTCCCCCGGTCCCGCTGCTTCCTGGTCGACGACGGCCGGGCCTTCCCGCGTGCGGTGGTGCACCTCGACGACGGAACCGAGCGCGTCTTCGGCCGCGACCTCCAGTGGACGACCGACCTGCTGGCGGAGGTCGCCGGGCACCCGCACTGGACGGTCCGGGAGGTCACCCCGGGCACCGAGGTCTCGAACGCCTTCCAGCTGGCCCGGCGCGTCCGCCAGTTCAAGCAACGCCACGTGTGGACGGGCGCGGTGTACCACGGTGTCTTCCGGACGTTTGCGGACGGGCTCGACATCCGCCGCGCGCACGCCCTCATCCGGGGCAGCGACAGCGCGCAGGCCGAGAGCTACGCCGGCCGAGGCCGCTGGGAGCCCACGACGTTGCTGCGCAGCCTCGAAACCGGCAGCTCATGGGACGAAGACCTCCCCGTCAGCCCCGCGGAAGCGGAAGTGATCATGAAGCGGCTCGACTGACCGGTTCACGCCCTGACGTACCGCGTCAGCATCGCGACCAGCTCGTCCTCCAGCCTGCCCAATTCCACCGGCTCGTGGTCGGCGACGAGCTGGTGGATGACCAGCTCGACCGTCGTGACGATGAGCCGGGCCGCCGTCTCCGTGTCGGTGACCCGGACCTCGGGGTGCTCGTCCAGGAGCTCCCGCATGTAGGCGACCAGGTTCTTCTTGAGCCGCTCGACCTTTTCGAGGACGTCCGTCGACTTCGGGGCCTGTTCCAGCAGCACCCGCAGCAGCCGGGGCTCGTCGAGGTGGCTCTCGATCGCGCCGCGGACGAAGAGGCGGAAGATCTCCTCGATCGGGCCGGGCAGCTCCTCGCGCTGGACCCGCTCGGCGATCGCGGCGCCGTCGTCGAGGTGGCGGACGAGCAGCTCGGCGAGGATCGCGTCCTTGTTCGGGAAGTACTGGTACAGCGAGCCGATGGAGATCCCGGCCCGCTCGGCGATGCGGTTGGTGGTGCCCGCGGCGTACCCCTGCTCGCCGAAAACGTGAGCAGCAGCCGTCAGGATCCGCTGCCGGGTCAGCTCGGCGCGGACCTGACGCGGCTGTTTACGTGGCTGGATGCGGCGCGGGTCGGAGGTCACGTCGCTCCCTTCCGCGCGGCCCGAAAAGCGAGTAGCGCAAGATCTGAGTATTTGCTCATAATTATGGCATGACCAGCACAAACACGCTGAGCACTCGGTACCGGCGGGTCTCCATGGCCGAGGTCAGGAGCCGGCTGGGCGCCCCCGAGGAGATGCTCGAGGGCAAGAAGCTCGACCACGTCGACAAGCACGCCCGGCGCTTCATCGCGCACGCGCCGTTCCTCGCGCTGGCCACCTCCGACGCCGCGGGCCGCGGGGACTGCTCACCCCGCGGCGACTACCCCGGCTTCGTGAAGGTGCTCGACGAGCACACGCTCGCGCTGCCCGACCGGCCCGGCAACAAGATCGCCGACTCCTTCCGCAACATCGCCGAGAACGACGGCGTCGGCCTGCTCTTCCTCGTCCCCGGTGTGCGGGAAGTGCTGCGCGTCAACGGAAGCGCGTACGTCACCGACGACCCGGACGTGCTCGCCCGGATGCGGACCGAGGCCAAGGCGCCGACGCTGGCCATCATCGTCGAGGTCGCCGAGGCGTACTTCCACTGCGGCCGGGCGCTGCTGCGGTCGCGGCTGTGGGATCCGGCGAGCCAGGCGCTCGCGGACGAGCTGCCGTCGGCCGGCGAGATCGTCACCGACCAGCTCGGCGTGGCCGTCGACCCGGCGGTGTTCGAGCAGCTCCTCGAAGACAGCTACCGGAAGTTGTACTGACCATGCAGAAAACGCTGCTGGACCGCGTCGAGCGGGTCGCCGACGACGTCGTCTCCCTGGTGCTTCGCGGTGACGAAGGGCCGCTGGAAGCATGGGAGCCGGGTGCGCACGTCGACCTGGCGCTGCCGAACTGGCTGACGCGGCAGTACTCGCTGTGCGGCGACCCCGGCGACCTCTCGGCGTACCGGATCGCGGTCCGGCTCGACCCGCTGAGCCGGGGTGGGTCCGAGTACGTCCACTGGTACCTCAGCCCGGGCCGGGCGCTCGAAGTTTCCTCGCCGCGCAACCACTTCCCGCTCGTGCCGGCGCCGGAGTACCTGTTCCTGGCCGGCGGCATCGGGATCACGCCGATCGTGCCGATGCTGCGGGCGGCCGTCGCCGGTGGGGCCGCCGCCTCGCTCGTCTACGTGGGACGGTCGGCTTCGAGCATGCCGTTCGCGGCGGAACTCCTTGCCACGTATGGCGAACGCGTCCGGCTGTTCCCCACGGACGAGCGCGGGCGGCCGGACTTCGCCGAGCTCGACCCGCACGCGGAGGTCTACTGCTGTGGCCCGGCGCCGATGCTGGCCGCAGCCGAGGCCGTGTTCCCGCGTCTGCACACCGAACGCTTCGAGCCCACACGCCGCGTTTTCGGGCCCGACACGGCGTTCGAGGTCGAGTGCGCCCGGTCCGGGCAGACGATCCAGGTGCCGGCCGACGAGTCCCTGCTCGACGTGCTGAACCAAGCGGGACGGCAGGTGCCCTCGGGCTGCCGCGAAGGCGTCTGCGGCAGCTGCGAGCTGGCGGTGCTGGCCGGCGAGCCCGAGCACCGCGACGACATCGGGGCGCCGGCGGGCCGGATGTACCCGTGCGTGTCGCGGGCGACGTCGCCGCGGCTGGTGCTGGACGTCTGATGATCCCGAAGGTGCGCCGGGCGAAGACCCGGAAGATGATCACGCTCGAAGTCCGGGCGAACACCGCGCCGAGCCCGGCGTTCCGGACCGTCACGCTCGGCGGGCCCGAGCTGGCGGGGTTCGAGCCGGTGGGTGACGACCAGGCCGTCCGGCTGTTCTTCCCGCGGGCCGGGCAGGACCGGCTGCGGATGCCGACCCTGGACCACGAGGGCTGGATGGCCGAGGTGCTGATGATGCCGAAGAGCCGTCGCCCGTGGGTCCGCAACTACACGGTCCGGCGAGCGCGGCCCGGGGAGATCGACATCGAGTTCGCCCTGCACGACGGCGACGCCCCGGCCGCCGACTGGGCCCGGCTGGCCCGCCCCGGCGACCCGGCCGGGATCTTCGACCTCGGCGTGAGCTACCTGCCGCCGGCCGAGGTGCCGTGGCAGCTGCTGGCCGGCGACGAGAGCGCGGTGCCGGCGGTCTTGGCGATCCTCGAGCACGCGCCGGCCGACCTGGTGGCGGAGGTGTTCCTGGAGGTGCCGTCGGCGGCGGACGTCCGGTCCGGCGTCTGCGCGCCGCCGGGGGTGCGGGTGCACTGGCTGCCGCGGTCCCGGCCGGGCCGCCCGGGCGTGCTGGCGCTTTCGGCGGTCCGCGACGCCGAACTGCCGGGTGGCCGGGCCTATGCGTGGGTCGCCGGAGAGGCCGCGCTCGCCACCGGCGTCCGACGTCACCTCGTGCGCGACCGCGGCTGGCCGAAGCCGGACATCGCGTTCCTGGGCTACTGGCGCCACGGCCGCTCCTCCCCCGGCTGACCCCGACGGACGACACGCGTACCCGCGCGGACGACACGCGTACCTGGCCGGACGACACACCGGAAGCCGCCCGCACCGCCGTGTCGTCCGCCGGGGTACGCGTGTCGTCCGGTGGGGTACGCGTGTCGTCCGTTCGGGGGGTCGGGTCGCGTACCATCGCGGGAAGCCTCGACGTCGAGGAGGCAGGCGTGGGCGAACTCGGGCTGGCCGACACCAACGGCATCCTCGCGCTGCCCTGGGTCCGCCCGGACCGGACCAGCGCCGGCCTCGGCTGGGACCGGCTCTACCTCTCCAAGCAGCGCGAACGTCCCTACCGCGCCGAGTTCGGGGCCGCCCGCAGCCACCTGCTGATCCTGCACCTCGACGGGCCGGTGACCGTCCGGCGCGGGGTCGGCACCCCGCGCGAGCAGAGCCGGCGGATGCCCGCGGGCGGGTTGTTCCTGCAGCCGTCGCACGCGGACCTGTCCGTCGAGCTCGGCGGGGAGCTCGACACCGTGCACGTCTACCTCGCCGACGACGCCGTGCAGGAAGCCGCCGGCGGGCGGACGCCGGTGCGGCTGGCCGAGGAGCTCGGCAGCACCGATCCCCTGCTCGAACAGCTGGTCCTCAGCCTCGACGGCGTCGTCCGCGACTGGGAGCCGAGCGCCCGCACCTACGCCGACCAGCTCGGCGCGCTGGTCGCCGCGCAGCTGGTCCGCCGACACAGCGCCGGCCGCGCGGCCGGGCCCGCCCCGGCCCGCGGCCTCTCCGACAAGCAGTTCGCGCGGGTCCGCGACCTGATGGCCGAACGCCTCGCCGAGCCGGTGCCGCTGACCGAGCTGGCCGCGCTCGCCGGGTTGAGCGTCAGCCAGTTCTCGCGGCAGTTCAAGGCCCGCACCGGCCTGCCGCCGCACCGCTTCCTGCTCCGGCTGCGTGTCGAGCAGGCCGGGCTCCTGCTGCGCACCGGCGACGACCCGATCGCCGACATCGCCGCCCGCTGCGGCTTCTCGCACCAGGAGCACCTGACGCGGGTGCTGCGCGCCCAGCTCGGCACCACCCCGGCGGCGCTGCGCCGGGCCGGCTGACAGACGCGCGTTTTGTGCCGTCGCACGCCGCGTTCGTGCAGGACCCGGGCCCCGCGGGAGCCGGATACTCCCCCGCATGACCTCGTTCAGCTACGCCGCGAACCCCGTCCGGGTGGTCTTCGGCTCCCTCGAGGACGTCGGGGCCGAAGCCGATCGGCTCGGCCTCCGCCGGGTCCTGCTGGTCGGCCGCCCGCGGTACGCCGACCGCGCCGCCGAGGCGCTCGGCCCGCGGCTGGCCGCGCGTTTCGAGGACGCCGCCATGCACACCCCCGTCGACGTCACCGAGCACGCGCTCAAGGTGGTCGCCGACCACGACGTCGACGGTGTGGTCGCGGTCGGCGGCGGCTCGGCCACCGGGCTGGCCAAGGCGATCGCGCTGCGGACCGACCTGCCGCAGCTGATCGTCCCGACGACGTACGCGGGCTCGGAGCTGACGTCGGTCCTCGGCCAGACGGCCGACGGCCGCAAGACCACGCAGAAGTCCCCGAAGGTCCGGCCCGAGACCGTCCTCTACGACGTCGGCCTGACGCTGTCGCTGCCCGCGGACGTCTCCGCGGCCAGCGGCGTCAACGCGCTCGCCCACGCCGTGGAAGCCCGGTACGCGCCGGACGCCAACCCGCTGACCGACCTGCTCGCCGCGGAGGCGACGCGGCTGCTCATGAGCGCGTTGCCACGCATCGCCGCGGATCCGTCCGATGTGGACGCCCGCGCCGACGCCCTGCGCGGCGCCTGGCTCGCCGGCACCTGCCTCGACAGCGTCTCGATGGGCCTGCACCACAAGCTGTGCCACCACCTCGGCGGCAAGTTCGGGCTGCCGCACGCCGAAACCCACGCCGTCCTGCTGCCGTACGTCATGGCGCACCAGGGCCTCGACGACGCGGACGACGTCTTCGAGCTCACCGCGAACCTCCCGGTGCCGCACTCGCTGGCCGAACTGGGACTCACCGAGGCAGACATCGCCGGTGAGCCCGAGGAAGAGCTGCTCCGCCAAGCACTGACCGGCGCCCGCCCGGCCGCACGACCCAGCCTCAAGGCGCTCACGAAGCAGGTGGTCGACAGCTTCGCGGGCGCCCCGGACCGCGTCCGCGTGCTGCTCACCGACCTCGTCGAAACCCTGCACGGGTACGCGATCCGCACCGACCTCACCCAGGACGAGTGGGAGTACGCGATCGGCTTCCTGACCCGCGCCGGGCACATCACCACCGACACGCGGCAGGAGTTCATCCTGCTGTCGGACACGCTCGGCGTGTCGAGTGTCGTCGACGTCCTGACCAACTCGCGGACGCCGGACACCACGCCATCGGCCGTGCTCGGCCCGTTCTACGTCGAGGGACCGCCGGAGACCCCGCAGGGCGCCGACATCGCGGAAGGCCTGCCGGGGACTCCCTTGTGGACGGACGTCCGGGTCACCGACACCGACGATGAGCCCGTGGCGGACGCGATCGTCGACGTCTGGCAGTCCAATGAGGACGGTTTCTACGACGTCCAGCTGCCCGACCTGGACGGCCCGGTGCTGCGCGCGAGGTTCCGCACCGACGCCGAGGGGCGGCTGCGGTTCCGGACCATCGTGCCCAGCGCGTACCCGATCCCGGCCGACGGCCCGGTCGGCGAGATGCTGAACGCCGTCGGCCGGCACCCGTACCGCGCCCCGCACGTGCACTTCATGATCGCCAAGCCCGGCTACCGCACGCTGATCACGCAGCTGTTCGTCGCCGGCGGCGACTACCTGGACTCCGACACCGTGTTCGGCGTCAAGGACGGCCTGATCGTCGACTTCGCCGACCAGCGGCTCGAGTTCACCTTCCGGATCTCAGGGAGCAGCGAATGAGCTACGACACCGACGTCCTCGTGATCGGCAGCGGCCCGGCCGGCGGCTCCGCGGCGCTGCTGCTCGCCACCTACGGCGTGCCGACCGTGCTGGCCACGAAGTACGGCTGGATGGCCAACACACCCCGCGCGCACATCACCAACCAGCGCACCATGGAGGTGCTGCGCGACGTCGGTGTCGAGGACAAGGCCCTCGCCGTCGGCACCCCGCCGGAGCTGATGGGCGACACCGTGCTGTGCACGTCGCTGACCGGGCCGGAGATCGGCCGGATCGCGAGCTGGGGCACCGGCGACCGGTCGGCGTCGGAGTACACCGCGGCGAGCCCGTGCCACATGATCGACCTGCCGCAGACCTACCTGGAGCCGATCCTCGCGAGCGAGGCCGCCGCGCGCGGCGCGAAACTGCGGCTGGACACCGAATTCCTCGACTTCACGCAAGACGCCGACGGCGTCACCGCCCGGTTCCTCGACCGCGTCCGCGGTGACGAGTTCACCTTGCGCGCCAAGTACCTGATCGGCGCGGACGGCGCCCGCAGCCGCGTCGCCGAGCAGGCCGGGCTGCCGATCGCCGGGCAGACGGGCAAGGCCGGCAGCATGAACATCACGTTCACCGCCGACCTCGGGCCGTACGTGGCCCACCGGCCGAGCGTCCTCTACTGGGTGATGCGGCCGGGCGCGCACCTCGGCGGGATCGGGATGGGCCTGGTCCGGATGGTGCGGCCGTGGAACGAATGGCTGCTGACCTGGGGGTACGACATCTCGCAGGAGCCGCCGGAGGTCGACGTCGAGGAGGCGACACGGCTGGTGCGCGACCTCGTCGGGGATCCCGGGCTGGACGTCGAAATCACCTCGACGTCACTGTGGACGGTCAACCACAACTACGCGACGGAGTACCGCAGCGGCCGGGTGTTCTGCGCCGGGGACGCCGTGCACCGGCACCCGCCGTCCAACGGGCTGGGGTCGAACACGTCGATCCAGGACTCGTACAACCTGGCGTGGAAGCTCGCGATGGTGCTTCGCGGCGAGGCGGGCGAAGGCCTGCTGGACAGCTACACGGCCGAGCGCGCGCCGGTGGGCAAGCAGATCGTCGACCGGGCGAACCTCAGCCGGGACCAGTTCGGGCCGATCTTCGCCGCGCTCGGGATCTCCGGCGACACCGACGCCGACGGCATCACGGCCGGGCTCGAGACCTGCCTCGCGCCGACGGCCGAGGGCGCGCTGAAACGGCGTGAGCTGGAGAAGGCCATCGAGCTGAAGCACTACGAGTTCAACGCGCACGGCGTGGAGCTGGACCAGCGGTACGTCTCGGGAGCGGTGCTGCCGGACGGGGTCGTGGCGGCGTCGGACCGCGATCCCGAGCTGTTCCACCGGCCGAGCACCGAGCCGGGCGCGAAGCTGCCGCACGCGTGGCTGGTCGGCCCGCACGGCCGCCGGGTGTCCACTTTGGACCTCGTGGGCGGCGGCCGCTGGACGGTGCTGACCGGCCTCACCGGCACGGCCTGGCGCGACGCGGCGGCCAAGGTGGGCGCCGAACTGGGCCTCGACCTGCGCGCGGTGCGCGTCGGCGAGCCGGGCACCCGCGACGCGTACGGCGACTGGTCCCGGCTGAGCGGGATCGACGAGGACGGCTGCCTCCTGGTCCGCCCGGACGGTTACGTCGCCTGGCGCCACGGCACCGCCGCTCCCGAAGCGGCGAAGTCCCTCCTGGAGGCCCTCACCACGCTCCTCGACCGGCCCTGATCAGGGCGTGGTGACGGCGGTGAAGGTGACCGGGATCTTCGGGGGGCCGCTGCCGTCGCCGATGGCGGGCTTGGACGTGTCGACACCGCCCTCGGCCACCGTGTCGAGGACCTGCAGGCCTGCGTCGTCGATGCGGCCGAACACGGTGTACTCCGGCGGGATCTGGGTTTCGCCGAAGACCAGGAAGAACTGGGAGCCGCCGCTGTCGGGCTCGGCCGTCTTCGCCATCGCGAGGATGCCACGGCCGTAGGTCAGCTCGGCGAACGTCTCGTCTTTGATCGTGTACCCGGGGCCGCCGGTGCCGTCACCGACCGGGTCGCCGCACTGCAGCATCTGCAGGCCCGTCGTCACGGACAGCCGGTGGCACGATGTGCCCGTGTAGAAGCCCTGCTTCGCGAGGCTCAGGAAGTTCACGACGGTGCACGGCGCCAGCGCGCGGTCCAGCGTCAGCCCGATGGCACCCGCGCTGGTCGCGAGCTGCACGTTCACCGTGCCCGACGACGGCGCCGGGCCGTCCGGCGGCGGGGTGGCCGGCTTCGGCGCGGGTGAGCCGGGAGCGGGGGTGAACGCGCACCCGATCGGGTCGGCGAGCGGCCGCGGCCGGGTCGGCATCGGGGCCCGGCCGCCCGGGATCGACACCGGGGCGCTCGGGGTGACCGACGGCGGCGCGGACGACGTCGGCGAGGACGACGTGGGGAAGAACCCGCCGCCGGCCTTGGCGTCCGGTTCGCGCAGGAAGCCCGGATACCCCCAGGCCAGGAAGGCCAGCGCCATCACGACGACCACGACGACCGAGGCCGTGATCAGCACGACGGCCGCCGGTGACGTCTTCTTCGGCGGCACCGGCGGCTGCCACTGCGGGTACCCGTACGGGTGGCCGCCGCCCTGGTCAGGCCGTTGCCCCGGCTCGCTCATCAGCGCTCCCCTCGTCGAGAGCACCATTCTGCCGCGAAGACCGCCGGCCCGGGTGGGAACGCCCGATCAGGGCATCCCCCACGGCGCGCTCGGCCCGCCCGGCGTGACCGGCCGGACGCCGAAGTCCGGCTTGTCCCCCTTCCGGTACACGAAGGCGTCCTGGTCCCGGCCGAGCTCGACCTGGACGTCGCCGTTGGGCAGCCGCCGCCAGCGCCGGGCGCGGCCCCGCGCGTCCGTCACCGCCAGGTCGCCTTCGATGCCGGGCCGCAGCACACACGGCGCCCCGGCCTCGCTGTGCACCTTCAGCCACCGCGTCTTCCCGCCCGTCCGCGACGCGCTGAGCAGGAACGCGCCCTCGGTGCGGAAGTCCCGCAGCGCGATGTCACCCCACGCGGCGGGGACCGCCGGGAACAGCCGGACGACCCCGCCCCAGCTCTGCACCAGCATGTCCTGCATGGACTTCGCGGCGGACAACGGTGTCTCGATGACCGGCCCGGACTCCTTGTACATCGTGTTCGGCTGGATGAACCGCTGCTGCAGCTCACCGAGGTAGAACGCGGCCTGCTCGCCGCGCAGCATCTGCGCCGAGATCGACGCCGCCCCGGTGAACGTGTAGCCCTGCAGGGCGCCTTCGAAGCCGACCCAGTGGTTCAGCGACGTCTCGATGATCTGCCGGTGCTCCGGCTGCTCCCAGGTGACGTCGTAGAGCGGGTAGATCTGCAGCAGGTGCGAGTAGTGCCGGTGCGACTTCGCGAACGGGACACCGGCGCCGATCATGTAGCCGTTGGCGTCGGCCGGGTAGGCGACGAGGTTCGCGAGCACGTTCCGCCACTTCGGCGCGAGCGGGTCGTCCCGCTGGATCTCCAGGAGCGTCTTGCAGCCCCAGCGGATCAGCGACAGGTCGTAGTTGCAGTCCGGGGCGTTGACCCCGTACTCGGGCGAGAACGTCGGCGGCAGGTGCAGCTTGCCGTCCGGGCCCGGCGCGAGGAAGTGCAGGTAGTAGTTGATCGCCTTGCGCAGCAACGGGAACAGCGTGCCCCGGAGCAGCCCGGCGTCCATCGTGTGACGGTAGGACAGCCACACGTTGTGCAGCGCCCAGGTCAGGTTCCCGACCTCCGGTGTGGGTGTGTCCTTCCCCGGGATGCCGACGGGGAACCCGCTGGTGGCGTTCGAGACGCCGTTGAGCAGCGTCATGTCCGTCGTGCGCGGGATGCCCGCGGAGTCGGCCTGGTACGGCTGCGCGACCTGGCCGGTCAGGTTGGCGCGGTACTTGCCGAGGGCGTGGCTGACGGCGTCCAGCTCCAGGTGGTTCGAGCCGTGGATCAGCCAGTACTCGAGCTGCACGTTGAGGTTCCACCAGGTCGCCGGCCACGGCGTGTTCTCCAGCCACGGCCCGGACGTCGCCATCACCGGCGCCTCCCGCCGCGCCGCCGACGCCACCTTGTACAGCTGGATCCAGTAGAAGCTCTGCAGCCGGGTGTCCGGGACGGACAGGAAGCTCGCCCGGTAGTAGTCGTGCCACCAGCGCCGGTGGTCCCGGGTCAGCGCGTCGAACGCCGGTGCCCGGCGGACCGTGGCCAGCGCCCGCGCCGCCGACGTCTTCTCCGGGTGCGACCAGGCCACCGAGGTGTACAGCGTCCGCGCGCCCCCGCGGGTGACCTCGCGCCAGGCCGTCACGTGCTCACCGCCGGCCAGCAGCGGCTGCACGGCCAGCCGGGCGTCCCCGCTGCCGGACAGCTGGACCGGCGGGTTCGCGGTGTACCCGTCCGGCGGCGGCTTGTTCCACACCGGGTCGGCCCGCGGGCTCACCGCCACCGCCGGGTGGAACACCCACTTGAAGCCGCGTTCCCCTTCGGACGGCCGGATCTCGACGGCCAGCAGTGACTGTCCGGTGTGGACGACCGCCCGCAGGCTCAGGCTGCCGGACGCCGTCGTGATCGTGCCGGTCAACTCGGCGTTCCACAGGTCCAGCCGCCAGTCGAGCGCGGTGATCGCGCCGACCGGCTCGAGCGTGAAGTAGCCGATCGGCAGCCGGGCCAGGCCGAAGAGTGAGCCGAACTCCGGGCGGTGGTCCTGCACCTGGCTGTGCTGGACGGTGAAGCGGACGGCGTTGCGCCCCGGCTCGGCGTAGATACCGGAGCCGAGAAAACCGTTGCCCAGGAACGGTCCCTCGTACCAGGTGGCCGGCATGCGCCGCCAGTGCAGGTCGGCGGTGCCGAGGAACCCGGCCCAGCCGAAGTCGTCGGAGCCGGGCACGTCGGCGAAGGCGGGCGTGCGGCCCGCCGCGCCGGCGGCGATCCCGGCGAGCGCGCCGCCGAGCACGGTCCTGCGGGTGATGTCCATTCCGACCTCCTTGTCGAAAGTTCAGCTGGGCAGGCCCCACGCCGGCGCCGGGCCGAGGGCGGGGACGTCCCGGGGTGCGAGGTCCGGGCGCCCGCCGCGCGGGGTGACGACCGCGGTGCCGCCGCGCCGCAGCCCGATCGCGATCCGGCCGGGCCCGGCCGGGCGCCACGGCAGCCGCCGGCCGTGCTCGTCGCGGACGTCGACGTCGCCGGTGACACCGTGCTGGAGCACCAGCGGCTCACCGGCTTCGCTGTGCACGCGGACGAACTCCGTCTTCCCGTCGCGACGGGAGGCGTCCACGAGGAACGCGCCTTCCGCGCGCAGCCCGGCGATCGAGGCGTCCCGCCAGGTCGCCGACACCGACGGGAAGACCTTGAGCACGCCGCCGGATCCCTGCAGCAGCATGTCCACAATGGACTGGGCGGCGGTGATCGGACTTTCGATCGCGAAGTTGGAGCCCTCGCGGTACATCGTGTTCGCGGTCAGCTCGGTGTCGGCGACGACGTTGCGGTCGAGGAAGAACTTCAGGTAGCGCAACGCCTCCTCGGGCGCGTCCATCACCGAGCTCATCGACGACGCGGCCGCGTAGCTGTACCCGTGCCAGGCCTTCTGGTCGGCCACCCAGTGCGCGAACGTCCGGGTCATGACGTCCCGGTCGGCGGGTGTGTCCCAGACCTTCTCCCGCAACGGGTACAGCCACAGCAGGTGCGAGAAGTGCCGGTGCGACTCGGCCAGCGGCACGCCGTCACCGATCAGGACGCCGTTCGCGGGGTCTTCGTGGTACGGCACCAGGGTGGCGCCGATCTCCCGCCAGACCGGCACGCGCGGCTCGTCGAGGCACAGGACGCGGGCCGAGTCGACGAGCGTGCGGGCCGCCCACCGGATCAGCGAAAGGTCGTAGGTGCAGTCGGGCGCGTCGGCGTACTCCGGCGACCGGGTCAGCGGCAGGTGCAGCCGGCCGTCGGGGCCGGTGAAGAGGAAGTGGCGGTAGAAGTTCAGCGCCTTCGCGAGTGTCGGGTACAGGACGTCGCGCAGCACGCGCCGGTCCATGTGGTGGCGGTAGGCCAGCCAGACGTTGTGCAGGCCCCAGAGCAGGTTCCCGGTCTGGTCGGTCTTGGACGTCGTCCCGGGGACGCCGACCGAGCGCGTGCCGCCGGGGCGCAGCCGCCAGTCACCCGGGTGCGAGAGCGCGTAGGTGTCGCCGTCGCGGTAGGCGGGCGGGACCGACGTCTCGAGGTTGGCGTGGTCGCGCCGGAACGTCTCGGTGACGGCGTCGAGCTCGGGATGGTTGCTGCTGTTGACGATCGGGTAGGTGACCTGGACGTTGAGGTTCCACCACACCGCGGTCCAGCTGTTGCCGACCTCGGGGAACCACGGGCCCCACTCGGACACGACCGGGCCGCCCGCGCGCGTGGCGGCCGCGATCTTGTACAGCTGGATCCAGTAGAAGCGCTGGACCTGCTTGTCCGGCACCGAAACGAAGCTGCGGCGGTGGAAGTCGTTCCACCAGCGGCGGTGGCGGGCCAGCAGCGCGTCCGGGTTCGCCGCAAGCGCTTTCCGGACGGCGGCGAGCGCGTCCGCGGTGTGCGTGGTGCCCGGGAAGCTGTAGGTGATGGCGGCCGCGAACAGCCGTCGTGCGCCGATCGTGCGTTCGCGCCAGGCCGTGGTGTACCCCCCGCCGGCGAGCATCGGCTGCGCGCAGTATCCGTCGCCGATCCCGGGCGCCGGGTTGGCGACGTACTCGGGGGGCTTGCGGACGGTCCGGGTGGTCGCCGACTCCAGCGGCTGGAACGCCCACGCCGCCCCGGTCTCCCCCGCGCTCGGCATCAGCGACACGAGCAGCACGCCGAGGTCCTTGTGCACGACGGCGGAGAACGCGACCGAGCCCTGGGTGGTGGTGATCGTGCCGCCGAGCTCGGCGTTGTAGAGGTCGAGCGTCCAGTCGACGGCGGTGACCGCGCCGGCGAGCGTGAGGGTGAGGTAGCCGATGGGCAGCCGCGACAGCCCGATCCCGGCTTCCCACTGGACCCGCTGGTCCTGCACCTGCGTGTGGCTCAGCATGACCTTGAGCTCCTGCGGCGTCCGCCCGGCGTAGACCTGCGCGCCGAGGTAGCCGTTGGCCAGGAACGGCCCTTCGCGCCAGTTCTTCGGCAGCCGCTTCCACACCATGCGCGCGTCCACGGCGACGTCCCGGTGCGGGTTCGCCGCGGCGAGCGCCGGCGGGGCCGCCCGGGCCCACAGCCCGCCGAACGCGGCGGCGCCCGCCACGACCGAGGCAGAGCGGAGCACGGTACGCCGCGACACTGCGTCCATGAAGCGTCCCTTCGAATTCATACTACGTTTCACGAGATCCACAGGCGGCGTGCGGCCATATTTGCAGACAGTGCCCTAGAAGGCCAGGGCTGTTCACCCAGAAAGCGGCAGAGACATCCGATGTATCTGTGGCGGGGAACTCGTCGCCCGCGCCGGACGTCCTCCCGGTATGGCCTTTCTCCGGCGGCCCCGGCCGGTGGCGCCACCGGGGACGTTCGACCGGATCGACGACGTCCGGAGCTCGATCCGGGAGCTCTACACAAAGCTGTCCGGGCCGGTGGTCAAGGCGTTCGGCCCGCTGGAGCTGCCACCGCTGCCGGGCCGGGACCCGCTGCTGGAGGCCCAGCAGGCGGCCGCGGCGCTGACCCGGCACCTCGGCATCGGCGACGCGCGGGTGATCGTCGGGTTCGGCACGCTCGGCACCCACGTCGGCGAGGTCGAGCTGGGCCCGGGACCGGAGTACTTCGTCACGCTCGGCGCGCACTACCAGGACGACCCGCGTGACGTCCCGGCGATCCTGGCGCACGAGGTGATGCACGTCTTCCTGCACCGCCACGGCTTCCGCCAGGACGAGATCTTCACCGACACGGCCACGCTCTACCTCGGCATCGGCCGCGCGATGCTGGCGGCCTACCGCGTCGAGGTGCTGCAGAGCATCTACACGCGCCGCCGGACGACGTCGCGCGTCGGGTACCTGTCCCCGCCGGAGATGGGGTACGTGCTGGCCAAGCGGGCGCTGGCGTTCGACGAGGAGATCCCCCCGTTCACCGGCGCGGCGGACGGCGCCTACCGGCTGGGGCACCAGCTGGCTCTCGCGGACTACGCGCGTCCACCGCTGGCCGGAGCCTCACGCGGGTGGTACGCCCACCACAAGCGCGTGGGCCAGCCGACCGAGAACTACCGCTTCGAGGCGGGCCAGGTCACGTTCCCGTGCCCGGCCTGCGGCCACGGGACGCGGGTGCCGGTCGACCGGCGGGTGCGGGTCCGCTGCCGGACCTGCGGCTCGCTGTTCCGCTGCGCGACCTGAGGTCTACGGACCGGGCAGCGGCGGCAAGGCGGGCGTCATCAGCCAGCGGGTGAAGAACGGCGTCAGCGACCGCCCCGCGTACGTCTCCGCCATCAGCACGAACGCGTCCGTCGTGACCAGGCCGTGCTGGTGCTCGCCCGTCCACGCCTTCAGCAGCGCGAAGAACGCCGGATCGCCGATCTCCGCGCGCAGCGCGTGCAGCGTCAGGGCTCCCCGCTTGTAGACGCGCTCGTCGAACATCCGCGACACCCCCGGGTCGGCGATGCGGACGTCGGCGGGCTTGGCCTTGATGCGGGTGTGCCAGCCGCGGGCCAGCGTCTGCGTGGACTGGCCGCCGGACTCCTCCGACCACAGCCACTCCGCGTACGTCGCGAAACCCTCGTTGAGCCAGATGTGACGCCAGTCGGCCACCGTCAGGCTGTTGCCGAACCACTGGTGGGCCAGCTCGTGCACCACGAGCCGCTCGTGCGTGCGGCGGCCGTCGACGTGGTTGGCGCCGAAGATCGACATGCCCTGGGCCTCGATCGGGTCGTCGAGGTCGTCGTCGGTGACCACCACGACGTACTCGCCGAACGGGTACGGGCCGAACAGCCGTTGCAGGACCTCCATCATCCGGCCCTGCCGCCCGAAGTCGCGGTCGAACAGCCGGCGCAGCCGCGGCGGCACGGCCGCCCGCTGCGGCACCGTCTCGTGGACCGCCTCCACCTGCCCGCTCGTGCGCCCGATGTCGACGCTCAGCCGGCGCGCGGCCGCCCCCACGCGCGAGAACCAGCCCCCGCCGGCGAGGTCGACGTCGTCGTAACGGCCGATCTGGACGCTCATCAGGTACGTCGCGGTCGGCTCGGAGCGTTCGTAGACCCACTTCGTGGTGCTCGCCGAGGTGTACCGGTCGACCAGGTCGCCGGTGATCGCGACCAGGTACGGCGACGCCGTCGTGATGCTCACCCGGTAGGTCGCCTTGTCCGACGGGTGGTCGTTGCACGGGAACCACGACGGCGCGCCGACCGGCTGGCTCGCCACGAGCACCCCGTCGGTCAGCTCGTCCCAGCCGACGTCACCCCAGCGGCTGCCCACCGGGCGCGGGTTGCCGACGTAGTGGACCTCGACGGTGAACGCGGCGCCCATCGGGATCGACCGCGCCGGCTTGACGTGCAGCTTCGGGCCGCGCTTCAGGTACTTCGCGGGCTTCCCGTCGACCAGCACGCGGTTGATCCGGAAGTCGGCGAAGTCGAAGCTGGCCCGGGAAAGCGCCTGCGTCGCCTCCGCGGTGATCACCGCCGAAGCCGACAGCCGGTTCGGGGCCACCTTGTAGTCGAGGGTCAGGTCGTAGTGCCGGACCCGGTAGCCGCCGTTGCCGTGGGTCGGGAGGTAGGGATCACCGGAGGTGTCCGCGCCGGGTGCCGGAGCAGGAGCCTTCGCAATCACCCGTGTCGAACCTTTCCTCGTGCCGACGTACCAAACCAGGCTCGCACGACACGGGTGAGTCCGGCGAGCCAGGCGGGTACTTCGTGACCTTCTACTTACCCGTCCACGCGGAGATCGGGTTGCCGAGCCAGCGGGTGTCGGCCGGCACCTCGTCGCCGCGGGTCACCAGCGACCCCGGGCCGACCGTCGTGCGCGCGCCGATGCCGGCGCCCGGCAGCACGATGCCGTGCGGGCCGAGGGTCGCGCCCTGGCCGAGCACCACTCGCGACATGCTCATGATCCGGTCGTGGAACAGGTGCGTCTGGACGACGCAGCCACGGTTGATCGTCGCGCCGTCACCGAGCTCGACGAGGTCCGCCTCGGGCAGCCAGTACGTCTCCAGCCACACCCCGCGGCCGATCTTGACGCCCATCGTGCGCAGCCAGGCGCTCAGCAGCGGGGTGCCGCCGATCGAGCCGATCAGCCACGGCACCGCCAGGGCCTCGACGAAGGTGTCGGCCAGCTCGTTGCGCCAGACGAACGAGCTCCACAGCGGGTGGTCGACCTCGCGGAACTTGCCGACCAGCAGCCACTTCATGACGGTCGCGGTCAGCGCCGCGACGATCCCGGCGGCCAGCAGGGCGGGGCCCGCGAGCAGCAGGGCGATCCCGAAGCCGAACACCGTCGCCGCCCACAGCAGCCCGAAGGCGACCGTGACGGTCAGCGCGACCCCGCACATGACCGGGATGATCCGGCACAGCTCGACCAGCGCCCGCGCCGCCTTCAGGTGCAACGCCGGGGTGTAGGTGCGGCTCGTGTCGGCGTCGCCGATCGCGCGGCGCACCGGCAGCGGCGGCATGCCGAGGTACGACGAGCCCTTCTTCGCCTTCAGCGGCGTCGAGGACAACACACCCACGAGCCCGCGCTTGGGCACCGAACGGCCGGGCGCGGTCATCCCCGAGTTGCCGAGGAAGGCCTGCTTGCCGATCCGGGCCGGGGCGACGTGCAGCCAGCCGTGGCCGAGCTCGTAGGTGGCGACCATGGTGTCGTCGGCCAGGAACGCGCCGCTGTCCACCTTGGTCATCTTCGGCAGCGCGAGCACGGTCGACGCCTCGACGTTGCGGCCGACCTTCGCGCCGAGCAGCCGCAGCCACACCGGCGTGAACAGGCTGGCGTACAACGGGAACAGGCCTTCGCGGGCCATGCTCATCAGGCGTTCGGTGGCCCAGACCTGCCACGCGACGCGGCCGTGCACCGGGTGGTACCCCTCGACCATGCCGATGCTCAGCAACCGGACCCCGGTGAGCACGAGCAGCATGTAGGCCAGGAAGTACGCGGCGGTCGCGACCGGCACGAAGATCAGCGCCTGGGTGAAGGCGGCGAGCAGCGTCGGGGCGCCGTCGATCGCGTAGCCGAGCACGGCGACACCGGCCAGCGCGGCGATGCCCGGCAGGAAACCGAGCAGCAGCGACGTCGCGCCGTAGACCGTGGCCCAGAAGTGCGACCGCGGCGGACGGCTCGACGGCCACTTCAGCGCGTCCTTCGCGTCCTTGCCGTCCTTCCCGACGGGAGCCGCGGGCGAACCGGCGAAGTGCTGACCGGCCTTCACCACACCGCGCACGGTCGACCCGGCCGCGATCTCCGCGCCCTTGCCGATCCGGACGCCGGGGAAGAGCGTGCTGCGCGCGCCGATGCGGGCTTCCGCGCCGACGCGGACCTTGCCGATGTGCACGACGTCGCCGTCGACCCAGTGGCCGGTCAGGTCGACCTCGGGCTCGATCGCGGCGCCGCGGCCCAGCTTGAGGAAACCGGTGACCGGCGGCGGCGAGTGCAGGTCGACGTCCTTGCCGATCCGCGCGCCGAGCGCCTTGGCGTACGTCGTCATCCAGGACGCGCCGGCGACGCTGTCCGCGCCGCTGAACTCGGCGAGCTTCTCGGCCGTCCACAGTCGCAAGTGGACACTCCCGCCGCGCGGGTAGGTGCCGGGGCGCACGCCCGAGAGCAGCACCCGGGCACCGCCCGCGGCGATCGCGATCCGGCCGGCCGGGCTGAACAGCACGACCCAGGCCAGGCCGATCCACGCCCAGTTCAGCGTCGGCGCCCAGGCGAACCCGAGCAGCGCCAGGATGTTCGACAGCGCGGCGGCGAGCGTCGCCCAGCGCAGGCCGACCAGCCCCATCAGCGGGACCATCAGGGCCGTCTGGATGACTCCGGCGCGACGCGGGGTCGGCGCGATGTCGCGGCGCTCGGTGGCCTGGCCGCTCAGCGCGTCCAGCATCGCGGCCAGCGCGCCCAGCCTCGGGTGGGCGTAGATGTCGGCGACCGACACCTGCGGGTGCCGGGTGCGGATGCGCGCCACGACCTGGGCAGCGGTCAGGCTGCCGCCGCCGTGGGTGAAGAAGTCGGCCTTCGGGTCGTCGACCGACACGCCGAGGATCTCGGCCCAGCCTTCGGCGAGCCACGTCTCGGTCGGCGACAGCCCGGTGGCGTCCACAGTGGACAGCGGCCACGGGAGGGCGTTGCGGTCGACCTTGCCGGAAGTGCGGGTCGGCAGGTCTTCGACGACGGCGAGCAGCGGGACCAGCGCGGCGGGCAGGTGCTCGCGCAGCCGGGTCGCGGACTGCTCGTGGTCGAACGGCACGCCCGCGGCGGGCACGACGTACCCGACGAGGACCTGGTTGCCGGCCTTGGTGCGGCGGATCGCGGCGGCCGCGCCCTGCACACCCGGCAGGGCCTGCAGCGCGGCGTCGACCTCGCCCAGCTCGATGCGGCGGCCGCCGAGCTTGACCTGCTCGTCGAGCCGGCCGAGGAACAGCAGGCCGTCGGCTTCCGCGCGGACCATGTCCCCCGAGCGGTAGGCACGCTGCCAGCCCAGCGACGGCAGCGGCGCGAACTTCTCGGCGTCCTTCGCGGCGTCGAGGTAGCGGGCCAGCCCGACCCCGCCGATGACCAGCTCACCGGTCTCGCCCATGGGAACCGGCTGTCCCTCGTCGTTGACCACGGCGAGCTGCCAGCCCGACAGCGGCAGGCCGATCCGGACCGGGCCTTCACCGGTCAGCTGCGCGGCGCAGGCGACGACGGTGGCTTCGGTGGGGCCGTAGGTGTTCCAGACTTCGCGGCCTTCGACGGCGACGCGCTCGGCCAGCTCCGGCGGGCAGGCTTCGCCGCCGAAGATGAGCAGGCGAACGTCTTCGAGGGCGTCGGCGGGCCACAGCGCGGCCAGCGTCGGCACGGTCGAGACGACGGTGATCTGCTGCGCGACCAGCCACGGGCCGAGGTCGACACCGGTGCGGACCAGCGCGCGCGGCGCCGGCACCAGGCAGGCGCCGTGGCGCCAGGCCAGCCACATCTCTTCGCAGGAGGCGTCGAAGGCGACGCTCAGCCCGGCCAGCACGCGGTCGCCCGGGCCGATCGGCTCCTCGGCGAGGAACAGCTCGGCTTCGGCGTCGACGAACGCGGCGGCGGAGGCGTGCGTGACCGCGACACCCTTGGGCTTGCCGGTGGAGCCGGAGGTGAAGATGATCCAGGCGTCCTCGCCCGGGCCGGGGGTGCCCTCACGGCCGCCGGGCGTGCTGTGGACGGTGATCTTGCCGTCGGTGGCCACGGCCGCGACCTGGGCTTCTTCGAAGACCAGCTCGGCGCGCTCGTCCGGGTCGTCCGCGTCGACCGGCACGTAGGCGGCGCCGACGGACAGGGTGGCGAGGATCGCGACGTACAGCTCGGCGGTGCCGGAGGAGATCCGGATGCCGACGCGGTCGCCGACCCCGACGCCGTACCCGCGCAGGCGGCGGCCGTAGGCGTCGATCTCTTCGAGGAGCCGGCGGTAGGTCAGGGTGGTGGCGCCGTCGTCGATCGCGGCGGCGTTGGGGTGGCGCTCGGCCGTGACGGCGAGGATGTCGAGCAGCGTGCGCTCGCTCGCGCCGAGACCGGACCAGAAGAGGGCCCGGTCGGCGACCGGGGCCGTCGAGGGCGCGTGCGTCACCTCGGCGACACATGCGAGCGGCGCGGTGATTTCCGCGGCCGATTCAGCAGGTTCGACGGTGACGGTCATCGCCCGGTCACCCCGTGCAGCACAGAACCATGGGCGCGCAAGCCCATCACTCACCTTCCGCGAGCCTCTATCGGGCTTGCACTCCGGAATGAGGCGCCCGCAACGACCTTCCACTCTAACCCAAGATGAACGAAAGATATCTCCAGGGTCACAAAGGAGTGTCGGACCTCACGCAGCCCGGACGAACACCTGTGACGGAGCACTCACGCCCACGATTGCCCGGTCGACACGACACCCGGCCGAAGATTCGCCCGAGCGCCGTGTCGTCCCTCCAGACACGCGTGTCGTCCATTCAGGCCCGTGTGTTCCCCGAAACGGGTCAGGAAATCACCGGGATTTGGCGGGCCGCGCCGCTTTTCCGCCCACCTTCGGCTTTGCCTTCTTTTCGCGGACGCGCACATTCACCCGAACAGGGCTGCCTTCGAAGCCGAACCGCTCCCGGAACTTGCGCTCGATGAAGCGGCGGTAGCCCGCCTCGAGGAAGCCGGTGGTGAACAGCACCAGCGTCGGCGGCCGGATGCCCGCCTGCGTCGCGAACAGCACCTTCGGCTGCTTGCCGGAGCGCACCGGCGGCGGGGTGGCCGCGATCAGGTCGGACAGCCACGCGTTGAGCTGGCCGGTCGGCACCCGCTTGTCCCACGACGCCAGCGCCGTCCGCAGCGCCGGGGCGATCTTGCGCACCGAACGGCCGGTCAGCGCCGAGACGTTGACCTTCTCCGCCCACGGCACGCGGACCAGGCCGCGCTCCAGCTCGCGGACCATCGCGTGCCGCCGGTCCTCGTCGACCAGGTCCCACTTGTTGAACACGAGGACGCAGGCGCGCCCGGCCTCGACGACCATGGTCAGCACCCGCAGGTCCTGCTCCGAGATGGGCTCGCCCGCGTCCAGCAGCACGACCGCGACCTCGGCCGCGTCGATCGCGGTCTTGGTGCGCAGCGAGGCGTAGTACTCGGCGCCGGCGGCGAAGTTGACGCGCTTGCGCAGGCCCGCCGTGTCGACGAACCGCCAGGTCTCGCCGTCCAGCTCGACCAGCGAGTCGACCGGGTCGACGGTGGTGCCCGCGACCGAGTCGACCACCGAGCGCTGCTCGCCGGAGAGCTTGTTCAGCAGGCTCGACTTGCCGACGTTCGGCTTCCCGACCAGCGCGACGCGCCGCGGGCCCGACGTCGCGGCGACGCCTTCGCGCGGCGCCTCGGGCAGGGTCTTGAGAATGGCGTCGAGCAGGTCGCCGGAGCTGCGGCCGTGCAGCGCGCTGACCGGGTGCGGCTCGCCGAGGCCGAGCGACCACAGCGACGCGGTGTCCGCGAGCAGCCGGTCGTCGTCCACCTTGTTCGCCACCAGCAGCACCGGCTTCTTCGAGCGGCGCAGCACCTTGGACGCGGCTTCGTCGGTGGCCGTGGCCCCGACCGAGGCGTCGATCACCAGCAGGATCGCGTCCGCGGTCTGCATCGCCAGCTCGGCCTGGGCGGCGACGGAGGCCTGCAGCCCGGTCGCGTCCGGCTCCCAGCCGCCCGTGTCGACCAGGGTGAACTTGCGCCCGCCCCAGAAGGCGTCGTAGGCGACGCGGTCACGGGTCACGCCCGGCACGTCCTGCACCACGGCTTCGCGGCGGCCGATGATGCGGTTGACCAGCGTGGACTTGCCCACGTTCGGCCGGCCGACCACGGCGAGGACCGGTTGCGCGAGAGCCGCCTCCTCGGCTGCTTCCGCCGCCTCGATCTGCGCGTCGAGCCTGGCGAACTCGGTCTCGTCCGACCAGGTGCCGTCGATCTCGCCGACGCCGTCCAACTCATCCATCAGAACCCAATTTCCCTTATGGCGTGGCGAATCCGTTTTCGCCGCGCCAATCGTCCAAAGTCTTCACGAGCGCCGCGAGCTCCCCGCGGAGCTCTTCGGTGCCCTGGTCGAGCCCGGTCTTGCCGGGGCCGACCTTCGGCGAGAACGGCTCCCCCACGAGGATGTCCACGCGAGGGCGCCAGCGCCGCCTGCCGTCCGCGGGCTTGAGCGTCCCGCGCGTCGCGACCGGCAGCACGACCGCGCCCGACGCCCGGACCAGCCACGCCGCGCCTCGCTCGGCCGCGCCGACGTCACCGGCGCCGCGGGTGCCCTCGGGAAAGATCCCGACCACACCGCCGTCCTTCAGCACGCCGACCGCCGTCATCAGCGGTTTGCGGTCGATCTCGCCGCGCTTGAGCGGGATCTGCCCGATCGCCAGGAAGAACTTCCCGACGATCCCGGTGAACAGCTCGGCCTTGACCAGGAACGCCGAACGCCGCGGCAGCATTCCGAAGATCAGCTGCGGTTCGACGAACGAGCTGTGGTTCGCCACGACCAGCACCGGCCCGGTGGCCGGCATGCGCTCGCGGCCGTGGACGCGGATCCGGAAGACCGCCCGCAGATGGTACCGGCCGACGAGCCGCCCGGCGTCGTGGAGCCAGCCGACGGAGCCCTCGGGCAGTCCGTCAGCTTTCATCGCGCGACCTCGGCGTTGCACCCCGCCAGCAGGCCGCGGTGGCTGGCCAGTTCGCTGAGCGCGACGATCACCTGGTCGATGGACAGTTCCGACGTGTCGACGTGCACGGCGTCGTCGGCCGCGCGCAGCGGCGACGTAACGCGGGTGGAGTCGAGGTGGTCACGCCGCTCGACGCTCGCCAGGGCGTCGGCCACGGACGACTTCCGCCCGGCCGCGCTGTCCTGGGTGCTGCGCCGCGACGCGCGGACGTCGGCCGACGCCGTCAGGTAGACCTTGAGCGGCGAGTCCGGCGCGACGACGGTGCCGATGTCCCGGCCTTCGACGACGATGCCGCCGAGCCCCTCGAGGACCTCGCCGATGATCCGCCGCTGCCGGGCGACCAGCAGTTCACGCACGTGCGGCACGGCCGAGACCGGCGAAACGGCCTTGGTGACCTCGGGCCCCCGGATGTCGGCGGCGACGTCCTCGCCGGCGAGCCGGATCTCGAGCCGGTCGGGGCTGGTCCCGATGGCGAAGTCGGCGGTGTCGGCGAGCTGCGCGACGGCTTGGGGATCGGCCGGGTCGACGCCCGCCCGCAGCACGGCGAGGGTCACCATCCGGTACATGGCGCCGGTGTCGAGGTACCCGGCGCCGAGGCGCTGGGCGAGCTTGCGGGCGACGGTGGTCTTCCCGGTCCCCGACGGGCCGTCCAGCGCGACCACACCTCGTAGGGCTCCCGTCACCGGCACTCTCCTCGCGTACTCGTCCTGGTCTCCGCCGGGGTCCATTCTGCCGGTCGGGCCGCGGAGGAGATCAGTCGCCCCGCGCGCGACGACTCGCGCCTTGTCGTCCCCCCGATCACGCGAGTCGACCCTCCAGTCACGTGAACCGACCGTTTGGGTACCGCGTGTCGACCTTCCAGTCGCGCGAGCCGTCCCCTCGAGGCACGCGAGCAGGCCCGGATCAGTCGCCCCGCGCGCCGAAGCGGGTGACCACCAGCGCCAGCCGTTCCTTCCGGTACTCCGGGGATAGGCGGCCGCCGCGGTCCAGGGTCACCAAACCGTGCAGGGTGCTCCAGAACACCTCCGTCAGCGCGCCCGCGTCCTGGCCGTCCGCCACCGGCTCGATCACCGCCAGCAGCCCCGTGAAGCAGGCCTTCATCACGTCCGGGGTCTCGTCCCGGGCGAACGGCAGCTCCGAAGCCAGCGTGAACATCGCGTCGTACAACGCGGGCCTGGCCCCGGCGAACGCCACGTACGCCGCCGACACCCCCGCCACGCCGCCGTCGCCAGCCGAAGCCAGCTCCGTCGCCAACTCGCCGAAGCCCTCCAGCGCGGCCGCCGTCATGATCGCGTCCTTGCCGCCGGGGAAGTGGCTGTAGAGCACCGGCTGGCTGTACTCGATCAGCGCCGCCAGCTTCCGGGTGGTGACCGCGTCCCAGCCCTCCGCTTCGGCGAGCTCGCGGGCCGCGGAGACGATCCGCTGCCCGCGCTCGGTCCGGTCGCGCACTCGGCGCTGTCGCTGGGTCATACCGGTGATACTAGCACTGCTAGACAAACTAGCGCCGCTAAGTTAGCGTTGCTAGTATCGCTAGCAACGCTAGAAAACTGGAGGGAACACCATGCTCGTCACCGGCTACGTCCTCGTCGGGATCGTCTCGCTCGGCATCATCTACGTCGGCCTCAACTACCTCTTCGCGCCGGCCAAGATCGCCGCCGGCTTCGGGTTCACCGAGGTCCCCGAAAACGCCGAAAGCTTCCTCAACGTCAAGGGCGGCCGCGACGTCGGCGCGGGCCTGGTCCCGCTGGCCCTGATGCTCTACGGCGACCCGCACGCGCTGGGCTGGGTCATCCTCACCGCGGCCGTCTGGCCCCTCTTCGACATGCTGATCATCCTGCGCCACCGCGGGAAGAAGGCCATCGCGTTCGGCGTCCACGGCTCGACCGCCCTCGTGATGGTCGTCGCGGCCGCCCTGCTCCTGCTCGGCTGAACGTCGCGAATCGGACACGTGGGTTACGGTGGTTGGGTGAACGTCGAAGTAACTCCCCTGCCCGGCATCGGGGTCCGCAAGGACTTCAGCACCCGGACCGGCCGCCGCATCGGCGTCGTGACCCAGCGGGACGGCCACACCGAGCTCATCGTGTCCAAGGCCGATGACGCCGACGCCTGCGCCGCCTCGATCCCGCTGACCGCGGACGAGGCGGGCACGCTGGCCAACCTGCTCGGCGCGCCGCAGCTGGTCGCCCAGCTCACCGAAGAGCACCAGGACCTGCCGGGGATCAGCACGAAGCAGCTGCCGATCAAGCCGTCCGGCCCGTTCGACGGCCGGACGCTCGGCGACACCGCGATGCGCACGCGCACCGGCGTCTCGGTGGTCGCGGTGGCGCGGGCGGGTCAGGTCCACCCCTCGCCCACGCCGGACTTCGCCCTCACCGGCGGCGACCTGCTGGTGGCGGTGGGGACGAGCGAAGGTCTCGAGGCCGCCGTCAAGATCTTGAAGTACGGCTGAGCGCACGATGGACCACACCGCGCTGTCCCTGATCGAACTGGGGGCGGTCTTCTTCGTGCTGGGCGCACTCGGGCGCCTGGCCGGGAAGATCGGCCTCTCCCCCATCCCGCTCTACCTGCTCGGCGGCCTCTGCTTCGGCTCCGGCGGGCTGATCCCGCTGACCGACATCGGCGGCTTCACCCACCTGGCCAGCGAAATCGGCGTTGTCCTCCTGCTCCTGCTGCTGGGCTTGGAGTACTCCGCGGCCGAGCTGTTCACCGGGCTGCGCCGCTCCTGGACGGCGGGGGTGCTCGACATCGTCCTCAACGCCGCCCCCGGCGCGGCCGTCGCGCTGCTGCTGGGCTGGGGCCCGGTCGGCGCGATGGTGATGGCGGGTGTCACCTACATCTCGTCGTCCGGGATCGTCGCGAAGGTCCTCGGCGACCTCGGCCGGCTCGGCAACCGCGAGACGCCGGTGGTGCTGTCGATCCTCGTCTTCGAAGACCTGGTGATGGCGCTCTACCTGCCGATCCTCACCGCGGTGCTGGGCGGCGTCAGCTTCCTCGGCGGCCTGGAAGCCGTCGGCATCTCGCTCATGGTGATCACGGTGGTGCTGGTGATCGCGCTGAAGTTCGGCCGGTACGTCTCGGCGGCCGTCGACAGCCCGGACCGCGAGGTGTTCCTGCTCAAGGTCCTCGGCGCGGCGCTGCTGGTGGCCGGGCTGGCGTCGGCGATGCAGGTGTCGGCCGCGGTCGGCGCGTTCCTGCTCGGCATCGCGATCTCCGGCTCGACGGCGGAGAACGCGACGCACATGCTCGAGCCGCTGCGGGACCTGTTCGCCGCGGTGTTCTTCGTGGTGTTCGGCCTCAACACGAACCCGGCGTCGATCCCGCCGGTGCTCGGCTGGGCCGTCGTGCTGGCCGTGGTGACGACGTTGACCAAGGTCGGCACCGGCTGGTGGGCCGCGCGCCGCCAGGGCATCGGGAAGATGGGCCGGGCGCGCGCCGGAGCGGCGCTGGTGGCCCGGGGCGAGTTCTCGATCGTGATCGCGGGCCTGGCGGTGACGGCGGGCGCGGTGGACGGCGAACTGGCGGCGCTGGCCACGGCCTACGTCCTGCTGATGGCGATCCTCGGCCCGACGGCCGCACGCGTCGTCGAGCCGGTCTCCCGCGCCCTGCAACGGAAATCGGCTGCGAAGACCGCTCCCGCTGAGGCAAGCTGACGCGATGAACCCGGACTTGGCCACCGTCCTCGACCGCCCGGACCGCGACGGGCAGCAGGTGCTGGCCGCGCTGGCCGACCACGGCGTCTACGTCCCCGTGCGCGAAGACGGCACCGTGCTGTTCTCCCGGAACGACGACGGCACGCCCGCGATCCCGGGCTTCGTCAGCGAGGCCTACTGCGCGGACCAGCTTCCCGATGCGGCCGGGGCCGTCCACTGCGACGCCGTGCGGCTGCTGGACATCGTCGTGCACACCGGGGTCGAGACCCTGGCGCTCCATTCGCCGGGCGGCTGGGCCCGGGTGCCCGCGCCCTTGCTGCGGCGGACGCTGGAGGAACGCGGGCAGCAGCTCCCGGGCGAGCGGCTGAAGCTCACCTGGTCGCGCGACCCGGCGGCGGTGGCCCTGCGCGACGCCGCGATGCGCCGGATCCGCGAGTTCCCGGCGGTCCGCACGGTGTGGGTCTCCCACGCGCGCCGGCCCGACACGGCGAGGGAACACCTGCTGGTGCACATCGCCGTCGACGAGGACCTGCCCTCGGCGTCGGCGGACCGGCTGATGGAGACCATGGTCGCCGACACCGGCGGCGGGACCCCGGTGGGCATGCTGCCGTTGAACACCACGGCGCACGCCTCGGCCATCACCGAGCTGGACGGCATGGGCCTGGACACCGTCCGGGCCGACCACTCGACCGGCCGCGTCGACGTCCTTTCCCGCGAGTACGACTAGCGCAGGTCCGCCCGGCCCGCCGACGGCACGAACACGCCACCGCCGAGGGACGGGTGGGTCGAGGCCGCCGGGACGACTCCGGCCAGCGGGACCGACACCGACGTCTTCGCCAGGTCCAGCGTCACCCGGCCCGGCTGGGCCGGCCCGCGGATGAAGCTGCCGTCCGTGCCGCCGATGACCAGCGCCAGCGCGTGGCCCTTCGGCACGACGTGGTCCGTGGAAGCCAGGTCGAACGTCATCGTGTACGGCGTGCCCGGCGTCAGGACCTGTTCCTGGGACAGGGAAGCGTAGTTCGCGAGGTCCGCCCAGCCGCGGCTGAGGATGGTGTAGTTCACCTTCTTCACGTCCGCGGACGCCACGCGGTAACAGGCGTCGTCGCCCGTCGTCGACGAGCCCCAGCAGTTCTCCGTGGTCCCGGTCTTGATGCCCTCGCCGCTGCCCGCGAAGTTGCGGATCGTCGCCGTGCCGAGGTCCACCAGCAGCGCCGAAAGCCGCGCCGACGCCGTGCTCGGCGTCGCTGTCACCGTGATCTTCGACGTCCCGGACACCTGCAGGGCCGAGGCCAGCGTTCCGGTCGAGTAGGTCAGCGCGGCGGTGCCCGGGTTCGTCACCCAGGTGTCTTCGCCGAGGTTCGGGTTGTCGGTGAACGACGCCGTCCCGCTCGCGGCCGCTGTCCCGAGCGTGCCGCCGGTGTGCGGCCGCAGTGCCGTGGCCACGGCGTTGGCGGCCGGATACGCGCTCTGGTCCACCCACTGGTCCGGCTGCCGCTCGACGCTGGCCTGCGGCCCGTTCTGGACGCCGTTGTCGAGGCCGAGCAGGTAGTGGTCGAACCACCGGTGCAGCAGGTCCACCCAGCCGTCGCGGCGGTAGTCGAACGGGTCGACGTGCCCGGTCTGCGACAGCCAGATCTTCTTCTCGACCTTGAGCGCGTCCCACCACTGCCCGAAGTGGATCGTCTTGACGTTGAGGTCGTTGACCCCGTGGGACAGCAGCACGCTCGCCCGCACGTTGCCCGCGTGGGTGACGTAGTCTCGGTCGGCCCAGAGCGGCCCGTAGTCGCCGTTGGCCGTCGCGCCCTGCCGGAGCACCTGGTTCTGCGCCGAGCAGTTCTGGCCGCTGTTGCGCGCTTCGACCGTCTGCGCCAGCCCGTCCGGGTTGAAGCCGAAGGTCGCGCCGTCGGAGCGGTAGTAGTCGTACCAGGAGCTGATCGCGGAGATCGGCACGATGGTCTTCAGCCCGGCGACCCCGGTCGCCGCGACGCCGTTGGCGATCGTGCCGTCGTAGGACTTCCCGATCATGCCGACGTTCCCGGTGCTCCAGCCCGCGCTCACGGCGCTGCCACCGGTCTTCGCGCTGTACCCGGTCGCGCGGCCGTTGAGCCAGTCGACGACCTTGCGCGCCGAGTCGACGTCGGAGCTGCCGCCGACGTCCGCGCAGCCGGCCGACCGGTTCGTCCCGGCCAGGTCGACGAGCACCACAGCGTACCCGCGCGGCACGAAGTAGTTGTCGTAGAACAGCGGGAACTTCACCGGTTTCCCGGCGCTGTCGTACGTCTTCAGCTCGCTCTCGTTGCCGCGCCCGCAGCACGAGTAGTACGGGCTCGCGTCCATGATCACCGGGACGCGGCCGGTCGCCTCACCGGGCCGCACGATGTCGGCGGCGACGCGGTCGGGCTTGCCGTCACCGTCCCCGTCGTGGCCGATGTCCACCCAGACGGTCTCGCGGATCGCCTTCGTGTAGTCGTAGACCGGTTCGCTCGCCCGGGGCGCCGCGTGCGCCACCCCGGGGAGGAACGTCGTGAAGAGGATGAGCGCGAGCAGTGCCAGACCGGATCGCATGGCTCCACGCTGGCAGCGGCGGCGGGCTCGCGCCACGGCGGAAAGTCGGGACCTACAGCTCGACGTTCCGATAGAGCGCGCCGACCTCACCCTTCGTCAGCCGCCGGATCGAGCCGACGCGCTGGTTGCCGAGCTGGACGTCGCCGACCGCGGTGCGGACCAGCTTCAGCACCGGGTGGCCGGTGTCCTTGAGCAGGCGGCGCACGATGTGCTTCTTGCCCTCGTGGATGACCAGCTCGACCAGCGACTTGCCGGAGTGCATGTCCTTGACCCGGAACTGGTCGACCTTGATGATGCCGTCCGGCAGCTCCCAGCCGTTGCGAAGCTCCTTGCCGAGTCCTCGCGGCACCAGGCCGTCGACCTCGGCGAGGTAGGTCTTGAGCACCCGGTAGGAGGGGTGCATCAGCCGGTGGCCGAGGTCACCGTCGTTGGTCAGCAGCAGCAGGCCCTCGGTGTTCTCGTCGAGCCGGCCGACGTGGACGACGCCGGGGGTCTCCTCGTAGCGGCCGGCGAGGTAGTCGCCGACACACGGGCGGCCGCGGTCGTCCGACATCGTCGAGTGCACGCCCTTGGGCTTGTTCAGGGCGAGGTAGATGAGGTCGTCGCGCAGGTTCACGCGGGTGCCGTCGACGTGGATGACCGCCTCGTCCGGGTTGACGCGGCGACCCAGCTCGGTGACGACCTGGCCGTCCACCTCGACCCGGCCGGCCACGATCAGGTCTTCCGCCGCCCGCCGGGAGGCGACCCCGGCCTGCGACAGCACCTTCTGCAGGCGGATGCCGTCGGGGTGTTCACTGGATGTCATCGATGGTGTCCACTTCGGGTAGCAACGGAGCGATCGCGGGCAGGTCGTTCAGTGACGACAGCCCCAGTCGCTCCAGGAACAGCTCGGTCGTCACGTACAGCGTCCCGGTCGTCTCGGGGTCGGTCCCCATCTCTTCGATGAGGCCGCGCGCGAGCAGCGTCCGGATGACACCGTCCACGTTCACACCCCGCACCGCGGCGACCCTGGCCCGGGTCACCGGCTGCCGGTAGGCGATCACGGCGAGGCTCTCCAGCGCGGCCCGGGTCAGCTTCGACCGCTGGCCGTCCAGCAGGAGCTTCTCCACGAACGGGGCATGGACGTCCCTAGTGTAGAACCGCCACCCTTCACCGACGCGCCGCAGGTCGATCCCGCTGGTCCGGTCGGTGAACTTCTGCGCCATGGTCCGCAGCGCGACGACGATGCGGGACTTCGGCTGGCCGAGGGTTTCGGCGAGGAGCTCTTCGCTCGCGGGAGAGTCGACGACCAGGAGAAGGGCCTCGAGAGCGGCTTCGAGGGCCTCGTCGGCGGTGAGGTCGGGGAAGGCGTCGGCGTCCCCGGCGGCGACCAGGTCGGACGCGGGGTCATCGGCGGGCTCGGGTTCGGCGGCCTCGGCCTCGGGCTCCGCAGGCGCGGAGCTTTCACGTGAAAGCTCGGGCTCGCTCTCCTCGGCCTGCACGGGCTCCGCCTCGGGCTCGGGCGCGCTCTCCGCGGCTTGCTCAGGCTCGGCAGGCTCGGCCTCGGGCTCAGGCGCGCTCTCCGCGGCTTGCGCGGGCTCGGCAGCCTCAGGCTCAGGCTCGATCTCCTCCGCGGGCTCGACAGGCTCGGCCTCGGGCTCGCTCTCCTCGACCTGCGCGGCCTCGGGCTGCGTGAGCAGGGGCTCGACCGGATCCCCGTCCTCGGTCACCGGCTCGCCGGACAGCGCTTCTTCCAGCGCCACCTCGGCCGCCGTCGCCGACGGCTCGTTCTCTTCGGAGGTCACCCGTACTCCTCTTCGTCTCCGGCGGCGCGGTCCAGCTCGGCCGCCGCGGAGGCTTCTTCCTTCGAGCCGCCCGTCCAGCGGACGTGCAGCTCGGCCAGTGCCTCGGTCTGCTCGAACTGGACCGTCGCCTCGCGGTAGAGCTCCAGCAGCGCCAGGAACCGCGCCACGATCTCGACTGTGTGCTCGCAGTCGTCGACCAGCTCGCCGAACGTCGCCTGGCCGCGCTCGGCCAGCATCACCCGCAGGATCGCCGCGTGCTCGCGCACCGAGATGCGGCCCATGTGGATGTGGGCGATCGACACCGTCGGCGGCGGCTTCGGCCGGAACACCGCCACCGCGATCTCCGCGAACTTCGCCGGTGTCACGCCCAGCATGACCTCGGGCAGCAGCCCGACGAACCGCTCCTCCAGCGCCACCGACCGCGGGTAGCGCCGCAGCGCGCCCTGCTCCAGCTCGCCGAACAGGGCCGCCACCTGCTTGTACGCGCGGTACTGCAGGATCCGCGCGAACAGCAGGTCGCGGGCTTCGAGCAGCGCGAGGTCGTCTTCGCTCTCCACCTCGGCCGACGGCAGCAGCCGCGCCGCCTTCAAGTCCAGCAACGTCGCCGCGATGACCAGGAACTCGGTCGTCTCGTCGAGGTTCCAGTCGGTGCCCAGCGCCCGCGTGTACGCGATGAAGTCGTCGGTGACCCGGTGCAGGGCCACCTCGGTGACGTCGAGCTGGTGCTGCGAGATCAGCTGCAGCAGCAGGTCGAACGGCCCCTCGAAGTTGGCCAGCCGCACCTTGAACTTCGACGTGCTCAGTTCCTCGGTGTTCACGCCTTCGGGAATCATCCCGCCGTGCACCGTCTGATGCGGCTCCGGGGCCTCCGGCGCGTCAGCCGGGGCCGGTGCCGACTCGTCCATCAGCCCTCGGTTTCGCCGCCGTCTGAGCCGACCACCCGCAGCCGCTGCACCAGCACCGACTCTTCGCCGTTCTGGTCGAAGTCCGCCAGGAGCACCGCGACGGCCTCGCGGACCAGCCGGCCGCGGTCGACGACCAGCTCGTGCTTGGCCCGCAGCGTCAGCCGGGCCTGTTCCATGGCGACGAGCTCGTCCCCGGACACGTACACGGTGATCTTCGCGTCGTGCTTGGTCCGGCCGGACCCGTGCGGGGCCGCGCTGCGGGCGAGCTGCTCCGTCCGGCCGTTGCCCGCCGGTTCGACGGGCTCGGCGGGCGCCGGTGGCGTCTGGGGCGGGAGGTCGAGAGCGGGACTGGAGGTGAGGCGGAAGAGCTCCGACGCTCCGGGCAGGGAGGCGCGCCTGCTCACCGAGCGATCACCTCGCGAGCAAGCTGGCGGTACGCCGCGGCGCCGGCCGACTTGGGCGCCCAGGTCGTGATCGGCTCACCCGCGACCGTCGTCTCGGGGAACCGCACCGTGCGGTTGATGACCGTGTCGAACACGGTCTCGCCGAATGCCTCCACCACGCGAGCCATGACCTCCTTCGAGTGCAGGGTTCTCGGGTCGTACATGGTGGCGAGAATCCCGACTATGTCCAGTTTGGGGTTGAGGCGTTCCTGCACCTTCTCGATCGTGTCGATCAGGAGCGCGACGCCTCGGAGACTGAAGAACTCGCACTCGAGCGGGATGATCACGCCGTCCGCGGCGGTCAGCGCGTTCACCGTGAGCAAGCCGAGTGAGGGCTGGCAGTCGACAAGAACATAGTCGTAGTCGTTCATGACCGGACGAAGGACCCGTAACAACGTGTGCTCGCGCCCTACCTCAGCGACGAGCTGGACCTCCGCCGCGGACAGGTCGATGTTGCTCGGCAGCAGGTCAACGCCGTCGACGCGGGTTTTCATCAGCACGTCGGTCGCGCTGACCGACCGCTCCATGATGGCGTTGTAGACCGTCTGGTCCAGTTCGTGCGGCTGGATGCCGAGACCGACCGCGAGCGCGCCCTGCGGGTCGAAGTCGACGAGCAGCACCTTGCGGCCGTACTCGGCGAGGGCGGCGCCCAGGTTGATGGTCGACGTCGTCTTGCCGACGCCGCCCTTCTGGTTGCACATCGCCATGATCTTGGCCGGGCCGTGCCGCTCCAGCGGCGCCGGATCGGCGTGCTCGCGGATCGGGCGGCCGGTCGGCCCGATCCCCTCGAGCTTCACCTTCTTGCCGTTGCGCTCGCCCGGGTCGTCGCCGTCGTGCACGGCCGGGGTCGCGATCTTGACGTCGTTGAGGTTCGCCGCCGCCGACCCGGCGGACTCGGCCGGGTGGGCCGGCTGGTTCGGTGTCGACATGGCGGGAAAGCTCCTTGTTCGTCGAGTCCGCCGCAGCCTATGCGCGGAGCCGGAGCCCCGGCAAAGCAACGCGCCGGACCCGAGGGGGCAATGTCACTCGACCGTCGGTCCAGCGTAGGAAGGCCCTTTGCCGTTTATAGGGCCGTCTAGCCCAACGCCCGCGGGTGCGCCGTCGCGTACACCTCGCGCAGCGTGTTGACCGTGACCAGCGTGTACACCTGCGTCGTGGTCACCGAAGCGTGGCCGAGCAGTTCCTGGACGACACGGACGTCCGCGCCGCCTTCGAGCAGGTGCGTGGCGAAGGAGTGGCGGAGCGTGTGCGGCGAGACCGCGGCGACGATCCCCGCCCGTTCGGCGGTGTCCTTGAGGACCTGCCACGCGCTCTGCCGCGAAAGCCGGCTGCCGCGGGCGTTGAGGAACAGCGCCGCGGTGCCGCGGCCGTGGGCGGCCAGCGCGGGCCGCGCGCGGACGGTGTAGGCGTGCAGGGCCGCGAGCGCGGGACGGCCGATCGGGACCAGCCGTTGCTTGCCGCCCTTGCCGTCGAGCAGCACGGTGCGTTCGGTGTCGTCGACGTCGTCGACGTCCAGGCCGACCGCCTCGGAGATCCGGGCGCCGGTGGAGTAGAGGACTTCCAGCAGCGCCCGGTCGCGCAACGACCGTTCGCCGTCCGGCGGCGGGGTCTCCAGCAACCGCAGGACGTCGTCGACCGGCAGGGCCTTGGGCAGCCGCTTCGCGGGGGTCGGCGGCCGGACCTCGCGGGCGGGGTTGTGCTCGGTGAGGCCCTCGGCGTGCGCGAACTTGTGCAGGCCCCGCGCGGCGACGAGCGCTCGCGCGGCCGAAGACGCGGCCAGCGGCTTGTGCTCGCCGTCGCCTTCCCGGAGAGCGGCGCCGAAGGACGTGACGTGCGCGGCGGTGACGTCGGCGATCTTCGCGATGCCCGCGCCGTCGAGGTGCGCGGCGTACCGGCGCAGGTCACGGGCGTAGCTGTCCAGCGTGTTGCGCGCGGTCCCGCGTTCGACGACCAGGTGGTCGAGGTACGCGGCGATCGCCTCGGCCGTGCTGCCCGCGACTGCCACGTCGGACACCTTAGGCCGCGCGAGACCTGTGACCCGGCAGAAACCCCGTTCTCAGCTTGCCGCGGTTACCTTGGATTCATGGAGTCGGACCAGCTCCGCATCGGCACGGCCGAGCGCGAAGAAGCGGCGAGGCTGCTCGCCGACCACTTCGGCATGGGCCGCATCACGCCGGACGAGTACGAGACGCGGGTGACGGACGCCTACGCGGCGACGACCCTGGGCGACCTGCGGCCGCTGTTCGGCGACCTGCCGCAGCCGCACCCGGGGTTCTTCGGGCCGCCGCCGTCGCCGATGCCACCGCCGATGCCGATGCCGATGTACGCGCCGTCGCAGCCGATGCCGTACCCGGTCCCCTACTCCTACCGGTCGAAGACCGTCGCCGGCGTGCTGCAGATCGTGCTGCCCTTCGGCGTGGGCCGGTTCTACACCGGCCAGATCGGCCTGGGCCTGCTGCAGCTGTTCGTCTGCATGATCACCTTCGGCTTCGGCGTGATCTGGCCGATCATCGACGGCATCGCATTGCTGGCCAACGGCGGTCTCGACGCCGAAGGCCGCCCGCTGCGCCCCTGAGGCGGGACGCAGCGGAGCGGCTCAGATCTCCTTGCGCTTGGCGAACGCCGTCGGGCGGTCCTCCCACGGGGCGTCCGCCGGACGGGCCGGGGCCCCGCCGGTGACCACCGCGTGCGCGGCCAGCACCCCGGACACCGTGGCGCCGTTCACCAGCTCGCCCGCCAGGGCCATCCGCACGGCCTCGGCGAGCGGGAACTTCCGGATGACGAGGTCCGCCTCCTCCTCGCCGAGCACGTCACGGTCCACATCGGACAGTCCGCGGGCCAGGAAGACCCGCACCACCTCGTCGGTGAAGCCGGGTGACGCCGCGACGTCGACCAGCGTCACCCAGTCCGCGGCGGCCAGACCGGCCTCCTCGACCAGCTCGCGCTTGGCTGTCCCGACCGGGTCCTCGCCGAGGTGGTCGATCAGGCCCGCGGGCAGCTCCCACAGCCGGTGCCCGATCGGGTGCCGGTACTGGTGGATCAGCGTGACCTGCTGCGACTCGTCCAAAGCGACGATCGCCACCGCGCCCAGGTGCTCGATCACCTCGCGGACCGCGGTGCCGCCGCCCGGCATCACGACGTCGTCGATCCGCAGGCCGACGACCCGTCCGATGTGGACGTCACGGCTGGACGCGACGGTGAACTCGTGCTCGCCCGGCGCGGTCACCGGGCGGCCACTGAGGCTTCGGGCAGCTCGACCGGCAGCCGCTCGGCGACCTTGCGGTCCACCACGGCCTTGACGAACGCGCTGAACAGCGGGTGCGGCCGGGTCGGGCGGCTCTTGAGCTCCGGGTGCGCCTGCGTGCCGACGAAGAACGGGTGCTTGTCGGCGGGCAGCTCGACGAACTCGACCAGGCGGTCGTCCGGCGAGGTGCCGGAGAAGACCAGGCCGGCGTCGGTGAGCTGCTTGCGGTAGGCGTTGTTCACCTCGTAGCGGTGCCGGTGGCGCTCGGACACCTCGGTGGTGCCGTACGCCTTGGCGACCTGCGAGCCCGGCTTGAGCTTCGCCGGGTACGCGCCCAGGCGCATGGTGCCACCCATGTCCCGCTCCCCCGCGACGACGTCGCGCTGGTCGGCCATCGTCGAGATCACCGGGTGCTTGGTGTTCTCGTCGAACTCCGACGACCCGGCGTCGGCGATGCCGGCCAGGTGCCGGGCGCCCTCGATGACCATGCACTGCAGGCCGAGGCACAGCCCGAGCAGCGGCACCCCGCGGGTGCGGGCGTACTCGATCGCGCCGACCTTGCCCTCGATGCCGCGGATGCCGAACCCGCCCGGGATCAGCACACCGTCCACATCGGACAGTACGGACGCCGCGCCGGACGCGGTCTGCGCGTCGTCGGAGGCGACCCAGACGATCTCGACCTTGGCGCGGTGGGCGAACCCGCCCGCGCGTAGGGCCTCGGTGACCGACAGGTAGGCGTCCGGCAGGTCGATGTACTTGCCGACGACGGCGACCCGGACGACCTCGTTCGGGTTGTGCACCCGGTCGAGCAGGTCACCCCACACCGTCCAGTCGACGTCGCGGAACGGCAGCCCGAGGCGGCGGACGACGTAGGCGTCGAGCGCCTCGCCGTGCAGCACCTTCGGGATGTCGTAGATCGACCGCGCGTCCGGGCAGGCGATGACGGCCTCGGTGTCGACGTCGCACATCAGGCCGATCTTGCGCTTGAGGTCCTCGGGGATCTCGCGGTCGGCCCGGCAGACCAGCGCGTCGGGCTGGATGCCGATGTTGCGCAGCGCGGCGACCGAGTGCTGGGTCGGCTTCGTCTTCAGCTCGCCCGAGGGCGCCAGGTACGGCACCAGCGAGACGTGCAGGAAGAAGCAGTGGTCGCGGCCGACGTCGTGGCGGACCTGGCGGCACGCCTCCAGGAACGGCAGCGACTCGATGTCGCCGACCGTGCCGCCGACCTCGGTGATGACGACGTCCGGCGTCTGGCCGGCCTCGTCGGGCTCGGCCGCGGCGGTGATCCGGGACTTGATCTCGTCGGTGATGTGCGGAATGACCTGCACCGTGTCGCCGAGGTACTCGCCGCGGCGCTCCTTGGCGATCACCTCGGAGTAGACCTGGCCGGTCGTGACGTTGGCCTTGCCGTCGAGGTCGCGGTCGAGGAAGCGCTCGTAGTGCCCGATGTCGAGGTCGGTCTCGGCGCCGTCGTCGGTGACGAACACCTCACCGTGCTGGAACGGGTTCATCGTCCCGGGGTCGACGTTGAGGTACGGATCGAGCTTCTGCATCGTGACGCGAAGCCCGCGCGCGGTAAGGAGTTGTCCCAGGCTGGAAGCCGTGAGTCCTTTACCCAGAGAGGAGGCGACGCCTCCGGTGACAAAAACGTACTTGGTAGCCCGTGACTGAAGTCCCACGGGCCGCCAGCATATCCGAAGACTCCGGATCCGCGCGCCGGGACATGCCGGAACTCTCTTTTGTGCGGTTGACCACCCGGCAGGGTGACTACGCGGCGGCCTTCGCGAGCTTCAACCGCGGCCGCCCGGTCAGCGCCCGGCTGCCCGGCAGGCGCCGGAGCACCTCGACGATCAGGATCGTCAGCGCGATCGTGCCGACGTAGATGATCACGCTCAGCCACGGCGCGCCGAAGCGCTCGGCCACGTGCGGGATGATCGGGCCGAGGAAGGCCAGCGCGAGCGGGTGGACCAGGAAGATGCTGAACGACCGGTTCGCCGCCCACGAGACCACCCGGGCCCCGCGGCCGCCTTCCCGGCGCCGCGCCGACCACCACGTGCTGAACGCGTAGATCGCCGCGATGACCGTGAGGAACCACGGGATCAGGTACGGCTGGAACGGGTCGCTGGCCACCTGCGGGAACGTTCCACTGTGGACGGTCCGGAGGTAGTACCACTCGGTGCCGGCCAGCACCGCGACGAGCGCGCAGCCGAGCAGCAGCCGGTGCCGGCCCGCCCAGGCGTGCACGGCCTCGAAGTGCATGGCCACCACGGCCCCGAACAGCGTGTAGAACTGGTACGGCAGGATCGTGGCGTACAGGTGGGTGATCGTCTCGTAGCTGACGCCCAGCGGCTGGTAGGTCATGAACAACGTCACGCCGACCTGCAGCAGCCCACTGCCGAGCAGCAGCCACTTGTGCTTGCCCGCGGTCGCCCGCAGCAGCTTCATCAGCAGCGGGAACAGCAGGTACACCTGCATCGTCACGAGCAGGAAGTACAGGTGGTACCAGGCGCCGCCGGTCACCAGGTCCTTCAGCAGCAGGCGCATCGACGCCTCGAGCGAGCCCGGCTGCTGCGTGCCGGTCACCAGCGAGAACGCCCAGAAGAACATCGTCCACGCCAGGTACGGCGTCGCGACCAGCGGCAGCCGCCGGCGCCAGAAGTCGCTCGCGGTCAGCTCGCGGCCACGGTTCTGGAACACCAGCACGAACCCGGTCAGCGCGAAGAACGCCTCACGCGTGAAGTGCAGCGGGGTCTCGACGGCGTTCGCCCCGACGTCCTGCGCGAAGTTCGTCGCGCCCACCACGTGGATGAGGATCACGCACGCGAACGTGATCAGCCGGAAGAGGTCGATCTGGTGCAGGTACGGCGCTTTCCCACCCGGTCTCGTGGTCCGGGTGGGAGCTTCGAGAGTGGCCCGGGCAGTCGTCATCGTGCCGCCGTTCCGGCACCGTCGTCGGCGTGGTTCACGTTGTCAGACTTGCCACCCATTCTGTGAATTTCCCATGAAGGCACTGGGAAGCGCCTGTTGGCGGGGCCCCGGCGGGCTGTCGGATATGCCACGTCCGCTCAGGGAGCGGGGAGCCGTGGATCATGTTAACGCGTGAGCCCTCCGGTACCGAGCGTGACCTTCGTCATCACCCGGCCGGCCGCTCCGATCAGCGGAGAGCATCCCGATCGGCCTCCTCCCGGACCGCTTCGAGCGCACTCCGTAGTTCCGTCGTTCCGACCGAACCGAGGGCCAGCCGGAGCGCCTGCGGCACCGCCGGCGTCGTCGCGAACGGCTCCGCCGTCGAGACCGCGACCCGCCGCCGGGCCAGTGCCGCCGCGATCCGGTCCGGACGGGAGTCCCGGGCCAGTGGCAGCCACCGGAAGTACGACGACGGGTGCCCGAGCCAGGGCAGCCCGGCGAGCACTTCGGAGGCGAGCGCCTGGCGCCGCCGGGCGTCTTCGCGCTTGTCCGCCTCCAAGCGCTCGACGGTACCGTCGTCGAGCCAGCGGCGCGCGACGGCCACCGTCAGGGCCGGGGTGTTCCAGGTCGTCGCGCGGATCGCCGTCTCGACGGCCGGGACGAGCTCGACCGGCGCGGCGGCGAACCCGATCCGCAGCCCGGTCGCGACGCTCTTCGAGAGCCCGGACACGTAGACCGTGCACTCCGGGGCGAGCGCCGCCAATGGCGGCGGCGCGTCCGCGGCCAGGTACGCGTACGAAGCGTCTTCGATGATCGTCACGCCGTGCCGCCGGGCGATCTCGACCAGCCGCGCGCGCTGCTCGGCGGAGAGCACCCAGCCGAGCGGGTTGTGCAGGGTCGGCATCGTGTAGACCGCGCGGACGCGGCGCCGCCGGCAGAGCCGGTCGAAGGCGTCGAGGTCGGGGCCGCCGCCGGTCACCGGCACGGGCGCGACCTCCAGCCCGAGCGTGCGCGCGAGCACCCGGAACCCGGGGTAGGTGACGGCGTCGGCCGCGACGACGTCCCCCGGGGAGAACAGCGCCATCGCCGTCACGGCGAGGCCGTGCTGGGCGCCGCCGGTGATCAGCACCCGCTCTCGGCCGACGTCCAGCCCGCGCAGCCGCAGGTGCCGGGCGACGGCGGCCCGGTCTTCGGCGCGGCCGCGGTGCGGCTGGTAGCGCAGCAGCGCGTCGAGGTCGCCGGCCGTGGCGAGGTCCCGCAGCGCCTGGCGCAGCAGGTCGGCCTGCCCGGGCACGGCCGGGTAGTTGAAGCTCAGGTCGACGGCGTCGGCGGCCACCGAACGCTCGTCGACGCCGTCCCCGGCGGCGAGGTCCCGGACGAAGGTGCCCCGCCCCTGTTCACAGCTGACCAGCCCCATCGCCTCGAGCTCGGCGTAGACGCGGGACGCCGTCACCACGGCGATGCCCTCGTCCGCGGCCAGCCGGCGATGGGTCGGCAGCCGCGTGCCGGCCGGCCACCGCCCGGCCCGGATCCCCGCCGCGAACGTGTCGACGACGCCCTTGTACTTCGGCACCCGCACGCGCCCGATTGTAGGCAGGACAATTTGTGGACTGTCCTGGATCGGCGGCCTTAGCGTGGCCGCCATGCACACCGCGATCCTGACCTTCGACGGCTACAACGAACTCGACTCGCTGATCGCCCTCGGCGTCCTGAACCGGGTGCCCGGCTCACGTGTGTCGATCGCGAGCCCGGCCCCGCGCGTGACGTCGATGAACGGCGTCACGATCGACGCCGCGATCGACCTCGAGGAGGCGTGCGCCGCCGGCGCCGTCATCGTCGGCAGCGGCGCGCGGACCCGCGAAGTCGTCGAGGACCCGGCGATCATGGCCACGCTGAGCCGGCTCGACCCCGCCCGGCAGCTGCTGGCCGCGCAGTGCTCCGGCACGCTCGTCCTGGCGAAGCTGGGACTGCTCGCCGACGTGCCCGCGTGCACCGACCTGACGACCAGGCCGTGGGTCGTCGCGGCCGGGGTCGAGGTGCTGAACCAGCCGTTCTTCGCCCGCGGCACGCTCGCGACCGCGGGCGGCTGCCTGGCCTCGACCTACCTCGCGACGTGGGTCATCGCCCGGCTCCACGGCCTCGAAGCCGCCGAGCACGCGATGCACTACGTCGCCCCGGTCGGCGAGAAGGAGGACTACGTCGCGCGGGCGCTGCGCAACGTCACGCCCTACCTGGAACCGGCGGTGGCCTGATCCGTGCCGAAGAGCGACGTGAGCGTCACTTCCCGGTTGACGCGCACGTGCTCGACGGCTTCGGCGTGCGCGCGCTCCGCGTCGCCCGAGGCGATCGCGTCGTAGAGCCGGCGGTGCTCGTCGAGCAGCTCGGTCCAGTGCTCGTTCTGGCTGGTCAGCCAGCGGAGCCGGCCCTGCAGGGGCTGCAGCATCGTGGTGAGCAGCGTGTTGCCCGCGATGGCGACGATCTCGTCGTGGAAGCGCGAGTTGAGCACGGTGATCTTGGCGGCGTCGCCGCGGGCGGTCGCGCGGGCGGCGTCGGCCAGCATCCGCTCGAGCCGCTTCAGCTCCGGCGCGCCGGACCGTTCGGCGGCGCGCCCGGCGGCGAGCCCTTCGAGGGCCTCACGGACGTCGAACAGCTCCTCGACGTCGACCCGCGCCAGCTGCCGGACGACGATCCGCCGCGCCGACTGCTCGACGAGGAACCCTTCGGCTTCGAGGCTGCGGATCGCCTCGCGCACGGGCACCCTGGACACACCGAGGTCTTCGGCCAGCTCCCGCTCGACCAGCCGGTCGCCCGGGCGGAGCCGGCCGGTCAGGATGCGCTCGCGCAGCTCGTCGCGCACCCGCTGCCGGGTGGCCGCGAGGGGTTGCCGCTCGCTCGCCGTTGTCACCGGTTCCCTCCCTCAACATGCCTGTAACACAAGTTTACGGGCCGGAGGGTTGACGACGGCGGACGTGAGGGTGATATTTGGGATGCCAAATTTTGGTATCCCAAATCGCCGTCGCTGCACTGTGACACGCGGGGCTTCGCCCCGGCCGGGGGCTCCGCCACCCGGAACCCCCGAAAGCATCCGTCGATCGGAGGCAAGCATGACCGCCGCCCCGCTCACCGAATCCCAGCAAGAGACGAGCTCACCGCCGGATCCCCGGCTCTGGAACGAAGACCTCGCCCCTGCGAAAGACCGCCGCTGGAAGGTCTACGACATCTTCGCGCTGTGGATGTCGGACGTGCACAACCTCGGCAACTACACCTTCGCGGCCGGCCTGTTCGTGCTCGGCCTCTCGGCCTGGCAGGTCTTCACCGCCCTGCTGTTCGGCTTCGTGATCATCTACGTCGGCATGAACCTGATGGGCCGGATCGGGCAGCGCACCGGCGTCCCGTTCCCGGTCGTGGCGCGGATCAGCTTCGGCACGTTCGGCGCCAACCTGCCCGCACTGATCCGGGCGGTCATCGCGATCTTCTGGTACGGCATCCAGACCTACCTCGCGAGCGTCGCCATCACGCTGCTCGTGCTCGCCATCGACCCCGGCCTGAAACCGTTGACCGAACACGGTTTCCTCGGCCTGCACGCGCTCGGCTGGATCTGTTTCGTGGCCCTGTGGGCGGTCCAGGCGCTCATCCTGACGCGGGGCATGGAGTCCGTGCGCAAGTTCCAGGACTGGTGCGGCCCGGCGATCTGGGTCGTGATGATCGCCCTCGCCGTGTGGATCCTCGCCGCCGGGCACTGGAACATTTCCCTGACCAGCAGCCCGAAACAGCTTTCGACGGGTGAGCAGATCCGGCAGTGGTTCGGCGCGGCCGGGCTCATCCTGGCCACCTACGGCACGCTGATGCTGAACTTCTGCGACTTCTCCCGGTTCGCCCCGGACCAGAAGACCGTGAAGCGCGGCAACTTCTGGGGCCTGCCGATCAACTCGACGGCGTTCGCGCTGCTGTCGGTGATCGTCACCGCGGGCAGCATGCAGGTGTTCGGCGAGGCCATCACCGATCCGGCGGAGCTGCTGTCGAAGGTGCACAACACTCCCGTGCTGATCGTCGGCGCGCTGACCTTCGCCATCGCCACCATGGGCGTGAACATCGTCGCGAACTTCGTCTCCCCCGCCTACGACCTGGCCAACATCTGGCCGAAGCGGATCTCCTTCACCATCGGCGGGATGATCAGCGCGGTCGCCGCGCTGTGCGTGCTGCCGTGGAAGCTCTACTCCTCGCCGACGGTCGTCAACTACTTCCTCGGCGGGCTCGGCGCGTTCCTCGGGCCGCTGTTCGGCATCATGATCGTCGACTACTACCTGATCCGCCGCGGCAAGGTCGACGTCGCGCAGCTGTTCGTCGACGGCGGGATCTACCCCCGCGTGAACCCGCGTGCGCTGGTGACGTTCTTCCCGACCGCCGCGCTCGCCGCGGTGATCGCGCTGGTGCCGTTCTTCGCCTCGGCCGCGCCGTACTCGTGGTTCATCGGCACGGCGTCGTCGGCGCTGCTGTACTTCGCGGTCTCGAGGAAGCACCGATGAAGATCGTCGTCACCAACTGCAACACCACCGAGGCGATGACGAAGGAGATCGAAGCCGGGGCCCGCGCGGCCGCGAGTCCCGGCACCGAGATCCTGGCGCGGACCCCGAAGTGGGGCCCCGAGTCGGCCGAGGGGTGGCTGGACAGTTTCCTGTCCGCCGCAGCGGTGCTGGATCTGTTGCGGGGCCTGGAAGAACCGTTCGACGCGGTGGTGCTCGCCGGATTCGGCGAGCACGGCCGCGAGGGCGCGCGCGAGCTGCTGGACGTCCCGGTAGTCGACATCACCGAGGCGGCCGCGCACCTGGCGTGCTTGCTCGGCCGCCGCTACGGCGTAGTGACCACTTTGGACCGGACGGTCGGGCTGATCGAGGACAGCCTGCACACCGCCGGCGTCGCGCAGAACTGCGTCACGGTCACCGGCGCCGGGCTGGGTGTGCTGGAGCTGACCGACGAACGCCGGACGGAGTCGGCGCTGCTGACCGCCGGCCGTCGTGCCCGCGACGCCGGGGCGGAAGTGCTCGTGCTCGGTTGCGCCGGGATGACCGGGCTGGACCGGAAGATCGCCACGATGTTGGACATCCCGGTGATCGACGGCGTCGCGGCGGCCGTCCGGCTCGCCGAGTCGCTCGTCGGCCTGGGCCTGAAGACCAGCCGCGCGGGTTCGTACGCCAAGCCGCTCGACAAGCGCCGGACCTGGCCCGATTGACACCCACCGCACGGGGACGCCAGAATCCCCCTCAGCCGTACCGCCGCCCGGTGACGACGTGGGGATCTTGACGTCCCCGGAAGGCGGTCGACGTGCGAAGGCTCCGCGTTCTCGGCGCGATGGCGGTATCCGCGAGTGTGTTCCTGGTCCCGATCAGCGGAACGGCGGCCGCCGCGTCGCCACCGCACACGATCGTCACCGACGGCGCCAAGCTCGCGAACATCAAGCAGGCGCTGCGCGGGGGGCACGCGTCCCAGGCCCAGCGGGACGCGCTGAAAGCCGTGCTGGCCAAGGCGAACACCGCGCTGACCGCCGGGCCGTGGTCGGTGATGGACAAGCCGACCGCGCCGCCGAGCGGCGACAAGCACGACTACATGAGCCAGGCGCCGTACTGGTGGGCGAGTGAGAAGACCCCGGAGAACCCGCAGGGTTGCCCGTACGTCAACAAGGACGGCCAGCGCAACCCCGAGGCCGACGCGATCACCGACCACACTTACCGGATGGTGGCCTGGGACGCGATGTACTACCTCTCGCTCGCCTGGTACTACACCGGCGACGCGAAATACGCGAAGCGGGCAGCACTGGACATCCGGACCTGGTTCCTCGACCCGGCCACCAAGATGAACCCGAACATGACCTACTCGCAGATCATCCCGTGCAAGACCACGATCAGCGGCACCGGGATCATCGACTCGACGCAGTCGTTCAGCCAGGTGCTCGACGTCTTCGCCCTCCTCGACGGCGGCGCGCCGGGCTGGACCGGCAAGGACCGCGACGGCGTCAGGGCGTGGCTCACGCAGTACCTGAACTGGATGCAGACCAGCCCGCAGGCGAAGCTGGAACTGGCCGCCACCAACAACCACGGCACGTTCCTCGACATGCAGAACGCGACCATCGCGGCGTACCTCGGCAAGCGGGACACGGCGAAGAAGATCGTCCTGGACGCCGAGAAGAAGCGGTTCCCGGTGCAGTTCGCCGCCGACGGCAGCCAGCCCTTGGAACTCTCTCGGACGATGTCGTGGCACTACGTCAACTTCAACCTCACCGCGTGGGGCCGGATGGCGGAACTCGGGAAGAACCTCGGTGTCGACGTCTGGAAGTACACCGCGCCGAACGGGGTGACCCTGCGCAAGGTCGTCGACCAGCTGATCCCGGGCGCGCTGCAGGGCGCCGCGGGCTGGCCGCACCAGCAGATCGGCGTGTTCGACCAGTCGATCGCGGCGGACATCTTCCACGCCGCGGCCGAGGAGGCCCACGACCAGGCCGCGGCCGCGGCGCTGAAGAAGATGCCGCTGCCCGCCGGCGGGGACACGTGGCCGGTGCGCGTGTCGTGCTTCCCGCTCGACCCCCCGCTCAAGTAACCCCTACCAACGCTGGGAAATCCGGACACCACACCCCATAGCGCACGCCTCCGCGAGATTGGTCTAGTCCAAAGTATTGACACTCGGTGTCCTCGCGCGCACATTCATGACCGGGGCCGGACCCGCTTCGTGAAGAACCGTCGCGTACGCCCTCTCCCGCGCCGTCGCGGCCTGGGAGAGGGCCGTCCGCCTGCGCGAGGAGACAGCATGGCCAGAGGAGTTTCCCGAAGACTGGCGTGGTTCGCCGCCGCCGCGGCCGCCGTGGTCGTGGGCGCGCTCACGATCGCCGGACCGGCCGCCCAAGGCGCCGCCGCGGCGACCTCCGGCGGGGTCCGGATCGCCTACTTCGACCAGTGGTCCATCTACCAGAACGCCTACTACCTCAAGAACGTCGACTCCATCGCCAACAACCTCGACTACCTGCTCTACGACTTCGAGAACATCGATCCCACGAACCACACATGCTTCGAGGCGACGAAGGCGACCACGCCCGACCCGGGCGGTGAGACCGACCCGAACGCCGGGGACGGCGGCGGCGACCAGTTCGCCGACTACCAGAAGTCGTTCGGCTCCGACATCAGCGTCGACGGCACCGCCGACGTCTGGAACCAGCCGGTCGCCGGCAACTTCCACCAGCTGCAGGAGCTCAAGGCGCGGCACCCGAACCTCAAGGTGCTGCTGTCGATCGGCGGCTGGACGTACTCGAAGTACTTCTCCGACGCCGCCGCGACCGACGCGTCGCGCAAGAAGTTCGTCAGCTCGTGCCTCGACATGTTCATCAAGGGCAACATCCCCGCGGCCGGCGGGTACGGCGGCCCGGGCACCGCGGCGGGCATCTTCGACGGCATCGACATCGACTGGGAGTACCCGGCTTCGCCGACCGGGCACGTCGGCAACCACTACAGCGCCGCCGACACCGCGAACTACACCGCGCTGATGGCGGAGTTCCGAAGCGAGCTGGACGCGTTGGGCGGCAAGCACTACGCGCTCTCGGCCGCGCTGCCCGGCGGCCAGGACAAGATCGCGAAGCTCCAGACCGACAAGATCGGGCAGTACCTGGACTTCGGCAACGCGATGACATACGACATGCACGGCGCGTGGGACGCGACCGGGCCGACGAACTTCCAGGACCCGCTGTACTCGTCCCCGAGCGACCCGTCGGGCACGATCCCGCCGGGCACCGAGAAGTACACGATCGACTCGGTGGTCAAGGACTACCTGCACGGCAACAGCGCGTACGGCATCGCGGGCGGCTTCCCGGCGAACAAGCTGACGCTGGGCATCCCGTTCTACTACCGCGGCTGGACCGGCGTGCCGGCCGGCTCGAACCACGGGCTCTACCAGTCCGCTTCGGGCCCGTCACCCGGCCACGCGCTGAGCGGCAACGTCCCGGGTGTCGCGATGTACAAGGAACTGTCCGGCCTCGTCGACAACCCGGCGGACACGTACTGGGACCCGGTCACGCAGTCGGCCTGGTTCTACGACGGCACGAACTTCTACGGCGGCTCGTCGGCGCAGTCGATCAAGGCGCGCACGGACTACATCCACTGCACGGGTCTCGGTGGCGCGATGATGTTCTCGCTCTACGACCTGGACCCGGGCTCGACGCTGTTCCACGCGGTGGTCAACGGGCTGGCGGCCTCGACGCCGAACTGCTCGACCCCGCCGCCGACCACCACCCCGACGACACCCACCACACCCACGACCCCGACCACTCCGACAACCCCCACCACCCCGACCACGCCCACCACTCCGACCACCCCGACAACGCCGCCGTCGGTGCCCGCGTGGGCCCCGAACACGGCGTACGCGACGGGTGCGAAGGTGACCTACAACGGCGTCACGTACACGTGCCGCCAGGCCCACACCTCGCTGGTGGGCTGGGAACCGCCGAACGTCCCGGCGTTGTGGCTCGCGAGCTGACCGTCAGTTCCCCGCGGGGTTGCTGACTCCCGGTGCGGGGGCCTGGGCGTTGCCGGCGATGCCGTAGCGGCCAGCGCCCCCGTCGAGCTGTTCCTTCAATGCCAGCACGGTGCTCACCCGCCCGGCGGAGGTGTCCACGTTGTCCACAGTGGACAGGATCGACGTCGCCGAGGTGTCGGCGCGGACCACGCCCAGTGCGCCGGTGCCTTCCGCCGAGCCGGCGTCGCCGGCCAGGACCGTGCCCGCGCCGGTGCGGTCGAGCTGGGTGGCGAACCGGGCGATCGTCGCCGCGCGGTCACCCGCGCCGTCGCCGGTCGCCTGGGCGCCGGTGAGCACGACCGCCAGCTGCGCCGGCTTGACGTCCGGGCCGGCCTTGACGAACCCGCCGTCGGTGAGCCCGCCGAGCGCGGCCGCCAGCTCCTCCCCCGAGGACTGCGGTTTCGCCGTCGTCTTGTCCAGCAGCAGCACGGATCCGAGCAGCGCGCCGGCCAGCGTGCCGGAGTCACCCGCGGTCGGGAACTTCGACCCGGCGGGCTGCAGCCGCGTGACGACGTCGCGGAGCTGGTCGGCCTTGTCGGGGTCGGCGAACGCGGCCGTCAGCTGCACCTCACCGGTCACCGAAGCGCCGGACTGGCCGATCAGCTGCTTGAGCGCGTCGCGGTCGGCCGGGCGCGCGTCCTCGGTGGTCACCAGGACCACCGACCGCTTGTCCAGCACCCCGGCGACGACCTTCGGCCCCATCGCCCCGGCGAACGCGTCGGCGTCGGCCAGGCGGGCGTTCAGCGCGTTGCGCTGCGCCTCGAGGTCGGAGACCTGGCTGCCCAGGTCCTTCTTCTCCCCCGCCAGCCCGGACAGCAGCGAGCCGTTCAGCGCGGTCGAGCCGAGCACGACGCCGACGGCGAGCGCCAGGAAGCAGGCGGCGATGGAAACGACGTGGTAGCGCAGCGAAATCACGTGAACAGTCCCTTGACCCAGGCGGCGAGCGAGTTCCAGGTGTGCCGGAGCCAGTCCAGGTAGACCGAGCCGACGTCGGACACCAGCAGGGCCGCGGCGACGACCACGACCGCGGCGAGCACGAGCAGGACGACCGCGCCGATCGACACCCGGCTGCGGTGCAGCGTCGCCACCGCTTTCCCGTCGACGAGCTTCGTGCCGAGCTTGAGCCGGGTCAGGAACGTCGACGGGTTCGAACCGGACCGGCCGTGGTCGAGGAACTCGCGCAGGGTGGCCTGGAAGCCGACCGTGACGACGAGGTTCGCGCCGTGCGCGTCGGCCAGCAGCAGCGCGAGGTCTTCGGCGTTGCCGGTCGCGGGGAACGTCACCGCGCCGATGCCGAGGTCCTGGATCCGCTCGACCCCGGGGGCGTGCCCGTCCGGCTGCGCGGGCACCACGACCTCCCCGCCGCCGCGCAGGGTGACGGTGCCGATGCCGGTCGGGTCGCCGACGATGACGTCCGGCTTGTACCCCTGCACCCGCAGCGTGTCCGCGCCGGCGTCGACGCCGATCAGCACCGGCCGGTGCTCGGCGACGTACTTCTTGAGCTTCTTGAGGTCCTCGGCGTGCCCGTTGCCGCCCGCGACGACCAGCACGTGCCGGTCGCGGATGGCCACCTTCAGCTCCGGCACGCCAACGCCGTCGAGGATGAGGGTGCGCTCGCGGCGGAGGAACTCGATGGTGTTGGCCGAGAACGCCTCCAGCTGCGTCGACATCCCGGCCTTGGCCTCGATCATCTGGTCCGCGACGCTGTCGGCGGTCTGCTCGATGCCGGAGGCGACCTGGCGCTCGCCGACGAACACGAGGCCGTCGTGCAGCCGCAGCTTCGTGCCGTCCTTGATCGTGCGCAGCAGCTCACCGCCGACCGAGTCGACGAGCGGGACGCCGGCGGCGATCAGGATCTCCGGGCCCAGGTTCGGGAACCGGCCGGAGATCGACGGCGACGCGTTGACCACGCCGGCGACCTCGGCCTCGACCAGGGCGTCGGCCGTCTGGCGGTCGAGGTCCAGCTGGTCGAGCACGACGATGTCGCCGGGACTGATCCGGCGCAGCAGCTCCCGGGTCCGGCGGTCCACGCGGGCGACGCCGGTGATCCCCGGGAGGGGTTCTTGGTTCCGCGTGAGCAAGCCGGTGAGCTTCATGTGGCCGATGGTGACAAATTTGCTCGTGGGACGATGTGCGCCACGCCGTAGCCGAGGTGACTCGTTGTGGTGACCTCCCCCGCACGGGTCAGGCCTCGGACTCCTCCGAAAGCGACCCGAAACCGAGGTTCACCCAGGGGCTCGCCGGATCCTGAAGGAGCTGGTGGTGGACCCGCACGGCCGCCGGGTACCACTCGCCGAACTCGTCGTCCTCGGCGTGCAGCACCCGGCCCATGACGTACCCCGCCGACAGGTCGGCCCATGACTGGTGGTAGCGACGCGCCAGCGAACCCGCCTCGAGCACCATCAGCTCGGCGGTCAGCGCGTCGCAGTACCCGGCGGCCAGGCCCCAGCGGGCGATGTTGACCGCGCGGCCGACGTCCCACGACAACGCCGTCGTGACGAACCCGTCCGCGTCGACCAGGCCGTCGGCCCGGAACCGCTGCTCGCAGCGCGACACCCGGCGGACGGTGTGGCGCAGCTCGTCGGCCTGGTCGGCCGCGTCGTTCTCCGCGCACCACCGGTCCACCAGCTCCGCCCAGGTCAGCGGGTCGAGCTCACCGCCGGTCAGCCCGTACTCGGCGGCGAACCGCAGGCGCAGCATCAGCACCAGGTTGCCCGGGGTCAGCGCGTACCCGTCGCCGATCAGGTCGGCCATGGTCGCGCGCCAGCCCGGCGGGTCGGGCACGCCCCACCAGTCCCGCAGGCCCCGGACCTCGGCGACGTAGTCGTGGTAGCGGGCGTCGAGCACGTTCCACGGCGCGGCGTTCAGCACCGCCAGGTGCGCGCCGCAGGCGAGGGCGTGCGCGATCGGCCCCTCGAGGTGCCCGTACGGCGCGGTGATCAGCCGCTCGACCTGCTCCTCCAGCGGCGTGACGTCGTCGAGGTGCCCGTCGAGCCACGGCTGCAGCGTCGCGCCCGGCAGCCGCCACTCGCCCCGCGTGCCGCGGTTGAACACGACCCGCTCGTGCCGCCCGACCCCGTCGACCGCCCAGTCCAGCGCGCCGCTCATGGCCACCACGTCCGAGCCGAGGTCCGGCAGGGCGCCGCGCGTGAAGACCTGCAGGAACTCGTCACCGCCGGTCTCGAAGTAGACGTTCGGGAAGGTCTCCGCGCGCTCGTCGAGGATGCTCAGCGCGTCCACCCGCCGGATCGGGACGAACAGCTCTTCCCCGGCGAGCAGGCCGAGGTAGCGGTCGAGGTCGCCGTCCCGCCGCGCGGCGGCGAGCTGGGCTTCGAGGTCGGCCGGCGGCGGCACGATCACGGGGCGGCTCCCTCCGCTCGGCCGGTCAGCACGACGAGCTTGCCCGCCGTCCGGTTGTGCTCCAAGTCGTCGTGCGCCTGCCGGATCTCCGTCATCGGGTACACCTTCGCGGGGCCGAGGCTCGTTTCGCCGGCGGCGATCCGGTCGAGGTGGCGCTGGAGGACGGAGGCGGGCAGGTCGTCCGCCTCACCACCATAAGCGGTCAACCGCACCCCGGCGGGAAGGTATCCGATCGGATAGAAGTTCGAGATCGTCCATTGGTTGGACAACATGCCGGCGAAGCAGACCGTGCCGTGCACACGCGTGGCGTTCAGGGTGTCCGGCAGGGTCGGGGTGCCGACCAGCTCGAGGGCGGCGTCGACCCCTTCGGGCGCGATCTTCCGGACCTGGGCCGCGACGTCGCCGTCGTCGGAGAGCGGGTGGTCGACACCGTGTTCGCGCAGGGTGCCGAGCCGGTCCGGCTGCCGGGTGGTCGCGAAGACCGTGGCGCCGAGGTCCTTCGCCAGGGCCGCCGTCGCGAAGCCGAGCGCGGAGGTGCCCCCGCGGATCAGCAGCGTCTGGCCCGCCTTGAGGTCGAGCCCGGTGGTGAGCGAGCCGTACGCGGTCTGCAGCGTCTCCGGGACCTGGCCGAGGACCGCCCACGGCAGGTCCGAGCGGAACGGGATGACCTGCCCCTTCGGCACCACCGTGTATTCGGCGTACCCGCCGTCGAAGGTGCGGCCCATCCCGCCCATCATCGTGGCGACCTGCTGCCCGGGCGTCAGCTCCCCGTCCGGATCGGCGTCGACCACGCCGACGGCCTCGATGCCCGGCACGCGCGGGAACGTCACGCCGTCGGCCAGGCCGAGGCGGGTGTGCAGCTCGGAGCGGTTGAGGCCGAACGCCCGCACCGCGATCCGCACCCAGCCGGGTTTCACCTCGGGCAGCGGGAGGTCGGTGAGTTCGAGGTTCTCGACGGGACCGGGTTCCCGGAGGACGACTGCGCGCATCGTGGACCCTTTCTTCGCAAGCGAACAGTCCGCACAACAACTGTCCGCGCGAGTACTATTCCCGGGGTGAGCTTGTCCCGGGACCACGACGACGCCTGGCGCGGCTTCCTGCGCTCGTCGGCCCTGCTGCTGCGGGTCCTCGACGCGGAGCTGCGGGCCGAGCACGGCATGACACACCGGACGTACGACGCGCTCGTCCAGCTGTCGGAGGCCCCGGACCGGCGCCTGCACATGAAGGACCTGGCCGACGCGCTGGTCCACAGCACAAGCGGCCTGACCCGCCTGGTCGACGGCTTGGAGCGCGACGGTTACGCACGCCGCGAAGTGGACCCTGGCAACCGCCGCGCCACCCTGGTCGTGTTGACGCCGAAGGGCTTGACGGCGCTGGGAAACGCCTGGCCGACGCACGTCCGCGGCGTGCAGCGGTACTTCGCCGACCACGTGAGCGCCGAGCAGGCGCGGGTGCTGGCGGCGGTGTTCCACGCCATCACCGCGGACCTGGACGCCGGCTGACCCGCCCTACTTCTTCTTGGCCCGCTTGCGTTTCGGCTCGAAGTCGGCCTTGTCCTTCTCCGCCGTCGCCAAGAGCTCCTCGGCGTGCGCGCGGCCCGTCTCGTTGTCCATGCCCGCGAGCATCCGGGCCAGCTCGCTCACCCGGTCGGACTGGCTCAGGTTCTTCACACCGCTGCGCGTGACCCCGCCGGTGTGGCCCTTGTCCACCACCAGGTGCTGGTCGGCGAACGCGGCGACCTGCGGCAGGTGGGTGACCACCAGGACCTGGTGGGTGCGCGCCAGCCGGGCCAGCCGGCGGCCGATCTCGATCGCCGCGCGGCCGCCGACCCCGGCGTCGACCTCGTCGAACACCAGCGTCTGCACCGTGTCCGCGTGCGCGAGGACCACCTCGATCGCCAGCATCACCCGCGACAGCTCACCGCCGGACGCGGCCTTGTGCACCGGCAGCGGCGGCGCGCCGTCGTGCGCGCGCAGCAGCAGCTCGACGTCGTCCACGCCCTCCGCGCCCGCGTGCACCGCGCGGCCGTCGAGCACCAGCGCGTGCGTGTCGCCGTGCTCGGCCGGGCGCTGCTCGACCGTCACCTCGATCGCGGCCTGGCCCATCGCCAGCCCGGACAGCTCCCGCGTGATCTCCGCGGCGAGCTCGGCGGCGGCCTTCTCGCGGGCCGCCGAAACCTCGACGGCGTGCGCGGCCAGCTGCACCGCGAGCTGGTCGCGCCGCATGCCCAGCTCCGCCAGCGCCTCTTCCGAGGTGTCCATCGACTCCAGGCGGCGCCGGGCGTCGTCGGCCCAGGCGAGCACGCCGTCGACGTCCGCCGCGTACTTGCGCGTCAGCCGCTTGAGGTCGCCCTGGCGCGCCAGCACCTTCTCCAGCAGCGCCGGGTCGGCGTCCAGCGTCTCGACGTAGCTGCCCAGCTCGGCCCCGACGTCGGCCAGCAGCACCGACGCCTCCTCCAAGCGCGGCGCGAGTTCTCGCAGCACGGCGTCCTCGGACGTCGAGAGCCGCCGCAGCGCCTCCGAGACCAGGCCGGCCGCGCCCGGGGCGTCCGGGTCGCCGTCCGCGGAACCGGACACCGCGACGTGCGCCTCGGTCGCGGCCGCACGCAGCTCGTCGACCGCCGCGAGCCGCTTGATCTGCCCGGTGAGCTCGACGTCCTCGCCCGGCTCCGGCGCGACGGCGTCGATCTCGGTCAGCCCGTGCTTGAGCAGGTCGGCCTGCTGGGCCAGCTCCCGCGAGCGCGTCGACCGCTCGGTCAGCTCGGCGATCACCGCCAGCCACTCGGACCGGACCTCCTGGTAGGCCCGCAGCGGCTTCGCCACCGCGTCCCCGGCGAACCGGTCGATGACCGCGCGCTGCTCGGCGGGCCGCAGCAGCCGCAGCTGGTCGTTCTGCCCGTGGACCGCGATCAGCTGCTCGGACAGCTCCGCGAGCACCCCGACCGGCACGGACCGGCCGCCCAGGTGGGCGCGGGACCGGCCGTCGACGGCGACCGCGCGCAGCGCGATCACACTGCCGTCTTCGTCCACGTCCGCACCCGAATCGGTGACGATCCGTTCGGCGCCTTCGACGCCGGAATAGGTGAACCGTCCTTCCACGAACGCCTTGAGCATCCCCGTCCGGACCTTGGACACCTCGGCCCGGCCCCCGGAGAGCAGGTGCAACCCGGTGACGACCATGGTCTTACCGGCACCCGTCTCACCGGTCACGACGGTGAAGCCCGCGTGCAGTTCCAGCAGGGCGTCCTCGATGACTCCGAGGCCCTGGATGCGCATCTCGGCCAGCACGCCGCCTACCGTAGCGGCCCCCACCGACACTCTGCGCGCGCGGGAGCCCGGCGAGTCGCCGATATGTTCGAATGGATCGCCGAGCGGTCCCTACTCACACGGACGCGCGTGGCGCTCGCGCCAGCTCTTCACCGGCAGCGAGAACTTCTGCACCAGGCGATCGGTGAACGGCCCGTCCCACAGCCGGACCAGCCGGACCGGAGTCGTGCCGCAGGTCACCCGGACCCGGGCGCCCGGCGGCAGGTCGATGAGCCGGCCGCCGTCGCAGGTCAGGACGGCGGACGAGCCGTCGGGGTCGATCCCGACGGTGATCACCGAGTTGCGCGAGACGACCAGCGGCCGCGCGAACATCGCGTGCGCGTTGCTCGGCACGACCAGCAGCGCCTGGACGTCCGGCCAGATGATCGGGCCGCCCGCCGAGAACGCGTACGCGGTCGAACCGGTCGGTGTGGCGCACAGCACACCGTCGCAGCCGAAGGCCGACACCGGGCGGCCGTCGACCTCGATCAGCGCGTCCAGCACCCGCTCGCGGGTGCTCTTCTCGACGCTGGCCTCGTTGAGCGCCCAGGTGCGGGCGACCTCGGCGCCGTCGTGGGTGACGGTGACGTCGATGGTCATCCGCTCTTCGACCTGGTAGTCGCCATCGACGACGCGCTGCACGGTGTCGGCCAGCGCGTCCGAGTCGGCCTCGGCGAGGAAGCCGACGCGCCCGAGGTTGACCCCGAGCACCGGCACCCCGGCCGGGCGGGCCAGCTCGGCCGCGCGCAGCAGCGTGCCGTCACCGCCGAGGACGAACACCAGCTCGACCCCCGCGGCGGGGTTGTCGTCCGGGTCGACGACGGTGCAGGTCGAGCCGACCCCGTGCTCGTCCGGGTTGATCAGCGCGCAGACGTCGTCCTCGATCACCCGGATCCGGATGCCGGCCTTGGCGAAGCGCGCCGAAACCTCGCGCGCCGCCTCGCCCGTCGCTTCACGATCGGGGTGCACCATGAGGAGCACTTCACGTTCGGTGGTCATGCGGGCCCTTCCTCGACGGCGGTTCGGACGAGCCGCTCGGCCTCAGACCTGTCTACCGCGTCCACAATGGACTCGGCCACGTGTTCTTTCTTCAGCCACACGAAGTACTCGACGTTCCCGGACGGCCCGGGCAGCGGGCTGGCGGTCACCCCGCGCAGCGCGAGCCCGAGCTTCGCGGCCTCGTCGATGACGGTGAGCACCGATTCCGCGCGCAGCTCGGGGTCACGCACGACACCGCCGCTGCCGAGGCGGTCCTTGCCCACCTCGAACTGCGGTTTCACCATCGGCACCAGGTCGGCGCCTGCTCGCGCGCAGGCGGCGAGCGCGGGCAGCACGAGCTTGAGGGAGATGAACGAGAGGTCCCCGACGACGACGTCGACCTGCCCGCCGAGGTCGTCGGGTGAGAGGGAGCGAACATTGGTGCGGTCCATGACCACTACACGTTCGTCGGTGCGGATCCGCCAGTCGAGCAGGCCACGGCCCACGTCGGCGGCGATCACGGTCGCGGCGCCGTTGCGCAGCAGGACGTCGGTGAAACCCCCGGTGGACGCGCCGGCGTCGAGGCAGCGTTTGCCTTCGACACTCAGGCCGTCGAACGCCGCCAGCGCGCCGAGCAGCTTGTGCGCGCCGCGCGAGGCCCAGCCGGGGTCGTCCTCGTCCTTCACGACGATGGGCGCGTCGGTCTCGACACCGGTGGCGGGTTTGCTCGCCACCAAACCACGCACGGTGACCTTGCCGCCGGTGATCAGGGCCGACGCCTGCTCGCGCGACCGGGCGAGGCCGCGCCGAACCAGTTCCGCGTCGAGGCGCGCCCGCTTGGGCACCGTGGTCAGACCTTGTCGATGCTGGACAGGGCGACCGTCAGCTCGGTGTGCACGGCGTCGAAGCGCTCGACGTGCTCACCGAGCGGCAGCGCGTCCAGGTCGTCCAGGCCGGCGACGGCTTCTTCGATGCCGGCCCGCGGGTCGGTCTGCTGCGAGAACGAACCGGGCGGCGGGCCCGGGACGGGGTAGGGGTGGTCCTGCACGGTTCGAACGGTATCAGTCAGGCGAGCTTCGCCTCGGCGCGCGCGCCGAGTTCGGTGACGCCCGTCTCCCAGGCCGTGTGGCACAGCGCGCGCAGCAGGTCGAGGTCGTCGCCGTCGCCGGTCACGGCCAGGGCGCCATCCTCGACGGTCACGGTCCAGCCCGGGCGCGGCCCGATCTTGAGGTCCTCGGCTTTGGCTTCGAGGGCCGTGAGGTCCCGGGCGAGGTAGGTGGCGCGCTCGGCCGGGATCGCCTCGATCAGCTGTTTCGGCGTCGCGACACCGGAGAGCACGACGAGCGAGTCGATTCCCGCGGCGACCGCGCCGGCGATGTCGGTGTCCAGCCGGTCACCGACCACGAGTGGATGCTCCGCACCGGCGGACTTCGCCGCAGTCTCGAACAGCAGCGGCTCCGGCTTCCCGGCGACCAGCGGCTCGACGTCGGTGGCGGTGCGCAGCGCGGCGACCATCGAGCCGTTGCCCGGCAGCAGGCCGCGCTCGCTGGGCAGGGTCGCGTCGACGTTGCACGCCACCCACAGCGCGCCGGCCCGGATGGCCAGGCAGGCTTCGGCCAGCGCGGCCCAGGTGTTGTCGGGCGAGTGACCCTGCACCACCGCCCGGACGCCGTCGCTGTTCTCCCGGACCGGCTTCAGCCCGGCGCCGGCGACCTCGGCCGCGAGCGACTCGGTGCCGACGACGAGGACCTCCGCGCCGGGCTCGACCCGCTCCTTCAGCAGCTGCGCCCCGGCCTGGGCGCTCGTGTGCACCTCGCCGGCCTCGGCGGGCATGCCGAGCTCGGTGAGGTGGTCGACGACCTCCGCCGGGGCCTTGGACGCGTTGTTCGTCACGAAGCGGACGGGTGTGCCGTGCTCGCGGGCGGCGCGGACGGTCTCCGGGGCGCCCGGGATCACCCGGGTGCCGTGGTAGACGGTGCCGTCGAGGTCGAAGAGGACCGCGTCGTAGGCCGCGAGCAGGGCGTCACTCATCGGTGGCTTCGGTGTCCTTCGCTTCTTCGGCGGCCTTCGCTGCCGCGGCGTCCTTGTCCTGCCCGGCGTTGGCCAGGTCGGCGGCGCGCTCGGACGCATCGGTCTCGTCCTCGGCATCGGCGTCGGCCGAGTTGAGGAACCACCGGACGGCCTCTTCTTCGCGCCCGGCGGCGGCGAGGTTGTCGGCGTAGGCGTAGAAGAGGCGAGCGCTCCACGGGTCGCGCTTCTCGGCCTTGAGGTCGTCACCCTGCAGCGAGACGACGGCGGCGTCGAGCTGCCCCAGGTCCCGGCGCGCCCCGGCCGCGACGATCGCGAGCTCGACCTGAGTCGCCTTCGCCAGCTTTGCCGTGTCGGCTTCCTTCGCGAGGTCGAGAGCCCGCTCGGGCCGGCCCAGCGCCCGCTCGGCGTCGGCGATGATGGCGATGTGCTCGTCGCTGCGCGTCATCCGCCGGACGGCGCGCAGCTCCGAGAGCGCCTCCGACCAGTTGCCGGCGTGGTAGGCGACCAGGCCGAGCGCCTCACGCACGATCGGCACGCGCGAGGCCTTGGCCTTGGCGTACTTGGCGTGCTCGAGCGCGGCCTCGGGATCACTGTCGATCAGGCCACCAGCGGCGACGAGGTGCTTCCCGACGGTCTCCGCGAGCCCCTTCGGCAGGGTCCGCAGCTCGCGGCGGACCTCTTCGTCGAGGTCGGAGTACTCGATGTCTTCGGGCAGTTCAGGTGCCTCGAGGAGCTCCTTGGCGAGGGCCTCGTCGTCGAGCGGGCCGCCGACCTTGGGCCGCGGGTCGCGCCGCGGCCGGTCGTCCCGGCGGTCCTTGCGGTCGTAGTCCCGAGCGGCGGGGCGGCTATCGCCGGTGCCCCGCTTGGCCGAGTCACGGTCGTCGCGTCGCTGGTAGCTGCCCCGGGAGTCGCTGCTGCTGTTGTTGCTGCTGCGGGCGCCGCGGTCGTCATCGCGGCGCTGATAGCTGCCGCCACGGGAGTCGCTGCCGCTGCGGGCGCCGCGGTCATCGTCGCGGTGCTGGTAGCTGCCGCCACGAGAATCGCTGCCGCGGTTATCGTCCCGCCGCTGGTAGCTGCCGCCGCGGGAGTCGCTGCCGCGGCTGTCGTCCCGCCGCTGGTAGCTGCCGCCGCGAGAATCGCTGCTGCCGCGGGAGCCGCGGTCATCGTCTCGGCGCTGGTAGCTGCCGCCACGAGAGTCGCTCCCGCCGCTGCGCGTGCCGCGGTCGTCATCGCGGCGCTGGTAGCTGCCGCGGGAATCGCTGCTGCCGCGCGAACCACGGTCGTCGTCTCGGCGCTGGTAGCTGCCACCGCGAGAGTCGCTGCCACCACTACGGGTTCCACGATCGTCATCGCGGCGCTGATAGCTGCCACCGGAGCCACTGCCGCCGGAGCGGTAGCCGCCACCGGCGCGGGAGCCGCGGTCGTCGTCGCGGCGCTGGTAACCGCCGCGGTCGCCCCGCGAATCATTGCCGCCGCGATTACGGTCGTCGGAACGGAAACTGCCGCGGTCACCGCGTGAATCGTTTCCGCCGCGCCCGCGGTCGTCGGAACGGAATCCGCCGCGGTCGCCCCGTGAATCGTTTCCGCCGCGGTTGCGGTCGTCCGAGCGGAAGCCGCCGCGGTCACCGCGCGAGTCACTGCCCGAGCGCCCGCGGTCGTCCGAGCGGAAACCACCCGAACGAGCGCCGCCGCGGTCGTCGTCGCGGCGGCCGGAGCCGCTGCGGTCCTCCCAGCGCGGCTTGCGGTCGCCGAACGACGACTTGCCCTGGGGGCGGCCGCCACCGGGCCGGCCACCGCGGTCGTCGCGGCCCGTCCCGCCGGAACGGCTGCCGCGGTCTTCGTACCGGCCACTGCCGGAGCGGGCGGGCCCGTCGGAGTACCGGCTGCCACCACCCGACCGGCCGCCCGAGTCGCGGCCGGCGTACCCGCCGCCCCCGCGACGGTCGTCACGGCTGTCGGACCGGCCACCGCTGTCACGGCTCTGACCTGCGTATCCTCCGCGCTGCTCACGGGGACCGTCCGAGCCGCGGAACGGCTTGCCGCCCCCGCGAACCCCACGGTCGTCACGGCGAGGGCGCCCCTGGTGTCCACCGTCGCGGCCGCCGCGGTCCTGCCGGCCACCACGTCGGTCTCCCCCGGGTCCGTCCGACCGGCCCCGGGAGCCTTCGTCCCGGCGTGCCGACCGGCCTGACCCATCATCCGCTGAGTCTCGTCGACCGAACTCGGACACCTGGCCTCCTGCCATGGAAAAATCTTGTTCCGGACATACGCGTACGGCCCGCTAGGGCAGCCAACTGGCTATCCTAACGGGCCGTACGGAAGGTAAGTTCGGCGGTGTCCTACTCTCCCACAACCCTTCGGTTGCAGTACCATCGGCGCTGTCAAGCTTAGCTTCCGGGTTCGGAATGGGACCGGGCG
>NZ_JBVJOW010000013.1:0-32352 GCF_055582965.1 Amycolatopsis sp. NPDC104863
TACTGCAACCGAAGGGTTGTGGGAGAGTAGGACACCGCCGAACTTAACGAACGGATAGGCCCCGGTCGAGGACCAGTGATGGTTCTCCCGGGGCCTTTCTGCATGCCCAAAACCCGTGTCGTCCCCCCACGTACGCGTGTCGTCCGCTCAGGTACGCGAGCCGGCCATCCAGGTGCGCGTGTCGTCCATCCAGGTACGGGAGCCGGCCGTGCAGGTCGCGTGTCGTCCACTCAGGTACGCGAGTCGTCCGTCCGGGTACGCGTGTCGGCTCTCTAGGTCCGCGAGTTGACCTTCTGATCACGCGTGTCGACCCTGCAAACACGCGTGTCGACTCCCCAATCACGGGTGTCGGCGCTGCAGTCACGCGAGTTCCGCCGTCAGTCACGCGAGTTCTGGCTCCAGTCACGCGAGTTCGGTCCCTGATCACGCGAGTGACGGCCCGGATCACGCCGGCACCAACCCGCGGCCCAGCCTGATACCCGCCCAATCACGCGTGATGCCCCTCCAGGCACACCCGATGCCTCCCGGATCACGCCGACTGGCGGCTCCCAGGTACGCGAATCGACGGTTTGGGCACGCGAGCCGGCCCACGCCGGTCGCTGCGGCCGGGGTGATCGAGGGAATCTCGCGTGATCAGAGCCGGATCTCACGTGATTGGGGCCGGGACTGGTGTGACTGGAGCCGGAAGTGACGTGATTGCAGCCGGAACTCGCGTGATTGCTGGGCCGGTAGGCCTGGCTGAAGAGGCATCTCGCGTGACTGGAGAGGAATCTCGCGTGATTGGGGAGGTATCACGCGTGATTGGAAGGTCGACACGTGTGATTGGAGGGTCGACACGTGGGGTGGGGGAACGGGGGGAGTGGGGGTAAGAGAAGGGGGCCAGGAGCGGAGCTCCTGGCCCCCTGGGGACCGAAGTGACGAAGTGACGAAGGGGATCGAAGGGAAGTGGGGGTTACTTGATGGCGGAGCCGGCTTGCCAGTCGGCCCAGGACTTGGACCAGTCGCCGTACAGGTCCCACACCGGGAGCTGCGGGCCTCCGGAGTTGGTCACCTCCACGACGTCGCCCAGGCCCATGTTCTGGAAGAACCACTGGGCGTTCGCGCCGTTCAGGTTGATGCAGCCGTGGGAGACGTTCGAACTTCCCTGCTGTCCCACGCTGTTCGGGTTCTCGTGGACGAACTCGCCGTCGTTGGAAATCCGCTCGGAGAACTTCTCGTTCGACCGGTACGCCTTCGGATCAGGCGGGCAGACGCCGTACGTGCACGAGTCCATCGTGTAGTTCGCCTGCTTGTCCGAAATGACGTGCGCGCCCAAATGGGTCGGGGTGGCGTCCTTGCCCATCGAGATCGGCATGGACTTCACCATCGCGCCGTTGTGGAAGATCTGCATCTGCTCGGTGTTCCCGTCCGCCTTCGCGATCCAGGAATCGTGCACCTTGTACGTCTCCGTGCGATCCTCCGCGCCGAAGACGCCGTTGCCGAAATCGACGCCGTAGATCTTCGCCGTCACCTTCAGCGTCGTGCCGGCCTTCCAGTACTCCTTCGGCCGGTAGTGGACGTTCGAGTCGTCGATCCAGTACCAGCCACCGTCCTGTTTCGGCGTCGACTCGACCGACAGCGCCTTCTCGACCTCCGCCTTGTTCTTGACGGCGATCTTGCCGAAGCTGAAGACGATCGGCTGGCCGACGCCGACACCCGTGCTCGCCACCGCGGACGGCGCCGGGATCAGGTTGGCGTTGGCCTGTTTCTTGGGCGCGATCGTGCTGATCTGGTTGTCCTGCTCGATCGGCTTCCCGTCGGCGCCCTGGGCGTGCGCGACGATCTTGTACGTCGCGCCGTAGCCGAGGGGCTCGGTCGAGGTCCAGCTGAGGCCGTCCGTGGCGAGCTTGCCGGCGACCGTCTTTCCCTTGGCCGTGTTGGTCACGGTGACGTCGACGAGCTTCCCGTTGGCCGCCTTCACGACGACCGGCGTCGCCGGGTTCACCGCCGCGCCGCCGGCCGGCTCGAACGTCACCGCGACCGGCGTTGCGGACGGCGACGCCGAATCGGACGCGGAGGCGCCGCCGGCGGGCGTGCCGCCGTCGTCACCGGACGAACAGGCGGAAAGCAGCAGTGCTCCGGCGAGGATTCCGGCCACCGAAAGTAAAATCTTCTTGGGGAGCATATTGTCTCTTTTTTGGGAAATCGGGATCGGCGGGCATTCGTCATCAAAACTACGCGATAGCGATGACGTTCTTCCGGGCGGATCGGTGCATCGGCGTGACGCGGATCACGTGACGACGAGGCCCGGCGCCCCGTAAAGTCCCGGCCCGCTCACGGTGATCGCGTCCAGGAACTCCCGCGCCGCCGCGTACGCCTCTTCCGCCAGTGCTTCCGTGTGCCCGAAGTCGAGCGGGTTCACACGTGCCGGGGCCGGCCCGGGCAGGTAGACGACGGGGACCTGTGCGGCCGCCACCGGCGCTTCCAGCACCGCCTGGTTCCGCATGGAGATCATCGCGGTGAACATCATCACCTCGGCGAACGTCCGCGGCGCCTCCGGCAGCTTCCCCGGGAACGCGCAGTCGAGCACCACCAGCGACTGCGCGCCCATGGCCAGCGCCTGCCGCATCGGGACGTTCGCGACGAGCCCGCCGTCGTACAGCAACCGGCCCTCGTGCTCCACCGGCGGGAAGATCCCCGGGATCGCGCAGCTCGCCAGCAACGGCTCGAGCAGCCGCCCGGACCGGATCAGCAGCGGCTCGGCCGTGTCGACCTGCGTCGTGACGACGCCGAGCGGCAGCGCCAGGTCCTCGAAGCGGGTGTCGGCGCCGAGGTGGTCGGCGATGATCGCCGTCAGGCCGCTGTTGGGGAACAGGTGCGTCTTGCTCTGCGTCAGCGTCCGGACGCGGCTCAGCACGCCGCCGGGGAACGCCTCGGCCCGCGTCATGTGCGCCCAGATGCCGCGCAGGCGCTCCAGCGCGTCGCCGCCGGTGCGGGCCAGCACGGCCGCGTTGAGCGAGCCCACCGACGTGCCCGCGACGAGGTCCGGCGCGACCCCGGCCTCGGTCAGGGCGCGCAGCATGCCGACCTGCATCGCGCCGAGGCTGCCGCCGCCACCGAGGACGAACCCGATCGGCCGGGGAAGATCCGCGAGACTCATACCGCCGAATGTAGTAAGCCCGACTTTCGCAGGTCGTGCCGGCCGTGAAGACGGCGTTAACCTGCTGGGCGTGGCCGAGCTGGAGCTGCGGCATCTCAGGGCCGTCCGCGCCGTCGCGGACGGTGGCAGTGTCAGCCGCGCCGCCACGGTGCTCGGCGTCAGCCAGCCCGCGCTCACCGCGCAGCTCAAGCGGATCGAACGGATCCTCGGCGGCGACCTGTTCGTCCGCGGTCCGAGCGGGGTGCGCCCGACCGAGCTCGGCCGGTTCGTGCTGGCCCGCGCCGACGCGCTGTTGTCCGACATGCAGGCGCTCGTCGCGACGGCCCGCCGCCACGGCGAGGGCGGCCCCGGGACCCTGCGGATCGGGTACGTGCCGCTGCTCATCATCGGCCGGTTCATCGAGGAGCTGCGGGACCTCGACGTCCAGACCTACGCCGAACCGGCGTCGCTGACCCTGCTGAAACTCCTTGCGACGAACCGGGTCGACGTCGCGCTGCTCGAACACTTCGACGGCACGGAGGCACACCACTTCGCGGGCCTGACCGTGCGGTCGCTCGCCACCGAGCCGATCTTCGTCGGGATCGCCGACGGCCACCCGGCGATCCGCGACGGCGTGGTCGAGCTCGCCGACCTCGCGGACTGCGACTGGATCCTGCCGCCCCCGCACGAAAACTGCGTGCGCGTCCGGTTCCTGCAGGCGTGCGCGGCCGCCGGGTTCACCCCGCGCGTGCGGCACTTCACGTCGGAGGCGGGCACGGCCGGGACGCTGATCGCCCAGGGCGCGGTCTGCCTCGCGCAGGCGGCTTCGGCGCCGCCGCCGGGGCTCGTCGCGCTGCCGCTCGCGGGTGATCCGCTCTGGACGACGCTGTTGTTCGCGACGCGCGAGGACGATGCCCGCACGCCGGCCACCGACGAGGTGTTCCGGTGCGCGGAGGTCGCGTATGCGGCGTCGCGGCAGCGGAACCCGCACTTCGCGCGGTGGTGCCGGCGGCACCCGGAGGAGCCGGTGCTCGTCTCCGCCCGATAGGCGGCATAACGCCGGTGTTATCCCCGCTGGGATTACTGCCCGGCGCGGCAACGGGAGAAGCTCACGAAGTCCCCACCTGTTGCCGACAAGGAGCAACGAATGCACTTCAGACGAGCAATGGCGCTCGGTGTGCTGTGCGCGGCCGTCCTCGGCCTGCTCTCGCCGCCCGCGTCCGCCGCACCCCGGGCCGCCACGACGCTGCCCATCAGCCAGCTGGTCCAGGAGCAGGACCAGTGGTGCTGGGCCGCGAGCGGCCTGACCATCGCCCGGTTCCTCGGCTACGGCGCGAGCGTCAGCCAGAACACCTTCTGCGACTACTCCCGCGGTTACCCGGCCGGTTCGCAGTGCCCCAACCAGGCTGGTGAGCTGACCTACGTCCAGCGCGGTTACCAGGCGCTCGGGCTGCGGCCCGGCACGGTCACCAACGCGCTCAGCTTCGCGTCGGTGCAGAGCGAGATCACCGCGCGGCGCCCGATCGAGACCGGCATCTACTGGACGGCCGGCGGCGGGCACGCGCAGGTGATCTACGGCTACGACACGAGCGGGCTGGTGTACTACGGCGACCCGTGGCCGAGCAGCCAGCGCTACAGCGCGATGGCGCACTCGAGCTACGTCCGCAATGGACAGTTCCAGTGGGCGCAGTCCCTCTACCGGATCGGGGCGTGAGATGAAACTCTTCCGTGGATTCGGTGTCCTGCTCGCGGGTGCGGCCCTGGTGGTCGGGTTCGGTGGCACGGCTTCGGCTTCTTCTTCCGACGTCGACGCGGCCAAGCAGGCGGTCGCTTCGGCGAGCACTCAGCTCTCGGCGTTCTTCGGGCAGCTCGACGCCCGTGCCGGGGTCGCCCGCGCCGACGTGGCGCAGACGCCCGAAGTGACCGGTGAGCCGCTGAGCGTCTACTCGCTGGACCCGGCGTTCGTCGCCGGGACGCCCGGTGCGAAGCCGGCGGCGTTCGCGTACTTCGCGGTGCGCGCTTCGGCGTCGACGGGCCGGCAGGCCACCGTGTGGGTGACCCGGGAAGCGGCGGGCTGGACCGCGACCAACTTCACGACGGGCACCGAGGAGGTGACGTACCCGGCGCAGGCCGGCGCGGACCTCGTGTTCACCGAGCCGCAGGTCAACGCGTGGTACCGGCTGCGTGACGGCCGGGTGCTGCCGCTGAACGACCCGGCCCGGCAGCGGGTCGGCGACGGCGTCGCGCTGCCGGCGTACCAGCAGCTGGTGCACCGGTTGTACGGCGACAAGCTGCCCGGCTCGGCGTACCGGGCGCAGGGGAAGTTCGGCGGGTACGACCTCGCCGCGACCCCGGCTCCGGCGCTTTCGCCGAGCTCGGGCCCGGGTTCCTGGCCGTTCGTCGCCGGTGGGGCGCTGTTGGCGCTCGGTTTGATCGGCTGGGCCACCGGCAAGGCGGCGCGCGCCCGCCGCTGACGCCGGGAGGGTGCGGCTCGGGCACGCCCGGGTCGCACCCTCGTGGGCTTCGTGCGCGCCGGTTCTGGTCGGCGCGGTCAGGGAACCGTTTCCGGCTCGCGTTCCGGCGTCGCGAGAGCCTTCCGCTTCTTCAAGCGCAGCAAGAAGAACACCCCCACGGCCACGAGCACACCGACCACGACCAGCCCGCCGGTGTTGAGCGCACCCTCGATCCGCTTCGCCGCTTCACCCAGCGCTGCGCCGATGCTGATGTGCACCAACGACCAGCAGAACGCGCCCGCCGCGGCGGCCGGGAGGAACTTGCGGAACGGCAGGCCCGAAGTGCCCGCCGCGGCCGGGGTGAGCGTGCGGATCACCGGCAGGAAGCGGGCGAAGAACACCGCCCACGCTCCTCGGCGCTCCAGGACCCCGGTCGCCTTGTCCCACGCTTCCAGGCCGTACTTGCGGATCAGCTTCGTCTCACGCAGCCGCGGACCGAACCGGCGGCCGATCAGGTAGCCGAGCGCGTCGCCCGCCGTGGCGCAGACCGTCACCACCAGCCACAGGACCAGGAACCGCGCGACGGTGTTCGCCGTCGTCGCCGCGATGAGCAGCCCGGACTCGCCCGGGGCCAGGAAACCCAGCCCGATCGTGCATTCGGCGAACACCAGGCCGCCGGTGGCCGCGACGAGCCCCGGTTCCGGGAGTCCTTGCAACCAGCTGAGGAGGTCCGAAACCAGGGCCATGCCACCCACTTTACCGATCCTTTAAGGATGGTGGGGTGACGTGCGTCACCGCGCCAGGAGCGACGCGGCTTCCTGAGCTGCGGGTCCTTCGACGGCGAGGTGCTGGAGGTTTTCCGGCAGGACCTCGCCGCGGTGGGCCTTGGTCTGGGCGTAAAGCCGTCCCGCGCGGTACGACGACCGCACGAGCGGCCCCGCCATGACACCGGCGAAGCCCATCGCTTCCGCGGCCTGGGAGTGCTCGACGAACTCTTCGGGCTTGACCCAGCGGTCCACCGGGTGGTGCCGCGGCGACGGCCGCAGGTACTGCGTGATCGTCAGGATCTCGCAGCCCGCGTCGACCAGGTCCCGCATCGCCGGAGCGACCTCGTCGGGCGTCTCGCCCATGCCGAGGATCAGGTTCGACTTCGTCACCAAACCGGCCTCACGCGCAGCGGTGATGACCTCAAGCGACCGCGCGTAGCGGAAGCCGGGACGGATGCGCTTGAAGATCCGCGGCACCGTCTCGACGTTGTGCGCCAACACCTCCGGCCGCGAACCGAACACCTCGGCCAGCTGCTCAGGGTCGGCGTTGAAGTCCGGAATCAGCAGCTCGACACCGGTACCCGGGTTCAAAGCGTGAATCTGACGCACAGTCTCCGCATACAGCCAGGCTCCACCGTCGGAAAGGTCGTCACGGGCCACACCGGTGACTGTCGAGTACCGCAGACCCATGGCCTGCACGGACTCCGCAACCTTGCGCGGCTCAGTGCGGTCCAGCTCCGCGGGCTTCCCAGTGTCGATCTGACAGAAGTCACAACGGCGCGTGCATTGATCCCCACCGATCAGGAACGTGGCTTCACGGTCTTCCCAGCACTCGTAGATGTTGGGACAACCCGCTTCTTCACAGACGGTGTGGAGACCTTCGCGGCGCACCAGACCCTTGAGTTCGGTGAACTCCGGGCCCATCCGCACCCGCGTCTTGATCCACGGCGGCTTCTTCTCGATCGGCGTCTCGCTGTTGCGGACTTCCAGGCGCAGCAGCTTCCGGCCTTCAGGCGCAGCACTCACGCCCTCAACCGTACGCCCGTCCGGGCTACGCGGGATCGGGGGTGACGTCGGTCAACTTCGCCGTGAGCTCCCACAATGCGGACCCCAGCGGCTCGATGCGGGCGGTGGCCAGCGTGGGCACGCGGACCGGGTAACCACGGAGGTTTCCGAGACCACGCGGGGCGAAGTACGACCCGCCTTCGACGCCGTCCGCGGTGGCCGCGTAGAGCTGGGGGAGGGCGCCGAGACGCGGACCCTGGGCGAACAGGACCTCGCCGAGACGGTGGCCGCCGGCGATCACGGACCGGACCACCGGGTTGGAGTACGAGCGCGCCATGCCGCTGCCGAGCCCGGTCGCGGTGTACCCGGGGTGCGCGGCGACGCTCAGGATGTCCGAGCCCGACGCGCGCAGGCGCCGGTCCAGCTCGACCGCGAACACCTGGTCGGCGAGCTTCGACTGGCCGTACGCGGTGGCCGGGTTGTAACGCCGGTGGTCGCCGTTCGGGTCGTCGAGGTGGATGCGGGCGCCGGTGGCGGCGAGGCTCGACAGCGTGACGACGCGGGCGTGCCGTCCGCCGCGCAGGGCGGGCATCAGCAGCCAGGTCAGCGCCGCGTGGCCGAGGTAGTTGGTGCCGAACTGCAGCTCGAAGCCGTCGGCGGTGCGGCCGCGGGCGGTCGCCATCACGCCCGCGTTGTTCACCAGGATGTCCAGCCGGTCGCCGGTCAGCTCCCGGGCCGACGCGGCGGCCGCGCGCACCGAGGCGAGCTCGCTCAGGTCCAGTGGGATGAGCTCGGGCCCGGCGCCCGCGGCGGCCGCCTTGACGAGGTCCAGTGCCTTCGCCCCGCGTTCGGCGGAGCGGCAGGCGAGGAGCACACGGGCCCCCTTGCCCGCGAGCACCTCGGCGGTGCGCAGCCCGAGCCCCGAGTTCGCCCCGGTGACCAGTGCGGTCCGGCCGGTCTGGTCGGGGATGTCGGTGTCGGTCCAGCGCTCCGTCATGCGCTCTATTTACTCCATCCATGCCCCCGCCGCCGCCCTCAACGGAGACGCTGCGCGCCACTGGTCGAATTGTTACGCACTCGGCGCGAGCAGGCGCCGCAGGTGTCCCATGACGGGACGGCGGCGGACGGGCTCGTCGTGGCTCGTGCGCAGCAGCGCCTCGAGCGCGTGACCCACCCGGACGATCTCGTCGCCCGGCTCACGTGCGTCGGCCAGCCCGGCCGTGACGGCGAGCATCCGCAGCTCGCCTTCGTGCATCCGCCGCAGCGACGCGTGCCGCTCGAAGGCGCCGTCGAGCACCGCGCGCAGCGTCTCGTGCTCTTCGACGGTGGCGCGCCAGGCGCGCGTGACGGCGTCGACGTGGTCACCGAGGCCGTCGGCGTCGTCCGGGTCGGTGACCTCGGCGCGCAGCCGTCCGCTCAGCACCTGCGTCCACTTGTGCTGCAGGGCGGCCAGGACGTTTTCCTCGGTGCCGAAGTGCTCTTCGGCGCCCGGGACCTCGTCGAGCGGCAGCGGCGCGCCCGGGTTCCGGGCGGCGAGGCGGACGATCGCGTCGAGGATTTCCTGACGTCGGTAGAAGTCGGTCCAGCTCATCGTGGGGCTCCCCTTCCGTGGCGGGCGTCATACCGCGGGTCTGCGGCATACTCCCGGTACGGACCTGACACGGTGAACATACCATGGGTATGGAGAGATCTTCCGGGCGTAATGTTGTGAAGGTGGCGACAATGAGGTCCAGACGGCTCGACTATTCGGAGTCGACGCGGTCGGCGCTGGTCGACAGCGCGGTGGAACTGTTCACCAAACGGGGTTACGCGGGGACCTCGCTCGACGAGATCGCCAAACGCGCGCGGGTCACCAAAGGGGCGCTGTACCACCACTTCAGCGGCAAGCAGGCGCTGTTCGAGGCCGCGTTCGACCAGGTCGAAAGCCTCGTCTACGACCGCCTCGAGAAGATCATGTCCGGCGACGGCTCCCCCTGGGAGCGGGCCCTCGGCGGGCTCAACGCGTTCATCCGCGCCTGCCTCGACCCGGCGTACCAGCGGATCGCCATCCACGAGGCCCCGGTCGTCATGGGCTGGGAGCGCTGGCGCGAAGCCGAGGAGCGCTGCAGCTTCGGGCTCGTGCGCTCGGGCCTGCAGTCGCTGATCGACGCCGGTGAGGTCGAGCCGGTGCCGGTGGAGGTCACCGCGCGGCTGCTGTTCGGCGCGCTGTCGAGCGCGGCCACCGAGATCGCCAGCTCGCCGGATCCGAAGAAGGTCGGCGCCGAGATCGAAGACGTGATCGTCCGCATGCTGGTCCGCCTGCGCCGCACGGAGCCCGACGTCTCTATAGGCTGACGCCGTGGACTTGAGGATCTTCACCGAGCCCCAGCAAGGGGCCAGCTACGACGACCTGCTGCGCGTGGCCAAGGCGACCGAAGACGCCGGGTACGACGCCTTCTTCCGCAGCGACCACTACCTGAAGATGGGCTCGGCCGACGGCCTGCCCGGCCCGACCGACGCCTGGATCACCCTGGCCGGCCTGGCCCGCGAGACCAGCCGGATCCGGCTCGGCACGCTCGTCACCGCGGCGACGTTCCGGCACCCCGGCCCGCTCGCGATCTCGGTCGCGCAGGTCGACCAGATGTCCGGCGGCCGGGTCGAGTTCGGCCTCGGCGCCGGCTGGTACGACGCCGAACACGAGGCGTACGGCCTCACGCTGCCGCCGCTGAAGGAGCGCTTCGACCGCTACGCCGAGCAGCTCGAGATCGTCACCGGCCTGTGGAAGACGCCGGCGGGTGAGACGTACTCGTTCAAGGGTGACTACTACACGCTGAGCGACTCGCCGGCGCTGCCGAAGCCCGCGCAGCACCCGCCGCCGCCGGTGATCATCGGCGGCGGGGGCAAGAAGCGCACCCCGGCGCTGGCCGCGCGCTTCGCCGACGAGTTCAACCTCCCGTTCGCCGACCAGGACGTCGCGGCCGCGCAGTTCGCCCGCGTCGAGGCGGCGGCCCGGGAGATCGGCCGCGACCCGAAGGAGATCCTGCGCTCGGTGGCGCTGGTCGCCGGGGTCGGCCGGGACGACGCCGAGGTCGAGCGGCGGGCGGCCGCGATCGGGCGGGACGTCACCGAGCTGCGGGCCAGCGGCCTGGCCGGGTCGCCCGCCGAGGTCGTCGACCGGCTCGGGCAGTGGCGGGAGAAGACCGGGGTCACCCGCGTCTACCTGCAGCTGCTGGACCTCTCGGACCTCGACCAGCTCGAGCTCATCGCGGCCGAAGTCGCGCCTCAGCTGGACTGACCCCCGGCGCCGGCCGCCGCGCGCACCAGCGCCGCGACGGCCGGCGAGCGGGTGCTCGCCGGCCAGGCCAGCACCGTGGTGACGTCGGGGGCGTCGACGACCGGCACCGCGACGTGCTCCGGCCACTGCCAGGCCCGGCTGGACGCGGGGATGACGAGCAGCGTCCGGCCCAGGGCCACCAGCTGGGCGAGCTTCGACTGGGTGCGCACCTCGGGCCCGGGCCCGTCCGGGTAGGAGCCGTCGAGCCGTGGCCACCGCGCGATCGGCAGGTCCGGCACGTTCTGGACGTCCGCGAGCGTGAGGTGCTCGCGGGCCGCGAGCGGGTGCTTCGCGGGCAGGATCGCGACCTGGCCCTCGACCTGCAGGTCCTCGGTGTCGAACCCGGCGAGGTCGTCGTACGGGCGGTGCATCAGCGCCACGTCGGCCTGCCCGTCGCGCAGCAGCCCGGCCTGCTCGCTGACCTCGCACAGCAGGACCTCCACCGGCGCCGCGCCGGGGTCACCCGCGACCGTGTCGAGCAGCCGCTGCAGGAGTTCGTGGGATGCGCCGGCCTTCGTCGCGAGCACCAGCGGCCGCTTCGGGTCCGCGGCCCGGCGCGTGCGGCGCGCGGCGGCGGTGACGGCGTCGAGCGCGACGCCGGCCTCGCGCAGCAGCACGCTGCCGGCGTCGGTCAGCGTCACCCCGCGGCGGTCGCGGTCGAAGAGCCGGACGTCGAGCCGCTGCTCCAGGAGCCGGATCGCGCGGGAGAGCGGCGGCTGGGCGATCCCGAGCCGGTCGGCGGCGCGGCCGAAGTGGAGCTCCTCGGCGACGGCGACGAAATACCGAAGCTCACGCGTCTCCAGGTCTCGCACGCGTTCCAGCGTACCCATCACTGATACCCGCCAAGTATCACAACGTACTGAAGCGATCTTGGACGCCGTCCGCCGGCGCGCCGACGATGGACGTCGTGAACACCACGAAGACCGCGCTGGTCACCGGCGCGAACAAGGGAATCGGCTTTGCCATCGCGCAGGGCCTCGGCACGCTCGGGTTCACCGTCGCGGTGGGCGCGCGAGACGCCGGCCGCCGCGACGAAGCCGTCGAGAAGCTCCAGGCCACCGGCGTCGACGCGTTCGGCGTCGCCCTCGACGTCACCTCCGACGAGAGCGTCACCGCGGCCGCGGCGGCCGTCGAAGAGCAGGCCGGACGGCTCGACGTCCTGGTCAACAACGCCGGGATCGCCGGCCGCACCGACGACGGCGCGCAGGACCCGGCCACGCTCGACCTCGACGTCGTCCGGACCGTCCTCGACACCAACGTGTTCGGGGTCGTCCGCGTGACGAACGCGCTGCTGCCGCTGCTCCTGCGCGCCGACGCGCCCCGCGTCGTGAACCTCTCGAGCAGCATGGGCTCGCTCGCGCTGCAGCCCGGCCCGGTCCTGGCCGCCTACGCGCCTTCGAAGGCGATGCTCAACAGCGTCACGACCCAGTACGCCCGGCGGCTCGCCGACACGAAGGTCATCGTGAACGCCGCCTGCCCCGGGTTCGTCGCGACCGACTTCACCGGCTTCAACGCACCCCGGACGCCCGAGCAGGGAGCCGCGGTCGTGCTGCGGCTCGCCACCCTCCCGGACGACGGCCCGCGCGGCGGCTTCTTCGATGACGAAGGTGTTGTCCCGTGGTGAATCCGCTCAGTTCTGCAGCGCGAAGGTGACGCCGGGGGCCTGCGGCGCTTCCGGCCGCGGGAGCCAGCGGTCCTCGCTCACCGGGAGCTCGCCTTCGAGGGCCGCGAGGACGGCGTCGCGGGCCAGCGGCAGCACCGCTTCCACGCTGACGTCCCGCTGCAGCTCGTAGGACAGCGACGTCACGCCCGCGTCGCGGATGCCGCACGGGACGATGCTGTCGAACGCGGCCAGGTCGGCGTTGCAGTTGAGCTCGAAGCCGTGCATCGTCACCCCGCGCTGGACGCGGATGCCGATCGCGGCGATCTTGCGCTCGATGCCGCGGTCGTCGGCGGGGATCCACACGCCGCTGCGGCCCTCGACGCGGCCGCTGTGCACCCCGAGCTGGTCGCACACGTGGATCAGCGCCTCTTCCAGCCGCCGCACGTAGTGCACGACGTCGATCGGGTCGGCGAGCTTCACGATCGGGTAGCCGACCAGCTGGCCGGGCCCGTGCCAGGTGATCTTGCCGCCGCGGTCGACGTCGATCACCTGCGTGCCGTCGGTCGGGCGGTCGGCCGGCTCGGTGCGCTTGCCCGCGGTGTACACCGACGGGTGCTGCAGCAGGAGCATCGTGTCCGGCGAAGTGCCGTCGGCGCGGGCGGTGAGACTGCTCCGCTGGAGCTCCCAGGCCTCGGTGTAGTCGATCGTGCCGAGCTCCCGGACGTCGACGGGCTCGGTGCTGGCGCGGCAGGTGGTACGGGAAGAACTCACCCGTCGAGGCTACGCCCGTCACCCGCCGGAAGCAGGCGCAAGGCACCGGCTGAGAGCAGCCCGACACCGGTCACGGCCAGCACCGCGCCGATCGTGTCGGTGACCCAGTGCACCCCCAGCACCACCCGGCAGACGGCGATCAGCACGACCGCCACGACGACCACCACCGCCACCCGGCGGACCAGCCGCGGCCACAGCCACGCGCACAGCAGCAGCACGACGAACCCGGTGCTCGCCACCGACACGACGTGCCCGCTCGGATAACTCAGGTCCGGGTAGTCGCGCGGGCGTTCGCGCAGGAAGACCGGCTTGAACACCAGGCTGGTCAGCCGGCACAAGACGAGTACGACGGCCAGCCGCACGCACAGCCCGAGGTGCTCGCGCCGGCGCAGCGCCAGCGCGAGCAGGGCCGCGCCGAGGACGAAGGGGAGGACCGGGCCGAGGACGTCGCTCACCGCCTGCGCGACCCGGCCGAGCGGCTGCGCGTAGACGCCGTGCAGCGCGTTCGCGACTTCGACGTCGAGGGTCAGCGGCTGCCGCGCGACACTCAGCCCGAGCAGGACGAACGCGGCGGCGAGCACCCCGCCGACGACCAGCCAGCGCACCCGCGGAACGGTCATGCGGCCGCGAGCGCGCTGTCCAGCGTCGGGTGCCGGAACCGGTACCCGGAGCGGTCCAGCGCGGCCGGGACGGCCCGCTGCCCGAACAACGCCATCTCCTCACCCGCCTGGCCGAGCACCGCCTTGAGCGCGAACCCGGGCACGAACCACGGCGCGGGCCGGTGCACTGCTCGGCCGACCACGCGGGTGAACTCGGCGTTGGTCACCGGCGCGGGCCCGGTCAGGTTCACCGGGCCGGACAGGTCGTCGTGCGTCAGGGCGTGGACGATCGCGCCGACTTCGTCCTCGAGGGCGATCCACGGCATGTACTGGCGGCCGTCGCCGAGGCGCGCGCCCAGGCAGAACTGGAAGAGCGGGCGCAGCAGGCCGTACAGGCCGCCCTTCGACGACAGGACCAGCCCGGTCCGGATGTTCACCACGCGCGCGTCACGAGCCGCCGCCGTCGCCGCTTCCCAGTTTTCGCAGAGCTCGGCCAGGAACCCTTGCCCACGCGGGGAGTTCTCGTCCACAGTGGACGGTCCGGGGTTGCCGTAGTAGCCCACGGCGGAGGCGTTGACCAGGACGCCGACGCCGTGTTCGGCGACGGCTTCGGCGAGCACCTCGGTCGGCTCGACCCGGCTGTCGATGAGCTCCTGCTTGCGCATCGCGCTCCACCGGCCGGGGAACAGCGGCTTGCCCCCGAGGTTGACGACGGCGTCGACACCCTCGAAAGCGCCGCTGGAGATGGTGCCCGACGGCGGATCCCAGCGGAACTCACCACCGCGCGGCTCGCGGCGCACCAGCGCGCGCACCTCGTGGCCGTCGCGCCGCAGGCGTTCGCCCAGCGCCGACCCGATCAAGCCGCTCGCTCCGGCGATCAGTACTCGCATGAGTCGATCGTGGCCCATCGGAGTCCGGCCCGCACTCCGGGTCCGGGAACGGCGACGGCCGCCACGGGAGTTTCCGTGGCGGCCATCACCGGGGTGAGTCAGAGACCGAGCTCGTCCTCGAAGTTGCCCTCTTCCAGCCGCTGCTTGATCGTCATCAGGAAGCGGCCCGCGTCGGCCCCGTCCACCAGGCGGTGGTCGTAGGTCAGCGGGAGGTACGCCATCGACCGGATGGCGATGGTGTCGTTGCCGTCGGCGTCCGTCGCGACGATCGGGCGCTTGACGACCGCGCCCGTGCCGAGGATGCCGGACTGCGGCTGCACGATGATCGGCGTGTCGAACAGGGCGCCGACGCTGCCGATGTTGGTGATGGAGAACGTGCCACCGGACAGCTCGTCGGGCTTGATCTGGTTGGCCCGCGCCCGGCCCGCCAGGTCGGCGATGCGGTGCGCAAGACCGGCCAGGCTCAGCTCGCCGGCGTCATGGATCACGACCGAGAGCAGACCGCGCTCGGTGTCCACCGCGATGCCCAGGTGCACGGCGCCGTGGTAAGTGATCTCCTTCGTGTCCTCGTTGTAGGACGCGTTGACGTTGGCGTGCTGCTTCAGCGCTTCGACCGTGGCCTTCGCGAAGAACGGCAGGAACGTCAGGTTGACACCCTCGCGCTCCTTGAAGGCCGCCTTCGCCCGCTGGCGCAGCTTGGCGATCTTGGTCACGTCCACTTCCTGGACCTGCGTGAGCTGCGCGGCGATCTGCAGCGACTCGCGGGTCTTGGTGGCCGTGATCTGCCGGATCCGGCTGGCCTTCTGCACGGTGCCGCGCAGGGCCTGGATCTCCGGGGAGACCGAGACGGCCGTCGGGCGCTGGGCCGCGGCCGGGGCGGACGCCGCGGGAGCCGACGCCGCCGGAGCAGCAGCAGCGGGGGCCGGGGCAGCCGCCTTCTGCTTCTCCTCGGCCGCGGCCAGGACGTCCTGCTTGCGGATCCGGCCGCCGACACCGCTGCCGGTCAGCGACGCGAGGTCGATGCCGTGCTCGGTGGCCAGCTTGCGGACCAGCGGCGTGACGTACGGGCCGTCCGCCGAGCTCTCCTTCGCCGCGGCCGGCTCGGCCTTGGGCTCCGGCTTGGGCTCGGGCTTCGGTTCCGGCTTGGCTTCCTGGACCGGCTCGGGCTTCGGCTCCGGCTTGGGTTCCGGCTTCGGCTCGGGCTTGGCCTCCTGGACCGGCTCCGGCTTCGACTCGGCCTTGGGCGCGGCGTTCGCGTCCCCGATCACGGCCAGGACCCCGCCGACCTCGACGGTCTCGTCCTCGCCCGCGCGGATCTCCAGCACCGTGCCGGCGACCGGCGACGGCACCTCGGTGTCGACCTTGTCGGTGGAGATCTCGAGCAGCGGCTCGTCGACCTCGACCGAGTCGCCGACCTGCTTCAGCCACCGGGTGACGGTGCCCTCGGTGACGCTCTCGCCCAGCTCGGGCAGCTTCACCTCGGTGCCTTCACCACCGGCGGCCGGCGCGGTGTCCGGCTTGCTCGGCGCGCTCTCCGGGGCGCTGTCCTGGGCCTGCGGCTCGGGCTCGGACGACGGCTCGGGCGCGGACTCCTCCTGCGCGGGCTCTTCCTGCGCCGGGGCGGACGACTCGGGCGCGCCGCCCGAACCGTCGTCGATGACGGCGAGCTCGGCGCCGACCTCGACGGTCTCGTCCTCGGCGGCGCTGATCTTCACGACCGTGCCCGCCACCGGGGACGGAACCTCGGTGTCGACCTTGTCGGTCGAGATCTCGAGCAACGGCTCGTCGACCTCGACGGTGTCGCCCTCCTGCTTAAGCCACCGGGTGACGGTGCCTTCGGTGACGCTCTCCCCGAGCTCCGGCAGTGTGACGGAGTAGGCCATCGTTCGCTGACTCCTCTTTCAAGATTCTGCGTGGTCTGGATTCTGCTGGTGAGACGTCAGCTGTGCACGTGCAGCGGCTTGCCGGCCAGGGCAAGGAACGCTTCACCGAGGGCCTCGGTCTGGGTGGGGTGCGCGTGGATGAGCGGGGCGACGTCCTCGGGGAAGGCCTCCCAGCTGTAGATGAGCTGCGCTTCGCCGATCAGCTCGCCGACGCGGTCGCCCACCATGTGTACACCCACGACGGGCCCGTCCGGAGCCTTGACGAGCTTGACCCCGCCGGAGGTCTTGAGGATCTGGCTCTTGCCGTTGCCGCCGAGGTCGTAGGTGAACGTCGTGACGTCCGCGCCGTACTTCTCCTTGGCCTGCGACTCGGTCAGCCCGACCGACGCGACCTCCGGGTGCGAGTAGGTCACCCGCGGGATGCCGCTCTCGTCGATCTCGCGCGGGGCGAGCCCGGCGATCTCCTCGGCGACGAAGATGCCCTGCTGGAAGCCGCGGTGCGCGAGCTGCAGGCCGGGGACGATGTCGCCGACGGCGTAGACGTTCGGCAGGTTGGTGCGCAGCCGCTCGTCGGTGAGGACGAACCCGCGGTCGATCTTGACGCCGGCCTCCTCGTAACCGTGGCCGGCCGAGTTCGGGCCGCGGCCGACGGCGACCAGCAGCAGGTCGGCTTCGAGGGTCTCGCCGGATTCCAGCGAGACGCTCACGCCGTTGTCGTCCTGCTTCGCGCCGGTGAACCGCACGCCGGTCTTGAAGGCGATCTTGCGGCGGCGGAAGGCGCGCTCGAGCTGCTTGGAGGCGAACTCGTCCTCGTTCGGGACCAGCCGGGGCAGCGCCTCGACGATGGTGACGTCCACGCCGAAGGAGGCCCAGACGCTGGCGAACTCGACGCCGATCACGCCACCACCGAGGACGACGACCTTCTTGGGGACGTAGTCGAGGGCGAGGGCTTGCTCGCTGGCGATGACGCGGCCGCCGAGCTCCAGCCCGGGCAGCGTGCGCGAGTACGAGCCGGTCGCGAGGATGACGTTCTTGCCGGTGTAGCGGGTGCCGTCCACCTCGACGGTCGTGCCGCCGACGAACGTGCCGCTGCCCTCGACGAGGTTCACCTTGTGCGCCTTGGCCAGGCCCTGCAGGCCCTTGTACAGCCGGGAGACGATCCCGTCCTTGTACTTGTTGACCCCGGCGATGTCGATGCCCTCGAAGACGGCCTTGACGCCGACCGCCTCGGCTTCGCGGGTTTCGTCGGCGACCTCGGCTGCGTGCAGCAGGGCCTTGGTCGGGATGCAGCCCCGGTGGAGGCACGTCCCGCCGAGCTTGTCCTTCTCGATCAACGTGACGGAAAGGCCCAGCTCGGCCGCGCGGAACGCCGCGGCGTAGCCGCCCGATCCGCCTCCCAGGATCACGAGGTCGGCGGAGGTGTCGGTCACTTCAATAACTCCTCGGCAAGCAGTGGGGTGGTGCTCTGTCGTCGCCTGTGCCCGGTATAACCGCGCGCGCGACACCCGCCATCTTGTCACTACGCCGGACGGGGCTGCGACCTAGCCGGGTGTGCGACACCGACCACACGCGGACATCGGGATAATGAGGGGCAGAAGTCTCGGGAGGGAAGGTGGTCGCGGTGGGGCTGTTCGACTCGCTGCGCAGGCGCGCCAAGGGCGGGCAGAAGGCCGGCACGCTGCGGAAAGCCAGTTCCGAGGACACCCGGCACCTCGAGGAGTGGGCGGCCACGCGCCGGGGTGTGGAGGCGTTCGTCGAGCCCAGGACGAACGTCACCGAGACCACTGTGGTGTTGATCGCCCACGACGGTGAGTGGACCCGCCGCCGCATCGGCAGCCTGGAGTCCGCGCAGCAGTTCGGCCACCGCCGGTCGATCCCGGTCTACGAGGTCGCGCGCGTCGGCTACCCGAAGCGCATGCGCGAGTACACCGAGCGGAAGAAGCGCGGCCAGGTCTAGGTGGACCGCGACGCGTACTGTGCCGACGGCCACCGATCCGGCCACAGTCATGGCCGAATGGCTTCGTGCGAACGGTTACGTGCTGCTCCGGCGTCGGCCTGCTTTTGCCCGGATCGGTACCTGGAAGCCGCGGTCCGCGACGTCCTGGTCGGTGACGTCGACGACCGCGTCGGGCACGCCGCCCTGCTGCTCGCTTCGGCCGGGGCGTTCGGCGACGCCGATCACCTGGTCACCCAGTGGGCGGCCCGCGCCGAACGGCCGGTGACCGCGCTCGTGCCGTCCGCCGTCCTGGCCCGGGCCTGGGAGATGCTCTTCGAAGCCCGCGGCGCGCGGCCGGAGTGGGCCGCGGCGCTGCCGCCCCTCGACCTCGACGCCGAGGAGCGCGCCCACGAGACCCACCTCGCCCGGCCGGCCGCCGACCTCCTCGACGGGACACCGCTGGCGCCGGTCGTCACGCACCTCTCGCCGTCGCGGCCGCACCGGCTGCGGGCCGCGATCGCCGCCGGTGACCTGGGCGAATGGGCGTCGCTCGCGGCTGACCAGGCGCGTCCGGACGTCGCCGCGCTCGCCGCGTCACGGCCCCTGGCGCGACAGTTGGCCGCCGGCGCCGACCCGCTCGGCCTGGGCGAGTGGACCGGCGTGTGCGCGGAGGCGCTGGTGGCCGCGCTCTACGAGCGGTACCCGCCCGAGACGGGGTCGTGGTCCGACCTGGTCGGCGAGATCCTGCGGCTGCGGGGGAGCCGCTCGGCGCCGCCGCCGGCGTCACCCCGGGCGGTCGACGCGGTCGAGGCGCGCCTCGGCACCCGGCTGCCGCACCGCGAGTTCCTGCTGACCTGCGACGGCCTGCCCGCGGACGTCGTCTTCCCGCGGCTGCTGGGCACCGCCGAGCTGCGGGCCGTCGACGGTGTGGTCGTGCTGTCCGACCCCGCGGTGCTGCTGTTCGCCGGCGGGCACGTCGTGGAGGTCGACCCGGTGCTCGGGACGTCCGTGCACGAATCGTTCCGGGCGGTGCTGGAGCAGCACCTGCGGCTGCTCCAGCAGAGCGGCTAGCCCAGGGCCTGCTTTGCACCGGGGTGCAGCGGATCACATCGAAACCGGCAAGCGCCCCAACGCAACCAAGGCCACATTGGGGCGCTGTCGGGTCAGCCGTTCGCGGCGATGTCCGCGAGCACCGCGGCGATCGTGCGGACCGGGACACCGGTGCCGCCCTTGCCGGTGTAACCCCACGGCGAGCCGGTGTTGAACGACGGGCCCGCGATGTCGATGTGGACCCAGTCGAGGCCGTCGGCGACGAACTCGCGCAGGAAGATCCCGGCCGCGAGCATGCCGCCCCAGCGGTGGCCGGTCACGTTGGCCAGGTCGGCCAGGCGCGAGTCGAGGTCCGCGCGCAGCTCCTCCGGCAGCGGCATCGCCCAGCCGTTCTCCCCGGTGGCCCGCATGATCCCGGCGACGCGGTCGCGGAAGTCCTCCGAGCCCATCACGCCGGCGGTGCGGTTGCCGAGCGCGACGACCTGGGCGCCGGTCAGCGTCGAGGTCTCGATCAGGTAGTCCGGGTTCTCCTCGGCCGCGCGCACCATGGCGTCGACCAGCACGAGCCGGCCTTCGGCGTCGGTGTTGAGGACCTCGACGGTCTTGCCGCCGTACATGGTGAGCACATCACCCGGGCGGTACGACGTCCCGGACGGCAGGTTCTCCGCCAGCGGGATGTGCGCGACGACCTCCAGCGGGTACTTCAGCTTCGCGGCCAGGACGACCGAAGCGAGCACGCCGGCGGCGCCGGACATGTCGGAGGTCATGTGGTCCATGTTGGCGGCGGGCTTGAGCGAGATGCCGCCCGAGTCGAACGTGATGCCCTTGCCGACCAGCGCGACCTTCTTGGCGGCCTTGGCCGGCTTGTAGGCCAGCCGGACGAGCCGCGGCTGGCGGGCCGAGCCGCCGCCGACCCCGAGGATGCCGCCGAAGCCCTTGCGCTTGAGGGCCTTCTCGTCGAGGACCTCGAACTCGAGGCCGTTGTCCTCGGCCAGCTTCTTCGCGCGGTCGGCGAAGGAGGCCGGGAAGAGGTCGTTCGGCGGGGTGTTGATCAGGTCGCGGGCGGTGAGGACGGCCTCGGCGATCGCGGTCGCCGCCTTCAGCGTCGCCTTGTGCTCCCGAGCGGTGCCGTCCGACGGGCTCGCGAAGTCGACCTTCGCGACCGGGGCGTCGCCCTTCTCCGAGCGGTACGCGGTGAAGACGTACGAGCCGAGGACCGAGCCCTCGACCGCGGCCTGCAGGTCGATCTCCGACAGCGTCACGAACGCGCGGTCGGTGCCGGCCAGCGCGCGGCCGGCGGCGCCGGCGGCGCGGCGGACCTGCTCGGGGGTGACGCCGTCACCCTCCTTGCCGAGGCCGACGGCGAGCACGACCCCCGCCGGGAGCTTGCCCAGCGTCGGGATCTTGACGACCTCTTCGGCCTTGCCGCCCGCGCCGAGCGTGGCGAGCAGGCCGGCGAGGCGGCCGTCGAAGGCGGCGTCCACGGCGGCGGCGCCGGCCGCGAGCACCGGGCCGTCGTCGCCCTGCAGGGTGCCGATGACGACCACGTCGGCGCGCGTCTTGGCCAGTGCCTCCCCGGTGTTGTCGGACAGGGCGAGCTTAGGCACGGTCACTTCTGGCTCCTCGCGCGTTCTCGGTGGTACCGGGCGCCGGCCCGGACAGGATCGTGAGCCATGCTAATGACGACCGGACCACGGGTGAACACAGGGAGAGGGAGGGCCGCGTGCGGCTGGGCGGTGGGCTGCTGGTGGCGCTGGCCGCCGGGGCGGCGGGCGCGGGCTGGTTCCTGCTCGCCGGGCTGGTGCTCGCGGCGGTCGCCGCCGGGGTGTCGGCGCGGGTGCCGGAACCGGGGGACGCCCTGGTCGACCGGGTCGTGGTGGCCGTCGCGCGGCTGGCGGAGGTGACGGTCTACGCCATCGCGTTCGGCGCCTACGTCTTCCCCGCGCACCGCGAGCTCGCCGCCGCGGGGTTCGTCGTCGTGGTCGCCGGCGCGGGGTTCGCCGGGCTGAAGATCCCGACGATCGTCGGGCGCGTCGCGGCCGGGGTGCTGCTCGCGGCGGGGCTCGTGCTGGTCGCGTTGTGCGTCGTGGTGCCGCCGGTGGCGACCGCCGGGGGCGGTCTCCAGCCGCCGGACTTCGCGGGGGTGCTCGTCGCCGCCGTGCTGGCGTTGCCGTTCCTGCGGCCGGCGAAACGCGAGAACGCGGGCCTGCGCGTGCTGCTGCTCGGCGCGGTCGCCGTGCTGACCGCCTTCGCCGCGCTCTACCAGCTCGGCGCCGTCCGGCTCGGGTTGTCGCTGACGTCGCTGCGCGACCTGCTCTCGGCCGCCGACGCGGACGCGCTGCAGCCGCTGCTCACCGTCGTGGCCGTGGTCGCGACCGTGGTGCCCGCGCTCGCCGCCGGCGCCGAGGTCCGCGAGCGGGCCGGGACACCGGGGCTCGCCGGGCTCGTCGTCGCCGCGGTGGCCGCGTACTTCCTGCCCGCGCTGCCCGTTCTGGTGCTCGCGGGGCTGGCGACCGTGATCGAGCTGCTACTGGGCGTGCGCGCGCGCCGGTACAGTGAGTCGCGTGAGTGATCGACGCGGGCGGCCGGGGGAGACCGTGCTCGAACGCTTCCACCGCCCGGACGGCTCGATCGGCCAGGTCCACCCGCTGCGGGTGCTCGACGACGACGGCCGGGTCCTGCGGGGCTGGATCCCGGCGGGCACCCCGATCGTCGGCAGCCGGCTCGCCGACGGCCGCCTGATGCGCGACGCCCCGCTGGACCAGCGGTTCCGCATCCCGCGGGTGGCGGTCGCGGACTCCTGGCACGGCACGTCGACCCTGCGCCGGATCGCCGACGACGAATGGTCGTCGGTCTGGTGGTTCTTCGACCTCGAGGGCCGGTTCAAGAACTGGTACGTCAACCTCGAGATCCCGCTCGGCCGCTCGCCGGGCGCCCTCGACCGGATCGACGGGGTGCTCGACGTCGTCGTCGAGCGGGACGGCGCCTGGCGCTGGGACGACGAAGACGAAGCCGAGGCGGCCCTGGAGGTCGGCCGCCTGACGCGGGACCAGCTGGACCGGCTGCGCGCGGAAGGCGAGCGGATCGGCGCGCTGGCCGAGCGCGGCGCCTACCCGTTCGACGGCACCGACACCGACTTCCGCCCGGACCCGGGCTGGCCGGCGCCGGAGCTGCCCGCGGGACTGCTGGCCGAGCTCAGCCCGCGGTGAGCAGCAGGATCAGCGCCAGCACGGCGTTGACCACCGCGAGGATCACCACCGACTTCGTCGGGATCACCTTCGGGAACACGGTCTTGTCGTGGATGCTGCGCCACCACACGATGCCGAAGACACCCGCGACGAGGCCGAGGAAGCCGCCGAAGCCGCTGCTGAGCACGGCCCAGCCGACCATGCCGAGCAGGCCGACGCCGAAGGTCAGCAGCACCGCGGTGACGAACGTCTTGACGTCGGTCCCGCCGGTCTTGGGCCGGGGCACCGGCTCCGTGGAGTAGGTCACGCCTTCATCTTAGGGTCATCACGACGCGGGCGCGGGGCACCCGGAACAGTGGGACATCCGACTAACGCGCCTCCGACCAAGCGGTATCGTCTAGCCATGACGACCACGACGCAGTTCGCCCACGTCCCGCACCCGAGTCCTGCGAGCGCGGACCGTGTCGCGGAGGTACTCGGCGCTCCTGGTTTCGGCACGTACTTCACCGACCACATGGTCACCGTGAAGTGGTCGAAGGCCGAGGGCTGGCACGAAGCCCAGGTCGGCCCGTACGCCCCGTTCACGCTCGACCCCGCGACCTCGGTGCTGCACTACGGCCAGGCCATCTTCGAGGGTCTGAAGGCCTACCGCCAGCCGGACGGCTCGATCGCGTCGTTCCGCCCGGACGCCAACGCGCGGCGGTTCCGGCAGTCGGCCGAGCGGCTCGCCATGCCGCAGCTGCCCGAGGACGTGTTCATCGAGTCGCTGCGCGAGCTCGTCGCCGTCGACGGCCGGTGGGTGCCCACCCGGCAGGGTGATTCCCTCTACCTGCGGCCGTTCATGATCTCGACGTCGACCGGGCTCGGGGTCAACAGCCCGGCCGCCGACTACGTGTACACGGTCATCGCCTCGCCCGCCGGGTCGTACTTCGCCGGTGGCGTGAAGCCGGTGAGCGTCTGGCTGTCGACCGAGTACGTGCGCGCGGCGCCGGGCGGGACCGGGGCCGCGAAGTGCGCCGGCAACTACGCGGCGTCGTTCGTGGCGCAGGCACAGGCCGTCGAAAAGGGCTGTGACCAGGTGGTCTGGCTCGACGCGGTCGAGCGGCGCTGGGTCGAGGAGATGGGCGGGATGAACCTGTTCTTCGTCTTCGGCTCCGGCGAGAACGCCCGGGTCGTCACGCCCGAGCTGTCCGGCTCGCTGCTGCCCGGCGTCACCCGCAAGTCGCTGCTGCAGCTCGCGCAGCGGCTCGGGCACAAGGTCGAGGAACGCCGCATCTCCACCGAGGAGTGGGAGAAGGCGTCGGCCTCCGGGGAGCTGACCGAGACGTTCGCCTGCGGCACCGCGGCGGTGATCACGCCGGTCGGGCACGTCAAGCACGCCGGTGGCGAGTTCACCATCGCCGACGGGCAGCCCGGCGCGCTGACGATGAAGCTGCGCGAAGAGCTGACCGGCATCCAGGAGGGCACCCGCCCCGACGTCGACCACTGGATGGTCCCGCTCGCCTGACGTACGTGAAGGCCACCTCGAGGACCTCGAGGTGGCCTTCACCGCGTCCGGGGTCAGGTGGCGGTGGCCGGGATGAGCGGGCCGGAGACCCCGGCCTGCTCGTGCGTCGCCGTTTCGGCGAGCACACGCGCGGCCATCATCAGCAGCGGCAACGCCGTCACCGCGCCGGTGCCTTCGCCGAGCCGGACGTCCAGCTCCAGCAGCGGGCCCAGGTCCAGGTGTTCCAGCGCCAGTGCGTGCGCCGGTTCGGCCGTGCGCTGCCCGGCCACCCACCAGCGGCGCGCGCCCGGGGCGAGGTCTTCGGCGACGAGCGCCGCGGCGCACGCGACGAGCCCGTCGAGCACCACCGGCGTCCGCCGGACCGCGGCCTGGGCGAGGAACCCCGCCATCGCCGCGATGTCCGCGCCCGCCGTGGTGCGCAGCAGGTCGAGCGGGTCGGCGAGCACCCCGCGGGCCCGGCGCAGGGCGTCGCGCACCGCGGTGGCCTTGCGCATCCAGGCGTCGTCGTTGATGCCGGAGCCGCGCCCGACCACGGCCACCGGCTCGCTGCCGGTCAGGGCCGCGACCAGCACCGACGCCGGCGTGCTGTTGCCGATCCCCAGGTCACCCGGGATGAGCAGGTCCGCGCCGCCGTCGACCTCGGCGTCGGCGATCGTGATCCCGGCCCGGACCGCGGCCTTCACCTCGGCGTCGCTCAGCGCGTCCTCGACGTCGATCGAGCCGGAGCCGCGGCGGACCTTGAACTCACCGATCGAGCGGGTCGCCGGCGCCTCGGTGTCCACGGCCATGTCGACCACGCGGACACTCGCGCCCGCGGCCGCGGCCAGCACGTTGATCGCGGCGCCGCCGGTGAGCATCGTGCCCAGCAGCTGCCCGGTCACCTCGGCGGGATAGGCGGAAACGCCCTTCGCGGCGATGCCGTGGTCCCCGGCGAACACGATCACGCGCGGGCGGGTGAACGGCCGCGGCGGCGACTGGCCCTGGCAGGCCGCGATCCAGACGCCCAGCTCCTCGAGCCGGCCCAGCGACCCGGCCGGCTTCACCAGCTTGTCGTGCAGGGCGATCGCCGCGGACCGGGCGTGGTCGTCGGGCGGGGTGATCTCGGGGAACTCGATGTCTTCCGGCTCCACACCAGGCCCTTTCTCTTGCACGGCAACGCTGTGGCCAACCTACCGGGCGGGCGGTCCGGGTAGTCTCGCGGCTCGTGGAGACGACAGCGGCCGCGGTGGTGCTGGCCAGCGGCGCGGGCACCCGCGTCGGCGCGAAGCTGAACAAGGTCTACCTGCCCCTGGCCGGGCGGCGGGTCGTGGCGTGGTCGCTCGACGCCTTCAAGCGCGTGCCCGGGATCGGGGTGCTGGTGCTGGTGATCCGGCCGCAGGACCGCGAGCTCGCCGAAGAGGTGGCCGACGGGGACGTCGAGATCGTGCCCGGCGGGGACACGCGCCAGGCGTCCGAGCTCAACGCGCTGCGCCACCTCGCCCCCAGAATTGCCGGCGGCCGGGTCGACGCCGTGCTGCTGCACGACGCGGCCCGGCCGCTGGTCCACTCCGATCTGGTCGGCGCGGTGCTGGCCCGGACACGCGAGGACGGGGGGGCTGTGCCGGGCCTGGCCGCGGACGACGTCGTCGGGGTGGATGCCGGGCACCTGGTCGCCCAGGTGCCCGGCGCGATCCGCGTCCAGACGCCTCAGGGCTTCCGGGCGGGACCGCTGCTCGAGGCCTACGAGAAGGCCGAGCGAGAAGGCTTTCTGGGAACGGACACCTCGTCCTGCATGGAGCGGTTCTCCTCCCTGCCGATCCGCTGGGTCCCGGGGGCTCCCGAGAACCTGAAGATCACCTACCCCCACGACCTGGTGGTCGCGGAGCGGTTGCTCGCCCGCCGGGCGTGACGGCCGCTAGGCGCACGCCGGCGGGCCGCCGTCGTCGTCCTTTTCCGTGAGGTCGATGTCGAGGCCCGTGCCGGTCGGCCGGATGGTCACTTCCTGCCGCAGCTCGAGCGGGATGTGGCACTCCGGCTGTGGCCGGAGCGCCTGCAGCGGCGCGCCCGGGGTGCCGGGCTCCGCCAGCGTGAGCACCGCCCGCAGCGTCCAGACCGGGGTGGCGTGGTACTGCCAGGTGACCACCCGCGGGCTGAACACGTCGGTGCCCGGGAACGTCGGGACCCGGTAGGCGCTGGCCCGGTGCTCGTCCCGCAGGACGATGACGTCCGCGCAGGTCGGCCACCGGTGCACCGCCGCGTAGAGCTCCGGCGCCTCCCGGCCGCCGAACAGGTGCAGCACCCATTTGCGGCGCCGGAGCTCCTCGAGCAGTTCCTCGAGGCCCGGGCCGCTCGAACCGATGTGCGGTGTGGGCGGGGACACACTTTCGAGGGTAACTCGCGCACTAGTGCGCGGTCCAGAGTGTGTACTAGTACACCTGGGTGGTTCTGAACAGGGCTTTGTGGGAGACACTCCGGCGTGCTAGAACACTTGTGCGTGCGACACGTCCCCGTGAGGAGCCGCCTTGCCCACCCTCGACCGTCCTGAGCCGCCGTACCTGCAGATCGCGGGCCGGATCCGTGACGACATCCTGTCCGGCCGGCTGCAGGAGGGCGACGCGGTGCCGTCGGCCCGCGAGATCGCGCGCACGTGGGCCGTCGCCATGGCGACGGCGACCAAGGTGCTGGCCACGCTGCGTTCGCAGGGGCTGGTCCGGCCGGTGCGCGGGGTCGGCACGGTCGTCGACCGCGGTGGCCTGCACCGCACGGCCCGCGACCGCAGCGCCGCTTCCGCGCGGACCGGCCGGATCTACCCGCCCGGCCACTACGCCGTGATCCGCTCGGCCGGGCTGGAGCCGGCGTCCGAGCGCGCCGCGGCCGCGCTGGGCCTGGAGGAAGGCGCCCCGGCGATCCGCCGCCGTCGTACCACCTACGGCCCGGACTCGCGCCCGCTGTCGACGTCGATCTCGTGGTTCGACGGCGCGCTGTCGGCCAAGGCGCCGTCGCTGCTGGTGGCCGAGCGGATCGTCGAGGGCACGCCGGCCCACGCGGCCGCCCGGCTGGGCACGACGATCGTGACCACGCAGGAACGGCACGCGGCGGGCCGGGCGAGCGAGGCGGAGGCCGCGGAGCTCGAGCTGCCCCCCGGGTCGCCGGTGCTGCTCGGCCGGAGCACCTTCCTGGCGGCCGACGGCACGGTCGTCGAGTACGGTGAGTCCGCCGCCTTGCCCGACCACTGGGTTTTCTACGAGTACACGACTGAGGACGGCGAATGAAGCACATCCACGCGGGCAAGGTCCGTGACCTGTACGAGCTCGACGGCGGGGACATCCTGCTCGTCGCGTCCGACCGCGTCTCGGTCTACGACGTGTCGCTGCCGACGCCGGTCCCGGACAAGGGCGCGCTGCTCAACCAGCTGTCCGCGTGGTGGTTCGACCGGATGGCCGACGTCGTCCCGAACCACGTCGTGTCGACCACCGACGTGCCCGCGGAGTTCGCCGGCCGGGCGATGCGCTGCAAGCCGCTGAAGATGGTCCAGGTCGAGTGCATCGCGCGCGGCCACCTCGCCGGCCTGGGCCTGCGCGAGTACCAGCGTGACGGCAAGATTTCGGGCGTCGCGCTGCCGCCGGGGCTGCTGGAGGGCGACAAGCTGCCGGAGCCGATCTTCACGCCGACCACGAAGATCTCCGACACCGGCCACGACGAGTTCATGACCTTCGACGAGGTGATGAACGAGATCGGCGAAGACACCGCGAAGCGGCTTCGCGAGCTGACGCTGGAGATCTACACGAAGGGCGCCGAACACGCGGCCGCCCAGGGCGTCATCATCGCGGACACCAAGCTGGAGTTCGGCTTCGACGCCGACGGCACGCTGACCCTGGGCGACGAGGTCCTGACGTCCGACTCGTCGCGGTTCTGGCCCGCCGACCAGTGGGAGCCGGGCCGCCCGCAGCACGCGTTCGACAAGCAGTACGTCCGCGACTGGTCGCTCACGACCGGCTGGGACAAGACCCCGCCCGGGCCCGAGATCCCGGCCGACGTCGTCGAGCAGACCCGGCAGCGCTACACCGAGGTGTACGAGCGGATCACCGGGAAGACCTGGCCGCGCTCCTGACCACCGTGGATGCCGCCGCGCGGCGGCATCCACGGCTTCGGGTCAGGGGCTCTTGGTCAGGCTCGCGTCGCGCTCGACGACGTCACCGAGGGCGTCGTCGATGGCCTGGAGCAGGTCGGCGTCGAGCTTCTTGCCGGCGGCCTTGACGTTCTCGTGCACCTGCTCCGGCCGCGAGGCCCCGATGATCGCCGAGGCGACGTTCGGGTTCTGCAGCACCCAGGCGACGGCCAGCTGGGCGAGGCTCAGATCGGCCTGCTTGGCCAGCGGCTCGAGCTCGGCGACCCGCTTGAGGACGTCCTCGCCGAGGAAGCGGGCGACCATGTTGGCGCCGCCCTTCTCGTCGGTGGCCCGCGAGCCGGCGGGGTAGTCCTGGCCGGGCTTGTACTTGCCGGTCAGCACGCCCTGCGCGATCGGCGACCAGACGATCTGGCTCAGGCCTTCGCGCTCGGAGGCCGGGATGACCTGGTCCTCGATGACCCGCCAGAGCATGTTGTACTGCGGCTGGTTGGAGACGAAGGGGATCTTCAGTTCGCGGGCGAGGGCGGCGCCGCGGCTGATCTGCTCGGCGGTCCACTCCGAGACGCCGACGTAGAGCACCTTGCCCTGGCGCACGAGGTCGGCGAAGGCGAGCATGGTCTCTTCGAGCGGGACGCTCCGGTCGAACCGGTGCGCCTGGTAGAGGTCGAGGTAGTCGGTGCCGAGCCGGGTGAGGCTGGCGTTGGCCGACTCCATGATGTGCTTGCGCGAGAGGCCCTTGTCGTTGGGGCCCTTGGGACCGGTGGGCCAGAAGACCTTGGTGAAGATCTCCAGGCTCTCCCGCCGCTGCCCCTTCAGGCCCCGCCCGAGCACGGATTCGGCGGCGGTGTTGGCGTAGACGTCGGCGGTGTCGAAGGTGGTGATGCCGGCGTCGAGGGCGGCCTTGATGCAGGCGTGCGCCTGGTCTTCCTCGACCTGGGAACCGTGGGTGAGCCAGTTCCCGTACGAGATCTCACTGACGTTGAGGCCGCTACGGCCGAGACGACGAAACTCCATGGGGTAAGCGTAGGCGGTAATCGTTTGCTTTGCTAACGATCCTGGAGTGACTCCAGCCTCGCCGCGGGTCCGGCGAGTCCGGACGAGCGGCGGGGGCGGGTGTGGTGTCGCGAATGACCCATTCGCGACAGCGGACGGGCGGCGGCGGGTGAGCGGGCGGCGGCGGGCGGCGGGCGAGCGAGTTGGGCGGCGGCGGGTGAGCGGGCGGCGGCGGGCGGCGGGCGGGCGAGTTGGGCGGCGGCGGGTGAGCGGGCGGCGGCGGGCGGCGGGCGGGCGAGTTGGGCGGCGGGCAAGCAGGCAGGCGGCGGCGGGCGGCGGGCGGCGGGCGAGCGAGTTCGGCGGCGGGCGAGCAGGCAGGCGGCGGCGGGTGAGTGGCTGCGGGCGAGCGAGCGGCGGGTGCCGAGCCCGGACACCAAAAAGCCGGGTAGGCCACTCGGCCCACCCGGCTTCTCGAAACCAGCTCAGTTCGGGATCGGCTCGCCCGGCTTCAGCCGCGGCTTCGGCACCCGCAGCTTCCGGATCTGGGACGCCCGCACGAACGCGTACCACCCGATCGACCGGCCGCTGATCGCCTCCTTCGGGAACTTCTCCCGGGCCAGCTTCGCGATCTTGCGGCCGTTCACGAAGCCCTCGATCGCCATCACCAGCAGCAGCGCCGTGCACAGCAGCGTGATGTACGACTGCACCTGGGGCAGCGGCACCAGCAGCGCCAGGAACACCAGGATCGCCAGCGGCATGAACAGGCCGAGCAGGTTGCGCCGGGTGTCGACCAGGTCGCGGACGTACGCCTTGACCGGCCCGCGGTCGCGCGGGAGCAGGTACTTGTCGTCGCCCGCCATCATGCGGTCGCGGCGGACCTTGGCCGCCGCGCGGCGGTCTTCCTTGCTCTGGGGGTTGGCTTTGCGCAGTTCCTTGTTGCGCTTCATCGCCTCGCGCATGGTGGTCGGCGGCGGCGCCACCGGGCCGCGCCGCTTCGCCTCCGCGTCACGGCGCTTCGGCGTAGCCTTGCCCTTACCGGGCGTGAACGACTTGCCGCTGACGTCGACGGCTTCGCCCGCCTCCGGCTCGTCGGCGGCGGTGTCTGTGGTGCTTCGGCGCAGGAACCTCACCTCACCAGGGTATTGCAGGCGTCACGCCGCCGTTCACCAGGTCGATCGATGTGCGACCATGGTGGGGGAACAGATCGGACGCTCCGGGTGTTGAGAACGTCAGCACGAGGAGTATCCGCAGCGAGTTCGAACTAGAGGGAGTGCCATGACGACCGCTGAGCACGCCGGCGCGACGCAGGCCGAGACCGCCGAGGAGACCCACGGCGTCACGTTGACCGACGCCGCGGCCGCCAAGGCGAAGGCCCTGCTCGAGCAGGAGGGCCGCGACGACATGCACCTGCGTATCGCCGTCCAGCCCGGTGGCTGCGCGGGCCTGCGCTACCAGCTGTTCTTCGACGAGCGCACGCTCGACGGTGACCTGTTCCGCGACTTCGACGGCCTCAAGGTCGCCGTCGACCGGATGAGCTCGCCGTACGTGTCGGAAGCCGTCATCGACTTCGTGGACACGATCGAGAAGCAGGGCTTCACGATCGACAACCCGAACGCCACCGGCTCCTGCGCCTGCGGCGACTCGTTCCACTGAGTCTCCGCTGATCGGCAGCACGACGAGAGAAGGCCCCGCCTCCGTTCGGAGGGCGGGGCCTTCTTCGTTCCGGGGGTCTCACACGTAGGCGTCGAGCTCCGCGACCTGCGCGTGGCACGCCTCGTCGACTTCCCACGGCTCGGCCGTGACGCGGGGCAGCGGCAGGCTCCTGGCCTGCAGCGTGGCCGGGATCAGCGCGCAGTCGGCGATCAGCTCGGACAGGGTCTCGGGTTCGGTGACGGCGTTCACGATTCGTAACGCTATTGATCCGTCCGCGACTGGAGAAGCGGTACCAGCCGGTAGTGTCGGGTGGGCGTGCGCGAACTACCCGGATGGGTCATGACCCGGGGGTAACTTCGCGCCTTTTGCCGTGAGGTCAACCACAAAGGAGCAGCCGGTGGCAGACAGGGCCAGGATCGCGGTGTCCGGCAGTATCGCAACCGACCACCTCATGCATTTCCCGGGCAGGTTCGCGGAGCAGCTGGTCGCGGAGCAGCTGCACCGGGTGTCGCTGAGCTTCCTCGCCGACGACCTCGTGGTCCGGCGCGGCGGCATCGGCGCGAACATCGCGTTCGGTCTCGGGGTGCTCGGCGTGCGGCCGGTCCTCGTGGGCGCCGTCGGCGCGGACTTCGCCGACTACCGCTCCTGGCTGGAGCGGCACGGCGTCGACACGTCCGGGGTCCACGTGTCCGAGGTCGCGCACACCGCGCGCTTCGTGTGCACCACCGACGAGGACCTCTGCCAGATCGCGACGTTCTACGCGGGCGCGATGGCGGAGTCCCGCAACATCGAGCTGCAGCCGATCGCCGAGCGCGCCGGCGAGCTGAGCCTCGTGCTGATCAGCCCGGACGACCCGGAGGGCATGGTCCGCCACGCCGAGGAGTGCCGCCAGCGCGGGTACTCCTTCGCCGTCGACCCGTCGCAGCAGCTGGCCCGGATGAGCGGCGAGCAGGCGCGTGACTTCGTCGCCGGCGCGAAGTACCTGTTCAGCAACGACTACGAGTGGGAGCTGCTGCTCCAGAAGACCGGCTGGACCGAGGCCGACGTGCTCGACCAGGTCGGCGTGCGGATCACGACGCTCGGGGAGAAGGGCGTCGAGATCGTCGGCAAGGACGGCGTCGCCCTGCAGATCGGCGCGGTGCCCGAGCGCGCCAAGGCCGACCCGACCGGCGTCGGCGACGGCTTCCGCGCGGGCTTCCTGGCCGGGCTCGACGGCGGCCTGAACGTCGAACGCGCCGCCCAGCTCGGTTCGCTGATCGCGGTGCTGGTGCTGGAGACGATCGGCACGCAGGAGTGGACGCTCGACCGCGCCGACGCCCTGGCCCGCATCGGCGAGGCCTTCGGCCCGGAGGCGGCCACCGAGATCTCGGCGGTCCTGCCCGCCTGACCCCCCGCCGGGGGGGGGGGGGGGGGGGGGGGGGGGGGGGGGGGGGAAGAGAGGGAGGGAGGGGGGGGGGGGGGGGGGGGGGGGGGGGGGGGAGGAGGGGGGAAGGGGGGGGGGGGGGGGGGAGAGAA
>NZ_JBVJOW010000013.1:32362-61079 GCF_055582965.1 Amycolatopsis sp. NPDC104863
GCCGCCCCCCCTCTCCCCTCCCCCCCCCTCTCCCTCTCCCCCGCTCGTTTGCCCCCCCCCCCCCCCCCCCCCCCCCCCCCCCCCCCCCCCCCCCCCCGGCCGCGGCAGAGCTCAGAGCTTGACCGGGTACACCGGCTCGGGGATCTCCGGCTTGATCCGGTGCTCGACGAAGATGCCGTGCCACAGCATGAACACGATCAGCGCCCACAGCTGGCGGCTGCGGTCCAGCTGGCCCGCCTTGTGCTCCTCCAGCAGCGCCAGGATCGCCTTCTTGTCCAGCAGCTCCTCGGTGCGCGAGTCACTGATGATCCCGCGCGCCCAGTCGTACATCTCGTTGCGCAGCCACAGCCGGATCGGGACCGGGAAGCCGAGCTTGCGGCGGTTCAGCACGTGTGCCGGGATGATCTTGGCCAGCGCCTGGCGCAGCGCGTACTTCGTGGTGCCGTGCGCGAGCTTCTGGTCCAGCGGGATCGACGCCGCGACCTTGAACACCTCGGCGTCCAGGAACGGCACCCGCAGCTCCAGCGAGTTCGCCATGGTGACCTTGTCGGCCTTGACCAGGATGTCGCCGCGCAGCCACGTGTAGAGGTCGACGTGCTGCATGCGGGCCACCGGGTCCCAGCCGCGCGAGACGTCGTACCAGGGCGCCGTGACGTCCTTGAAGCCGATGCCTTCCTGGTACGTCTTCAGCACGTTGCGCAGCTGGTCGTCGCGGAAGTTGCGGGCGTTGCCGTAGTAGCGGTCCTCCAGCGGCAGCGCGCCGCGGCGCAGCAGGTCCTTGCCGCGGGTGCCCTCGGGGATCTTCGTCGACACCTTGCCGATCAGCTTCCGCATGCCGCCGGGGATCTTCTCGAACGGCGCCAGCGAGATCGGCTCGTTGTAGATCGTGTACCCGCCGAACAGCTCGTCCGCGCCCTCGCCGGACAGCACCGCCTTGACGTGCTTGCGGGCCTCGCGCGCGATGAACCACAGCGGCACGAGCGCCGGGTCGGCCACCGGGTCGTCGAGGTACCAGACGATGAGCGGCAGGACCTCCATCATCTCGTCCGCCGACACCGTGCGGACCACGTGCTTCACGCCGATCGCGGCGGCCGACTCGGCGGCGACGTCGACCTCGGAGTAGCCCTCGCGCTCGAACCCGGTGGTGAAGGCGATGAGGTTCGGGTTGTGCTCCTTGGCCAGCGTGGCGGTGGCCGTGGAGTCGATGCCGCCGGAGAGGAAGGCGCCGACGGTGACGTCCGGGTCCGAGATCATGTGCTTGCCGACCGAGTCGCGCATCACATCGGCGATGCGCTCGTACAGCGCTTCGGCCTCGGCCGGCCCGTTGACCGGCTTCGTCGCGAACTCCGGGTGGAAGTAGCGGGTGAACTTCACCTCACCGGCCGGGACGACCTCGAACGACGTCCCGGACTCGACGCGGCGGATCGCGGTGTGCAGCGACTCCGGCTCGGGCACGTACTGCAGGACCAGGTAGTGCTGCAGCGCCTTGCGGTCCAGCTCCTGCGCGACGCCGAGGGTGTCCGACAGCTCCAGCAGGCTCTTCTTCTCGCTGGAGAACGCCACCCCGCCGGGGCCGGCCGAGTAGAACAGCGGCTTGATCCCGAACGGGTCGCGGGCGCCGAAGACGCGCTTCTCCTGCGAGTCCCAGATCATGAAGGCGAACATGCCGCGCAGCCGCTTGACCCAGTCGGCGCCCAGGTAGTGGAACCCGGCGACGATCGCTTCGCCGTCACCCTCGGTCTCGAACTTCGCGCCGTGCTTCTCCGCGAGCTCGGCGCGCAGCTCCAGGTAGTTGTAGATCTCGCCGTTGAAGTTCATCGTGTACCGGCCCGGCGCCTCCGGCGGGCCCCACACCAGCGGCTGGTGCGCGTGCTCGACGTCGATGAAGGCGAGCCGGTTGAAGCCGTAGACGACCTCGGCGTCGGCCCACGTGTCCTGCTCGTCGGGGCCGCGGTGGCGCTGGCAGCGCATGGCCGCGCCGACGGCGTCACGCGCGTTCGCCGCACCGGTCTCGGTCGCGCAGATCAGTCCAAGCAGGCCGCACACGGGTACTCACACACCTTCACGGGTCTTCGCGGGGCTGGGAAGCGCCCAGTATGCCGGGCGGGCCGTGGCGAGGACCACGCGCGTCGACGGTTACCCCTTGGTCAGCGGACTCCGCCAACTCGGCTAGGCTCCGGCCTGTCACAAAGATCTGTCGTAGGAGGCTCTGGGTGAAAGGGCGAGGCGCAGTGGGAAAACCCGAGCGCACCCTGGGGAAGCGGACTCTGCGCGTAGCCGCGCTGGCCGTGCTGGTCGCGTTGACCGCGACGGGCTGCTCCGGCGACGAGATCCTGCGGTTCGGCTGGCCGGTCGGTGTCACCGAGCAGGCGAACGACATGCGCAACCTGTGGACCTGGACCGTGGTCGCGGCGCTGGTCGTCGGCGTCATCGTCTGGGCGCTGATCTTCTGGACCGCGACGTTCCACCGCAAGAAGAAGACGGCCGACGGCGAGCCGGAGGAGCTGCCCCGGCAGTTCCAGTACAACATCCCGCTGGAGATCTTCACCGTCGTCGTCCCGACGATCATGGTCTGCGTGCTGTTCGTCTTCACCTCGATGACGGAGGGCAAGGTCCTGGCGAAGGTCGCGAACCCGGACGTCAAGGTCCAGGTCGTGGCGTTCCAGTGGAACTGGGAGTTCAAGTACGAGGACCCCAGCGCCGCGAAGCCCGACGGCAGCGGCCAGGTCAGCACGGTCGGCTCGTCCGGCGAGATCCCGCTGCTGGTGCTGCCGGTCGGCAAGACGATCCAGTACGACCTGCTCTCGACCGACGTCATCCACTCCTTCTGGGTGCCCGAGTTCCACTTCAAGCGGGACGTCTTCCCGAACCCGGACAAGAACAACCAGAACAGTTCCTTCCAGAACAAGATCGACCGCGAGGGCTCCTTCGTCGGCCGGTGCGCGGAACTGTGCGGCACCTACCACTCGGTGATGAACTTCGAGGTCCGCGCGCTGTCCCCGGACAAGTACGACGCGTACATCGCGCTGCGCAAGCAGGTGAACCCGGCCACCGGCCAGACGTTCACCGCTTCCGAAGCCCTTACGAAGATGAACTGCGGCGAGCTGTGCACCCCGCACGCGGTCACCACCCAGCCGTTCAACACCGACCGCACGGCGCGGACCGCGTCCAACTGACACGCAGCCACACAGGGAGTAGGGAAAAGACCCATGAAGGTCGAAGCGCGCATCTTCTTCATCGTGGCGGTCTTCGCCGTGCTCATGGCGGGCGTGTACTGGGTGTGGGCCGTGTGGGACAAGGACTTCGGCGGCAGGCCGGAGCCGGTCGGCATCGTCGCGCTGATCCTGACCGGCGGTCTGGCGTTCCTCGCCGGCAGCTACATGCAGTTCGTGTCCCGGCGCATCGAACCGCGCCCGGAAGACCACGAGGACGCCGAGATCAGCGACGGCGCCGGTGAGGTGGGCTTCTTCAGCCCGGGCAGCTACTGGCCGGTCAGCATGGCGGCCACCGCCGCGCTCGCCGCGCTGGCGCTGGCGTTCTTCCACATCTGGCTGCTGGTCATCGCGCTGGTCGCGCTGCTGATCACGATCGGCGGCCTGGTGTTCGAATACCACACCGGACCGTCGCACCAGGACTGATCCGCAGACCGGACCGGCCGCCGCGCGCACGCGTGGCGGCCGGTTCCGCGTTCAGCCCCGGAACGCCGTCCGGTAGGACGACGGGCTCGTTCCGCGAAGCCGGGTGAACTGGTGCCGCAGCGCCGCCGCCGACGCGTACCCGCACGCCGTCGCGATGTCCTCCACCGACAGCCGGCCCTCCTCCAGCAGCGACTGGGCGCGGTCCAGCCGTCGCTCGGTCAGCCAGCGGTGCGGGGTCGTGCCCGTCGCCGCCGAGAACCGGCGGAGTAACGTCCGCTCGCCCAGCCCGCTGCGGCGGGCCAGCTCCGCCACCGTGAACGGCTGGTCCAGCCGTCGTTCGACCCACTCCAGGGCCTCCGCCACGACCGCGTCGTCGGCCGCCGCCGTGGCCGGGACCGGGGCCTGGACGAACTGGGCCTGACCGCCGGCCCGGTGCGGGGCCGCGACCATCCGCCGGGCGAGCGTCGTGGCCGCCGCGACCCCGCGCAGCCGGCGCACGAGGTGCAGGCACAGGTCGACCGCCGCCACCGTGCCCGCGCTGGTCAGGATGCCGCCGTCGTCGGCGTACAACGCCTGCGGGTCGACCGAAGCCGCCGGGAAGCGGGCGCGGAACTCCGTCTCGTAGACCCAGTGGACCGTGCAGCGCCGGCCGTCGAGCAGCCCGGCGTAGCCGAGGGTGAACACCCCCGCGCAGAACCCCGCGACCCACGCCCCGCGGCCCGCCGCGTCCCGCAGGACGTCCAGCACCGGCTCGGGCGGGGGCGCCGTCCTGGGCGCGCACGTCGGCACGATCAGCAGGTCGGCCGAAGCCGCGAAGTCGAGGCTTCGCAGCCCGGACAGCCCGAACCCCGACCAGCTGCTCACCGCGGAGCCGTCCGGTGAGCAGACGCCGAAGTCCCAGCCCTCGATGCCGTCGGCGGCGCGGTCGGTGCCGAACACCTCGCACGCGACCCCCAGCTCGAACGGCGAAACGCGGTCGGCGAGCACCACCGCGACCCGGTTGACGTCCATGGCCGCCAGCATGTCACAAGTTTTGCGGTCATTGTCATCTCTGACACTGGTCGACGTCGGCGAGCCGGACGAACCTGGTCGGCATGATGAACTCCGAAACCCGCCCGCTGCTGCAGTGGTCGGCGGCGATGGCGATGTCCGGCACGATCGGCGCGGTTGTCCTCGAGAGCGGCGCGGCCGCCCCGGCCGTCGCGTTCGCGCGCTGCTTCGTCGGCGGGGCGCTGCTGGTGCTCTGGTGCCTCTCCCGCGGCTGGCTGCAGGCCTGGCGGCCGTCGCGCCGCGACCTCGGGCTGGCCGTGCTGGGCGGGCTGTTCCTCGTCGGCAACTGGGTGCTGCTGTTCGCGTCCTACGCGCTGTCGTCGATCTCGGTCAGCACGGTCGTCTACCACACGCAGCCGCTGATCCTGGTCGGCCTGGCGGCCGCCTTCCTCGGCGAGAAGTTCGCCAAGAGCCACCTGGTCCGGGCCGGGATCGCGTTCGGCGGGGTCGCCTTGATCTCGCTGTCGGCGCACGGCGAGGACGGCAAGCCCGTGCAGCTCGCCGGGATCGGCCTGGCCCTCGGCGCGGCGCTGCTCTACGCCGGAGCGTCCTTCGTCGCGAAGCAGCTGAAGCACATCCGCCCGCACCTGCTCGCAGCCGTCCAGACGACGGTCGGCGCGGTCCTGCTCGCGCCGGTGCTGCTGGTGACGCCGCTGCCGTCGACGACGTCGGGGCTGCTGTGGCTGGTCCTGCTCGGCACGGTGCACACCGCCCTGATGTACGTGCTCATCTACGCCAGCATCGGCAAGCTGCCCACCACGACCGTGGCCTTGCTGTCCTACGTCTACCCGGTGGTCGCGGTGCTCGTGGACATCGCGTTCTACGGCCACCGCCCGACGTGGCCGGAGGCGCTGGGCATGCTCGCGGTGCTGGCCGCCGCCCTGGCGCCCCAGCGGCGGCCGGCGCCCGTGGCCGAGCCGCCGACGCCGGTTCGCCAAGGCTGATCAGCGGAAGGCGATCCAGCGGTCCAGCAGCGCCGCCGCGGCGCCCGAGTCGATCGCCTCCGCGGCCCGGGTGAGGCCCGCGCGCAGATCGTCCTCCAGGGACCCGGAGAAACCCGTGAACGCCGCCAGCGCCGCCGCCGCGTTGATCAGCACGGCGTCGCGGACCGGGCCCGCCTTGCCGGCCACCAGCGCGCGGACGACCTCGGCGTTCGCCGCCGCGTCGCCGCCGCGCAGGTCGTCGGCCGTCGCGCGGGGGACGCCCAGGTCGGCCGGGTCGAGGGTGCGCTCGGTGACCGTGCCGCCCGAGACCTGCCAGACCGACGTCGTGGTGGTCGTGGTGATCTCGTCGAGGCCGTCGTCGCCGCGCACGACCAGGGCCGTCGTGCCGCGCCGGGCGAACACCTCGGCCAGCACGCGGGTCTTGTCCGGGTACGCGCAGCCGATCAGCGCACTGCCCGGCTGGGCCGGGTTGGTCAGCGGGCCGAGCAGGTTGAACGTCGTCGGCACGCCGAGCTCGCTGCGCACCGGGCCGGCGTGGCGCAGCGCCGGGTGGAACGCCGAGGCCAGGAAGAACCCGACGCCGACCTCGGTGAGGCTGCGCTGGACGTCTTCCGGCGGCAGCGAGATCTGCACCCCGAGCGTCTCCAGGACGTCGGCCGCGCCGGACTTCGACGACGCGCTGCGGTTGCCGTGCTTGGCCACCGGCGCGCCCGCCGCGGCCGTGACGATCGTCGCCATGGTCGAGATGTTGACCGAGTTCGAGCCGTCGCCGCCGGTGCCGACGATGTCGACGGCCGGGCGGTCCAGTTCGACGCGGCGCGCGTGCGCCAGCATCGTCGCGGCCATGCCGGCGATCTCCGCGGGCGTCTCGCCCTTGGCGCGCAGCGCGACCGCGAACCCGGCGATCCGGGCCGGGCTCGCCGCGCCGCCCATGATCTGGTCCATCGCCCACGCCGTGTCGTCCTCGGAGAGGTCGACGCGGGCGATGAGCTGCTTGAGCAGCGGCGGCCAGGTGCGGGGGACCGGGGTGGCCACCGGGCTCAGCCGTTCACGACGGGGACCCGTCGCAGCACGTCGGCGACGGTCTCCGCGGCGGTCAGCGGGTCGAGCGGGTGCACCAGCACGGCGTCCGCCTGCGACCAGGTGGCCAGCCACCGGTCGTCCTTCCGCCGCACCGAAACCACGATCGGGGGACATTCGGCGATCTCGGCCTTCAGCTGCCGGCAGAGGCCGATCCCGCCGGTCGGCTGCGCTTCGCCGTCGAAGATCGCGAGGTCGACGTTGCCCGCGTCGACCTCGGACAGCACGTCGGCGATCCCGGCCGCCTCGATGTAGGTCACGCGGCCGAGGTCGGCGGCGGGCCGCCGGCCGACCGCGTTCACGATCGCCTCGCGCACCTCCGCCTTGTGGCTGAACACCAGAACCCGCATCGACTGCTCGGCCATTGAGCGCGCCTCCGTCTCGTCACCAGCTTGCCGACCGATCGTATCGGCCGAGACCGACATCACGCGGTCGGCTCCGGTTGGAGCGCGTCCCAGCCGAGCGCGTCGCCGCCCAGCCGCTGTGTGAGGCCGGCCATCCGGGACCGTTCCTGGGCGCAGTGGAGCGCGTCGAGCACCTGGACGCGCACCGCGAGCACCCGCGTCAGCTCCCCGTCGGGTGACTCTTCTCGCAGCTCGTAGCCGTCCTGGGCGAGGATCGACGCCGCCTCGGCCAGCCGGCCCGGCGGGAGCAGCAGGTGGTGCCGCAGGACGGCCGGCGCCGGGCTGACCCAGTCAGGTGAACCGGCGAGCACGGCGGAGTCCGCGACGACCGGGTCGAAGGCCTCGGCGACGATCTTCAACCCGGGCGTTCCAGGCGTCAGACCGGCGGTTTCGCCCTTCTTGACCAGGTCACGCAGCCGGTCGAGTAAACCCATGAGTAGCTCTCACCTTTCCGCCGTGCCGGTTTCGGGGAGTGTGATCGGCTCCGCACGCGACTTGCCGTGGACCCACCCGGCGGGACGGCGGTGCGGGAGGACATAATGCGACGCGTGACAACGGCAGCTCCCACCATCAGTCAGCGGGTCCACTCGCTGAACCGGCCGAACATGGTCAGTGTCGGCACCATCGTGTGGCTGTCCAGCGAGCTGATGTTCTTCGCCGGACTGTTCGCGATGTTCTTCACCGTCAAAGCGCAGAACGCCGTCGGCGAGACTTGGCCGCCGCGTCTGCACGGCGAAGAGTTCCACCTCAACGTGGCGTACGCGATCCCGTTCACGGTGATCCTCGTGCTGTCCTCGCTGACCTGCCAGTTCGGGGTGTTCGCCGCCGAACGCGGCGACGTCTACGGCCTGCGCCGCTGGTACATCGTCACGTTGATCATGGGCGCCATCTTCGTCGGCGGCCAGGCCAACGAGTACCACAACCTGGTCGAAGAGGGGTTGACGATCCCGTCCGGCCCGTTCGGCACGGTCTTCTACCTCGCCACCGGGTTCCACGGCCTGCACGTCATCGGCGGGCTCATCGCCTTCGTGTACCTGCTCATCCGCACGAAACTGAGCAAGTTCACGCCCGCCCAGGCCACGTCGGCGATCGTCGTGTCCTACTACTGGCACTTCGTCGACATCGTGTGGGTCGGCCTCTTCGGTGTGATCTACCTCCTTCCGTAGGTCCGCCCAGCCGCCACCACCTTCACCATCGGCCTGAACTGACAGCAAGGGTTGCCGCAAGATGACCACCAGCACCAAGTCCTCGGAGCGCCGCTACCGCGCGCGGTCGAAGCTGCGGAGGCGGTTCGCCGGCCTGCTCGCGCTCGGTATCGCGCTGGTGGGCGCCGGCGCCCTGTACGCCGTGTTCGCCCCCGAGCCGCAGACCGCGCAGGCCCAGGGCACGCCGGCGCAGCTGCGCCTCGGCGAGCAGACCTACAACAACACCTGCATCGCGTGCCACGGCGCGAACCTCGAAGGCGTGCAGGACCGCGGCCCGAGCCTGATCGGCATCGGCGACGCCGCGGTGTACTTCCAGACCTCTTCGGGCCGCATGCCCGCCGCGCGCCAGGAGGCGCAGGTCGAGCGGAAGCCGCCGAAGCTGACCGAGGCCCAGATCGACGCGGTCGGCGCCTACATCCAGGCGCACGGCGGCGGCGTGCAGCGTCCCGCGGAGAAGGGCGAGGCCCTGCGCGGGTCCGACCCGGCCCGCGGTGGCGAGCTGTTCCGCCTCAACTGCGCGTCGTGCCACAACTTCACCGGCCGCGGCGGCGCGCTGTCGGCGGGCAAGTACGCGCCGAACCTGGACCCGGCCAACGAAGAGCAGATCTACACGGCCATGCTCACCGGCCCCCAGAACATGCCGAAGTTCTCCGACCGGCAGCTGTCGCCGGAGGAGAAGAAGGACATCGTCGCCTACGTGAAGTCGGTGTCCGACGGCAACAATGACCCGGGTGGTAGCGGCCTCGGCGGGGTCGGCCCCGCTTCGGAGGGCGTCATCGCCTTTATCGTCGGGATCGCCGCGCTGATCGGCGTGACGTTGTGGATTGGATCGAAGGCATGAGTGCCGAGGGGCCTAAGCCGCCGTCCGAGGCGGAGCTGGCTGAGATGGACCGGGACCAGCTGGTCAAGCTGGGCGGCGCGCTCGACGGTGTCGAGATCGTCGAGTACCCGACGCCGTGGCCCGTGGAGGGCACCCGCGCGGAGAAGCGCGCCGAGCGCCTGGTGGCGTTCTGGTTCGGCCTGTCCGCGCTGGCCGGGCTCGGGTTCGTCGTCTCGCTCATCTGGTGGCCGTGGCAGTACGAGGCGCCGGACAACGAGAGCGGCCACTTCTGGTACAGCCTCTACACCCCGATGCTCGGCATCACGCTCGGCCTGGCCATCCTCGGCCTGGGCATCGGCGTGATCCTGTACACGAAGAAGTTCGTGCCCGCCGAGGTCGCGGTGCAGCAGCGCGGTGACGGCGAGGGCAAGGGGTCGGCCGAGGTCGACCGCCAGACGTTCATCGCGCACCTGGCCGACGCCGGCAACCGCAGCACCATCGCCCGCCGGTCGCTGATCAAGCGCTCGGCGATCGCCGGGGCCGGCACGCTGGGCCTCGCGGCCGCCGCGCTGCCGCTGGCGTCCTTCATCAAGAACCCGTGGAAGGACACCGAGGGCCGCGATTCGCTGTGGCACACCGGCTGGCAGCCGAACTTCCCGGGCGAGAAGGTCTACCTGCGCCGCAACACCGGCAAGCCGCTGGAAGAGGGCGAGAAGGTCAGCCTGGTCAAGGCCGAGGACCTCGACGCCGGCGCGATGGAGACGGTGTTCCCGTACCGCGACTCCGAGAAGGACAAGCCGGAGCTGCTCGCCGCGGCGCTGACCAGGGTCGACAACCCGGTCATGCTGATCCGCCTCCGCCCGACCGACGCCGCCAAGGTCGTCAAGCGGGCCGGCCAGGAGGACTACAACTTCGGCGACTACTACGCGTACACGAAGATCTGCAGCCACGTCGGTTGCCCGACCTCCCTGTACGAGCAGCGGACCAACCGCATCCTCTGCCCGTGCCACCAGTCGCAGTTCGACGCGCTCCACTACGCCAAGCCGATCTTCGGCCCGGCGACCCGTCCGCTGGCGCAACTACCGATCACAGTGGACGAAGAGGGATACTTGATCGCGCGAGGCGATTTCAACGAGGCCATCGGTCCGGCCTTTTGGGAGCGTAAGTCATGAGTTCACTCACCACGCCGACCAAGGGGTCGAGCCCGGTCGAGAAGGCGCTGGGCACCGCCGCGAACGACGCGGACCAGCGCTACCACGCGGCCAAGGGCCTGCGGCACCAGATGAACAAGGTCTTCCCGACGCACTGGTCGTTCCTGCTCGGCGAGATCGCGCTCTACAGCTTCATCATCCTGCTGCTCACCGGTGTGTACCTGACGCTGTTCTTCGACCCCTCCATGCAGGAGGTCGTCTACCACGGCAGCTTCAAGAACATGCAGGGCCTGGAGATGTCCCAGGCGTTCCGCACGACGCTGGACATCTCCTTCGACGTCCGCGGTGGGCTGTTCATGCGGCAGCTGCACCACTGGGCGGCGCTGATCTTCGTCGCGTCGATGGCCGTGCACATGCTGCGGATCTTCTTCACCGGCGCGTTCCGGCGCCCGCGTGAGGCCAACTGGGTGATCGGTGGCCTGCTGCTGATCCTCGGCTGCTTCGAGGGCTTCTTTGGTTATTCGCTGCCGGACGACCTGCTGTCCGGCACCGGTATCCGGGCGACGCTGTCAGGGATCGTGCTGTCGGTGCCGGTGGCCGGCACGTGGATCCACTGGGCGTTGTTCGGTGGGGAGTTCCCGGGCGATCAGATCATCCCGCGGTTGTACACGCTGCACATCCTGCTGCTGCCGGGGATCATGCTCGCGCTGGTCGGGGCGCACCTGGCGTTGGTGTGGTATCAGAAGCACACCCAGTTCCCGGGGGTGCGGCGCAAGGAGACCAACGTCGTCGGTGTGCGGATCATGCCGTACTTCGCGCTCAAGGGCGGGGCGTTCTTCACCCTGGTGATCGGGGTGCTGGCGCTGATGTCGGGGCTGTTCCAGATCAACCCGGTGTGGAACTTCGGCCCGTACAACCCGGCGCAGGTTTCCGCGGGCTCCCAGCCCGACTGGTACATGGCCTGGGCGGACGGCATGCTCCGGATCTGGCCCGCGTGGGAGGTCTACCTCGGGAACTACACGATCCCGGCGGTGTTCTTCCCCGGCGCGGTCGGCATGCCGATCCTGTTCGGCCTGTTCCTGACCTACCCGTTCCTCGAGCGGAAGCTGTCCAAGGACACCGCGCACCACAACCTGCTCCAGCGGCCCCGGGACGTCCCGGTCCGCACGGCGCTGGGCGCGATGGCGCTGGGCTTCTTCATGGTCATCGAGCTGTCGGGCTTCAACGACATCATCGCCGACCAGTTCGACATCTCGCTGAACGCGACGACCTGGGCGGGCCGCATCGGCGTCCTGCTCGTGCCGCCGATCGCCTACTACCTCACCTACCGGCTCTGCCTGGGCCTGCAGCGGGCCGACCGCGAGGTGCTGGAGCACGGCGTCGAGACGGGCATCATCAAACGGCTGCCGCACGGTGAGTTCATCGAGATCCACCAGCCGCTCGCCGGCGTCGACAGCCACGGCCACGCGATCCCGCTCGAGTACCAGGGCGCGTCCGTGCCGAAGAAGATGAACAAGCTGGGCTCGGCCGGTCAGGCCGTCCCGGGCACGTTCTGGTCGCCGGACCCGGCCGAGGAGACCGCCGCGCTGCAGCGGGCCCACGGCAACGGGCACGGCAACGGCCACTCGAACGGCAACGGGCAGCACGGCGAGATCGAGAGCGTCGAGACCGCCAAGGGCTCGGACCACTAGTTCCCGCAGACGACGAAGGCCACCTCCTCGGAGGTGGCCTTCGTTCGTTTCAGGCTTGGCCGCGAAGCCGGGTGACGGTCTTCTGTGCCCGTGAGACGCGCGTTGCGGGCTTCTTGGCCTCCGCCACCCACTGGACGTATTCACGCTTGTGCGAGGGCGGCAGGGCCTCGAACGCGGCCTTGGCGTCCGGCGCGGCCGCGAGGGCGTCGGTGAGCTCCTCGGGGAGCTCGCTCACTCTTCGGCGCCGATCGCGAAGGCCTGCTCGGTGTCGGCGCTCGAGTACGACCGGAACGCGATGTGCGTGACGGTGTCGAGCACCCCCGGCACCTTCCCGATCCGGCCGGGGATCAGGTCGGCGAGGTCCTCGTGCGCGGACACCTTCACCGTGGCGATGAGGTCGACGTCCCCGGCGCACGAGTAGACCTCGCCGACCCCGTCGATGTCGGCGATCGCCTGCGCCGCGTCCGGGATCGACTCCGCCTCTACCTGGATCAACACGATCGCGGTGATCACCTGGGTCCTCCAAGACTCGTCTGCGGGTGTCGCAGGCGATCCTAGGCGGCGGTGTTCGCCAGCCAGTGGTCAGCCAGGGCGCGGTCACCGGTGATCGTGACGCGCTCCGCCGGCAGCCGGCGGGTGAGGACCAGCAGCAGGTCCTGGACGGGCCCGGTCACCGTGACGTCGGCGGGGCTCGTCTCCCGGGTCCACCGGACCCCGCCGGGTTCGCGGGTGATCAGCCAGCCGGTGCCGTGCTTCGGGGCGAGCTGGAGGGTCTGGCCGGTGCCGTGCAGCTCGGTGAAGCCGGGCCGGAGGCTCGCGGTGACCGGGTCGGACAGCACCTCCAGCCACTCGCTGATCGCGTCGGCCGCCAGGTCCGGGGCCACTTCGACGGCGGTTCCGGTGGTGAGCGCCGCGTCGGCGTGGTGGATCGTGGTGTCGTGGAGCATCCGGCGCAGCCAGAACCTCGCCGGCTGCTCGCCGAAGAACGTCCAGACCGGGGTGTCCCCGGCGGCCAGGGCCGCCTCGGCGAGGTCGCCGGGACCGCGGCGGAGCCAGCCGGCCCAGGCGTCCGGGGTGTCGGGGTCGGCGTCGAACGGGTCCGGGACGGGCGACGGGCCGGAGCGGACGATGCCCGCGGCCCAGCGGTGGGCCTGGCCGATGTGGCCGACGAGCACCCGCAGCGGCCAGTCCGGGCAGGTGGGGACGCGGGCGGCCGGGTCGGCGCCGGCGACGGTGTCCGCGAACGCGGCGGTGCGGCCGAGCAGTGCCTCGGCGAGTCGTGCGCTGTTCATGGCCGTACCGTAGGAACTCCACCCGGCTGGAGGTTCGACCGAAGGTGACCGGAGACACACTCGGCATCGGCGACCTGGCGCGGCGCACGGGCGTGCCGGTCCGCACGATCCGGTTCTACTGCGACGAGGGGTTGCTGGAACCGGCCCGCAGCGTGGGCGGCCACCGCCGCTTCGAGCCCACGGCGATCGACCGGCTCACGTTGGTCCGCCGCCTGCGTGGCCTGGGGTTGGGCCTCCGCTCGATCACGGAGGTCCTCGCGGGCGCCCGGTCGTTGGCCGACGCCGTGGCCCTTGAGCGGGCCGCGTTGGACCGCGAAGTGGCGACGCTGGCCTGGCGCCGTTCGGTGCTTCGCGCGGTCGAAGAGGCGGCGCCGGCCGACCGCGCGGCCCGGCTCGAGCTGTTGTCGGTGGTGGAGGACGGGTTTTCCGCACACGAGACGTTGGTCCGCCTGTGGCACCCGATGGCGGCCGGCGGCGTCCCGGCCGACACGGTCCGGATGTTCCTGGACATCAGCGCGCCCCCACCGCCCGAGCAGCCGACAACGGCGCAGGTGGTGGCGTACGCGGAGCTGGTGTTGCTGGCGGCGGACGACGGGCTGGCGACGGGCCTGCGGGCGAGCACCCTGGTGGCCGGCGACCGGATCCCGGACCTGGCCGAGCTCCACGCCGAGGTCGCGGCGGCGTGCGAACTGGCGTTCCCTCTGGTGGCGGCGGGGGTGAGGCCGTCGCCGGGGGTGGCGTTGGACCGTTTTGTGGCGGCTCATGCGGCTTCGTTGGGCGAGGGGGATTCGGTGGAGTTTCGGCGGGCGCTGAACCGCCGGACTGCGGCGGATCGGACGCCGCGGTTGCGGCGGTATTGGAGTTTGGCGGGGGAGATCACCGGGGAAGCGGCGCCGATGGGGGTTACGCATACCTGGTTGCTGGATGCCTTGGACCGCTCGGTGAGCTGAGGTTCGCGAGCCGCGACCCTGCGCGAACCGGCGGGCCGATTGGTCGGCTTGGGAGGTTCGCCACCCGCGGTGACCGCCTTGCGAGCGGCAATTCGACGCTTGCGGGATGAAGGCAGCCCGATGGCCTGTTGTCGCCCCGCGCCGCGAATGGCCCGCGCGCGGATGCTGCCGCGGTGACCGCGCCTCGGCCGGGTCGGCCTTCTCGCGCCCCGCGTTCCGGGGATCGGCCGGTCGGCTGAGGAAACGCCGCTACCCGCGGTGTCGATCGCGCCGGCTCGGCAGCTGCGCTTGAGCGAGCGCCCCAAGACCGGCTCCAGCCCTGCCTCCGGCAAGCTCCGTCCGCGCGGTCTCCGGTGGGCGCGCTCGGGTCCAGACCTGCCGCAGGTGACCGCGCCTCGGCCGGATTGGCCTTTTCGCGCCCGCGTTCCGGGGGATCGGCCGAGGAAACTCCGCTGCCTCCTCAGCTCACGTGTTCCAGGGAATGCGCCTCCGCCACCAGGTCCAGCCACCCCCGCCACCCGGCCACCGCGGTCGGCTCCGCCCACGGCCGTGTGGTGCGCACCAGCCTCACCCCCGGCCGAGCCAACCAGCGCAGCAGCACCCCCACCTCCTCCGGCGGCGCCCCGTGCAGCGGCCCAGGCTCCGGCAGCACCGTCTCCGCCGACGCCACCAGCGCCTCCACCACCGGCATCGGCGGCACCCCGCGACGCGCCACCCCCGCCGAAGCCAGCCGCCCGTACCGGATCACCGCCAGCTCCCAGCCACCCCCGCCGTCCGGGCCCGCCGCGATCAGCTCGCCGATCGATGCCAGTGACCCCTGCCGGTGGGCCCTTCCCAACGCGCGGATCAGCCCCGCCAGCTCGTCCCGGTGCCGGGCCGCCTGCTCGAAGTGGCGGCCCTCCGCCAGGCGCTCCACCAGCGCGGCCGCCGTGTGCAACGGGCGGCCGTCCGAGCCCGCGATCAGCCCTGACACCGACTCCACCGCCGGGACGTACGCCTCCACGCTCTGCCGCCCCGCGCACGGCGCTCCGCAGCGCCCCAGCTCCGCCAGTACGCACGGGGTCCCGTTCGCCGTGCGGGGGGAGATCCGCTGGGTGCACGTCCGCAGTCCCGACGCCCCCGCCAGCGTGTCCGCGGTCGCGCGGGCGTCCGCCTGGTTGCGGAACGGGCCCAGCACCCCCGGCCGCGGCAGCCGGACCACCGACAGGCGGGGGAACGCCTCCTCCGTCAGCCCGATCCACCAGCCCTGGTGCCGGTTCTTCGACCGCCGGTTGTACGCGGGCCGGTGCGCCGCGATCAGCCGGAGCTCGCGGACCTCCGCCTCCAGCGAATGCGCGCACTCCACGTGGTCGACGCGCTCCGCCAGCGCGACCATCTCCCGGATCCGGCTGCGCCCCTCCGAGCCGGTGAAGTACGTCCGCACGCGCCGGCGCAGGTCCTTCGCCGTGCCGACGTACAGGACCTCCTCCTTCGGCCCCTTGAACAGGTAGACGCCCGGGGCCGACGGCAGGTCCGCCGCCAGGTGCCGCTTCGCGCGCTGGGCGACCGTCACCTCCGGCAGGTAGCTCATCAGCTCCTCGAGCGAATGCACCCCGAGGTTGCCGACGCGCTCCAGCAGGCCGTGGAGCACGTCGACGGTCGCGCGCGCGTCGTCCAGGGCCCGGTGGGTCGGGCGGGTCCGCGCGCCGAACAGCATCGCCAGCGCCGTCAGGTTGTAGCGGCCCACCTCGTCGCGCGGGACCACCCGCCGGGCCAGCCGGACCGTGCACACCACCGTCGCCTTCGGCCAGGCGTAACCGTGTCCTTCGCACGCCGCCCGCATGTGGGACGTGTCGAACCCCGAGTTGTGCGCCACCAGCACCGCACCCCCGATGAACTCGAGGAACGCCGGCAGCACCTCCTCGATCGGCGGCGCGTCGTAGACCATCAGCTGCGTGATGCCCGTCAGCGACACGATCTGCGGCGGGATCGGCATCCCCGGGTTCACCAGGGTCGCGAACTCGCCGAGCACCTCACCGCCGCGGACCTTCACCGCGCCGATCTCCGTGATGCCGCTCGGCCCGGGCGGGGCCCCGGTCGTCTCCAGGTCGAACACGACGAAAGTGGTGTCCCGCAAGGGAGTTCCGAGCTCGTCGAACGCGAGCTGTGCCTGGACCGAACGCATGTGCGAGACAGTAGAGGCGACCACCGACAGTTTCGGGCCGGGCACGCGCTACGAGTGGCGCGCGGGGCGGGATGCGGGGGCGGGGCCTACCCTGGACCAATGCACCCGCAGCCGCTCGTGCCGGAGCCGCCCGGGGACCCCGTGGGTCCCTCGGGTGTCGCGCCGCGCCCGGAGCCGGCCGACGGCCCTGTTCCCGACGGCGAGGGCGGGCACCCCGAGCCCGCCACCTGGCCGGCCCTGCCCGAACCCGTCCGCGACCGCATCGCCGAGCTGGCCGCGGCCGCCGTCGCGAAGCTGCCCGCCACCGACGTCCCGCGCCAGCTGCGGCCGGTCGCCAAGTTCGCCCCGGCCAAGCGGGCCAAGCTCGGCGGCGGCGCCCTGCTCACCTCGCTCGGCGAGTCTTCGCAGTTCCGGACCGCCGTCATCGAGTGGCTGCGCGAGCACCGCACGGACGCCCTCGACCCGAACGCCGGTGACTCCGTCGCCGCCGCGGCCGCCGCGGTCCTGCTCGGGGAGTCCGGCGCCGCCGGGCGCGTCCGGCTGGTCGCGAAGAACGCCGAGGAGAACGCGCTGCGCGCCGAGCGTGACGCCGCGCTCGCCCGCACCCAGCGCCTCGAAGCCGAGCTCGCCCAGGTCCGCGCCGAGCTCACGGAGGCCAAGCAGGTCGCCGAGAGCGCCCGGGGCGAGCGCGAAGGTGAAGTCGATAAACTTTTGAAGCGACTTCGCGAACAGGGCGTCCAGCTCCGCCAGGCCAAGGACGCGGCCCAGGCGGCCGCCACCGAGGCCGACCGCGGCAGCGCCGCCCACGTCGAGGAGATCGCGGCCCTCACCGCGCAGCTCGGCCGCGAACGCCAGCGCGTCGCGAACGAACGCGCCCGCGCCGAACGAGCCGTCGCCGACGCCGAGATCGCCCGGCAGTCCGCCCGCGAAGCCCGCGAGGCCGACGAAGTCCGCCTCGCCCTGCTGGTCGACACGATCGACGGCGCGGTCACCGGCCTCCGCCGCGAGCTCGCGCTCGGCGCCCGCGGAGCCCGGCCGGCGGACATGGTCCGCGGCGCCAGCGCCGGCACCGGCCAGGGCGGCAAGATCGCCGACGTGTCCACCCTGGACCGTTACCTCGCGCTGCCCAACGTGCACCTGATCGTCGACGGCTACAACGTCACGAAGACCGGCTACCCCGAGCTCGCGCTGGCCGACCAGCGCGACCGGCTGATCCACCAGCTGTCCGCGCTGGCGGCCCGCACCTCGGCCGAGGTGACGGTCGTCTTCGACGGCGCGGGTGTGCTTTCGGTCCCGGCTTCGGTGCCCCGCGGGGTGCGGGTGCTGTTCTCCGACCGCGGGGTCCTCGCCGACGACGTGATCCGCAACCTCGTCGCGGCCGAGCCCGCCGGCCGGCCGATGGTGGTGGCCACTTCGGACCGTGCCGTGGCGGACTCGGTCCGCGGCGGCGGGGCCCACCCGACGCCGTCCGCGGTGCTGGTCAACCGCCTCAGCCGGGTCTGACCGCCGGAAACTGTCGGTGGTGGCGCCTACCGTCCTCCTCGAAGCAGTTCCGACGTGAGGAGGACCACATGGCCGACACCCCCGAGCTGTCCGAAGTGGACGTCTCGCACATTTCGGTTTCCGACATCGAGAACGTGGTGGTCGACTGCGACCGCTGCGTCGTGCGCGGCATCTCCTGCCACGACTGCGTCGTGAGCGTGCTGCTCGGCGCGCCGCCCGCCGTCGTGTGGGACGCCGACGAGCGCCGCGCCGTGGACGCGCTGGCCGAGGCGGGGATGGTGCCGCGGCTGCGCCTGGTCGAGGGACCGGTCGGGTGGACCGCCTGACACGCCCGTTTCGTGTCGGCGCGCCGAATGGTCGATCGGATCGGGTGAACGGTAGGTAGTCGAAACGGCCTCCGGAGAAACCCCAGCGTGTAACACCCGTCACAGCATTTCTCCCTCGCTGGTCCGATGGTGTTTCGGGGCGCTACGCAGAGTTTTTGGCCGGGGGGTGGTGGACGCGGTGGCGGTCTTTTCGTAACCTGTCCGAGATCTCGTGGCCCCCGGCCGTCGAACCAGGCGGCGACGCGAGATCGCCGCCGGACGCAGCTTTGTCGGGAAGCTGGGAACCGGAACCACCCATCGCGCGCTTCACCTGTTGCGGGAGAACGCGTGCGGTCGGCGGGACAAGCGGCGAAGAGGAACCCCCGACCTCTTCGAGCCCCGGTCCCCGACGGCGGCCGAGACGCAAAGGAGACCCGCGCGACCGTGCAGTCGCATCCAGTCAGGCGCGTGGTGTCAGGTGCCCTCGCGGCGGCTTCGGTGATCACCCTCGTCACCCTCGCCCAGCCGACGGCCACCGCCGCCCCAGTCCCCGTCCTCCAGGCCCCGCCCACCGGCTCGGACGCCCTTGCCCAGTACCGCGACCTCGCGGCGCAGGCCGAGAAGCTCAACGAAGACCTGCTCAAGGCCCAGGACGACCTGAAGGCCAAGCAGGGCGAGCTCGACAAGGCCACCAACGACGTCAACGCGGCGAAGGGCCTGGCCACCCAGGCGAGTGAGAACCAGAAGAAGTACCAGACCGAGGTCGACAAGTTCGCCGGCGCGTCGTTCACCAGCGGCGTCCAGCTGAACAAGCTCTCGGCCCTGCTGGCCGGCACGTCCACGCAGGACTTCCTGGACCGCTCTTCGGCGCTCGAGGTCATCGCGACCGAGAAGAACGGCGCGATGGGCAACCTCACCGGCGCCGTCCGCCAGGCCACCGATGCCACGAACAAGGCCACCGACGCGGCGAAGCGGGCGACCGACGCCCGTGACGCGGCGGCGAAGCTGACCGAAGACATCAAGGCCAAGCAGAAGACGCTCAACGACCAGATCGACCAGCTCAAGGCGGCCAACAAGAGCCTGAGCGCCCTCGACAAGGCCTCGCAGCGCGACACCGGCTCGGCGCCTCCCGGGCTCGCGGCCCCCACCGCGGCCGCCCAGAAGGCCCTCGACGCGGCGCTGAGCAAGCTCGGCAGCCCGTACGGCTGGGGCGACACCGGGCCCAGCTCGTTCGACTGCTCGGGCCTGATGCTGTGGGCCTACAAGCAGGCCGGTCTCACCCTGCCGCGGTCGAGCCGCGAGCAGTCCACCTTCGGCGCCGCGGTGCCGCGGGACCAGCTGCAGCCGGGCGACCTCGTGTTCTACTACTCGCCCGTTTCGCACGTCGGCATGTACGTCGGCAACGGCAAGATGGTGCACGCGCCCGACACCGGTGACGTCGTGAAGATTTCGCCGCTGCAGAGCCAGTACGCGGGAGCGCGTCGCCCGACTTCGTGACCCTCGCAGCATTTCGCAGGGGCGGTACCGCACACGCGGTGCCGCCCCTGCGGTATTAGCCGGGGCCGCTAGCCTCTGGGGCGTGCTCAAGACCCTCCTCGTGACCAACGACTTCCCGCCGCGGCCCGGGGGGATCCAGAACTACCTGAACTCCCTCGCCACCCGGCTGCCGGCGGACGACCTGGTCGTCTACGCGCCGTCGTGGGAGTCGCGGACGGGGTCGCACGAGGAGTTCGACGCCGAGGCGCCGTTCGAGGTCGTCCGGCACCCGACGTCGCTGATGCTGCCGACGCCGGACGTGCTTCGCCGGGCGAAGCAGATCATGCGCGCACGGGACTGCGAAGCCGTCTGGTTCGGCGCTGCCGCGCCACTGGCGCTGCTGGGGCACTCTCTGCGTCAGGCAGGCGCGCGACGCGTCGTGGCGTCCACGCACGGCCACGAAGTCGGCTGGTCGATGCTCCCGGGCTCGCGCCAGGCCTTGCGGCGCATCGGCGACACCGTGGACGTCGTCACCTACGTCAGCCGCTACACCCGCGGCCGGTTCGCCGCCGCGTTCGGTCCGATGGCGGGGCTGGAGCTGCTGCCGTCCGGAGTGGACCCCGAGATGTACAAACCGGACCCCGCGGGCCGCGCGGAAATCCGCGCCCGCCACGGCCTCGGGGACCGGCCGACCGTGGTGTGCGTGTCCCGGCTGGTCCCGCGCAAGGGCCAGGACCAGCTGATCCGGGCGCTGCCGGCCATCCGCCGCCGGGTCCCCGACGCGGCGCTGCTCATCGTCGGCGGCGGCCCGTACCGCAAGACGCTCGCCGGGCTGGTCACCGAGCTGGGCCTGGAGCGCGACGTCGTGCTCACCGGGTCGGTCCCGTGGGCGGAGCTGTCGGCGCACTACGCCGCGGGAGACGTCTTCGCGATGCCGGCCCGCACCCGCGGAAAGGGCCTCGACGTCGAGGGGCTCGGCATCGTCTACCTGGAGGCCTCGGCGACCGGCCTGCCGGTGGTGGCGGGCAACTCCGGCGGCGCGCCCGAGGCGGTGCTCGACGAGGTCACCGGGCACGTCGTCGAGGGCCGGGACGTCGGCCAGCTCGGCGAAACCGTCGCGAGCCTGCTCGCGGACCCCGTGCGCGCGCGCCGGATGGGCGCGGCGGGCCGGGAGTGGGTGACGGCGAACTGGCGGTGGGACGTCATGGCCGGGCGGCTGTCCGGGCTGCTGGACGGCGACCCGGTGGCCGTCGTCCGCTAAGGCGTGTAGAGCGCCGGGTGCCGCGGATCGTCGACGCGGACGACGACGTCGGCGAGCGAGCTCGGGTCCACCTCCTCCTCGTAGCGCTCGTACGCCGGGAGCGCCCAGGCGTCCGGCACGCGGCGGCGCAGGGCGGCGGGGGAGAGCCACAGGTGCACGGCCAGGTCGAAGGCCAGGCCGGCGCCCAGCAGCAGCTCACCGTCGAGGAGCACGACGCCGCCTTCGGGGACCGGCACGCGCTCGGCCCGGGTCGCGCGGTCGCGTCCGGCGTCCCACAGTGAGGGCAGGACCTCGCCGGAACCGCCGTCGGCCAGCGGTTCGAGCACTTCGCGGCGGAGGGCGCCGAGGTCGAGCCAGTCGGTGTAGCGGGCGTCGGGGTTGGTGCGGCCGTGCTCGAAACGCAGGGACGCGGGGCGCAGGAAGTCGCCCGCGGACACCCGCAGGGTCGCGTGGCCGCGCAGGCGCAGCGGGTCGACCAGGGCGTTCGCGAGTTCTGTGGTTTCCGTCGCACCCGCCGCACCGTCGACGGCGACGGCGATCCGGCGCCGCCCGGTGAGCGCGTCGACGCGTTCGGTCAGTTCTTCGGCCAGGACGGCGGGGGAGATCGGGCGGTAGCGCACGGTTCCCGATCCTGCACCCGGACCGGGGACGGTTTCCGTCGTACCCCGGTGGGAGGATGGCGGCATGACTTCTTCAGTGGGGAAGACGGCCGATGTCGGTTGGGAGATAGGCGTTTCACGCACCGTGCCGTACCCGGGCGCGGACGTCTGGGACTTCCTGGTCAGCCGCGAGGGGGTCGCGATCTGGCTCGGTCCCGGGGTCGAGCTGCCGCGGGAGAAGGGCGCGGAGTACGAGACGGCGAACGGCACGGTCGGCGAGATCCGCAGCTTCGTCGAGGGTGACCGGGTGCGGCTCACCTGGCGGCCGAGCGACTGGGACCACGACTCGACCGTGCAGGTGCGGCTGAGCGCGTCGGGCGTCAAGACCAAGCTCGTCTTCCACCAGGAATGGCTTGCGGACGCGGAAGAGCGCGAGGAACAACGGGCATACTGGCAGGACGTGACCGAGCGCGTGGTGGCGGCACTCGCCGAGCGCTGAGGCGGACTTCATGGGGGCGGGATGACGAGCTTCGAAATCGCGGAGGACTTCGCGCAGGACGCGCACTTGTTCGCGGAGCTGCTGCGCGCGGGCGGCCCGGTGCGCCGGGCCCGGATGCCCCGCGGCCTGGACTGCTTCATCGTCACGGACTTCGCGCAGGCGCGGGCGCTGCTCGCGGATCCCCGGCTGCAGAAGAACAGCGCGCGGGCCCGCGAGCTGTTCCTGGCCAAGCTGCCGCCCGGCGAGCTGGAGCAGGGCGGGCTGGCGCCGGACCTCAGCTTCCACATGCTCAACTCCGATCCGCCGGACCACACCCGGCTGCGCAAGCTGGTGAACAAGGCGTTCACGGCGCGCACCGTCGCCCGGCTGCGGCCGCGGGTCGAGGAGATCACCGCGCAGCTGCTCGACGGGCTGGCCGGGCGGGAGCGGGCCGACCTGCTACCGGCGTTCGCCGCGCCGTTGCCGATCACGGTGATCTGCGAGCTGCTGGGTGTGCGCGCGGAGGACCGGAACGACTTCTCGGCCTGGTCGAAGACGTTGCTGAGCTCGTCGGCGCCGCAGGACGCGCAGCACGCGGCGCAGAGCATGTTCGCCTACCTCACGGACCTCATCGCGCAGAAGCGCGCCGAACCGGCCGACGACCTGCTGTCGGACCTGGTGCACGCGACCGACGACGGTGACTCGCTGTCCGAGCCGGAGCTGGTCTCGATGGCGTTCCTGCTGCTGGTCGCCGGGCACGAGACCACGGTCAACCTGATCGCCAACGGCGTGCTCGCGCTGCTGCGCGAGCCGGAGCAGCTGGCCCGGCTGCGCGCCGAGCCGGAGCTGCTGCCCAACGCCGTCGAGGAGCTCCTCCGCTTCGACGGCCCGATTCACCTAGCCACGTTGCGGTTCACGGCGGAGCCGGTCGAGGTCGGCGACGTGACGATCCCGGAAGGCGAGTTCGTGCTCGTCTCGCTGCTGGGCGCGAACCGGGACGCCGAGCGCTACCCGGAGCCGGACCGGCTGGACATCACACGCGCGGCGGGCGGGCACCTGGCCTTCGGGCACGGCATCCACTACTGCGTCGGCGCGCCGCTGGCCCGGCTGGAGGCGGAGATCGCGCTGGGCGGGCTGCTGGCCCGGTTCCCGGACCTGGCGCTGGACGCGAAACCGGACGAGCTGGTCTACCGGAAGAGCTCGCTGGTGCACGGACTGGAGGCGCTGCCCGTCCGGCTGTGACGCGCCTCACCCGGTAGCGGCCGGGAGGCTCCTTCGCGCGTGGAAGCGTCGAGCCCGCGGAGGTGCGCGGGCCGTGGTGAGGGGGAGTCACCTTGAGAGCTTCACGCGCGTTGACGGTCCTGGCCGCCGTGCTCCTGGCGGTCGTGGGCATCGCGGTCCCGGCGACGGCGGCCGGTTACGACTTCCGGGGCGCCGCCGTCGTCGAAGGCGGGCCGTTCCTGCCGGGGGACCGGGTCACCGTCGAGTACACGGTCACGAACGCCGGCGAGACCGCCTACGTGGCCGGGGGCGTCGTCGACCAGCTGGGCGGCACACGGTTCCGGGTGGACTCGGGCCGGGGTGACCTGGGCCCGGGCGGGCCCGGCGGGTACTTCCAGGCCGGGGAGACCCGCGAGTTCGTGCTGACCGGCGGCTTTGTCACGCCGTACGAGGGCGACTCGCAGATCCGGCTTTCGCTGTCGCGGCTGGACGGGACGACCCCGCCGCTGGCCCCGGTCGACGTCGTCGTGCCGCAGGCCACGGGCACGACCACGATCGGCGGCCAGGCGTTCGCCGACGCGGACGAAGACGGCGTCGCCGACCCGGGTGAGGAGCTCGCGGGCGCGCACGTCCGGCTGAACGGGACCGAGACCCGCACGACCGGCGCCGACGGCCGGTACTCGTTCGGCGACCTGCCGCCGGGGACCTACGACGTCCGCCCGGTGGACGCGCCCGGCGGCTGGATCCTGGGCGGCGGCACGAGCGTGCGCGCGGACGGCACGACGCCGGTCGTCGACGTGCCGCTGCGGGCGCTGCGGCCGCTGGCCGAGACGCTGCACGCGGAAGTCTCGCTGGACAAGGACACCTACCGCGTCGGCGACGCGGCGGTGCTGACGGTGCGGCTGGCCAACACGGGCCCGCGCGTCGTTTCGGGTGTGTACGGCAGCTGCGACCGCGGTGACATCGGCCGCGCCCTCGACATCACGTCCGCCGGCTGGGGTGAACTGGACTACTTCGGCCCGGGCGCGACGGTCCGGCCGGGGGAGACCCGGACGTTCGAGGTGGCCGGCACGGTCACCGAACGCGCGGGCCGGTGGGGCGTCCTCGAGCAGATCTGCGACTTCACCCGCGACGAGGCCTACCTCGACGGCGCGCCCACCGCGCGGGACACTGCGAAGATCCTCGGTCTGGACGGCACCAGCACCGGCCGGATCGTCACCGAGACCGGCGAAGGCCTGGCCGGAGAACCCGTGACGGCCACCGACATCGACACCGGCCGGGCGCTCACCGCGACGACCGGCGCCGACGGGACCCTCACCATCGCCGGGCCCACCGGCCGCTACCGGCTGTCGGTGGCCGGCCCGTGGGTGCTGGTGGGGGACCGGCAGGTGTACGTCGTTTCGGAGGCCATGAACCAGAACGGCTGGGTGTTCACGAGGCAGCCGGCCTGAGCAGGTCACCGATCCGGTCAAAAGGAGGCCGACGCTCCCGCGGCGAGTGACCTTTGCCACGAATCATTCGGCCGTGACTGTGGTCGGATCGGTGACGAGCGGCGCAGTAGGGTCGGCGGATGGACTCCGCCGACCTTCTCGCGCTCGACGCCCAGCACGTGTGGCACCCCTACGCGCCGATGCCGGCGAAGGTGCCTTCGCTGCTGGTGACCGAGGCGAGCGGGGTGCGGCTGAAGCTCGCCGACGGCCGGGAGCTGGTCGACGGGATGTCGTCGTGGTGGTCGGCGATCCACGGGTACCGGCACCCGGTCCTCGACGCCGCCCTCGCCGCCCAGACCGGCCGGATGAGCCACGTCATGTTCGGCGGCCTGACCCACGAACCGGCGATCACGCTGGCGAAGACGCTCGTCGACCTGACCCCGGACGGGCTGGAGCACGTGTTCCTCTGCGACTCCGGCTCGGTGTCGGTCGAGGTCGCGGCGAAGATGTGCCTGCAGTACCAGCGTTCCCGCGGGCTGCCGGAGAAGCGCCGGCTGCTGACCTGGCGCGGCGGGTACCACGGTGACACGTTCACGCCGATGAGCGTGTGCGACCCCGAGGGCGGCATGCACTCGCTGTGGCGCGGTGTGCTGCCGGAGCAGGTTTTCGTGCCGATGCCGCCGGCCGGCTTCGACACGCCGCCGGATCCGTCCTATGTGGACACTCTGGCCGAGGCGATCGCCCGGCACGCCGGGGAGCTGGCCGCGGTGATCGTCGAGCCGGTCGTGCAGGGCGCCGGCGGCATGCGCTTCCACCACCCGGCGTACCTGCGCGTGCTGCGGGAGCTGACCGAGGCGCACGGCGTGCTGCTGATCTTCGACGAGATCGCGACCGGGTTCGGCCGCACCGGCGCGCTGTTCGCCGCGGAGCACGCGGGCGTCACGCCGGACGTGCTCTGCCTCGGCAAGGCGCTCACCGGCGGCTACCTGAGCATGGCCGCGACGCTGTGCACCCCGGAGGTCGCGGCCGGGATCTCCCGCGGGGAGCTGCCGGTGCTCGCGCACGGCCCGACGTTCATGGGCAACCCGCTCGCCTCGGCGATCGCGAACGCGTCGCTGGGCCTGCTCGCCGACGGCGGCTGGCAGCACGACGTCACGCGCATCGAGAAGGCCCTGCTGGACGGCCTCGCCCCGGCGCGCGACCTGGGTCCGGTGGCCGACGTCCGGGTGCTCGGCGGGATCGGCGTCCTGCAGCTCGACCACCCGGTGGACATGGCGGTGGCGACGGAGGTCGTCACGGAGCACGGCGCGTGGCTGCGCCCGTTCCGCGACCTCGTCTACACGATGCCGCCGTACGTCGCGACCGACGACGACCTCGCCGTGATCACCCGCGCGATGCTTGCGGTGGCGGAAAAGGCGTGAATTCAGCACATCGGGTGTGACCACGGGCACAGCGAGACCCGAAGGTCCCTCATCGTCGCTGTCCGTGCCGGAGCAAGATCCACACCACGCGATAGGCGGAGCCGCGTCGCGCGGCTTTCACCTGAAATGCCCGCCGGTCCCCACCGATCCGTACCGCGGCAAACGCGAGAAATGCTTGCGTAGCGGACTTTTTGCGGCGTTTCGGCGATCCTGCCCCCATGATCGAGATCGTTCGTGGTGAACACGACACCGGACCGCCGAAGCCCCCGAACCTCCTGGAGAACCTCAAGCACGACCTCCCGGCCTCCGTGGTCGTCTTCCTCGTCGCCGTCCCCCTGTCCCTCGGCGTGGCCTTCGCCGCCGGGGCGCCGTTGCTCTCGGGCCTGATCTCCGCCGTCGTCGGCGGGCTGGTCGCGAGTCTCTTCGGCGGATCGCCGCTGCAGGTCAGCGGGCCGTCCGCCGCCCTCACCGTGGTGCTGGCCGACACGATCGCCACCCACGGCTGGCCGGTCACCTGCGCGATCACGGTCGCCGCCGGCCTGCTCCAGATCCTCTTCGGGCTCACCCGCCTCGCCCGCGCCGCGCTCGCGGTGTCCCCCGCGATCGTGCACGGCCTGCTCGCCGGCATCGGCGTGACGCTGGTGCTCGGCCAGCTCCACGTGGTGCTCGGCGGGTCGGCGCAGGGTTCCGCGCCGGCCAACGTCCTCGCGCTGCCCGGCCAGATCGCCGCCCACCACGACCAGGCGGTGCTCGTCGGCGTGGTCACCCTCGCGGTGCTGCTGGTGTGGCCACGGCTTCCGCGTGTCGTCCGCCGCGTGCCCGCGCCGCTGGCCGCGGTCGCGCTCGGCACCGGCCTGGCCGTCGCGGCCGGCCTGACCCTGCCGCGGGTCGACCTCCCCGCCGGGCTGCCGGCCCTGCACGTCGTCCCGCAGCTGCCGGACGGCGGCTGGGCCGGGTTCGCCGCCGCCGCGCTCACCATCGCGCTGATCGCCGGCCTGGAGAGCCTGCTTTCGGCGGTCTCGGTGGACAAGCTCCGCGGCGGCCCGCGCACCGACCTCGACCGCGAGCTGATCGGGCAGGGCGCGGCGAACGTCGCCGCCGGCGCGCTCGGCGGGTTCCCGGTCACCGGCGTCATCGTGCGCAGCATGACCAACTACGAGGCGGGCGCGCGCACCCGGATGTCGGCGATCCTGCACTGCGTCTGGATCCTCGTCGCGTGCCTGCTGCTCACCGGCGTGCTGCGGCTGATCCCGCTCGCCGCGCTGGCCGCGTTGCTGGTGTACGTCGGGGCGAAGCTCGTGAACCTCCACGGGCTCAAGGAGGTCCGCCGCCACGGCGACCTGCCCGTGTACGTCGTCACGCTGGCCGGCGCGGTCGCCGTCAACCTGCTCACCGGTGTCGCCGCGGGGATCCTGCTGGCGCTCGCGCTGATGCTGCGGCGGATGATCTTCTCCGGGATCCACGTCGAGAAGGACGGCGACCGCCACCGCGTGGTCATCGAAGGCGCGCTGACGTTCCTGTCCGTGCCGCGGCTGACCCGCGTGCTCGCCGACGTGCCCCCGCACGCCGACGTCCGGCTCGAGCTGCTCGTCGACTACCTCGACCACGCCGCGTTCGACTGCCTGCGCGGCTGGCAGCAGGCGCACGCCGGGCCGGTGACGGTCGACGAGATCGGGCACCCCTGGTACGAGCGCGGCGGCTCGAGCGCGCCGACCGTGCGCCGCAGCGTGGCCGCGCGGGTGGTGCCTCGGTGGCTCGCGCCGTGGTCGCAGTGGCAGGCCGAGCACGTGGTGCTGCCCGCCCAGCGCACGGCGAGTTCGCTGCTGTGCCGCGGCGCGTCGGAGTTCCAGCGCCGCACCGCGCCGCTGCTGCGGGACACGTGGAGCGGGCTGGCGCACGGGCAGCAGCCGCACACGCTGTTCATCACCTGCGGCGACGCGCGGATCGTGCCCAACCTGATCACCACCAGCGGGCCGGGGGACCTGTTCACGGTGCGGAACATCGGCAACCTCGTGCCGCCGGCCGACGGCGACGACTCGTCGGTCGGCGCGGCGATCGAGTACGCCGTCGGGGTGCTCGGGGTCGCCGAGATCGTGGTGTGCGGGCATTCCGGCTGCGGTGCGATGAAGGCGCTGCTCGGCCGGGCGCCGGACGGGCTGGAGCAGCTCGGCAGCTGGCTGCGGCACGGTGAGGCGACGTTGCGGCGCCGGGCCCGCGAAGCGCCGTTGCTGCTCGGCGGTGACCGGCCGGCCGCGGAGGCCGACCAGCTCGCGCTGCAGAACGTGGTGCAGCAGCTGGAAACCCTGCGCGGCTACCCGGTGGTCGCCGGGGCCCTGGCACGCGGCGGTCTCCGGCTGACCGGGATGTACTTCGACGTCGGCGCCGCGCAAGTGTCCCTTTTGGACGATGCGGCCCGCGGGTTCGTCCCGGCGGGTGCGCTGGAGCACTGACCGGAGCGGTCTGCCGTGGCTGGTCGTGGGGGGGGGGGGGGGGGCCCCCCCCCCCCCCCCCCCCCCCCCCCCCCCCCCCCCCCCCCCCCCCGGTCCGCGGGGTCAGCAGTGGCCGAGGTCGGCCCACTGCGCGGTGAGGCCCGGCTCGGAGCCCTGCGTCCACCAGTTGGCCTGCCACAGGTGG
>NZ_JBVJOW010000014.1:0-36100 GCF_055582965.1 Amycolatopsis sp. NPDC104863
CCCCCCCCCCCCCCCCCCCCCCCCCCCCCCCCCCCCCCCCCCCCCCCCCCCCCCCCCCCCCCCCCCCCCCCCCCCCCCCCCCCCCCCCCCCCCCGAGCCCGTCTCCGTGCATCAGTTGCCGGCCACGAGGTCCAGTTTGGACACCGCGCGGCGGCCGGTGATCGAGCCGTCGGGCGACGGCGCGCCGTACTTGACGTCGACACCGCGGGACTGCAGCTCCCGGACGATGCCCGGGATCGACCGCTCGGCGAGCGCGGCGACGGTCATCGCCGGGTTCACCGTGAGCGCCCCCGGCACCGACGCGCTGTCGGTGACGAAGATGCCCGGGTGGTTGCGCAGCTCGTGGTTCGGGTGCAGCGCGGACGTCGCCGCGTCGTCCCCGATCCGGCACGACGCCAGCGGGTGCACGGTGTACGCGCCGACGACGTCGTTGGTCCACGGCGCGACCTTCGCGAGACCGTCCTTCTCGATGATCGCCTTGCAGTCGGCGTCCGCGAGCGCCCAGCCGTGCCGGGTGTTCTCGGTCGGGTCGTAGCGCAGCGGGCCGCGGCCGAGCATCTGCTGCGAGATGCGGTAGGCGTTGCCGGTCGGCGGCGGGGTGCCGAAGACGCCTTCGTTGTCGTCCTCGGTCATCAGGAAGATCGTGAGCCAGTTGGCCCACTGCTTCAGCAGCTCCTTCTTCTCCGCGCCGTACCAGCGCGGCTCCTCGCCGCCGGGCACCTGGGCGAGGATGGTGCCCAGGCCCGGCGGGAAGTACAACTGCTCCAGCGAGTAGCGCTCGTACTCCGGGAGCGACCCGTCGAGCTTGTCCCAGTTCGCGACGGTCGGGCCCTTGCCGATGTGGTTGGCCGAGTACACCGGACCGTCCTCACGGGACAGTCCGAGCACCTCGCGGACGCGGTCCTCGTCGACGATCGCGGTGTTGAGCCGCTCGCCGTTGCCGGAGAAGTACCGGCCGACGCCGTGCGGCATCTCCCCGAGCGCCGCCTCCGAGCGCTGCAGGATCACCGGGGTCGCGCCGGCGCCCGCGGCGATGATGACGACCTTCGCCTCGATGACGCCGGTGCCGGTGTGCACCCGGTAGTCCTCTTCGTCGACGATGTCGAAGTAGACGCGGTAGCCGCCGTCCTCGGTGCGCTCCAGCCGCTGGACCTCGTGCAGCGGGCGGATCTGCGCGCCGTGCGCGAGCGCGGCCGGCAGGTAGTTCGTCAGCATCGAGCGCTTCGCGTCGAACTTGCAGCCCGCCATCATGAAGTTGCAGTTGACGCAGGTGTCGTTGTCGACGGCGACCGGCGCCGGGTTGGCGGTGCGGCCGGAGTGGTTGCACGCCGCCGCCCACAGCCCACCGGCGTAGGAGACGTCGTTCCAGTCCTGTTTGGACACCGGCAGCGACTCGTCGACGCGGTCGTACCACGGCTCGAGCGAGTCGCGGGAGATCACCGACGGCCACATGCGGCGGCCGATGCTGCCGTGGCGTTCGAAGACGAACCGCGGCGCGCGGGGCATCGCGGCGAAGTACACCACGCTGCCGCCGCCGACGCAGTTGCCGCCGAGCACGCTCATGCCGTCGCCGACGACGAAGTCGAACGCCCGGGTGTAGGACGAGCCGAGCAGGTAGTCGTGCTCGAAGTCGTCCGCGGCGAGCCAGGGCCCGCGCTCCAGGACGGTGACCTTGGCCCCGCCCGCGGCGAGGTGGTAGGCGGGAATCGATCCGCCGAAGCCGCTGCCGACGATGACGACGTCGGTCTTGTCGATGGCACTCATGCGGGGCTCCCCGAGGGCGTCGTGTCCGGGTGGAGGTCGGCCAGCTTGCGGCCGTAGCCGTACTTCGGGAACCGCCAGAACCCGTCGGCGTCCGGGGCTTTGTACCCCAGCGCCAGCAGTCCGGGGTGCCCGTCGCGGATCGCGTCGGCGGTGTGCAGGTGCGCGGCGCTGTCGAAGGCCATGTTGCAGAACAGCGCGAGGCTCACCCAGCCGTCCTTCTCCGGGTGCCCGGGGGTGGTCAGCCGGTGCACCAGCTCGCGGCGGTGCTCGTAGGACAGCGCCACGAACGGCGGCACGTCGTCGTCGAGCGCCAGCTCGACCTCACCCGCGTAGGACTTCGCGTGGTCGTTGAGCGACTGCGCGAGGTAGGGCAGGCCGGCCGTGACGCCGGTCGCGTCGAAGTTCAGCAGGTCGAGCGCCCCCGCCGCCACCGACCCCGGGCCGGGCGCGGCCCCGGCGATCGCGCGGTCCTCCGGGAACCGCTTCTCCCCGGGCACGATCGTGTCCGCGTAGGCCTCGAGGGTCAGGTTCATGACGCGTTCTTCTTCGGTGGCCTCGGGTTGCACCGGCCTACCTCCTCGTCGAATGTCCACAGTAGACTTCTGCTCAAGCGGCTTCGGCTCGCCGCGTCCGCTCCCGGCGGCGCACGGTCATCGGCAGGCCGCCCTTCACCCGCAGCGAAAGCATCGCCTCGGGCTCGACGACCTTGCCCGCCACCTTGCTCAGCTGAAGGTCCCGCGAGGCCATCGCCAGCACGAAGACCGCCTCCATCACGCCGAGGCTGTTGCCGATGCAGAACCGCGGCCCGGCGCCGAAGGGCACGTAGGCGTAGCGCGGCGGCCGCCCGGCCGGGTTGGCCGGGTCGAACCGGCCCGGGTCGAAGCGTTCGGCGTCGGCCCAGAAGTCCGGGTGCCGGTGCAGCGTGTAGGGCACCACGACGACGTCGGAGCCGGCCGGCACGTGGTACCCGCCGATCTCGTCGTCGGCCTGGGCGATCCGCGGCAGCAGCCACACCGGCGGGTACAGTCGCATGACCTCCTCGACGACGGCCACGGTGTAGCTCAGCCGCCGCAGGTCCTCGTGCTCGGGCAGCCGGTCGCCGAGCACCTCGACGGCTTCGGCGTGCAGCCGCTCGCCGACCTCCGGGTGCTCGTCGATCAGGTGGAACGCCCAGCCGAGCGTGCTCGCCGTCGTCTCGTGCCCGGCCAGCAGCAGGGTGATCAGCTCGTCACGCATGCGTTCCCGCGAAGCGCCGTCCGTGGAACCGGACGCGATCAGCCGCGACAGCACGTCTTCGCCGCCTTCGACGGGGTTCGCGAGCCGCTGGTCCACCAGCTCCTCGGCGATCCGCCGCAGCTCGTCACGCGCGGTCCGGAACTCCACCTGCTTCTTCAGCGGCACCCACTGCGGCACCATGCTCAGCGTGACCGCCTCGAACATGGCCTGGTCCTGCACGGCCTCGAACGAGTGGCCCAACGTCTCGTACCCGCCGAGCTCGGCGTCGAGCAGCGTCTTGCCGAGCACCCCGAGGGTCAGCCCGGTCATCTCGTGCAGGATCTCGACCGGCCCGTCGTACTCGGCCAGGCGCTTGACCAGAGCGTCCACTTCGGACGCCACGACCGCGGCCTGCCGCGAGATCCGCTTCGGCTGGAACACCGGCTGGATGGTCCGGCGCTGCTTCTTCCAGATCTCGCCGTCACTGGTGAGCAGGCCGTCGCCGAGGGCCCGGCGGGCCTCCTGCAGGCCGATGCCCTTGTGGTAGTTCGCGGCGTTGTCCGCGAGCACGTGCTTGGCGAGGTCGGGGTGGTTGACCAGGTACATCGCCTTCGGTCCGATGGCGATGCGGACGACGTCGCCGTAGGTCTCGGCGTTGTCGCCCATGAGCGCCAGCCGGTCGGTGAAGAGCTGCTTCAACAACCGGAAGGTCGCCCGGCGCGGCGGCCCGGGCGGCGCGGTGTGCGCCGCCCGGGCTTCGTGCTGCGATCCGGTCATGCCGCGATCGCTCCCGGCTTTTCGTCGTCGTCTTCGGACTTCGCCGGCGGGGCGAGCTCGAGCTTGGCCTTCTGCTCGGCCTGCTCGGCCTCGAACTTGATCCGCGCCTTGTTCGAGAAGTGCAGGCCCCACAGGAAGGCCCCGCGGATCAGGCACACGGTCGCGGTGGCCAGGAACAGCCCGTACGCGACGTGCACCGCGGTGAAGAAGCCGTACGCCAGGGCCACCCCCGCGCCGAAGGCGAACTGCGAGCCCTTCTTCGACGGCGAGGTGCCCGGGTCGGTCACCATGTAGTTCGTGTAGAGCACGAACGCGATCCCGGTGCCCATCGCCAGCGCGCCCGGGATGGACGTGCCGAACAGCCAGCCACGGACGAAGGCCTGGATCACGAAGAAGCTCAGCCAGCCCGCGATCAGGAACATCCGGTTGGTCAGCAGCGCGTTGAGCACCGTGCCCGAGATCAGGATGATCGCGACGATCAGCCAGCCGCCCCAGGTCGCGATCTGCTCGCTGAAGTGGTACGGCGGGGCGATGCTGGCCCACGGGAAGAACAGCAGGATGATCGTGATGCCGAAGTTCGACGGGTTCATGTAGTGGCGCATGCGGCCGTACACCGGCGCCTGCAGGACCCACTTCGCGCCGACCGCCACGACCACGCCGAAGATCATCACGAGGATGCGGTCGTTGACGTAGGTCAGCATGTTCAGGGCGAGACCGGTGATGTGCGCCGGCAGCAGGAACTCCACGAGCCCCTTGAACCCGTTGCCCTTGAACCGGACCTGGCGGTCGGTCACCCGGGCGTTGATGATCTCGAGGACGATCTCCGTGGTGTACGCGGTCGCCAGCGCGACGAACGGGTACAGCCACGGCTGCTCGAACCCGAGGATCGTGTAGCCGATGATGTTGAAGATCGTGATCGAGATCGCGAACCGGCGAAGCGCGGTGACGACCTTGTTCGTCCGCTTCGGTGGCGCGGTGTCCACTTTGGTCAGAGTCGGGGTGGTCATGCCGTCACATCTCTTCCATCGCCGTGGTGCCGAGCTGGTACATGTGGCAACCGGGTTCGAGCTTCAGGTTCTGCGTCCGCAGCTGCCCGGTGCGGTCCCGCCACTGCAGGTGCACGTCGAGCGGGCCCTTGACGTCGTGACCGAGACCGATCTGGACGTCGAAGCTGCGCCGGCCGGCCTCCCCGCTGCTGCCGTCGACCCGGCCGAGGTACTTCTTGCCGTCCGAGGTCGTCACGGTGACCTGCGCGCCGATCGCCGGGCTGCCGGCCGCCGGCAGCGCGCCGGGCGCGACCGGGGCGTCGGTGGTCAGCTTCAGCTGCAGGTACTTGCCCGGGTTCGGGCTGTCGTTGTGGTAGAAGATCGGCGCTTCCCACTGCCGCGCGACCGCGAACTCGGGCAGGCCGTCACCGTTGGTGTCACCGACCCCGATGCCGCGGGTGGGCACCGGAACCGCCAGGCCCAGCTGCGGGCCGAGGTCGGTGTAGCGGCCGTCCGGGCTCTTCACGAAGAAGTGGAACGTCTGGTCCCCGCCGATGTCGTCACCGGCGCGGGCGTTCGGCCACCAGAACGGGTTGGACAGCAGGCCGTCGTTGGCCGTGGCCAGCTCCTGCAGGTTCGGCCAGCGGTTGACCTGGCCCTTGACGAACCCGGTCGCCTGGGCGATCTGGTTCTCACCGCTGTTGTTGAAGTCCTGGATCTTGACGTCCCAGCCCCAGCCGGACCAGGCCGTGCCGGTCGAGCCGCTGGTGTCCTCGAACGGCGCGACACCGTTCTTGAACTGCGAGGTCAGGTCCTGGTTGTTCTTCGACTTGTTCATGAACTGGAAGTTCGACTCTTCGATGCCCCACGACGTCGTGATGTTGCTGACGAACAGGTCGTAGAGGCCGTCGTGGTTCAGGTCGCCGAAGTCGACGCCCATGCCCTTGAAGGAGTCGTGGCCCAGCACCTTCGACTTGGGGTCGGTGATCCCGCGGACCCCGGTGACCTCGCCGAACTCGATGTGGCCCGGTGTCGACTTGTTGTAGAGGAAGTGGTCGTGCCCGAAGTCGTTGGCGATGTAGAGCTCGGGCAGGTTGTCCCCGTCGACGTCGGTCGCGCTGGAGGCCAGCGTCCAGCCGAGGCGCGCGCTTTCCGGGATGCCCTGGGACGCGTCCACGAACTGCGCGCTCGGGTTGGCCCCGGTCGTGGCGCCCGTCCAGCGGTAGATGTACTTCTCGCCCGAGTTCGTCGCGTGCGACATCGACTGGTTCAGCGTGATGCCGCCGTCGGCGTTCGGGTCGAGGACCTTGCTGTCGGGGAAGTAGTTCCCGACGAAGATGTCGACGTGGCCGTCGCCGTCGAAGTCGCCGATGGTGACGGAGTCGGTGTTCCACAGCGGGCCGTTGTACTTGCCGTCGGCGCCGCGGTGGTTGCCCGGCACCAGCTCGGTCGGCACGAACGCCGAAGCGTCGAACTTCGTCGCACCCGGCTTCTGCATGAACAGCACCGGGGTCCGGCCCCAGTAGTAGGCGAGGATGTCCGTGCGGCCGTCCTCGTTGAAGTCACCGGGGACGCAGCCCATCGGCGCCATGTAGTCCCACGTCGCCAGCGTCGGCGAGGGGTCGAGCGCGAACGGCGCGTACCGCGGGCCGGAGTCCGGCGTCGGCGTGATGACGACCTGGTCGCTGCGCGGGTCGACCAGGCAGATGTCGTTGGCCTTGCCGCTGCCGCTGATGTCGTTGATCGCGATCGCGGCGCCGACCGAGGAGATCCACGCGGCGATGTGCTCGTACTCCTTGTTCACCGTCCGGATCGACTGCGCCTTCTTCGCCGGCGGCAGCGCGATGCTCATCGGGGTGAAGGCGAACTTGCTCGCCATCTGGTCCTGTTCGGCGGCCGAGACGCGGGGCAGCTGGGCGACCGTGAAGAGGCCGAGGATCAGCACCAGCGCCACGATGCCCGCCAGCTGCTTGCGCAGCCAGCCCAAGGTCGCGGTCATTTCGTCTTCCCTCCGTGCTTGAGGACTTCTTCGGCGATCCGCTGCCGCCAGGTTTCGAACGCCGGCACGTCGTCACCGTCGACGACGACGGCCGGGCGGACCTCCTGGGTGATCTCCGCCGCGCGTTCGGCGGACACCCCGCAGATCGCCCGGGCCGCCATCTCGGTCTCCGGGATCATCAGGCCCGAGCGCACCCGGCACTCGGCCGCGAAAGCGCTGCCCTGGGCCAGCTGCCCGTGGTGGATGCCGGCGCGGTCGACCAGCTCCCCCAGCTCCTCGGCGGTGACCCCGCACGCGTAGGTCGAGGCGAGCCCCACCCCGGCGTACAGGTCGCCGTGGCGCGACTCGGGGAACGCTTCGATCGCCTTGGCCACCAAGGAGACGTCGGTGCCGTTGATGAACCACAGCGCCCGGCCGATGCCCTGGTCGATGGCCCGCAGCGCGTACCCGTCGTACCGCCGGTCCGGCCAGGAAAAGCCGAGCTCCTGGTGCTGTTCGCCGATGTACTTGGCGGTCTTGAAGTACGCCTGGTGGAAGCCGTAGCCGTCCAGCACCAGCCACCGCAGCAGCGGGTCGAAGGCCGAAGCCTTCGGCCACGCGAACCGCGGGAGCCGGCACATGGCCCAGCCGACCCCGACGTAGATGATGTAGTCGTGCTTCTCGCCGGGGCCCGCCAGGAACTCCGCGATGTTCGTGCTCTTGCCGAACGGCAGCCCGTCGAGGACGCCGTACCCCATTCCCGCGCCTTCGTAGGCGAACCCGCGGAACTGCGTGGGGATGCGCTCGAGCCATTCCTCGGCCTGCTCGACCGAGCGCGCCTCGACCGCGTGCGCGTACCCGAGGAGGAACTTCTCCCCGACCGTCTCGAGTCGTTCTTGAGCGGCTGGGCTCTTGCGGTGGAAACCCCGCTTCTCCAGCGAAGTCTCCGAGACATCCGGTGTCAGGATGCGGCGTCTGAGCGCGCGCCAACCATTGCCCAACGCACTCTCCCCCTTACGGGTCGAATTGGATGAGGTGCAGCTCTTTCCGTTCTACGGTCACAGATCCGCTGGTCAGCGGTCTACTCCACGGTTGCGTGCGATCACCGGGCTCAGCCGGCGAGACGCTGCGCACCGCTGGAGAACTCCGCGCGGATCCGGGCCCGCCACAGTTCGTAGGGCGGTTCCGGCCCGTCGTCGCCGTCCGCCCGCTCGGTGCGGTCGCCGACGTTCTGCGCCGCCTGCACGGAAAGGTCGAGCAGCACCCCGGCGGCGAGGTGGGTGTGGGCGGGCACGTACTCGGAGTACGTCCGCGCCTTGACCGCGAACACCACGCCGAGGGCGAGCTCGTCGTAGTACTCCCCGGACAGCCGGCGCAGCTCCGCCAGGCCACTTTGGTCGGCGCCGCCGGCGAACGTCGCGGCGAGGCCGACCCCGCTCCAGAGGTCCGCCTGGCGCGCTTCGGGGAACCGTCCGACCGCCTCGGCCACCGCCGCCGGGTTCCCGCCGTTGATGAACCACAGCGCCCGGCCGACGCCCTGGTCGAACGCGCGGGCGAAGTACTCCGGGCGCCCGGCCCACGGGTAGGGCTCCGGCTCGGCCTGCTCGTCGATCCACTTCTTCGTGTCGAAGTAGGCGCGGTCGAACCCGAACCCGTCGACGGCGAGCCAGCTCATCACCGGGTGGTAGGCCACCCCGGACAGCTCGGGCAGGATGTTCTTCCACAGTGGACGCGGCAGCCGCGCCATCGCGAAGCCGATCCCGATGTAGGTCAGGAAGATGTGCGGCTGGGCCGGACCCTCCAGCAGCTCACGCGTCCGGTTGCGGCCGCCGCCCGGCATGGCGTCGAGGATGGAGTAACCCATCGTCGCGCCTTCGTAGGCGAAACCGCGCTGCTCCGGCTCGACCAGCGCGAGCCGCCGCTCGAGCTCCCACAGCGACGCGCCTTCGATCGCCCACTCGAACCCGACCACCACCGCTTGCGGCACCGCCTCCAGCCGGGCCGTCGCGGCGGTGGGAGTGACCGGGAACCCGCGCTCGGCGAACCCGACCGACGCGAGCGAAGGGGCCAGGAAGCGCTTGCGCAGCACTCCGATGAAAGTAGACATCATCCGTCCTCGTGTGTTCGGCGGGATCAGGCGACAGAACGCAGGTGCGACCGCTGCGCCGCGGCGAGCATCCGCTGGTCGGCGGGCGACTGCCGGGAGGCGAGGGTGATCGCGATCGGCGGGTCGGTCAGCGCCGGCGGCCGCATCCGCATGGTCACCTCGGCGGGCTCGAACCCCGTCACCGTCGCCAGCTCGCTGGCGATCGTGAACGCCGGGCCGGCCGGCGTGCCGCGGAAGGTGCCGTGGTCGGCGACCGCGATCACCGTCCAGGTGCCTTCGGGCACCCCGTCGATCGTCAGCTCGGAGGACTGGACGTCCGCCAGCCCGCCGAAGGCGACCGGCCCGCTCTGCGGCACCGCGTCGGCGAACACGCCGACGAGCACGTTGGCCGAAGTCGCTTCCGCGGGCATGTTCAGCCGCACGGTGAGCCGGGAGGACCCGGGCTTCAGCGCCGCGCACGAGCTGCCGGCCTCCCGCAGGGACCGCAGCGACGGCAGCCGCTGGAAGTGCGCCGAATGCGCCACCAGCAGTTCACCGACCTCGGGTTCGCGGTACTCGGTCGGGGTCATCCCGACCGTCCGGAGGAACCGGCTCGTGAAGGTGCCCACGCTGCTGTAGCCGACGCTGCAGACGATGTCCGACACCGTCAGCGAAGTCGTCAGCAGCAGCCGCTTCGCTTCGAACAGCCGCACGGCGGTGAGAAACCGCCCCGGCGTCACCCCGGTCGCCTTGGCGAAGATGCGTGAGAAGTGGAACGGGCTCACGTACACCTCGGACGCCAAGGCCGACAGGGTGATCGGCTCGAAGTAGCGGTCCAGTATCATCTTGATCGCGCGCAGGACCGCGGGCTGGACAACTCTTTCCGAGTCCTGGTCCGCCGCCCAGCCGGGTCGCTCCACGACCGCCGACGGCTCGGTCTCGTCGGCGCCCCCGGACGTTACCGATCGCAAGATCATCAGTCCAACCTCGAATCCTTACCGACGTCATTTCCCTCCTCGTCAGGTAAGACGGCGAAACTCGCGGACCGATGGAGGCTCGGAAGAAGCCGCCGCGGGCCCGGAAACGCACCAGTGCGCAGGTCCCCGTTCCCCGGGTGCGAAACGCACGGGGAACGGCGTGCGAAACGCACGGGCTCGTTTTGAAATACGCCCGCGCACGGCGAGTGACAGGGGCGTGCCGCTCAGCCCGCCGCCCGCCCGGGAAGATCAGACCCGCCAGGAACGCCCGGTCCGGCCTGGCCACACGCCGTGTCCCGCGCCCGGCGTGGACGTGACCGATGCACGGGGCCGCCGGGCGAAACGCATCTCGAGTCTGGTGGACGGCTCACTGGCTGCGGTCCCCCGGCTCTGTCACATTCGACGTTGGACAGCCACGGGCTTGGTTTTCGGCCCGGCAGGGCTTCACTGGGGAGCTCGAGTCATCGCAGCGGGAACACTGGAGGCGCCCGGCATGTACTCCGCCAAAAAGGTAACGGACGGACTGGTCGGTGTGACCGAGCGGCCGGTGGAACCACTCGAAAGTGCGGTCAGCTTCACGGTGCTCGGCCCGCTCGGCGTGCACCGCGACGGGGTCGATCTCGCACCCACGACGCCCAAGCTGCTGCAGCTGCTGGCGCTGCTGGTGCTGCGGCCCGGGAAGATGGTGCAGGTCGACGCGATCGCCCAGGAGCTCTGGGCCAGCACGCCACCCCGCACGATGCGGACCACGCTGCACACCTACGTGTACCACCTGCGCCGGTGCATCGAGGAGAACGGGCTGGGCGACGGCACCGAGTCGATGCTGCTCACCAAGGCGCCCGGGTACGTCTTCCAGATCGACCCGGCGCAGGTCGACGTCTTCCGCTTCGGCCGGCTGCAGCAGGAAGGCCAGGAGCTGCTGCGGGCCGGCGACCACCCGGCCGCGGTGGAGCGCTTCCGCGCGGCGCTGGACCTGTGGACCGGGCCGCCGCTGGCGAACGTGCCGTGCGGCCCGGTGCTCGCGCCGTACACGATGGAACTGCTGGAGCAGCAGCGGAACACGCTGCACATGCTCATCGAAGCCGAGATCCACAGCGGGAACCACCGCGAGCTGATCGGCGAGCTGCGTTCGCTGTCGGCGGGCAACCCGCTCGACGAAGCGCTGCACGGCCAGCTGATGCGGGCCCTGGGCCGCAGTGGCCGCCGGTCCGACGCGATGGCCGTGTACCGCAGTCTCCGCAAGCGGCTGAGCGAAGAGCTGGGCGTCGAGCCGTGCGACGAGCTGCAAGTGCTGCACCGCGACTTGATTTCCGAAGGCGACCACCACTGAAACCGCACCACCGCACGAAGTGAGGAACGATGACCGCACAAACCCGCACCTATGGTCAGTTCTGCGGCGTGGCCCGCGCGCTCGAGCTCATCGGCGAACGCTGGGCGTTGCTCGTGGTGCGTGACCTGGTGTTCGGCCCGAAGCGCTACACCGAGCTGCAGGCCGGGCTGCCGAAGATCCCGCCGAGCATCCTTTCCGCGCGGCTCAACGAGATGGAGTCGGCCGGCGTGATCCGCCGCCGCGTCCGCGCCGACCTCGACGCCGGCCTGGTGTACGAGCTCACCGAGTACGGCGCCGAGCTCGACCACATCCTGCTCGACCTCGGCCTGTGGGGCGCGCGCTCGCTCAGCCACCCCGGCCCGGACGACGTCTTCACCCTGGACGCGGCGATCCTTTCGCTGTACACGACGTTCCAGAGCGAGGCGGCGGGCGCGGTCCAGGTGACGTTCGAGATCCAGTACCACGACACGATGATCGTCCACGCGATGGTCGACGACGGCGCGCTCAAGGTCTCGGAAGGCCGCCACGCGGCGGCGGACCTGGTCATCCGCGCGGGTCAGGGCCCGGCCCTGCTCGACCTGATCGGCGGCCAGGTCACCCCGGCCGACGCGGTGGCGACGGGCCTGGTCTCGATCGAGGGCGACGTCCGCGACCTCGAGCTGTTCACCCGGCTGTTCCGCCTCACCGCGGCCCCGGCGCCCGAGGAGGGTGTCGTCCTCCGCTGAGCGTCCACTGAGGACAGATCGGGAAGGACCCGCCCGGCACTCGGCCCCGGGCGGGCCCTTCGCGCGCCTTCAGCCCAGCCGGGACGCCCGCTCCTCCAGATACCGTTGCTCCGGCACACTTTCCGTGCGCCCCGCCGCCCGCCGGTAGCACTCCCGGGCCGCCTCGTGATCCCCCGCCAGCTCCAGCAGGTGCGCCCGGACCGCATCAAACCGATGTCCCTGCTTCATCCGGCTGTCCCCGGAAATCGTGTCCAGCAGCGCCAGCCCGCGCTCCGGGCCGTCGACCATGGACACCGCGATCGCCTGGTTCAGCGTCACCACCGGGCTGGGCGTGAGCTCCTGCAGCACCTCGTACAGCTGCGCGATCTGCACCCAGTCGGTCGTCTCCGCGCTCGGCGCCTCGTCGTGCAGGGCCGCGATCGCCGCCTGAACCTGGTACGGGCCCACCGGACCGCTCCCGAGCGTCCGGCCGATCAGCGCCGCGCCCTCCGCGATCATCCGCCGGTCCCAGCCTTCGCGGTCCTGCTCGGACAGCGGCACCAGCTCGCCGCGGGGACCCGTGCGGGCTTCGCGGCGGGCGTCGGTGAGGAGCATGAGCGCGAGCAGCCCGGCCACCTCGCCGTCGCCGTCGCGGTGGGCGCGCACTGCCCGGGTCAGCCGGATCGCCTCCTGCGCGAGCCCCGGCACCTGCAGGTCGGTGCCGGACGTCGCCGTGTACCCCTCGTTGAAGATCAGGTACAGCACCTGCAGCACGACCCGCAGCCGCTCGGGGTACTCCGCCGCCGCGGGCTCGCCGAACGTCGACCCGGCGGCCGCGATGCTCTCCTTGGCGCGGGTGATGCGCCGGGTCATCGTCGCTTCCGGGACGAGGAACGCCTTCGCGATCTGCGCGGTCGTCAGGCCGCCCACCGCGCGCAGCGTCAGCGCCACCTGGGACGGCGGCGAAACCGCCGGGTGGCAGCACAGGAACAGCAGCGTGAGGGTGTCGTCCTCGTCGGGCGCCCGGTCTTCGCCCGGTCCCGCCACCACCGGCTCCGGCACGGCGACCGTCTCTTCGCGACGCCGGCGCGCGCTTTCGCTGCGCCAGAGGTCGGTCAGCCGCCGCGCGGCGACCGTGACGAGCCAGCTGTGCGGGTTCTCCGGCACCCCGTCGGCCGGCCACTGCACCGACGCGGCGATGAGCGCTTCCTGCACCGCGTCCTCGCACGCGTCGAACTGGCCGTAGCGGCGCACCAGGGCGCCGAGCACGCGCGGCACGAGCGGCCGGAGCACCGCGCCGACGTCGATCGGGCCGCTCACCCGCCGGTGTACTCGGATTCGGCCGCCGCGTCGGCGAAGAACACCACCGGCCGGACCTCGATGCCGAGCCCCTTGATCTTCGCGTCCGGGATCATCGCCGCCACCTCGCACGCCCGCTCCTGGCTGGCGCATTCGACGAGGTAGTACCCGGCGAGGAACTCCTTCGACTCGGCGAACGGACCGTCGGTGACCGCCGGGACGCCGTCGGTCACCCGGACCACGACGCTCTTCGCCGGCGCGTCCAGCGCCTGGGTGCTGACCAGCTCGCCGGACTCCCGGATCCGACGGATGAACTCGCCGTGCCCGGTCATCACGTCTTCCTTGTCGGCCTCCGGGAGGGCGTCCCAGATGTCGGGGTTCATGTGCATCACCAGCAGGAACTTCATCGTCGCCGTCTCCCCGCGCTCGCGTCCGTCTGGTGGCGAACATAGCTGATCAGGCAAGGCAATCCACGAGTGGTCGCCGGTCGGTCACCACGGGCAGCATCGCGGGATGCAAGACGTTTTCACCGACCTCGCCACCGACGCGGACGCCCTCGTCGACCTCCTCCGCGAGCACGAAGGAAAAGTGATGCTGCCCGTCGGGCGGGCGATCACGGGCCACCTCGCCGAGCTGACGGTCGTGGCCCGCCGGGTGGTGCTGAGCGTCGAAGGGGACTCGAGCGAGCACGCGCCCCGCATCACCGACTCCGGGATCCTCGGCGACGCCGTGGTCGGCTGGCGGTCGGAGCACCGGAAGGCCACCGAGCTGCTGGCCGCCGCGACCACCGACATCCGCTGGCCGGGCGGGCCGCTGCGGCCGTCCCTGCTCGCCGCCGCCCTGCTGACCGCGCTGTTCGCCCGCGGCCAGGACATCGCCGACGCCCTGGGTGTCTCCCCGGCCCGCGGCGACAGCGTCGGGCACGTCTCCTACTACGGCGTCCGCAGCCGCGACGACGCCTACTTCGCCCAGGACAGCGCCGTGCCCGGGCCGTTCCGGTTCGAGCTCACCGCGCCGTCGGGCGAGCAGTGGAACTTCGGCCCGGAGGACGCGGTGGGCCGGATCGCCGGGCCCGCCGAGGACTTCTGCCTGCTGTTCACCGGCCGCCGCGCGCCCGGCGAGCTGGCCCTCACCGCCGAGGGCGAGGCCGCCGCCTGGGCGGAACTGCTGCGCCCGCCCCGGAATCCACTCTGGACGTCCGAAGTGGACTGACGCTCAGGCGAAGCGGTCCGGGTCGCCGGCCCCGCGGCGGATGATCTCGGCCTCGCCCGAGGAGAAGTCCACCACCGTCGTCGGCTCGACACCGCACTCGCCGGAGTCGACCACCGCGTCGAGGACGTGGTCGAGCTCTTCCTTGATCTCCCAGCCCTGGGTCAGCGGCTCGGGCACGTCGGGCAGCAGCAGCGTGCTCGACACGAGCGGTTCGCCGAGCTCCGCGAGCAGCGCCTGCGTGACGACGTGCTCCGGGATCCGCACGCCCACGGTCTTCTTCTTCTCGTGCATCAGCCGCCGCGGCACCTCCTTGGTGGCCGGCAGGATGAACGTGTAGCTGCCCGGAGTGGCCGCCTTGATCGCGCGGAACACCGAGTTGTCCACGATGACGAACTGGCCGAGCTGCGCGAAGTCCTGGCAGACCAGCGTGAAGTGGTGCCGCCGGTCGAGCTTGCGGATCGAGCGGATCCGCTCGAGACCGTCCTGGTTGTCCAGCCGGCAGCCCAGCGCGTAACACGAGTCGGTCGGGTACGCGATCAGGCCGTCCTGGCGCACGAGGTCCGCGATCTGGCCGACGGCGCGGCGCTGGGGGTTGTCCGGGTGAACGTCGAAGTACCTCGCCATAACCGCAAAGCCTAGGCTCCGGGCCCGGACCCGCCCGGCGGCGGGGGCGTCTCCCACCTTGCTGTAGTAGCCCCCGAACGGGTGACTGCGGGCAGGTCAGGCCGCACACTTCGAAGGCGAACAGTGCTGCCACCCGGAGGCGATGATGACCGAACTGGTGCTGCCCCAGCTGATCGAACCGAAACCACCCCGGCCTCGCGCCGTCGCCGCGAACGCCTACGAGTTCGTGGGCCCGGCGGGCCGGGTGACCCTCGCCGGGTTGTTCGGCGGCCGCCGCCGGCTCGCGGTGCACCACACGATGCCGTGCCGCACCCGCCACGGGGCGGCCCTGCCGGCCGCGCGGGTCGCCGCCGGCCTGCACACCGCGGGCACCCGGCTGGTGCTCGTCTCCCACGCGCCGTACGCGAAGGTCGAGCAGTACGGCCGCCACTTCGGCTGGGGCCTGCCGGGGTATTCGGCCGTGGGCGCCGGGTTCGGCGCGGACTTCCCGGCGACCCTGCACCTCGAGGGCGCCTGCTGCGGCGACCGCGGCGGGCGGGACGACCGCGACGAGACGCCGGGGTTGAGTTTTTTCGCACTGGACGGGGCAGTGGTGACCCACCTGGGGTCGATCGCCGTGCCGTACCTGGATTTCCTCGAGCTCGCCGACGTCACCGGTGACCGCCGCCTGGGCTGAGCGGCGGCCCGCGCTTCCGGCCCGCACGGCGGAAAGGGCTACGCACGGCCGCTCTTCGCCGTATTGGCGGACTGCCGACATGAGATAGGATGGCCCGGAAGCATGCACACCGAGCTCAGCCCGGACCACTCCTCCGCAGCTGTGCGTCGCCGACTTGCCGGAGGGTCGCCGCACATGTCTCCGGTAGCCGCACTCGACCCTGAGTCCAGCCGCTCCGCCGTCGCCGAGGCCAGAGGCACCAGCAGCGTCGACCGGCGCCCGAAGCTGGCGGCCTACCTCGCCGCCGCCATGATCACGGTGATCGTCGCGAGTTTCGGCTTCCAGCTGCTGGCCGCGATCCTGCCGTTGCCGTTCACCCGGCTCGAGACGGCCTACGCGGTCGCCGCGGTCGTCGTGCTCCTGGCCGTGCAGCTGCTCTACTACAGCCGGCCGTCGGTCCGGCTCGGCTCCACGACGAGCCGGCTGCTGCTGATCGTCCTGGCCGTGCTGGGCTACCTGCCGGTCCTGACGTTCGACGCCCTCTGGGTCGCGATGCCGGTGTTCTTCGGCGGCGCGGTCCTGCTGGTGCTGCCGCCGCGGTTCGCCTGGCCGCTGTTCGTCCTCAACATCGGCGCCCTGACCTGGGTCGAGCTGCTCTACGACCCCCCGCTGCTGGCGGTGTACACGGTCGCCGGCGCGATCTTCTACAGCCTGGCGTTCGCGCTGCTCACGCGGCTGGCCCGGTCGATCAGGGAACTGCACCGGGCCCGCGCCGAACTGGCCCAGCGGGCGGTCGCCGAACAGCGGCTCGTCTTCGCGCGGGACCTGCACGACCTGCTCGGCATCAGCCTGTCGGCCATCGCCCTCAAGGGTGAGCTGGTGCACCGCCTGCTGCGGAAGTCGAGCGACCAGGCCCAGGCCGCGCTCACCGAGATGACGGCCACGGCCCAGCGCACGCTCTCCGACGTCCGGGCCGTGTCCCACGGTTACCGCGAGCTGTCGCTGGAGAAGGAGTTCCGCACCGCCCAGTCCCTGCTGACCGCGTCCGACATCGCCGTGCGGATCCACCTGGACCAGGGCGAGCTGCCGGTCCAGGCCCGCACGCTGCTGGCGAAGGTGCTGCGGGAGGGCGTCACGAACGTCCTGCGGCTCGGCGAGGTGGAGCACTGCGAGATCGAGGTCCGGCGGCACCGCGGGCAGGTCAGCCTGGCGATCGTCAGCGACGGCGTCGACCCCGCCGAGCTGCCCGACGAGTCCGACCTGCTCGCCCGCCTCCCGGCCGAGGTAGCCGCGCTGGGCGGGTCGGTGACCACCGGGCTCGGCGACGACGGCCGGTTCCGCCTGCGGGTCGAGCTGCCCCTGCCGGAGACCGTGGAGCCGGTGGTGCCGGCCGGCGACCGCGACGAGCGGAACCAGGCCGAGTCGCGGCAGGTCCGGCGGCTGCTGCCGGTCGCCTTCACCCTCCTCGGCCTGGCGGCCGTGCTGCACGAGCTGCTGCTGACGTCGAACCCGTGGCACATCGCGCTGGTCACGGGCTCCGTGGCGGCGTTGCTGACCCTGCAGTTCGCCTACTTCAACCGGCCGGCCACCCGGCTGCGCTCGGCGCAGAGCGTCGCGATGCTGTTCGTGCAGGCCTGCCTGATCTACCTGCCGCTGCTGCCGCTGCAGCACGACTGGGCCAGCCTGCCGTCCCTGCTCATGGGCTGCGGGCTGCTGGTCCTGCCGCCGACCGCCGGCTGGCTGCTGTTCGCCGCCAACACCGGCGTCTACCTGTGGCTGCAGTACATCGCCGGCCAGGCCGGGCAAGGAGCCCTGTACGCGGTCAAGTTCTCGATCGGCACGGTGGTGGGCGGCCTGATCGTGTTCGCCATGCTCTGGCTGGTCCGGCTGGCCGCCGAGCTGGACCACAGCCGGCGCCGGCTGGCCGAGATGGCGGTCGCCGAGGAACGCCTGCGGTTCGCCCGCGACCTGCACGACCTGCTCGGGATGAGCCTCTCGGCGATCGCGCTGAAGAGCGAGCTCACCGCCCGGGTCCTGCCGCTGGACCGCAACCGGGCGACCGAGGAGCTGGTCGAGATCCTGGGCCTGACCAGGCAGGCCCTGTCGGACGTACGCTCGGTGGCCAGCGGTTACCGCGAGCTGTCCCTGGACAGCGAGACCCGCTCGGCCCGCTCGGTGCTCGCGGCGGCCGACGTCCGGGTCCAGATGGAGATGATCTCCGACGAGCTCCCGGCCCCGGTGCGCACGGTGCTGGCCGTGGTGCTGCGCGAGGGTGTCACCAACGTGCTGCGGCACAGCCGGGTCGAGACCTGCGAGATCGCGATCCGCCGCACGGACGGGGGCGTCACGCTCGACATCGTCAACGACGGTGTGACCGAGGAGGACCAGGAGCCGCCCGCCCGGCCAGCGAACCCGTCGTCCGGCAACGGCAATGGCAACGGCTCGGGTGGCGGCCCGTCGGGCAGCGGGATCGGCAACCTGTCCCACCGCGTGTCGGGTCTGGGTGGCGAGCTCACGGCGGGGGTCGAGTCGGGCGGCCGGTTCCGGCTGCGCGCGGTCGTCCCGGTCTGAACAGCTCCAGCCCCAGCCGAATCCGGCGGCCGGGTCGAATCCGGCGGCCGATCACAACTACGCGCGGCCGTCTCGGGCTGACCGAGCCCGGCCGGGGTCGTGTCCGAGGGCGATTCCGCCTGCACGTGTCCCCCGTCCGACCCGCCCGGCCCGAGTCGAAACCGGCGATCGGCCTCAGCCCGACCAGGCCCAGCCCAAGTCAAACCTGCGGCCGCCCCCGCCCGACCAGGCCCAGCCGATCCAACCGGCCGGGCCCGTAGCCGTCAGAGCCAGCCCGACTCCCGGGCAAGCCTGATCGCATCCACCCGGTTGCGCGCGCCCAGCTTGGCCACCACCGTGGTGAGGTAGTTGCGGACCGTGCCCGCGGACAGGTACAGCCGGGCGGCCACCTCGACCGTCCCGTACCCCTGCGAGGTCATGCGCAGCACGTCGAGCTCACGGGCGGTCAGCGGGCAGTCGGCGCTGTCCCACGCCGCCAGCGCGAGGTCGCCGTCCACCATGCGGCGGCCGGCCACCACTCCGCGCACGGCGTTGGCGAGCTTGTCCGGGGGCGCGTCCTTGAGCAGGAACCCGCCCACCTTGGCGTCCAGCGCCCGCCTGAGCGTCCCGGGCCGCCCCAGGCTGGTCAGGATCAGCGTGTGGCACTCGGGCAGCTGCTCGTGCAGCTCACCGGCGACGGTGATGCCGTCCTTGCCCGGCAGGTCGATGTCGATGATCGCCACGTCGACGGCCGCGGAGCGCGCCGCGGGCAGGATCTCCGGCCCGGAGGCCACCTCGGCCACGACGTCTATGTCGGGCTCCAGGCGCAGCAGCGCGACGAGCGCGCCGCGGACGATGTGCATGTCTTCGGCTACGAGCACTTTGATCACGAAGCGCCTCCGCCTTCACGAACTCCCCCAGTCCCCAGAAAACACAGTTAAACATTTGAAACGAGTTACTGGTTCACCCGATCGGGGGTCGCCGGGAAAAGCACAGCGAGAAGCCCGAAAACCACGCTGGGTGCGCCGAACGGCAGTCAGCCGACTACCCGACGTGAGGAAAGAGAACGTTTGCAAACAGACGGTAAAAACTTTTCCATGGACACCGGCAGTGAGTGGCCGGAACGCGAACGAGCCGGCCACCGGGACGCCGAAGCGTCTTCGATGACCGGCTCCCCACGGAGCGGACCAGCACGAATACTGGTCCGTACCAGTCAGGCTGCCAGCTCCACCTCGTACGGCACGTCGGCGCCGGTGAAGCCGATCGTGTCGCGAACGGGGGCCGAACCCGCCGGCAGGTCGAAGCGGTCGATCACGAGGCCGGATTTGATCGCGACAACCTTTTCGGTCTCGATACCGAACTCGGCGAAAAGGGCGCGGACATCAGCGGAAAGCTGTGCGGACATTTATGGACTCCCAGTGGCGAAGAAGAATGCTTCACGTGACTTAAATAGTCCGCCACAGGGTGTTCCGGAGCCAGTGCCCGCGTCATCGGAGCACCGTGTTTTATGCCTACTCCGTGTGTCGCCGGTCACAGGGCCGAACGGGCCAGCAGAGGGCACATTCCGGGCCCGAAAGGGGTAATTTCGTCACTTTGCGCGGTCGAACGAGTGCGCAGCGCGTACGCCGCACCCCTCGCACATGACGAATGCATACCCGCTCACCCCCCGCCGAACACCCCGGGCCCGGGCATGTGCAAAACGCATGTCCGCACCCTGTGAAATCCATTCGCAACGGTGCACTGAGCACTTAAGAAGTAGACGCCTCCGGTTCTACAGTTCTGGCATACCAACATTTGCCACCGTCGATCGCGCTTCACTGGGGAACGCGTCCGGCAGGCACCGGCGAGCGGAGGGACGGCCACCATGGATGACATCGCGCGGCAGGCCGTGGCACGCGCCATCATGACCATGCGGGACAACCTGGGCGAACGCCTCACCATCGACGACCTCGCCCGGGCCGCGATGTTCAGCAAGTTCCACTTCACCCGCGTCTTCCTGCGGGTGACCGGGCTGTCGCCGGGGCGGTTCCTGTCCGCCCTGCGGCTGGCCGAAGCCAAGCGGCTGCTGGCGACCACGGGGACCTCCGTGGCCGACATCAGCCACCAGGTCGGTTACAACAGCGTGGGGACGTTCAGCGCCCGCTTCAGCGGCAGCGTGGGCCACTCCCCGCGGGGCTACCGGCAGCTTCGCGGCCGGCAGCCGGAGATTCCCGAGCGGGACGGCGTGACGGCGTCCGGCCGGACGGTGCGCGGGCACCTCTGGCACCCGCCCGCGGTACAGACGGGGCCGGTGTTCGTCGGCCTCTTCTCGGCCAAGATCGCCGAAGGCGCGCCCGCCGCGTACACGATCCTCATGGGAGCGGGCCAGTACACGCTGACCGACGTGCCCGTGGGCTCGTGGTTCGTCATCGCGCACGCCTACGGCTCGTGCCCACAGGACGAAACCGGCCCGCGGCCGATGACCGGGCTCTCCGGCCCGGTGACCGTGCACCGCGACGTCGCCGCGAGCCTGGTCGACGTCCGACTGCGGCCGCGGCACGGGTTCGACCCGCCGGTCCTGCTGGCGCTGCCCGACCTGCGCCACGCCCCGGCCCGGCGCCCGGTCGCCGTCTAGGTTCCACCACGCCCCGAAGGGCACTTTCCTCGCATCACGGGCGGGAAGGTGCCCTTCGCCGCTGCCGGGGGACCGGACGGGCGACCACACACCACAAGCGACACTGCGCGACGGCGGAATTGCCGTCGCGGAAGGCGCGGCGGCGCTACTCGCACCCGTCCGGCCGATCGGCGAAACCTCGGGCGACAACGTTGTATGGCGTACAATTCCGGACGGGAATTGACTCGGCTGGGGGATGCGAGGAACAACGTGATCAAGGTTCTGCTAGCCGAAGACATGGACATGGTCCGCGGAGCCCTGGTTGCCTTGCTGAGCCTGGAGTCCGACATCGAGGTCGTCGCCGAGGTGGACTCCGGCGACGAGATCCTGCCCGCCGCCAAGTCGACCCGCCCCGACGTCGCCGTCATCGACATCGACCTCCCGGGCAAGGACGGGCTGACCGCGGCCACCGAGATCCACGAGCACCTGCCCGAGTGCCACACCCTGATCCTGACCAGCCTGGGCCGTCCCGGCACGGTCCGCCGTGCGCTCGACGCGAAGGTGAACGGGTTCCTGCTCAAGGACGCCCCGTCGGACAAGCTCGCCAACGCCGTGCGGTCGGTCGCGATCGGCCGGCGCGTCATCGACAGCGAGCTCGCGCTGTCGGCGTGGGAGGCCGACGACTGCCCGCTCACCCCGCGGGAGCTGGAAATCCTCGCCCTCGCCGCGCGCGGGCGCAACGTCGCCGACATCGCCGCGGACCTCTTCCTGTCCCCCGGCACCGTCCGCAACTACCTGGCGGCGTCGGTCACGAAGCTCAACGCTCGCAACCGCGTGCACGCGATCCGGATCGCCACCGACGCCGAATGGCTCTGAGCGGCGCCCAGACCGGGTGATCCCGCCGACGCCGCACGTACGGCTCCAGCGGCACGGCCGCGCGCAGCACGTGCCGGCCGCCGGGCTGCGCCCCCGCCACGAGCTCACCGCCGACGTGCCGGACGCGGTTGGCCAGGTTCCGCAGTCCCGCACCGTGTTCCCCGCCGTCGTCGCCGGTTCCGCCCGGCACGACACCGTCGTTCGTGACGCCGTCGTTCGCCACGCGTAGCCACGCTTCACCCCTCGTGACCCCGAGCGTGACTTCGCACCACGTCGCTTTGCTGTGGCGCACCACGTTGGTAGCGCTTTCTCGCAGGACTGTGGCGAAGGTCGTGGCGACCGGCTCGGGGAGGTGTTCCGGCAGCTTCTGGCCGAGGCGCACCTTCGCCCCGGCCGTCTCCAGCAGCGCGGCCGCCGCCCGGATCTCGTCCGCCAGGCAGAGGTCCCGCTTCCCCGCCGCCACCGACCGCACGTCCGCGAGCGCCTCGCGGGACATGGTGACCAGCTCGGTGAGCTCGTGCTGCGCCAGCTCCGGCTTGGTCTCGACGAGCCGGCGGACCAGCTCGACCTTGAGGGTGATGGCGGACAGGCTCAGCCCGAGCAGGTCGTGCGTGTCCTGGGCGAACCGCTTCCGCTCTTCGGCGACCACCCGCGCGGTCAGCGCACGCCGGCTGGCCTCGCGTTCGGCGGCCAGCAGGGCCGACCACGAGAGGCCGAACAGGGCCACCGCGGCGGCGGCCGTGAATGCCGTCGCGTGCAGGCCGTTCGCGACGGACATCTCCGACGTCCCCACCTCCGCGATGAGCACGCCGATCCCGCCCGGGACGACCACGAGCAGCGGCACCGAGACGAGCGGTTTGGCCACCAGCAGGACGCTGCCCAGGAAGAAGCAGCCGAGCACGCTCCACTCAGCGCCGAAGTACAGCACCGGCACCGAGCCCAGCACGGCCTGCAGCGCCAGCGAGAGGCCACGCGCCCGGCCGCGCCCGTACCCGAACCACGCCAGGTGCACCAGGATCAGCGCGACGGCGCAGACGCACGCCACGGCCGCCGCCGGCCACGACCGCGTCGCCCGCAGCGGGTCCAGCAGGCCGAGCAGGCCGACGCCGACGCAGACGGCCGTGTGCACCCCGCGCACGAACCGGGCCGGGAAGTCGTCGTCGCGCGGCCGGCCGGCGTCGCCGGTGCGCGGATCGGCGGGCACCGCCTCCCTCGGCGGCACGAGAGCGGGCGAGCGGAGTCTTGCCTCGTGCAGTCGCGCGGTTGTTGTCACGCAGCGCCTCCCCAGAAACGCGCCGAGCCCCAAACCCCAGTAATGCAATCTATCAGCCGGAGCGAGGTTCTCAGATCGCCGTGACGGGGTATTTCGGGCGGCCGGACGTCAGCCGGGGAAGTCCAGCACGCACTCGCCGACGCTGACTTCGGCCGGCCACTCGAGCTTGAGCGCCCGGTCGACGCGGTCACCGGCGTCCACCGGCACCGCGTGCGCGGCCAGTCCCATCGCCTTCGCCGACAGGTAGAACACCTGCTGGAGCGCGCCGAGGTGCAGCAACGTCGTCGCGTACGCGGCGCCGCCGAGCGCCCACGCGAGCCGGGACATCCGCGCGGTCATCGTCAGCAGCGCCGACGGGCGGCGGTGGCTGCCCGCCGCGATCATCGCCATGTCCAGCAGCGTGTCGAGGACACCCGAGTCGTCGTTGATGAGCGTGAGCGTGTGCCACTGCGGGTCGTAGTGGTAGATGCCGCGGGCGAGGTCGGCGCAGCGGTTGACCCCGACGTAGATCTCCAGCTCGTACAGGCAGGCCACGCTGAAGTACGGCCGCTGGGACGCTTCGTGCGACGGCCCGCCGGGCAGGTGCGCCGGCCCGATCGAGCGCACCCGCGCCGAACGGAACAGGAACTCGCCGAGCTGCCGGGCCGCGAGGGTCCGGTCGCCGAACTCCGGGCAGCTGTGGTCGCCTTCCAGCAGCGTCGTCAGCGTCGGGTCCTCCGCCGCCAGGACGGCCGGGTCCGGCCGGTGCAGCGGGAACGTGGGCCCGCCGGTGCCGGGCTTGACCACCGGCTGCTGCTCGCCGGCCTCCTGGACCGTGGTCCGCAGCCAGGTCCGGCTGCGCGAGTGGAACATCAGGTCCGGGTGCGACCAGGTCGAGGTCTCCGGGTCGCCGAACTCGGCGAACCGGCCCCGCGCGTCGGCGAGCAGCACCACCCCGGCGGCGACGAGGAACTCGACCACCGCGGCCACCACCGGCTCGGCCAGCCCGCTGGTCTCGGTCAGCTGCTCGACGGTCTTCGGCGCGGCGAGCGCGGAGGCGACCAGCACCGCGGGCGGCCGCAGCAGCGCCACCTTGTACGGCGCTCCCGGCGACTCCGCCAGCAGCGCGCCGTCCTCGGCCCGCAACGCGGTGAGCCGGGACAGCCGGACCTGCCGCCCGGCCGGCAGCGGGCCCTCCGGGAACACCGGGGACTGCGTCACGGGGATCGCCGACAGCAGCGGCCCGCGCCCGTCGTCGGAGGCGAGGGAGTGCACCACCGAGCCGGACAGCCGGGCGAGCACCTTGCGCAGCGACGAGTGCCACGCGTCGCTGCGTTCGCCGCCGGAAACGGCCAGGTTGGCCATCGACACCGGGCCGAGGGCCAGCCGGCCGAGTGCCTCCCGGACGCCGTCGGCGGTGTCCGGGAACTCGTACTCACCCCACCAGGTGATCGCGACGAGTGACCCGTCGTCACCGGCCTCGAGCAGAGTGTCTTCGGTCAGCGACCACAGCCGGACCGTCTCGGCGTGCCCTCCCGGGCTCTCGGCAGTCAACACAACTCCTATGTTCACGACGGATTCGTCGTTCGACGCACACAGTGTGCTAGAGGAACATCGGGAACGGGTTGAGCCGCTCGTACGGCGTCGGTTCCGCCAGCCGGCCCAGCCGCACCGGGACGTCGAACAGCCGGCCGGGCGCGTACCGGGCCCAGAACGGGCGCAACCCCGGCGCCAGCACCTTGACCACGGGCAGCCCGAGGTCGGGCCGGCTCTGGTCGAGCACGAGCAGCTCGGTGCCCGCGGCGGCCAGGACGCGCTCGAGCGCCAGGACGTCGTCGCGCACGTCCATGCGGTGCACAAAAGGGAAGTCCGCCATGGTCCGCATCCGCTGCCCCGCGGCCGGCCGCAGGTACGGCTGGTTGGCGACGGTCGCGTACTCCAGCCAGCGGGCCGCGTCCGGGTCGTCGAAACCGTGGCCCTGCGAAAGGAGGGCGGGCAGCATCTGGTTCAGCTCGGTGACCGCGCGCCGCAGGGCGGTTCGCGGGTCGAGGTGGGCGCCGAAGCCGAACATGATGTGCTCGTGCGGGCCGTCGGTCCGGCGGGACAGCGCGACGAACACCGGCACCCCGAGGTCGGACGTCACGTCCAGCACCCACAGCTGCCGGCCGATGGCGGCGTAGTGCCCGGCCGTCTCGTCCAGCCAGCTGTCGCCGAAGGAGCCGAGGTCCACCCCGGCCACCGGCGTGCGGTTGTACCACCACAGCGCGACGGCGTCGCGCTCGATCAGCTCGAGCGTGCCCTGCAGGATGGCGTCTTCGAGGCTGCTGCCGGCGGCCGCGCCGTTGGAGTCGGCGTAGATCCCGCGGAGGCCGCACCGCGACGGCGTGCCGTAGTACAGGAAGCCGGTGGGCAGCAGCCGGCGGCGGCCGGCCAGCGACCAGACCGGGGTCCAGTCCACCGGAGCCGACGGGTCGAACCGGTCGCCGACGTGCTGGAACGTCCCGTGCGCGGCGTTCCAGGCGGCCCGCTCGCGGTACTGGCGCTCGGCGAAGAGCATGCAGTCGTTGGGGTGCACCGCCTCGGCGCCGAGCTCGTCCATCGACGCCCGGACGCGCAGCTCGTCACCCTGGAAGTTGCCGGAGAAGCGTTCCGCGGCCTCGCAGAGGGCGCCGACCTCCGCGTCGATCGGGCCGACTCCCTTGCCGCCGTTCTCGGTGCGCAGCCCGGCCTGCATGCCGGCCATCCCGGTCATCCCGCGCGCCACGTTGAACCCGGACCGGTAGGCGTTGACGAACGGCGGCGCCCCCGGGTCGCGCCGGATCTCCTTGATGATGCCGGTGATCGGGCTGACCAGGTGCCCGTAGCGCTCCAGCGTCTGCGCGGGGGTGGCGGTGCGGTGCCCGCCGCCGCTCGACGTCGTCTTGCGCGCCGGCTCCAGCCGGATCGGCCGGGCCGCCTGCGCGGCCATCAGCGACGTGTCGCCGCAGCCGGCGCACTGCGGCCGGCGCCGGAGCTCGTGCAGCTTGCCCTGCAGGTCCAGCGTGTCGAGCACCCAGACGCTGTCCTGGCCGCCGTGCCGGTAGCCGGCCAGCCACTTCCGGGCCTCGAGCGCGATCAGGTGCGCCGCCGCGGCGGTCAGCGACGGCAGGGCTACGGCGGGCCGCCGCGCCGGGCCTTCGTGGCCGAGCAGCTCCTGGGCGCACGCCTCCGCGTGCCGGTGCCCCCAGAGGCGGCTGGTCAGGCAGTGCCAGCACGCCGACTCGCCGGGCCGCAGCACCGGCCCGATCCACACCTGCGCGGCGAACGGCCGGGCCAGCAGCCACGGCCGGCCGGTCCGCCGGTGCTCGGCGTCGAGCTCGCCCAGCCGCGGGTCGAGGTAGTCGGTGCACAGCACGATGCTCAGGTCCGCCTCTTCGGGCGCCGACCCGGGCGGGGCGATCTCGAGGGCGGCGTCGGCCAGCGCGCGCTCGACCGGGCCCGTGTCGACGTCTTCGCCGACGGAGACCAGCCGGACCCCGGAGCCGGTGGCGCGCGTGGCGACCGAGGCCGCGTCGATGCCGCAGGCGTCCCAGTAGGCCAGCTCCCGCTCGTCGGCGGCCGGTTCGGGCGCCGGGCGGACGGACACCAGGCCCGCGTTCAGCAGCTCGGCCACGATCGCGGCGACCTCTTCCGGCGCCATGCCGTCGGGCCGGGCCCGCAGCACCTCCCGCAGCTCCCGGGTGCCGTCCAGCAGCGGCGCGAGCGACTCGATCCGCGCGCCGCGCATCGCGATGACCCCCTGCTCGGAAAAGAGGTACGCCCCCTTGCCGGCGGACACCTCGGCACGGAGGTGGCGCTTGAAGGCGAGTACCGGGGTCCCGGCGGGCGGGGCCTCGGCTCGCCGGGGAAGCGGGGCGGGCTGGACGGCTGATCCGCTCATCTGCACTCCAGTTTCCGGTGCGCGCGATCCGAGAACCTGGATTCTTCTCCGTGGCCCCGACCTGCGGCCAGTGCGCCGTCCACGGAAGCGGGCGTGCAAAACGCACGACTTTTGGTGGGAAACACACGTTTGACCCGGGTGTTGCGCACTGGTCGCCGTCGCCGGTGCTTCGTCACTCTGGATCGCGAAGGGCAGTGCGCGGGCTCCCGCCCGGCCCGTACCCCGAGACCCAAGTGAGGATCGAGTATGACGACCACTCGCACCTACGGCCAGTTCTGCGGTTTGGCCCGTGCTCTCGAGATCATCGGCGAGCGTTGGTCCATGCTCGTCATCCGCGACCTGATGCTCGGCCCGAAACGCTACACCGACCTGCAGCTCGGGCTCCCCCGGATCCCGGCGAGCATCCTGTCCTCGCGGCTGAACGAGCTGGAGCAGGCCGGGGTCGTCCGGCGCCGGGTGCTGCCGCAGCTCGACGCCGGCCTGGTCTACGAGCTCACCGAGTACGGCAGCGAGCTCGACCACATCATGCTGGACCTCGGCCTCTGGGGCGCGCGTTCGCTCGGCTACCCGACCGACGGCGACGTCTTCACCAACGACGCCGCGATCCTCTCGCTCTACGCGACGTTCCAGGAGGAGGCCGCGCGCGGCGTCCACGTGACCTACGTGCTGCGCCACAGCGACTCGCTGATCATCCACGCGATGGTGGAAGACGGCACGCTCAAGGTGAGCGGCGGCGACCACCCGGCCGCCGACCTGGTCATCGAGCCGCAGGGGCCGGAGCTGATCGACCTGGTCAACGGCAACCTGACCGCGGCCGAGGCGATGGCGACCGGCCGCGTCCGGATCGAGGGCGAGTTCGAGCACCTCGAGCTGTTCACCAAGCTGTTCCGGATCCCGCCGAAGCCGGAGATCGAAGACGGCCTGGCGATGCACTGACCCCCCTCGCCACCACGGAAACGGTCGCCACCCACCCCGGGTGACGACCGGTTCCGCGTAATTGGGCAATCTGGAGTAACCGGATCGGGGCCCCGGCCACCTATCTTCGAGGAAGCCGACTTTTCGGTCTTTCGTGAAGGAGCATGTACATGTCGACCTCCGAGCTCGTTCGGCCGGCCGGCTTCCTGGGGACGTTGAACGGGAAGTACCACAACCGGGCCCTCACGGTGTTCATGGTGATCGTGATCGGGCACTGGGCCGAGCACGTCGTGCAGGCCTTCCAGATCTACGTGCTGGGCTGGAAGACGCCGGACGCGCGCGGCGTCCTGGGGATGCCCTTCCCGTGGCTGATCTCGCAGGAGTGGCTGCACTACGGCTACGCGCTGGTGATGCTGGTGTTCCTGTGGGTGCTGCGGCACGGCTTCGCCGGGCGCTCGCGCCAGTGGTGGAACCTGGCGCTGGGCATCCAGTTCTGGCACCACATCGAGCACCTGCTGCTGTTCATCCAGGCGCAGTCGGGCTGGCGCCTGGCCGGGCAGAAGGTGCCGACGAGCATCATCCAGCTGCTCGTGCCGCGGGTGGAGCTGCACCTGTTCTACAACACGATCGTCACCATCCCGATGATCGTGGCGATGGTCCTGCACCGGCGGGCCTCGGTCGCGGAGCACGAGCTGACCGGCTGCACCTGCGGCCTGCCGAAGCACCAGTCGGCGCTCGCCGCGTCGTGAAGCGCGCGCTGGCCCTGCTGGCCTTCCTCATCGGCTGGCTGGTGCTCGGCGCCACCCCGGCTTCCGCCCACGTCGAGATCATCTCGTCGACCCCCGGGGACGGCGCCCGCCTGAGCGCGGCGCCGCCCCTGGTGTCGGTCACCCTCTCGGAGAACATCGGCATCCAGCCCGGGTCGATCAAGGTCGTCGACCTGAGCGGCCGCGAGGTCGAGTCCGGGCCGGTGTTCCAGCCCGGCGACGTCGCCGAGCAGGTCGCCGTGCGGCTGGAGCCGACCCTGCCGGACGGCTCTTACCTCGTCGAATACGCGTTCGTCTCGGCCGACTCCCACCCGGTGCGCGGCACGTTCGCGTTTGTCGTCGGCACTGGGCCGCTGGTGACGTCGGCGGGCGCGGTGTCGGCGGCGACCGGCACCGACGCCGGCGTCAACACCGTGTCGACGGCGGTGCGCTGGCTGGCCTATCTCGGGGTCGTGCTGCTCGGCGGCCTCGCGTTCGTGGTGCTGTGCCGCCCGGCGGCCCGCACCGACCCCCGCGCGCGGGGGCTGCTGCACTGGGGCGCCGGCCTGGTCGTGGTGACCACGGCGGCGACCTTCCTGCTGCAAGGCCCGTACGCGGCCGGGCGCGGCCTCGGCGCCGTGACCGACCCCGGGCTGCTGGCGGACACCCTGCGCGTCGCCTACGGGAAGCTGCTGCTCCTGCGGCTGGCCGCGGTCGCGGCACTGACTGTGCTGCTGCCCCGCCTGCTGCGGCCCGGCCTGCCCGACCGCCTGCGCGCCCGCTACGAAAACCTCCTGATGGTGACCGGCTTCCTGGTGCTGCTGACGTTCTCGGCCACCGGCCACCCGGTCACCGACCCGGTCATGTTCGTCTCGGTGACCGCGGACCTCGTGCACTTCGGCGCGATCGCGATCTGGGCGGGCGGGCTGGTCCAGCTCGCGCTCGGCCTGTACCGGCCGGCGCCGGGCGAGGACCTGGTGCCGGTCGCGGACAAGTTCTCGCGCCTCGCGGCGGGCTCGGTCACGGCGATCGCGATCAGCGGCGCGGTGCTCGCGCTGCGGATCATGCCGTCCCTGTCCACCCTCTGGACCAGCACGTTCGGCCTGCTGGTGCTGCTGAAGATCGCCGGGTTCGCGGCGCTGCTGGCGGTGGCGAGCCGATCGCGTCGCGCGGTGCGCCGCGGGCTGACCGGGCCGGAAGAGGGCAGCACGAAGACCGTGACGACGAGCCTGCGCAAGCTGCGGCAGGCGGTCGCGGTGGAGGTCGTGCTCAGCGTGGTGGTCCTCGCGCTGGCCGCGCTGCTGACGGTGACCCCGCCCGGCGGCTGACGCCGTCCACTCCGGACGCCCGGCGCAGTGCGGCGGCGCGCGTCCCGCCCTGGCACGATCAACTCCTGTCGGCTCGATATCCCCAGGTGGCGGCCCTGCGCGCCGCCCGCCGGGGAAGGCAGGGAGGATGATCTTGCCCACACTGTGGTCCACCTCGGCGCAGTGGGAGCTGCTGCCGCCGGTCCTGCTCGCGCTGGTGCTGAGCGTCGCGATCGGGCTCGAGCGCGAGGCCGGCATGAAGGCCGCCGGCCTGCGGACGCACAGCCTGGTCGGCGTCGGCTCGGCCGTGTTCATGCTGGTGTCGAAGTACGGCTTCGCCGACCTGCTCGGCACCGACCACGTCGCGCTCGACCCGTCGCGCATCGCCGCGCAGATCGTGTCGGGCATCGGCTTCATCGGCGGCGGGCTGATCTTCGTCCGCCGCGACGCCGTACGCGGCCTGACGACGGCGGCGACGATCTGGCTCACCGCCGCGGTCGGCACGGCGTGCGGCGCCGGGCTGCCGGTGCTCGCGGTCGCCACGACGATCGGGCACTTCGTGGTGACAAGGGGCTTTCCGCCGTTGCAGCGGTTCGTCGCCCGCCACCGCCGCGAGCCACCGGTGATCCAGCTGAGCTACCTCGACGGCCACGGCGTGCTGCGCGCCGCGCTCGCCGCCTGCACCGGGCGGGGCTGGAGCGTGCAGCACGTCGACGTCGACCACGAGTCTCTTTCCGAAGAGGGGCAACGGATCGCGGTCGTGACCATGCGCCTCGACGGTCGTGGTGATCTTTACGACCTGGCCGCCGAGCTCGCCGAACTGCCCGGCGTCCGGAGCACGTCCACCGGTCCCGGGGAACCGCTCGACGAATGATCACCCGCCCGGGCGGCGCGCGGGGCCGGGTTTGCGGCACACTGGGGTGCACACGGAAATCCCCGGCACCGCAAGGAAAACGTGCGGCCGAGGAGAAACCATCCAATTCGGAGGTGAGGCATGGCCCCCGGCGGTGGCGAGGACGTGGCGCGCACGCGGCCCGGATTCGACCTGGCGTGGCGCGGTTTTCATCGCGCGCAGGTCGTCGAATACGTCGAGTGGGCCGAAGCCGAGATCCAAAGACTCACCGCAGAACGCGACTCGGCGCGGCGGCGCGCGGAGTCGCTCGCGGAGGGCAACCGTGAGCTCCGGGTGAAGATCGACCGGATCAGCCGGACCCCGATCGAGCCGGACGCGCTGCAGGAGCGCTCGCGCCGGATGATCGAGCTCACCCGCGAGGAAGCGACCGAAATCACCGCGCGCGCAACGGAAAACGCCGAACGGATCCGGCTCGAGGCCGAGCGCGAGGCGGTTCGGCTCACCGAGAAGGAACGCACGCTGGTCGCCGAGGCGGAGGCCGAGGGCGAGCGCCGCCGGGTGGAGCACGAGGAGTTCGTGCGGGCGGCCGAGCAGCGTCGCCGTGAGCTGGACGAAGCCGCGGCGCACCGCCGCGCGCAGCAGGAAGAGGATCACACGCGCGCGATGACGATCCGCCGTGCGGACGCGATGCGTGAACTGGCCGAGCAGGAAGCGGCCGCGCGGGCGAAGGCGGACCAGCTGGTCGCGGACGCGACCAGCCGCGGCGAAACGCTGGTCGGCGCCGCGGAACGCGAGGTCGCGGCCCTCACCGAGGTCCGCGACAAGCTCCACGCGAGCCTCACCGGCTGCCGTGATCTGCTGGCCGAAGCGGCCGTCGCGCTCGACGAACAGCCGGCGCCGTTCGACCCCGAAGCCACGCTCCCGATGTCGAAGAGAGTCCCGGTCCAGCGACGATCACCGGCGGACGACCTGTCGGACGCCGTAGGCTGAGTGCTTGGCCAGAGTTTCGCAGTACTTCCGGGTGTTCGCCCTGCTCGTGGCGGTGGTGACGCTGGCCGCGTCGACCACGCTGGCCAACCGCGTGCTGCCCGGCTGGGCGTACCCGGTGTGCGGAGTGGTGGCGGCGCTGGTGCTGGTCGCGCTGGGCCGAGCGGCGGGCTGTTCGTGGCGCGACCTGGGCCTGGGTGAGTTCCGGCGGCCGTTGCTGGTGGGCCTGGCCGGAGCGGCGCTGGTGGCGGTGGTGTTCGGCGTCGCGCTGGCGGTGCCGGCGCTGCGCACGGTGTACCAGGACGGCCGCGTCGGCACGCCCGACTTCGGCCAACTGCTGTGGCTGACCTGCGGCCGGATCCTGTTCGGGACGGTCCTGATCGAGGAGATCGCGTTCCGCGGAGTCCTCCCGGCGCTGCTGGGAGCAAGCGACGACCGCTGGCGCTGGCCCCCGATCCTGGGAGCGGCGGCCCTGTTCGGCCTGTGGCATTTTCTGCCGGCACTGGCGATCGGCCGCAACGCGGCGGTGCACGCGGTGTTCGGATCAACGCCGGTGGTCGTGCTGCAGGTACTCGCGATGGCGGCGGCGGGGGTGGCGGGGATCTTCCTGCACTGGTGGCGCCACACGGGGCGCGGAGTCTTGGCGTCGGTGATCGTGCACTTCACGACCAACGCGGGCGGGCTGACCTTGGCGGTGCTGGTGCGCTAGGGGACGAACGCCGGACAGCCGGCTGCGTGGGATGCGCCGGACGGTCGCGGGTTGTCTGGTCAGCGGCTGCCGAGCCCGGCGATGGCCTCCCCCTCGCGCCGACCTACGAGCGCACCAACCGCGCGATCGCGTCCGAGGCTTCGCGGACCTTCAGATCCGCCTCTTCGCCGCCGTTCGCCGCCGCCTGGACCACGCAGGTCGCCAGGTGCTCGTCCAGCAGCTCCAGCGAGAACGACTGCAGCGCCTTCGTCGCCGCCGAGACCTGGGTCAGGATGTCGATGCAGTACTTGTCCTGCTCGACCATGCGCTGCAGCCCGCGGATCTGCCCCTCGATGCGGCGCAGGCGCTTGAGATAGGCCTCCCGCTCGGTGCCGTAACCCGTCATCGCCCACCTGTCCCGTTGTCGGCATCCCTCGACGTCGACTATACCCTCCCCACGTATCGGCGGGGGTCAGCGGAACCGGCGCAGCCGGAGGCTGTTGCTCACCACGAACGCCGACGAGCACGCCATCGCCGCGCCCGCGATCATCGGGTTGAGCAGGCCGAGCGCCGCCAGGGGCAGCGCCGCCACGTTGTACGCGAACGCCCAGAACAGGTTCCCCTTGATCGTCGCCAGCGTCCGGCGGGCCAGCCGGATCGCGTCCGGCGCCGCGCGCAGGTCGCCGCGGACCAGCGTCAGGTCGCCCGCCTCGATCGCCGCGTCGGTGCCGGTGCCCATCGCCAGGCCCAGGTCGGCCTGGGCGAGCGCGGCCGCGTCGTTGACGCCGTCGCCGACCATCGCCACCACGCGCCCCTCGGCCTGCAGCCGCCGGACGACGGCGATCTTCTCCTCGGGCAGCACCCCGGCGATCACCTCGTCGATCCCGGCTTCGGCGGCGATCGCCCGCGCCACGCCCTCGTTGTCGCCGGTCAGCAGCACCGGCGTCAGCCCGAGTTCGCGCAGCTCGGCGACCGCCCGGGCGGACGTCGGCTTGATCGTGTCGGCGACGGCCAGCGTGCCGCGGACCTCGCCGTCCCAGGTCACGGCGACCGTCGTCACTTCGCCGCCCGGCGCGCGCCCGACACTCACGGTGCGGCCTTCGACCAGGCCGGACACCCCGACCCCGGCGGTGCTGCGGAAGTCCGTGACGGCGGGCAGCACGCCGAACCGCTCCCGGGCGGCCTCGGTGATCGCGCGGCCGATCGGGTGTTCGGACGCGGCCTCGACGGCGCCCGCGAGCCGAAGCACCTCGCCGTCGCCCTCGACGAGCGTCATCCGGCCGGTGGTGACGGTGCCGGTCTTGTCGAGCACCACGGTGTCGACCCGGCGAGTGGACTCGAGCACCTCCGGCCCCTTGATCAGGATGCCCAGCTGCGCGCCGCGGCCGGTGCCGACCAGCAGGGCCGTCGGGGTCGCCAGGCCGAGCGCGCACGGGCACGCGATGATCAGCACGGCCACGGCCGCGGTGAACGCCGCCTCCTCCGGCCCGCCCGTCGCCAGCCAGACGACCAGCGTGGCGAGCGCGGCGAAGACGACGGCCGGCACGAACACCGCCGACACGCGGTCGGCGAGCCGCTGGACCTCCGCCTTGCCGTTCTGCGCCGCCTCGACGAGTCGCGCCATCTGCGCCAGCCGCGTGTCCGCGCCGACCCGGGTGGCCCGCACGAGCAGCCGCCCGCCGACGTTGACGGTGGCGCCGGTGACCGCGTCACCCGGGCCGACCTCGACCGGCACGGACTCACCGGTGAGCATGCCGGTGTCGACCGCGGAGCCGCCTTCGACGACCACGCCGTCGGTGGCGATCTTCTCGCCGGGCCGCGCCACGAAGACGTCGTCGACCTTGAGCTCGGTGATCGGGACCAGGCGCTCTTCGCCGCCGCGAAGCACTGTGACGTCCTTCGCGCCGAGGTCCATCAGCGCCCGCAGCGCGGCGCCGGCGCGGCGCTTGGAGCGGGCTTCGAAGTACCGGCCAGCCAGGATGAACGTGGTCACGGCGGCCGCGACCTCGAAGTACAGGCTGTCGCCGGCCGTGCCGGAGCTGATCAGCTCGAAGCCGTGGCGCATGCCGATCTCGCCAGCCATGCCGAAGAAGAGCGCGTACAGCGACCACACGACCGAAGCGATGACGCCGAGTGAGATCAGCGTGTCCATGGTGGCGGTGACGTGCCGCAGGTTGACGGCGGCGGCGCGGTGGAACGGCCACGCGCCCCACGTCACGACCGGGGCCGCGAGGACCAGCGAGACCCACTGCCAGTAGTCGAACTGCCAGGCGGGGACCATCGCGAGCGCCACCAGCGGGACGGTGAGCACCGCGGAGAGCAGCAAACGTTTGCGCAGCGTGCCCGTCTCGTCGGGCGCTTCCGGCTCCGGGAGCCGCGCGGAGTACCCGGCGGCTTCGACCACGGCCTTCAGATCGTCGACCGACAGCTCGCTCGGGTAGCTGACCTGCGCTTTTTCGGTCGCGTAGTTGACCGTCGCGGTCACCCCGCCGACCTTGTTGAGCTTGCGCTCGACGCGGGCCGCGCAGGACGCGCACGTCATCCCGCCGATGGCGAGCTCGACGCGCTCCGCGGTGGTCACCTCGGCCGGGCTCACGCGACCAGGCGGTAGCCGGCCTCGGTGACCGCCGCGGCGACGGCGTCGGCCGCCAGCGGGACGTCGCTGGTCACGGTCACGCGGCCGCTCTCGACGTCGACCTCGACCTGCCGCACACCGCTGAGCTCGGAGACCTCTTCACGGACCGAGCTGGCGCAGTGCCCGCAGGTCATGCCCTCGACGGAGTAGGTCGTCTCGGTCATCGGCAACTCCCTTCGTGCTTTTTCCTTTATACCCCTTGGGGGTAGGGGTTCTCCATCGGGTCCCGTCAGACTCGCGGCATGCGCAAGCTCTACGCGATCGGGATCGGCGCCGGCGACCCGGACCACCTGACGGTGCAGGCGATCGACCGGCTCAACCGCGTCGACGTGTTCTTCGTGCTCGACAAGGGCACCGAGAAGGCCGATCTGGTGCGGCTGCGGCAGGAGATCCTCGACCGGTTCGTCACGCGGCCGGGCTACCGGGTGGTGCTGGCGGAGGACCCGCCACGCGACCGCACACCGGCCGACTACCGGGCCGCGGTCGCCGACTGGCACGCGGCGCGGGCGGCGGTGTACGAGGAGCTGATCCTCGCGGAGCTGGGGCCGGCCGAGACCGGGGCGTTCCTGGTGTGGGGCGACCCGTCGCTCTACGACAGCACGATCGCGTTGATCGAGGCTGTGCTGGCGCGGGGGAAGGCCGAGTTCGAGTACGAGGTGATCCCGGGGATCAGCAGCATCTCGGCGCTGGTGGCCCGGCACCGGACGACGATGAACCAGATCGGCCGCGCGGTCCAACTCACCACGGGCCGGCGGCTGCAGTCGGGCTGGCCCGAGGACGTCGACGACGTCTTCGTCCTCCTGGACGCGCACACAACGTTCGACCGGTTCGCTGCCGACGGGTTGGAGATCTTCTGGGGCGCCTACGTGGGCACGCCCGACGAGATCCTCATCTCGGGTCCGCTGACCGCGGAGCTGGCTTCGGAGATCCGCGAGCGGCGGGCGAAGGCTCGTGAGGAGCACGGCTGGATCATGGACACGTACCTGCTACGCCGGCGGGCCGACTAGCCCGGCAGTTTTCGGGCATGCAGAAAGGGCCCCGGGAGAACCATCACTGGTCCTCGACCGGGGCCTTCCTGTTCGTTAAGTTCGGCGGTGTCCTACTCTCCCACAACCCTTCGGTTGCAGTACCATCGGCGCTGTCAAGCTTAGCTTCCGGGTTCGGAATGGGAC
>NZ_JBVJOW010000015.1:0-2963 GCF_055582965.1 Amycolatopsis sp. NPDC104863
GCGAGGTAGGGCGAAGCGTTGATGCTGATGAAGCCCGCGACCAGGTGCCCGGCCGCCAGCGCCGCGGCGAGTGCCAGGACTCCGGTGAACGCGGCCGCGAAGAACCGGAGGCGGGCACGTGGCGGCTGTGACGGAGCTTCCGGGATCTCGAGCTCGGTGGCGGTCATACCGGTAGTTCGACGCGGCCCGCCGGAAGTATTGGTCCGGCCCGGTTATCCACTGAAAGAGTGATCCGTGCGAGCACAAGAATTCTTCGGCACTCACGGGCAGGTGATGACCTGGCCGGCGTAGGTCAGCCCGGCGCCGAACCCGAACAGCAGCACCGGCGCGCCCGCCGGGATCTCCCGGCGCTCGACGAGCTTCGACAGCGCCAGCGGGACGCTCGCGGCCGAGGTGTTTCCGGACTCCGCGACGTCCGTCGCGACCACCGCGCCGGTCGCCCCGATCTTGCGGGCCAGCGCGGTGATGATGCGGACGTTGGCCTGGTGGGTGACCACACCGCCCAGCGCGGCTGGGTCGACGCCGGCGCGGCGGCAGGCCTCGCGGGCGATCGGGGCCAGTGCGGTGGTGGCCCACCGGAACACCGCCTGCCCCTCCTGCCGGAACACCGCGGGCAGCGCACCGGGCCCCGCCGCTTCGAGCGTGATGCAGTGCCCTTGGGCCGGGTCCGAGCCCCACACCACCGGCCCGATGCCGGCCGAAGCCCGCTCGACGACGGCGGCGCCCGCGGCGTCACCGAAGATCACACACGTCGACCGGTCGGTCCAGTCGAGGAAGTCGCTCATCTTGTCGGCGCCGACCACGATCGCCCGGGTCGCGGCGCCCGCCCGGACGGCGTGGTCGGCCGCGGCCAGCGCGTAGGAGAAGCCCGAGCACGCCGCGTTGAGGTCGAACGCCCCGGGCGCGGTGATCCCCAGCCGCTCGGCGACCCGGCAGGCGAGGTTGGGCATCCGGTCGAACGCGGTGCACGTGGCGACGATCACCAGGTCGACGTCGGCGGCACCGTAACCGGACCGCCGCAGAGCGGCGCCCGCGGCGGCCGTCGCCATGTCGGCGACCGAGTCACCCGGGGCCGCGACCCGACGGGTGCGCACACCCACCCGCTCGCGGATCCACGCGTCCGACGTTCCCAGCCGGTCCGCCAGCTCCTCGTTCGTCACCGTCCGGCTCGGCTGGTAGTGCCCGAACGAGACCACTTTCGAGCCCGCCATCGTTTCTCCTCATCGGTTCCCCTCCCGTTCGGACCGGACGGCGTCCCGGCTTGCCCGATCCATTGTGGACAGCCCCGGCGCGCTCCTCCGTGTGGGTGACCAGCAGGTTTTCTCCGCGCCGCACCAATCCGCACGGGCCGGCCGGGACGAACTCCTGGTGACCGCCGCCGACCGCGGCACGTGACTCGGCGCCCGCCGGGAAGGACAGGTGCCATGACCGCCCGCGCAGTCGCGTTCCACACCGCCGCCGAACCGGCGCCGGAACCGGTGAGCACACCGGAACAGCTGCTCGCCCGCTCCGCGCTCGGGGACGAGCAGGCCTTCGCCGCGCTTTACGACCACCTGGCCGGGCCGATCTTCGGCACCGTGTTCCAGGTGCTGCGCTCCCGGGCGTATGCGGAAGAGGTCACCCAGGAGGTCCTGCTCGAGATCTGGCGCAAGGCGGCGGCGTTCGACGCCACGCGCGGCCGGGTGCGGACCTGGGCGCTGACCATCGCGCACCGGCGGGCGATCGACCGGGTCCGCTCCGAGCAGGCGGGCGTCGACCGGGAAGAGCGGGCCGACCGGCTGGACCTGCGCCGCCCCTACGACGACGTCACCGAGGCGACGCTGGACCACCTCGACCGGGTGCAGGTCCGCGCCGCCCTGGCGGTCCTGACCGACCTCCAGCGGGAGTCGATCCTGCTCGCCTACTTCCGGGGTTACACCTGCCGGGAGGTTTCCGAAGAACTCGGTGTCGCGGTCGGCACCGTCAAGACCCGCATGCGGGACGGGCTCGTCCGCCTGCGCGACGCTTTTGGAGTGCACCGATGACCACCGCCGACGCCCACCTCCTCGCCGGCGCCTACGCCCTCGACGCGGTCGACGACCTCGAACGCGCCGCTTTCACCCGGCACCTGAGCGAATGCCCGGCGTGCGCGGGCGAGGTCGCCGAGCTCCGGGCCACCGCCGCCCTGCTGGGCGCCGCCACAGCAGTCCTTCCCGGCCCGGGCCTGCGCGGGCAGGTGCTCGCCGAGATCGCCCAGACGCGCCAGCTGCCGCCCCGCGTCACCCCCGAGCCGGCCGTCCCGGTCCGACGCGCCCCGTGGCGCAAGCGCGCGCTGATCGTGGTGGCGTCGGTCGCCGCCGCGGCGGCGGTGCTCGCCGGCGGCATCAGCATCGGGCTGGACCAGTCGGTCTCCGGCCGTCCGGTGCCGGTGGCCGAGGGCGGCGCGGTGACCTCCGCGTCCGACGCGACCACCGTGCGCACGGCCGCGGTCGGCGGCGGCTCGGTCTCCGCCACCGCCTCCCGGCAGCTCGGCCGGGTCTTCGTCGCCGCGCAGGCGCTGCCGCGGCTGGACGCCGGCCACGCCTACGAAGTGTGGCTGACCGGTTCGGGCGCGCCGCGCTCGGCGGGACTGATCGCCCCCGCGGGCACCGTCGAGGTCGCGCTCCCCGCCGGCGCCGACGGTGTGTCGGTGACCGTCGAGCCCGCCACCGGGTCGCTGCAGCCCACCACCCCGTCGGTGGCGGACCTCGCCGTGGGCTGACCGCGCTCGACGCCGCAAACCCGATCGGGGAACTCACCCATCCGCGGCGGGCACAGCCCCGAAAGGGGACTGTCCACGAAGGATCCATCCCCCGGGCGCCGGCTGGCTCGGGTGTCGCCCGTCGCACCCGCGCGGGCGGGGAGGAGCTCATCCGTGTTTGGCAAGCGTTATGCCGCTTCGATGATCAACCGGAGCGCCGAAAACGACCAGGACCGCCGCCGTT
>NZ_JBVJOW010000016.1:0-2730 GCF_055582965.1 Amycolatopsis sp. NPDC104863
GCTCGGGCGTGACCATGACGATCAACGGCGCGAAGATCCTGTGCGGCAACATCCCCACCAAAAACGCGACCGTCTTCGTCATCGACAAGATGCTGTCCCCCGGCACCAACAAATAACACCGGTCACGCGAGCATCTGCATACCGCCGAAGAACAACACCAGCAGCGCCCCGATTCCGCAGCCCATTCATGGGTGCCGGATCAGAGTGGCCTGGGTAGGAGTGACCGGGAACCACATGTCCCGCCGCAGGATCCAGGCGCCGTCCGAGGTCAGGTGGGCGGTGCCGAGGTTGATGACCGCCGCGGTGCCGGGGAACCCATCGGCGACGATGCGGTCGCCCTCGCGCAGCACGCCGGGGCCGGCGGTGAGCGTGGTCTCCTTGCCGGGGCCGGCGGCGAGGCCGACCGGGCGATCGGTGGTCACGGTCCGGGCACTCAGCCCGGATGTCCGCAGCGTCGTCAGGTCTGTGCCGGCCGAAGCGGTGGGGCCGCCGCTGGTCACGACGCCGATCAGGCCGTCGTGGAGCGTGAGCAGGTCGCCCGGTTGTGCGTCCGCCGCGCCGGTGACGGTGAAGGTGCCGTCGAGACCCGGAGTCGCGGTGACGGCACGGGTGGCCGGGTCGTCGGCTGCCGCGGCCAGGGCGGCGATGCCCCGTTCTCCGCGGTCGCCGAACGCTAGCTCGGTGTTCCACGAGGCTGCCTGTGGCGGCAGGTCCACGGTGAGCAAACCGTTGAGGGGCGAGCCGGCGGTGCCGGCGATCTCTTGCTCGACGGCGCTGGTGCTGGACCGGGCGGCGGGCATGCCCGGCGCGACGAGGGCGACCGCCCAGCTGGCCGGGATCTGGTCCTCGGGCGCAGGTCTGGAGACGACGAAGCCGTAAGCCGCCGGGGCGGGCACATCGGTCGGGACGGTCACCTGGGCCCGCACCATCAGCGTCGCGCCGGTGGTCGACGGCGTGGTCATGAAGCCCAGCGACGTCCTTCCAGCCGCGTCGTCACGGCGCAGGACGACCAGCGTCGTGTTCTGCGCGCCGAGCGGCCCGGCGTAGAGCACGGCGGCTTCCGATCCGGGAGCCTCGGCCGGGCTGGCGTTCGCCCAAGCCAGCTTCGCCCGGTCGACCAGTGCGGTGTCCCCGGCGAGTGGGCCTCGCGCCGGCCACTGGGTCACGGCCACCGGCTGGGCCAGGGCTTCATCACCGCCGGAGGCCGTTGCGAGCGCGGCGCCACCGCCGGCCACGACGACTGCGGCCACCGCGACTCCCGTCACGGTCCGCCGCCGTCGTCGTGCCCGAGTCTGCAGCACCCGATGCGCGACCGAGGCGGCCTCGCCGGCCGCCGGACGGGGCGGGGGAACGGCGGCGAGCTCGTCGCGCAGGAGCGTGGCGAAGTCCGGTGGGTGCTGGTTCATCGTCGTCCCTTCGAAGTGGGCGTCGGCGGGGTCTGCGGGGACCGTGATTCGGCTTCCCACAGCTCGCGTAGCCGCTGCAGGCCACGCGAGGTCGTCGACTTGACCGTGCCGGTACCGCAGCCGAGCAGCCGCGCGGTGTCCGCTTCGCCGAGGTCGAGGTAGAACCGGGCGGCGAGCACGGCTCGCGTCCGGGGCGGCAGCCGCAAGAGGAGCGTCAGCATGTCGCTGCGCCCGTCCCACGCCTCCGTGGCGTCGGCGCCGGCCTGGGGCGCGCCGATCTCGGCGACCGGCGGTTCCCGGCGGGTGCGGTCGCGGTGGCGCAGGAAGACCCGGAACAGCGTTCGGCGGGCGTAGGCGCCGAGGTGCTCGATGTCGCCGCGTCCCACGTGCCGGACCAGCTTCAGCAGGGTGTCGTGCACGACATCACCGGCCTCGTCCCGGTTGCCGGTCAGCACCATCGCGTAGCGCAGCAGCTCGCCGTAGTGCTGCTCGACGAACACCTCGAACCGCTTGTCCGTCCTCGGCACCATCCGGCCCCTCTCGACCTTGACACCCACTACAGAGCCGGTGGAGGTGCCGAAAGGTTGCTTCGCCGAGGAGCGACGGTCACGTCAGCGCGATGACGTCCACCGGGCGGATGTCCGGGTCGGCCGCGAGCAGGTCTTCGGCAACCTGTCCGAGCGCGACCGGGATCTGCCCATTCAGGTGAGCCTGGCGGGCTTCTTCGGTCTCGAAGGTGTCGAAGATGCCGTAGGTGGTGTCGTCGATCTTGAACGCGTACCAGGTGACGGTCCCGGTCTCGGCGGCGGCGAGCGCGCGACCCTGCTCGAGGAACGCGGCGAGCTCGTCGCCCTTGCCGGGCTTGGCTTTGAGGGTCGCGAGAAGTCCACGGTCGACGGTCATTGTGGTCCCTTCGGTTGTTCGTCAGGTGGCTTCCATGTCCACTCCGGCCACCCGCCCGGTCGGCGACGGCTGCGGGGTGGGCGGTTCGACCGGCGATGGCTCCAGCACGAACCGCGTCAGGGCGGTGCGGGGATCCCAAGTGCGGAGCTGGTTGAGCTCGCCGAGTGGTTTGCGCAACTGCTCGAACTCGGGGCCGATCTCGCTGCTGATCTGCTCGTGGGCGTTCGCGAGGGCGTCCTTGGCCTTCTGCGCCGTCTTGCGCACGGTCGCGACGGCGCCGGGCAAGCGTTCCGGGCTGAGTCCGAGCATCGTGCTCCTCCGGTCACGGGGGTGGGGGGGGGGGGGGGGGGGGGGGGGGGGGGGGGGGGGGGGGGGGGGGGGGGGGGGGGGGGGGGGGGGGGGGGGGGGGGGGGGGGGGGGG
>NZ_JBVJOW010000017.1:0-1424 GCF_055582965.1 Amycolatopsis sp. NPDC104863
AGGCTGAGACGTGATGCGTAGCCGTTTGAGGCGAAGTAGAGTGATCCTATGCTGCCGAGAAAAGCCTCTAGTGAGTGCATGCACGGCCCGTACCCCAAACCAACACAGGTGGTCAGGTAGAGAATACCAAGGCGATCGGGTGAACTGTGGTTAAGGAACTCGGCAAAATGCCCCCGTAACTTCGGGAGAAGGGGGGCCAAACATCCTGAAGCTCTTCTCGAGCTAGGGGTGGGTGGCCGCAGAGACCAGCGGAAAGCGACTGTTTACTAAAAACACAGGTCCATGCGAAGTCGCAAGACGATGTATATGGACTGACGCCTGCCCGGTGCTGGAACGTTAAGAGGACCGGTTAGCCAGCAATGGCGAAGCTGAGAATTTAAGCGCCAGTAAACGGCGGTGGTAACTATAACCATCCTAAGGTAGCGAAATTCCTTGTCGGGTAAGTTCCGACCTGCACGAATGGCGTAACGACTTTCCGGCTGTCTCAACCACAGGCCCGGCGAAATTGCACTACGAGTAAAGATGCTCGTTACGCGCGGCAGGACGGAAAGACCCCGGGACCTTTACTATAGTTTGGTATTGGTTTTCGGTTCGGCTTGTGTAGGATAGGTGGGAGACTGTGAAGCGGTGACGCTAGTTACTGTGGAGTCGTTGTTGAAATACCACTCTGGTCGAATTGGGAATCTGAACCTCGGGCCATGATCTGGTTCAGGGACAGTGCCTGATGGGTAGTTTAACTGGGGCGGTTGCCTCCTAAAGAGTAACGGAGGCGCCCAAAGGTTCCCTCAGCCTGGTTGGCAATCAGGTGTTGAGTGCAAGTGCACAAGGGAGCTTGACTGTGAGACAGACATGTCGAGCAGGGACGAAAGTCGGGACTAGTGATCCGGCACCTCCTGGTGGAAGGGGTGTCGCTCAACGGATAAAAGGTACCCCGGGGATAACAGGCTGATCTTGCCCAAGAGTCCATATCGACGGCATGGTTTGGCACCTCGATGTCGGCTCGTCGCATCCTGGGGCCGGAGTAGGTCCCAAGGGTTGGGCTGTTCGCCCATTAAAGCGGCACGCGAGCTGGGTTTAGAACGTCGTGAGACAGTTCGGTCCCTATCCGCCGCGCGCGTAGGATACTTGAGGAAGGCTGTCCCTAGTACGAGAGGACCGGGACGGACGAACCTCTGGTGTGCCAGTTGTTCCGCCAGGGGCATGGCTGGTTGGCCACGTTCGGAAGGGATAACCGCTGAAGGCATCTAAGCGGGAAGCCTGTTCCAAGATGAGGTATCCCACCCTTTGTGGGTTAAGGCTCCCAATAGACCATTGGGTTGATAGGCCAGAGATGGAAGCACAGTAATGTGTTGTTGAGTTGACTGGTACTAATAGGCCGAGGACTTGTCTACGAAGATGTTGCGCATCCACTCTACGGTTCTGAA